>NZ_JAMFMB010000041.1 GCF_023502395.1 Ruegeria spongiae | reverse complement strand
GCATATCCACCTCGGGCTGTGCGGGAATGAACTTTGAATACGGGACAGGGTTTTCGCGACTATTTTTTGGATAGGCGGATGAATTCATTCGGACAACCACTCCGAGTTCAGGCCGCTTCAGGTCTCTCGCGAAGCGCCGGGGGGCATCGTTATATTGCCGGTTGTGCCCCGAACGATACATTTCAGCTCGCAACAGACCCTGAAATTCGTCGGGTCGTCCGAAGTTATGTAATCTGTGAACCTTTCACCGGCGAGCGTTCCGATTGTCTCCGCCGGAATCCGGATTGTTGTCAGTCCGGGTTCGACATCCATCGACCCCTTGAAATCCCCGATGCCGATTATGGAAAGATCATCGGGTACATTCAGCCCGAGCTTCTGGGCTGCAAAAAGCGCGCCCTGCGCAATAACGTCATTGCCGCAGAGCAGCGCTGTGGGATGGGGGTGTCGGGCCAGCAGGTCCAACGTCGCCTGTTTTGCCTGCGACACGCTGTAAGGCGCCTCGGATTTGCGATGATCGGGGACTGTGATGTTACGGCTGCCGAGGGCTTCAAGAACGGCGGACAGGCGATGGCTGGCGCGGTCATTGCCTATTGTGTCGGGAAAGATCAGCCCGATGTCGCGGTGACCCAGCGCCAGCAGATGCTCTGCCGCCATGCGCCCGGCCTGGCGGTTGTCCGCACCAACACAAGGAAGCTCCGATGTTTCGGCGTAGTTCCAGATCTCCAAAGCGGGAATGTCCTGCTGTTCGATCAAGCGGATCGTGGCCTCGGAATGCTCCAGCCCGACCAGCGCGACCCCATCGACACGGTGTTCCAGCAACTTGCGGACCATGGCGTATTCGCGGTCCAGATCATAGCCGTGAGAGGCCAGCAGCAGGCTGAACCCGGCCTGGTCGATGGAGTCCGAGAACGCCTGTATCACTTCGGCAAAGATGGCGTAGTTGATGGTGGGGACCACCAGCCCGATTGTGCCTGAGCGCTTGCCATGCATGGTCTGGGCTGCGCGGTTGCGGATATAGCCGAGCTTCTGCACCGCTCGATTTATCTTCTTGCGAGTCGCCGGATTCACCAGATCGGGGTGATTGAAGGTGCGCGACACCGTTGACGCAGACACTTTTGCGGCCTTTGCAACCGCCACGATATCCACCTTACCCTTTTGAAAGTTCGCCATAATATCCTCGCTCGCGGCTGAATTTATGAAAACATTTGCAATACTATTTTCATCGCCTAACCTAGTTTGTCAACAAAAGGCAAAGCAGGACTTTGCGATGTTGGGAGGCCACGGATGGAATTCATATATTACTTCGGAGACGTGTTTTCGCCGTTATCGTTCCTGTTGCTGCTTGGCGGCACGGTAGGCGGGCTGATCCTGGGCGCGACGCCCGGCCTGTCCCCCACGATGGCTGTGGCGTTGCTGATCCCGTTCACATTCCAGCTTGAGGCGGTTCAGGGGCTGATCCTGTTGGGGGCGGCCTATACCTCGACCGTCGCGGGTGGCGCCGTCAGTGCCATTCTGCTCAAAATCCCCGGCGCGCCGGCCAATATCGCCACCACACTGGATGGGCACACAATGGCCAAGCAGGGGCAGGGCGCGCGCGCGTTGCAACTGTCGTTCCTGGCCTCGGCTGTGGGTGGCATCTTTGGCGTGCTGCTGCTGATCTTTCTGACCCCGGTTCTGGCAAAATGGGCGCTGGCCTTTGGCCCTTCGCACCTGTTCTGGCTGGCCATACTGGGCGTCACGGTGATCGGAACGCTGGATTCGTCCTCGGTGGTCAAGGGGCTTTTGTCGGGCTGTATCGGGTTGTGGCTGGCCACAATCGGATTTGACGACATCATGGGCGCGCAGCGCTTCATCTTTCATCCCGCACTCGGGGGCGGCATCAACATCATCGCCGCGCTGATCGGTCTGTTCGCCATTCCGCAGGTACTGACCATGTTCGCCAAAGGCCGCCGCAATGTCGGAGCCGAGGTGATCGAAGTGCAGCGCCATTCGATCCTGGCCGCCGTTCGCGAGCTGTTCAGCCGCACCCGGGCGCTGAGCATCGGGACCCTGATCGGGTCGATCATTGGCCTGATCCCCGGTGTCGGAGGCCAGATCGCCGGTCTGGTCGCCTATGATCAGACCAAGAAATTCTCGTCCGAAAAGGACAAGTTCGGCACCGGCCATTCCGAAGGTGTCATTGCTGCGGAGGCCGCCAATAACGCTATGGTTGGTCCTTCGCTTGTGCCGCTGCTGACGCTGTCGATCCCCGGCAGCCCGACCGCCGCCGTGCTGTTGGGCGGGTTGCTGATCCACGGGATCTTCCCGGGTTCGGATCTGTTCGACAATCATCCGGATGTGGCCTGGACTTTCATCAACTCGATGCTGATCGGGCAGGTGCTGATGTGCATCTTTGGTCTTTACGTTGCCGGTCTTGCGGCGCGTGTCGCGCAGGTTCCGCAATCGGTGATGGCTGCCATCGTTCTGTCGCTATCGGTGTTTGGCGCCTATTCGGTGCAAAGCTCGATGGGAGATGTCTATGTCATGGCTTGTCTCGGTATCGGCATGTTCTTTCTTGAGCGCTTCGGCTTCTCCGCCGCGCCGCTGGTGCTGGGCCTGATCCTGGGACCGATCGCCGAGGCGAACTTTATCCAGGGCTCGATGATCGCCGACGCGACCGATGGTAGAGGCGCCTATTTCCTGACCGGCGGATTGAACCTGTTCCTGATCGCCGTGGTGCTGGCCTCGATCGTCTACTCGGTCTGGATGGAACTTCGCCACCGCCGCTACACCACCAAAGAGGAGGCGCAGGCATGAACCGCTCGCAGCATATATTCGGATCTGGCATCGTCTTTGCCGTCGGGCTCTGGGTGACCTGGATCAGCTATACCCAGCAACCGGCCGAGGCCTTTCTGTTCCCGCGTCTTATCGCATCGGTCTTTGTGGTGCTGGCGGGGTGGACATTTGGAAAGGCAGTGCTGGGCCTGTCCAAGGTGGGCATCGGGGTGTCGCGGACGATGTTCGTGAACCTGTTACCGGGGTTGGTCGTCATGCTGATCTATGTCTTCTGGGCCGCCAAGACGATGGGGTTCTACACTGCAACCGCCATCGCCTTTTTCATCCTGCTGTCGCTTTATGACCCGGCCCCGCATGCCGAGGCCAAAAGTTGGATCAAGCGCGCGATCATCACGGGCGTTTTCGTGGCGGTGATGTACGGGCTCTTTGCCTTGCTGCTGAACGTCTACACACCAAAGGAAATTCTGTTCTGACCGTGCGCAAGGCACGGGCGAACTCATTCAGGGAGGAAACGCAAAATGAAACGATTGATTGCAGGGGCGGCACTGGCGCTCATGGGGCTGACGGGGGCAGCAGGGGCCGACGAATACCCCGAACGCCCGATCATGATGATGGTCAGCTATGGCGCAGGAGGTGCCACGGATTTCCAGGCGCGGATCGTGACAATGACATCCGGCAATGAGGATGCGCTGGGCATGCCCATCGCCATCATCAACAAACCCGGTGCAGGCGGGCGCGTGGGCTGGAACTGGTTCGCCACGCAGGCCGACGCTGATGGCTATACGCTGGCCGCTTATAACGTGCCGCATTTCATTGCCCAGTCGATCAAGGGCGGGGTCCAGTATTCGACTGACAGCTTTGAACCCATCGCCAATTGGGGTGCCGATCCGGCGGTTTTTGTGGTGGGGGCCGACAGCCCCTTCAACTCGATGGAAGATGTGGTCGCTTATGCCAAGGAAAACCCCGGCAAACTGACCGTGTCCGGTGCCGGTCTGTTTGTCGGCCACCACATCGCGGCCTTGCAGATCGACCAGGCTTCCGGGACCAAGATGGCCTATATTCCCACCAAGGGTGGCGGTGCTGCCGCAATGAAGGCAGTGATCGCCGGTGAGGTGATGGGTGGCATCAACAACCTGTCCGATGCCTTCCGCGCGCAAGAGGCGGGCAACGTCAAAATCCTTGGGGTCGCCGATCTGGAGCGTAGTGCCTTCCTGCCGGATGTGCCCACCATGAAGGAACAGGGGCTGGACGTGGACAATTCCTCGGTCAATTTCCGGGGCGTGATGGTGCCCAAGGGCACACCGCCGGAGGTGATCGAGAAACTGGCCGCAACGGTGCCGGAAATGTTTGCAAATACCCGTGTCTCCAAGAAGATGGAGGCAGGCGGTTCGCCCATGCACATCATGACACGTGACGAAGTGATCGAGATGTGGGCGCAGCGTCAGCAGACGCTGAACGAGTTGCTCGCCGGTCTCTGATCCAGACCCCCCCATCGGGGCGGAACTGGTCCGCCCCGGACAACCAATCGAGGACAAAGATGAACGCTCAGGACGGGATTGCCCCCGAAATCGCTGAAGTTGATCGTATCGTGGCGCGGGCGCGCAAGGCGCAGGCGGCATTTGAGGCCAGCGGCAGCCAGGCGCTTTATGACAAAGCAGCGCTGGCGGCCGGATGGGCCATCATGGAACCGGCCCGCAACCGCACGCTGGCGGAATTGGCGGTTGAAACCACCGGTCTGGGCAATGTGCCCGACAAGATCACCAAGAATCACCGCAAAACGCTGGGATTGCTGCGCGACCTCGCCGAGGTGCAGACCCATGGCACCATCAGCGATGATCCGGTCACCGGCATCACCGAGATTGCCCGGCCCATCGGCGTCATCGGCGCGGTTGTCCCATCGACCAACCCCGCCGCGACACCGGCAAACAACATCATCAACGCGCTCAAGGGCGGCAATTCCATCGTGGTGGCCCCGTCACCCAAGGGTGTGGCCTCGTGCGAGAGGCTGCTCAGCTACATCCATGCCGAGTTCGACAAGCTGGGGCTGGATCGCGATCTGGTGCTGATGATCCCGGCGCCCGGTTCAAAAGCCAAGACCCAAAGGCTGATGGAGACCGCCGATCGGGTGATCTGTACCGGCAGTCAGAACAACGTGCATCGCGCGCAATCCTGCGGCACCCCCGCCGTTGCGGTCGGCGCGGGCAATGTCACCACCATTGTGGATGAAAGTGCCGATCTGGCTGCGGCGGCGGCCAAGATCACGGCTTCGAAATGTTTCGACAACGCGACCTCTTGCTCATCCGAAAATGCGGTGGTTGTGGTGGATGCGGTCTATGACGCCTTTGTTGCCGCGATGGCTTCCGAAGGCGGTGCGCTGGTGCCTGCCTCGGATGCTGACGGCATTATTGCGCGGCTCTGGCCGGACGGGCATCTCAACCGTTCGGTCATCGCGCAGGACGCCGACAAGATGCTCGAGGCGCTGGGCATGACCGAAAAGGTGCCCGAGGGCACCAAATTCCTTGCGGTCGAAACCGACGGGATCGGCCCGGATCACCCTCTGTCCGGGGAAAAGCTCAGCCGGGTGCTGGCACTGTATCGGGCAAAGGATTTCCCCGAGGCCAAGGCCACGGCGACCCGTATCCTGGCACATCAGGGGGCCGGGCATTCGGTCGGCATCCATACCAGCGATGACGCCCGCGCTGTAGAGTTGGGCCGCGATTTGCCGACCTGCCGGGTCATCGTCAATCAAGCGCATACCTTTGCCACCGGAGGTAGTTTCAACAACGGCATGCCGTTTTCCCTGTCGATGGGATGCGGCAGCTGGGGCGGCAATTCCATCGACACCAACCTGCATTGGCGGCATTTCGTCCAGACCACCAAGATCGTGCGCGAGATACCTCCTCGTGAACCCGACCTGGACCAGATCTTTGGCCACTATTGGGCGGAGGCGGGCCAATGATGGACACACCCAAGGGAACCGTCCGTGAATGGCTGGATCTGCGCGCGGATCAGGGCGGGGGCGGTTTTGTCTTCCCCGACGGTGCGCCGGACCTGAGCTGGGTCGAGCTGCGAGATGCGGCCCGCCGCATCGCTTGCATGTTGACCGGGCTGGGTGTGGCCAAAGGCGAAAGCATCGCCATCCTCTACCCCAATTGCCGCGAAGCGCTCGAGGTGGTGTTCGGCGTTCTTTATGGCGGATTCCGTGCCACCATGATCAATCTGGTCGCGGGCGACAGTGCCGTTGCGTATGCGCTGGAGCACAGCGACGCGCGCTATGGCTTTGTGCATCCCGATCAGACCGATCTGTTCGACCGCAATGCCAACCGCGAGGCGATCACCCCGTTGCAGGTTGCGCAGGCGGAGGGCGCCACCGGCGATCTGCACGACCTCTCGCCCGAAGACCATGCGCTGCTGATGTACACCTCTGGCACGACAGGTCGCCCAAAAGGTGTGGTGCACACCCATTCCAGCCTGTTGGCCGGTGGCTGGACAACGGCGGTAGCGCATGAGTTGACCGCTGATGATCGCGGGTTCTGCGTCTTGCCGATCTACCACATCAACGGTCTGTGCGTGACGGTGATGGGAACGCTGGTCTCGGGCGGTTCGCTGGCCATGTGCGAGCGGTTCTCGGCCAGCCGGTTCTGGGACAATCTGGGGCGGGCGCAGGCCACGTGGTTCTCGGTTGTGCCCACCATCATTTCCCATCTTCTGCACTCCGACCTCAACCCCGACGAAGAGGCGTGCAAGCGGGTCCGGTTCGGCAGGTCAGCCTCCTCGGCATTGGCGCCGGACGTTCAGCGCGCGTTCGAGAAACGGTTTGCGGTCCCGATCATCGAAACCATGGGGCTGACGGAAACCGCCGCACAAATCTTGTCGAATCCCTTGCCTCCGGGTGTGCGCAAGATCGGCTCACCGGGTATCGCATATGGGAACGAAGCGGCGATCTTTGATGCCGACCTGCAGCCCGCCGCGCGCGAGACCGAAGGGGAGTTGGTCATTCGTGGGCCCAACGTCATGCTCGAATACCTCAAGGACTCCGATGCGACCGCCGGGACGTTTACCCCGGACGGGTGGCTGCGCACCGGCGATCTGGGGCGCATGGACGCGGATGGCTATGTCTATGTCACCGGACGGCTGAAAGAGCTGATCATCAAGGGCGGCGAAAATATCGCCCCGCGCGAAATAGACGAGGCGCTCTATTCGCACCCCGACGTTGTCGAGGCCGCCGCCTTTGCGCGGCCCTGCAAGAGCTACGGGGAAACGGTTGCCGCAGCCGTGAGGCTTCGCGATGGATCGGACCTGACGGCGCAGGCGCTTCTGGAAATTTGCCAGAGCCGGTTGGGAAAGTTCAAATCGCCTGACGAAATTCACCTGCTGGGCGATCTTCCCAAGGGGCCGTCGGGGAAAATCCAGAGAAACAGGATCCTCGCCATCGTCGAGGAGCGTGCCGGCGCCTCCACATCGTAGACGCGGAACTTTGGCGTCGGTGGTGGCCGTTTGGCCGATAGCCATGCCAGCCGATTGCAACTGCGCCAGCAGCGCACTGCTCGGATCGTCCATGTCGTTCCAACTGTTGGCGTTCGGGTTTGCCTGCTTGCCCTGCAAAGTCGTAGGATTGCCGCCGTTGCCAAGAACCTCGATCATCAGATCATCGCCCGATCCGGTGATCTGCGGGTGATGTTTCCTATTTGCGGCGGTTCGTGCGGAATTGAACGGGCCGTTTTCCATTCTAAAGGGTGAAGCCGGATTGCGCTGATCTGTTTGGTCCAGGGCGGCGCATCAATTGGTGTTCAGATCGGTCCAGAGCAAACGGTGGCGGCTGGCATTGACTGCGTGCTCATACATCGGATCGCCGGGCGCGGGCCAGAAGACGCCCGATCCGGCAACCTGCCAGTCGCGCGATGGCAGGATGTAGTCGACACGCATACGGCCCGGTTTTTCCCAGTCTACCGTATCCAGTGCATTGGGCGTCTGGTGGCCCTGATCCGGGGCCTGCTCGGCACCTGCGCTGCGCGGTGCAGGATCCTGCAGTTTGGGATGGGTCAGCAAAGAGCGGACCGCCGCATTAATCCCGTCGCTGTCATGGGGGTCCAGATTGGCGCCGCCCAACAGAATCAGGCGCGCCTCGGGGGGCTGGCCGAATTGGCCATCCAGAAAGTGACGCCAGAACAGTATCTCATCTCTGTTGCGCAATCCGTTGCGGTCTTCGGGGCCATCGAACACAGGCGGGCCAGCCTGAAAGGTCAATAGATCGATCCGGCCAGTTGGTGTCTCAATCGGCACAACCCAGTGGGCGGTCGATGACAGGCGCTGAACTGCTTGTGCTTCTGCGGACGGGTAGGGCAGGCCATCCATCTGAGGCAAGGACGCCCCGGGAAGGTCGCGCCAGAGCAGCGTCGAAAAGTCCCGAACCTCTTCGTGCAGGATCGGATGTTTGGACAGGACGGCGATGCCTGCCTGCCCCGTAAAGGCACCATATCCCTGCGCGTCGCCGGGCCCGCCGGTCAGGCCGTCTCCGTCCAGATCGAGATCGGTCGCCAGCCCGCTGTTTGGCCGCAAATGCAGGGCATGGTCAAATCGGACCCCGGCAGCGGCCAATGCGCGGGAGAGGGCGTTCAGGGCGCTGGCCTCGTGGTCCCAATCGATGCTTTGCAGGGCGATGATATCGGGGTTCACCTCTGCGATTATTCGGGTCACCTGCAGGATACGTTCATCACGCCCTTTAGTGATGTCGCGTAACAGCAGGCCGGGGCCGTCACGGCTCAATTCGGTGTTGTAGGTGGCGACGCGCAGTTGCTGGGCGTTGCCAATCGCAGGCAGCGCCAGAATCAGCGCCAAAGCCAGCCGGATCATGCTGTTTGCATGGCCTCGGTATCTGCGTCCTCATAGGCGCGACGGCGCTTTTCCTCGATCAGTTCGGCAATGCGCATCATTGCCATTCCGCGCATGACCATGCTGGCGGGCAGGAAGGCCCAGGCGCTGACCACCCAGATCAGGGTGTGCGGGTTTTCCATCGGGAACGGATTGACGAAATTGGAAGCGATCTTGACGAGTGCCGGGATCACGAAGGGTAGCAGGAACCCGATGACCATATTGGCGCGCCCGTCTTTCTGCAGCCGCGCCACAACATCGCCACCCGTGGTGGGATCGAAGAGCGGGAGGTTGATCCAGACATTGAACGCCCCGTTGCTGGTCGGCCAGCCACGAACCCGGACCGAGAAATAGAAGGTCAGGATGGTGGTCAGCGACAGGACATAGGCCAGGCCAGCGGCAAGACGAACCGCATTGATCGTGTCCAGAGAGCTATGATCCGGCAGCATCAATACGATCAGCCGGACCGGAGAATAAGGGAAATCGACCATATGCGCCGTCAACACACCAAGACCTGAGAACAGGGCAGTCACATTGGTCGGTTCATATTGGTGTTTGATAATCAGCGTCAGAAAAGTGACCATCGACATCAGGGCCACAAACCGCAGACGGTTCAGCGGTGGAGCGTCCCGGAATTCTATGAAGCTTGGAAATGCCGAGTTGTATTCGGCAAAGGTCAGCACAAAGGCAAGGATCGCGACAAGAACCACGATCTCGACCGAACTTGTTAGATAGCCCGGCAGGTAGAGTGCTGGCGTGGCAACCATCACTGCCACGAGTAATCCGCGCATTACTGCGCCCGTGATACGTCCAATCACAATTCGACCCCTTCAAACTGGACGGGTCGATACATTGCCGATCCCGTTCCAAACTTGGCCCTTCCCGTAAAGGGCGAGTAGTTTTTTTGCACCATTTGTGCAGGCGTTAATCTTTCACTCAAGTAGAACCTCTTGCTAACAGGCGATTCCGGGCAAAAAAGTGGCAAAACTGGTGCGTTCTTGCATCAATCCGGGTGTGGCGTGCTTATTGATCAGGAGGTGAATACCACATCTTGTGGTTGGAGGTCGCGGAGGCGCATGGGCAGATATTTCTACCCTCTCAGGGTTGCGCGATTCGAATCGGTGCTACCTGAGGCTATCACCAGATTCGAAGTGCCTGTTGCAGCCGGTCATGAATCAGATCGAACTTGCGACGCTGGAAGCTGCTGCTGGCATGTTTCGCCTCGGTTATGGACAGCCAGTCGATCAACAATCGCATGCGGATGCAGAAATCCAGAATGTCGATATCCAGCGCATGGCGGTATTGGCGCAGGAACATCTCTTTGTTGACGCGCAGTATGCCGCTGCGGTCCAACTCGTCCGGGTTTGCAGGACGAAACACATCCATCTTGAGGAAATCCACTATGTCATAGACCAGGTGTTTCTCTGTCGCTTCGGTAAAGTCGATGCCATAGGTCGCGCCTTTTCCAATAAGCAGGTTTTCACCATGGAAATCCCCGTGCGCGAAGCCGCAGGTATCGTTTCGCCGGGTCAGGCTTTCCCCTTGCTGTCGGAGCATGTTGATCATCGGCGAGTAGCTGGTTGCGGCGGCTTTGGGCGTGCCATGCACCAGAGTAGCGATCGTATCGAACATCCATTGCGGCGTGAACTCGGCTCTCGTCTGGTCTTTGAAGTCGTGCAGCCATTCACCTGCACGCCGATAGACCTGCGCAGCCTGAAGACTGTCAGGAGTTTTGCGGATAACTTCGGTCGCCGTTGGCCGGTCGATATACTCGGTAACAAAGAACCGCCCTGAGGGCGAAAGATACTCGGGGCGCACGATGCGGGTGTTGTCGAACTCCCGGAAATGATCATGGAGATCCTGCAGGACGGCGAACTCGTTGCGAAGGCGATCGGTCTGCCCCTCCATCAGGTCGATTTTGAGAGAGTACGCCCGGTCACCAATGCGGACGAGAAAAACCTGTCTTTCGTCCGGAAAACCTGCCGACCTATAGATGCAGGTGAATGCCGTTTCGCCCTTGGCGTCGAATTTCCCGGCGAATTCCTCGACGAAGCCGGAGATCAGGGCGTGATCGACGTTGAGCAGGTTCGGCACTAGGAGACACCCCTCTTGGGTGCAGGGTCCTGTTGGCCCCGCGATACGCCGGCCGGGGTGCCTGCACCTGCGGGCAAACGGAAAAGGCCGCGCTGTTGCGCGGCCTTATATCGGGATGTTTCGATCACTCAGACCCAAGGGCGTTCTTGTGACGCTTTGCCCTCGAAGGCATCAATGGCATGGGCCTTTTCCATGGTCTGGCCGATATCGTCCAACCCATGAAGCAGGCAGTGCTTTCTATGCGCGTCGACCTCGAATTCGATCACGACTCCATCGGAGGTAATGATCTCCTGCACGTCCAGATGCACCGAGATGCGGGCATTCTCGCCCTTGTGCGCATCTTCCATGATGATGTCGTGGTGCTCTTCGGCGACCACGATCGGCAGGATGCCGTTCTTGAAGCAGTTGTTGAAGAAGATGTCGGCAAAGCTGGTCGAAATCACGCAGCGGATGCCGAAATCCTTGATCGCCCAGGGCGCATGTTCACGCGAAGAGCCACAGCCGAAATTGTCGCCCGCCACCAGAATCTCGGCCTGGCGATAGGCGGGTTGGTTCAGAACAAAGTCCTCCTTTTCGCCGCCATGGTCGTGGTAGCGCATCTCATCAAACAGGTTCTTGCCGAGGCCAGAGCGTTTGATGGTCTTCAGGTGGACCTTGGGGATGATCATATCGGTGTCGATATTGATCAGGGGCATGGGGGCAGCCACACCGGTGAGTCGTTCGAACTTGTCCATTTTACTTACTCCCGCGGTCGGGACAGCCCCCGGACCGCTTAGCTTTGCTTGATTTCCGTGTCGGTGGCTTCGCCGTCCTTGCCGCGCAGGAAGAGCGCCATAAAGATCAGACCGAAACCGTTGAACAGCATTTCGATACCCAAGAGAATTCCGAGCAGTTTCAGCAACCATGTGGGATCTTCACTGGCATAGGTCCAGATGATCCCCGCCAGAATGATCGACAGAATGCCGGAAATGAGCGTTGGGGCAAAAAGCCCGGTGCCGCGCATCTGGAACGACAGGATGATCCGCGCGATGCCGCCTGCCATGAACAGGATCAGCACCACCGTGGCCAGCGTCAGCGTCCCTTCCAGCGGGTGCGCCAGAAACGACCAGCCCAGGAACAGCATGACCGCCGCCATGATGATGGCCAGAAACTTGCGGCCCGCGCCCTCGACCGAGAAGCCGCCCACCAATTGCAACCCACCGCTGATCAGCAGAAGGATACCGGTAAGCAGCGTCACGGTGACCGATGCCACCACCGGTGCCCCCAGAACGATGACGCCGAATACAATGGACAGCAGTCCCAGCAGGAACCATTTCAACCAGTCGCTCATGTCTCTTTTTCCTCAAAAAGCTTAATATTGAGCGTAGCTTACATCAGTTCCCGCACGTCCGTAAGCCTTCCCGTGATCGCTGCGGCGGCAGCCATGGCCGGGGACAGCAGATGGGTGCGCCCGCCGCGTCCCTGACGCCCCTCGAAGTTGCGGTTCGAGGTCGCCGCACAGCGTTCCCCCGGTTGCAACTGGTCGGGGTTCATCGCCAGACACATGGAGCAACCCGCAAGCCGCCATTCGAAACCGGCATCGCGGAAAACCTGCGCCACGCCTTCTTCTTCGGCCTGTGCCCGGACAAGGCCCGAACCGGGCACGACCATGGCGCGCATACCGTCCTTGATCTTCTTGCCCTTCAGGATTTCGGCGGCAGCGCGCAGATCTTCGATGCGGCCATTGGTGCAGGAGCCGATGAAGACGGTGTCGATCTCGATCTCGTTCAGCGGTGTGCCGGGCTCAAGGCCCATATAATCGAGCGAGCGCTTGGCCGCCTCGACCTTGCCGCCTTCGAAATCCTCGGGGCTGGGCACGGTGGCGGTGATCGGCAGCACATCCTCGGGCGAGGTGCCCCAGGTCACGACCGGTGCGATATCTTCGCCGCGCAGGGTGACAACCTTGTCCCAATGGGCGTCGTCATCGGAATAGAGTGTCTTCCACCAGGTCAGCGCCGCTTCCCATTGCGCGCCCTTGGGAGCGTGCGGGCGACCTTTGACATAGTCGAAAGTGGTTTCATCGGGGGCGATCAGGCCCGCGCGCGCGCCGCCTTCGATCGCCATGTTGCAGACGGTCATGCGGCCTTCCATGGACAGATCGCGGATCGCTTCACCGCAATATTCGATCACATAGCCAGTGCCGCCAGCCGTTCCAGTCTCGCCAATCACGGCAAGTGTGATGTCCTTGGCGGTCACGCCCGGGTTCAGCTTGCCGGTGATCTCGACCTTCATGTTCTTGGATTTCTTCTGGATCAGCGTCTGGGTGGCCAGCACGTGTTCCACCTCGGACGTGCCGATGCCATGCGCCAGTGAGCCAAACGCGCCGTGGGTGGCGGTGTGGCTGTCGCCGCAAACGACGGTCATGCCGGGCAGGGTCCAGCCCTGTTCGGGGCCGACGATATGCACGATGCCCTGGCGGACGTCGTTCACCGGATAGTAGTTGATGCCGAAATCACGTGCGTTCTTGTCGAGCGCCTCGACCTGAATGCGGCTTTCTTCATTATCGATGCCATTGACCCGATCCGGCGTGGTCGGAACATTGTGATCCGGCACGGCGATGGTCTTTTCCGGCGCGCGCACCGGGCGGCCTGCCATGCGCAGCCCTTCAAAGGCCTGCGGGCTGGTGACTTCGTGGACCAGATGGCGGTCGATATAAAGCAGGCAGGTGCCATCATCGGTCTCATGGGCGACATGGGCATCCCAGATCTTGTCATAGAGTGTTTTGGGGGACATCGGTCCTCTCCCGTATATTTGGAGAATTGCTGGCGAAAGGCTGGACGCCGTCTATAGGCGGGCCAGCACCGTGCGGGCAGCCCCAAAAAACCGTTCGCGCAGTCGCGCGCGGTCTTGCAGATCAAGGGTTGGGGCCGTATCGGGTCTCATGGCGCCCAGATACAGTTCCAGACCACATGTATCAAGGTCTGCCAGCGCCTATACTGTGCCGTTGGGGCACATTCGTGCGATCAGATATCAGGTTTCATTGAAATGTAATGCTGCCGGGGTTAAATTCGAAGGTAGCCCAGCGTCGGGGTCTGGCGGCGCGCAGTAAAGGAGGACAATGTCCTGTCTCTTTATCCAGAGGCGGCAATTACCGCCGATGAACGGGCCGGTTTGATGGCCCAATCCCAGCTTACCAGCGAAAAGCTGCTAGAGCGTATCCTTTCCTCTCTGAGCGATGACAAGGCCGAGGATGTTGTGCAGATCGATCTGCGCGGCAAGACAGAGATCGGCGATTACATGGTGATCGTTTCCGGTCGGTCGACCCGTCAGGTCGCGGCCATGGCAGAGAAATTGTCGGATCGCATCAAGCAGGAATTCGGGTTCACGCCAAAGGTCGAAGGCAAGGATGCCGGCGACTGGGTGTTGATTGATACAGGCGATGTGATCGTCCATATCTTCCGCCCCGAGGTCCGCGAATTCTATCAGCTGGAAAAGATGTGGCTGCCGCAGGGTAGCAACGCCTCGACGAATTGAGGCGTTATCCCGGCCGATTTTGACGGCCGGAAGCGGGGAACGATGCGCATTTCCATTTGCGCGGTCGGCCGTCTCAGGGCCGGACCGGAAAAGGATTTGATTGACGACTACCTGGCGCGCTTTGACAGGACCGGTCGTGCGCTGGGGCTGGGCCCGGCAAAAATCATCGAAGTTGAAGACAAGAAAAACGCCGGGATGGGCGCCGAGGCCGCGCTGCTGCGCAAGGCGATTCCGAAAGGTGCCCTGATCTGTACGCTGGATGAGCGGGGCCGTACCCTGACCTCGCCCGAGTATGCGCAGCGTCTGGGGGATTGGCGCGATGCGGGCCGTCAGGATGTCGCCCTGATCATTGGTGGCGCGGATGGCATTGATCCGTCTTTGCGCGCTGAAGCTGACTTCTCGTTGTCCTTCGGCAAGATGGTCTGGCCCCATATGCTGGTCCGGGTGATGCTGGCCGAGCAACTTTACCGGGCTGCGACGATCCTGTCGGGCGGTCCCTATCACCGGGTCTGACATGGCGCAGCTTTTGATCGTGTACCACTCGCGCACCGGCGGCAGCCGCCAGATGGCGCAGGCCGCTGCCGAAGCGGCGCGGGAGGAGGCGGGCACAGTGCTCAAGCCTGCCGATCAGGCGGGTCCCGAGGATTTGCTGCGCGCCGATGGCTACATCTTTTGCGCACCCGAAAATCTGGCCGCGATTTCGGGCGTGATGAAGGATTTCTTTGACCGGTGTTATTATCCTGTGCTGGGCCGGATCGAAGGGCGGCCTTATGCGCAGATGGTCTGTGCCGGGTCCGATGGCGAAAACGCGGCGCGGCAAACGGCGCGGATCGCCACGGGTTGGCGGCTGAAAGAGGTGCAGCCACCCCTGATCATATGCACCCATGCCCAATCCCCCGAAGATATCCTTGCTGAAAAACACATTCCGGGTGATCAGCTCGACACATGCCGCGAGATAGGTGCTGCTCTGGCGGCGGGTCTCAGTCTGGGTGTGTTCTGAGGATCAGTTCAGGGGGACCAGAGTGGTCTCATCTCTCCAACCATCGACGCTGCAGCGGGCCTGAACCTGCACCTGAACCGTGCCATCGGGGACGCGAACCGAGCCGAGCGAGCGGGTAAAGGGCTGTTCCTGTTCATGCGGGTGATGCAACACGCGCAGACCCAACTCGTTTCCGTCCATGTCCAGAACGCGCCAGCCATCGGCATAGTGATCCCAGCCAGTGTCGGGATGCGAAATGGTTACGTCGAAACGCCAGTCGCTGCCGGACTGCAACGCGGTCACGTTTTCGATGGTTGGTGGATCTGCCAGAACGGGCCCGGCCAGCAGCACAAAGGGAAGAGTGAATCTCATGGCAGCAGCTTAACGGCGAAGCGCGTGCCCTGCATTCAAGTTTGTGTGTCCGCAGGCGGGTTCAGCAGTATCTCGCGTGAATAAGACGCGAATTCCCGGCGATAGAGCATCGCCAGCGTGATGACACTTGCCAGTATCAACGCAGCCGGGCCGAGCATCCAGGCCACCGCCGCAAGCGCGAAATAGGTCGAGCGCATGGCGCGGTTGAAGCTGCGCGCCGCTGTGGTGCTCAAGTCGGCGGCCTGTTTGGCGCGGGGATAGGCATTGGCGGCCTCGGGATCGTTGGGCACCGCACCCATGATCACTGCGCAATAGCCGAACAGGCGATGCGCCCAGACATATTTCAGAAACGCGTTCGACAGAAACAGCAGGACGCAGATGATCTTGAGCTCCCAGACGAAAGCGGGCGCGTCGCCGATGGCAAGCTCCTGCGCAACGCCGGCCAGTCGGTCGGTATTGCCGACCAGCGCCAGGCCACCACCAATGGCGATCATCGAGGCCGAGGCAAAAAACGTGGTGCCCTGCCGCAAATGCCCGATCAACTGGCTGTCCAGCACGCGGGGCTCACGGGTCACCATCTGCATCATCCATTCGCGCCGGAACCCTGCCATCAGATAAGACACCGATGGGCGGTTTGAGTCGGCTTTCTCGATCCGCCAGCCGATCCAGAGCCAACCTGCCACAAGCAGGGCGACGGCACCGTAATCCAGCGGCGAAAACAGCGATGCGCGATCAATCCATGACATGCCGGGACCATAGGGGCAGGGCGGGTGACTTGCCAGATGCCTAAATTGGTAATACTAACTTACCAAAATGGAGTCCCGCTATGGAAATGCCTGCGCCAGATCCCAAGATCCTTGAAAGAAAGCCGCAATTGCTGGCCCGCCTGCGGACCGTGCTGCCCGATGATGCGCTGATCCACGACATTTCCGAAACCCGCGCTTATGAGTGTGATGCGCTGACCGCCTATCGCTGCCCGCCGATGGTTGCGGTCCTGCCCGCCTCGACGCAGGAGGTGTCGGACGTGCTGCGCATCTGCCATGAAGAGGGCGTGCCGGTGGTGCCGCGCGGCTCGGGCACGTCGCTGGCGGGCGGTGCCCTGCCCACCGAGGACAGCGTCATTCTGGGTGTCGCGCGCATGAACGACGTGCTGGAAACCGACTATGACAACCGGATCATCCGGGTGCAGTCCGGACGCACCAATCTCAGCGTCAGCGGTGCGGTGGAAGAGCGCGGTTTTTTCTATGCACCCGATCCGTCGTCGCAACTGGCCTGCGCCATCGCGGGCAATATCGCGATGAATTCCGGCGGCGCGCATTGCCTGAAATACGGGGTGACCACCAACAATCTGCTGGGAGTGACCATGGTGATGATGGATGGCACCGTGGTCGAGATCGGCGGCGCGCATCTGGATGCGGGCGGGCTGGATCTGCTGGGGGTCATTTGCGGGTCCGAAGGGCAATTGGGCGTGGTGACCGAGGCGACGCTGCGCATCCTGCACAAGCCCGAAGGTGCCCGCCCGGTGCTGATCGGGTTCGATGACAATGCGGTGGCCGGGCAATGTGTGTCCGACATCATCAAATCCGGTATCCTGCCAGTTGCGATCGAGTTTATGGACAGGCTCTGCATTCAGGCCTGCGAGAATTTCGCCCATGCAGGCTATCCCGATTGCGAGGCTTTGTTGATTGTCGAAGTCGAGGGCTCGCAGGCAGAAATCGACCATCAACTGGCCAAGATCATCGAGATTGCCCGGCGGCACAATCCTGTCGAGCTGCGGGAAAGTGGCTCGGCAGAGGAAAGCGCCAAGATCTGGCTGGGCCGCAAATCCGCCTTTGGGGCGATGGGGCAGCTGAACGACTATATGTGTTTGGACGGCACGATCCCGGTCTCGGAACTGCCCATGGTGCTGCGTCGGATCGGTGAAATGAGCAAGGAATACGGGCTGCCTGTTGGCAATGTCTTTCATGCCGGTGACGGCAATATGCACCCGTTGATCCTGTTTGATGCCAACAAGCAAGGTGATCTGGAGAAATGCGAAGCCTTTGGTGCCGACATCCTGCGGCTGTGCGTCGATGCAGGCGGTTGCCTGACCGGAGAGCACGGGGTGGGCATCGAAAAGCGCGATCTGATGCTGCATCAGTACAATTCCGAAGATCTTGAGACGCAGATGGCGGTCAAGGACGTGTTCGACCCGCAATGGCTGCTGAACCCGGCCAAGGTTTTTCCGCTCGGATCGTCGGCACAGAGACGCAGCGCGTGATTTGTCACCCACAAATCGCCCCGAAACATAAAGAAGAGCTGGGATGATACCAGAGGCAGAAACGGAGCTGGCGCGGATCGTCGCCGGATTGAATGGCCCGGTGTCCATTGTCGGCGGGGGCACGCGCGGCGCGACCGGATCGGCGCCTGCGCTGGACATGTCGCGCCTGTCGGGCATCCACCTCTATGAGCCGGGTGCGCTGACATTGGTGGCTGCTGCCGGAACCTCACTGGCCGAGGTCGAATCCGCGCTGGATGCCGAAGGTCAACGCTTGGCTTTTGAGCCGATGGATCACCGGGTGCTGCTGGGCACACGAGGTGAGCCGACAATTGGCGGGGTCGTGGCGGCCAATGTCTCGGGCCCGAGACGGGTTCAGGCAGGGGCCTGCCGCGATTTCCTGTTGGGGGTGCGGTTTGTTGATGGTCGTGGCACCGTCATCAAGAATGGCGGCCGGGTCATGAAGAATGTGACCGGGTATGATCTGGTCAAGCTGATGGCAGGGTCCTGGGGCACGCTGGGGGTGTTGAGCGAGGTCTCGCTGAAGGTTCTGCCCAAGCCGGAGATGGGGATCACCTTAGTTTGGCACGGGTGTGGCTGGACGGCGGCTTCGAAGGTACTCTGTGCTGCGTTGGCATCTCCCTTCGAGATCACGGGAGCGGCTCGGCTACCGCAAAGAAACAGAAGCCCGACATCAAAATCCAAGACAGTCATTCGAATTGAGGGGTTCGAGGATTCGGTCAAATACCGTGTTGGGAGACTGCTGGAGTTGTTTGCGGACCTAAAGCCTGACCGAATTGTCACTGATTCGGACGAAAACGAGGCGATTTGGAGCGCAGTGCGGGATGTTACGCCATTCAGAAATGCGGTTGGCAATGTCTGGAAAACGTCCGTAAAGCCGACGGATATGCCTCTGGTGACCGGAAAGTGGGAGTTTGAGCATGTGGTGGATTGGGGCGGTGGGTTGATTTGGACGCTGGCTCCCGAAGGTGTCGATCTGCGCTTGGCTCTAGGGGGAATCCAGGGACACGTTTCGCTGGTCCGGGCCAGCAGGGACGACTTCGAAAGATTCGGACGCTTTCAGCCACAGGATGAAACACTTATCAGAATCGCGCATGGCATCCGGGCACGCTTCGACCCGCAGGGCCGCTTCAACCCCGGATTGATGGGCTAGATCATGCAGACAGAATTTACGCCGGAACAGTTGAAAGACCCGGCCATCAAACGCTCCAATGAGATTCTGCGAAGCTGTGTGCATTGCGGGTTCTGTACCGCGACCTGCCCCACCTATCAGGTGCTGGGCGACGAGTTGGACAGCCCGCGCGGGCGCATCTATCTGATCAAGGACATGCTGGAAAACGCCCGTGTGCCGGACGAAAAGACCGTCAAGCATATCGACCGCTGCCTGTCCTGCCTGGCCTGCATGACAACCTGCCCCTCGGGCGTGCATTACATGCATCTGGTGGACCACGCGCGCGAATATATCGAGGCCAATTACAAGCGCCCCTTTGGCGACCGGGCCCTGCGCTGGGCACTGGCGCGGATACTGCCTTATCCGAGGCGGTTCCGGCTGGCTTTGTTGGGGGCAAAACTCGCGCGACCGTTTCGTGGCCTGCTGCCCGATGCGCGGCTGCGGGCAATGCTGGATATGGCGCCGCGGCACATCCCTCCGGTCAGCCGCAATGACGATCCGCAAAGCTTTGCGCCCAAAGGCCCGCGACTCAGAAGGGTCGCGCTGATGACCGGTTGCGCACAGAAAGCGCTGAACACCGATATCAACGATGCCACGATACGCCTGCTGAGGCGGCTGGGGTGCGAGGTTGTGGTGGTCGAAGGCGCGGGCTGTTGCGGGGCGCTGACCCATCACATGGGCAAGACCGGAGAAAGCCACGCCAGCGCGGCGCGCAACATCCGCGCCTGGGCGCGTGAGATGGACGGGCAGGGGCTGGACGGGATTGTCATCAACACCTCGGGATGTGGAACGACCGTGAAGGATTACAGCCATATGTTCCGCGACAGCGATCTGGCTGAGGACGCGCGGCGCGTGTCTCAGATCGCGATGGATGTCTCGGAACTGCTGGTGCAGTTGGAACTGCCCGAGGCCGCGCCGCGCGATATGACTGTGGCCTATCACGCGGCCTGTTCGCTGCAGCACGGGCAGAAGATCACCGCGCATCCGAAAACCCTGCTGCGCCGGGCCGGGTTCGATATTGTCGAACCCGCCGACAGCCATCTGTGTTGCGGCAGCGCGGGCACGTACAACCTGATGCAGCCGGAAATCTCGGGCAAGCTGAAGCAGCGAAAGATTCGGACGCTTGAGGCTCGAAATCCGGATGTGATCGCGGCGGGCAATATCGGATGCATGATGCAGATTGGCTCGGGCACGGCGGTACCGGTGGTTCATACCGTCGAGCTGCTGGACTGGGCAACCGGCGGCCCGAAACCCCCGGCGTTGCTGCATTCCCACAGTCGCGAAACGGAGATCCCGAACCTGCGCCCAAGCCTGTAACCTTGCCGCAATTTCGCCGTATGACTTGGCTAAAACAAGGGACGAATGCTGGCGGAGCCTTATGTGCGTATTGTGATCAAAGCCCTGTTGCTTGCCTGTTTGCCCGGATTGGGTCTGGCGCAGGATAGCGGGTTGAAACGGCTAGAGACCACGGATTCGGCGCGTGACTGGATGGCGGTCGGGCGTCTGGATATCGACGGGGCGGGGTTTTGCACCGGTGCGCTGGTTGCGCCCGATCTGGTCCTGACCGCCGCACATTGCCTGTTCAAACACACCTCGGATGAGCGGATCGACCTGTCCCGGATCGAGTTTCTGGCGGGCTGGCGCAAGGGCCACGCCTCGGCATATCGCGGTGCCAGCCGCGCGGCGATCCATCCGGATTACAAACATCAGGAAGAGATCTCGGCGCAGCGCGTGCGTAATGATGTGGCCTTGATCCAGTTGGACCGCCCGATCCGAAATACCACGATCCTGCCCTTTGCGACCGGCAGCCACCCGGACCGGGGCGAGGATGTCGGCATCGTGTCTTATGCGCAGGACCGCTCCGACGCGCCGTCGCTTCAGCGAGCCTGTTCGGTGATGGCGCGGCAACAGGGCATCCTTGTCATGTCCTGCGACGTGGATTTCGGCTCTTCCGGCGCGCCGGTCTTTTCATTCAGCGATGGCACGCCGCGCATCGTCTCTGTGGTGTCGGCCAAGGCCGAATCGGATGGAGGCCGGGTGGCGCTGGGCGCAGGGCTTGAGGCATCGCTTGCCATTCTGCGTTCCGAACTGACCGCACGCCCCTCCAATCGGATCATGAACGGATCCACCAGCGCGAAATTTATCAAGCCATGAGAACCTTTCTGCTTCTTTTCCTCGGCCTGTGCCTGTCCCTGCCGCTACACGCGCAGAACAGCGGATTGCGGCGGTTGACCGATCGCGAGGACCTGCTGGGATGGGAGGCCGTCGGCAAGCTGGACCTTGGTGGTGGGTCGTTCTGTACTGGCACGCTTATCGCACGCGATCTGGTTCTGACGGCGGCCCATTGCGCGGTGGACAGGTCCACCGGCAAACCCTATGCGCCGGGCCGCGCGGTTTTCCACGCCGGGTATAGCGACGGTGCATCCTTGTCGCGGCAAGAGGTATCGCAGATCGCGGTCCATCCGGATTTTGACATCCGCCAGCCGATGTCTCCGGAATACATTCGCGTGGATGTCGCATTGATGCGGCTGACGCAGCCGGTTCCGTTGAGCGTTGCCAATCCCTTTGCCCTGCATTCCGGCAATATCCACGGTGCGGAAATCAGCGTGTCCTCTTATGGGCAGGGCCGGGCCGAGGCGATCTCGCGTCAGAAGTCCTGCCGCATCCTGAACCGGGAGGAAGGGCTGATCATGGTGGATTGCGATCTGACCTTCGGCTCATCCGGGTCTGCCTTGCTGGCCAGGTCCGACAGTCGTTGGCAGATTCTGTCGGTGCTGTCCGGCGGCGGGAACCATAACGGGCAGAAGATCGGGGTCGGTATGGAACTGCCCGAGATCGTCGCGCAGTTGAAACGTCAGATGTATCGCGATGCACCCCGCCCCAAGGCCGGGATCAAAATGCTGGGTGTCGGGTCGGGCCGCCGCAGCTCAGGCGCCAAATTCATCCGCCCGAACGGGTCTTGAAACCCATTTTTTTCGTCCCCATCTGAATTGCGTCGGGTTGCCACTCTGGGACCCGAACATCACCCGCCCGTCCAATCGGAGGGCACAACGTCCATCGCTCTAGAATGAGGATAAACGAAAAATGCGTAGTTTTGATTTTGCACCCATGCACCGCGCCACCGTCGGCTTTGATCAGATCGCCGACATCATGGACCGCGTGATGAGCAACGACGTGGCTCAGCCCAGCTATCCACCTTACAACATCGAAAAAACCGATGCGGACAGCTACCGCATTTCGATCGCTGTCGCCGGGTTCGCCGAAGATGATCTGGCGGTTGAAGTCAAGGAAAACGCCCTTGTCGTTTCGGCCAAGAAGGCCAGTGATGAGTCCGAGCGCAAGTATCTGCACCGTGGCATCGCCACCCGCGCCTTCGAGCGCCGTTTTGCACTGGCCGACCATGTGCGCGTGACCGGCGCGACCCATGAGAATGGCATGTTGCATATCGACCTGAAACGCGAAGTGCCCGAAGCGCTGAAACCGCGTCGGATCGCCATCGGCTCGCCTGCAGCGGCAGAAGCAGACGTGGTTGACGCCAAACCGGTGAACTGATCGCACCGATACTCTGACCGGCGTTTGTAGCACGCCGGGACAGTGTCGCGAAAACAGGGCTTACCTCTGGTTTTCGCACCGCCCCGCGCCTCTCCGGACGCGGGGCGGAGTGTTGTCGGACGCCCTGATTTTGGGCGGTCGGTCCTTAGCTGCCTTCGCTGATATTGCCGATGGACCAGAACATGGTCTCTCCGGAACTGTCGTCCACGCCATCATTGTCGCTGATCACAAAACCCTCGCCCGAGGGCAGGATCGCCATCCCTTCGATCTTGTCCAGCACGTAGCCACCGGTTGATTTCAGATCTGGCAGCAGGTCTCGGACCAGTTCCTTGCTGACGATTGGCAGATCACCATCCAGCGGAGCGGGCTTCATCTCGCTCAGCGGTATGCGGTAGACCTTTTTGGTGACGGCACGGTCGTCATGTTGGTTGTCCCGCTCGATGACATAGACATGTTCGCCAAAGGCGGTGATCTCGCTCAGGCCGACCCAACCGGTATCCGGCGCGGCTTTGGGGTAATGCACTGCGCCCCATTCCTTGCTCTCAAGGTCATAGGCGACCAGCTTCACTTGGTGTTCAGGGTCATCCTTCCATTCCCGCTGAACCGCCATCCAGAGCGTATTGCCAATGCGGGCAATGCCTTCGAAGCCGAACCGCTTTTCGACCGCCATCAGTTCGGGGGGCAACCCGATCTCACCCTTCCGGTCCTTGATCGCGCCATCAGGCTGCACGTGGTAGATCGCATGTGGAATCAGCCGGTCTGTGCGACCCTCAGAGGCCACATAGAACCCGCCATTGCCATCCAGCGCGATGCCTTCCAGGTCGATCTTCTGCGCCGGCGCTCCGTTTCGGGTGATGCGGATCACATCGGTGATCTGCGCCGGGGTCTGGCTGGGGTCGATCTTGAATATCGACGGCTGGAAGCCATAAAAACTGTCGTTCACCGCCCAGATCATGCCGTCGTCATCTGCGACCATGCCCGACATCGCACCCCATCCGATCAGCGCGCTGGTCCCGGCAGAGGTCAGATGGGGATAGGTTGCAGGTGCCTGCTGATACTCATAGATCATGACATGCGCACGCGGGCCGCCATCCTCGATCAGGTCCTTTTCATTGGCCGAGACGAGTAGATTGCGCTCGGGGATCGCCACATACCCTTCCGGCCCGACGCCCGACGGCAGCAACTGTTTCAGCACCGGTTTGACCGGATCCGTCGCGTCATAGACGCCCACGATCGAGGCGCGTTCAGCGCCGACGAAGATCATCGGCGTGCCGCCGAAAGTTGCGGCGGTCACGCTTTCGGGCTCGACCCCTTTGCTGTCCGAGCGCTTGTCCGGGTAGTGGCCCACTTGGATGATGGCATGTTCGAACGCGGAGCCGCTGTCATAGATTTCAGCGCCGTCCTTGGCGAAGATGGTCCATCCGCGCGAACCGCCTTCATAATCGCCCTCGTTTGCCGTGGCGAAGTGGCTATCGTCGATCCACTTGACGGCGTCGGGTTCGCGCAGGCGGCCTTTCTGGCTTTCGTCGAAGATCAGCGATCCGCGTTCATCGGTGGCGTCGATCCCCTCCAGATCAACTGACCCGGCCGAGAAATGGCTGATGACTTTGCCCTGGCTGTTCACCACGGCAATGTGGTTGTTTTCCTGCAAGGTGATGACTGTTTCGCCAAGGCTGTTGATGTCGACGAATTCCGGTTCCGGATCGCTGCCTGCAATCTGGGCAAGACCGGTCAGATCCACGTTCTTCATATTGGCGCAGTCCAGCCCACCGGCGGCCAGGCCGATCATGGCCAGCGACCCGGCGGGCAACTGCGGAATGAGGCCGTCATTGAGGTCCTCGTCACGCTCATTCTCGATCGCAACCGAGATGAAGCTGCCATCGGGCGCGGCGGCGATGCTGTCAGGCTGTCCGCCCAGCTCGCAAGAGGCGATGATCTTTTTGGTTGCTACATCCAGCGCGACCAGTTTGCCTGAGGGGTCGGTGTAGCTCTCCGAGGTGTTCACGCCGACAAATGCGGTATTGCCCAGTACCGCCACCGAGGTGGGTTCGCCGCCGATGTTGATATTGCCCAGAGGCGCGGGATGCATCGGGTCGGTGATGTCGATCAGGCCCACGGCGCCAAGGGGGCTGTCGGTATAGACCAGCGTGTTGCCATCCGCCGTCGCCGCGATGATCTCAGGCGAGCTTTCGCGGTTGGTGTCCTCTCCATTGGCCATGTTCCTGATGACCGGGAAAGAGGCGATGCGGTTGAAGTTCATTTCTGCGGCGGCGCTACCGGCGGTAAGAATGGCCACCATGGCCAATGCTGACGCTCTATTCATGAGATCCCCACTTTATTGGATGGAGCTTGCCTGATCCGGGCGCGTGACAGAGGGGTATCGGTTTTGAAACAGGTTTATGAATTGTCGGAGAGGCGGGGCGCGCCGGTCTGCCGGGTCTGGTTACGCCCGGAGAATCTGTTTGGATTGAGAGCGCGACTCGGGATTGCGCGAGTTGGGCTGTATTGGGGTGGATTTGTTTTGACTTGGTGC
>NZ_JAMFMB010000040.1 GCF_023502395.1 Ruegeria spongiae | reverse complement strand
AATGGCGCGCTTCGACGGAACCGAAACGAACATCTGAACGTGGTCGGAAAACAGCACCCCGCACAAGAGGTCGACCTCACTCTCGCGGCAGACCTGGCGGAGGATGTCACGTACCTGCTCGCCCGCCCGACCGGTCAGCACCTCGTAGCGATACTTCGACGACCAGACGTTGTGATAGTGATGATAGAAAACGCAGTGCTTGCCGGTGTCATATGGCATGATCGTAACAGAATTCAGGAGTAGTCGCTGCAGGGCTCTTTACCGGGTTGCCGCTGCGCCAGCCTTCAATATAGGTATCACGCCGGTCTCCTTTCTCCATTCTCGGCTTCCTTTTTATGTTCGGCTGGTTGTCGACTTCCCTCTTGTCCGAGAGAAGTTCCAAAAAAGCGCTAAACTGGCAGATCCACGCCACTACCGTTTCAGCTCGTGAATACCTGGCAGGTAACCTGAAAACTCAGGTAAAGTAGAGTTGTCGTGCGAATTAAGCAAAATTGTTGTTGCTATATTGCCGATTCACCATACCATAACTTTATGCAAGATACGTTGATCCACCTCACCATATTGGCCCGCAAATCATGCCGGAATAGTGTGGAAGATGCCAAAAAAGGAGGGAATTTGTGACCGGAACCATCGGCCAGTCCACAACCCCGGACAAGATCTCCGGCGTAGCCAAGCGTTCCATGGCCGATACGTCCTCCAAAACACCGCGGCGGCGGTTTTTCGAGTTCAAGAAGGACATCCCCACCTCATGGAGCATCACCCTCGGCGTTGCCGTTTGGGTTTCATTCTTCGGTGTTTGGGAATTCGCAGTTTGGCAGCAATGGGCCAACGACATCCTATTGCCCGGCCCGGTCAAAGTGCTTAGCGCACTTTATACGATGTTCGCCGATAATGGCTTTCTGAACGACGTATTGATCAGTGTTTGGCGGGTCTTGTTGAGTTTTGCACTTGCTTGTGCAGTAGCGATTCCGTTGGGCATCCTTATGGGCACTTTCCGGACCGTCGAAGCATTCTTCAGCCCGTTTGTGTCAGCATGGCGCTATCTGCCCGCGCCGTCTTTCATACCGCTCCTTTTGATGTGGTTCGGCGCGGGCGACATGCAGAAACTGTCATTGCTGTTCATCGGGGTGATCTGGTTTCTGATCACGCTGATCACGGACTACGTCAAGTCCGTGCCCGCCGATCTGATCCGCACGTCGGTCACACTGGGCGGAAACCGTCTGCAGGTGCTTCGCACCGTGGTGGTTCCCGCATCGCTGCCTAATATCACCATTGCGATGCGACAGATGCTGGCCGTGAGCTGGACCTATCTTGTGATCGCCGAAATTACCGCTGCAGATGCCGGAATCGGCGCGGTAATGATGCGCGCCAAACGGTTCCTGCATGTGGATGAAATCATGGCAGGTATTCTGGTCATTGGGGTTTTGGGCCTCATGTTCGATTTCCTGCTGCGGCAGGTCTATCGCTTTGCATTCCCGTATCTGGAGGGCAGGCACTGACTTGAATTAATCCAACCAACGAGCGCCCAAAGCAGGTGCCGGCGACCACATCACCAAGAAAAAACAAAACATCCACCCAACAGGAGAAGGAGAAATCCATGATTTGGAACAGTCTGCGCTCAATGGGCACAGCCGTGCTGCTAGCCAGTGCCCCCATGGTGGCGAACGCCGCCGAGGAGGTCAAGATTTCAGGCTTCACCTGGCCCGGGTACGGATTTTGGCACATAGCGATCGAAAAGGGGCTCGCCCCGGATCTGGACCTTCAGTATCAGACAATTGAAGACCCCTATGAAAGCTTCAATCTAATCGCTGCCGATCAGATGGATGTGGTCAGCTCAACCGCAGAGTTTACCCCTGTTGGCGTTGAAAGCGGTCTGCCGATCAAGTTGGTTGCTTTTGGCAATCTTTCTAACGGTACCGACAAAATCGTCGCAGCGCCGGGCATCACCAGCGCGCAGGATCTGGTCGGCAAGGAAGTTGCCGTTCTGGAGGGCGGACTGTCGCAGATTTTCGTGGCCATGTGGCTGGAACAAAACGGCGTGCCCTTTGACTCCGTCACATATCGCAACATCATCGCCGATGATGCCTTTGCCGCGATGATCGGTGGCGGCGTAGCCGCGTCCGAGTTCTGGGAACCCTATGGCTCCAACACACTGAAAGCACTGGAAGGTTCTTCTGTGCTGGCCCATTCGCAGGAACCCATTTGGCTCAAGCAAGGTGTAGTCGCAGATGGTCACTACATGTCCGAGAAATTTGTCACTGAACGCCGCGACACTGCACGCAACACTCTGAAGGCCATGTATGACGCGATTTCCTGGTGGCAGGAAAATCCGACCGAGGGCAACCAGATCATCGCCGACGGCATGAAGATGAGCGTTGAGGATGTGGAACTGGTGCTGGGCAAGGATGGCAGCCGCACCGACGGGGGGCTCTATGTCTACGATTTCATGGAGGCCGCGCAGTTCTGCGGATCAGCCCCCGGTAATCCGCCATTTGATCAGACCAACGGCCAGATCAACGACCACTGGAACCTGGTCAGTGAATGGTGGGTTAAGTTCAACCTGATCAAATCGGTTCAGGCCCCTGAAACCGGCATCGAATGCGAGCTTCACAAAGAACTTTATGATGCGGGGTATCGCGGCTGATCTATGCTGAAAACGCGGGCGAAGGGCCGAATTGGCCCCGCCCGGAATCCGCAAAAACCATACTTTCTGGGACAGAAGAACCACTATGCCTCTGGATGACACAATCCTGACCACCAACAATGTTTCGAAAACCTTTGGCAGCAAGACCAAGGCTGTCGAAGCCCTGCGTGATGTGTCCTTTTCCGTTGCACGCAACGAATTATGCATTCTTCTGGGCCCGTCGGGCTGTGGCAAATCCACACTGCTGAACATCGTGGCGGGTTTGGAAGACCCGACCAGCGGATCCGTCAGCCTTGACGGCGAAATAATCCATGGCCCCTCACGCCAGCGCGGAATGGTGTTTCAAAGCTACACATCTTTCCCCTGGCTGACCGTGTTCGAAAATGTGGAATACGGCATGAAACTTAACGGAGTGCCCAAAGCCGAACGCACGGAGCGCGCCGAGAAATTCATCGAGCTGGTTCACCTGTCCCGGTTTCGCGACGCCTATCCCAACACGCTGTCCGGTGGCATGAAACAGCGCGTCGCAATTGCCCGCACACTGGCAAATGAACCGGAAATTCTGCTGATGGACGAGCCCTTTGGCGCGTTGGACGCCGAGACCCGTTGGCACATGCAGGAAATGCTTCTGGAAATCGTGGAAACCACCCATACCACGATCCTCCTGGTCACACATGACATTCAGGAGGCCATATTTCTAGCCGACAAGATTGTGTTCCTGTCGGCCAATCCGGGACGATTGAAAACCGTGCTGGATCTGGAATTCAAGAAGGGCGCAGAACTAAAAAGCAAGGAAGACCTGATCGCCCTGCCCGGCTATCTGGAATGCGAGCGTGAAATAACCGCACTTATGCGGGCAGAGGCAGGGAAATCGGAGGAGGATTACTGATCCTGCGCATCCATAGTTAACCAGGAACTGCATGCGCGGCCCACATCACTCGAAGGCAAGGTCAAGCTCGTGTCAGTCGCTCGCAACGTCGCTGCGTTGATCCCAATCCCGCTTTAGCAGGAACTGGTTCTTGAAGTTCTTCAAGCCCAGCATCACCTCGGCATCCGCAATATCTTCGCAACTGTGGATGTGCTCCTCGAGAAAGCTCGTCATCTTGTCTGGCTCGTCACAAACGATCTCGATCAGCAAGTCGAACCGGCCCGTGACCCAAAGGATATAGACCACACTTGATACGGAATTCAGCCGATCCGCCACCTCTTTGGGCGTTACCCCTGGCGCCACTTTAACACAAACCATCGCGTCGGCTTTGTATTCGGCGGCACGCGGGTCTGCTATGGCAACAATGCGCAGCATCCCGCTTTCCTTCATTCCGTTCACGCGATTGCGGATGGTGCCTTCTGAAACCTTCAGCCGTTGCGCAATTTCAGAGAATGCCATACGGCCATCCATCTCCAGCATCCTGACGATTTCGCTGTTCAGACGCTCTTCGACCGAATGCGTTCCGCGTTGGCGGGTTTGCTTCTCCCGGCCGTTGCGCCTTGTGTTGGATTCCATTTACGCACTCTGCATTGCTTTACAGCCCGCAATCCCGTCGCAGGGCTTCCTGCCTCAACATATCTAGACCGGAACAGGCAATGCAATTCGTTTTAGCCCGCTGTTTGCAAGAATACCGCTTCAAAGCTCCTGTATTTTGCGAGAACAGCACTTGAGGCGCTGGCACCTTTCCGATTTCGAAAATATCGAACTCGTTCAGGGCAATCTACACCTCTGTCGAGCGCAACAACGCTGCAAAATCGCTCGAACTACCCAATACGCAACCAAACCGACACTACGTTGTCGTTTTCGTCCGATACAGCAAATGTAGCTGCATTATCATCAGATTTGCGAGTGACGACTCTGATTTGGGCGCTCAATTCGTGCGATCTCGTTCACATCTGCCCTGGATCAAATGCACCACACGGGCGCAGTTGTGACACATCAAAAACGCGGGCACCGATCCGCATAATCCAGGGGCGGGTTTTCATGGTCCAAATCACCTATATCGAACATGACGGAACTCAACATGATGTCCAGGTTGCTGACGGTTTGACGCTTATGGAAGGAGCGCGAGAGAGCAGCCTTTCCGGGATTGAGGCCGATTGCGGTGGCGCATGTGCCTGTTCGACCTGTCATGTCTACATTGATGCGGCATGGGTCGAAAAGTTGCCCGCCAAAGACGAAATGGAAGAGGACATGCTCGATTTCGCCTGGGAACCCGATCCGACCCGTTCGCGCCTGACTTGCCAGATCAAGGTGACCGAGGCGCTGAACGGGCTAATCGTACATTTGCCCGAACGCCAAGTTTAATCCCTGCGCAACCTACCCTTTTCCTATGGCCAACCCGTGGCAAGAACCAGGAAGAAACCCGATGATTGACACCCATTTCAACCGAATGTTCGGGCTGCTGCACCCAATGGTTCTGGCGCCGCTCAACCCCGCCTCGGACTGGCGCATGGCGGCCGCTGTGAGTGATGCTGGCGGGTTGGGGCTGATCCATGTCGGCAACCTGGACTTCACCGCTCTGAGGGGTTGCTATCTGCGCACCGGCAAGGATGCTGTCGGCTGGGGGGTCGACATTCTTCGGCTGGAGCACGAGCCTGAGCTGCTGGATCAGTTGCTCGGCTATCGTCCCAGAGCAATTTTGCTCTACGGCGGAGATCCCAGTCCGTTTGTGGAAAAAATTCAGGCCAAAAAAGTGCCCGTGATCAGCGTAGTCGATACGATTGACTTAGCCCGGAAGGCCATCGCCGCCGGGGTTGAGATTCTTGCCGCGCATGGCAATGGATCCGCCGGATCGGGCAGCGGAAACCGAACCACTATGGCCCTGCTACCCGAAGTGGCGGATGCCATATATGCCAGTCACACCGAGACACTTTTGTTGTGTTCCGGCGGTATAACGGACGCGCGCAACATCGCCGCAGCATTGATCATGGGTGCCGACGGGGTAATGATGGGGACCCGGTTCTGGGCAAGCCAGGAAACGCCACTGCAGCAAGGCCAGGTCAACGCTCTGATGGCGTTGTCCGGGGACGATGTGCCCGTACTGCCGGAGGTAGGCGAAAGCAACAAAGTCATTAAACGCGGTTGGCGTGGGATCGGTCTTTGCGATGCGAGCCAGCCAGTGGGTGAAGGCGTGGGCTTGATTCACAACGCGCCTGCGGTCGAAGTTATTTTGAAATCTCTGACCCATAAAGCCTCGCGTCTGATGACTCACATCCAGCGCAAGGTTGTCGAATAAAAGTTTGATACTCAAGGTGTGCCACCAATTTTGGCGTCGTAGCTGGCGCTGTCAATCAGATTGGTATGGCCGCTCTGACAGGTTGGCCATGCAGTTCCTTGCCGCAAACATCCAGCGTGTTTTCTTTCTCGCAGCGCGAGAAATGGCTTACGAAGGACCCCGTTCCTGCCGTTTCATCTTCAGGAACGCGGTCGAAAACTCTTCACTCATCATGGATTCCTGCTCTTCGTCGGCATCCTGGTCGCGAGGTGCGTCCAGCATGGGCAGCGTTGGTTTTACGGACGTTTTCGGTTCCTCCCTGAAGGTCCATCGGGGCATGCTGCATTGCCCCTGGAAACTGGTCCTTGGTTCAATTCGAGCGTTGCGATGAGGAAGCAAACACTTTGTTAAAGTGCAAGCAGCGTCGCGGCATGCATATCCAGTTGAGTGGTGAAACCTGGATCGTTGCCGGGATTTGCGGCGCAATGGCCGAAATCGGAATTGTACGGGGCGAATTGTGAGCCCGGAATGAGGGTGGCCTCGATTTCATTGTCTTCAGGTGGGAAATACAGGTCTTGGGTGCAGGGCATCAAGATGGTCCGAGCCCGGATCGACCCGAGTGCCGCCTTGTAATCCCCATTGAATCGCGGCCCGGCGCTCACGTCTCCTGCCTGCCAGGTGGCAAGCTTGCACAGAAGATCATTGGCATCCCAGTTTTCGGCGTGATCCCTGGCCCAGTCATCCATCAGGGCCAGCGGGCTGTCATAGCCCAGTTGGCGATACAAACCGGTCCGATAAAAGGTTTGGGAAAATGCCCAACCGGCATAGACACGTCCGAATGCGCCCAACCCTTCGACGGGCTGCGTGTCATAATGCCCGCCATTCCAGATCGGATCGGCGCAAAGTGCGGCCTTTACCCCTTCGAGAAAGACAAAATTATGCGGTGAGGTGCGGGCCGAGGCACAGAAGGGCAAGATTGCCTTGACCATTTCGGGGTACTGAACGGCCCATTGGTACGACTGACATCCAGCCATTGACCATCCCGTCACCAGCGCAATCTGTGTCACGCCCAAACGCTCTGTCAGAAGACGATTCTGGGCCGCGATGTTGTCATGCAGTGTAATTGCCGGAAAGTTTCCACCACTCTGCGGGCCTTCGGTGTTGCTGGGTGAAGACGACACACCGTTGCCAAAAAGATTGACTGAAACGATATAGTGACGCGCGGGATCCAGCGCGCGACCAGGTCCGAAAAATCCTTCGTTGCGGTCATGGCTGCCAGTATAGAAAGTTGGCATCACCACAACGTTGTCACCCTTTGGCGCCAGTGTGCCATAGGTTTTATAGGCCAGGCGGGCATCCTTCAGAACCCCGCCTTTCAGCAGAGGCAGATCGCCGAGCCTAAAAACGTCATAGTCACTGGACACGGCAGATCTCCTTTTGGGGTTCCAGAATTCGCACGAGGCAAGGACGGCCATCGGAACACACTGGAACCGACGGCCTCAGGTGAACGGGGCACCCGGATAAAGCCGGGTGGCCCGCTCCGCAGGTTAGTAAAGACGCAGGTATTCCTCTACTTCCCAGTCGGTGACCGCCTGGTGATACCGTTCCCATTCGTCGTTTTTGTACTCCAGATAGGAACGACGCATGACCGGACCCATCACATGTTCGGCCATCTTGTCGCCACGGAGTGCCTCAATCGAGGCCCACAATGTTCGTGGCAGACGACGGATTCCCATCTCTTCCAGTTCGGCTTCTGTCTTCGAGTACAGATCGAAGTCGGTCGGTTTACCAGGGTCGATCTTGTTCTTGATCCCCTGAACCGCACAGGTCAGGTGCATCGCCATGGCCAGATACACGTTCATGGTCATGTCGCAGGCGCGGTTTTCGATGCAGTGACGGCTTTGCGGCAGACGGAACTGAGCCGAACGGTTGTTGAATCCATAGGTGATGTTCGTTGGCGCCCAGGTAACGGTACCGCCCTCAAATCCACCCACACGTGGCACCAGACCATTGTAAGAGTTCACGGTCGGGCAAGTGATGGCGGTGATGGCTTCGGCGTGTTTCATCAGACCACCCACGGCCCACCGGCTTTCGTCCGACCATTCGCCCTCGGGTGTTTCAAAGATGTTCTCGCCCGGGCGGCTTTCGTGGTGCATCGACATGTTGATATGCGCGCCCGAACGCCAGTCGCCTACAGTGGGCTTCGGCATGAAGGTCACGAACATGCCATGCTTTTTCGCAACTTCCTTCAGCACGATGCGCAGGAAGGCCAGCCGGTCGGACATTTCCAGCATGTTGGTATAGTGGAAATCCAGTTCGAACTGGGAATAGGCGCCTTCCGCAACAACGTCGTGCAGGTTCCAGCCCAGCCCTTCGATGATGTCAATCATGTCCTTCAGGAAGGGCATCGAGTCGATCGAGTATTCAACGTCATAGCCAAACGCCTGACGGCGGGGGCTGATCGCCTTGCCCAGATCGTCGTCAAAGGCTTTTACGGGCTGACCATTCTCGTCGTATTTCATGACGATGAATTCAGGTTCGACACCGGCGTAACCGGTATACCCATCCTGTGTCGCGTCCTGCATCGCACGCTTCAACGCCTGGCGCGAGCAGACGTTATAAGGGGCATCTTCCCAATAGAGGTCCGAGAAGATGATCGCCATCGAGGTGTCCCAGGGACAGATGTAAACCGCATCCAGATCCGGCACCACAACCTGATCGCTGTCGGCAGGGCTGAGTTCCGGAACATACGAGATCGAGTGCACCGCAAATTGCGGTCCTTTGCCCAGGCAGAGCTGTTCAAAATCGCTCATGGGCACCGGCTTGGTTTTGGGGATGCCGTGCAGGTCGATCCATGCGCCCATGACATATTTAACGCCGGCTTCTTCCAGCCGCTTTTTAACTTCGGGAATCTTCGGGCGGTTGCGTTCGACCGCGTCCTTGAAATTCTCGTAGTAGATTTTGTCGCCGGTGTTGTCTTTGGGCATGTGTCGTCCTCCTATCAGGGCCCGCCCCACTCCTCCTCATTGCAGCAGTCGGTGACCCAATAAAGTTCTGTGTTTCTCTCGCCTATGCAAAGAGGGCCGACAACAAATGAGGCAGGTCACCTATCGTCGGCTTTCATTCCGCAACAGGCGCTTAGCCCGCCACAAAATCGTCCGGGTCGATTCCGGGAACCACGGTAATTCCCGCCAGCTGTTTCCAGTTATGCGGGTAGGCCGCATAGAAGATTACAGCACGTTCATCCGCTTCGTACGAAATGTGATTGTCCTTCGGAACAAACAACACATCACCCCGGTTGCAGACATATTCCTTGCCATCGCAAACCAGTCGGAATGTCCCCTCAAGACAGTAGATGATCTCGTCACAGGTCAGATCCCACGGCACCTTGATGTTGTTCAATACATTGATGCCGCCACACATCGATTTGGAGAACTCGCTGGTGACCATCGGTTTGATATAGGTGTCGCTTTCACCCATATTGTCATAGCGCTCTTGCACCAGATCGAATTTGAAGAGTTGTGGTTGATCGCCCATGGGTTATGCCCCTTCGTTGGCCAGGTGTTTCAGGATGGATTCGTTCAGCTCGACCTTGTAACCGTCCGGATCTTCGCAGAATGCGATGACGCGGGTGCCGTTCTTCATCGGTCCGGGTGGACGGGTGATGTTCACACCTGCTGCGGCAAGGTCTTCGCAGGCTTTGTAGACATCCGGCGTTTCAATACAGATATGGCCATAGGCTTCGCCTTTTTCATAAGGCTCTTCGCGGCCCCAATTCAGCGCCAGTTCAAGCGTCGGTGAGCTTTCTTCCGGACCATAACCGATGAAGGTATTGGTAAACTTGCCTTCGGGATAATCTGTACGACGCAGGACTTGCATACCCAGAATATCGCAATAGAATTTTAGGCTCGCCTCCAAATCCACAACACGGATCATGGTATGCGCAAGGCGAAATCCCTTGTTGGTTTCAGTTGTCATTGTGTTCATGTCCTTCACGTATTTTCGGTTGTCACATCCCTGGCGACCAGATCCTGAAAGGCGCGCACACTGTCCTCCCAGGCCGGGGAAAGAACGCCACCTGCTTCCGAGATCGACGACGCTCGACCCAACTGCAGTCGCTCAGTCATTTCATGGTCTTCCTTGTGGACGTCCCACCACAGCTTCTTCAGGCCCTCTACATCGTGGCCGTCCAGTTTTTGCCCAGCGGTTGTGTAGATGGCGCGCTTCTGCAGCATCGTGCCAGGACCGTTGGGGATATTCAGGTAGACGCCCAATTGATCAGGGAAATACCGTCCCAGGATGAAGTTCGGATACAGGGCAAGATAACGCGAGCTCACACCCAGACTGCCTGAGGTACCGATCTCTTCCTCCAGGTCCACGGCACTGCCCATACAATTGCCGTCAACGATCGTATAATGATCTTCAAGTGGCTGATCGGTGGTCGTGGAATGAACAAATTGTACATGATAGGGCTCAATGAAGTTCTCCATGATGAACTTCCAGTTGCAGGCCACCTCGCCGAAATCCAGCGTCGCGACACAATCGATCTTGTCCCATTCCATGCCGTCTAGACGGGCCTGCAGCGTGGCTGAGTAGTCTTCAAAGGGTTCAGCCTTGCCATCAATGTTCACGAATATCCAGTCGTTCCAGACATGGGTCCGAACCGGGATCAGACTGTTGGCCTTCTTGTCGAAATCTTCGTGATTGTGCTGGTTCGGGCCGCCAAAATGCGGCGCGGCACGCAGTTGACCGTCAAGATCATAGGCCCACGCATGATAGGGGCAACGGATCAGCTTCCCGACGTTTTTCGGTTCGTCAACCAACGTCAGGCACCGGTGACGGCAGATGTTGTGGAACGCCCTGATCTCACTCTTGGTGTTGCGCACGATGAGAAGCGGCTTGTTCGCGATCGTCACCGGTACAGCATCACCGCTTTCTTTCAGTTCATGAGCGAACCCGACGCAAACCCAGTTGCGGTGAAACACGGTTCGGCATTCCACTTCCCAGAAATCCTGTCCTGTATATGCCGTTGCTGGCAGTCCCCTTTTCAGGCCGCTGCCTTCAAAAAACGGAGACAGAATCTTCTGCATGTCACCCATTTAGTTTCCTCCCCAAAAAGCAGGACGACTGAGATTTTGATATGTGATCGCACTTACTGGCGCTGATCCGCCACAACAAATCGAATGAAACTGCGTTTTCAGTAAGCTGTCTAGTGTTTTTTATGTTTTTCGTATTATAGCGTGCATTTTTCACAGAAAACCGATATTGTCAGGTGTTTGAAATCCGAACATCAGCATTCCTTGGTAGGTCGGAAGTTAACGTGAAAACACCTGTTGAACTGTTTAGGTGTTTGATCACATTTCAATCTTTGCGACAGATTCCGGTCTGCAACCTCGGCTGCTGGTTAAAGTGCCAAGGCGGCTGCCAAGCCTCGGCTTTTTGCAAGGTCACGTGCCGCAGCCTTCTTGTCAGGCCCGTTCCGCCCGCCAGAACATATCGCGAGCATCATCATCGCTAGGGGTTCGAGAACCAGATCTCCGATATCTATTGCGCAGGAAAAGGCTGACTGTGCCTCTACCGTTGCTTCAGCCCGCTGACCGACCGCATACAGATATTCTGCCCGGCGCAGCCGAAGCCAGCCCTCGAACTGAACAAGGTCGAGCTTCTTTGCTCCCTGTATCTGACGATCAAGCAGGTTTCGAGCATCGTCCAGTCGACCTGCCCTGATAAAGACCGGCACAGCATCGCAGGCAAACCAAGATCGAAATATCGGCGCATCAATGTCCTCCGCCTGTTGCACCGCGTCTTCGAGCAGAGCCAGCGCTTCGTCCTGATTTCCAAGGGCCATATGAACGCGGCCCAACCGGTGAAGAGAGAAGACCAGATCGAGCGGTCGTTGCGTTTCGGTCGCTATGTCAAAAGCACGTTGACCGTGCTCGGCTGCGGCATCGAACTGCCCGTTCAGGCACAACGCATTGGATAGATGCCCATGACACCACACCGCGCGCGTTCCAGTGTGACCAAAGCGCTCGTGGGGATTCGCCTCCCAGAACGATAGGGTCGGGCGCAGAAATGACAGAGTGCCCTGCCAGTCGCCCATCAACGAACGTGCCTGACCTTCGGCCAGCGTTGCTTCATAGGCTTGCTGTTCGCCCCCTTGGCACAGAGATTTGGCCTGCCTGGCCTTGTCAATCGCGTCTGCCAGCCTGCCGTGCGTACTAAAGAGGTAGCTTTTGCTGATCTGAACCGAGATACGCGTCGCGGTGTTGTTGCGTTCGGTCGATATGTCTTCGGCCAGATCAAGCTCTGCCAGAGCATCTTGGTAACGGCCAAGTGGAACAAGTACGGGCCGCAACCTGAGCGCCAGTTCAACCCTTTGGTCATTTCCCGGTTTGCCCTGTCTGCCTCGGTCAAGCGCAAGGATGGCTTTGCCATAGGCTTCGGCGGAAAGTGTGTAGGAAGACAGTTGTGCAAAATGGTCGCCCGCGCGGCGCCACCATGTGAACGCGGCGTCCCAGTTTTCCGATTGCCATGCGTGGTGCGCAACCGCGCCGGGATCGACATCCGACTGCGCTAGGGCGACATCGAATGCCGCCTGGTGCAGCAACTGCAGATCGGACTTCATGATCGAGGCGTAGACGGTGTCATGCAACAATGCGTGGCGGAACCGATGGCCGGGCTCGGTCCTTGTCCCCGTGCGCTGAAGAAGCTCATCTTTCCGCAGGCCTTGCAGCGCGCAATCTAATCGAGCGTCATCGAATCCCGACAAGGTGGCGAGGTTTTCATCGGACACCTCAATCCCCAATACGGCCGCGCATTGCAGAATACGACGTGCATCAACTGGGCGTCGATGAACATGGGCCAGCAGCACATCGCGGATCGTTCCCGGAATGCCGTCTGGCTTGTTTTGCACCAGCGATGCGGATGCGCGGGCCAGTTCAACAAGGAAAAACGGGTTCCCTTCGGCCCTGTCCAGCACAAGTTCACGCACCCCGCCTTGGCCTTCGTCGAACCATGGGGACACGAGCTGAGCCGCCTGTTCACGCAAGAGCGGCGCCAGTCGAAGTAGGCGACAGGAACTGCGCCCGATCCAGCCCACCTGATGTTCGGGTCGAAAGGTCGCGAGTATGAGTAGGCGGTGTTGCGATGCTTCACCAACCAGCCGGTCGAGAAATTCCGCCGTATCGCCATCGAGCCAATGCAGATCCTCGACAACGAGGATGGTAGTCCCCGTACCACCGGCGGGCTTCAAGACAATCGCAGATACCGCGTCAAAAATCTGCCTCCGACGTTCCTCTTGCGGAGCGTCCGTTCCAAACGTTTCCAAGCCAAGAATCCCTGCGATGGCGGTTGCACTTTGCGCGGGCAACTTGCCCGACGCGAGCGCCTGTTCCAGTGCCGTTTCATCGTCTGCGACGAATGTTCTGAGAAACCGTGCAATCGCACCGAAGGACCGCGAGACCTCGCGTTCGCGACCCTCGATCAAAAGGACCCGAGCGTCGCGCTTGCTGCTCAGAAACTGACGCAACAGGGTCGATTTGCCGATACCCGCCTCGCCGACAACTCCCACGACCTGTGCATGACCATCAAAGGATGCGGCAAAAGCTCCCTCGAGAATGTCGAGTTCCTCGAGCCGCGCCACGAAAGGCGTGTCATCGGGCCGCGCATCCAGCCGAAACTCTGCTTCTGTCGACAGCGCGATCTCTCCGGGCCGGACCGAAGGCATCAACTCTGCCGCCTCGGAAAGTAAATGCGCAACGCTTGAGGCATCGATGTCGCCCGCTTCGACAATGTCACCTGAAACAACGGCAAATCGCAACTGATCACAACCGCGCGCAATCATCGCCCGGGCCGCTTGGACGGCTGCTTCGGCGTGTCGCTCGACAAGCCCGGTCGCGCCGAAAACACCAGCCTGCATCGCCCCCGAGCGTTCCAGAATAACCGCTGCACCATCTTGCAGTGCGCCCTGCATGAAGTCCCGCAGGCGCGCCGAAGCGGTCGCAAATTCCTCGGGGTCTCTGCTGTCGCCATCTCCGGCCACCGCCAGGATGGATACGCTTCTGCGTTCAATAAGCGAGGGTAAGGGCTCTGCCTCGAGCGTGACGGCAATCGCAGATTTGTCGGCTGGCGAAGACACCAGCCGATCACGCAAAGCAAGCGTTGCATCCTCCGGCTCGACTTGGAGCGACGAGGCCAGTTTGGCCTGAAACTCGTCGAACAAGGAGAAGGCTTGCGTCCGTCTTCCCATGTATGCCAATGCTTCCATCCGATGGCGCAGAGCGGCTTCGTCGTAGGGGTCCAGCCTCAGCGATGCGACTGCGACCGCATCAAGTTCCTTCCAGTTACGTGACTCCAATGACCGCTTGGCGGCCATGGTGAGTTCTGCCGATACTCTTTCCGCGAACGCGCGCCGCTCATCTGAGAGCCATTCTTCAAACGCGGGATCGATCCGCCCGACATCACCAAGCAGATCGGCGCGAACAGTAGGCGCCGCCGTCACCGGGTCAGACCTCAATCCGTTGAAAATGTCCGAGACATCGCAATGGATTTCGTCAGGGTCGAGAGCGACCGACACCCGGTCAGCGACGAGGCCCGGCGCGCCCACTGCATCCAGGACTTTCTGAACATGATAGATCGTTTGCCTCAATGACGCCCTGGCTTGCTCGTCGCCGCGTTCCCCCCAAAGGCGCGACGCCACGATTTCGCGCCGCAATGGGCTTTCCAGCGCCAGAATCGCCAGAAGGAACCCGGCATGACGTATTGGAAATGTCAGCCGCCGCCCTCGGAAGCGGACTTCGAGACGGCCGATCAACCGAATTTCGAGGCGCTCTTTGCGATCCATTCGGACACTTTAACAGATTTGGCGGAAGTTTAACGCGGGCCACTCAGCGCGGCCAGTTCTTGTGACGGTGAAATAACGGAGCGCCCGTTAAGCCTTGTTCATCGACGTTGCAGGAGATGAGATATGAAAGATAGCACAACGATACTGCCGCAACTTGGCGGGGACATCTTTGTCACTGACGGGGGCATCGAAACAACACTGATCTTCGACTATGAGATCGACCTTCCTCTGTTTGCCGCCTTTCCGCTGCTGGGGACCGAAGGCGGGCGTGCCGCGCTTAAGCGGTATTACCGCAGCCATGCCGGCATTGCAGCTGCCCATGGACGCGGGTTCATCTTTGAAAGCGCGACATGGCGCGCGAGTCCCGATTGGGCGCGTGAACTGGGCTTCACTGAACGCGAACTGGCCGAGTTCAATCGGCGGTCCATCTCTGTGATGGATGCACTCCGTACCGATTTTCCAGAGATGGACAGCGTTCTGTCGGGATGCGTCGGCCCGCGCGGCGATGGCTATGATCCGGGTGAAATCATGACCGTGGCCGAGGCCGAGGCCTATCACGCCTTTCAGATCGAGGCCTTCGCCGGAACAAATGCCGATCTGGTGACCGCCATCACGATCACCAACACGCCCGAAGCGATCGGGATCGTGCGTGCCGCGCAAAAGTGGAACATGCCGGTGGTCATCTCGTTCACGTTGGAAACGGACGGGCGGCTTCCCACCGGTCAAACGCTTGGATCGGCGATCGAAGAGGTTGATGATCGGACCGGCGGCGGACCGGCCTACTTCATGCTGAACTGCGCACACCCCGATCATTTTCGCGAAACGCTTCGTTCCGGCGGAGCCTGGAGGAACCGGATCTGTGGCATTCGCGCCAACGCCTCCCGGCTCAGCCATGCCGAACTCGACGAGGCGGAAACGCTCGATGATGGCGACCCTGTCGAAACCGGCCGCGACTATGCCGAACTTCGTGCACTCATGCCGCATCTTGTCGTCTTTGGCGGCTGCTGCGGAACCGATCACCGGCATATCGAACAGGTTTGCATGGCAACCGGGTCGGCTTAATCTAATCTCGTTGCGGGTCGACTGCGTGCGACCCGCACTCAACGGACGGAGGACACGATGCCCTTCACTTTGCGACATGCGCACCAGGACGACGCGCCAGCGCTTCATGCGATATTGACCAGCCCCCATGTTGTGCGTGGCAGTATGCGGTTGCCGTTCATGCCGCTGAAAACGACCGAAGATCGCCTTGCTCATGACCGAAACCGCCTGCAACTCGTTGCACTGGACGGCAATTCAATTGTTGGATTTATAGAACTGCTAATGAATTCAGGCACCCCCAGGGCGGCACATTCAGCCGAAGTGAACTTGGTCGCAACCCGCGAAGAGGATCAGGAAAAAGGCGTCGCAAGGGCGCTGATGGAGGCCATCATTGCAAGTTGCGACACCCACCTGTCTATCCGCCGTCTTTCGCTGATCGTCTGGTTGGACAATACCCGTGCAATTGCCCTCTACAAAGCGCTCGGGTTTCAGGAAGAAGGCCGGATGCTCGATTTCGTCAGAACCGAAACCGGCTACGGCGACGCGATCATGATGGCACGCATTTGCAAACGTCATTGAAGCCCCGGCGCGCGCTATTTCGGTCAGGGCTACGCGGGCTCCAGCGCTGATTTTCTGAACTTGGCAAGGTTTTGTATCCCTGCAGCAGACGTCATCAGCCCGGTGCTGACCCCGTGATCCTTCTTCGCATGGTTCAGCCAGGAAAAGCCCGTGGTGACTTACCGCCGGATTGCTGATCTGCTGAGAGGCGCGGGCTGGCAGGTAAACGACAAGCGTATCGAACGTCTATGGCGACGTGAGAGGCTGAAAGTTCCAATGAAACACCTAAGAAAGGACGGCTTTGGCTGAACGAGGGATCATGTGTCCGGCTTCGCCCCGAGTATCGCAATCACGTTTGGTCGCATGACTTCATGCATCATCGAACAGATGATGACAGGGCCTTCAGGACATTAAACGTTCTGGGCGAACACAGCCGGGAGTGTCTTGCTATCCGGGTGAAGCGAAAGTTGAACTCGACCGAGGTCATCGATGCGCTGACAGACCTGTTCATCCTTCGTGGTCTCTCAGCTTATATCAGATCTAACAACGGCCCCGAGTTCATTGCGGAGGCTGTCAGGGGCTGGATCAAGGCTGTCGGGTCCAAAACTGTTTTCATTGAACCAAGATTACCTTGGAAGAACGGGTGCTGCGAGAGTTTCAACGGGTGCGTACTTTACGCATTCCAGCATGCGAAGTATCTGTGCTTTCACTGAACGTCCTTTGATCTTCTGATATCTGAGCATGAACTCCAACAAAATTCATTGCTTCCTGATCCTGCAGCTAAGTTGTGTTGTGTCGGCGACATCGGCCGCCTCACAAAGCCAGACCTCTGTTGTTTGGGAAGGCGAGATTGAGATCGAAACGCTTACTGTCATCGATACAGACGAAGGCGAAAAACAACCAAGCGAGATCTCTGCCAACCTTGATATCGGGGCGATCGTTTCGTTTTCCGACAGGCTTGATCTTTTTGGTTCAGTTCAGGTTGAGCGTATCGACGATCCTGAAAGCGAGCGTTCTTCGAGCGAGGCACATGTTTTTGTCGATGAACTGGGCCTAAGTTATACGTTCGCTGACACGAGCCTTTCGGTCGGAAAAATAACGCCGGTTTTCGGCACAGCGTTCGACGCGGCGTATGGCTTTTTTTCCGGGTCGCTTGCTAGCGACTATGAACTGGACGGGCAAATCGGCGGATTGGCGCAGTTCGATCTGGGAGGTGCCGGGTATCTGGACTTCGGTGTTTTCTACGCGGATGACACACGCCTGAACAGGTCGTTGACATCGGATCTTGACCCCAATTCAGACGATGAGGGGCGCGTCGGAGACACTGGGAAGCTGAACAATGCAACACTGCAATGGTCCTGGGTTTCAGATAATACCGAATTCTCCCTGGGCGGCAGGCTTTTAAGTCGCGCGAAAGATGATGCCCAGAACGAACTTGGCGCAGTGGTGTCGCTGACCCATTTCTTTGAGCAAGCACCCTTGGATGTTCTTGCCGAGTTTGCCATCTTCCATGGTTGGGAGGGAAGTTCGGACAACGCGCGCTTCCTGACTCTGAACGCCGGTTACGCCTTTGGCGATCTCGCATTATCCGGTGTTCTGGCCCGTCGGGAAATTGGCCGCGACGAGACCACCAACCTGGCATCATTGGCGCTTGAGTATGAGTTCGAGAACGGGGTGACGCTCGGAACTGCCATCGCCAGTGTGGAAAACGATGGAAGCGTCGACCAGCTGCTTGGCTTCAATGTGATTTTTGAATTCGGAGACTGAGCCGATGCCGCGTACTGATCTGTCCACACGGCACCTTTGATAACGAACTCAAGGCCTTTCAGCCTCGCTCGTGCGATCGCCTATATCGGGTGACACTCGGCATCGCGCTTGTTGCGGAGATTTTCAAGTTTGAAAGCCCATGTGCGGCTGAGGAGAAAGGAAAACAATGCAACTACGGTAATGGCTGCCAGTAGAGCTGGCTCATCCCAAATGACAGTGGCACCATGCGCGGGAAAAGAGCTATCGCGGGTGGGCGGCAGTCACTCCGGCAGGTGCTGTTCCAGGCGGCTCTCGCAGCCGCCCACCACAATCCAGTTCAGACGCAAGTAGCCAAACGTTTGAAAAAACGTGGCAAGCCGCACAAGCTCGTCACTATTGCTATCGCGCGAAAGTTGGTCACAATCGCAAATGTGATCATCAAATCCGGCAACCCCTGGCGACTTCATCTCTGTGAATAGGCACAGTTGCCAGGGGCCATCGGATCCCAAGGCAGCGTTAGCGTTGCCAATACCGGGATCCCGGTTTTCCGTGGCAGAAATGCCAAACTGGACCAGCGATTGCCCATCAAGAGCCACAGGAATATCGGAATACTCGTCAGGACAATCGCGACGGGGCCTTTGGCAAGAATACCGATTGCCAACCCAACAAAGAACAAATGGCCCCATCGCGACCTGCTCGCCGCCTCAACAACGTTGATGTGAAACGCGACCATACAAAGCGTTGCCCCCAACACCAACGCCATGTCGGTCATGACAAAAGCTGAGGATCCAAAAACAGCACTGAAGGTGCCAGAACCGTGACACCGACCAAAGCCTGATCCGATCCGCGCTGCCGCCGCATCCAGGTGAAGCAGAGCAACAGGACCGCAAAAGAGAGCAACAAAATGGGAAGTCTTGCGCCAAAATGTCCGACATCAAAGACTTTCATCCCAATGGCCGAGAACCACGTATGCAAAGGTGGCTTGCCCCAGAAAGGGACACCATAGTCGAATTGCGGCGTGATCCAGTCGCCGGTTTCCAGCATTTTTCTGGCGATCTCGGCATACCTTGCCTCGTTCGTGTCCGTTATTGGCAGCCAAAAGATCAGCACAAGTCTGATGCCGAGCAGCGTCGCCAGAAAGCCGAACAAAAATCGCTGTTGAATTGAGGTGAGTTTGAATGTTCTGACCGGCGCCGGTGCTTTGCGCTCCCGGATATATTGTAGTTCAGGGTCGACTGTAACCATGCTTCCATCCTGTGCCTGCATGGCTTGCATAGAGCACCCGAGCTTCTCGAAATATTGGCGTGACTATACAAATTGGTAATGTGGTAGCGAGAAGGGCGCGAAATCAAATACACTACCCGAAACCAAACTGCGGGTAGACGTTATGCGCGTGCTGATTGTCGAGGATGATGCCGAAACGGCCGAATACATCAGTTCCAGCCTGAAATCGCTTGGACACACATTCGAACTTGCCTCCGACGGAAAGCAAGCTTTCCTGCACGCCTTGGACAGTGATTTCGATGTTATGGTCGTCGACCGAATGCTACCGGGGCTGGACGGGTTGACCCTTGTTAAATCCATTAGGGGCGCTGACGTCAAAACGCCGATTATCTTTCTCAGCGCAATGAACGATATCCACGACCGGATTGACGGATTGGAGGCCGGCGCGGACGACTATCTGGTCAAACCGTTTGCGTTCTCCGAATTGTTTGCGCGTCTAACGGCGCTGGTCCGACGGCCACCGATTCAAGCTGAGCCGACGACACTAAGAGTTGCGGACCTGGAGGTGAACCTGATTGCGCATTCGGTAACCCGGTCCGGTCAAACGATTGCGATTCAACCGCGCGAGTATCGCCTTCTCGTGTTTCTCATGCGCAATGAAGGCCGGGTTGTGACGCGGACAATGCTGCTGGAGTCTGTTTGGGATTTTCACTTCGATCCGAAAACCAATGTTGTCGAGACACATATCAGCAGGCTCAGACAAAAAATCGACAAGCCATTCGAAAGAGACCTGATCCACACGGTCCGCGGCTTTGGCTACAGTTTGCACGCGTGATGCCATGATCTCTCGGTTCCGATTGCGCAGCACGTCAATCAAACTGTCACTCCGTTTTGCCATCCTCTATTCGCTGCTGGTGGCGTTGATGTTTTTTGGCGCTTACCGCCTCGCCATCTACGAGGTCCGCGATCACACATTCGAGCGAATGCATTCTGACGCCGAGACCTTGGAGAGCGTATTCGACGCCCACGGCCGGGATACATTGGTCCAGTATATCGAGGCGCTGCAGGCCATCAATTTCGAGAATTCCAGGATATTTCGGCTGCGCGATGATGCCGGAACCCAGATTTCGGGAAACATCCAGCGCGCCGATCTTCCGGCAGCACTTGGGACAGCCAATACCGGTGACGTGCAATTCGTGCCCGTCGAAAACATCGACATCGATGGGGTGCATGAAGAGGAAGTAACCGGGTACTGGCTCATGCGAAGTCAAATTGGGCCGTATGAGTTTCTGCAAGGGACAGGGGACCATGTGGTCAGCGAAGTGATTGAAGCGCTGGCCGTAGCCCTTACACTTGGCTTTGTTCTCGCAATCATCGCTGGCTTGGTTACCGGCGTATGGGTCGGCAGGATCACCGAAAACCGCATCGTTAGTATATCCGACACCTTGGACCTTGTGTCGAAGGGTGACCTGCATGCACGCATCCCGATCTCGGACGATGCGCATGACGACCTCAGCCGGGTTTCCGAGAGTATCAATGGAACCTTAGCCCGGTTGGAAACACTTCTGGAGACCCAGCAGCAGATTTCGACAGATATCGCGCATGATATGCGAACACCGCTGCAACGGTTGCGACAGCGATTGGAGAGGCTGGAAGAACAAGAAACCCCGGATCGCTCGCACATCAACGCGGCGTTGATCGAGGTCGAAGGCATAATCACGACATTCAATGCCCTGCTCCGAATCGCCCAGGTCGAATCCGGAAGCCGACGCGAACGGTTTGAAAAGGTTGATCTGAACGCTGTCGCCGAAACTGTCTTTGAAGCGTTCGAACCCGCAGCGGAAAATTCCAAACAGAAACTTAGCTTGGCCCAGTCGACGGACCCTGCGTTCGTGTTCGGAGATCGCTCACTCCTGTTGCAATTGGCGTCAAACTTGATCGAGAACGCGATGCGGCATTGCCCGGAAGGCACGAAAATAGATGTGAAGATCAGCGCCACCCACCGGGCTGTAAACCTCATCGTGGCGGATACTGGACCAGGCGTGGCGACCGAGGACAGGGAGCGGATCTTCCGGCGATTCTACAGGGCTGATAAGAGCCGGACAAGCGCCGGGCACGGTCTGGGACTCGCCACTGTCAAAGCCATCGCGGATCTACACAACGCTGAGGTTTCGCTGAGTGACAATTCTCCGGGTCTTCACGTCAGCGTTGGGTTCAAACCCGCATGACCAAAGCAGTTCAAAATTACAACGGCCAAGAACTCAGAATTTCGGGCGCGTCTTTGGATGTCAGTTGCACCATCGCGATTTGATGACGTTGAGTGGCCCGGACGACTGGGACTTGCAAGACATTACCAATTTGTAATGATCCTGAAACCTTGTTGAAATCTGGAATCGTGCTTGTGCCTCTCAGGAGGTACAATGAAAAGATTCATATGTTTTTTCCTTGGTGCAAGTTTGCTCGCATGTCTTGGCCTTGCAGGCACACGTGGGCAAGTTTTTTCGATTGCGGGATCAACGCTCAGGCAACTTTCCACGCCCATGGCCAGCGATCTTTTCGACGCGGATCGTATCCATGATGTTGACGTCACCGAACCGTTTTCTCTTCTGGCTGGCGGCGACATTGCCAATTGCAAGAAAAATAGCGGGGTAGAGCGTGGCCTGGATAGTTTGAGATATTCGATTGGTCTTCCGCGGGATCGGATGATGCCAAATGCTGGTATGGTTGCGACCGCAAAAATCTTACAAGATCACCCTCTACTTCCGGTGCTGGCATTGGGAGATCTGGCGTACAAACATGGCGAGCCCGTCTCGTTCAGCGATTGTTATGATCCGTACTGGGGCCAAGCACGAACAAGGACCTGGCCGACGCCCGGCAACCACGAATATGAATCGCTCAATGCATATGGGTATTTTGATTATTGGGGGCAACGCGCGGGACCTGATCGGCAAGGGTACTATGCGATCAGGTCCAAAAACTGGCTTATTTTGTCTCTTAACAGTGAGATAGATGCATCTGACGGTTCAGATCAGATGGCCTGGCTCCAAGGCGTGCTGACGAAACACCCCGAGAAATGCTTGGCTGCATTTTATCACAAGCCCGCCTATTCGGCCGTCAACCGGAAACACTCGGAAAATGCACGCCATCTGTTTCGGGTGCTGCAAAATGCTGATGCAACTTTCGTTTTGAATGGTCACAACCATTTTTATGAACGAACACACCAGTTGGATGGCAATGGCAGGCCTTCATCTGACGGCACAACAACATTTGTTGTGGGTGCTGGCGGCAAAACAACAGAGGGGCCAGTATCCGCAACCGAAGTCACAGCAAAACTGATCACCGGCGTACCAGGCGTTCTAAAACTGGACTTCCTGAGTGATAGCGTAGGTTGGGATTACTTGTCGGAACCCGCCCATGCCGATCAAGATAGCGGGTCCCTTCGTTGTCTGAAGCCAAAATTCTATGCGCATGGACGCAAAGTGCTTTGATCCGTCGAGTATTCACTTTCCGGTTGTTTCACAAAGCATCAAAAACTGCATCTGAGCTTCGCAACAAACCGTTGGCTCTTGTCTTGCTTAGAATTCTTCAACTCCTGTTCGTTCCAGATCTGCTTTGGCCTATTTTTCATTGAGCGACGCTCACACGAACACAAAATCACCCGCAGCAAGCGACGCTACTGCCACGTTTTCGAAGGTCACCTGGCCGCCGGCTAGCGACAGCACCGCATCCGACCCGACCTGTTCAAACACCAGATCTTCGAAGGAGGTCGCGCCTGTGTAGGTGCTGATAACCAAGAGATCGTCGCCATTGCCGAAATCGCAAATCGTGTCCGCGCCGATATCTGTAAGGTTGAAGATGAAGGCGTCATCTCCGCGTCCGCCTCTCAGATCATCGTCGCCTGTACCGCCGGCAAGTTGATCACTGCCGGCTCCTCCACTGAGGCTATCGTCGCCCTCTCCGCCCCATAGCTCGTCGTTCCCCTTGCGACCATAAAGCAAGTCGTCGCCGTCTTCTCCTTCCAGCACGTCATCTCCCCTGCCGCCGAAGATCCGGTCATCTCCGTCGCCACCTTCGATTTCATCATCACCTCGACCGCCGCGAAGCACGTCCTCTCCGTCCTCGCCAGAAATTTCATCGTCTCCATGGCCACCGTGGACGATGTCATTGCCATCGCTCGCCTCGATCACGTCATCGCCGCCACGACCCAACAGAAAATCGTCGCCCTCCAGTCCGATCAGTTGGTCATCCTCTTTCGTGCCCTGAAGTTGGTCGTCTCCATCGGTACCGCGAATCCGGCTGATGCCGATCTGATCCAGCAGAGCGCCGATTTCATCCGCATTGAGTTGCGCGTCGCTCACGGCAAGAATGGCATCGTCGAACATTTCGTCTGCGTTGGTTCCTTCAATGGCACGCACGGGGGCTAAGTCGTCTTCGAACCCGAAAACTTCAGCGCTGGTCCCCTCAAGTTCCAAATCAACAACCTGAACTCCGGCAACCGGATTCAGGAAGTTGGCGTCACCCGCCTGACCTGCGGCATGAAGTGGACGGATGGGCATGAAATTACCGTCGCTATCACTGACCACGGGGGCCATCCCATCCAGAACACTTGCAGAAGCACCGGTCAGGAAATCAGTAAAGAACAGGCCACCTTCGGCATAGTCGTTCAGTTCAAGCCCGGTATCATCGGCATCAGGCACCAGAAAGAGACCAAGAGATTGACCCTCAGGTACGTCGATTGCGATGCTGGTTCCTTGCTCTAGATCTTCGGTGTCATTGAACAGGATCCGACCTTCGCCAATATCACCGGTTTCGGAATCGAACAGATAAACACCAATAGCGCTATTGGACTCTCCTAGTTCGGTGAGAAAGGTCACCCACATCTTCGACCCGTCGCCGACGGGGGCTAGCTCTGACAGGTCGGGCAGTTCACGCGGTCCAACCTGGGCCTCATGCTGAAGCTGAACATCAAGCTCCGCCGTGCCGTCGGGCAGTATGCCCTCTTCAATCCGCACCAGTCCCACACCCGGAGCGTAGGACTTGAACTCGGCCACCGAGGGCTCAAGCGACGTTGTCTCGAGTGTGGTGATCGCGTTTGTGTACGTCGCCAGATCGGTCTCTATGGTCTGATTGACCCGGACCAGAATTGCCTCGTCCTCCGCCTCACCGACTCGATATTCCTGATAATAGGCTGCGCCGAATTCCGGCGTCGCCTTCATCAGATATCCAGGCAAGGCACCATCGACGCCCGCCTCCCAAGAACCGTCAAAATCGGTCCCGACAAAGTCGCCCTCATCGTCGTAGTTGTAGTTGATGACGGTCTCACCCAGATACCAGACATTGCCCTGGTTATCCTGAGCGTACCAGTCGAGCGTATCCTCGACCATGATATCGCCTTCATAGGCCGTATCGCGCAGAATGATGGTTTGCACGCCCGCGACCTCGTTGGTTTGGTAGTAGATGAATTCGTCGTTGCGTTCGCTCTCTTCCTCACCGCTTTCAACGTCGACAAAAGTCGCGCCATAGCTTTTTACCGAACCTTGCAAAAACGGCAGATACGGATTGTCGATCTCGGTGCCCGAGGTAAAGTTGCCTGCATTAAATTCCGGTAGGACGGCCATAGCTCACGTGCTCCCTCTGATTTGCGTGAAGGGGCAGCATCTCATCGCCGCCCACCGCAAATGCAAAGCACACCCAGCATCTCCTCAACCTCACTGCGACCATACAGTTTCGTAAGGATTCGCTCAGAGCTCTGATGGAATGGACATCCCCTGATCTCTCCTCTGGTAGGTTTTGGGGATGGAAGCCATCAGAACCTTAACGTGATGGCGTGGACAGCTCCGCCGAACGGCATCGCAATGTGCCATGTGTCACTGTACCGGCCAACGTTTGCGGCAGAGCCTTATGCGATCCTGTGCGAGCACAAAGACTCGAGATGTGCAATCATCTGCATCAGGCAATCCACGCTCCAGGTAAGTTGCCGAATAGCGATTTGATTGAGGCTTATGTGCACAACAGAGTACGAAACACATCCGTATTCATAATAAGTAATGCAACTACGATTTTGAATACGATGCCGATCTGGCTAACTGAATTGGCTGACAAGACCGGCACCGCGAGCACCTTTGTCGGATTGATCGCCAGCCTGAATCTGATCAGCGCTGCAAC
>NZ_JAMFMB010000004.1 GCF_023502395.1 Ruegeria spongiae | reverse complement strand
ACCCGGACGCCCCTCAAACCAAACATCAAACACGACTCACACAACCCAAAGAAGGAGAATCCCAGAATATGAAAAACAATCACCACAAAATACGCAACAGTTCCGCCCTCGGGTAAAAGAGGCTGACCAATCCTGATTGAGAACGGCCAACCAAAGGGCGGGTGCCACGAACCCAAGCGGCAGTGTTGGGTCAGAATTTGGAGGAAGGATGGACCGTCAAGCCTGTCGGGTCGGTCCTTGATGCGCAGATCCAACGGCCTGTGACGGCCAAGCGTTTCGGAAAACGCGAAACCGCCAACGCCCCGACGCACCGCGCGCTAAAGGGCATTGGCGATCGGGAACATGTTGGCCGCTTCCCGAAATGCGTTATTGCAGCCGCTGCCGTGTCGGCGTGTCCTGGCGGCTGTTTTGCTGGTCCACGCGATGCTGCATGGCAAAGCAGCGCAGCAAAAAATGCCAGGTCCGGCCGAAAAATGTGGCCGGGTCGTCCTGCGTACAGAAATGCGAACTCCGTCGACCCGGGGCGGGCGAGCGTTTGGTGGAATGCATGGCGAGGCCCCCTCACTGAAAATTTGGATAAATAACAAGGGCAGGATATCCAGAGCAGTAAAAAGCCGTCTGTGAACTGGAGCACAGTTCGTCGAAATCTTAATAATTGTCGCCCGATCCTTAACAATCCGGCAGGCCGGTGCAAAAAAATATCAGTCGTTTGCGGGGGCGCTGGTCGTGCCGTCCGAGGCAGCCTCGCCAGTCGGCACCTTGATCTCTTCGGCGATCTCTTTGGCCCAATCCCCGATCACCGGCACGAAGTCGATCTGGCTGAGAACATAGACCACGACCGAGACCAGGATCGACGCCCCGATCACCGTGCCCAGGCCGACCGCCATCCCGCGCAGTAGTGCCTGAAGCAACAACCGGCCAAGCGAGTTCTGGACCTGTACGAAACGATGCGCGTTGAATCGGGCAATCTCTTCACGCAGCGCGCGCAGTTCCTGTTCAACGCCATCGGCCATGCGCGCCCTCCCGTTCGGCTGCCTGCTTTGCGCTCAATCTGTCGCCAAACGGGTGGGTGCGCAATCGCTATCAGCGCACCACATGCGCGGCGCAGCGCGCATGGCGCACGATCTTGGCGGCGGTCGAGCCCAGCAGCAGGTCCTGTAGCTCGGGCCGGTGCGAGGCGATAATGATCAGATCGGGGTGGTGTTCGTCGGCCCAGTCCAGAATCGACCGGCCCGCATGGCCTTCGATCAGCACACCGCTGGCGTTGGGCAGTTCGGCGGCCTTCGCGTCAAGATCGGCTTTCAGCCCCTTATGCATTTCGGCCAGATAATCCGAGGGGATATAGCTGATCGCATAGGCCGGGATATGCTCCACCACATGCAGCAATGTGATCCGGGCATCGGGTGTCGCCAGCAATTGCGCCAGTTTGAGCGAGCCGGACACGTCGCGCTCTGCCTCGAACGCGATCGGGACGAGAATGTTGTGATACATGACGGGCCCTCCTTTGGTCCGCATCATGTTGGGACATTCCCGTGCCCGAGGCCTTGACTCACATCAGATCAGCCGAAGGTTTCGGCCACATCATACATCACCGGCTCGAAGCTCTTGCAGAACTGGTGGATGTTGCGGTTGCGCTCGCGCATCTCCGGCGTGCGCAGCATGGCAAGGAAATCCTCGCGCTTTTCCCATTGCGAGTAATTGGCGATCCGGGTCTGCGCATCATTCACATGCAGGCCAGCCGCGACAAAGCCGGGTTGCTTCGAGATGAATTCGGCATAAGCCTCGGTCAGTGCCTCAAGCAGGTCCTGGCAGGTGCCGGGCGTCATTTCAAAGGTCGTGATGACGGTCTGGACCGTCGCGGATTTCGAGATTGTTGGCATTGGGCCCTCCCTAGCTGATGCTCAGCCTATCACAGCTTTTCCAGCCTGCGCTCGATTTCCTGCATCAATCCAGTGACTTCCTGATGCGCGGGGCCCTTTGGCGCCTCCAGAACTGTGCTGCCCTTGCCCAGAGTTTCAGCATAAACCACCCGGTTTGCCAGCGCCTCATCGGCGACATCCGCCGCCAGTTCGCTGGCTTTCTCAGTCACATCGACGCCCAGTCGCGTGCCCGGGCGGGCGCGGGTCATTACCATCATCGCGGGTTTTCTCTCGCGATCGGCCAGGTCGAGGATGGTTTCGACTGCCCACAGATCCAGATGCGAGGTCGCCACCGGCACCAGAACCAGATCGCAGGCACGCAGAGCCGGGCGCAGATCGCTGTCGGCCTTGGGCGGCGTGTCGATGATGACGATGTCGTGGGAATCGGCCAGTTTGCGCACTTCATAGGTGACGCCCCAGGCTGAGGCGGTCGAAAACTCCACCCCCGGGTCTTCGCCGTCTTCCACGCGGGTCATGAACCAGCGCCCGGCAGATCCTTGCGGGTCGGTATCCATCAGGGCCACGGACTTGCCTGCACGCGCGAAGGCAACGGCAAGGTTGACGGCCATGGTGGTCTTGCCCGAGCCCCCTTTTTGCTGCGCGATTGTGATGACCTGGCCCATGCGCCCTCCCATAGATGCTGAGGGTCAGCTTAGCGATCAGCCGATACAGGGCAATGCACAAAACGTCACGGATAGTGCGCCGATAGCCTGACGATAACCTCTCGTTAACCAAGGTTTACGAAGTTTCTCGTCAGATGGTGCTGACGGTCCGATCCCTGCTGATTTTGCTGATGGTCCTGGGTGGCGCTACACCGGGGGTGGCTGGCGCGTGGCTGCAGGAAAAAGGTGGCGGCTTTCTGTCCGCGACGACGACAGGGTACCGGCCGGGCGAAGTGGTGGAATATCGCAGCGCGATCTATGCCGAATACGGGCTGCTGAACCGTCTTACACTGGGTCTCGATATCAACGACCGGGCGGCCAACAGCGGTCATGCCTTCGCTTTTGCCCGCCTGCCCCTCTCACCGCCAAACTGGCGTAACCGGTTCGCAATCGAACTCGGCACCGGCGCGCATCACACTTTGGGGCAGACGGCAGCAATGCACAAGATCACGCTCAGCTATGGCCGCAATGTAGTCACCGGGCTGGGGCCGGGATGGATCGCGGCAGATGCCGCTCTGGAATACCGGACGGGTATTGACCAGCAGATCAGCAAATTCGACCTTACTTTGGGGATGTCGGCTGACCGCTTTGTGAATCCGCTGCTGCAAATCGAAACCGCCCATGTCCGCGACGATGTGCTTTACTGGACCGTCACCCCTGCCCTGCTTCTTCGCGGCAAAAAGGGGATGCGCTGGCTGATCGGGGTCGAACGCCGCTCTGCGCATCCCGACGGGTTCGGGCTCAAGTTTGGCTTCTGGCGGGACTTCTGAGCGGTCGGGTAGCGCCATGACGGCGCCGCCCGACCCCTGAACTCACTTGTCCTTGTCGATACGCAACAGAACATCGGCGGTGCCGCGCACGGCGGTTTGCCAAACCACATCCACCTTGTTGCGACCCGAGCCGCGCTCCAACACCACATAAGGCATTCCGTGGTTCACCGCCCCGGTCCAGTTGACCACCGCACCGATCGGAACGACCGCATCGACAGCGCGAGCCCTTGCCCCGAATGGCAGCTTCTCACCGGGGTCGACGGTCCAGGTCTTGGCATCGCTCGACTGGGTGTGCCGCACCCGGATCGGGTTGGCCACCTGATATTCGATCGCATGAAAGGAGTTGCTGTTGAACTGGACGTCCTTGAAGCGGCTGTAATCGAAACCAGCAAAGCTGGTATCGACCCGTTCGACCCGATCGATCGCCCCGTTGGTGCTGCGGAACTTGTTGCCGGTGACGGTTACCCCGTTCAGGAAATGCCCGACACCGTGCGGTTTGACCACGATATAACTGAACCAGGGCGCCACATCGCCCGACAGGAACACGTTGTCCGTGATGCTCAGCGCGCTGAACGAAAACTCAGAATTGTAATCCGGCGTCGCATCCCGCTCGTTGGTCCATTCGATATAGCAGTTATCGACGTAGTTTCCGACGATGCTGGTGCTGACATAGGTATTGGCAAGCACCAGGCCAGCGGTGCGGGTACCGTTCTGAACCCCATCACCCTGAAAGAAGTGATTGCCCAACACGATGTGGTTCGAGCCCCCGAGAAACGCGAAATGTCGAAACCGCGTGGCGCGATTGTTGCGGAGCTTGACGTCATTGGCATTGACATTCAGTGCGATTGATTTTCGACCCGCCACGTTCAGCGCATCTTCCGATGACAGGAACTGACACTGGTCGATCAGCATGCCCTGACACCCCCCCCCGATCGAGGTGACACCGCGGTCCTTGGGTCGCGATATGAAGGAATCGCTGACGTTGAAGATGATGCCACTGGGTGCCAACCGGATCGCGCTGCACCTGCTGTTGCACTGAAATTCGATCCCCTGCATGCCGAATTTCGACAACTGGCTGAAGCCGCTGAAGTCCAGCAGGTATTTGAACGCCTTGAAGGTGAAGTTCTGAGTGCCCGCCGCATCAAAAAGCGGCGCATTCAGTGTGATCTCACCCGCGCCCACATTCTTGGATCGCACATAAACCTCGCGTCCAACGCCATTTCCGGCAACCAACGCCCCGACCGGAATATTTGCGATATTGGCGACATTTCGCAGCTTGCGGCTGTCAGACGAGGGATCATAGGTGCATTGCGACACAAAGGTCTGGGTATCCCAGGCCGAACTGGGCTGCGCATCGAACTGCCCGTTGCGAATGACGCGGCGCGTGGCATAGCTGCTGCGGTTCGGCACCGCCCCCTGCATGTCGATCGGACCGGTGACTGAAACCTTGCGCCCACCCATGTCCAACGATTCGTGATCGGCATTGTTCAGCAACGCCTGAAACGCCTTGCGAAACGCCAGTTCCTCGTTGCCAAAGGCTGCGATATAGCTGGGCAGATCGAAATTTTTGGTCAGCACCAGAGTCTGAGACGTCGGCATCGTCACCGTGCCCGCGAACTCAACCTCCGAGGACAGCGCCAACGAACCGGCAAGATGATACACACCCTCGGGCACCAAAATGCGCCGTCCATTCGCCGCCGCGTCCGCTGCCGCAAAGGCAGCTGTGTTGTTCTTGACCCCGTTACCTACTGCACCGAAATCACGAACATCGACCACATTGATCATGTCGCGCAAGAAAAAGCTGGTGACATCTTCGATCTCGATATCGTCAATCCGGACAATACCACCATTTGCCCCTTCCAGATTGAGCCCGAAGTGCCCGAAAATGGCGGCGCTTCCCCAGGGCAGGTCGACGCCGTCTCGATACCCGGTGCCAACAATCGCCGAGACCTCGACAACCTCGCCATAACTCGTCAGCGCCACTGCGGGCCCTCTGGTAGGAACACCTGTTACCTGCACCTCACCCGCGCCACCGGCCCAACCGGCAATGCGCACAATGGGCAAAGACCCCGAAATCGCCTTCACACGCGCACGCACACGCAGATAGCAACCCGGCAGCAATGGTGTCTGCCCCATATAGCGCAGCTTCTGCGTCGCGGTTGTCTTCTGCATCTCAAGACATCCGCCAAAATCAGCGTCAGCGGGCACAAAGGCCGCATTCGGCGCATTCGCATACGTTGCCGAACCCGGCCTGCCGTCTCCGCTCGACCAGACATTCAGCCCGGCGCTGAATACCGGAGGCATGAATACGATCCCGTCCGTGATTGCCTTGTTCATCCCGATCCCTTTCCCAAACGCGCCTGCGCGCACAGCAAATCCAATCCGGGACACAGCCCGGTTGCTCAAAGGGATAATCGGGATCGGTCAAGCCTAGCTTAGCGCACCGTCACGGTGGTGTTGCATCACACTGCGGAACCCGGCGCGTCGAGGAGATGTACACCGTTGATCTTCCAGCCGTTTTCAACCTCAACCATCTGGTAGTCCAGAACATGCACATGACCCGCCGCGTCGGTGATCATCACTTTCTGCCATAGCTGCCCGGAAACCTCGCGCAGCTCCAGAAACCGTACTTCCGCTGGCCGCCAGACCATCGGATAGCCGCTCCTTACCATCGCGCCAAAATTCTCCGGAGTGCCGAACATGCGCTGGATCGAGGGGCTGGCAAAACTGAACGCCGTGACAAAATCGTCCGCCTTAAGCGCGTCGATCTGGGCCCGGATATTGGCTTCGATCTCGTTGTTCTGCGCCCGCGCCGACAGCGACAGGCCCAGACCAAGGGCAAGGGCAAGACAAAGTATCAAATGGCGCATGGTAACCTCTCTGATTCAGATCAGAGAGGTAGCCCAGCCTGCAAAAACGTCAAAGGTTCAGAGCAGCTCGCCCGCGAGCCCTTTGTCGATCAGCTCAATGGTTTCCTGCACCCCGTAAAGTGCGATGAACCCACCGAACCGCGGCCCCTGACTTGCGCCCAACAGCACTTCGTACAGTGCCGTGAACCAGCTGCGCAGCGGATCGAACCGGTCGCGCCCGACCGCATAGACCACCGATTGCAACGCCTCATCCTCGATCGGGCCGTCATAGGCCACCAACTCGACCCGCAACGCTTCCAACGCTTCGCTTTCCTGATCCGTCGGGGACCGAAACGTGCGGGTCGGTTTCACGAAATCGTTGAAATAACGCACCGCAAACCCGGCTGCCTGATCCAGATCGGGATGGCTCTCGGCGCTGGCCTCAGGCGCATAGCGCCGGATAAAGCCCCACAAGGCGTCCTTGTCCTCAGCCCCGGAAACCGAGGCCAGGTTCAAAAGCATCCCAAACGGCACGATCATCGTCGAGGCAGGCACATTATGGCCGTGAATGTGAAACACCGGGTTGTTCAGCTTGGCCTTCAAGTCCTGACCGGGATAGGCCCGCAGTTGCTGGTGATATTCATCCATCGCTTTGGGGATCACGTCGAAATACATCCGCTTGGCGGTCTTGGGCTTCTGATACATGAAATAGGACAGGCTCTCGGCGCTGGCATAGGTCAGCCATTCATCGATCGAGACACCGTTGCCCGAAGACTTCGATATCTTGTGCCCCTGATCATCCAGAAACAGCTCATAGGTGTAATTCTCGGGCGCTTTGGTCCCGAGGATCTGGCAAATGCGCCCATAGATGTTGGCATTGGTCGAATGGTCCTTGCCGAACATCTCGAAATCGACGCCAAGCGCTGCCCAGCGCGCGCCAAAATCGGGCTTCCATTGCAGTTTCACATTACCCCCCGTGACCGGCAGCGTCCATTCGCGCCCGTCCTCGTCATCAAAGGTGATCGTGCCATCCTCAGCATCGACCGACTTCATCGGCACATACAGAACCCGCCCCGTCTCGGGATGGATCGGCAGGAAAATCGAATAGGTCTGCTGGCGCTCCTCACGCAGGCTTTTCAGCATCACTGCCATGATCTCGTCATAACGTTCGACACAGCGCCGCAGGACCTCGTCGAACTGGCCCGAGCCATAAAACTCGGTCGAGCTGATAAACTCATACTCGAACCCGAACGTGTCCAGGAATCGGCGCAGCATCGCGTTGTTATGGGCACCAAAGCTGTCATGGGTGCCAAACGGGTCGGGCACCGAAGTCAGTGGTTTTTGCAGCGACTCTGTCATCAACTCCTGATTGGGCACGTTGCTGGGCACCTTGCGCAGCCCGTCCAGATCATCCGAAAAGCAGATCAGCTTGGTCGGGATGTCACTGATCACCTCAAAGGCCCGACGCACCATCGTGGTGCGTGCCACCTCGCCAAAGGTTCCGATATGCGGCAGACCCGAGGGACCATAGCCAGTCTCGAACAAGACATAGCCCTTCTCCGGAGGTGCCTTCTGATAGCGTTTAAGCACCCGGCGCGCCTCTTCAAAAGGCCAGGCCTTGGACGCAAGAGCGGTTTCACGCAGTTCAGACATATCGGTCTCCATCGGGGTGGGCCATAGAGGCCCGCAACGCCGGACTGCCCCATGCAGCCGACCCGGCCTCTCCTATTGTGCGGATGCAGCATGAGTCAATCGCCCCTGCGGCTACAAACTTCGGAAACGCTCCGCTAAAACCCGAAACCCTGACACCCCTGCGCCCAAGGGGAAATTGACGCACGCCTGTTGAACCCGCCTCGAACGCTCCGTATCTTGCGCAATACATAACAACCCGGCAGGACACACCAAATATGACCCAACAAGCCCCCCACCCGATGACGCCACAGGATTGCCTCGTGGCGATCATGGTGGCCGTGTCCGCGTCGGACGAAAACATCCGCACGGCGGAACTGGTCAAGATTCAGGCTGCCGTGAACATGCTGCCGGTCTTTGCCGATTATGACATCGACCGCATCAAATTCATGTCACAGACCGTGTTCGACCTGTTCGAACAAGAGGACGGGCTGGATGCGCTCTTTGGCCTGATCCGCGACAACCTGCCCGAGCGGCTGAACGAAACCGCCTATGCGCTGGCCTGCGACGTGGCCGCCGCTGACGGGTCGCTGGCTGATACCGAACTGCGCCTGCTGGAAGAAATCCGCTACGAGCTAAACGTCGAGCGCCTGCATGCCGCCGCGATCGAACGCGGTGCCCGCGCACGCCACACGGTCTGAGCTTCAACTCCCATAGAGCGCACTCCAACGTTCGATCAGCTTCTGCTGCAACCGGCGCGACCGACGGTTCCATGCCCGCGCGCCCGGCGGCACTTCCCGGTCGGCGCGGGCGATCTTGCCGCGTTTTTCCATATCAGCGGTAAAGATGGCGAAGGCCAGATCGCGCCCGTCCGCCCCGGTGGCATAGCCGCCCAGCGCGGATACGAAATTGAGCGTACCGGTCTTCGCCGCCACCCGGATCGGATGCGCGCGATTCTCACGGCCCTCGGAATCGCGCATCGCAAACCGTTTCAGCAGAGGCTGCAACTCATCGACCTTCTGTGCAGCAACAAGCGCGCGCACCAGATCCTCTGGGGCCATACGCGAGCCATCGCCAAGCCCGGAGTGATCGACCATTAGCGTGTTTTGCATCCCGTAGGTCTCTGCCGCCCATTCACTCATGGATTTTGCCGAGGCAGGCAGGGAGGCGGGACGCCCGTAAAGGGCGCTGGTTGCGCTCATCCCGACCATCTCGGCGGTCAGGTTGTTTGAGTATTTCAGCATGCCGCGCAGGATATCCACTAGCGGTTTACTTTCATGGCGCACCAGAATGGCGCCACCGGTCCGGGCTTGCGTGACATTGACCTTGCCCAGCACAATGCCGTTTACCCGCGCCAGGGTCTGAAACACATCGCCCGCGTAATGCGCCGGTTTGCGTACCGGCAGCCACCGCGCCCCACCATTGCCAAGTGCCTGGCTGGCGACTGTCCATTTGTCGAGCCGCGCGGCTTCTTCGTAGGTATAGACCGGCATCCGCCGGTTCACGACCTGCATCCGGGCCATGCTGACCTGCGGTCTGTAATTCTTGGTCCGGGCATCCATGGTCACCGCGTATCCTTTCAGACCGCGTTTCCACTCGAAATGCACCCGATTGTAATTCAGCGCGATCCCCGAAACCGCCGGGCTATAGCCCAGATGGTCCGGCTGGTCGGGATCGATACTGCGCGTGTGCGGCAACGCGCCGTTATAGACCTTGAAGACGCCGCGCACCTCGCGCAGGCCGGATTCCCGCAACTGTTTGGCCATCTGGGCAAGTGCTTCGGTATCCAGAGTCGGATCGCTCCCTCCCGCAAGGATCAGGTTGCCATGCAGCACCCCGTCCTCGATCCGGCCATCCGCAATCAGCCGCGTCTCATAGCGGTGGTCCGGCCCCAGCGCCGCCATCGCGTAAAGTGCGGTCAGCGCCTTGGCCACACTGGCAGGCGGCAACCCCACCTCGCCCCCGACCGTCTCAAGTATTTCCCCGGTCGAGGCATCACCCACCGCATAGGCCACTTCGCCCGACAGCCCCGAAGCAGCGATAACACGCTCTGCCGCACTGCGCTTGACCCGCGCCTGGGGCCTTAGAGAGGTCTGCGGTGCAGCAGCCAGCGCAGGTCCACCCAAAGCCAGGGAGGCCGCACCGCCCAAAAAGGCGCGTCTGGAAACGTGATATCTCATGCCGGTATAAAACCGATGCCTGAATCCCGGGGCAACCGGACAATTGCAGTTTTACAATTTAATGTTGCAACTTGACGCCGCTATCGGCCAGATAAGCTCGCCTCTTGCGCGATCCACTCGCCCTGAGCCCGCAGCCCGGTGGAACTGAGGTCGATCATCGGCGCATTGACGAAACACCAGGCGGGAGCCTGCGCCTGACCCAACAGGTGCCGCGCCTGCCCGTCCAGCCGCCATTTGCGATAGGTCCGCGCCGCAGGCGACATCCGGGCCGAGATGCGTTCACCGGGGCGCGCGACCACCCCTATGGGCACGACATCCATGATGTAGCGCCAGTCCTGCCATTGATGGAATTGCGCCAGATTGTCCGCGCCCATCAGCCACACAAACCGCACCTGTGGATACAGCGCTCGCAGCCGCCGGATGGTGTCCGCCGTGGCCCGCGTGCCCAGCCGCGCCTCGATATCCGTGACCTCGACCCGGGGATGCCGCATCATCGCCTGCGCCGCCGCCATGCGCTGTGCCATCGGGGCCGGCCCGCGCTCCTTCAAAGGATTGCCCGGCGAGACCAGCCACCACACCCGGTCCAGACCAAAAGCCTTCATCGCCTCAAGCGTGACATGGACATGGCCGCGGTGCGGCGGGTCGAACGACCCTCCGAACAGCCCGACGATCTGCCCGGCCCCGACCTGTGGAAACGCGTGTTTCATGGTTTTTGCTCTGCCCAGAGTTTCCCGCCCATGTCAATCGGCAGCCCCGCCTGCCAATCACCATTCGCCAGCTTGCCCCGCCCGCGCGGCTTCGCTATCACACCGCCCAACCTGACTTCTCCGCCTCAAAGGACATCAAATGGCCGCCTATCAATATGTCTACCACATGCAGGGTGTTTCCAAGACCTACCCCGGTGGCAAGAAATGCTTTGAAAACATCCACCTGTCCTTCCTGCCCGGCGTGAAGATCGGTGTCGTCGGCGTCAACGGCGCGGGTAAATCGACCCTTATGAAGATCATGGCGGGCCTCGACAAGGATTTCACCGGCGAGGCCTGGGCCGCCGAAGGCGCCAAGGTTGGCTACCTCCCGCAGGAGCCGCAGCTGGACGAAAGCCTTTCCGTACGCGAAAATGTGATGCTGGGCGTGAAAGCCAAGAAAGACATCCTCGACCGCTATAATGAGCTGGCGATGAACTACTCGGATGAGACCGCCGAGGAGATGGCCGCACTGCAGGACAAGATCGACGCCGAGAACCTCTGGGACCTCGACAGCCAAATCGACGTCTCGATGGAGGCCCTGCGCTGCCCCCCCGACGATGCCAATATCGCCAACCTTTCGGGCGGTGAGAAACGCCGGGTCGCGCTGTGCAAACTGCTGCTGCAAGCCCCCGACATGCTGCTGCTCGATGAACCGACCAACCACCTGGACGCCGAAACCATCGCCTGGCTGCAACAGCACCTGATCGACTACAAGGGCACCATCCTGATCGTCACCCACGACCGCTATTTCCTGGACAGCATCACCGGCTGGATCCTCGAACTCGACCGCGGTCGCGGCATCCCCTACGAAGGCAACTACTCCGCCTGGCTGGAACAGAAGGCCAAGCGGCTGGAGCAGGAAGCCCGCGAGGACAAGTCCAAGCAGAAAACCCTGCAACGCGAATTGGACTGGATGCGTCAGGGCCAGAAAGCCCGCCAAGCCAAATCCAAGGCGCGGATCAACGCCTATAACGATCTGGCAAGTCAGTCGGAACGCGAAAAACTCACCCGCGCCCAGATCGTCATTCCCAACGGCCAACGCCTTGGCGGCAAGGTGATCGAGGTCGAGGGCCTGTCCAAACACATGGGCGATAAGCAACTGATCGAAGGGCTGGATTTCGCCCTGCCCCCCGGCGGCATCGTCGGCGTGATCGGCCCCAACGGTGCCGGCAAATCGACGCTCTTCAAGATGCTCACCGGTCAGGAACAGCCCGACGCGGGCGCCATCTCGCTGGGTGATACGGTGCATCTGTCCTACGTGGACCAGTCGCGCGACGATCTGGCCGACAATGACACCGTGTGGGAGGCGATCACCGGCGGCGCCGAGATCATCCAACTGGGCGACGCGCAGGTCAATTCCCGCGCCTATTGCTCGTCCTTCAACTTCAAGGGTGGCGACCAGCAGAAAAAGGTCTCGCTGCTGTCGGGTGGTGAACGCAACCGCGTCCACATGGCGCGTCTGCTGAAAGAGGGCGGCAACGTGCTGCTGCTCGACGAACCCACCAACGACCTCGACGTCGAAACCCTGCGCGCGCTGGAAGACGCCCTGGTCGATTTCGCCGGCTGCGCCGTGGTCATCTCGCACGACCGCTTCTTCCTCGACCGCATCTGCACACACATCCTCGCCTTCGAAGGCGACGCCCATGTGGAATGGTTCGAGGGCAACTTCGAAGACTACGAAGAGGACAAGAAACGCCGCCTTGGCCCGGACGCGCTGGAGCCCAAGCGGTTGAAGCACAAAAAGTTTGTGAGGTGATTTACAGTAGGTCCAAGTTGGTTTCAGAATTGGAGGCCGAAGGCTTCCAGTTCTTTGAAGAGGCTATTTGGAGCTCAGCGCTCCAAACGAGTGACTTACCTTTGCTCCGGCGCTTTCTAGACCGCAATGGCTACAAAAATGTTAGTGTTTCCATAGTGAGACCATCTGACGAAAAAAGTGCGCGTGTTGTATGGCTTAGGTACTATAGGGAAGATGGGCAGTGTCTGGTTCGTGACCAGCAACTTTCCATACCCGCTGAGAGCAACCACTTACGGCTGGTTCTTGGATTTAGATCAGAAAGCGACCTTTCGAAATCACCCGAAAAGGCGATACAGGTCGTCAGTGCACTTCGGCTGATTTTTGGAATTGCAGTGGCCAGAGAGCTCATATTGCATTCTGAGTTTTCGGCATTGGATCAAGATCGAGGGCCTTATTCAGAAGTTAGCTTTGCGAGCCCATTTGACACTCAAGACATCAACCGATGGGACACTCCTCCTATCTCGGACGCCTTGATTCGCGATGTCCCGCAAGAGGCTTCATTCCTCTTAGATAAGGCAGTCGCTCAGAAGTTCCCCCAGGAGCGATTTATTCTGATGTGGCTTGCATTCGAAGCCTGCGTCCACAACCTTCACGGAGCGTCCGGCAACGGAACGAAGCGTCAGAACTACTTTATTAATGAACTTGGGTCGGAAAAAGCAAACCATGAAGTCTTTCGACTCTTCAAGCTTCGTAGTGAAGTATTCAAGGAGGGCAGCTTCTCCAGCAGCCGCATGGACGACGAATGCTGGTCTCTCTATTACGCTCTTCAATTGGTTAACCTACAAGACTGTCCACAGAGGAAAGCACTTGTACTGGGATATGAAGCCTACATTGAGAAGAAACAAGCACGTGACAGCTGAATTCAACGGTCATGTGCTTCGCCCTCGTCACGCTGCCACCGCCGTATCGTCCAGCTTCTGCAGGAACATATCGTGGTCGCGTTCAAAGATGCGTTCCAGTTTCAGCGCGATCTTGTTCTTCTTCTGGGCCTCCTTGAAGATATCCTGCGCTTCGCTCTCGGCCAATTTCTGTTCATGCGGTTTGCCCTTCAGGTAGCGCTGGAAGTCCACCCGCAACTCGTCGATCCGCTCCATGTCCTTGGTGAACTGGTGCAGGTATTTCGCATAGGTCTCGGCCGAGATGTTGAAGATCCGGTAGAACGCCTTGAGGTCCTTGTTCTTGTGGTGCTCTCCGGCCAGCACCGCGATCTCGATCCGGGAATCGTTGAGGTCCTTCTGCTTCGCCTTCAACTGCTTCAGCCCGCGCGAGATGTCCTTGACGCCCCATTTCGGCGCCTTGCCGCGCGCATCCAGCGCCGTCATCGTGTTGTCGCCGACAATGCCGTCGATCTTCAGCTTGTGCTTTTTCTGGAACGCCTTGACCGCAGTCAGCATCGCCTCATCAAACACCCCGTTCACACTCACTTTCGGTTTGGCCCCGGATTTGTTGAGCTTTTCCTGAACTTTCTTGACGGGGGCGCCCTTGGCACCTTTCTTCAGCAGTTTCATCGCTTTTCTCCGTATCTGGGTCGGCAGGGTGCCGATTTTGCTGCGGTGAAAAACAGATAACTGACCCGCAGAGGTCACGCTTGCGGATGGGCTGAGGATTGCTTGAGGGTTTCGTGGTTTTTTCTGGGGCCGGGACGCTTTGATTGGCCTCGGATGGGTGGCAGGTCTCTCACCGGTTGCGAAGGCGGCTCAGCAGCGCGCCAAGCCGACCTTGCCAGCGATCTTCGGGCGTCTGCATATGCTCGAACGGTGTCGGCTCGGTCTGGGCCGTTGCGCGCGCGCGGCGCTCTTTCAAGCCGCGCATTTGCGGGGACGGCCCGGCGGTCTCGCTGATATGTTTGTCCATAAAGGCGCGAATGGCTTCCTCGGAAAACACGTCCCTGGAGGGCTTCCGCTTTGGTTTCGCGGGCGTCCAATCCGTTCGTTTAAACGGCACGTAAACGGATTTATCTGTCATGGCATATCCCCAAGCAGTTCAGTACGTCGACCGCATCCGCCGTCGGATGCGCGGGCCTTGCTGCTCGGACAAGCCTTTGTAATCGCAATTGAAATGCGACGGTTCTTCCACAAATGTGGAGTTTGTTGGACGCAAATGTGGCACAAATGTGGTTGCGCTTCAAGCGCTAACACATACCTAGGGTTGTGATTCCCTGATCACGTTCTGCCGCGCCACCGGTTTAAGATCGGGTAGCGGCGATCCAACCAGAAGGCGCGCGGCGTGAGCCGGGCACCGGGGGCGGACTGGAAACGCTTATATTCGCTGATATAGACCAGATGCTCGACCCGGCCTGCGGTCTCGGCGTCAAACCCGGCCGCCACGCAATCGGCGATCGATCCGTCCCGGTCGACCAGAATATCCAGAATCGCGTCCAGTTCGGGATAATCCGGCAGGCTGTCGCTGTCCTTCTGGTCATCGCGCAGTTCCGCGCTTGGTGGCTTGTCGATCACCGAGGGTCGTATCACCTCGCCCGCCGGGCCCATCATCCAGTTGCGGTGATTGGTGTTGCGCCAGCGACAGGTCTCGAACACGCGGGTCTTGTAGAGGTCCTTGATCGGATTATAGCCGCCCGCCATGTCGCCATAGATCGTGGCATAGCCCACCGCCACCTCGGACTTGTTGCCGGTGGTCAGCAGCATCTCGCCAAACTTGTTGGAAAGCGCCATCAGCAGCAGACCGCGCAGGCGCGACTGAATGTTCTCTTCGGTTAAGCCCGGCTCAGTGCCCTCGAAAAGCGGGGCCAGCGTATTGGTGATCGCCGCGCGCCCCTCGGAAATCGGCACGTAGTCGTATCGCACGCCCAGCGCCTTGGCGACGGCCTCGGCATCGTCCAGCGACGCCTGACTGGTATATTCCGAGGGCAACATCACGCAGCGGACATTCTGCGCGCCCAGCGCATCCACCGCAATGGCCGCGACCAACGCGGAATCCACCCCGCCCGAAAGGCCCAGAAGCACCTTGCCGAACCCGGTCTTGCCGCAATAGTCGCGTAAGGACTGCACCATGCAGCGGTAGTCCTGCTCCCACTCGTCAGGCAGCGGTGCGATCTCGCCTTGTTGGATGCGCCAGCCGTCGGGGCCGCGTTCGAGGTCGATCTGGGTGATCGCCTCGTCAAAGACCGGCATCCGCAGTGCCAACGCGCCGCCGGGATTGATCGCAAATGTGCCGCCGTCAAAGACCTGATCATCCTGCCCGCCCACCATGTTCAGGTAGATCACCGGCAAGCCGGTCTCGACCGAACGCGCCACCATATGGTTCAGCCGCACATCCATTTTGTTGCGGTAATAGGGCGAGCCGTTGGGGATCAGCAGGAATTCGGCCCCGGTCTCGGCCTGCGTCTCGGCCACATCCTCGAACCAGCCATCCTCGCAAATGGGCGACCCTACGCGGGTGTTGCCGACCGAATATGGCCCGCCCAGAGGTCCGGCATCAAAGATGCGGACCTCGTCGAACACCGTGTCATTGGGCAGGTGATGCTTCAGCATCCGGCTGGTGATCTTGCCGTCCTTTAGAATGCAATAGGCGTTGTAGAGCTTGCCATCCTCGGCCCAAGGCGCTCCGACGGCCAACGCCGGTCCCCCGGCACAGTCCGCTGCCAGCGCCCGCACCTGATCCATCGCTGCCAGATGAAAGGACGGCTTCATCACCAGATCCTGCGCGTTGTAGCCGGTGATGAACATCTCGGTCAGCGCGACCAGATCGGCGCCTGCCTCTTTGCCAGCCTGCCATGCCGCACGCGCCTTGGCGGCGTTGCCCTCAAGGTCGCCAACCACCGGGTTGAGCTGCGCCAGTGTGATGCGGAAACTGTCAGCCATGCCGCCCTCATGCAGTAAAGATCCGTCTGCCATTTACCAGATCACGCCGAGAGGGAAAGCCAAATGCGGCAAAAGACATTGCCCCCGAAGGCCGCCTGTCCTAATTTTGCGGAAACACGTGCAGCGATGTGCGGAAATGAGCAGACAGAGGCACAGATGAACACGATCCGCAGGACCATCATCGCCGGTATTGCACTCGGGGCAGCAGGCTCCGCGTTTGCGCAGGATGGCCAGGTTCTGACCAAGCAGGACGATATCGGCGGCGTTTATGAGGGCACGTTCCGCGGCGGGTTGCAGCATGGCACCGGCAGTTATCGCCTGCCCAACGGCTATGAATATACCGGTGACTGGATTGATGGTGAGATTCGCGGCAAGGGTGTTGCGCGCTTCCCGGACGGCTCGATCTACGAGGGCGATTTCGTCAAGGGCAAGCCCGAGGGCAAGGGCAAGATCACCTTTTCCGATGGCGGCACCTTCGAGGGCGGCTGGCTGAACGGTGTCATCAATGGCCAGGGCATCGCCGCCTACGCCAATGGCGTGCGCTACGAGGGTGGGTTCCAGAACGCCAAACACCACGGCAAAGGCGTCATGCAAAGCCCCGGAGGCTATATCTATGACGGCGACTGGGTTGCAGGCCGCAAGGAAGGCTCCGGCATCATCACCTACCCCGATGGCGCAAGCTACGAGGGCGAGATCAAGGCCGGGCTGCGGCATGGCGAGGGCACGCTCAAACTGCCAGACGGGCTGGTCTATGTCGGTCTCTGGGCGGATGGGCAGATCAGCGGAGAAGGCCGCCTGACGCAGCCCAACGGCGATGTCTACGAAGGTACACTGACCGAGGGCCGCCGCGAAGGCACCGGCAAGGTGACCTATGCCAATGGCGACACCTATAGCGGCGATTTCGCTGACGATCAGCGCCACGGTCAGGGTACGTTCACCGGGACCGATGGCTATACCTATACCGGCGACTGGAACGCAGGCCAGATCGAGGGCGCGGGCCGCGTCACCTACCCAGATGGCTCTGTCTATGAGGGGGCGTTTAGGGCTGATCTGGCCGACGGGGTCGGCAAGATCGTCTATCCCGACGGATCCAGCTATGAGGGCGACTGGATTGCCGGCGTCATCGAGGGTGACGGCAAGGCGATCTATGCCAACGGGATCGTCTATAACGGTCAGTTCAAGAATGCCAAGAACCACGGCACCGGGGTAATGACCTATCTGGATGGCTACCGCTACGACGGCGGATGGAAAGACGGGTTACGCCATGGCACCGGTACGGCCACCTACCCCGATGGCTCTGTCTACAAAGGCGACTATAACAAGGGTCAGCGTGAGGGTCGGGGCGAGATCACCATGGCAGACGGGTTCAAATATTCCGGCCAGTGGCAGGGTGGCAAGATCAGCGGCAACGGCGTCGCCACCTATGCCAACGGCGATGTCTATGAGGGCAATTTCCGCAATGGCAAACGCCAGGGCGAAGGCACGATGCGCTATGCGGGCGGTCAGGAGGAATCCGGCACCTGGGAAAACGGCGCGCTCAAGGACGGCGGCTGATCGTCACCAGTCAACGGGTTTGCCCGCCCAATCAAAAAACCACCCGGTCTGGTCGGGTAACAGCCCCTCGATCACCGAAAGCAGGTTCTCTGAAGCCTCTTGCGCAGTGACGACGGGATGCCCACCGGCATATTTCTCGGTCAATCCGGTTCTGACTGTCCCCGGATGCAGAGCCACGCAGATGCTGTCGCGATGGCTGCGGCTGAGTTCGATCGAAGCGGTGCGAATGATCTGGTTGAGCGCCGCCTTGGCCGCGCGGTAGCTGACCCACCCTCCCAGCCGGTTGTCCCCGATCGAACCGACCCGCGCCGAAAGCGCCGCAAAGACGCAGCGCCGGGCGCGCGGCAAAAGACGCGCAGCGTCGCGCAATACCAGCGCCGGACCCATCGCATTCAAGGCGAATTGATCCATCATCGCCCGCGCCTGGATCGCACGGATGGTCTTTTCCGGGGCAGCCCCCGCAATCTCCAAGGCGCCCGAGGCCACGAAGATCAGATCGAAGGGCCCGCCAAGAGCGCCCAGCACGCGCGCGACCGAGGTTTCATCCGTCAGGTCCAGACCGTCTTGCGACCGCGACAGCGCCTTGACCGACACGCCACGCGCGCGCAGCGCGACCGTAACCGCCCGCCCCATTCCACCGGATGCTCCGATCACCAATGCCCGCTCCATGCCGCGCAGATAGAAGGATGACGAGCAACGTCAATGCCGCGCCCTGATCGAATTCGCTCTTCCCATTCCCCCGCTCCGCTGTATAAACTCGGCCCATGATCAACCGCGCAGATATCCCAGAGACCCACGCCGCCTGCGGCGCGTCCCTGCGTGGCCTACTGATCCTAAACCGCCTCTGAGCGTGCCGTCCGGCGCGCCCGCTCAGAGGAGGATGCCTGCGCGCCCAGAGGTTTAGGACAGAAGACAGAAAGACATACCCATGACAAAAGCAACCGACCAAGACCGCGTCTTGATCTTTGACACCACGTTGCGCGATGGCGAGCAGAGCCCGGGCGCGACCATGACCCATGCCGAAAAGCTCGAGATTGCCGAGCTGCTCGACGAGATGGGCGTCGACATCATCGAAGCAGGCTTTCCCATTGCCTCCGAAGGTGATTTCCGCGCCGTTTCCGAGATTGCCGAACGGTCGAAAACCGCGGTGATCTGCGGGCTCGCACGCGCCAACTTCAAGGATATCGACCGCTGCTTCGAGGCGGTGCGAAAATCCGCGCGCCCGCGCATCCACACCTTCATCGGCACCTCGCCGCTGCACCGCGCCATCCCGAACCTGACCCAGGACGAGATGGCCGACCGCATCCATGACACGGTCACCCATGCCCGCAATCTGGTGGACAATGTGCAATGGTCACCGATGGATGCGACCCGAACCGAGTGGGATTACCTCTGCCGCGTGATCGAGATCGCGATCAAGGCCGGGGCCACCACGATCAACATCCCCGACACCGTGGGCTACACCGCGCCGATGGAAAAGGCCGAGATGATCCGCAAGCTGATCGAAACGGTGCCGGGTGCCGATGAGGTGATCTTTGCCACCCATTGCCACAATGATCTGGGCATGGCGACCGCCAACTCGCTGGCCGCCGTTGCAGGCGGTGCGCGCCAGATCGAATGCACGATCAACGGGCTGGGCGAGCGGGCGGGCAACACCGCGCTGGAAGAGGTGGTGATGGCGCTGAAAGTGCGCAATGACATCATGCCGTGGCGCACCGGCATCGACACCACCAAAATCAAGCATATCTCGCACCGCGTCGCCACGGTCTCGGGCTTTCCGGTCCAGTTCAACAAGGCCATCGTCGGCAAAAACGCCTTTGCCCACGAAAGCGGCATCCATCAGGACGGGATGCTGAAGAACAAGGAAACCTTCGAGATCATGCGCCCCGAGGATGTGGGCATCGCCGGCACCGCCCTGCCGCTGGGCAAGCATTCAGGCCGCGCCGCTTTGCGCGACAAGCTCAAGACGCTGGGCTATGAGGTGGGCGACAACCAGCTCAAGGATCTCTTCGTGCGGTTCAAGGAACTGGCCGACCGCAAGAAAGAGGTGTTCGACGACGATCTGATCGCCTTGGTGCGGATCGAGGAGGATGACGAGAACGACCATCTGCACCTCGTCTCGATGCGGGTCACCTGCGGCACCAACGGCCCCGCCGAGGCGACGGTCGAGATGCAGGTGGACGGCGCGGATGTCTCGGAAACCTCGCATGGCGACGGCCCGGTCGACGCCACCTTCAAGGCGATCCGGCTGATCCACCCCAACAAGGCGCGCCTGCAACTCTATCAGGTGAGCGCAGTGACCGAAGGCACCGACGCGCAGGCCACGGTGTCCGTTCGCTTGAGCGAAGACGGCATGATCGCCACAGGCGAGTCAGCCAATACCGACACGGTTGTGGCCTCAGCCAAGGCCTATATCCACGCCCTGAACCGCCTGATGGTACGGCGTGAAAAGACCGGCCCCGGCGCGGATGCGCGCGAGATCAGCTACAAAGACTTGACGTGAGCGAAGCAGCAAGGCGGACACATGATCCGCCTTGCTTCCCATTTCTGCGAGCAGACAACATAAGCCCTAACGCCAGCTTTGAGCCCCTAGGTTCGGAATGCTGCGCGATGGATCAATGTTAGTTTTGCATGCGCCTCGCGGTGGCTTCTTCCCATCCCTTTAGCAAAGCGGCCCGACGTCCTGGGTATTTCTTGCCGAGCACCCTCAGTTTCTCGACCCGTTCCGTCTTGAAGTGGCGGTAGTCTTCCTTGGTCTCACACCAGCTGACCAAATATCTCGTGCGACCCAGAAACGCGATCAGCAGCGGCCAGACAATCCGGTCTGTCATGTTCCCGTCGCGGTCCGTGTAGAGGAGTTGAAGCCTGTAGCGTTCTCGAATGGCGTGGCGCAGCAGGGCGCTGTCGAAGCGTTCGGACACCCGCGCGCGCGTCTGGATAGGCTTTGAACTCCCGTCCAGTACCACCGGGCGCAGCTCTTTGGGAATGGCGGAAGAGAGCTTTGATACCAAGTCGCGTACAGCACGGGCGAGTGAAGGGTCCGCCTCAGACGCCACCCAGGCCGCGCCCAGGGCTGCGGCCTCCAGTTCGTCGGCCGTCAGCATCAGCGGAGGCATGTCGTACCCGTCTTCGAGCACATAGCCGACACCGGCCTCACCGATGATCGGAATGCGCTGTGCATGAAGCTCTGCCATGTCGCGATAGAGAGTGCTGAGTGAGATCTCCAATTCATCGGCTAGTTCCCGTCCTGTGATCGGCGACCGGGTAGACCGCAAGATCTGGATAATCTGAAACAGGCGTTCAGTGCGACGCATTTTTGCACCCTCCTCTCACACTACTGTCATAACGGTGAGAGTAGGGGAGTTCTAGGACAGGCTCGGAAATCGAAAACGCGCATCACGCGCGCAAGCCAATGGAGCCACAAACATGATCCATCACGAACGCAGTCTTACCATTGATGCAACCCCCGACGCAGTGTGGGAGGTCTTGAGCCGTTTCATGCAGATCGACGATTTCGCACCCGAAATCACATCTGTCGATGCTTTGACGGACGGAGAGGTCGGGGTCGGATCAAAACGACGAAACCACTTTGCCAATGGGACATCTCTGGTCGAAGAAGTGACCGAATGGAAACCGCGTGCAGGTTACACGGTGCAGCTCTCAGACATGGCGGCGATGCTGCTGCACGAGGCGAGTTCCGAAATTCGTGTCACCCCGGAGGGCGGCAAATCCAAGGTCACTTGGACCTTCGACTATCGCGTGAAATACGGGCCGCTTGGGTGGCTGATGGGACAGACCATGATGAAGATGATGATGAGCAAGATTATCGATGCGAACCTTCAAGGACTGTCGGACAAGGTCAGCGCGCGATGAACTGCACATGACTCCGGTTGCAAAGCTGTCATTCAGCGATCGATGACAAATGGATGTTTCGACCGGTCATGAAATCTTCACCCACACCCAGACTGTTGGCGCTATCGCCGGGGCATCTTGGTTGCTATCATTCCGACACAAACAATCTGCTCCAAGTCGTGCTGCAATCTCAGGGAAGATACCATGTCACTTTCGCTCACCCGCCGGGGTTTCCTTGCCGGAACCACCGGTTTCATCGCGCTCCATCCGTTCTCGGCCCGTGCCTCCGCCGACCAAGCGCATTTGCGCCTGATGGAGACCACCGACCTGCATGTGCATGTCTTCCCCTATGACTATTACGCCGACAAGCCGCGCGACACGGTAGGGCTGGCCCGCACCGCCTCGATCATCAAGGACATCCGAAACGAGGCCACCAACTCGATGCTGATCGACAACGGTGATTTCCTGCAAGGCAACCCGATGGGCGACTACATCGCTTATGAGCGCGGCATGAAGGAAGGCGACGACCATCCGATCATCACCGCCATGAACACGGTGGGCTTTGATGCCTCGACGCTGGGCAATCACGAGTTCAACTATGGGCTCGACTTCCTGATGAAATCGTTGGCCGGCGCCGCATTCCCGGTGGTCAGTTCGAACGTTGCACTGGAGCTGGGCAGCGATCCGACCAAGGACAAGACGCTGATCAAGCCATACGTGATCCTCGAAAAGCAGCTGACCGATGGCAGCGGTGAGACCCATCCGATCAAAGTGGGCCTGATCGGCTTTGTCCCACCGCAAGTCATGAACTGGGACCGCCGCCATCTGGAGGGCAACGTGCAGGCCCGCGATATCGTGGCCACCGCCCAGGCCTATGTGCCCCAGATGAAGGAAGAGGGTGCCGATCTCATCATCGCGCTCAGCCATTCTGGCATTGGCGGGGCGGATCACAGCGACGGTATGGAAAACGCTTCGGTCCCACTGGCCGCTGTTGAGGGCATCGACGCGGTGCTGACCGGGCACCATCACCGGGTTTTCCCCTCGTCGGATTATGACGGTATGGCAGCGGTCGATGTGTCCAAGGGCACGATCCATGGCAAGCCTGCGGCGATGGGCGGTTTCTGGGGCTCGCATCTGGGGCTGATCGACCTGATGCTGGAACGTTCGGGCAATGAGTGGAAGATCGTCAGCCACGCGAGTGAGGCGCGCCCGATCTCGAAACGCAACGAGGACCGCTCGATCACCGCGCTGGTCGACAGCCAGCAGGATGTGCTGGACAGCGTGCAGGCGGATCATGACGCGACGCTGGCCTATGTGCGCCGGGCGGTGGGCAAGACCGACGCACCGCTGCATTCCTACTTCGCGCTGGTGGCCGATGACCCGTCGGTGCAAATCGTCTCGATCGCGCAGCTTTGGTACATCGAACAGATGCTCAAGGGCACCGAACATGAGGGGCTGCCGATCCTGTCAGCTGCCGCCCCCTTCAAGGCCGGGGGCCGGGGTGGGCCGGAGTATTTCACCGATGTGCCCAAGGGGGATGTGGCGATCAAGAATGTCTCGGACCTTTACCTCTACCCAAATACCGCGCGCGCGGTGCTGGTCACCGGCGCGCAGGTCAAGGACTGGCTCGAACGCTCGGCAGGCATGTTTAACCAGGTCGAGGCAGGTCAAGCCGATCAGGTACTGCTGAACCCGGATTTCCCCAGCTACAATTTTGACGTGATCGACGGAGTGACCTATCAGATCGATCTCAGCCAGCCCTCGAAATTCGATTCCAAGGGTGAGGTGATCAACCCTGACGCAAACCGCATCGTGAACCTGCACTTCAACGGCGCACCCATTGACCCGCAAGCGCAGTTCATCATTGCCACCAACAACTACCGCGCGGGGGGCGGTGGCAAATTTCCCGGCGCGATGGGCGATACGGTGGTCTTCGAGGGCCCCGACACCAACCGGGATGTCATCGTTCGCTATATCGTCGAGAAAGGCACGATCAGCCCGAAGGCGGATGCCAACTGGTCCTTCGCGCCCCTGCCCGGCACCAGCGTGTTGTTCGACACCGGACCCAAAGCCGCCGATTATGTCGAGGATGTGCAAGGGGTCATCATCGAGCCTGCAGGCGACGGACCGGACGGATTTGCCCGCTTCCGCATCGGACTTTGACGTCAGGAAGGGCGGAATAGCGCTGATTTAGGCGGATTCGGCCCTTCCCCCACCATCTGTAGAGGCCTATAAGGTTAAAAATTCCCGCGATCGTCAGAGTCGCGGGACCTCTGGGCAGCACTCTACAGGATCACGCATATATGTCGGTGTTTGGAAATCTTGGCGGCTTGTTCTCGTCGGACATGGCCATCGATCTGGGGACCGCGAATACGCTGGTTTACGTCAAGGGCCGCGGGGTGATCCTGTCGGAACCATCCGTCGTCGCCTATCACGTGAAAGATGGCGTCAAGAAGGTGCTCGCGGTGGGCGAAGACGCCAAGCTGATGCTGGGCCGGACACCGGGCAGCATCGAGGCGATCCGCCCGATGCGCGAAGGCGTGATCGCCGATTTCGACACTGCCGAAGAGATGATCAAGCATTTCATCCGCAAGGTGCACAAACGCTCGACCTTCTCCAAGCCCAAGATCATCGTCTGCGTGCCGCATGGCGCAACGCCGGTTGAAAAGCGCGCGATCCGTCAGTCGGTGATGTCGGCTGGCGCCCGCCGCGCCGGGTTGATCGCCGAACCCATCGCAGCCGCCATTGGCGCGGGCATGCCGATCACCGATCCGACCGGCAACATGGTCGTGGATATCGGCGGCGGCACCACCGAAGTGGCGGTTCTGTCGCTGGGCGACATCGTCTATGCCCGCTCGGTCCGCGTCGGTGGCGACCGGATGGATGAGGGTATCGTGAACTACCTGCGCCGCCAGCAGAACCTGCTGGTGGGCGAAACCACTGCCGAGCGTATCAAGACCACCATCGGCACCGCCCGCATGCCCGATGACGGGCGTGGCCAGTCGATGCAGATCCGTGGTCGCGACCTGCTGAACGGCGTGCCCAAGGAAATCGAGATCAGCCAGGCCCAGGTGGCCGAGGCGCTGGCCGAACCTGTTCAACAGATCTGCGAGGCGGTGATGACCGCGCTTGAAACCACCCCGCCCGATCTGGCGGCTGATATCGTTGACCGGGGCGTGATGCTGACCGGTGGCGGTGCGCTGCTGGGCGATCTGGATCTGGCGCTGCGCGAGCAGACCGGTCTTGCGGTGTCGATCGCTGATGAAAGCCTCAACTGTGTTGCACTTGGGACCGGCAAAGCGCTGGAATACGAAAAGCAACTGCGCCACGCGATTGACTACGACAGCTAAGGCGCGCACCCTTCTTTTGGGGGCAGTTCACTGCGTTCGGGCCCGCCCGCGACGGTAGGCGCCCACTGAGAGGAGCCCTTTGGCCAAGGACCGATCACAGCAAGAAGACTATTCGGGACCCCTGAAGCGTCTGCTGTTGGGGGTTGTCCTGTTGTGCCTGATCGGGACCTTTCTGGTCTGGCGCATCGACAGCCCGCGCGTTGAACGCTTTCGCGCGCAGGTCACCGACAAGGTTGTGCCCTCGATGGATTGGGCGATGGTGCCGGTCACCGCCACCATCAACCTGTTGCGCGATTTCCAGAGCTACCAGCGTCTGAGCGAACAGAACCAGGAGCTGCGCAGCGAGCTGCGGCGGATGCGGGCCTGGAAAGAGGCCGCATTGCAGCTGGAACAGGAAAACGCCCGGTTACTCGATCTGAACAATGTGCGGCTCGACCCACGCCTGACCTTTATCACCGGCGTGGTGATGGCCGATAGCGGCTCTCCCTTCCGGCAATCGGTGCTGTTGAATGTGGGCGCGCGCGACGGGATCGTCGATGGCTGGGCTGCAATGGACGGGATCGGGCTGGTGGGACGGATCTCGGGCGTGGGTCGGAACACCGCACGCGTGATCCTGCTGACCGATGCGGCCAGCGCAATCCCGGCGACCATACAGCCTTCAGGGCAGAATGCGCTGATCGCAGGTGACAACTCTGCCGCGCCGGTGCTGGATTTTCTAGAGAACCGCGAGCTGGTGCGCCCCGGTGACCGGGTCATCACCTCGGGCGATGGCGGCGTCTTTCCGGCGGGGCTGCTGATCGGCCAGGTCGCCGCAGACCCGACGGGCCGGTTGCGGGTGCGGCTTTCGGCTGATTACGAACGGCTGGAGTTCCTGCGCGTCCTGCGCCATCAGGGAACTGCTCCGGTCACCGATCCCGGCGGTGTTGTCGGGCCGATGCGACCGTCAGATACGGCGCTGGTGCCCGAATCCCAAGGAGGCGGTGTTGATGGCTAGCCTCTCCTCGCGCGTCTGGTTCATGCGGCTTGTCTATTGTGGGCTGATGATCGTGATCCTGTTCTTTCACCTGCTACCGCTGGACACGGTTCCACGGCACCTCGCGCCGCCCGATCTGTTTGTGGCCTTCACCTTTGCCTGGGTCACGCGACGGCCAGATTATGTGCCGACCCTGCTCGTCGCGAGCGCAATGCTGACAGTCGACCTGTTGCTGCAAAAGCCACCCGGACTGCTGGCCGCGATGGTTGTGGCAGGCTGTGCCTTTCTGCGCGGCCGGGCAGCAACGCCCGCAAGCGAGACCAATTTCGCCACCGAATGGCTTACCGTCGCCGGTGTGCTGTTTGCGATCTTCGCCGTCGACCGGGCGATCCTGGGTCTGACCGAGATCGGTGCACCACCCCTGCTGCTTTCGGTGTCGCAATTGGTTCTGACGATCCTGTTCTACCCGATTGCGGTCGTGATCAGCCAGGCGGTATTCGGGGTGCGCAAGATGAAACGTTCGGACGCGGATGCTCTGGGAGCCAGATCATGAAACGCAATCCCAAGGAATTGGAATACACCCATCGGCAAGTGTCGCGCCGCGCTCTGTTTGTGGGCGGGTTGCAAGCCGCCTTTGTCGGCGGGTTGGCGATGCGGATGCGCTATATGCAGGTGGATCAGGCCGATGAATTCCGGCTTCTGGCCGAGGAAAACAGGATCAACATCCGCCTGATCGCTCCGGCAAGGGGTGAGCTGTTCGACCGCAATGGCAAGATACTGGGCCAGAACACACCATCTTATCGGATCATCATCGTGCGCGAGGATGCAGGCGACGTCGAGAAGGTGATCAGCGATCTGTCCAAACTGATCTATCTCGATCCAGAAGACCTGGAACGCGCCCGTGCCGAAATGCGCCGCGCACCGGCCTTTCTGCCGATCACGCTGGCCGATCAGGTCACCTGGGAGGAGATATCGAAAGTGGCGGTCAACGCCCCCTCCCTGCCCGGCATCACGCCCGAGGTGGGGCTGGCGCGGCATTATCCGCAAATGGGCGATTTCGCCCATGTGATCGGCTATGTCGGCCCGGTCAGCGATTATGACCTGAGCCAGATGGAAGACCCCGAACCGGTCCTGCGCATCCCGCGCTTCCAGATCGGCAAAGTGGGGCTTGAAGCCAAGCGCGAAGGTCTGCTGCGCGGGCGCGCGGGCGCCAAACGGGTCGAGGTGAATGCCGGCGGCCGCGTGATGCGCGAACTCAGCCGCCGCGAGGGCGACGCCGGTGCTGACCTGCAGCTTTCGGTGGATGCCGATCTGCAGCAATATACCCAGGCAAGGCTGGAAGGCGAAAGCGCCAGCGCGGTGGTGATCGACTGCGAAACCGGTGACCTGCGGGCCATCGTCTCGGCCCCCAGTTTCGATCCGAACCTGTTCGTGCGCGGCATCTCGGTTGCCGACTATAAACGCCTGACCGACGATCCCTACCGCCCGCTGGCGAACAAGTCCGTGCAGGGCACCTACCCGCCCGGCTCGACCTTCAAGATGGTCACCGCGCTGGCCGCGCTGGAGGCGGGCGTCGTTGGCCCCGGCGATACCTCCTACTGTCCCGGTTTCCACAAGGTCGGCAACCGCCGCTTTCACTGCTGGAAACGCGGCGGCCACGGCACGGTCGACCTGCTGTTGTCGCTGAAGCGCAGCTGCGATGTCTATTACTACGACGTGGCGGTGAAGACCGGTATCGACAATATCTCGGCCATGGCGAACAAGCTGGGTCTGGGCGTGAGACACGACCTGCCGATGTCCGCCGTGCGCCGCGGTCTGACGCCCACGCAGGCCTGGAAAGAACGGGTGCATGGCGAAGGCTGGCTGGTCGGGGATACGGCCAACTCCTCGATCGGTCAGGGTTTCATGCTGGCCTCACCGCTGCAGCTTGCGGTCATGTCGGCCCGGATCGCCACCGGCCGCGCGGTCACGCCCCGGCTGGTGAAATCCATTGACGGCGTCGAGCAGCCCTCGGGCGCGGGTGAGCCGCTGGACATCAACGAGCGCAACCTGCGCTATATCCGAAACGCGATGTATGCGGTTTCGAACGACCGGCGCGGGACGGCCTATCGCTCACGTATCATCGAAGACGCCTATCGGATGGCCGGCAAGACCGGCACCAGCCAGGTCCGCAACATCACCAAGGCAGAGCGCGCTGCGGGTGTGATCCGCAACAAGGACCTGCCGTGGGAGCGCCGCGACCATGCGCTGTTTGTCTGCTACGCCCCCTTCGACAAGCCCAAATACGCCGTAGCGGTTGTGGTCGAACATGGCGGCGGCGGCTCCAAGGCGGCGGCCCCGGTGGCCCGCGACGTGATGCTGCAGGCGCTCTACAAGGGCAATCCACCGCTTGAGGCTTACCCATCCAAGGATCGCGAACGCATCAAGGAGCAGCAGGAACGGCTGGACCAGCTGCGCGACAGGGTCACACCCTCGGATGGTAACGACCGCGCATGAGCTATCTTGAACATAACCTCAAATCGACGCCCAGCGGGCTGCGCAAATTCCTGTTCATGAACTGGCCTCTGACGCTCTTGCTGATCAGCGTCGCCTCGGTCGGGTTCCTGATGCTTTATTCGGTGGCGGGCGGGTCCTTCACGCCATGGGCCGAACCGCAGATGAAACGCTTTGCGCTGGGGCTGGCGGTGATGATGGTGGTGGCGATGGTGCCGATCTGGTTCTGGCGCAACATGTCGGTGGTGGCCTATCTGACCTCCATCGCGTTGCTCTTTGCGGTGGAACTGGTCGGCACAGTCGGCATGGGCGCGCAACGCTGGATCGATCTGGGTTTCATGCGACTGCAGCCGTCCGAGCTGATGAAGGTCACGTTGGTGATGCTGCTGGCTGCCTACTACGACTGGCTTCCGGCCAAGCGCACGTCGCGGCCCATCTGGGTCATTCTGCCGGTGCTGCTGATCCTGTTTCCCACCTTCATGGTGCTGCGCCAGCCTGATCTTGGCACCGCGATCCTGCTGCTGGCCGCGGGCGGCGCGATGATGTTCTTTGCCGGGGTCCACTGGGCCTATTTCGGTGCCGTGATCGCGGCGGGTGTGGGGCTGGTCGCCGCTGTGTTCAACAGTCGCGGGACCGATTGGCAATTGCTCAAGGACTACCAGTATCGCCGGATCGACACCTTCCTTGACCCCTCAACCGACCCGCTTGGCGCGGGCTATCACATCACCCAGTCCAAGATCGCGCTGGGATCGGGCGGCTGGTCGGGGCGTGGCTTCATGCAAGGCACGCAATCACGGCTGAACTTCCTGCCGGAAAAGCACACCGATTTTATCTTCACCACCCTGGCCGAAGAATTCGGCTTTGTCGGCGGATTCTCACTGCTGGCACTTTATACACTGATCATCATCTTCTGCGTCGCCACCGCATTGGCCACTCGCGACCGGTTCTCGTCCCTGGTCACGCTGGGGATCGCGGTCAACTTCTTCCTGTTCTTTGCGGTCAACATGTCGATGGTGATGGGGCTGGCCCCGGTGGTCGGCGTGCCGCTGCCGATGGTCAGCTATGGTGGCTCGGCCATGCTGGTGCTGCTGGCCGCCTTCGGACTGGTGCAAAGCGCCCATATTCACCGGGCCAGATAGGAAAGACCGCCCCTGATGAGTGTCAACGTGTTGTTTTCCGCCCATGCTGACCGCTGGCCCCAGTATCGCGACCTTCTGACCAGTGCCATCATCACCACCGGCGTCGATTTCAACCTCGCCACCGACTTCGACCCCGCCGAGGTGGATTACGTCGTCTACGCCCCCAATAGCGGCCTCAGGGACTTCGCTCCGTTTGCTCGCCTCAAGGCAGTGCTGAGCCTTTGGGCGGGTGTCGAGAGCATTGTCGGCAACCCGACCCTGACCGTCCCGCTGGCGCGGATGGTGGATCACGGCTTGCAACAGGGCATGACAGAATGGGTGACGGGCCATGTGTTGAGACATCATCTGGGCATGGACCGCCACATCACCGGGCAGGATGGCATCTGGCGTACAGACGTGCCGCCGCTGGCCCCGAGCCGCACTGTCTGCATACTGGGACTGGGCGAACTGGGTCAGGCCGCAGGCAAAGCCCTGGCAAGCCTCGGCTTCAATGTCACCGGCTGGAGCCGCACACCCAAGTCGATCCCCGAAGTGACCTGTTTCGACGGGGCGTCAGGTTTGCAGACGGCGCTGGAAGGTGCTGAAATCCTCGTCCTGCTTCTGCCCGACACGCCAGCGACCACCAACATTCTCGATGCCAAGACGCTGGCCAAACTGCCGCGTGGGGCGGTGATCATCAACCCCGGGCGTGGTCCGCTGATCGACGATGATGCGCTGCTGGCCGCGCTGGGCAGCGGTCATGTTGGGCATGCCACGCTGGACGTTTTCCGGACCGAGCCGCTGCCCCCCGATCACCCCTACTGGTCGCACAAACGGGTCACCGTCACCCCTCATATCGCATCCGAAACCCGCCCCGAAACAGCGGTTCTGGCGATCGCCGAGAACATCCGCCGTGGCGAGGCGGGCGAGCCGTTCCTGCATCTGGTGGATCGCACCCTCGGGTACTGAACGCGCCTCGGTGGATTCGAACCGCCCGGGTCTAAGCCGCCAACCCGCGCCCCTTCAGCAACGCCTCGACCCCCGGCAGGCGGCCCCGGAACGCGGTATAAAGCTCTTCGGGTTCCTTCGAGCCGCCGGTGGACAGGATATGCGCCTCAAGCGCATGGGCCCGTTCGGGATCGAACGCTCCGCCCGCCTCTTCGAAGGCGGCGAAGGCATCGGCATCCATCACCTCTGACCACATATAGCTGTAATAGCCCGAGCTATAGCCGTCGCCCGCAAAGACATGGGCAAAATGCGGCGTGGCATGGCGCATGCCGATCGCGGCAGGCATGCCGATCCCGGCCAGAACCTCACCCTGCCGCACCATCGGGTCAGCCGGTGCGGCCCCCTCGTGAAAGGCCAGATCGACCAGCGCCGAGGCGACATATTCCACCGTCTGGAACCCCATGTCGAAATTCGCCGCCGCCAGCACCTTGTCCAGCATGTCGCGCGGCATCGGGGCACCGGTTTCGGCATGGGTTGCGAACTCCTCCAGGACCTCTGGCACTTCCAGCCAGTGTTCATAAAGCTGGCTGGGCAGTTCCACGAAATCGCGCGCCACCGAGGTGCCCGAAATGCTCTCATAGGTCACGTCCGACAGCATCTGGTGCAGCGCATGGCCGAATTCGTGAAACAGCGTACGCGCGTCGTCGTAGCTGAGCAGCGCCGGATCACCCTTGGCGAAATTGCACACATTGATCACCACCGGCGTCTGCGTTTGCGGAAATTTCGCCTGCGAGCGCATCGCACTGCACCACGCGCCCGAGCGTTTCGAACCACGCGCGAAGTAATCACCGATGAACACCGCCACATGCGCGCCATCGCGCGTCACCTCCCACGCTCGGCAGTCGGCGTGATAGAGCGGCACATCCAGCGGTGCGAATTCCAGACCGAAGAGGCGATTGGCGCAGGTAAAGGCCGCCTCGATCATGCGGTCGAGCTGCAAGTAGGGTTTGAGTTCGGCCTCATCGAGATCATGTTCATCCTTGCGGCGTTTCTCGGCATAGTAACGCCAATCCCATGCTGCGAGCGGTCCATTGACGCCGTCGGCCTGCATCATTGCGGTCAGCTTTTCTGCATCCGCATCCGCCTGCGCCTTGGCTGGCGTCCAGACCTGCATCAGCAAGTCGCGCACCCGTTCCGGGGTGCGGGCCATTTCGGTTTCCAGCTTGTAGGCAGCGAAACTGTCATAGCCCAGCAATCGCGCACGGTCCTCGCGCAAGGTGAGAATCTCAGCCGCAATGCCGCGATTGTCGGTGTCCCCACCATTGGCCCCACGTGCGGTCCAGGCGCGATAGGCTTTCTCGCGCAAATCTCGGCGCGGTGAAAATTGCAGGAACGGCACGATCAGCGAGCGCGATAGCGTGACCACAGGGCCTGTCGCCTCTTTCTCAACCCCAGCGCTACGAGCGGCCTCGACCACGAAGTCTGGCAGGCCTTCGAGATCGTCTTCGGAGAGGTCCATGAACCACGCACGCTCATCGGCGAGCAGGTTCTGGGTGAAGTCGGTGCCCAGCGTGGCAAGCCGCCCCTTGATCTCTTTCATCCGCGCCTCGGCATCCCCTTCCAGCGCCGCACCGGCGCGGACAAAGCCGCGATGGGTCAACATCAGGACCCGCTGCTGCTCGTCGTTCAGGTCCAGGCTGTCGCGGGCCTGCCAGACGGCGGCGATGCGCTGGAACAGGGGTTTGTTGCCCGAGATGTCCGCAAAATGCGCCGCCAACCGGGGTGAAAAGTCACGTTGCAGTGCCTCGCGCGCTGGATTGCTGTCAGCGCCCGCAACCGTGAAGAAAACAGACAGGACCTTGTCCAGATCCGCCCCTGCCGCCTCCATAGCTTCGACGGTATTGGCGAAATCGGGGGCCTCGGGATTTCCGGCAATGCGGTCGATCTCGGCATTATGAGCCACAAGTGCCTGATCCAGCGCAGAGGTGAAATCATCGTCAGAAATGGCATCGAATGGCGCGATGGCAAAAGGGGTGGCCCAGTCGGCAAGGATCGGGTTGGTCATGCAGTTCTCCTTTGCGGGCCAAGCTATGTGTGCAGGGCGGGATGGTCCAGAGCAGGACGCAAAAAGGCGTTTCGAACGGGGTTGGCGCGGCGGGTCAGGCCGCCCCGCAGACCGGGCAATCGTCGCGCCTTTTCAACGCAATCTTGCGCGTCTCGCCATAAAGCCCGTCATAGATCAGCATTTCACCACGCAAAGGCGCACCTGCCCCGGTGATCACCTTGATCGCCTCCAGCGCCATCATCGAGCCGATAACACCGGGCAAGGGTCCGATCACTCCGGCCTCGGCGCAGGACGGAGCGAGACCAGCCGCGGGGGCCTCGGGGAAGATACATTGATAACAGGGGCCGGCGAATTGCGGGTCGAACACACTGATCTGCCCTTCCCATTGCGACAACGCCCCTGAGATCAGCGGTTTGCCCTGCGCCACGGCCACCCGGTTGGCCAGATAGCGGGTATCGAAATTGTCGCTGCCGTCGAGGATCAGATCATAATCGGCGAACAGCTCTGCCGCGATCTCTTCGGTCAGGCGGCGGTGATAGGGGCGCACGACCACATTGGGGTTTTGTGCCTCCATCGCCTGTTTTGCCGAGAACACTTTCGGCATCCCGATATCGGCATCGCGGTGGATCACCTGCCGCTGCAGGTTGGCGTTTTCCACCACATCGTCGTCGATCACACCAATGGTCGCGGCACCTGCCGCTGCCAGGTATTGCAGCGCGGGTGCCCCCAGCCCGCCCGCACCGATGACCAGCACCCGTGCCTGTTTCAGCCGCTTCTGCCCCGGCCCGCCAAGTTCGCGCAGCACGATATGGCGGGCATAGCGCTCCAGTTCGGTGTCCGAAAACGCACCGCCCGGCTTTGCAGGCCCCTCGCGTTCGGCATTCAGGACCTTGGCCCGCATACCCGAAACGAAACGGCCATAAAACACCGCCACCGCACCAAACCCCGCAAGCAGCAGCCAGAGCGCGGGCGATGTTCCGGTCATCTCGCGTACCGGGTGCCCGTCCGGCAGCAGAAGCTGCAGGCAAATCACAACCAGAAACAGCCCAGCCACCACCCCGATCCGGCTCCGCCGGGGCACATCCAGCACCCATCCCAGCCCCCAAAGCGCCGCCGCGACGGCAAAGACCAGCAGCATCAGGCGGTTCCTGTCGATCCGAACCCGCCCGCGCCGCGCGCGGTGTCGGACAGGCCATCGACCAGATCGAACCGCGCCTGCACCACAGGGGCCACGACAAGCTGTGCGATCCGGTCGCCATGGGTGATTTCGAACGCCTCGGTCCCGGCGTTCATCATGATCACCCCCAACGGGCCGCGATAGTCGCTGTCGATGGTTCCGGGCGCGTTGGGCAAGGTGATGCCGTATTTCAGGGCCAGCCCCGAGCGCGGCCGGATCTGAATCTCATAGCCAGCGGGGATCTCGACCCGCAGCCCGGTGGGCACCAGCGCCCGGGAACCCGGTTCCAGCACAATCGATCCGCGATCAGGCAGGCAGGCGCGCAGATCCGCCCCCGCCGAGCCGGTGGTTTCGTAGCTGGGCAACGGAACCGAAGGGTCGGACCCCTCTTGGCGGATCACCTGAATGGATACCATGGACATCTCTCCCGTTCAGTCAGCCAGCGCATCCGCGATGCGGCGTGCGAGTTTCTGGGCCACCAGTTCTTTCGGCATGCGCGGCCATTCTTCGGCCCCGTCATCGGTGATCAGGATCACGGCATTTTCCTGACCACCCATGATACCGGTCGCCGGGCTGACATCATTGGCCACGATCCAGTCGCAGCCCTTGCGCGTCCGCTTGGACGTTGCATTGGCCACCACATCCTCGGTTTCGGCGGCAAAGCCCACAACCAGCGGCGGGCGATCTTCTTCCAGATGCGACACGGTCTTGAGAATGTCGGGGTTTTCCGCGAATTCCAGCGCAGGCACCCCATCGCGGGTTTTCTTCAGTTTGCGGTCCGAGGCGCTGGTCACCCGCCAGTCGGCGACCGCTGCAGCAAAGACGCCCGCATCGACCGGCAGCGCCGTCTGGACCACCGAGGCCATATTGCGCGCCGTCTCGACCCGGATCACCTCGACCCCTTCGGGCGGGGGAACATCAGCGGGCCCGGTTACAAACACCACATCAGCCCCCAGCGCGGCCAGCGCGCGCGCCACCGCCGTGCCCTGCGCGCCCGACGACCGGTTGGCGATATAGCGCACAGGGTCGATGGGTTCATGGGTGGGGCCCGAGGTGACAAGGATACGCTTGCCCGCCAGAGGCTTGTCGCCCAGTTGGCTGTCGATGGCCGCGAGTATTTCCGCAGGCTCCGCCATCCGCCCCGGACCGTATTCGCCACAGGCCATGTCGCCCTCGTTCGGCCCGACGAAACGCACCCCGTCGGCGGCAAGCTGCGCCCGGTTCCGCCCGGTCGCCGGGTGGGTCCACATCCGCACATTCATCGCAGGCACGATCAGCACCGGCGTATCGGTGGCCAGAAGCAGGGTCGAGGCCAGATCATTGGCCAGACCGCCCGCCATCTTGGCCATCAGATCAGCCGTGGCAGGGGCTACCACCACCAGATCGGCCGAGCGCGACAGCTGGATATGGCCCATTTCGGCCTCGTCGGTCAGATCAAAGAGATCGCGATAGACCTTCTGACCCGCCAGCGCCGACAGCGACAGTGGCGTGACAAATTCCTCACCCGCGCGGGTCAACACCGGGGTTACCGAAGCGCCGCGTTCGCGCAGACGCCGGACCAGTTCCAACACCTTGTAGGCGGCGATACCACCCCCGACGATCAGCAGGATTTTCTTGGATGCCAGCATCACGGACCCTCGCGGTTCAAAATTGCGCCAACACTAGGCAAGCGGCGCGAAATCCGCCAGTGCCGAATCCACTTGGGGGATCACTCAAAAGCCTTGCAGGGATCCTCGCGCTCGGCGGGGGGGCTGTCGATCACCGCATCAAATTCGCCATCAATGCGGCCATCCTCGGACTGACCCAGAACAAAGACCCTCACCCCGGGCTGCCTGCGGGCAAGATAAACCGGAATGCCGCGATCCTTGCGGGCATGCCCGTTACCGGTGATCACCACGACCGGCGCGCCATCGTCCGCCAGCGCCTCAATCGTGGCGCGGGCCAGAACCGCGTCGCGCAGGCGCTGAACTTCGACCATCTGTGGCAACATCTCTTCGGGCAGGGCCTCGCAATGGGCGGCGTACTGGTCGGCGATCCGGGCGGCCTGTTCCTCGGGCGGCAAGGGCACCGTCAGACCATAGCGCGCGGCATCCGCACCCAGCGCCACCGCTGCGCCGCGCTCCATCGCGCTATGCGCCGCGGCCCGCGGCACCAGCGCCCCGTGTAGCGGCGCATCGGGGGCGGCGCGGAATATGTCCAGATACATCTCGAGCGGCGGCCAGCCCAACTCTTCCCATTTCAACTCGATTGCCAGCTTCTGTTCGTCGGAAATGAGGTTCCGGTTCACCCGCGCCGCCCCTTCGGCGGTCAGCATCTCCCAGACCACCGCCTTGGGCTGCAACGCGCGCACCGCCTCGGCCTGTATCTGGTGGTGGCGGGCGTTGTCGTGAAACTCGCCCAGAATCACCACATCGGACTGTTTCATCCGATCCAGTATGTCCTGCGGGATCAGGTCAGACGCAAAAGCCGCCCGAAACGGGGCGGCCAGGATCACGGCAACGGCAGCAAGCCAAACAAACGCATATCTCATGCGAGCAAGTCTTGCACCTCTCTGGACTGCGCTTCAAGGCTCTTGCGCATCTTCTGGAACGCCGCCGCCTCAAGCTGACGGATGCGCTCCTTGGACAGGCCAAGCTCCTGCCCCAGGCTTTCCAGCGTGCGCGGCACGTCGCGCAGCTTGCGTTCGCGTACGATAAAGCGTTCGCGTTGGTTCAGACGCTGCATGGCGGTCAGCAGCCATTCGCGCAATTGCGCGGTGTCGTGACGGTGTTCAACAGTCTCGGACGCCTGTTCACCATCATCCTCCAGCGCGTCGATCCATTCGCGCCCATCCTCGTCGGCGGCCTGCACCGCGTTGAGCGAAAAGTCCGACCCCGCGAGCCTGCCATCCATCATTTCGACATCGCGCAGCGGCACGCCGATTTCCGAAGCGATTTGCTGATGCAACTGGTGCCGGTCCAGCGCAAGACCATCCGAGGCGGCCTCGCGCTCCAGCCGGGCCTGCACCCGGCGCATGTTGAAAAACAGCGATTTCTGCGACGAGGTCGAGCCGGTGCGCACCATCGACCAATTGCGCATCACGTAATCCTGGATCGACGCCTTGATCCACCAGACCGCATAGGTCGAAAAGCGTACGCCGCGATCGGGGTCGAACTTGTCAGCTGCCTTCATCAGGCCAAGCCCGGCCTCCTGGATCAGGTCATTCATCGGCGCGCCATAGCGCTTGAACTTGGCCGCCATCGAAATCGCCAGCCGCATATAGGCCGTGATCAGACGGTGCAATGCCTTCTCGTCGCGCTGATCCCGCCAAGCATAGGCAAGCCGCAACTCGGTCTCGGCATCCAGAAGCTCGGCCTTCATCGCCTGACGCGACATCGCCCTATCGTTCGAGGTGTCCAGTGCCATTCAGTCCTCCCAGAATGTCGGCCCTGCCGCAGGCGCTTGTTTTGCGCGTTTGAAATAGATACGCAGGGTCGCGGCATATGGATCATTTCTGAGGTAAGAACTTGTTTCCGAAATACAGCCTGATTTTGGGGGGCGCGGCCTCGGGGAAATCATTTTTTGCCGAGCAACTCTCTGTTAATTATGATAAAAACAGGTATTACATCGCCACATCACAAGTGTTTGATGATGAGATGCGCGCCAAGATCGACCGCCATGTCATCCAGCGCGGCGCGGGTTGGACCACAATCGAGGCGCCGTTTGATCTTGCCCCGGCCCTCGACGGACGCGCAGGCGACGAGATCTGCCTGATCGATTGCGCGACCATGTGGCTGAGCAACCACCTGCTGGCAGAAAACGATCTGGCAGAGGCTCAGGCGCAGTTATTGAGCGCCTTGCGGAACTGCCAGGCGGATGTGGTGATCGTGTCGAACGAGGTGGGTCACGGGATCGTCCCCGATAATGCGCTGGCCCGGCAATTTCGCGAGGCGCAGGGACGGCTGAATATAGCCCTGGCCTCTGAGGCCGAACTTGTGGTGCAGGTCGTCGCGGGCCTGCCGCAGGTGCTGAAAGGCACGCTGCCATGACCCGGTTGCATCTTGTCCGTCATGGCCCGACCCACGCCAAAGTCATGGTGGGTTGGTCCGACCTGCCCGCCGACCTGAGCGATACTGCGGCGGTCGCGCGGCTGTCAGCGCATCTGCCGGGTGAGGCGCTGGTGATCTCCTCGGACCTGATTCGCGCGGTCGACACCGCAACAGCCGTTGAAACCGGGCGCGCCCGACTGCCGCATGACGAAGCCCTGCGGGAAATCCATTTCGGAGACTGGGAACTGCGCGCCTTTGACGAGATCGAGGCCGAAGACCCCGACCGCATCCGCGCTTATTGGGACCAGCCCGGCGATGTGCGCCCACCAAATGGTGAAAGCTGGAACGAGGTCTGTGCCCGCGTCGATGCCTCCATCGACCGTCTGATCGCCGCCCATACGGGCCGGGACCTGATCGTGGTGGCGCATTTCGGGGTGATCCTGACGCAGGTACAGCGCGCCTTGCGACTGGACGCAGAGGCGGCTTTCGCGCACCGGATCGACAACCTGTCGGTGACCGAGATCGCGCATTCCGCCGCTGGCTGGACGGTTGGCCGCATCAATCACCGCCCGTGATGACCCCGCTCACAATTCAGCGTTTTACCGGTGCTGTTGCCCGCGCCTAGACTGCTGGTCATGACTTATGACCTTTATATCGGCGACCGCCTGTTCTCCAGCTGGTCCCTGCGGGGCTGGCTGATGTTCGAGAAATTCAACATCCCCTGCCGCACCCATATGACCGAACTGTTCTCGGGCAATCTGGCGACCGGACTGCAGGATTTGGCACCTGCCCGCCTTGTGCCCTGCATCCGCACACCGGATGGCACCGTGATAGGTGAAAGCCTTGCCTTGGCCGAGACGCTGGCCGAACGCCACCCCGAGGCCGGACTGTGGCCCGCAGAGGCAGCGGCGCGGGCAACCGCGCGCTGGATGTGCGCCGAGATGGCCAGCGGATATGCCAGCCTGCGGGGGGAATGCCCCATGCAGTTGTTGCATTCCTACAAAGGCTTTCCTGCCTCCGCCGCGACCCAGAAGGATATCAAACGGATCGAAACGCTCTGGGCTCATGCCCGCAAGATTTCGGGCGCGCAAACCGGTGCGTTGTTTGGTGACTACTCACTGGCCGATATATTCTATACCCCGGTGGCGGCGCGCATTGTCGGCTACGGGCTGCCGGTCTCGAATCAGAACCGGCGCTATTGCGAGGAATTGCTGACGGACCCGGCCGTTCAACGCTGGCGCGCGCAGGCGTTGAGTGACGACGCGAAATACGACCAGTTTCCCTATCCGATCGAAGCCGAAACTGGTCCCTGGCCGCTAAGCTGATTTTACCCGCGTTAACCGATCTTAAACCATGCCCGCGCTAGCAATCCCTTGTTAACCAAGTGGGGAAGTATGGTCGCGCGCACCTATACCGTCGCCTTTCAGGGGGTCGAGGCCCGGCCCGTCGAGGTGCAATGCGCCGTCACGCCGGGCCTGCCCGCCTTTTCGGTGGTGGGCCTGCCCGACAAGGCGGTGTCCGAGGCGCGCGACCGGGTGCGCAGCGCGCTCAGCGCCATGGCCATCGCGCTGCCCTCGAAACGGATCACCATCAACCTCTCGCCCGCCGACCTGCCCAAGGAAGGCAGCCATTTCGACCTGCCCATCGCGCTGGCGCTGCTGGCCGCGCTCGACATCGTTCCGGCGGATGCGGCCGAAACGACCTTGGCGCTGGGGGAATTGTCGCTCGATGGCTCGTTGGTCCCGGTGGTGGGCGCCTTGCCCTCGGCGATGACCGCCGCCGAGGAAGGGCGCACTCTGCTCTGCCCCAAAGCCTCCAGCGCCGAGGCCGCCTGGGTCGGCGCAACGCAGGTGATCGGTGCCGACACGCTGGCCGCCGTGGTGCGTCACTATACCGGCCAGGCGCCGCTGACCCCCGCCATACCGGGTGAGGTAACGCAACCCGACGCCCAGCGCGACCTGCGCGATGTCAAAGGTCAGGAACGCGCCAAGCGCGCGCTCGAAATCGCCGCCGCAGGGCGGCACCACCTGATCATGATTGGCTCTCCGGGCTCGGGCAAATCCATGCTGGCCGCCCGTCTGCCCGGCCTGCTGCCGCCGCTAACGGCAGTCGAGGCGCTGGAGACCTCGATGATCCAGTCGCTTTGTGGTCTGCTAGACGAGGGCGGGATCAGCCGCACCCGACCCTTTCGCGAACCCCATCACACCGCCTCGATGGCCGCCATCGTGGGTGGCGGCAAAGGGGCCAAGCCGGGCGAGATCTCGCTGGCGCATAACGGGGTGCTCTTCATGGACGAATTTCCCGAATTCCCGCGCACCGTGCTGGAAACCCTGCGCCAGCCCATTGAGACCGGCGAGGTCATGGTGGCCCGCGCCAATGCGCATGTAAAATACCCTTGCCGCTTCATGCTGGTCGCCGCGGCCAACCCCTGCAAATGCGGACATCTGGCCGATGCCTCGCGCGCCTGTTCGCGCGCGCCGATCTGCGGTGAGGATTATCTGGGGCGCATATCCGGCCCGCTGATGGACCGGTTCGATCTGCGGCTGGAGGTGCCGCCGGTCGGATTCGCCGATCTCGATCTACCTGCAAGTGGCGACAGCTCGGCCACAGTCGCCGCGCGCATCGCCACCGCGCGCGAGGTCCAGACCACCCGTTTCGCAAACCATGACGGGTTGCGTCAGAACGCCGATGCCGAAGGCGGCGTGCTGGAGGAGGTCGCCACGCCGGACACCGAAGGCAAGCAGATGTTGCTGAACGCCGCCGACCGGTTCAGCCTGTCGGCGCGCGCCTATCACCGGGTCTTGCGCGTGGCCCGCACCATCGCCGATCTGGACGGATCAGAGCAGGTCCGCCGCCCACATGTGGCCGAAGCGCTCGGCTTTCGGATCACGGCGCGGGTGATGGCCTAAACCCGTGCCTCGATCGCTTGCCAGATTTTCTCGGCGATATTCACACCGTCAAACCGCTCCAACTCCTGAATGCCGGTGGGCGAGGTCACGTTGATCTCGGTCAGATAGTCGCCGATCACGTCGATGCCGACAAAAATCTGGCCCTTTTCCTTGAGCAGCGGACCAATGGCTGCGCAGATCTCAAGATCGCGCTCGCTGAGCCCGATCTTTTCGGGTCGCCCGCCCACATGCATGTTCGAGCGGGTCTCGCCCTTGGCCGGCACCCGGTTGATCGCGCCGACCGGTTCGCCATCCACAAGGATCACCCGCTTGTCGCCATTGCTGACATCGGGCAGGAATTTCTGCACGATCAGCGGTTCGCGGCTGAACCCGGTGAACAGCTCGTGCAGCGATGTCAGGTTGCGGTCATTGGCGTCCAGCCGGAACACGCCCGCACCACCATTGCCATAAAGCGGCTTGAGGATGATATCGCCATGGCGGGCCTTGAACGCCTTGATCGTGTCCAGATCGCGGGCAATCGTCGTCGGCGGCGTCAGGTCGGGGAAATCCAGCACCAGCAGCTTTTCGGGATAGTTGCGCACCCAGAACGGATCATTGACCACCAGAGCCTGCCCCTTGAGCCGGTCCAGAAGATGGGTCGAGGTGATGTAGTGCATGTCGAAGGGCGGATCCTGGCGCAGCCAGACCACATCGAACGCGGCCAGATCCACTTCGCGCTCTGGGCCCAGAATGGCCGGGTCACCTGCCACGCGCTGCACGGTCATATCCTGACCGCGGGCAGTGACGCGCCCTTCTTCATAGGCCAGCTTGTCGGGGCTGTAGAAAAACAGCGAATGACCGCGCGCCTGCGCCTCTTCGGCGAGGCGGAAGGAACTGTCGGCATTGATGTCTACGGCCCCGATCGGGTCCATCTGAAAGGCGATCTTCATGGCGCGCTCCTCATGATCTGCCAGCTACATGGCGCAGCCGCGCGGCAGGTTCAATGGGGATCACATCTGACCAAAGGCGTTCTCGATGATTTGAAACCGGCCCATCTGGTCCACAAGCGCCACATCGAACCGCGCTTCGGTGTCCTGCCCCATCGCTTCCTCGGCCAGAAATTCCTGCGCCGCAGCGAAGATACGGCGCATCTGGCGCGCACTCAGCGCAGCCGCCGCCTGTGCGAAATCGCGGCTTTGCTTGACCTCGGCAAAGATCAGCCCGCCCGGCCCGCGCAGGATCAGGTCGATTTCTCCGCCAGCCCCGCGCCAGCGACGTTCTACGACTGCAAACCCAAGATCGTTATAGGCCGAGGCAATGCGATCCTCGGCGGCATCCCCGGCGCGATGGTTGCGGTAGCCGCGCCGGGCATGATCCGTGATCTCATGTTTTGCCAAGTTTCAGCGCCCTTTGGTAAAGCGGGCGGCGCGGCAGGGAATACATCCCTGCCACCAGTTCCGCCGCATCCTTGACCGAATGTGTCTCAAGGGCTGTTAACAAAGCGTTCTCGACATCCGCCTCGCTGGCGGCGGCCTGACGTGCACGGTCGACCAGCACCACGATCTCGCCCTTGACGCCCTGCGCCTTCAGCGCGGTGGCGAGTTCGGATAAGGACCCGCGCCGGACTTCTTCGAACTTCTTGGTCAGCTCGCGGCAGAGCGCCGCCTGCCGGTCGCCCAGCACCGCCGCCATATCCGCAAGGCTGTCGGCCACCCGCTTGGGCGATTCGTAAAACGCCAGCGTGCCCGGCACCTCGCGCAGCTCTTCCAGACGCGTCCGCCGTGCCTTGGTCGCATTGGGCAGAAAGCCCGCAAAGAAAAACGCATCCGTCGGCAATCCTGCCAGCGTCAGCGCCGCCAGCACCGCAGAGGCCCCCGGCGCCACCGTCACCTGATGCCCGGCCTCCGCCGCCGCGCGGCTCAGGTCATAGCCGGGATCGGCAATCAGGGGCATGCCCGCCTCGGACGCATAAGCCACGGATTTTCCCGCCGATAACGCCTCAAGCAGCCGCGCCCGCGCGCCTGCGCCGCTATGGTCGTGATAGGCCACAATCCGCCGCCCTTCGAGCGGCACGCCGTGAATATCCATCAGATGGCGCAGACTGCGTGTATCCTCGGCGGCGATCACATCGGCAGAGGCCAGCACATCCAGCGCGCGCAGGGTGATGTCGCGGGCCGTCCCGATTGGTGTGGCAACAAAGTAAAGGCCGGGTGACAAATGGGTTTTCTGGTAATTCAAAGCTGGACCCGCCTTTCATGACGTTTATTATCGCGGCCTGTCCCCAGGCGGCCGCCCGGATGCACGATCAGGGAGTTTTCATTTAGATGTTTGCGTTTTTCAAGCCCACCCGCACATTTGCCAAAACGGCGCTTGCGCTGACCGTTGCCGGATTTCTGGCAGCCTGCGACATGCCCGCGATCAGCGGTGGCCCCAGCATCAACACCTCGAAACCGGTGCCAGTGGCGCTGCTGGTGCCCAAAGGATCGGGCCGCTCCGGCGATGCGTCCATGGCGCAAAGCCTTGAGAACGCCGCGCGGCTGGCGATGGGGGATTTGCAGAACGTGCAGATCGACCTGCGGGTCTATGACACAGCGGGCAGTTCGGCAACGGCCTCGGCGGTGGCGCAGCAAGCGGTCGATGAAGGGGCGAAGATCATCATCGGGCCGGTCTATTCGCAAGCGGTGAACGCCGCCGGGCTTTCGGTTCTGAACAAGAACATCAATCTGCTGTCCTTTTCCAACAACACCAATATCGCGGGCGGCAACGTCTTTGTGCTTGGCTCGACATTCGAGAACTCGGCCAACCGTCTGACCAGCTATGCCGCCCGTCAGGGCAAGGGCCGGATGGTCGTGGTCTACAGCAATGACGAGGGTGGGCAACTGGGCAAGGCCGCCATCGAGAACGGCATCCGCAACAGCGGCGCGACGCTGGCCGGTTCGGTCCCCTACGAGCGGTCGCAGCAAGGCGTGATCAACGCGGTCCCGCAGGTGAAAGCGGCGGTAGACAGCGCCGGTGACGCCTCGGTGTTCATGACGTCGACCACGGCGGGCGCACTACCGCTCTTCACGCAGCTTCTGCCTGAAGCGGGTGTGTCCAACGCCACCACGCAGTTCATCGGCCTGACCCGTTGGGACATTCCCGCACAGACGCTGGCACTGCCCGGTGTTCAGGGCGGCTGGTTCGCCCTCCCCGATCCGAGCAAGAGCCAGAATTACCGCGCGCGCTATCAATCCACCTATGGCAGTGCGCCGCATCCGATCAGCGGGCTCGCCTATGACGGCATCGCCGCCATCGGAGCCCTGGTCGGATCGGGCAAATCCAATGCACTGACCGGGGCGGCGCTGACACAAGGGGCTGGTTTCCAGGGCGTGGGCGGTATATTCCGCCTGTTGCCGGATGGCACGAACCAACGGGGATTGGCAGTGGCCACGATCCAGAACAAACAGGTGGTTGTGATTGACCCTGCTCCACAAACATTCTCCGGTGCCGGGTTCTGATCCGGAAAAGATCCAGCGTATAACGCCTGATCTGGCTGGCGATCTGATCTGCCCGCCGGATCAGATTTTCGATCCCGCTCAGGTCATGGCCCGGGTCGAGGCGCTTGTCGAAGACGAGGCCGAAAATGCCGCGCGGCGCGGCGGGGTTGTGGCGATCCTGCGCGACACGCAAAAGGCGGGTCGCGATGCGATCGCCGCGGCCTATGCCGAAAAGCCCTTTGCGGCCCGGCCCCTGACCCGCTCCTACACCTATCTGACCGATGGCATGGTGCGCACCGCGCTCTATGTGGCCAGCGAAGTGCTGCACCCGCTGTCAAACCCGACCCGGTCCGAGCGCATCGCGGTGATGGCCGTGGGCGGTTACGGGCGTGGCGAAATGGCGCCGTTTTCCGATGTCGATCTGCTGTTCCTGACCCCTTACAAGATCACCGCCTGGGCCGAGAGTGTGATCGAATCCATGCTCTATATCCTGTGGGATCTGCGGCTGAAGGTCGGGCATTCCTCGCGCACCATCCGCGATTGCGTGCGCATGGGGCAAGACGATCACACGATCCGCACCGCCATGCTGGAGCAGCGCTTTCTGGCGGGCCACGCGCCGCTGGCCAGCGAAATGGCAAAAACCCTGAAGGCCGAGCTGTTCGACCGCACCGGGCGCGAATTCATCGAAGCCAAGCTGGATGAGCGCGAGAAACGCCATCACAAGCAGGGCGAGCGCTATATGGTCGAGCCCAATGTCAAAGAGGGCAAAGGCGGGCTGCGCGACCTGCAATCGCTCTATTGGATCGCCAAGTATATCTATGGCGTTCGCGATGTGGCCGAACTGGTCGGGCTGGGCCTGTTCGAGGCGGAGGAGTTTGAACGCTTCGTTCAGGCCGAAGAATTCCTCTGGGCCGTGCGCGCGCATCTGCATCTGGTGACAAGGCGCGCCACCGAACAGCTGACATTCGACCTGCAAGTCGAAGTGGCCGACCGCATGGGCTATTCTGACCGTGCCGGGCGACGGGCGGTCGAAGTGTTCATGCAGCGCTATTTCCGCGAGGCGACCTCGGTGGGCGAACTGACCCGGATTTTTCTGACCAAACTGGAAGCGGCGCATAAGAAAAGCGATCCGCTGCTGGAACGCATCTTTCGCCGCAAGCCGCGGGTGAAATCGGGCTACAAGGTGGTCCATAACCGGCTCGACATCACCGATCCCGAGGCATTCCTGACCGACAAGCTGAACCTGCTGCGGCTGTTCGAGGAAGGGCTGCGGACCGGCATGCTGATCCACCCGGACGCGATGCGGCTGGTCACCGCAAATCTGGACCTGATCGACGAGGATATGCGCACCAACCGCGAGGCGCGGCGCATCTTCCTTGATCTGCTGCTGAAACACGGCAATCCCGAGCGCGCCCTGCGCCGGATGAACGAGTTGGGGGTGCTGTCCGCCTTCATCCCCGAGTTCGAACCTATCGTCGCGATGATGCAGTTCAACATGTACCACAGCTATACGGTGGACGAGCATACCATCCAGTGCATCGTCAACCTCGCCCAGATCGAACGCGGAGAACTGGTCGAGGCGCTGCCGCTGGCCTCGGGCATCCTGGAGGACGGGATCAACCGCAAGGTCCTTTATGTGGCGCTGCTGCTGCACGATATCGGTAAGGGGCGCGAGCAGGATCATTCGATCCTCGGTGCCCAGATCGCGCGCAAGGTCGCGCCGCGTCTGGGGCTCGGCAAATCCGATTGCGAGACGGTAGAATGGCTGGTGCGCTATCACCTGTTGATGTCGGATATGGCGCAGAAACGCGACATCTCGGACCCGCGCACCGTGCGCGATTTCGCCAAGGCGGTCGGAACCGTCAAGCGGCTGGACCTGCTGACGGTACTGACGGTCTGCGACATTCGCGGCGTTGGCCCCAACACCTGGAACAACTGGAAGGCCACCCTGCTGCGCGCGCTGCATGCCGAAACCAAGCGGGCGCTGGAAACCGGGATGGAGGACCTGAACCGTGCCAATCGCGGGGCCGGCGCCAAAAAGGCGCTGCGCGCGGCGCTGGACAACTGGTCGAAAGCGGACCTCAAGCTGGAAACCGGGCGACATTATGACCCCTATTGGCAGGGGCTGAACCTGTCTGCCCATGTCGAATTCGCCGAGATGCTGCGCACCCTCGAAGACAGCGGCGATGCCGGCGCGGTGGAGATACGCCTGCACCCGGACGAAGACCGCGACGCCACCCGCGCCTGTTTTGCCATGGGCGACCATCCGGGTATATTCGCCCGCGTCGCGGGCGCTCTGGCACTGGTGGGCGCAAATGTGGTCGATGCTCGCAGCTATACCACCAAGGACGGCTATGTGACCGATGCGTTCTGGATTCAGGACGTCGAAGGCCACCCCTATGAGGCCGCGCGCTTGCCGCGCCTGACCCAGATGATCCACAAGACCCTGAAGGGTGAAGTGGTCGCCAGCGATGCGTTCAAATCGCGTGACAAGATCAAGAAACGGGAAAAGGCCTTTAATGTCCCGACCCATATCACCTTCGACAATGACGGTTCGGAAATCTACACGATCATCGAGGTCGACACCCGCGACCGGCCGGGGTTGCTTTATGATCTGGCCCGCGCCCTGTCAGCTTCGAATGTCTATGTCGCCAATGCGGTGATCGCGACCTATGGCGAACAGGTTGTCGACACCTTCTATGTGAAGGACATGTTCGGGTTGAAATATTACTCCGAAGGCAAGCAGCGCACGCTGGAAAAACGCCTGCGCACAGCCATCACCGAAGGCGCGGAGCGCGCCGATTCATGAAGCAGATCAGACTGCTCTCGGGGTTCTTCACCGTCGGGTTCTGGACGCTGGCCAGCCGCATACTGGGGTTTGTCCGCGAGATCCTGATCACCGCCTATATCGGCCCCGGCCCGGTGATGGACGCCTTTGTCGCCGCCTTCCGCTTGCCCAACATGTTCCGCCGCTTCTTTGCCGAGGGCGCGTTCAACGCAGCCTTCGTGCCGATGTTCTCGAAACGGCTCGAGGCGGGCGAGGACGCGCAGGGCTTTGCCAATCAGGCCTTCAACCTGCTGGGACTGGCGGTGCTGGCGCTGGTCGGGCTTGGCATGGTCTTCATGCCCGCGCTGGTCTGGGCCACGGCGGGCGGTTTTGCCGGGGATGCACGGTTCGATCTGGCGGTGGGCTATGGTCATGTGGTCTTTCCCTACATCCTGTTCATGGCGCTGGCGGCGCTGTTTTCCGGCGTGTTGAACGCCACCGGGCGCTTTGCCGCCGCCGCTGCCGCGCCGGTCCTTCTCAACATTCTGGCCTGCAGTGCGATGCTGATTGGCGCGCTGAGGGGGGGTGATGTGATCACCTGGCTGATCTGGGTGATCCCGGTCGCGGGCGTGGCGCAACTGGCGCTGGTCTGGGTCGCAACAGAGCGGGCGGATATCCGCATCCGGCCCGGCCTGCCCCGGCTGACACCCGAGATGCGCCATATGGTGGCAGTGGCGGTTCCCGCCGCGCTGGCGATGGGCGTTACGCAGATCAATCTGGTGGTGGGGCAACTGGTCGCCTCACAAACCGAAAGCGCGGTCAGCTGGCTGTTTGCGGCGGACAGGCTTTATCAATTGCCGCTGGGAGTGGTGGGCATCGCCGTTGGAGTGGTGCTGCTGCCGGACCTGTCGCGCAAGCTGCGTGCGGGCGATGAAACGGGCGCGCGCAACGCCTATTCCCGCGCCGGAGAATTCACGCTGATGCTGTCGTTGCCTGCTGCGGTTGCGCTTGTCACCGTGCCGCTGCCGCTGATCTCAGTCCTGTTCGAACGTGGTGCGACCGGTGCCGAAGACAGCGCTGCGATGGCGCTGGCGGTGGCAATTTATGGTCTGGGCCTGCCTGCTTTCGTGCTGCAGAAGCTACTGCAACCGCTCTATTTCGCGCGTGAGGATACGAAGACACCATTCCGTTATGCGGCGGTGGCCATGGTGGTGAACGCGGTGCTTGCCTTTGGCCTCTATCCGGTTGTCGGATGGATTGCCCCGGCCATCGCTGCGTCGGTCGCGGGTTGGGCGATGGTTGCGCTTCTGGCGCTGGGATCGCTGCGCATGGGCGCGGTGGCGCAGCCAGACGACCGGTTTCGCGCGCGCGCCTGGCGAATCGCGCTGGCCTCGGCCCTGATGGGTGTGGCGCTTTATGCCGCGAACCAGTTCTTTGGCTGGGCGTTTCAGGTGCCTGGATGGCGCTATCTCGCGCTGCTCGCACTGGTGCTGTTCGGTAGCCTTGCCTACTACGCGGCCGGGCACATTCTGGGTGCCTTCCGCCTTGGCGAATTGCGGCAGATGATGCGGCGCGGCTGAGCGCTCAGTCGTGGCGGATGCGGTTGCGTATCCGCGCCCAGCCGCCAGGGGCCAAAAAGAAGGACAGGCCAAAGCCGGTGGCAAACCCCGCCAGATCGGCCACCCAGTCCAGGCCGCCTCCGAACAGCAGCCCGAACAGCAGCTGCGCGCCCATCAGAAACGCGATGAGTGTAAAGGCCCGCGCCTGATTCTCACCCACCAGCGACAGCTTGCGCCAGAGCAGATAGGTGAAGGCCCCGATCAGCCCGTAGACCGGGGGGAAGCCACCCACCAGCGGATAGGGCTCGTTCAGCAGCAGTGCATATAGCAGCGCACCGCCGATCCCGCTCAGAACGAAAATGAGCAGCATCGCCAATGCGCCAAAGGTCTCGGCCACCAGCTTGCCCATCGCCAGCACAAAGACGCAGACAAAGATCGTCTGGGTGAAGGTCACGCTGACAAACGGATAGGTCACAAAGCGCATCAGATGTTCGAAGGGCATGCGCCCGGTCTCGACCATCCAGTCGAAGATATCTCCGGAAAACGCATATTTCTGGATCGCCGCCACGCGCCAACCCACGGCCTCGGGACCGCCGATCAGCCCTTTGGTGCCCGCCATGAAGACGATCTCGATCCCCATCAGAACCAGAACAAGCGCCACCACAACGGGCGGCAACGGATTCACGGGTGGAGTGTGGCTGGGGCTGCTCATGTCTTTGTCCTTGTTGCGCCTGTTGACGTCATTGGACCCCATGGGTAAGCGACGAAGGCCGAATTTTCCAGACGGGAGTCGCTTTACATGACCGAGACCACGTTCACACCACGGGTATTTTCCGGTGCGCAGCCTTCGGGCAACCTGCACCTGGGCAATTATCTTGGGGCGCTGCGGAACTGGGTGCGGATGCAGGGATCGGAGTTCGAGACGATCTATTGCATGGTCGACCTGCACGCGATCACCGTCTGGCAGGACCCGGCCGAGCTGCGCCATGCCACGCGCGAGCTGTGCGCGGGCTATATCGCGTCGGGCCTCGATCCCGAGAAATCGATCCTGATCAACCAGAGCCAGGTGCCCGAACATGCGCAACTGGCCTGGGTCTTCAACTGTATCGCCCGGATGGGCTGGATGCAGCGGATGACGCAGTTCAAGGACAAGGCGGGCAAGAACGCGCAGAACGCCTCGCTGGGGTTGTTTGCCTATCCGGCGCTGATGGCTGCAGATATTCTGGTCTATCACGCCACCCATGTGCCGGTGGGTGAGGACCAGAAGCAGCATCTGGAACTGACCCGCGATATCGCGATCAAGTTCAACCACGACTATGGCGTTGATTTCTTCCCGGTCACCGAACCGGTGATCGAAGGCGCTGCCACACGGGTGATGAGCCTGCGCGACGGGTCGAAGAAAATGTCGAAATCCGACCCTTCGGATGCCAGCCGCATCAACATGACCGATGACGCGGAGACCATTGCGAAGAAAATCCGCAAGGCCAAGACCGATCCCGATGCCCTGCCATCCGAGGCGAAAGGTCTGGAAGACCGTCCCGAGGCGCGCAATCTGGTCGATATCTATGCGGCGCTGAGCGATCAGAACGTCGATCAGGTACTGGCCGAGGTGGGCGGCAAGCAGTTTGGCGCATTCAAGCCGATGCTGGCAGAACTGGCGGTGGAAAAACTGGCCCCGATCGCGACCGAGATGGCGCGGCTGATGAACGACCAGACCGAAATCGACCGCATTCTGACCCGCGGGTCCGAGCGGGCACGGGCGATCACCGCACCAATCCTGCGCCAGACCTACGACATCATCGGGATGGTGCCGCCAGTGTCCTTCTGACACGCCGGTGACGACCAAGCCCGCTTGAACGGGCTTGGTTTTTTAAGCCGCGTCCTGCTGCAGCACGTCCGCCACGATCGCCTCGGCCACGTGATGCGGGCTGACATCGCGCGCCTTGGCCGCGTGCAGAATGCGGTCCATGGTGCTGTCGAGAGCTGTTAGCTTGTCGGCGACCCACGCCTCGCGCGCGTCGATGCGCAAAATCTCGGTCGCGACATTGATGATACCGCCGCCATTGGCCACGAAGTCCGGCGCATAGAGAATTCCCCTCCGGTGCAGCCGGTGCCCGTCTTCCGGCGTTGCAAGTTGGTTGTTTGCCCCGCCCGCGACCGCCTTGACCCGCAATCGCTCGATCCTGTTCGCATCAAGAATTCCCCCTATGGCGCAGGGCGCAAAGATATCGGCATCGGCATCGAAAATCGCATCACACGCCACTGCCCGCGCACCAAATTCGGCTTCGGCTCGCGCAACGCGTGCCGCGTTGATATCGGTCACCACCAGCCGCACGCCCTGATCCCTCAGGAAACCGCAGAGATGCCAGCCGACATTGCCAAGCCCCTGCACGCTCACGGTCCGGCCCGACAGATCATCGGACCCGAACCGGTGCCGCGCCACCGCCCGGATCGCGTTAAAGATGCCTTGCGCCGTGATTGGGGACGGATCGCCGCTCGCGTGGCTGCCCTGCTCAAGCCCGGCCACGCATTCCGTCTCGCGCGCAATCTCGGCCATGTCGGCCGGGGTCATGCCCATATCCTCGGCTGTCCAATAGCGCCCGTCGAGCTGCGCAACCACGCGGCCAAAGGCCTGCAACAGGCCGGGTGTCTTGTCGCCCGCAGGATCGCCGATGATCACCGCCTTGCCTCCGCCCAGGGGCAGACCGGCGGCAGCGTTCTTCAGCGTCATGCCCTGTGACAGACGCAGCGCATCCTTAAGCGCCGCGTCGAAACTGTAATAGGGCCGCATCCGCACACCACCCGCCGCCGGGCCAAGCTGTGTCGAATGGATCGCGATCAGGCCCAACAGGCCGCTTTCGCGGTCCTCGATACGATATACACCTTCATGCCCGGGCACCTCGATTTGCGTCAGGTTCATCTCTTTCCTCCGTCCATGTTCGAATTTTCTCACGAAGCGCACAGCAATACCCTCCAATTTCGACTAGCCCGCTAACCAATATTGAAGGTATCCTCCAACAACGGTCGATTTTTTCGGAGATTTCCCCATGGACGCCATTGATTATCGAATCGTGCACCACCTCCAGAAAGACGGGCGGATGACAGTGACTGAACTGGCCGAGATGGTGGGCCTGTCCGCAACGCCCTGCGCGCGGCGGGTGGAGCGGTTGCAGACACGGGGCGTCATCACCGGATATGGCGCGCGGGTCGATCCGGGCAAGCTGGGGCTGGGCGTGTCGATCTTTGTCTCGGTGGAACTGGCGCGTCAGGACAAAGCGGCAATTGATGCCTTCGAGAAAGCGATCCTGACCTGCGATGAAGTCATGGAATGTTACCTGATGACCGGATCGCGTGACATATTGCTGCGTGTGGTGGCTGCCGATCTTGCGGCATTCGACCGGTTTCTGGAAAACCGGCTGATGCAGATCCCCGGTATCCGCAATCTGCGATCGAACTTCGCACTCAGGACCATCATGAAGCGTACCGAGTTGCCGACGCCCGCGTGACCCCTCGGGTGAAACTGCTCTGGACGCCTGCGACATTCCTGCCTAGGTTTCGTCCGTTCAGGGAGGACCAGATGGCGACGGGCAAAAACATCCGCACCTATTTCGACGGCCAGTGGCATGAGGGTGATGTCCCGATCATGCGGGCGGCGGATCACGGTGCGTGGCTGGGCACAAATGTATTCGACGGCGCGCGCCACGTAGACGGGCTGAGCCCCGATCTGGACGCTCATTGCGCTCGGGTGAACCGCTCTGCCGAGGCAATGATGCTGACGCCCACCGTCACCGCTGAAGAGATGGTCGCGATCGTCGATGACGGGCTGAAAAAATACACGCCGGGTGCTGCGGTTTACATCCGCCCGATGTATTGGGGTATCGACGGTGGCAGCACGACCATCGTGCCGTCGCAGGACAAAACCGGCTTTGCGATCTGCCTCGAAGAGATTCCCATGGCCCCGGCGCATGCCACCGCAACACTGACCACGACACGGTTCAGACGTCCGGTGCTTGAGGCGGCGGTAGTGAACGCCAAGGCCGGCGCGCTTTATCCCAACAACGCGCGGATGCTGCGCGAGGCCCACCAGAAGGGGTTCTCAAATGCACTGGCGGCCGATGCGATGGGCAATGTGGCGGAAACGGACACCGCCAATATCTTCATGGTCCGCGATGGCGAGGTCTTTACCCCCATTCCCAATGGCACATTCCTGGCCGGGATCACCCGGGCGCGGCATATCGCCAATCTGCGCGCGGACGGGGTGACGGTGCATGAAACAGTGCTGTCCTTCGATGATTTTCACGACGCGGACGAGGTCTTTATGTCGGGCAACATGAACAAGGTGACCCCGGTCACCGCACTGGAAGATACCGGCTATCAGGTCGGCCCGATTGCGCGGCGGGTGCGCGAGCTGTATTGGGACTGGGCGGCGTCAGACCGCTAACCCTTTGAGACACCTGCAAAACCACCGGTTGCCAGCCCCCTGTTGCTGGGGCATGATCCAGAGGGAAAGGAGCCATCCTCATGCGGAAGTTTCTGGTCGTCCTTGATGACAGCCGCGAATGCCTGAACGCCATGCGTTTCGCGGCCATGCGTGCGGCCCATACGGGCGGCGGCGTCGCCATCCTGTCGGTGATCCCGCCGGATGAATTCAACCACTGGATCGGCGTGGGCGAAGTGATGCGCGAAGAAGCGCGCGAGCGCATCCACGCCCATTACGAAGTGTTCGCCAAATGGATGCGCGACAAGCAGTCCGTTGAACCCGAACTGATCATCCGCGAAGGCGAAGCCGTGCCCGAGATCATCGCCCAGGTGAACGAAGACCCCGAGATCGGGGTGCTGGTGCTGGGTGCAGGGACCGACAAGAAAGGCCCCGGACCGCTGGTCACGCAGATGAGCCGCTCATCGGGGTCACTGCCGATCCCGTTCACCATCGTGCCCGGCGATCTGAGCAAGGAAAAGCTGGAGGCGATCACCTGATCCACGGATGCGCCCGGTAAATTTCGGGTGTGGCAGGACTTGACCTCGCCCCCACCCGATTTAGAATTGTTCTAAACCTTGACTTGCGCCCGGACGGGTCGCATATCTGCTGCTCTGATCATGGAGACCCCAGAATGTTCATCCAGACCGAATCGACCCCGAACCCCGCAACGCTGAAATTCCTGCCGGGACAGACTGTGCTGGACATGGGTACCGCTGATTTCCCCTCTGCCGACACGGCTGGGAAATCTCCGCTGGCTGGCCGGATCTTTGCTGTGGACGGTGTGACCGGTGTGTTTCTGGGCAATGATTTCGTCACCGTCACCAAGGGTGATGGCGTCGAATGGGACCATATCAAACCCGCCATTCTGGGCGCGGTGATGGAGCATTTCCAGTCGGGGCAGCCGGTCATCAACGATGGCGACACGGCCGGGTCCGGCCATGCCGAACATACCGGCGAAGATGCCGAAGTGGTCGACCAGATCAAGGAACTGCTCGACAGCCGGGTGCGTCCTGCGGTGGCGCAGGATGGCGGCGACATTACCTTTCACGGCTTTGACCGTGGGGTTGTCTATCTGCATATGCAGGGCGCCTGCGCCGGATGCCCGTCCTCGACCCTGACGCTGAAGATGGGCATCGAGAACCTGCTGCGCCACTATATCCCCGAAGTGACCGAGGTGCGCCCGGTTGCCGTCTGACCCGGCCGTTTTCGTGACCGGGCGGTGCTATTGCGGCGCGATACGTCTGTCCGCCGCCGCCGCCCCCCTGACGGTGGCCTATTGCCATTGCGCCGATTGCCGCCGCTGGACCGGCGCGCCGGTGGGGGCCTTTGCCGCCTTCGGTCGCAACGATCTGACGAGCGAGCCCGCGCTGGGTGACGGAGCCTCGCATCATCCGGGCGTGCGGCGCTGGAACTGTACCCGCTGCGGGTCGCCTCTGGCGGCGACATTCGATTATCTGCCCGATCAGATCTATGTGCCCATCGGCCTGCTGGATCAGGCAGATGATTTCCCTCCACGCCTGCATTGTCATGCCGACAAAGGGCTGCGTTGGCTGCACCTTGCCGATGGGTTGGACCGCGCCACAGGCTCTGGCCGGAATACCCTGAACAGCGCGCGTGACCGATGACCCTGATCCTTGGCTTCGACACGTCCGGCCCTTGGTGCGCCGCCGCCTTGCTGCGTGATGGGCAGGTGTTGACCCTGCGCCATGAGGCAATGAGCAAAGGGCAGGCCGAACGGGTGATGCCGTTGCTCGAAGAGGCTCTGAGCCAGACCGGGGTCACCTGGCGCGATCTGGATGCCATCGGCGTTGGCACCGGGCCGGGCAATTTCACCGGCATCCGCATCACAGTGTCAGCCGCGCGCGGTCTGGCGCTGGGCCTTGGCATTCCGGCAGTGGGCGTGGACGGTTTTGATGCCCGCGCGTTATCTGCACCGCCCGGTCAACGGGTCGCGGTCCCTGCCCCGCGCGATCAGCTTTACCTGCGAACAGAGGTGGGCATCACCATGGTCGCCCGATCCGAGGTCGACGGGCTCGTTCATGCCGATATTGACCCGCTGGACCTCGTTCAGGCCATTGCCCGGATCACCGCCGAACGCCGGCTTGGCGCGACACAGCCCCCTGCCCCGGTCTATGCCCGCCCAGCAGATGCCGCCCCGGCCAGCGACCCCCCGCCGGTCATTCTGGACGCATGACACCAGCGCAGATGGCCCAAACCCATGCCGCCGCCTTTACCGCATCGCGACCATGGTCGGCGGCAGAGTTCGAAGCACTGCTGACGAACCGCTTCACCCACACGGCAGGCGATGCGCGGTGTTTCGCGGTCTACACACTGATCGCGGATCAGGCCGAATTGCTGGCTATCGCCACCGATCCGGCCTTCCAGCGGCAAGGCCTTGCCCAGCGCTGCATGGAGCTTTGGCAGAAAGAGGCGGCTGCAAATGGCGCCCGGCGCGCCTTTCTGGACGTGGCTGAGGACAACACACCGGCGCTGTCCCTCTATCAGCGCTGCGGCTATGCCCGGTGCGGCGTGCGGCGTGCCTATTACCTGCGCGACGGCGGGCTGAAACTCGATGCGATCGCGATGGAACGTGCCTTGCCGTGAAGGAAAGCGCGCGCGCGGCTGCCCGCAGTTGCAAAAAGCGGTTGACCCCCGGCACCGGGCACGGCCTTAATTGCCAGCGTCATATACAGTTGATCAATCACCGGGGCATCGGGAACAACCCGTGCCCTCAACCAAAAAACAACGGGAGTATCCAATGACCCTCATGAAATCCCTGATGGGTGCCGCTGCTGCGGTTGCCCTGACTGCAGGCCTCGCCACTGCCGAACCGGCGCTGATCTATGATCTGGGTGGCAAATTCGACAAATCGTTCAACGAGGCGGCTCACAACGGCGCAGAACGCTGGGCGAAGGATACCGGCGGCTCGTATAAAGACATCGAGATCCAGACCGAAGCACAGCGTGAACAAGCGGTTCGGCGTTTCGCCGAGGCGGGTTTCAACCCTGTCGTTACCACCGGATTCGCCATCGCCTCGGTGCTGGAGGAAGTCGCGGGCGATTATCCTGACACGAACTTCGTCACAATTGACGGATGGGTAGATCCGGAGAAACATCCGAACGTGCTGATCATCGGCTTCACCGAGCATGAAGGGTCATATCTGGTCGGCATGATGGCGGCACAGGCGTCGCAATCGGGCACTGTCGGGTTCATCGGCGGCATGGATGTGCCTCTGATCCGCAAATTCGCTTGCGGTTATGCGCAGGGCGTCAAGGCGGCCAACCCCGATGCCACCGTGATCGCGAATATGACCGGCACCACACCATCGGCCTGGAACGACCCGGTGAAGGGTTCGGAACTGACCAAAGCGCAGATCAGCCAGGGCGCAGACGTGGTTTATGCCGCAGCCGGTGGCACCGGCGTGGGCGTTCTGCAGACCGCCGCTGACGAGGGCATCCTGTCGATCGGCGTGGACAGCAACCAGAACCACCTGCACCCGGGCAAGGTTCTGACCTCGATGCTGAAGCGCGTCGACGTGGCGGTTTATAACGTCATGACCGCGGGTGAAGAGATGGAGCCGGGCGTTCTGGTTCTGGACCTCTCCGCCGACGGTGTGGGCTATGCCATGGATGACAACAACGCCGAATTGGTCAGCGGTGACATGCAATCCTCGGTCGAGGACGCAAAGGCCAAGATCATCGCAGGTGAAATCGACGTTCACGATTATACCAGCGACGACAGCTGCCCGGTTCTGAACTTCTGAACCGTTGAACATTGCTGGCAAACAGGCCTCGGCCTGTTTGCCAGATGGGTCCTGGCATTTGGTCCGATACAAGGCCAGTTTCGACCGATCTATAAGCCCACAATCATTATCAGGTTTTTGCGCAGCACCGATCGGGGCCGTAATTTACCTTGTTAAGGGCGCTTTTTCTGCCCCGCCGCTTCAAAACTGACTCAAATTGTGATCCGCAACTTGTGCTGCAAGGCAGCATAAGCGGTTGATTTTGTGACGCCGCGTGAAATAACAGTAAACATGCAGATTTACCTTCCCATCGCTGAAGTTTCGGTCAACGCGTTCCTGCTGCTGGGTCTGGGGGGCCTCGTCGGGGTTCTGTCCGGCATGTTCGGGGTCGGCGGCGGCTTTCTGATGACACCGCTGCTGTTTTTCATCGGCATCCCCCCCGCCGTCGCGGTTGCGACCGAGGCCAACCAGATCGTCGCCTCGTCCTTTTCCGGTGTGCTGGCCCATTTCAGGCGGCGAACCGTCGATTTCAAGATGGGCGGGGTGTTATTGGCCGGCGGTCTGACCGGCGCGGCGCTGGGTGTGGTGGTGTTCAACTACCTCAAAAGCCTTGGGCAGGTCGATCTGCTGGTCAAGCTTTGCTACGTGGTCTTTCTGGGCGTGGTCGGCGGGCTGATGTTCATCGAAAGCCTGAACGCGATCCGCAAAGCCCGCCAGGCAGGTGGTACGGCGCCAGCAAAGCGCCGTCAGCGAGGATGGGTCCACGCGTTGCCCCTGAAAATGCGGTTTCGCACCTCGGGCCTGTATATCTCGGCCATCCCACCCCTGATTGTCGGCGTTTTCGTCGGCATCCTGTCGGCCATCATGGGTGTCGGCGGCGGCTTCATCATGGTGCCCGCGATGATCTATATCCTGGGCATGCCCACCAAGGTGGTTGTCGGCACCTCGCTGTTCCAGATCATCTTCGTCACCGCATTTACCACCATGCTGCACGCGACCACCAATTTCACCGTTGATGTGGTACTGGCGGTTCTGCTGCTGGTTGGCGGTGTGATCGGGGCGCAGATCGGCACCCAGATCGGCACCAAGCTCAAGGCCGAACAATTGCGGATTTTGCTGGCGATGATGGTTCTGGTGGTCTGTGGCAAGCTGGCGCTGGATCTTCTGCTGCAACCGGCTGAGCTGTTCTCGCTGGGTACGGACGGGGGGCATTGATCATGATGCGCGCTCTGCTTGTCCTGATGTTGTTTGCCGCGCTGCCCGCGCAGGCCATCGAAGAAGAAATCGTGCTGGGCCTGAGTCAGGACCGGGTGGCCATTACCTCGACCTTCGACGGGGACGACATTCTGGTTTTTGGTGCGGTCAAACGCGAAACGCCGATTCCGGACGCGGAACCGCTGGAGGTTGTGATCACCGTCTCAGGCCCGTCAAAGCCGGTCATTGTGCGCCGGAAGGAAAAGAAGTTCGGCATCTGGGTCAATGTGGATAGCGTTCTGGTGGATTCCGCGCCTAGCTTTTACGCGGTTGCCACCAGCGCCCCGTTCAACGAAGTGCTGACCAATACCGAGGACCTGCGCTACAAGGTGTCGATCCCGCAAGCGATCCGCTCGGTCGGGGCGGATATGAAGGTTCAGGATGCCCAGGAGTTTGCCCAGGCCGTCATTCGCATCCGCAAGGCCGAAGGCCTGTATTCGCTGCGCGAGGATACGGTCGCCGTGGATCAGCAGACGCTGTTTCGCACCTCAATCGAGATGCCCGCCAATCTGATCGAAGGCGATTACAAGACACGTATCTACTTGACCCGAGGTGGCCGGGTCGTGTCTCAGATCGTGACCGATATCGATGTTCGAAAGGTCGGGCTGGAGCGGTTCCTGTACAACCTGTCGCGGCAGCAACCGGCAATCTATGGTCTGATGTCGCTGGCGATTGCGATCTTCGCCGGTTGGGGCGCCTCTGCCGCTTTTACCGTGTTGCGCAACCGCTGACCGGCGGACTCAGCTGTCCTGACCTTCCAGTTTCAGCGCCGCTGCCGGTGCCTGCCGCAGATCATCCACGCGCAGCGGATAGGTGGGTTTTGACAACCGGTTTCGCACTACCCAGATCAGCCGGTCCTGTGCCCGGGTAATCGCCACGTAGGCCAGACGTTTCCACAAGGGTTGGCCCGCCTCGACACGACCCATCCGAGCCGCCGCGTAAAGGTCAGGCCCAAAGACCTGCACGGTGTTCCATTGCGAGCCCTGCGCCTTGTGGATCGTGACCGCCGCGCCATGCAGAAAGGTCGCGCCCATGCGCGCAGCGAAAGGGATGAACGGTTCTTCCTCGTCGGGTTTTTCGATCTTCACGATCGAAGCGGCGCTGACCTGCGGCTCTTCGGCCCCGATCACATGCAGTTTTGAGAACCCCGGTTTCCGCCCCGGTCCCAGATAAATGACCTGCGCGCCCTTGATCAGCCCGCGGGCTTCGAGGTCCAGCCGTTTCTTGCGATGCTTGAGCGGCAATTCGATCCCGTCGCAGATCAGTGGCTCACCTTCCAGCAGCGCCTCTTCCGGTGCGCCGTGGACCGCGCGGAACGCGTTGATCAGGCGGATGCGTGTGGCGTTGCGCCAGACCAGAACCGGGCTACGCGCCATCAGGTCCACCTCGACCCGTGCGCCCCAGACAACCCGATCATCGCTCTGCGCCGTGTCCTGGATCATGTCCTCGAAGTCCTGGAAGCCCAGGGCCGGATCAGCCAGCGCATGGGCCAAATCGAGGATCGGATTGTCGGCCTTTTGCCGATGTACTCGTTCGAGGTTCAGTTTGCGCGGCTCCGACAATCCGTCAAAGACCATTGAGCCGGATTGGTTCACCGGTGCCAGCTGCGCCGGATCGCCAAACAGCAGCAGGGTCGGGAAGATCTCTTTGAGATCCTCGAACTGTCGATCATCCAGCATCGAGGATTCATCGACAAAACCGATATCCAGCGGTTCATCCCGTCGCTTCCAACCTGTGATGAAATCCGAACCGCGCAGCCCAGCGGCAGCCAGAGCACCAGGAATGGATTTGTTGCGCTCGTAAAAGGCAGCGGCGCGGTTCAGCGCCTCGTCGCTCAGGCCTTCGACTTCAGGCCGCTCGCCGCTGCCTGCCAGCCATTCGGCGATGCGCTCATATTCCGGGTCATAGACCGGAGTATAGAGAATGCGGTGGATGGTTGTCGCGGGCACACCACGCAAACGCAGCACGCTGGCCGCCTTGTTGGTTGGTGCAAGGATCGCCAATGTGCGGCGCTCACGTGCTTTGCGGCTTTCGAAATCGCCGGACACGACGTGCACGCCGGCCCCTTCCAGCGCCTTGTAAAGCTCGGCAAGCAGCAGGGTTTTTCCCGATCCTGCCTTGCCGACCACAGCCATGACGCCCGAGCTTTCAGTGCCCGAAGACAGACGGAGCGTTTCGTCGTCAAGGTCAATGCCCGCATGGCGCAGCATATCTGTCACGCTGTCGAAAGCAGCGGCCTGATCATCGGAGAATGTAACTGCGGGACTGCTCATGCCGCGACCCTATCGCCGCGCCTGGCGGATCACCAGACGCGGCGTGCGGCTTTGCCGCGATGTCAGGCGGTTTGTGCGAACCGGTGTTGTCCCGCCGATCCAAACGCGCGGGTGAACCAAAGCCGGGACAGATCCAGCGGGATGTCGGCGCGCGTTGCCACCTTGTTGCGCGCCTCTTCGGTGAATTCCCACAATCCCACCGAAATCCGGTCACGCCCCTCGCCCTCAGATCCAAGGATTTCAGGCGAGGATCCGATGGCTTTGTAAATGCGCACCATGCGGGCATCAAAGACACCTGCGAAATGCCTGATACCGAAGCCGGTCATGATCTCTCCGCCCCCCAGCATCAGGGCGGCCGCCACCCGGCTGTCGGCGTCACGCGACAGGCAGAAACGCGTGCATTCCCAGATCAATGGGCTGCAGATCGGTGCACCACCGGTCAGGTGGCCAAAAATGTCGTTTACCATGACCGGGCCTGTCGTAGGCAGAAAACGCATCGACCCCCCATGGCCGCCATCCGCGTTTTCCCAGATCACATACAGCGGATTAAGCACATCATACTGGTCGCGCTCTTCCCCATTCTCATCAACCGTCACGTCCCAGCCGAGCCTTGTTTTGAACTGATCTGCCCGATCCTGAAACATCGATCGCGCCAGGTCGCGATGCTGGTGCAATTGATCTGCGTAAAGATAACGTAGCATTTGACTTCCCCTTGCCGTCCGAAATCTGGAACAAAGGGAGTACGTAAGAATGGTTAATATCTGGTCACCGAGGCGTGCGGCGCGAAAACCCGCGACCGAGGGTGCATCACATGACGATCAAGCCCTGGCTCAGTGCCTTTGCTATCGCATGGGTTGTGTTGAGCGCGCCAAGCTTGAAGCGCGCGCTCTCGATATAGACCCGTAGCGTGTGCTCGGAGATCGACAACGAGTGCGCAACCTGCGCACGGCTGTAGCCCAGCGCCAGAAATGTCAGCGCGTCCACTTCACGCGGCGACAGGGCGCGCACCGGTTGCGGGGCGCGATTTTCTTCGAAATCCAGTGCTTTGCGATTGAAATAATGCGCGATCAGGATCAGATCGTGGCCGTAGATTTCCTTGAACTCCGACCATTCCTCGTCACTGCAGTTGTGATTGGCTGTAAACAGCGCAAATTGCCCGCTCGGCCCACGCACGGGGATCGAGTAGCCTTGATTGCCGACGCCGTTATCGAGCGCATCGGTCAAAAATTCCCGCGCGGCCTTTCCCGACCAGTCCACCGCTTTCCAGTCAACCGGATGAAACCGCTGGAAACAGCCGACAATGACCGGGTCCACGCGCAGATATTGTTTGTCGATATAGCGCTGAATCCAATCCTCTGGATAGGTTCCGCAGCCATATTGGTCCCCCGCGCTGTCCACCCAGTGATAGACGATGTGATCTATGCTCAGCGCGTCGCGCAGACCGGCCGATACGGCCTGCAGCCCATCGAGCCCGTCAGTGGCGTCCAACTCCTCCAAAATGGGGCTCAAATCGGCTTTCCTGTACATCTACCCGTATCTTAGGCTCGTCCTCGAGCTTGGCGATCTCGACGGCCGCGATCAGTTGGGTATCCCCCAGCTGCTCGGCAAGGGTTTCCAACCCGTTTGCCGATGCGAACGTCTTGAGATCCGCCAACACATCAAGGATCCAATCGTTTCTTGCCATAACACTCTCCCCTCAACCGTTAACGAAGTGTTAATTTCAACTATAGCATGTACCTATTTTGTTAGGAAATTCGCTGCTTTCCACTCCCCAGAAATAGCGAGGGTAATTTTTCTAAGCTGTTGAAGTACATCCGAGCACCTTTGGAACAGAAAAAGTCAGCGAATCACCCAAGTGATTCGCTGACTTTTGTAGCGGCGATTGCCCTCGTATCCGGTTAACGACCGGCTTCGAGGACCTCTTCCAACGTGCGCAGCCCGGTCTTGGGGGCCTGAACCAGAACCGACATGTTGCCCGGTTTGTGCTCGTTGCGCATCATCTTCATATGCGCCTCGGGCAGATCGGCCCAGGTAAAGACCTCGGACATGCAGGGATCAAGGCGACGCTCGAGCATCAGCTTGTTGGCGGCTGCCGCCTGCTTGAGATGGGCAAAATGCGAGCCCTGCAGGCGTTTCTGGTGCATCCAGACGTAACGTACGTCAAAGGTCAGATTGAACCCGGTGGTCCCCGCGCAGATCACGACCATGCCGCCCTTTTTGCACACAAAGCTCGACACCGGGAAGGTGGCCTCGCCGGGGTGTTCGAACACCATGTCGACATTGTTGCCCTTGCCGGTGATCTCCCAGATCGCCTTGCCGAATTTGCGCGCCTCTTTGAACCATGTCCCGTATTCGGGGCTGCCCACTTTCGGCAGCTGGCCCCAGCAGTTGAAATCTTTGCGGTTCAGCACGCCCTTGGCGCCCAGACCCATCACGAAATCGCGCTTGTCCTCGTCCGAGATCACACCGATCGCGTTTGCGCCGGCGGTGTTGATCAATTGGATCGCATACGACCCCAGGCCGCCCGAAGCCCCCCAGACCAGAACGTTCTGGCCCGGCTTCAGGTCGTGCGGGTGATGGCCGAACAGCATCCGGTAAGCGGTGGCCAGCGTCAGCGTGTAGCAGGCGGCTTCTTCCCAGCTCAGGTGCTTGGGGCGCGGCATCAGCTGCTGGGCCTGCACACGGGTGAACTGCGCGAAAGATCCGTCGGGAGTCTCATAGCCCCAGATACGCTGGCTGGGCGAGAACATCGGATCGCCGCCATTGCATTCCTCGTCGTCGCCATCGTCCTGGTTACAGTGGATGACGACCTCATCCCCGACCTTCCAGTTCTTCACCCGGTCACCTACCGCCCAGACGATACCGGACGCATCGGAACCGGCGATGTGATAGGGCTCGCCATGGCCATCAAACGGGCTGATCGGCTGACCCAGCGCGGCCCAGACACCGTTGTAGTTGACGCCCGCCGCCATAACCAGCACCAGCACGTCGTGACTGCCCAGTTCGGGCACATCGACCACTTCCTGCTGCATTGCCGTGTTCGGCTCGCCATGCCGTTCCTGACGGATGGCCCAGGAATACATCTGTTTGGGGACATACCCCATCGGAGGGATTTCCCCCATTTCATAGAGGTCTTTTTCTGGCGCTTCATAGGCCGCCACACCACCATCCGTGTCCAAAGCCATGTTGGCCTCCTGTGTTCGCATTATGCCGCAACGCAGAATCGCGGCGTCCCGGAAGGGATATTCACGGAGGCGCAACATTGCAACCCATTTTGGCTAACGTTTGAAACTTTATGACCCCGCAGTTGCAGCATTTTCTTCTGCGACCGCATGAGAAGGAGGCCCTGCTTCCAAGAGATGCGCAACCGAACAGGCATAAAATGCCAGAAGATCAGCGCGCTCACCCAATAACCGATACCGATCGCCATCGCATATCAGCATCCGCCGGTCCACCAGTTGCTGCAGGGCGTCCTCTGCCGCCGAAGCAATATCTTTAGTTGGAAGGATTTCCTGTCCCCCGGGCAGGGCCGGAAAGATGCGGGCGAAGGCCGACACCACCTCATCGCGGGTCATATCGCCGTGTTTCTGCATCAGCCACGCAGCAAGCGGAACCGGTAGCACCGGCACCAATGCCCCGATCCGCCGCGACAATTCGCGGGCCAGCGGGATCGTGAGATCCCGATCATGCAACGCCTCGAAACTGCCAAGCGAGACCGGTTCCCCAAAACTCACTGCCGCGAATCCGAAACGGCGGAACCGACCCAGGATGCGCTGCCAGATCTGCTTCAGCATCCAGACAAAGATGACCCCGATCCGCGCCCGGAACCGCCGCTCGTTTCGGCTGGCGGCTGCTGTGAGGATGGTGTCTTCCAGAACCCGGTCATAGTTGATCGCAACCGGCACGAAGACCACGTCGCGGCCACTTTCCTGCGCCGCGTCGATCATATATTTCAAAAGACCCAGTTTTGGTGGGCCCATCCCGCCGGTCAGGCTCAGCCCGCCTTCGGGGAAGATGGCCTGGGTCACTCCGGCCTCGGTGGCGTGGCGTACATAGCAGGCCAGTACGTGGCGATAGAGATCGCTGCGAGACTTGCGCCGGATGAAATAGGCCCCCATCGCGCGGATCAGGCGGCTCAGCGGCCAGACCCGCGCCCATTCTCCAACGGCATAAGACAGCGCGGATTGGTCGGCGGCCAGATAGGTCACCAGCACATAGTCCATGTTGCTGCGATGGTTCATCACAAACACCACGGTCGTGTCCTCGGGAATGGATCGCAGCGCCTCGGCATCCACGTAGGACAGCCGGACGCGAAACAGGGCGTTGCTGACCAACCGCGCTGCGCGGATCGCGAAGGAGAAATAGGCAAAGGCCGAAAACGACGGAACGATTTCGCGGGCATATTTCCGGGCGGTTTCCGAGGCGACGGCCTCGGGTATGCCATGCTCATGCGCGTGGGCCTGCACTGCCCGCCCGACTTCGGGGTCGTATATGATGTGTTGCATCATGTCGTGCCGTCGCATCAGCTTGAAGGGCTGGATCGGCCGCGTCAATTGCTGGTTCAGCCGCGCGACGGCTCGTTCCAGGCGGCGGCGAAAGAACCACCTGACCGATGGGAACATGACCTTGTCCAGAGCGGCCACAATGGCGAAGCCCAGAATCAGCAGCAACAGCCAGAGCGGCATCTCGATGGTTTCAGTCATGCGGCCAACCTGCCACCAAACGAAACCCATCACAATCTAACGATTCAACCCGTTTGTGCCGCAACGCAGCGAATTGACATTGACGGAAAATTGCGATCTACCCCAAGCCCGTGAAACATTGTTGCCCTATCTGATCGCGAGGCCCCTAAATGACGCAGCCGCAGAAAGACCGCCCCTGGCTCATTCGTACCTATGCCGGTCATTCCACCGCCAAAGCCTCGAATGCGCTGTATCGCAGCAACCTGTCCAAGGGCCAGACCGGCCTGTCCGTCGCCTTCGATCTGCCGACCCAGACCGGCTATGACAGCGACCATGTGCTGGCGCGCGGCGAGGTTGGCAAGGTTGGCGTTCCGGTCGGCCATCTGGGCGACATGCGCACGCTGTTCGACCAGATCCCGCTGGAACAGATGAACACCTCGATGACAATCAACGCGACTGCGCCCTGGCTGCTGGCGCTTTATGTTGCGGTGGCCGAGGAACAGGGCGCGGATGTCTCCAAGCTGCAGGGCACGGTTCAGAACGATCTGATCAAGGAATATCTGAGCCGCGGCACCTATATCTGCCCGCCGAAACCATCGCTGAAGATGATCGCGGATGTGGCTGAATACTGCTACGAGAACGTGCCGAAATGGAACCCGATGAACGTGTGTTCCTATCACCTGCAAGAGGCGGGCGCGACGCCGGAACAAGAGCTGGCCTATGCGCTGGCCACCGCCATCGCCGTTCTGGACGAGCTGCGTCCACGCGTCCCGGCCGAAGACTTCCCGGCGCTTTGCGGACGGATTTCGTTCTTTGTGAATGCGGGCATCCGCTTTGTCACCGAGATGTGCAAGATGCGCGCCTTTGTCGACCTTTGGGACGAGATCCTGCTGGAACGTTATGGCGTCGAGGATTCCAAATTCCGCCGCTTCCGTTATGGCGTGCAGGTGAACTCGCTGGGCCTGACCGAGCAGCAGCCGGAAAACAACGTCTACCGTATCCTGATCGAGATGCTGGCCGTGACCCTGTCCAAGAAAGCCCGCGCACGCGCGGTGCAACTGCCCGCCTGGAACGAGGCGCTGGGCCTGCCGCGCCCGTGGGACCAGCAATGGTCCATGCGGATGCAGCAGATCCTGGCCTATGAAACCGACCTGCTGGAATTTGACGATCTGTTCGAAGGCAACCCGGCGGTCGATGCCAAGGTCGAAGCGCTCAAGGAAGGCGCCCGCGCCGAGTTGGGCAATCTCGACGGGATGGGCGGCGCGGTCGCCTCGATCGAATACATGAAATCCCGTCTGGTCGATGCCAATGCCGAACGTCTGAACCGGATCGAGCGCAACGAGACCATCGTGGTCGGCGTGAACAAATGGACCGAGGGCGAACCCTCGCCGCTGGAAACCGAGGATGGCGGCATCATGACCGTCGATCCGGCGGTGGAGCAGCAACAGATCGACCGCCTTGAGGACTGGCGCACCAGCCGCGATGCCAATGCGGTGAAGGACGCGCTCGCAGCTCTGCGCGACACCGCGCGGTCCGGCGGCAATATCATGGGCCCTTCCATCCGGGCTGCCAAGGCAGGCGTTACCACCGGTGAATGGGCCGAAGAAATGCGCCGGGCCTTTGGGACCTATCGTGGACCCACCGGCGTCTCGCGCTCGGTTTCAAACAAAACCGAAGGGCTCGAAGATCTGCGCGGCCAGGTGGATGCGGTCAGCGACAAGCTGGGGCGGCGGCTCAAGTTTCTGGTGGGTAAGCCGGGTCTTGACGGCCATTCCAATGGCGCCGAACAGATCGCCTTCCGTGCCCGCGATTGCGGCATGGACATTTCTTATGACGGCATCCGCATGACACCCGAAGAAATCGTCGCCGCCGCAATTGAAGATGACGCGCATGTGGTTGGCCTGTCGATCCTGTCCGGCAGCCACCTGCCGCTGGTAGAAGAGGTCATGCAACGGATGCGGGACGAAGGGTTGGGCCACATTCCGGTTGTCGTAGGCGGCATCATTCCCGATGAGGATGCGGAAAAACTGAAAGCCGCTGGCGTCGCAAAAATCTACACGCCGAAAGACTTCGAATTGAATTCGATTATGTCCGATATTGTCAATTTGGCCGATCCAAATCAAATGGCGGCATAAATCACCCTCAATTTCCTTGAAAAAGGCGCTGAACAGCGTCATTGAATTCCCTAGTGTGGCGCGGTAGCGCCACGCTGTTGTTGGTGAATTCCAAAGGAGAAAGAAATGGGGATGGATCTGAAAGCGATGTCGCGGAAGGAATTGCTGAAATTGCAATCCGACGTCGAGAAGGCGCTCAAAAACGCCGAACAAAAAGAAAGAAAAGACGCGTTGGCGGCGGCCGAAAAGGCGGCGGCTGATTTTGGTTTCTCACTGTCTGAACTGCAAAGTGAAACTAGAAAGTCCACCAAGGGCACCAAGGCGGCAGCCAAATACCGCAATCCGGCCAATCCGGAACAGACCTGGACCGGGCGCGGGCGCAAACCGCAATGGATTCACGACGCGCTGACCTCGGGCGCGGATATCTCCGATCTGGAAATCTGATTGAGCAAGTCTCACCATGACAATTCATATTGGCGCAAACCCTGGCGAAATTGCGGAAACCGTTCTATTGCCGGGCGATCCCCTGCGGGCGAAATGGGCCGCAGAAACATTTCTGGAAAACGCGCGACAGGTAAATGACGTGCGTGGGATGCTGGGGTTTACCGGCGAATGGAACGGCAATCCCGTCACCATTCAGGGCAGCGGCATGGGAATGCCCTCGCTTTCCATTTACGTCAACGAACTGATCAGCACCTTCGGGGCCAAGACCCTGATCCGGATCGGGTCCTGCGGCGCAATGCAGCAGGATGTGGGCCTTCGCGATGTGATCCTTGCCATGACGGCGTCGACACTCAGCACGCCGTCACGTGGCATCTTCAAGGAACTGAATTTTGCCCCCTGCGCGGATTGGAGCCTTCTGAAGGCCGCCGCCCAAGCAGCGGAAGCAAAAGGCACGCCCACCCATGTCGGCGGCATCTATTCCGCGGATGTGTTTTATGACGAACGGCCTGACCTGAACGAACAGATGGTGCGTCACGGCATTCTGGGTGTCGAGATGGAAGCGGCCGAGCTTTACAATCTCGCCGCCCGGTACCAACGCCGCGCGCTGGCGGTTCTGACGGTCTCGGATCACCTGCTGACCGGCGAGGCACTGCCCAGCGATCAACGGCAAAGCAGTTTCGGCGACATGGTCGAAATCGCTTTGCAGGCGGCATTTGCCGACTGAACAACGGGTTGGGGCGGTTCAGCCGACCTGACCCCACCCATGCGTCCGGTCATAGCCATTGGGACCCGGACGCGACCATCCATCCAGCGCGCCCTCAATTGGGGCGAATACCTCGACCAACAAGGGGTGGCACGGCGCTGTATCCGAGGAATGTTCGGCGGAGCAGTCGCCACCGGGACATGCGCTGAGCCCACCCAGCAGATCGATCTCGGCAAAGAACTCCAGATAGTCCCCTGGCCGCACCGGCGAGGCTTTCATAAAGTATTGCCCGGTGTCGCGGGTGAACCCGGTGCACATGAAGACGTTCAGCACATCATGCACATGCGCCTCGGCCTTGTCGGGGGAAACGCCCAGATGATCCGCCAGGGCGCGCGTCAGGTTGGAATGGCAGCAATGATGGTACTGCGTACCCGCCAACAGATTGCCGGTATAGGGGTCACAACGTGTACCAATCACGTCATGCACCGATCCGCCAAAACTGTCGATCCCATACCAATCCAGCGTGTCCGACACGATGGTGGCCATTGGCCGAAGATGTGGAAAGCTGCTCCACATCCGCTCGCCTGTGGTCAAATGGGTGCCGTGCAGCGCGCGGGTTTTGCCGGAATAGAACCGCTCGATCAGATCGTCCGCATTCCACAGGTTCAGATCGCCGACCTGCGGCCCCTCGACACTGGTGATGCGAAAGAAGTGCCCCGCTGGCACCGCGAAGCAGCGTGCATCGCGCGGCGGAACCAGCGTTTCGCCCACCTTCCGCGCCGCCTGCCGTGCGCGGGCGTAAAGCGACATGTCCGGCACAGGCAAAGTCTCGTTCGGATAGCAGATCACCGGTGCAATTGCGCGCCGGGCCTCGGCATCTCTTGGTGCGTTTGTCATCATAAACCCTCTCCCATCGGGAAAGGGCCAGAGAGCGGCGCTTGATGCAAGTGTTATTGCCTGAGACAGGTGTTGGGTTCGTCCATGCCTTTATGCTCGGCGCCGCAGGCGCTGCAGCGCCACAGGTCTTCGCTGCGGTGCTGGCGCCAACGGCAATCGCGCGTCAGGCTGGTCGTTCTGGACCGCCAGAAGAAATAGGCAAAGACCGCAAGGCCGAGCAATAACAACAGAACGGGCATCCCCGTTCCCTACCCTTTTGAGGCTTGGGCGGCAAGCACCCTGCCCGCGAGGCTTTCAGGCCGCGTTGGCGTATTGGAACAGGTCCGGTTCCTGCTCTTCCGATTTCGTCTCGACCGGCACCGGGCAAAAATATGCCCAGGCCTCTTCGAGATAATCCAGCGCCTCTTGCGCGGTTGGTGTTGGGGTTTCAGAGAGTTTCATGACCCGATCCTTTGGTTCCGTACCCTCCCTGCCAACAAACTATACCCGCAGTCACCCGGTTTCACCCCATGTCTGTGCAATCTGGACATGCGCCTGATGCATCTGCGTCGCAACGCCGCATTCAAAAAAACCTCTGGCAGTGACGCCAGAGGTTTGTTCAGAGTTGATGCGCGTCGATCAGACGGTGCGTTCCACCATCATCTTCTTGATCTCAGCAATCGCCTTTGCCGGGTTCAGGCCTTTGGGGCAGGTCTTGGCGCAGTTCATGATCGTATGGCAGCGATAGAGCTTGAAGGGGTCCTCCAGCTCGTCCAGCCGCTCTCCGGTGGCCTCGTCCCGACTGTCGATGATCCAGCGATAGGCATGCAGCAACGCGGCGGGACCAAGATAGCGGTCGCCATTCCACCAATAGGAGGGGCACGAGGTCGAGCAGGACGCGCACATCACACACTCATAGAGCCCGTCCAGCTTCTTGCGATCCTCGATGGATTGCTTCCACTCTTTCGCGGGGCGGTTTGTCTTGGTTTCCAGCCAAGGCATGATCGAGGCGTGCTGGGCATAGAAATGCGTCAGGTCCGGGATCAAATCCTTGACCACCGGCAAATGCGGCAGCGGGTAGATTTTCACGTCGCCCTTGATCTCATCCATGCCATAAATGCAAGCCAGCGTGTTGATGCCGTCGATATTCATCGCGCAAGAGCCACAGATGCCCTCGCGGCACGACCGGCGGAAGGTCAGCGTCGGGTCGATCTCGTTCTTGATCTTGATCAGCGCGTCCAGAACCATCGGGCCGCACTCATCCATGTTCAGGAAATAGGTATCGACGCTTGGATTCTTCCCGTCATCGGGGTTCCAGCGATAGATCTGGAACTTGCGCACATTGGTGGCACCCTCGGGCTTGGGCCAGGTCTTGCCCGTGGTGATGCGGCTGTTCTTGGGGAGGGTCAGTTGTACCATGTCATCCTCTCCTTAGAAGGTCCGCGCCCTGGGCGCGATTTTTTCAAGATTGATGCCGCCATCGGCCTCGGTGCTAAGTGGGTCGACGATCACCGGACGATAACTGAGGTCGACCTTGTTGCCGTCGATACGCGAGACCGTGTGGACCCGCCAGTTTTCGTCATCGCGCGTGGTGAAGTCCTCATGGGCATGGGCGCCACGCGACTCCTTGCGCGCCTCGGCACCGACGATGGTGGCCAGCGCGTTGGGCATCAGGTTGGTCAGTTCCAGACTTTCCATCAGGTCGCTGTTCCAGACCAGCGATCGGTCGGTGACCTGCAGATCGTCCATCTTGGCCGCAATCGCGGTCATTTTCTCAACCCCTTCGGCCATGGTCTTGGAGGTCCGGAACACCGCCGCATCCGCCTGCATGGTGCGCTGCATCTCAAGCCGCAGCTCGGCCGTCGGCGTCCCGCCACTGGCATTACGGACGGTGTCAAAGCGGTCAAACGCCTTGTCGACCGACGCTTGGTTGAGCACCGGATTCGGCGCTTCGGGGTCGACGATCTTACCGGCGCGGATCGCCGCCGCGCGGCCAAAGACCACCAGGTCGATCAACGAGTTCGAGCCCAGGCGGTTGGCCCCATGAACCGAGGCGCAGCCAGCCTCACCCACGGCCATCAGACCGGGCACATGCGCGGTCGGATTCTCGGCGGTCGGGTTCAGAACCTCGCCCCAGTAATTGGTTGGGATGCCACCCATGTTGTAATGCACGGTCGGCAGAACCGGGATCGGTTCTTTGGTGACATCGACACCGGCAAAGATCTTGGCGCTTTCCGAGATGCCCGGCAGACGCTCGTGCAGCGCCTCGGCAGGCAGATGGCTGAGGTTCAGGTGGATGTGATCGCCATCTTTGCCAACACCCCGCCCCTCGCGGATTTCCATCGTCATCGAGCGCGAGACATAATCGCGTGGCGCAAGGTCCTTGTAGTGGGGCGCGTAGCGCTCCATGAAGCGTTCGCCTTCGGAGTTTGTCAGGTACCCGCCTTCACCCCGTGCGCCTTCGGTGATCAGGCAGCCCGAACCATAGATGCCAGTCGGGTGGAACTGCACAAACTCCATATCCTGCATCGGCAGGCCTGCACGGGCCACCATGCCACCGCCATCACCGGTGCATGTATGGGCCGAGGTTGCGCTGAAATAGGCGCGACCATAGCCGCCGGTGGCCAGCACGACCATCTTGGCGTTGAACACATGCATGGTGCCATCGTCCAGCTTCCAGCACACGACACCCTGACACTGACCGTCCTCGGACATGATCAGGTCGATGGCGAAATACTCGATATAGAACTCGGCGTTGTTCTTGAGGCTCTGGCCATAAAGCGTGTGCAGGATCGCATGACCGGTCCGGTCGGCGGCGGCGCAGGTGCGCTGCACCGGGGGGCCTTCGCCGAACTCGGTGGTGTGACCGCCAAAGGGGCGCTGATAGATCTTGCCCTCTTCGGTGCGCGAAAACGGCACGCCGTAATGTTCCAGCTCATAGACCGCCTTGGGGGCCTCGCGCGCGAGATACTCCATTGCATCGGTGTCACCCAGCCAGTCCGAGCCCTTGACGGTGTCATACATATGCCATTGCCAATGGTCAGGTCCCATGTTGGACAGTGATGCGGCAATGCCGCCCTGCGCCGCGACCGTGTGGGAACGGGTCGGGAACACCTTTGTCACGCAGGCAGTGCGCAGCCCTTGCTCGGCCATGCCCAGCGTGGCGCGCAGACCCGCGCCACCGGCACCAACCACTACGACGTCATATTCATGCGTCTCGTATTCGTAAGCAGCCATGTGTCAGAAACTCCTAGAGCGCGTCAAAGGGCGATGCGCGCGATGGCGAAAACGCCTGCCGCGGCAGCTGCATAAGAAAGGCAAATCACCAGAATGATCAGGATTTTCTGGGCCAGCCCGTGAACATAATCTTCGATTAGCACCTGCGCGCCTTCGGCAAAATGCTTGAAGCCCACGATCAGTGTCAGCACCGCAACGATGGCGGGGAACGGCTTGCTGTAATAGGCGATCACCGCGTCATGCGGCTGCCCCAGCATCGGACCGAAGGTGAAGATGAAAAGTGGTATCAGAAACAGCAGCGCAACCGCGCTGACCTTCATCGACCAGAAATGCGCGGTGCCGGTTTTGGCAGAGCCAAGGCCCTCGGCCCGCTTGCGGTCGGTAAGATAACGCATCGGGGGTCTCCTTACGCGACAATGATGAGGGTGATGAGCGTCAGGACGAAGGACCCGATCACGACGGCCCAGCCCAGCTTTTCGGCCACCGGCACATCAAGACCAATCGCATTGTCCCAGATCAGATGCCGGATACCGGCCAGCGTATGGTACCAGATCGCCCAGAGCGACAACGCCATGACCACATCGCCCAGCAGCGAGGTGATCCACCAATCGGCGCGGGCAAACGCTTCGGGAGAGGTGGAAGCGGCCAGAAACCACCAGACGATCAGCAGGGCCGCAACGATCAGCGCATTGCCGGTAATCCTTGTCAGGATCGAGGTCACGGAGGTCAGCTGCGGACGATAGATCGTCAGATGCGGCGAAAGAGGGCGATTGCCCCTGTTGACATCTGCCATGGTGGCTCCTTTCCGTTAGCTGCAACGGTTTTAGCGGATTTTACCGCCCTGTCACCTGCTGCGAGCGCAAACCGACGGTGTTTTTTGTCACATACCCCGCGTTTCTCGGGTTTGTGATCACACATACAATTGCCGTGATCACAGAGGGCGCGGAAGAACTGCGGCAGCGTCAATTCATACAGACCATATTGAAAGAAAACGAATCTTCTTTCAGCGCGCTGCGGCGGTCTGTTCGGTTACCTCGCGCAGCAATTTCTTTCTGATCCGTTCGGGATAGTCGCGAAACCCTCCGGCTGTGACCACAAATGCGCCATCGCCCATGATCACATTCTCGTAGAAATACGCCGTCAGGTCGGGCTCGCTCTGTTCGATGGCGATGGCATTGACCGTGATGTTGCGGGCGGCCAGATCGGCGCGCAGAGATGTGGGTTCGACCCCTTCGTTCGACATGCCATCGCCGGACAGGTCGATCAGATGCCGCTTGCAATCGGCCACCTCGTCAAACCGGACCATCGTGGTGGCCAGTGCCTCGCCGATCGCGGTCGAGAAGTTGCGCCAGACCCGCTTGTCCGCAGCAACCGCATCCGCAAACCGGTCGATGGCATCGAAACTGTCGATCGTTGTCCAGGGGATGGTGACCTGCTGGCGTGACGAACCTGTCCACTGGATCAGCATCAGCTGCGCCTGCCCCCGCACCAGCGCCTCGGAGATGATGGGATCGCGTAGCGCATGCGCCAGCCCATCCATCTGGATGCGGTATTCCTGGGAATCAACCGACCCGGACACATCCACCGCCAGCGCCAGCGCCAGATCACATGCCAGCGCCGGAGAAGAGAGGAGTGTTGTCAGTGCGAAGGCGCGCAATCCGAACATGGGCCAAGACTAGCACGAAATTTCGGGCGTGGAGTCAAATGCCTGTCAGAGTGGCGCGCCGCCGCTCTTAGATCGGCATCAGTGCCCAATAGTCCAGATCCAGCAGCACTTCGGGGCGATACCGGCCCTCTTCAGTCCTGAGTTGGAACGGTTCACCACCCTTGGTGGCGACCAGGCGCAGTCGAATCGCACCCACACCCGGCGTAGCAGTTTCGGCCTTCTCCAGCACCTCGGACCAGGCCTTGACCGTGTCGCCCGCCATGCAGGGATTGGCATGCGCCCCGGCATTCAGACCCACGATCATCTGCGCATTGGCCAGACCGTTGAAGCTGAGCGTGCGCGCCAGTGAAATCACATGACCGCCGTAGATCAACCGCCCCTCGGGCCGCACGGTGAGGTCGAAATGCACCTTGGCGGTGTTCTGCCACAGGCGGGTCGCCATCATGTGCTCGGCTTCCTCGATGGTGACGCCGTCCACATGGTCGATCTTTTCACCGATCTCGTAATCGCCCCAGCGATGCGGCTCGCCCGCCAGCGCGAAATCGTAGTTTGAGAAATTCAGCCCCTCAGGCACCACAAGCTGATCGGCGGGAATGACCTTGCTGAGTTCCGGCAGCACGGTTTCGGGCGCGGGCGCGTCCAGATCCTTTTTGCGCACCATCACCCAACGGCAATATTCCAGCACCACCTCGTCGGGCTGGTTCAACCCGCGCGTGCGCACATAGACCACGCCGGTTTTGCCGTTCGAATTCTGCTTCAGCCCGATCACCTCGGATTCCGAGCGCAACGTGTCGCCCGCCCAGACCGGTTTCAGCCAGCGCCCTTCGGCGTAGCCCAGATTGGCCACCGCGTTCAGCGAGATATCGGGAACGGTCTTGCCGAACACCACATGAAACGCCGCCAGATCGTCGATCGGGCTGGCCTGCAGGCCGCAATTCTGCGCAAAACTGTCCGAGGAATAAAGCGCATGACGCGCCGGATAGAGTGCATGATAGAGCGCGCGTTCGCCGCCCGACACCGTACGCGGCACGGCGTGTATCAGGGTCTGCCCAACACTGTAATCCTCAAAGAAAAAGCCCGAATTGGTCTTGCTCATTATTGTTCACCTAGCTTCATGTCCGGGGTGTAGACCCCGTCGATCTGTTTTGTCACCGCCTGCGCGCAGCGCATCTTGCCGGTGGCGTGGTCATAGGCGTAAGACGGGTCACCATGCAGGGCCCAGCCCTTTGCCAGTGCATCGCTGACCTTGTGGCAAAAACCCGAGGTGTCTTCCTCGGTCAGAAGGCGATAGAGCAAAGACATCAGAGGGTTCCCCTTAGCCACCAAAGGGCCACGGACCGATCCAGCCATGGATCAACCCAATAACGACAAGCAATACAATCGAGGCTGCAAAGAACATCCCATCCTTGGCCAGCGTTCCAGGTACACCCGGTGTCCATTGCGTTTCGGCCCGATTGATCACGATTTTCTCGGCAAGCGACCAGGCCCAGAGCCCGCCAAACAGAATTATGCCCGCCAGATCACCATTCACCAGCAGATGCGCAATCGCCCAGAGGCCGAACCCCGTCAGCATCGGGTGGCGTACACCATTCAGCAGGCGGCCTTTCTGGCCCGCCGGGCTCATCATCCAGATCGCGATCAGAATCAACAGGTTGTTGACATGGACAAGGAAGCTGGGTGGTGCCCAGACATGGATAAAGGGAGTCATTCGGAACCCGACCACCATCAGAATGACCGCCAACAGCAATCCAAGAGCGACAACACCCTTCCCCTTGCCCCCCATCGCCCGCCGCTGCTCGGGCATCAGACGTTTGAAAAGATGAGCGCCCCACCAGAGCGCCAGACCGAGGACCAAAAGGACAAAACCCATAAGCTAGCTCTCCGCTTGCATGACCTGAATTGCTTCGGCTTTTGCCAGAATTTCACGGGCGGTTGCAACATGCAGGTTTTCGACGATCTTGCCGTCGACCACGGCAACGCCCTGCCCCTGCGCATGAACCTCGTCAAAAGCGGCGATCTGGCGGCGGGCCAGATCGATGTCGCCGTCGGAGGGCGCAAAGGCGGTATTTGCCACCTCGACCTGCGCCGGGTGGATCAGCGTCTTGCCGTCAAACCCCATATCGCGACCCTGCTGACACTCGACGGCCAGCCCGTCGACATCCTTGAATGCGTTATAGACGCCGTCGACAATGATCAGCCCCTCGGCCTTGGCCGCCAGCAGACAGAGTCCCAGCGAGGTCAACAGCGGTTCACGATCCGGGCGGAAGTTGGTCTGCAATTCCTTGGCCAGATCATTGGTGCCCATCACGAACCCTGCCATCAGCGGATGCGCCGCGATTTGGGCCGCGTTGAGCATGCCACGTGGTGTTTCCATCATCGCCCAGATCGGCAGGTCGCCGGTGATCGCCGCCACGGCATCCACATCCGTCGCCGATCCGACTTTGGGAACCAGAACCACATCCGCACCCATCTCGCGCACTGCTTCCGCGTCGGCGCGGCCCCAGGGCGTATCCAGCCCGTTGATCCGCACGATCCGGAACCGGTTGCCATAGCCACCCTGCGCAAGCGCCGATTTCAGCGTTTCGCGCGCGGCGTCTTTTTCGTCAGCCGAGACCGCATCTTCGAGGTCAAAGATGATGGCGTCGACCGGCAGCGTTCTGGCTTTCTCAAGCGCGCGTTCCCGCGATGCCGGGATGTACAATACGGAACGATAGGGTCGCTGGCGCTGATCCATGTGCCTCTCCTGAGCAATATAGTTGCGCGGAGAGGTGCATTTTTCTGCCGGAAAGTTCAAGGATAATTTCGCCGCATCGCAGCAAAAGCCTGTTGCATCCGCCCGAAACGTCACGTTAACCCGGTGTCAGGCCCCTTCGCGCAGCCTGTTCACATCGGTTCAGAACAGCGAGGCCACCAATGACACTCGGATTTCTCAAGATGACGATGGGGCTGGGCCTGATGGCGCTGGCCGCACAGCAGCTACAGGCAGAACAAAACAACTGCGCCCCTCGGGACGTGGTGCTGGACCGGCTTTCCGACAAATATGGCGAAAGCCGCCGTGGCATCGGGCTGGTGCAACAGGGATCGGTGATGGAGGTCTTTGCCTCGGACACCACCGGGACGTGGACCATCACGGTCACACTGCCGAACGGGATGACCTGCCTTATTGCCTCGGGTCAGTCCTATGAAACACTGGCCGAGGCCGCGCCGGCCCAGGGCAAGGATGCCTGATGCAGACGCGCCGCGCGGCTTTTCAGCTGCCGCGTACAGGGGTCACGTCAGCGCATCCCAGATCAGTTTGCAGCCCGTGATCATCAGCAACAGATAGGCGAGCGAAAAGAACAGCCGCTCTGGCACCATCCAATGCGCACGCACCCCCAGCCAGGCCCCCAGCAATGCAAAGGGGGCCAGCAGCAGATCGGCCCAGATCGTTTCCAGTGTAAACAGCCCCAGATAAGCGTAGGGTATCGCCTTGGCAAAGTTGATCACCCAGAACACAAGCACGGTGCTGGCCTGATACTCGGTCTTGCCCAGACGCTGGGCCAGCAGATAGACCGCCGCTGGCGGGCCGCCCGCATGGCTGACAAAACTTGTGAACCCCGCCACAAGCCCCGCAAATAGCCCCGCCTTTGCCGTCAGCCCGTGTTGGAAGCCGCGCACCCAGCCACGGCTCTGCGACAGCTGCCAAATTACGAATCCCACGGAAATACCGCCAATCAGAAGACGCAACAGATCGGCATCGGTCGCCTTGTAGAGCCACGCCCCCAGCGCCACCCCCGGCAGGCCGCCAAGAACCAACACCCAGGAATCGCGCGCGCTCCAACGCTTCCAATAGGGTTTCAGCGTCGCCACATCGACCAGCATCAGCAGCGGTAACATCAGCGCCAGCGCCTGTCCCGGCTCCAGTACAAGTGCCAGGATCGACGACGAGGCAAAGGCCACACCGCCGCCGAAGCCTCCCTTGGAAAAGCCCGCAAAGATCACCGCCGGAATGGCGACCGCAAAAAACCAGGGGTCAAGCTCAGGCATCGCGCCATCCCAAATAGAACTGTCCGGCCCGAGGTTTAGCCCAGCCAAGTGCAGAGCGATAGAGCGCCTCTGCGCCCATGCCGCGTCGCAGAACACTTGCAAGCCGCGCCATTAACGACTAGCACAGCCGCGATTTCAATCTCGGAAGCGGAGACATTCCAATGGCCAGACCCAAGATCGCGCTTATCGGCGCAGGTCAGATCGGCGGCACACTTGCCCACCTCGCAGCCCTGAAAGAACTCGGTGACGTTGTTCTTTTTGACATTGCCGAGGGCACCCCCGAAGGCAAAGCGCTGGACATTGCCGAATCCGGCCCCTCCGAAGGGTTCGACGCCACGCTCAAGGGCACCCAGTCTTATGCCGACATCGCCGGTGCGGATGTGTGCATCGTGACCGCCGGTGTGCCGCGCAAACCGGGGATGAGCCGCGATGACCTGCTGGGCATCAACCTGAAAGTGATGAAATCCGTCGGCGAAGGCATCCGCGACAACGCGCCGGACGCCTTTGTCATCTGCATCACCAACCCTCTGGACGCGATGGTCTGGGCCCTGCGCGAATTCTCGGGCCTGCCCCACAACAAAGTCTGCGGCATGGCCGGCGTGCTGGACAGCGCTCGCTTCCGCCATTTCCTGGCCGAAGAGTTCGACGTGTCGATGAAAGACGTCACCGCCTTTGTGCTGGGTGGCCATGGCGACACGATGGTGCCGCTGACACGCTACTCGACCGTGGCTGGCATCCCGCTGCCCGATCTGGTCAAGATGGGCTGGACCAACCAGGAGAACCTGGACGCCATCGTGCAGCGCACCCGTGATGGCGGTGCCGAGATCGTTGGCCTGCTGAAAACCGGCTCGGCTTTTTACGCGCCCGCAACCGCCGGTATCGAAATGGCCGAGGCATATCTGAAAGATCAGAAACGTGTGCTGCCCTGTGCCGCCTATGTGGACGGCGCGCTTGGCCTCAAGGGCATGTATGTGGGCGTACCCACCGTGATCGGCGCTGGCGGGATCGAGCGTGTCATCGACATCAAGATGACCAAGGACGAGCAGGCGATGTTCGACAACTCGGTCAACGCAGTCAAAGGGCTGGTCGAGGCCTGCAAGGGGATCGACAACTCGCTGGCCTAACCGCCACCGATTCACCGCGACATAGTGTATGCGCGTCCAACCGGGCGCGCATTTTTCGTTCCGGCCAGAATCATCCGTTTCTGCCAGGTTTCAAAACCCCCAGAACATCTGGTGTCGGGAATTTGTGATCACACTTTTTTTCGTGTGATCACAAATACCGAAAATCGCCTGTTTTTCCACAGTTCCTGCAAAAAACCCTTTAAATCCACATATCACACACGCCAAAAAGTCCCAAACGCAGCCACACGGGACAGTTTTCATGAACATCCACGAATATCAGGCAAAGGCGCTTCTGCGCAGCTATGGCGCTCCGGTGTCCGAAGGCCAGGTCATCACCCGCGCCGACGAAGCCAAGACCGCCGCCGGAGAGCTTGACGGACCGCTCTGGGTCGTCAAGGCCCAGATCCACGCGGGCGGACGCGGCAAGGGCAGCTTCAAAGAGGCCGATGCTGGCGAAAAAGGCGGCGTGCGCCTGACCAAATCTGTCGAGGAAGCCGCCGAAGAAGCCAAGAAGATGCTGGGCCGCACTCTGGTCACCCATCAGACCGGCCCGGCGGGCAAGCAGGTCAACCGCATCTACATCGAAGCAGGCTCGGGCATCGAAACCGAATTGTACCTCGCCCTGCTGGTGGATCGCCAGACCAGCCGCGTCTCATTTGTCTGCTCGACCGAAGGCGGCATGGACATCGAAGAGGTCGCCGCCTCGACGCCCGAGAAAATCCTGTCCTTCTCGGTCGATCCCGCCACCGGCTATCAGCCCTACCATGGTCGCCGCATTGCATTCTCGCTGGGTCTGACCGGTGGTCAGGTCAAGCAGTGCGTCAAGCTGATGGGTCAGCTCTATAAGGCCTTCATCGACAAAGACATGGAGATGCTCGAGATCAACCCGCTGATCGTCACCGACAGCGGCGATCTGAAAGTGCTGGACGCCAAAGTCGGCTTTGACGGCAACGCGGTCTACCGCCACCCCGATATCGCTGAATTGCGCGACACCACCGAAGAAGACCCCAAGGAACTGGAAGCCTCCAAATACGACCTGAACTACATCGCGCTGGATGGTGAGATCGGCTGCATGGTCAACGGTGCGGGTCTGGCGATGGCGACCATGGACATCATCAAGCTCTACGGCGCCGAGCCTGCCAACTTCCTCGACGTGGGCGGCGGTGCGACCAAAGAGAAAGTGACCGAAGCGTTCAAGATCATCACCTCGGACCCGCAGGTCAAAGGCATTCTAGTCAACATCTTTGGCGGCATCATGCGCTGTGACGTCATCGCAGAGGGCGTTGTTGCCGCGGTGAAAGAGGTCGGCCTGCAAGTTCCGCTGGTCGTGCGGCTGGAAGGTACGAATGTCGAGAAGGGCAAAGAGATCATCAACACCTCTGGCCTGGACGTGATCGCGGCGGACAACCTGAAGGACGGTGCCGAGAAGATCGTGAAGGCGGTTAAGGGTTAAATGCCGACTACTGTTTGGGAAATTGTGTCCACCTGGGCCGCTGAAGGAACATTCCTGAAGCATTTGGCTATTAGCGGCGTAAGCTTGATATTCGTAGGACTTACATACGCAGGTCAAGCCGCTGCGAGCATGTCTGCGGATCAGGATGGAAACGTTCCCGTGGTTTCGGTGACGGAAAACCCACTCAAGACTTTCGACAAGTCTTTTGGCGTGACCTACAGGACACATCACGTTTCAGAAGGCTCCTACAATTCAGCAATGAAGTTCCTGCGCATTCCATTGCTCGGGCTTCTCATCGTCGGAGTGGTCGGAATGGCAATTTCCGGCATTCAGACGATACTTTAACTGGAGAAATCAATGGCCGTCCTCATCGACGAAAACACCAAAGTCATCTGTCAGGGCCTGACCGGCTCGCAGGGCACATTCCACACTGAACAGGCCATCGCTTATGGCACCAAGATGGTCGGTGGCGTGACGCCGGGCAAAGGCGGGATGACCCATCTCGACCTGCCGGTCTTCAACTCGGTCCACGAGGCCAAGGCGGTGACCGAGGCCAATGCCTCGGTGATCTATGTCCCGCCCCCCTTTGCCGCCGACTCGATCCTCGAAGCGATTGATGCCGAGATGGAGGTGATCGTCTGCATCACCGAAGGCATCCCGGTTCTGGACATGATGAAGGTGCAGCGCGCGCTGGAAGGCTCGAAATCGCGCCTGATCGGCCCCAACTGCCCCGGTGTCATCACGCCCGACGCCTGCAAGATCGGCATCATGCCCGGCCACATCCACAAGCGTGGCTCGGTCGGCGTTGTGTCACGCTCGGGCACGCTCACCTATGAGGCGGTCAAGCAGACCACCGACGTGGGTCTTGGCCAGTCCACCTGCGTCGGCATCGGTGGCGACCCGATCAAAGGCACCGAGCATATCGATGTGCTGGAATGGTTCCTTGGAGATGACGAAACCGAAAGCATCATCATGATCGGTGAGATCGGCGGGTCGGCCGAGGAAGAGGCCGCGCAATTCCTGGCCGATGAGGCCAAGAAGGGCCGCTCCAAACCCACCGCAGGCTTCATCGCAGGCCGCACGGCCCCTCCGGGCCGCCGCATGGGCCACGCGGGCGCGATTGTCGCCGGTGGCAAAGGCGGTGCCGAGGACAAAATCGAAGCCATGCGCGCAGCCGGTATCGTCGTGGCCGAAAGCCCGGCGCAGCTGGGTGAAGCCGTTTTGGAAGCGATCGGGTAAGGCCGCTCGGCCACCGATTGGTAGCTTTGGGAGGAGCGAAGCACATGACCTTTGGCTTGGCAGTCAAAACGTGTTTCTCTAAATTCCTCACCTTTTCGGGGCGGGCCTCTCGCCCCGAATACTGGTTCTTTTTCCTGTTCGTCGTGATCTGGAGCGTTCTTGCCGGGATCATCGACGCACAGTTCTTCACTCAGGTGTCCAAGACACAAGTGAACGACATAACCACCGTGACGGCCACTTCGAACGGCCCGGTGCAGAGCATCGTTGCCCTGATCGTCTTTCTGCCCAATCTGGCTGTCGCTTGGCGGCGGATGCATGATACCGGGCGCAGCGGGCTGTATGCGCTGTTTCCCATTCTGCTGGCGCTTGGCGCGCTGGCTGTGCTGGTCTTTGGCATCGGCCTTGCCTCGACGCTGGGTCACGGAGGCGCGCATCGCCTCGACATCCTCTTCACCCGCGCCACGCTCCTGATCGTGATCCCGACGTTAATCATTCTCGTGCTATCGCCGCTACTGATGCTGTGGTGGCTGACCCGCCCCAGCCAACCCGGCACCAACAAATACGGTCCCAACCCACATGAGGTAACATCATGACCGACCAATCGCCCAACGACCAGTTCCATGCCTCGAGCTTCATGCAGGGGCACAATGCGGCATATCTGGAGCAGCTCTATGCCCAATACGCCAACGACCCCAACGCGGTGGATGCTGCATGGGCCGAGTTTTTCAGGCAGATGGGTGATGCCGAGCTGGATGTGAAGGCCGATGCGGCGGGTCCTTCCTGGGCGCGCAATGACTGGCCGCCTGTGCCTGCTGATGAGATCACCGGCGCGCTGACCGGGGAATGGCCGGTGGCCGAAACCAAGGCGGCGGGCAAGAAGATCAAGGACAAGGCCGCCAGCGCGGGCGTCGAGGTCAGCGATGATCAGATCAAACGCGCGGTGCTTGATTCAATCCGGGCGCTGATGCTGATCCGGGCCTATCGCATCAGGGGCCATCTGGTCGCCGATCTGGACCCGCTGGGCATGCGGTCCGGCACCCCGCACCCCGAGTTGGACCCCAAGACCTATGGCTTCACCGATGGTGACATGGATCGGCCGATCTTCATCGACAACGTGCTGGGTCTGCAGGTCGCCTCGATGCGGCAGATCGTCGAGATCGTCAAACGCACCTATTGCGGCACATTCGCGCTGCAATACATGCATATCTCGAACCCGGACGAGGCTGCCTGGCTGAAGGAACGGATCGAAGGGTTCGGCAAAGAGGTCCGCTTTACCCGCGAGGGGCGCAAGGCAATCCTCAACAAGATGGTGCAGGCAGAAGGGTTCGAGAAATTCCTGCATGTCAAATACATGGGCACCAAACGGTTCGGCCTTGATGGCGGTGAAAGCCTGATCCCGGCGATGGAACAGATCATCAAGCGCGGTGGTGCGCTGGGTCTGCGGGACATCGTGATCGGCATGCCGCACCGGGGGCGGCTGAACATCCTCGCCAACGTGATGGCCAAGCCCTACAAGGCGATTTTCAACGAGTTTCAGGGCGGCAGCTTCAAGCCCGAAGATGTGGATGGCTCGGGCGATGTGAAATACCATCTGGGTGCCTCCAGTGACCGCGAGTTCGACGGCAACACGGTGCACCTGTCGCTGACCGCCAACCCCAGCCACCTTGAGGCGGTGAACCCTGTGGTTCTGGGCAAGGTCCGCGCCAAGCAGGATCAGTTGAACGACACCGAACGCACCAAGGTGATGGGCATCCTGCTGCATGGGGACGCGGCCTTTGCCGGTCAGGGCGTGGTCGCCGAAGGCTTCGGTCTGAGCGGCCTGAAAGGGCACAAGACCGGTGGCACCATGCATATCGTGGTCAACAACCAGATCGGCTTTACCACCGCACCGCATTTCAGCCGCTCATCGCCATATCCGACCGATATCGCGCTGATGGTCGAGGCGCCGATCTTCCACGTCAACGGCGACGACCCCGAGGCGGTTGTGCATGCCGCCAAAGTGGCGACCGAATTCCGGCAGAAGTTCCACAAGGACGTGGTGATCGACATCTTCTGCTATCGCCGCTTCGGGCATAACGAGGGCGATGAGCCCATGTTCACCAACCCGATCATGTACAAGAAGATCAAGACGCATAAGACCACGCTCAGCCTCTATACTGCGCGGCTGGTCAAGGACGGGCTGCTTCCCGAGGGCGAGATCGAGGATATGAAGGCCGCCTTCCAGGCCTATCTGAACGAAGAGTTCGAGGCCGGAAAGAATTACAAGCCCAACAAGGCCGACTGGCTGGATGGGCGCTGGTCGCATATGGACAAAAGCAAAGACGAGTATGTCCGCGGCGACACGGCTATCAAACCCGAGACCTTTGCCGAGATCGGTGCCGCGCTGTCCCGCGTTCCTGAAGGCTTCCCCATGCACAAGACCGTGGGCCGGCTGATGGACGCCAAGAAGAAGATGTTCGAAACCGGCGAAGGGTTCGATTGGGCCACCGGCGAGGCGCTGGCCTTCGGCTCGCTGCTGACCGAAGGGTATCCGGTCCGCCTGTCGGGGCAGGACGCCACGCGTGGCACCTTCTCGCAACGCCATTCCGGCTTCGTCAATCAGGACACCGAAGACCGTTATTACCCGCTCAACAACATCCGCGCCGGGCAATCGCATTATGATGTGATCGACTCGATGCTCAGCGAATATGCGGTGCTGGGGTTTGAATATGGTTACTCGCTGGCCGAACCAAATGCGTTGGTCCTGTGGGAGGCGCAGTTCGGCGATTTCGCCAATGGTGCGCAAATCATGTTCGATCAGTTCATCAGCTCGGGCGAAAGCAAGTGGCTGCGCATGTCGGGCCTGGTCACCCTGCTACCGCACGGATTCGAGGGGCAAGGCCCCGAACACAGCTCGGCCCGGCTGGAACGGTTCCTGCAGATGTGCGGTCAGGACAACTGGATCGTGGCGAATTGCACCACGCCCGCGAACTATTTCCACATCCTGCGCCGTCAGTTGCACCGCACCTTCCGCAAGCCGCTGATCCTGGTGACACCCAAGTCGCTGCTGCGCCACAAGCTGGCGGTCAGCAAGACCGAGGAGTTCACCACCGGCTCCAGCTTCCACCGGGTGCTGTGGGATGACGCCCAGCACGGCAATTCCGACACCAAGCTCAAACCCGACAACAAGATCAAGCGAGTGGTGCTTTGCTCGGGCAAGGTCTATTTTGACCTGCTGGAAGAACGCGACGCGCGCGGCATCGACGATGTCTACCTGATGCGGATCGAACAGTATTACCCATTCCCGGCCCATTCGCTGATCAACGAATTGGAACGCTTCAAAGGGGCCGAGATCGTCTGGTGCCAGGAAGAGCCCAAGAACCAGGGCGCCTGGAGCTTTATCGAACCCAACATCGAATGGGTCCTCACCCGGATCAAAGCCAAACACTCGCGCCCACGCTATGTCGGTCGCGCCACCTCGGCCTCACCCGCGACCGGTCTGGCCAGCCAGCACAAATTCCAACAAGAGGCGCTCGTGAACGAAGCGCTGAGCATCGAAGGAAAGTAACACATGACAACCGAAGTTCGTGTTCCCACGCTTGGCGAATCCGTGACCGAAGCCACGGTCGCCACGTGGTTCAAGAAGCCCGGCGATGCCGTCGCCATTGACGAAATGCTCTGCGAGCTCGAGACCGACAAGGTCACGGTCGAGGTCCCCTCGCCCGCCGCCGGTACCATGGGGGAGATCGTCGCCGCCGAAGGTGAAACCGTTGGCGTCGACGCGCTGCTTGCCACCATCAGCGCCGACGAAGGCGCTGCCCCCGCGCCTGCCGCTGCCCCCGCCGCCGACGCGGCACCCGCAGCCGCACACGCTGCTTCCGGTGGATCGGTCGACGTGATGGTGCCTACGCTGGGTGAGTCCGTCACCGAAGCCACCGTCTCCACCTGGTTCAAACAGGTGGGCGACGCTGTCGCGCAGGACGAAATGCTGTGTGAGCTGGAAACCGACAAGGTCTCAGTCGAGGTACCCGCACCCGCATCGGGTGTGTTGGCGGAAATCTCCGCGCCCGAAGGCACAACCGTGGATGCCACCGCCAAACTGGCGGTGATCTCGGGCTCTGCCAGCGGTGCGGCACTTGCCCCCGCTGCAGCGGCAGCACCTGCGGCAAGCGCCGCGACAAGCGGCAAGGACATCGCCAACGCGCCTTCGGCTGAAAAAGCCATGGCCGAGGCTGGGCTGAGCGCTGATCAGGTGCAGGGCACCGGTCGCGATGGCCGTGTAATGAAAGAAGACGTGACCCGCGCCGTTGCCGCCGCCGCAACTGCGGCACCAGCCGCCGCACCTGCCACAACCCAGGCCCCGCGCGCGCCGGTTGCCGCCGAAGATGCCTCGCGCGAGGAACGGGTCAAGATGACCCGCCTGCGCCAGACCATCGCCAGGCGCCTGAAGGATGCCCAGAACACCGCCGCGATCCTGACCACCTACAACGAGGTGGACATGACCGAAGTGATGGCGCTGCGCAATCAGTACAAGGACCAGTTCGAGAAGAAGCACGGCGTGCGCCTGGGCTTCATGTCTTTCTTCACCAAGGCCTGTTGTCATGCGCTGAAGGAGGTGCCCGAGGTCAATGCCGAGATCGACGGCACCGACATCGTCTACAAGAACTTCGTCCATATGGGCGTCGCCGCCGGGACGCCGCAGGGTCTGGTTGTTCCGGTCATCCGCGACGCCGATGCAATGTCCTTCGCCGCCATCGAGAAGGCCATCGCCGAAAAGGGCAAACGCGCCCGTGACGGCAAGCTGTCGATGGCCGAGATGCAGGGCGGCACCTTCACCATCTCCAATGGTGGCGTCTATGGCTCGCTGATGTCCTCGCCGATCCTGAACCCGCCGCAATCGGGTATCCTGGGCATGCACAAGATCCAGGACCGTCCGATGGCCATCAATGGCGAGGTCAAGATCCGCCCGATGATGTATCTGGCGCTGACCTATGACCACCGTATCGTTGACGGCAAGGGCGCGGTGACCTTCCTTGTGCGTGTCAAGGAAGCGCTGGAAGACCCCCGCCGCCTGCTGATGGATCTGTAACCATGGCAACACATGTTCTCTGGCAGGCCGATGTGGCCGATTTCGACGTCTGGCTGAAGGTGTTTCACGAAGACAAAGCCGCGCGCAAATCCGCCGGGGTCAAGGACCTGCATGTGTGGCGCGACCCCGATCGCGCCAATCACGCCATCGCCATGTTCGAGATCACTGATCTGAACAAAGCCAGCGCTTTCCTGCAGTCTGAAGACCTCGCGATGTACCACGAACGTGGCGGCGTCGCGCATGTCGAGGTGAAACTGCTGGAACCCGTCTAATTGAGCTCATGTCCGGAAAATAGAATTCGCATCGGGGCACTTGTGTGCCCGATCCGCAAAAGGAGATTATGAATGGCAAATTATGACGTGATCGTCATCGGCGCGGGCCCCGGTGGCTATGTCTGCGCCATCCGCTGCGCCCAGTTGGGGCTGAAAACCGCCGTCGTCGAGGGGCGCGAAACGCTGGGCGGGACCTGCCTCAACGTGGGCTGCATCCCCTCCAAGGCACTGCTGCATGCTTCGCATTCCCTGCATGAGGCCGAGCACAACTTCGCCAAGATGGGCCTCAAGGGCAAATCCCCTTCGGTCGACTGGAAACAGATGCTGGCCTACAAATCCGACACGATCGACCAGAACACCAAGGGCATCGAGTTCCTGTTCAAGAAGAACAAGATCGACTGGCTCAAGGGTTGGGGATCGATCCCCGCTGCCGGTCAGGTCAAGGTGGGGGGTGAGACCCACACCGCCAAGAACATCATCATCGCCTCCGGCTCCGAACCTTCGTCGCTGCCCGGTGTCGAGGTGGATGAAAAGGTGGTCGTCACCTCCACCGGCGCGCTGGAACTGGGCAAGGTTCCCAAGAAACTGGTCGTCATTGGCGCGGGCGTGATCGGGCTGGAACTGGGCTCGGTCTATCAGCGGCTGGGCACCGAGGTGACAGTCATCGAGTTCCTCGACGCGATCACGCCGGGCATGGACCCCGAGGTGCAAAAGAGCTTCCAGCGCATCCTGAAAAAGCAGGGCATGAAATTCATCATGGGCGCGGCGGTGCAAAAGACCGAAGCCACCAAGACCAAGGCCAAGGTCACCTACAAGCTGCGAAAGGATGACAGCGAGCATGTGATCGACGCCGACACGGTTCTGGTGGCCACCGGGCGCAAACCATTCACCGACGGCTTGGGCCTCGACGCGCTGGGGGTCGAGATGAGCCCGCGTGGTCAGATCAAGGTGGGCAAGGACTGGCAGACCAACGTCAAGGGCATCTACGCCATCGGTGACTGCATCGACGGTCCGATGCTGGCCCATAAGGCCGAAGACGAAGGGATGGCCGCCGCCGAACAGGTCGCGGGCAAGCATGGGCATGTGAACTATGGCGTCATTCCCGGCGTGATCTACACCTGGCCCGAAGTGGCCAATGTGGGCGAGACCGAGGCGACACTCAAGGAACAAGGCCGCGCCTATAAGGTCGGCAAGTTCATGTTCATGGGCAATGGCCGCGCCAAGGCCAACTTCGCCGCTGACGGCTTCGTGAAGATCCTCGCCGACAAGGATACCGACCGCATCCTGGGCGCACATATCATTGGCCCCGGCGCAGGTGATCTGATCCACGAGGTCTGCGTGGCAATGGAATTTGGCGCCTCGGCCGAGGATCTGGCCCTGACCTGTCACGCCCACCCGACCTATTCGGAAGCCGTGCGCGAGGCCGCGCTGGCCTGCGGCGACGGGCCGATCCACAGCTGATCAGTCAGCCTCACTAACCCTTATGGCGAGCCAAACAGGCTCGCCACTATTTTGACGCGATCAAGTCTCAAATTGGGTCCGTTCTGCAGCCAAGCAGAGCGCGACCCCTCCGGTCATCTTCCACCCTGCCAAACCACCGGATTTTCATTGAGGCTACAATATGCGTTTTTTGACACTTCTCGCAACAGCGATCACCCTGACATTGATAACCACCGAAGACGCCGAAGCCCGCCGCGGCGGCACGTCGGGATATAGCGAATCCCTCGGCTTGGTATCAGACACCAATATTGTAAATGACGGGGTGGCCTATTCGCTTTGCCACCTCACCAAGACCCATAACGTCATCTTTGCCAATGTTTGGCGCACGTCCAAGGGCTATGTACTGGCTGCAGACCGCTGCGAAGCCGAGCGCTTCTATCCGATCTCAGAAGAACAGGTTATAGCTGCGCAGGTTGTGGGCGAAATCCCCGACACGGTCCCGTCTGTCGCGCGCCTGAACATGAACGAAATCCTGTCCGGTTTCTGGGGTTTGGCCGCAATCGGCGGATTGCTGGTCCTTGCAGGGTTCAAGATGGCGGACCGGGCGGCGCGCACCCGTCGGCGCCAGGGCGAGATGACGGGTGCTGCGCCTGTTGCCATCAAGATCGCCGATGCGATGTGCCATGCGGCCAAGGCGGATGGGAGCCTTGATGAGGAAGAGATCAAAATCATCGCGGATATCACCGAAAAGATGACCGGGGCCGCTTTCGATCGCGCCCGCATCCAGCGAATGTATGAATTGGCCGAGGCCAAGCCCACCGACGCACAGTTTGCCAGCTTTGGCAAAGGGTTGCCGCTGGATCAGCGCCGTCTTGTCATGCAGGCTACACTGATGATTGTTGCCGCCGACGGCAATATCGACCGGCAGGAGAACGCCTTTGTTCAAAAACTCGCCCGCGGATTGAGCCTGGATGCAAATGAAGTGCAAGGCATGTTCCGCAGCATCAGTGCCACGCCAGTGTGACGGTTCGGAGGGGATCGCAACCGTTCAACATCAGCGGTCGCGATCCCATTCGGCCTAAGGTTTGGGTTTACGGTAGAAAGCCGACCTCACGCATCAGGTCGTTCGAGCGGGTCTCAATCGCGTCTTCCAGTTGCGCCATGAACGCGTCGCGCCCGACGCCCGGCGCAATCGTCGGCAGGAATTCCACCGTCGCAAGACCCGGCTTGCGCAGGATTCCGCTTCGGGGCCAGAAGACACCCACATTGGTCGCTGCAGGGACGCAAGGGTAGTTCAAACCCTTGTAAAGGATTGCCGTGCCGACCTTGTATTTCTTGTACACGTCCGGCGCGACGCGGGTGCCTTGCGGATAAATCACCAATTGCCCCGGTTCGGAAAACTCCGACGCCACATCCTTGACCATCTTGGCTACCGCTGCGCCCTTCTTGCCGCGATCGACCGGGATACATCCCAGCCGCTTTGCGTAAAGGCCGATGAAGGGTGTCCAGAGCAGCTCCCGTTTCATGATGAACTTGGCGCGGGGCACTGCGACAAAGATCAGCATGATGTCAAAAAACGACTGGTGCTTGGCGGCGATCACCACCTCTCCGGTTGGGACCGGGCCACGCACCTGGCCCTTGAGGCCGATCATCCAGCCCGCCATCCAGATCACCGAACGCGCATAGATTTTGCAGGCGTGCAGCGCGCCGTTGCGCGACAGCAGCGCATAGGGCGAGAAGAGGATGCCCATCACCGCCATCCACAGATACATGATGATCGTGAACACAACCGAACGAAGCCACTGGACAGCCATCAACTCAACTCCTTCAATCTGCGCCGGGCTGCGGCCCAAGTGGCGGCAAAGGCGACCCCGGCCCCCAAGACCGGGATCAGCAACGGCAGCCCCCAGCCGATGCCGCGAAAGCCAAGGCCGGTCAGAAACCCGCCCTCGTCCGAGGCCGCGGGCAACAGCATCACACCGATCATGCCGAACACAACCCCCACTGCTGCTCCGATCAGGGTGCGCAGGGTGAAGCGGCGCACGAAAGCCCCGGCGATATAGCCATCCTTGGCCCCCACCAGCCGCAGAACCTCGATCACCTGCGCATTGGCCGCCAGCGCGGCATTGGCGGCCAGCGTGATCATCGCCGCCGTTGCCCCGCCAATCAACAGGATCGCGATCAAGCCCAGACGGCGCAACCCATTGGCCGCGTCGACCAGCGGTTCGCGCCAGCGGGTGTGATCATCAAGCACCGCGCCCGGCACCTCGGCGCTCAGCCGCAGACGCAGACCGGCAATATCATAGCCCGGCTCGCCCGCGGTGACTTCGACCAGCTGCGGCACGGGAAGCGCGTCGATGGGCAGGTCCGGTCCGAACCAGGGCGACAGCAGAGCCGCCTGTTCTTCGGGCGACAGCGCACGGGCCTTGGCAACGCCGGGCGTCTGGCGCAGAAGTTTCAGCGCCGTCTCGGTCTGTGCCGCGCGTTGCTCGGCAGGTGCGTTGATCCGCAGGGTTGCAGCCTTCGCAAGCTCCTGCGACCAGCGGTCGGCCAGCCGACCCGAAGCCAGCGACAGCGCCAGCGCAAAGACCGCCATAAACGCCATCGCACCGGCGACAAATACCGTCAGTTGCGCGGTGAAGCCGGTCGGCGGGACGACGCGGTCGGCTTGCTTGTCGCTCAACAGCAATCCCCGGATGGTTCCGTTGCTCACAGATCGGCCCCCGCAAGTTGCAAACCCTTGTTCGAAATGCGCAGCACGCGGGCCTGAACCTGGCTTTTGGCGGCGCGGATCAGGCTCAGGTCATGGGTTGCGATCAGCACCGTCTTGCCCATCCGGTTCAGCTCGACCAGCAGATGCAGCAGGCGCTGCGACATGTCCCAGTCGACATTGCCGGTGGGCTCATCCGCCAAAACCACATCCGGCGACATGATCACTGCGCGGGCCAGTGCCGCGCGCTGCCGCTCACCACCTGACAATTCGGGTGGCAGGGCTTCGGCGCGCGACGACAGGCCAACCCAGCTCATCAATTCTTTCAGATTGTCGTCTTCCGCACGTTGGCCGCGCCCAGAGACGACAAGCGGCAAGGCAATGTTTTCCGACAGCGGTAAATGATCGAGAAAGCGGCAATCCTGATGCACGACGCCGACACGACGCCGCAGCATGGCCAGATCATCGCGGTCGAGCGCGCCCATGTCGCGGTCAAACACCTGCACCCGCCCCGCCGTCGGCAGCAGCGCGCCATAGCACAGTTTCAGCAAGGTGGTCTTGCCCGCACCCGACGGGCCGGTCAGGAAATGGAACGAGCCGGGTGCAAGCGACACCGAGACATCGCTCAGCAATTCGCCACCGCCATAGCTGTAGCCCACGTTTTCGAGCTCGATCAACACTGCCCCCTAGTTTCTTTGGCCGCCTTCTTGCCCTAGTCGGGATGGGGTTTCAATGCCCCGACCGGGGCGGTTTGGCGACACTTCTGGTGAGTTTTTCCAAATCTCCCTTTTCGCCCAGACATTAAGAACTTATCATCGCGAAAAAAAGCAAAGCAGGCAGATCCCGAAACCGGAGGCAGAATGCGTCTTACTTGTCCGAATTGCGGCGCTCAATACGAGGTCCCGAGCGAGGTCATCCCGCCAGAGGGACGGGATGTGCAATGCTCCAATTGCGGTGATACCTGGTATCAGACGCATCCTGACCATCCAGACGCACAGGCGGATTTTGCCGAAGAGCAACCCCAGGACCCCCCTGCGGCGGCCCCCGAAAACAGCGTCGAACCTGCGGTAGATACGCCCGCGCCGGAATACCACGACCACTCTGCCCCTTCTGTGGCGGACATGCCGCCAGAGCCAGAGCCAGAGCCAGAGCCAGAGCCAGAGCCAGAGCCAGAGCCAGAGCCAGAGCCAGAGCCAGAGGACATTGCGCCGGAACCCGCCGGGCGCAACCTCGATTCCGCCGTGTCCGACATTCTGCGCGAAGAGGCCGAGCGCGAAGAACAGCTGCGTTCCTCCGAAGCTGAAAGCCTCGAGACCCAACCCGAACTGGGGCTGGAAACCCATCCCGGTGACGAACCTGAACGGCGCGCCCGCGAGGCCCGAGACCGCATGGCCCGTATGCGCGGCGAAGAGCCCGTCGCCGATCATGCCGCCGCTGAAACCAGTACACGGCGCGGGTTGTTTCCCAATATCGACGAGATCAACTCGACCCTGCGCAACAATGGCGAGGCCGACACCGCACCCACCGAACCCGAGGCCACGGAAGAGGCCCCGCCAGCCCGTCAAAGCGGTGGCTTCCGCCGTGGCTTTATGTCGATGATCTTGCTGGGGCTTGTACTGGCGCTGCTCTATCTCTACGCCCCGCCGATCGCCCAGACGATTCCGCAGGCCGAACCGATGGTCAGCGCCTATGTCGCGATTGTCGATCAGGCGCGGATCTGGCTGGATTCGCAGGCCTCGGGCTTTCTGCCCTAGCAACAAGTGCTGCCGGATCTGTTAGAACCGGTCCAGCAACCGTCTGAGATAATCCAGCTCGATCTGCGGGCGTTCCCCTTCGCCGCTACGGCGGCGGATCTCGTCCAGCAATTCGCGGGCGCGGCGATAGACGTCCTCGCCCTGCAACAGCTGCTCATCGGTTCCGATTGATCCCTGAGACCCAGGATTGCGGCCCAGCGGGTCGCGGTTTTGGGCGCGCATGTCGCCTTCCTGTGTGCCCTGACCAGGTTGCTGCTGTTGCTGCGCCAGCGCCTCGCCCAGTGCGCGCATGCCTTCGCGCAACGCTTCCATCGCCTCGGATTGCCGGTCGATGGCGTCGGCCATGTCATTCTGCCGCAGCGCCTCTTCTGCGCCGTCCATGGCGCGCCCGGCGCGGTCCAGCGCATCGCGTGCCGCGTCACCTTCGGGCGTGCCTGCGCCGGGCAGGCCCTGTTGTTGACGGCGCAGTTCATCGCGCAGCGCCTGCTGGCGGTCGGCAAGTGAGCCCTGCCCGGCGCCGCCCTGTTCTTCGCCTTCGCCCTGCCGCTGGCCATCGCCCTGACCCTGCCCACCCTCGCCCTCGTGGCTCTGACCACGCCCGGCACCACCGCTGCGGCCCTGGTTCTGCTGGCTTTCGCCGCGGTTGGCATTGGGATTGAATTGTTCCTGCAGATCACGGAACGCCTGATCGGACAGGCCCTGCTGATTGCGCAGGGTCTCGGCCAGCCCCTCCATCGCTTGCTGACCTTCGGATTGCTGACCCTGCCCCTGGCCCTGGGTGACGCGCATGTTCTCCATCATTTCCTGAAGTTCCTGCAACGCCTGCTGCGCTTCGGCCATGCGGCCCTGCTCCATCAACTCCTGAATGCGGTCCATCATGCGCTGCAGGTCGTCCTGCGTCATCTGCATCGTCTCGCCATCCTGGCCCGGCTGACGCTCGTCGCTGTTTTCTCCGTCCTGCTGGGCCTGCCGCTGCAACTGGCGCAGGTAGTCGTCAGTCGCTTCGCGCAGCTCCTGCATCAGTTCGGCGATCTCCTGATCCGAGGCCCCGTTCTTCATCGCCTCCGACAGCCGCTCCTGCGCGCGGCGCAGCCGTTCCAGCGCGTCCGTTAGCGTGCCCTCTTCGAGGATGATCGCCAGATCCCAGAGCGCCTGCGCGATCTCTTCCTGCTGTTTGGGCTTCAGCCCGTATTCGTTGAAGGTCTCAAGCCGCCGCAACGTCACCCGCAAGCGCAGATAGGCAGTCTGCGAGCGGAACACATCCTCGGGCCGGTGCGAGACCGCCCGCAGGATTTGCGCGACGCGCGGCCCGTTCGAACGCGCCCACAGCAAATCGCGCCGCTGTTCGATGACCGCCGCCGCCAAGGGCTGGAAGAAGCGCCGCGCAGGCAGGTTGGTCTGCAGCGGTTCCGCCGCACCCACCTGATTCGCCGCGTCGCGGGCGGTGAGTGTGATCGTCACCGGCAGGTTGGCCCAGGGATGCTGCGAGAAATCCTCGATCAGGTCCTCGGTAAAGATGTCGCGGTCACCGGTGATCGGCATCGGCAGATCGGCCGAGACCGCTTTGCGCTGGTCCGGCGCTGTGGTCAGCCCATGGCGGCGATCCACCGAGGCCAGATCGAGCGCGATCTCGGCCATGCCGGACACCACGCCATAATCGTCGCTGGCGGTGAAAGGCAAACTCATCTGCCCGGCGGCCTGCGCCTCGGCCACACCTGCCACCGCAATCTGCGGTGCGGTGTCGGCAACCACGCCCACCACCCATGTGCGCCCGCCATTGCCGTCAATGGTCAGGGTTCCGTCCCGCGTGACGACCAGTGCCTGCTCGGGGTCAGACGCGGCCTCGACACCGGAATCCGACACCGTTTCGGTCAGGCGCAGCGCGCCAACCTCGCCATAAAAGCGCAACACGATGCGGCTGCCTTCGGGAATATCCAGTTCGGGTTCCGAGATGTCGTTCAGATAGAGAGTCGGCAACCCGGTATAACGCGGCGGCTCGACCCAGCCTTCCCACGTTGGTCCTTGGGCAGCATTGGCCGCGCCCGGCGTCATCTCGGTGATCGACCCGGCCCGCCAGACCGATCCGAACAGGAGCGCCACGCAGAACAGCAATAGCGCCGCATAGCGCAGCGCATAGGGGTCACGCGCGGACAGTCGCAGATCGGGCTGCACCGGGGCAGCGCCCGAAACGCGTGCCGCCATCCGCTCCTGATGCGCGCGCCAGAGAGCGACCGAGGCGGCGTCCCGTTCGCCGATCGCCTGTTCATCCAGCAGCGCCTGAATCGGACGACCCGGCAGGACCTCGTCCAGCCGTGCCAGCGCCTCGGCCCGCGAGGGCCAGTGAAAGCGCCGCGCACCCCACACCAACGCAACCAGCGCGCCAGTGATAGCAACAGCTCCGCTGCCCCAGACCAGTTCGACCGGAACCAGATCGTGAAGCCCCAGCATCAGCAGGGCGCAGACAGTCAGCAGGATCGAGATCAGCGGCCAGAAACTGCGCAATACCCGTTCCGAGAGCATCCCGAATCGCGTCAGCCCCAGCGACCAGCGCGGGACGGGCAGATATGTGGACCGGTTTGACACGTAACTTGGCCTCCTGACGGGCCAGCGCTGCTACAGCGTCAAAGCCACTCAGGTATGGTATCGCGGTTTATCATTTCGTCAAAGGTCGGGCGTGGGCGAATAACCGCGAATTGATCCTGATGGACCAGAACCTCGGGGATCAGCGGTCGCGTGTTGTACTCGCTCGACATGACCGCGCCATAAGCCCCGGCACTGCGAAAGGCGACCAGATCGCCCGCCGTCAGCTTTGGCATGTTGCGCTGTTTGGCAAAGGTATCACCGCTTTCGCAAACGGGACCCACAATGTCATAGGGCTGCTGTTCAGCCCCCGGCGCCGGTTCGATCACCGGCACGATATCGTGATGCGCCTCGTACATGGCGGGGCGAATCAGGTCGTTCATGGCCCCGTCGAGGATCAGGAAATCCCGCCCCTCGCCGGATTTCACATAGATCACCTTTGAGACCATCAGCCCGGCATTGCCCGCGATCAACCGGCCCGGCTCGATCTCGATCTCGCAGCCCAGATGGCCAACAGTACGCTTGATCAGCGCGCCATATTCCACCGGCAGCGGCGGCGCGTCGTTGGAGCGCGCATAAGGAATGCCCAAGCCCCCGCCCAGATCGAGGCGGCGGATATTATGCCCCTCGCTGCGCAGTTGTTCGGTCAGTTCGGCCACTTTCTTGTAGACCAGTTCGAACGGCTCAAGCTCGGTTAGTTGCGAGCCGATATGCACATCGATGCCGATCACCTCGAGCCCCGGCAGCGAGGCGGCCAGCGCATAAACCTCCGACGCACGGGCAATCGGGATGCCGAATTTGTTCTCGGATTTCCCGGTGGCGATCTTGGCATGGGTCTTGGCATCGACATCCGGGTTCACGCGGATGGTGATCGGTGCGATCACGCCCAATTCTGAGGCAATGGCGCTGATCACCTGCATCTCGGGCTCGGATTCGATGTTGAATTGGCGGATACCGCCGGTCAGCGCGGTGCGGATTTCATGGCCCGTCTTGCCGACGCCCGAAAACACGATCCGCTCGCCGGGCACACCCGCCGCTTTCGCACGCAGGTATTCCCCTTCCGAGACCACATCCATTCCCGCACCCGCCTGCGCCAGCGTCTTCAGGATCGCCTGATTGCTGGCTGCCTTCATCGCGTAGCAGACAAGGTGGTCGGTGCCCTCCAGCGCTTCGTCGAACAGCCGGAAATGGCGCAGCAGCGTGGCGGTGGAATAGACATAGAACGGCGTGCCGACCTCGGCCGCGATCTCGGTCAGGGGCACATCTTCGGCATAGAGGCTGCCGTCGCGATAAAGAAAATGATCCATGGGTTCGCGCTTAGACTGAAATGCCGTTCAGGTTCAATGGGGTTGTTCCTTGCATGGATCCTCTCTCAGGGCAGATGGCACGATTGAGAAGCCGTTACCGTGATAGGAATACCCGCCCCATCACGTATAACGGTCGAGACGGGAAATCCTGAGGGCGGGGCGCGCACGATGATTGTTGACTATATCCGCATCGGCCATGCGGCGGACGATAGTCTGCGCTTGCGGCGCCTGAAATCCATGTCGACGGTCATTCTGCTCGTGATCATGTGCATGGCTCTGGGCTTTTTCCTGGAACCGGACCGGTCGCTCCTCTACCGGGTGCTTGATGTTGCCGTGGTGGTTACCATCCTCACCAGCCTTTCGCTGCTGCACCACACGCGCAAAGTGGAAACGGTGTTCTATGTCTTCGCCCCGGTCTTTCTGACCATCCAGTTTATCTTCATGCTGCTCAACGGAAATCGCGAAGGGGATGTTCTGCCGTTTCTGGTGATGCCCGCCGCCGCGGTGGTTGTCATCGGCCCGAAAAAATCCCGGCCGTGGTTTGCCGCCTGCCTGCTGGTGATGTTCGCGCTGCCTTTTCTGGATTCTGCCCTGCCGCAGATTTCCCTGGCAGTGAACCAGAACGCAAGCAATCCGACGGGGTCGCTGTTTCAATCGCCCCTCAAACAGCCCTTGGCGACCGGCGAAAGCCTGGCGATGACGATCGGTGTGTTTTTCATCTATTTTCTGGTGTTCTCCGGCTACCGGCAACTCGAAGCCGCAAGAGAGGTGATCGAGGTTCAGAAGGCCCGGATCGAACACGAATATGACCGCTCTGAACGGCTGCTTGAGAATATTCTGCCCGCCCCGATCGCCGAACGGCTGAAACAGGAGCCGGACCAGATCATCGCCGATGATCTGTTGCAGGTGACGATCCTGTTCGCCGATATCGTGGATTTCACGCCCCGGGCCTCGCAGATGCGGGCGGCAGAGCTGGTGTCTTTTCTCAACCGCGTCTTCACGCAGTTTGACGACCTCGCAGACCGCCACGGGCTGGAAAAGATCAAAACCATCGGCGACGCCTATATGATCGCGGGCGGCATGCCCGAACCCCGCCCGGATCACGCCTCAGCCGTGGCTGACATGGCGTTGGAGATGCTCGCGATCACCGAAGAAATCAGCCGTGAGATGGGTGAAATGCTTACGGTGCGGATCGGCATCCATACCGGCCCGGCGGTTGCAGGTGTGATCGGGACCCGCAAGTTTTTCTATGATGTCTGGGGCGACACCGTGAATATGGCGTCGCGATTGGAAAGCTACGGCACGCCGGGTCGCATTCAGGTGGCGCAAGAAACCTATGATGTATTGTCCGACCTCTACAGGTTCGAAAAACGCGGGACTCTTGAGATCAAGGGAAAGGGCGAAATTCAGGCCTATTACCTGATCGGACCGTCCTGAGATCCGGATCGCAGAAAGAGGTAGAGCGGCAACCCGCAACTGACGCCGATGCAGAAGGTGGCTGGAATGGCGATCAGGTTGCGCCATTGGCGGCGCGCGGCGGTCTCGGCGATGATCCAGAGGGTCAGGGCTATGGCGGCAATGGTCAGATCCCAGACTAGACCTGAGCTGGCCGCATTGGCGTGCCAGGCCTCGACCATTCCAGACAGGTCAAAGCCGTTCTCGCGGAACCAGCGCAGGAAATAGACCATCGGGTGGATCGCGCCCCAGATGGCGAGCGCAAGGTAGACAATTCTCATGGTGATCTCCGGTTTCCGGCGCATCTAGCGCATCGCGCGGAGTCCACCAGCCTGAACCGGTTCAGAACCCCAGATAAATGCCCAGCGGCCCCTTGTTCAGACCAACCGCGCCGCCGACATAACCGCCACTGCTGCCCAGACCACCATAAGCGTTCAGCGTCGGCTGCACCGGTTCACCATCGGCACCGCAGGCAGCGAGCGCCAGCAAGGCAAGTACGCAGAGTTTTTTCATATTCCCAACCTCAATCCGCCCAGTCCAAGACCCACCCGGATCGGCGAGTTGCCAACCCGCACCGAGGCCGCCGGACCACCGGTCCCGACCGTCACCGCCGCATTGCCGGTATTGACGACATCCACACTGGCCCCAACGCCACCGGTCCCCGCCCCGACATTCACCGGACCGGAACTGGCCCCAACGCCCACCGCACCACCATCGGCCCCAACCGAGGCGCCGACGCCAGTGCTTGTCGACTCGCAGGCGGCCAGCAGAACAAGCCCGGCCAGTGCGGCGAGGGGTTTCATCCCAACATGTCCTTCCATCTCTGAACCTGTGCCCGCACCTGAGCAGGAGCCGTTCCACCATAAGATGTCCGCGAGTTTACCGAATTTTCGACCCCAAGAACACTGTAGACATCGGCCGTTATGCCCGCATGGGCCTCCTGCATCTCGGCCAGGGTCAAATCGGGCAGATCGCAACCGCGGCTTTCGGCACGGGCCACCAGCGCGCCGGTCACGTGATGGGCATCGCGGAAGGGCAGGCCCAGCACCCGCACCAGCCAGTCGGCCAGATCGGTCGCCGTGGAAAACCCGCTGCCCGCCGCCGCAGCAAGGCTGTCGCGGTTGGCACTCATGTCGCGGACCATGCCTTCCATCGCGGCCAGCGCCAGCATCCAGTTGTCAGCGGCGTCAAAGACCTGTTCCTTGTCTTCCTGCATGTCCTTGGAATAGGTCAGCGGCAGCCCCTTCATCACCATCATCAGCGCGGTATTGGCCCCGTAGATCCGGCCCACTTTGGCGCGGATCAGTTCAGCGGCATCGGGGTTTTTCTTTTGCGGCATGATCGACGATCCGGTCGAGAACCGGTCGCTGAGCGCGACAAACCGGAACTGGGCCGAGGACCAGATCACCAGTTCTTCGGCAAAGCGCGACAGATGCATGGCGCAGATCGAGGCGGTCGACAGGAACTCCAACGCGAAATCCCGGTCGCTGACCGCATCCAGCGAATTGGCAGCGGGCCGGTCAAATCCCAGCGCCTTGGCCGTCATGTCCCGGTCGATCGGAAACGAGGTGCCCGCCAGCGCTGCCGCGCCCAAAGGCGATTCGTTCATCCGCGCGCGCGCGTCGCGCACACGGCTCAGGTCGCGGCCAAACATCTCGACATAGGCCATCATGTGATGTCCCCATGTCACCGGCTGCGCGGTCTGCAGGTGGGTAAAGCCCGGCATCACCCAGTCGGCCCCGGCCTCGGCCTGCGACAAAAGCGCACCGATCAGAGCCAGCAGCCCGCTTTCGGCGGCGTCCAACTGATCGCGCACCCAGAGTTTGAAATCCGTCGCCACCTGATCGTTGCGCGAGCGGCCCGTGTGCAGGCGCCCGGCGGGTTCTCCGATGATCTCTTTCAGCCGCGCCTCGACATTCATGTGAATATCTTCCAGCGCGGTGGAAAACGCGAAATTCCCGGCCTCGATCTCTGACAAAACGGTGAGCAGCCCTTCCCGAATGGCCTGCGCATCACTATCAGTAATAACGCCTGTTGCGGCCAACATCGCCGCATGGGCACGCGATCCGGCAATGTCCTGCGCCGCCATCCGCTGATCGAACCCGATCGAGGCATTGATCGCCTCCATGATCGCGTCTGGTCCGGCGGCAAAGCGGCCGCCCCACATCTGGTTCGAGGTCGTGTCGGTCATTGGTCTGAAAACCCTTCGGAGGGGATATGAAGAAACTGTTGCTTGCGCTCGTCTATACCGCCCTCGCCTCGGGTGCAAATGCGGCTGGCGAAGATATCGCGGCGCTGGAAGCCCTACGCGAAGGCCAGATGAAAAAGCTGGTCTTTCATCTGGAACCCAAGGCGACCTCGGGGCAGGCCTTTGAGTTGGCCGATGGTGCAGGCAGCGCAACCCTCGCTGACTATCAGGGCAAATATGTGCTGCTGAATTTCTGGGCTACATGGTGCGCGCCCTGCCGCAAAGAGATGCCAATGCTCTCGGAACTGCAGGAAGAGTTTGGCGGTGAGCATTTCGAGGTTCTGACCCTGGCCTCTGGCCGCAATGCGCCTGCCGGGATACTGAAGTTCTTTGAGGACGCCGGAATCGACAACCTGCCCCGCCATCAGGACCCCAAACAGGCGGTTGCCCGTGATATGGCAGTCCTGGGGCTGCCGATCACGATAATCCTCGACCCCGAGGGAAACGAGATCGCGCGGATGCGCGGCGACGCCGATTGGAACTCGGACAGCGCCAAAGCCATCATCGCCGAACTGATCGGGCCCGGAAGTTAATCAAGAAATACCTGTGATTTAAACACCGATGTGTCTCGGCTGCGGAACGTTCAGGCAGAACCGATCTTGCGCGACGTCGCGAAATTCACTTACAGGGCGGTTAATTGTGGCACCGAATGGCCGGAAACGCCTTTATGTTTCCCATTATCTTTCCACATTGTGCCAAAGACTTGCGGGATAGATGAGGTGTCGCTGCAGTCTCCTTCCATTGAATACCGGCAAGTGGCTTTCTACATAAACGTCACTTCAAGAGCGGCGAAAATCCTGCCGGGTGAATGTCGCCCCGCAGCAACCAGAGTTGGGATGACGATGGTCATGACGACATCGATGCGCTTTTTTCTGTTTGCCGGATGTATCGGGATTCTGCTCGCCTCGTTCGCTGTGCAGATGCTGCCCGGTGTTCCGTTGCTCTATCTCGTCGGCCTTGGTCTGATGGGCATGGGCGCGCTGGGATGTCTTCTGGTCAGCCTGCCGCAGTTTCTGAACCCCCGGAAACCGCGATTCGAGGATGCTCACCCGCCGCAGGCAGGTCAGCTCAGCGCTGCAAGCTCTGCAAACCGGAATGCGGCTCCGGTTTCGAAACAAATCAAAAAGCAGATGCGGCGGTGACAACTGGTCACGCGTTCACAGCTCCAATTTTCCGAATATCCGCTCGTTAAGCGCCTGTTTACAGTTTTGAGCAAAGCTGTACCTGCCCCTTTGTCGCGCAGGAATCCAGATCATGATCCTGAAACGAGAACGCCGGAAGAACGATCTTCCAGAAGGTGCCGAGAGCCCGCTCAACAACGCGGTCGAACGGCGCGACAAATCAGTGCTGCAAATGGCCAAGGACGCAGTCCGGCACAAGCAGTGCATGCTGGCCTTTCAGCCAGTGATGCAGGCCCGCACACCCAATCAGATCGCATTTTATGAAGGCTTCATTCGGGTTCTCGACGAAACAGGCCGCGTGATTCCCGCGCGCGAGTTCATGCCAGCGGTCGAAAACACCGAAGTGGGGCGTGACCTCGATTGTATTGCGCTGGAAACCGGCCTCAAGACGTTGTCGAAAGCACCGCAGATCCGCCTGTCGATCAACATGTCCGCGCGGTCGATCGGGTACAGGCGATGGATGCGTATTCTGGAACGGTTCCTGAAACAGGACGAGACGCTGGGCGAGCGGTTGATCCTTGAAATCAATCAGGGGTCGGCGATGACCGTGCCTGAACTGGTGATCGATTTCATGGACCGCTTGCAGGGCCTGGGGATCGCCTTTGCGCTCGACGATTACGGCGCCGACCCGGTGTCGTTCAGCCATTTCCGCGACTTTTTCTTCGATGCGGTGAAGATCGACGGGCAGTTCGTGCGTCAGGTCGCTTCCGATGTGGGCAATCAATCTGTGGTCCGGTCGCTGATCGCGCTCGCCCGTGAATTCGACATGCTTATTGTGGCTGAATCGGTCGAGACCGAGGACGATGCCCGCTTTCTGGTCGAGGCGGGCGTTGATGCGCTACAGGGCTACCTGTTCGGCGCACCCAGCGTCAAAGCGCCCTGGCAGACGGACAGCCAACGCCGCATGGCCTGAACCTGCCTCTCGCGTCGGATGATCCGTGCCGATGCTGCAAAGCTACCGGTTGCTGCATCTGCAGCGTTGCGCTATTGCGAGTGTCAGAGCGGGGATGATTGGGCGCTCTGGGGACCTTTGTCAGGATCCCGAATGCGTCAAACACGTTCCGCTGACCCTGACGGCAGAGGACTGACCACATGACAAACGTAGTAATAGCATCGGCGGCGCGGACCGGCGTCGGCAGTTTTGGCGGCTCATTTGCCAACACACCTGCACATGATCTTGGCGCGGCTGTGCTGGAAGCCGTGGTCGAACGCGCCGGCGTCGACAAGGGCGAGGTCAGCGAGACCATTCTGGGTCAGGTCCTGACTGCGGCACAGGGCCAGAACCCCGCCCGTCAGGCCCACATCAATGCTGGCCTGCCGCAGGAAAGCGCGGCCTGGGGCATCAATCAGGTTTGTGGGTCGGGGCTGCGGGCCGTGGCACTGGGTGCGCAGCACATCCAGTTGGGAGACGCCGAGATCGTGGCCGCAGGCGGGCAGGAAAACATGACGCTCAGCCCACATGCCGCTGCCTTGCGGGCGGGCCACAAGATGGGCGACATGAAGTATATTGACACCATGATCCGCGACGGGTTGTGGGACGCCTTCAACGGCTATCACATGGGCCAGACCGCCGAGAACGTGGCCGAGAAATGGCAGATCAGCCGCGACATGCAGGACGAGTTCGCCGTCGCCAGCCAGAACAAGGCCGAAGCCGCCCAAAAGGCAGGCAAGTTCGCCGACGAGATCGCCGCCTTTACCATCAAGACCCGCAAGGGCGACATCGTGATGGACAGCGACGAATACGTCCGCCATGGCGCAACAATGGAGGCGATGGCCAAACTGCGCCCCGCCTTCGCCAAGGATGGCTCTGTCACTGCAGCCAACGCATCCGGTCTGAACGATGGCGCGGCGGCGACCCTGTTGATGTCGGCGGACAACGCCGAAAAGCGCGGCATCGAGCCGCTGGCGCGGATCGCGTCTTATGCCACTGCCGGTCTGGACCCGTCGATCATGGGTGTCGGTCCGATCTATGCTTCGCGCAAGGCGCTGGAAAAAGCAGGCTGGTCGGTGGACGACCTTGACCTGGTCGAGGCCAACGAAGCCTTTGCTGCACAGGCCTGCGCCGTGAACAAGGACATGGGCTGGGACCCGTCGATCGTGAATGTGAACGGCGGCGCGATCGCCATCGGCCACCCGATCGGTGCGTCGGGCTGCCGCGTGCTGAACACGCTGCTCTTCGAGATGAAGCGCCGTGACGCCAAGAAAGGCCTCGCCACGCTGTGCATCGGTGGCGGCATGGGCGTCGCCCTCTGCGTCGAGCGGGATTGAGCGGCGGTTAACAGGACCGGATAGGGCGCTTGCGGGCGCCCTTTTCTTTGCGACCAATTCAGTGTGTTAAATCTGCGACAGAATGGACACATCAAAAGACAACAAAACGGCAGCAACATAATTGCGCATCCCGGATCAGGGCAGTAACAACATTACCAAGGTCAGAATAATCTGGAGGACCCCTCAATGGCACGAACGGCACTCGTCACCGGTGGCTCACGCGGCATCGGCGCAGCAATTTCCAAGGCTCTGAAAGCGGAAGGCTGCAATGTGGCCGCCACCTTCGCAGGCAATGAAGAAGCGGCTGCCGCCTTCACCGCAGAAACCGGCATCGCCACCTACAAATGGAACGTCGCCGATTACGACGAATCGAAGGCCGGCATCAAAAAGGTCGAGGCCGATCTGGGCCCGATCGACATCGTGGTGGCCAATGCGGGCATCACCAAGGACGCACCGTTCCACAAGATGACACCGGAACAGTGGCATCAGGTGATCGACACCAACCTTACCGGTGTCTTCAACACCGTCCACCCGGTCTGGCCGGGCATGCGCGAGCGCAAATTCGGCCGCGTCATCGTGATCAGCTCGATCAACGGCCAGAAGGGCCAGTTCGCTCAGGCGAACTATGCCGCGACCAAAGCAGGCGATCTGGGCATCGTCAAATCGCTGGCCCAGGAAGGCGCGCGCGCAGGCATCACGGCCAACGCGGTCTGCCCCGGCTATATCGCGACCGAAATGGTGATGGCAGTGCCTGAGAAGGTGCGCGAATCGATCATCAGCCAGATTCCCGCAGGTCGCCTGGGCGAACCGGAAGAGATCGCACGCTGCGTCGCGTTCCTGGCCTCTGACGATTCAGGCTTTGTCAACGGCTCGACCATCTCGGCCAACGGCGCGCAGTTCTTCGTCTGATAACGAAGGAGGGCCGGCACATGGACCGGCCCTCGCCTTCATCCCGTAAGAACGCGCGCGCTGCGTTCAGCGGGAACCTTTCAGCCACCGCCAAAACAATTTGACTGCTTTCGCGCGCTCTTCATGCGCCTTGAGAAAAGCACGGCTTGTGGCAGGATTTGTCGTCACTTCGATCATCCTCGCCTCCTGTCAGAAAAGTTTCGTTTGACTTGATCTGATTATGATTGTTGCATTTGGCTCGCACAAACGAGACATTCTACAGCGTCACCCAAGATATTCTTAACCGACCATGCCGGATCGCCTGCCTCCGCTGACTGCCTTGCGCGCCTTTGATGCCGCCGCGCGGCACATGTCTTTTGCCAAGGCCGCCGAGGAACTGAATGTCACCCCAGCGGCATTGTCCTTTCAGATCAAATCCCTTGAGGCGCATCTGGGCCAACCGGTTTTCCACCGCCTGAACCGCGCGGTGGAACTGACCGAGGCCGGAAAGACGCTGGCCCATGGCACTGCCGATGGCTTTGCCGCGCTGCAGACCGCCTGGCAAGCCACCCGACGACTGCAGGACAACACCACACTCACAGTTGCTGCGGGTCCGGCCCTGACCGCAAAATGGCTTGCCCCAAGACTGTACGATTTCGCCAAGGCCCATCCCGAAATCAATCTGCGCATCTCTACCTCACTGCATCTGGTTGATTTGCATCGCGATGACATCGATGTGGCCATCCGTTTTGGCTACGGGAGCTATGCTGATCTTTATGCGGTACATGCGCGCAAAGAGTGGTTGACCCCGGCAATGACGCCTACTTTCGCAAAGCAGTTTCTCACCCCCGAAAGCCTTGTCGACGCCCCGCTTGTTATCAACGAACATGACAGTTTCCTTGATCCACCCTGCGACTGGCCAGCCTGGTTTCGGGCAATAGGGATCACAGATTTCGAACCCAGCGGCATGCGGTTTTCCAACGTTGAACACTCCATCGACGCTGCGTGTGCAGGGGTGGGCATTCTGCTCGGGCGCAGGCCCCTTCTCATCAAGGACGTTCTTGAAGGCCGCCTCGTGACGCCATTCAAGGTTGCCATAGAAACGGAGGCCCGGTTTTCCTTTCTTTGTCTTCCGGGTGCGGAAAGGCGGCCACAGGTCGCGGCATTCCGGGATTGGTATCTGGCAGAAATCGAGAAAACCGCACATATCTGGGGCGAAATCGAGCTTATTCCTGTCGAGGATATCCCCCCTGCATGACCAAATCCCGCGCCACCGCCATTGGATTTGTTGCTGTTCTGCTGTGGTCGCTGCTGGCCCTGTTTACGGTCGGGTCGGCCCCGACCCCGCCATTGCTGATGAATGCGATCTGCTTCACGATCGGCGGCACGCTCGGGCTGATCTGGACCGGATGTTCAGGCGGGTTTGGCAGGTTGCGAACAGTGCCGCCGAAGATCTTCCTGTTCGGTGCGGTTGGCCTGTTCGGGTATCACGCGCTCTATTTCTCCGCCTTGCGGCTGGCACCGGCGGCGCAGGCCGGGCTGATCGCCTATATGTGGCCGCTGCTGATCGTTTTGTTTTCCGGCCTGTTGCCCGGCGAACACCTGCGCCCGGGGCACCTGCTGGGGGCCCTGATCGGCTTTGCCGGCGCGGCGCTGATCATCGCAAGCGGGACCGGCTCGGGGTTTCAGGTGGAATTTCTGGCAGGGTACGGGCTGGCCTTTCTCTGCGCGCTCACCTGGTCGGGGTATTCGGTGCTGTCACGGCGCCTGGGCGACACGCCCACCAGTTCGGTTGCGGTGTTCTGCGTGATCACCGCCATCGCATCCTGGGGGCTGCATTTCGCACTTGAGGAGACAGTATGGCCGCAGAGCACAACCGGCTGGTTGTCAGTCGCAGCACTTGGCCTCGGCCCCGTTGGACTTGCATTTTATGTCTGGGATATCGGGATCAAGCGCGGCGACATCCAATTGCTCGGCACCAGCTCATACGCAGCGCCGATCCTGTCTACCGCCGTCCTTGTGTTGACCGGGATTGCCGAGCCGACCTGGGCTCTGGCAATCGCGGCCGCACTGGTCACTGGCGGAGCCCTGATTGCGGCGCGCGCCAGCCTGTCCGCTTAGGCGGACAGTCGTTCAATCTCTTCCTTGAGCTTCAGTTTCTTTTTCTTCAGTTGAGACAGGTGGAGCCCGTCACTTCCTGGTGCACGCTGCGCTTGTTCGACTTCATGACTGAGATGTTCATGCTTCTTCTTCAGTTCGGTCAGGTGCGCACTCAGGCTCATAGCAATCCTCCTCTGAATTAGTTGCCGAACGATATGAGCATATCCTTTCGCGTCTGTCACGCTGCATGCGCACGGTTTTTATCAGGAATTGTGTGCTTTCGCCGATCTTCGCCTATGGCCAGCGCAAGGCGGCGCCGTTGCGCAGCACATCCTGTATCTCGGGGCGGTAGCTTTCGCCGTCGCGCTCATGCCGGTCACCCGCGTGCAGAATCAGCGGGGCGTGCAAGCGGAAATCGGCCCTGCCCCCCTTACGGGCACGTAGGATGATCAGATCGGGGGGCCGACCGGTGCGGGCAGCCAGCGGCAATACCTCAAGCGATCCCAACCGGCCCCCGCAGGCGGACACCATGTCCGGCAACCGCTCAACCCGTTGAATCATATGCAGATACCCGCGCGATATCAGACGACGCGCGGCTGTATCGATCCAGAGCGTGAGCGGCGTTTCTTCCCCCAGCGCCCTGCGGCGACCCGCGTCACGCGCAGGGCTGTGGGCCCCGTCGCGGAAATAGGGCGGGTTGGCGAGCACATGGTCAAACTGGCGTTCCCGCAGGTTGGCGGGCAGCGTGGACAGATCCCCCTCGACCACCTCAAGCGCGCGGTGGTTATACGCGGCATTGCGCCGCGCTAGGTCGGCATAGGCGGGCTGAATTTCGACACCGCAAAGCCCCAGATCGGGCACCCTTGCGGCCAACGAAAGAATCGCCGCCCCCGCCCCGCAGCCCAGTTCAAGAACCGCCTGTCCCGGCCGCGCCGGGACGCTGGCCGCAAGAAACACCGGATCAACACCTGCGCGATAGCCCTTAAGTGGTTGAAAAAGATGTAATTTTCCACCCAGAAAGGCGTCGCAGCTCAGCTCCTGCTCGGTGAAACGGGTCATTTTCCCAGCGGGATGTCGTTGTCCTGCATCACCCGGATAGCGCGATCGTAATCCGCCTCGCGCACCATCATCCGGCGCGGGAAAATTCCGATGCCACCTTCGAGGATGCTCATGTTTACGTCCATCTGAAAGCAGTCTATACCCTCGCCCTCAAGAAGGGCGGTTGCGAATGCCATGATGGTCGGATCGGTGCTGCGCAGAAGTTCTTTCATAGAGCAGGATGTAAGGGCAAGGCGAGACCAATGTCGAGCCTTGCAAACGGGGGTGTGATGGACAGCGCCACTATCTCTAAACCGCATGAGCGGTTGGCCGAATTGTTGGAAACCGAATTGGAGGGGGTGAACACCCTTATTCGGGCGCGGATGGCGTCGCGTCATGCGCCGCGCATCCCCGAGGTCACCGCGCATCTGGTCGAAGCGGGCGGCAAGCGTCTGCGACCGATGCTGACGCTGGCGGCTGCACGGCTGTTTGACTATCCCGGCGACCATCATATCAAGCTGGCCGCAACGGTGGAGTTCATCCATACCGCGACCCTGCTGCATGACGATGTGGTCGACGAAAGCGGCCAGCGGCGCGGACGCCCGACCGCCAATCTTCTGTGGGATAACAAAAGCTCGGTTCTGGTGGGCGATTACCTGTTTGCGCGCAGTTTCCAGTTGATGGTTGAAACCGAGTCTCTGCGGGTTCTGGACATTCTGGCCAATGCGGCCGCGACCATCGCCGAGGGCGAGGTGCTGCAGATGACCGCGGCCAGCAATCTGGCCACCAGCGAAGAGGTCTATCTGCAGGTGGTGCGCGGCAAGACCGCGGCGCTGTTCTCGGCTGCGACCGAGGTGGGCGGCGTGATTTCGGGCGCGTCGGAAGCGCAGGTGCAGGCGCTTTTCGACTTCGGCGATGCGTTGGGCGTGGCCTTCCAGATCGCCGACGATCTGCTGGACTATCAGGGCGATGCCGCAGCGACCGGCAAGAATGTCGGGGACGATTTCCGCGAACGCAAGCTGACCCTGCCGGTGATCAAGGCCGTGGCGCAAGCCACCCAAGAGGAACGCGCCTTCTGGCAGCGCACCATCGAACGGGGCCGTCAGTCAGAGGGCGATCTGGAGCATGCGCTGGCGCTGATGGGCAAATACGGCACGCTTGAGGCTACGCGCGCGGATGCAAACCGCTGGGCAGACAAGGCCAAGGCTGCGCTGGACGTGTTGCCGGATTGCGAAATCCGCCACTTGCTGAGCGATCTGACCGACTACGTGGTCTCGCGGCTCAACTGAGTTCAACCGCGCGGCACCACCAGCCGGGATGCGCCGCGCCGATCTCATGGGCTGCGAAATGGGCGGCCTTCTTGGTGGGATAGAGCGCAAAGCAGGTTGATCCGGAACCGGACATGCGTGCCAGCAGGGCACCGGTGGTCGCGCTCAGCTCATCAAGAACCAGCGCGATTTCGGGCGCTATGCCCACAGCCGGTTTTTCCAGATCGTTGCGTTGAGTGCCAAGCAAAAAGGCGCATTCTTCGACTGTTTCAAACTTCGGTAGATCAGTCACCATTGCCGGGTTCTCGCGTGAGGCGAGGGCCGCGAACACCGCGCCTGTGGGCACCGGCACCCCCGGATTGACCAGCACCGCCGGCAGGGGTGGCAGTCTGACGGGCGTGATCTGTTCGCCAATTCCCTGCATCCGCGCGGCCTTTGCCGCCATGCAGACCGGGACGTCCGCCCCCAGCGACGCGGGCAGTTCATACGGGATTTCGGCCCCGAGTTCAGACAAGACCCGCAAGGTCGTGGCCGCATCCGACGAACCGCCCCCGATCCCCGCGCCATGCGGCAGAACCTTGTCCAGACGCACCTCTCCCGTCCAACTGGCTGCCTGCGCCGCCTGCCAGACCAGGTTGCGTGTATCCGCCGGGACACCCTCGGCGTGTTCACCAGTGACAGTGATGGACAGCGCCGGTCCGGGGATGAATTCCAGATAATCGCCAATATCCGCAAACACGACCAGCGAATCCAGCAGGTGATAGCCGTCGTCGCGCTGGCCGGTCACATGCAGGGTCAGGTTGATCTTGGCGGGGGCGAAGGCCCTAACCGTCATTGGCCACTTGCAGCGGCTTGGCACCCTCTTCGGACAGAACCGCGTCCAGACCGACCTCGATCTTGCGCCGGATGCGTTCGGGGTCGGCCTCGCCATCGGTGTCGGCGGGGTCGATGAAGGACAGCGCCCGTTTCCACTGGAACTCGGCCTCTCGTGTGCGGCCCACGGCCCAATAGACATCACCCAGATGGTCATTGACGACCGGGTCGATGGGCATCAGCTCCACCGCCGTCTCCATATGGCCCACCGCTTCGTCATAGCGGCCCAGGCGGAACAGGACCCAGCCCAGGCTGTCGACGATATACCCGCTATCGGGGCGCCCGGCGACGGCGCGCTGAATCATATCCAGTGCCTCGTCCAGTTTGGTCTGCTTCTCGACCAGCGAATAACCCAGATAGTTCAGCACCTGCGGCTGATCGGGGTTCAGGTCCAGCGCCTTGCGAAAGTCCGCCTCGGCCTCTTCCCAGTGATCGAGCCGCTCATGCGAAATCCCGCGCGCATAGAGCACGAACCAAAGCCCCGGATCGTCGGCCTCGGTCAAGTCCAGCGAACGGTCATAGGCTGCCACAGCGGCCTCGTATTTCTCTTCCTGCCGCAACAGATCGCCCAGCGAGGAAAACACCATCGGCTGATCCGGATAATCGACCGAGAGCTGCTCCAACACCTCGATCGCCGCATCGGGTTTGGCCGAACGGCGCAATGCCTCGGCACGGCCCAGTTCGGCGGCATGATGGTCAGGGCTGTCCGAGGGCACTTTCTTGTATAGCTCGACCGCCAGATCCAACTGGCCCAGATCCTCGAGCAGATCGGCCGACAGCAGCAGCGCATCGATGTGGCCGGGGCGCAGATAGCTGGCCGTGCGGATATAGATCAGCGCATAGTCATCCGCAGCCTCGCCATTGAGCGCCGCGCCGATGGTGAAAAACACCTCGGCCATGCCCTCTTTGGCGTTGCGCACCATCGAGAAGGGCAGCCGCTCGCCCGCCTCAAGTTGTTCGATTAGGTGATCCAGGCCGGGATCGGTACGAGCCCCGAATACGTCCGCCAACATCGCCAGCGCGTCGCTATTGCGGTCAAGTTGCGACAGGATCTCGGCCCGTGCAATCGCAGCGCGACGCGAAATGGTGGTCAACTGCCCGTCATGGTCCGCGAACAGGGCTTCGGCCCCTTCGAAATCCCCGACCGACGCAAGTGCCAGCGCCTTGTGATAAAGCGCAAAGCCCTGAAGGCCATCCTGCGCCGCCACCTTGTCGAACTGCGCAAGCGCCTTTGCGGCGGCACCGGTGCCCAGATGCGCCCAGCCCGCCAGCAACCCGTCAATCAGCGGGCCGACGCCCAGCTTCTCGGGTTCGCGCTCCAACAGGGTTTCGTAATCCTCATCGGCGATCAGCCCGGCAACGGCGGCCATATGGGCCGACTGGCTGCGCAGGCCCGCCTCTTCGATCTGCTGCGCCACGGGAAGTGCGCCATCCACATCGCCCAGCGCGAGTTTCGACTGGACGACCCGTTCCATCAATGCGGGGTTCTGCACGTCTTCGGACAAGGCGCGGCTGTAGTAGCGCGCGGCAACCTCGAAGTCTTTTTCATAGACCGCCTGACGCCCGGCAAGGTATGCGCCCGCACCGGAATCAGCCAGAAGCCCCTGCGATGCCATCAGGGTCAGCACAAAGGCGGCACCTGCCGCCGGTCGAAGGAAGGAATACACGAAACCGCCTGCCTTTTATCGTTGTTCGGCAGACAAGTTAAGGTTTCGCGAGGCAAGAGGCAATGGCGCGCGCTTCACGAGCGCGCCATTGCCCGGCTTTCTGCCTACATATTGGGATAGTTCGGTCCGTCGCCACCCTGCGGTGTCACCCAGTTGATGTTCTGGCTCGGGTCCTTGATGTCGCAGGTCTTGCAGTGAACGCAGTTCTGGAAGTTGATCACAAAGCGCGCGTCCTTGCCCTCTTCCTCGACGACCTCATAGACCCCTGCCGGACAGTAGCGCTGCGCCGGTTCCGCGAATTTCGGCAGGTTGACTGCCAGCGGAATATTCGGATCGGCCAGCTGCAGGTGGCAGGGCTGGCTTTCCTCATGGTTGGTCATCGCGAACGATACGTTGGTCAACCGGTCGAAGGACAGCTTGCCGTCGGGCTTGGGATAGTCGATCGGCTTGTGCTTGCTGGCCTCTTCGGTGGCTTCTGCGTCGTTCTTGCCATGCTTGAGCGTTCCGAAGAACGTGAACCCGGCGGTGTTGGTCCACATGTCCAGCCCACCCAGCGCCAGCGAGGGCAGCAGGCCCCATTTCGACCACATCGGCTTGACGTTGCGCACCTTCTTGAGGTCCTTGCCGATCGCGCCATCGCGTACGTCGGTCTCATAGGCCGACAGTTCGTCTCCCGACCGCTCTGCCTTGATCGCGTCATAGGCCGCTTCGGCCGCCGCCTTGCCGCTGAGCATCGCGTTGTGGTTGCCCTTGATGCGCGGCACGTTGACCATACCCGCCGAACAGCCCAGCAGCGCCACACCGGGCGCAACCAGCTTGGGCATCGACTGCAGCCCACCTTCGGTAATCGCCCGCGCGCCATAGGCAACGCGCTTGCCGCCCTCCAACAGTTCGGCCACCATCGGATGGTGCTTGAAGCGCTGGAATTCCATGTAGGGGAACAGGTAGGGGTTCTTGTAGTTCAGGTGCACCACAAAGCCCACATAGACCTGATTGTTGTCCAGGTGATAGATGAACGAGCCGCCCCCGGCATTGCTGCCCAGCGGCCAGCCCATGGTGTGGGTGACCGTGCCCTCTTTGTGCTTGGCCGGGTCGATCTCCCAGATTTCCTTCATGCCGACGCCGTATTTCTGCGGCTCTTTGCCCGCAGACAGGTCGTATTTGGCGATCACTTCCTTGGACAGCGAGCCGCGCACGCCTTCGCCCAGGAAGACATATTTGCCGTGCAGTTCCATGCCCGGCTCATAGCCCGGTCCCGGCGTGCCGTCGGGGTTCTTGCCGAACTCGCCAGCCACCACGCCCTTCACTTCGCCCTTGTCGCCATAAACCACTTCGGAACAGGCCATGCCTGGGAAGATCTCGACGCCCATCTCTTCGGCCTGTTCGGCCATCCAGCGGCAGACATTGCCCATCGAGACGATGTAATTGCCGTGGTTGTTCATCAGCTTCGGCATCGGCCAGTTCGGCACGCGGATCTTGCCCGCCTCGCCCAGCATGTAGAAATTGTCTTTTTCGACCGGCACGTTCAGCGGCGCGCCTTTTTCTTTCCAGTCGGGGATCAGAGCGTCCAGGCCACAGGGATCAAGCACCGCACCGGACAGGATATGCGCGCCCACTTCCGAGCCTTTTTCAAGGACCACGACATCCAGGTCCGCATCCAGCTGTTTCAGACGTATCGCTGCCGACAGACCCGCAGGGCCAGCACCGACGATCACCACGTCATATTCCATCGCTTCGCGTTCAATCTCGGCCATAGCAGGCTCCTTGGTTCCTGTCCGAACTCGCGCCTCGGGCGCAACTTTGTTTCGAGGCTGATTACCTGTTGAATGACCTGCTGGTCAATCGGAACACGGCGTAATGCCGCTGCATTGCGGCAGATTCAGACATCCGGGCGATCCCCAAGCAAATATCTGGGCCCGGTTCCCTTGCTTTGCGCGATATCGTCACGGTTATACAGCTTGCATTTCGGCAGGCTCAGGCATCCGCAACCAATGCATCCATCCAGATTGTCGCGCAAACGCAGCAAAGTATCGATTCGCGCATCGAGATGCCCTCGCAGCGCGGCCCCGATCCGCGCCCAATCCTTGGGCGTTGGGGTGCGGTTGTTGGGCAGGCTTGCCAGAACCTCGCGAATGTCGGGCAGTGACAGACCGAATTGCTGTGCGATCATGATGAAGCTGAGCCTGCGGATATCGGCGCGCTGATAGCGCCGCTGCCCGCCGGCATTGCGCCAGGGTTTCAGCAGGCCCTGCGCCTCGTAATAGCGAATGGCCGATACGGCGAGCCCGGTCCGCCCGGCAAGCGCTCCGATCGGCAACCCTTCTGATACTGCCATTTTGCTCCTCAAATTTGCTTGACCTAAAGTTAGGTTTAGAAATTATTGTGGACCGTGGCAATGAAATTCATAGGAGTCCGCAGATGACCGCCACGCTTGAACACACCAATTTCACCGTCGCCGACCCAAAGGCCACCGCCGCATGGATGGAGGCCGTGTTTGGCTGGAAAATCCGCTGGGAGGGCGCGGCGATGGACAGCGGATATACGGTGCATGTCGGCACCGGATCGAGCTATCTGGCGCTTTATACCCCGCCCAGCGCGTCGCCATCCGGCGAGCGCAGCTATGACGTGATCGGCGGGCTGAACCATGTGGGCATCGTCGTCGACGATCTGGAAGCGATCGAGACGCGCGTTATCGCCGCAGGGTTCGCCCCCAAAAACCACGCCGATTACGAGCCGGGCAACCGGTTCTATTTCGACGATGACAACGGCGTCGAATTTGAGGTCGTGTCCTACAAATAGGCTGCAATCCGCCCGCAACCGGGCATTGCGCCCTTGCAATCCACCCCCGGTTTGGGTCAGGTAAACGCCGACCCTTTCTGTCGCCCCGGCGCTCTGCGCGACGGGGCGACTCAATTTGTAGTGTGCGGGCAAGACGACCATGGAAAAAATCCCGATGACACCAGCCGGGTTCGCCGCGCTGGAAAGTGAACTCAAGCAGCTCAAATCCGTTGAGCGTCCGGCCATCATCAAAGCCATCGCCGAAGCCCGCGAACATGGCGACCTGTCGGAGAATGCCGAATACCATTCCGCGCGCGAAAAGCAGTCCTTTATCGAGGGCCGCATCAAGGAGCTGGAAGGGGTGCTCTCGCTTGCCGATGTGATCGACCCGGCCAAGCTGAACGGCGCGATCAAGTTCGGCGCCACGGTGACACTGGTCGACGAAGACACCGACGAGGAAAAGACCTGGCAGATCGTCGGCGAGCATGAGGCCAATATCGAGGCCGGTCTGCTGAACGTCAAATCGCCCATCGCCCGCGCACTGATCGGCAAGGAAGAGGGCGACAGTGTCGAGGTCCGCACCCCGGGCGGCGAGCGGGCCTACGAGGTTCTCAAAGTCGCCTACGCCTGACGGAGCGATCCCATGACCGGCAAGACACCCGGCGCTAAAACGTCACGTCCCACCCCACTGGGGATTTATGACCGACCGCCGCAGCGGCCCTCGGTTTCGGGGATCGAGATTGCCGCGCTTGCACTCAGCATCGCCTGGCTGACGATCTCGGTGATCTTCTTTGTGGTCGTGCCGGTGGACGGGGCCAACGCTGGCGGCGTCAGCATGTTTGTCACCATGCTGGCGATTTTCATGCCGGTGGCAATGATCTGGGTGGCCGCGATGGCGGCACGGGCAAGCCGGGTGATGCGCGAGGAAAGCCAGCGCCTGCAGGCCGCGATCGACGCGATCCGCAACGCCTATGTCAGCCAGCAGCAGAATGCGGCGATCAGTTCCGAGCCGTCCGTGACGCGCAAGCTGGATGAAATCGTCAAGACCGCCAAGAAAACCGAATCCACGCTGGCGACCTTCTCGACCAAGCGGCGGGCCTCGGACCCGACCGAGCCCGAACCCGAGGCCGAACCCGCCCCGACCGAGCCCGACGAGCAGGCGACGCTGGCCCTTGGCAGCTCCCCTGAGGATCTGCGCCCACCACTGCCGCGCGGGGATTTCATCCACGCGCTGAACTTCCCCGAAAGCGCCGACGACACGGCAGGTTTCTCCGCGCTGCGACGGGCGTTGAAAAACCGTCAATCCGCTCAACTGATCCAGGCTGCGCAGGATGTTCTGACCCTGCTCAGCCAGGAAGGTATCTATATGGATGATCTGCGCCCCGACATGGCCAGGCCTGAAATCTGGCGACAGTTTGCGCAGGGCACACGGGGTCGCGCGGTGGCGTCGCTGGGTGGTGTGCGCGACCGCTCGTCACTGGCGCTGACCTCGGGGCGGATGAAGCAGGACCCGATCTTTCGCGACGCTGCGCATCACTTCCTGCGCCGCTTTGACCAGATGTTCACCGAGTTTGAGCCGGATGCAAGCGACGCGGAAATCTCAGCCCTGAGCGACACTCGCACCGCGCGGGCCTTTATGCTGTTAGGCCGGGTTGCGGGGACCTTCGACTAGGCCCTTCCCGAAAAGCCTCAGAGGCCGAAGCTGGCATAAGGAATGTAGCGAACCGGGTCACCGGGCCTGATGTGGCAGGCACCGTCGCCCAGTTCCACAAGCCCCTCCGCCCAGCTCAGCCCGCTTATCCGGCCCGACCCTTCCGAAGCAAAGACTTCGACCCGGCCCTCGCGAACCCGGGCGCGCAGATATTCGCGGCGGCCCGGTTTCTTGCGCTTTTCGAACGCGGCGGGCAGGTCGTATGCCTGTGGCTTGGGCCACCCCGCCCCGGCGAGTTGCGCCAAGGCCGGTCGGGCAAATATCAAGGTACATACCAAAGCCGCCACCGGGTTTCCCGGCAGCCCAAAGACCGGCGTACCGCCCCACAATCCCAGCGCCAGCGGCCGTCCCGGCTTGATCGCGATGCGCCATTCCTGCATCGCGCCCGCCGCACGCAAGAGCGCGGACATATGATCTTCGTCCCCATCCGAGGCCCCACCGCTGGTCAGGATCGCATCCGCCGCCTGCGCGGCATCGTCCAGACGCTGTTTCAGCGCCGCGCGATCATCACCGACCCAGCCCATATCCACCGGCTCGTGTCCGAAGGCGCGCAGGGCGGCCAGCAGCATGGGGCGGTTGGCATCATAAATCCCGTCCTGCCCGGCATCTTCACCCGGTTCGGTCAATTCGTCGCCTGTGGACAGAACCGCAACTTTCAGCGGTTTTCGCACCCGCAGGCGCGCGATTCCAACGGCCGTGGCCAGTGCAAGATCAGCGGCACTCAGGACGCGATCCGCTGTCAGAACAATGTCGCCCCGCGCCACATCTTCGCCAGCCTGCCGTGCATTCGCGCCCGGTTTGAGCGGCCCGTTCAGGGCGATCCTGCCCGGCTCGACCGTGACATCCTCTTGCAGGGCGATGGTGTCGACCCCGTCGGGCAGGGTGGCCCCGGTCAGCACGCGGATTGCATGGCCTGCGGGCACCACCCCCCCGAACGACGCGCCCGCCGCCGAGCGCCCCTCGACCAGTGGCAGAACATGCACACCCTCGGGCAGCCCGCCCGAGAACCCATAGCCGTCGACCGCCGTATTGGCCTGTGGCGGGTTCGCGCGCAGGGCGACGCAATCCTCGGCCAGAACACGACCCAACCCTTCGGTGACCGGTATCTCTTCGATGGGCGCGACAGGGCTGAGCCGGTCACGCAGCAGTGCCAGAGCCTCGTCAACCGGCGTCCAGTTCACCCCGGCGGGCAGCGCGAAGCAATCGTTTCGCAGCGGTGGGGGCGTTATCGTGCTCTGGTTCTGGTCCACACCCAATATCCACCCCTCCTCTGGTGCCTCTACCGTCAGCTTCTGTGCCAGTTCACCCACCGGCAACCCCGCAATCTGCCGCACGACACGTTCGACCTGCCAGGCGTCCCTGATCCTGTCCGCCGGAGAGGCGCCAAGCGTCAGCGAGGGCCAGATTTCGACAAAGGCAACGGGTTTGTCCAGCGCCTCGAACGGCCAGACCGCGATTTGCCCGGCAAAGCGGTGGCGCAGCCGGGCCAGCACCGGCAATCCCATCATCACCTGCCCGCCGACCGCGCCCGCCCCCGACATCTGCCAGCAGGTGAAGCTGCCCTTTGCCAGGTGCTCGACCGCACGGCGATCGGGGAACGGATTACGGTAGACCTGCTTGTTACGCGGCAATCCGGCGATGTCGCGTTTCAGGCCATTGCCCCAGAACGGTCCCTGCCCGCCAAAGCCGCGGTTGATCTGGCCCGCCAGATCAAAGCGGTTGTTGCGATCGGGCGCATCCTCGATCCGGTTCGCGAACCAGTCCCAGAGGATCAGCGGATCGTCGGTGCCGGCAATCGCCCGTGCGAAGCCCGCAGGATAACCAAACGGGAAATCGAAGCCCAACATCAGGCGGCGACCGGCCGCCAGCTCGGTTTCGATCAGATCGTCAAGCCAGTCTTCCGCCAGATGCCGAGTGCGCAGATAGACGGGGTCTTCGCGAGCCTCGGCACGGGCGATGCAGGCCCAGATCGCATCCTTTCGCGGTTTCGGCCCGGTGTCGTTGCCACCCGACCAGTCGACCATCGCGATGGTCTGGAACGGTGTCACAGCCCGACCTCGGAGAGGATGAAATCGGCAATCGTTTCGGTATCGTTAAGATCGAAGACCGGGCGGTCGACCTCCAACGCGCAATCGCTCGCCACCGCCCGGATGGCGGGATCACCCGGTGCGATCAAGGTATGGCCCGCCGCTGCCCGAAACGCTTCGATCTTGGGGTGTGGTTCGCGCTTGTAGCCTTCGATCAGCACCAGATCGACCGGTGAGAGCCGCGCCAGCAGGTCCGGCAGCGCGGGTTCTGGCGCGCCGCGCAACTCCTGCATCAGCACCACGCGATGGGCAGAGGCCAACAGCACCTCCTGCGCGCCCGCCACACGGTGGCGATGGCTGTCGCGACCGGGTTGATCCACGTCGAACGCGTGATGGGCGTGTTTGATGGTCGAGACGGAATGGCCCCGGCGAGTGATCTCGGCCACCAGCCGCTCCATCAGCCCGGTCTTGCCGGTGTTCTTCCAGCCGGTGACGCCATAGATCTTCATCCGCGCTCCAGCATTTGTTCGGCCCGGGCCAGATCCTCGGGCGTATTGACGTTGAAGAAGGGGTCAATGCTGCCCGTCTCGAACAGCGCCTCGCGCCCCTGATGCTCCTCGGTCCAGAGCACGACCTTGCGCAATCCCCCCGCCAGTGCCGCGCGCAAATCGTCGCGCAGCGCGACCGGCCACAGCCCGAATGTCGGCTGGCGCGCGATGCCCCGCTTCGGGTCGGGCGTCGCGGCAAGTGCCAGCGGGTGCTGCATCCCTTCGGCGGCCAGCAACAGGCGCGGCACCAGATCGCAGGGAAAAAACGGCGTGTCCGCCGCTGCCGTCACGATGGTCTCGGCACCCTGCCCGGCGGCCCAGTCCATCCCGGCCAACACTCCCGCCAATGGACCGGCAAACCCGTCGATACTGTCGCCAAGAACCGGCAGGCCCAGCGTGGCAAACCGCGCCGGATCGCCATTGGCGTTGAGCGCCAACCCACTGACCTGCGGTTCCAACCTCTCGATCACCCTGTCCAGCAGGGTGGTGCCGCCCAAGGATAACAACCCCTTGTCGCCACCGCCCATCCGTGTGGCCTGCCCCCCGGCCAATATGACGCCGAGCGGTTGTTTCATGATGCGTCGTCCCCTGCCATCACTCTGCGCTCTTTCGACGATGCTTCTTATCCTCGACGGGCACGGTGGACGGGTCGATATCGCGCACCAGCCGCCCTTCTCCGGCCAGACAGACAAAGCGCCGCCCGCGCATGCGTCCAATCAGGGTCAGGCCCAGTTCGCGCGCGATCTCGACCCCCCAGGCGGTAAAGCCCGAGCGTGACGCCAGGACCGGAATGCCCATCATCGCCGTCTTGATCACCATTTCCGAGGTCAGCCGACCGGTGGTATAGAGGATCTTGTCCTGCGCCGACACGCCTTCGGACAGCATCCATCCGGCGATCTTGTCGACCGCGTTGTGCCGACCGACATCCTCCATATAGACCAGCGGGCGGTTCTGATGACACAGAACCGTGCCATGGATGGCGCCGGCCTCCAGATACAGCGAAGGCGTGCGATTGATTTTCGACGCAAGCTCATAAAGCCACGAGGTGCGCAGGGGGGTCTGCGGCAGGCGAACACCCTCCAGCCCCTCCATCATGTCGCCAAAGACAGTACCCACCGCACAGCCGCTGGTGCGGGTCTTTTTCCTGAGCTTGTCCTCGTAAGAGGTTTCACGCTGCGTCCTGACCACGACGGTTTCAAGCTCTTCGTCATACTCCACCCCGGTGATCTCGTCATCGTCCAGCAACATGCCCTGATTGCGCAGGAATCCCAGTGCCAGATAGTCGGGATAGTCCCCGATCGTCATCGCGGTGACGATCTCCTGCGCGTTGAGGTAGATGGTCAGGGGCCGTTCCTCGACCACCGAAATGACCTCGGACGCGCCGTTCTGGTCGACGCCCTCAACCGATCGCGTCAGGCGGGCCGCCTTGGGGTCCGGGGCGATGATATAGTCCGAGACATTGTCCGATCTGGCCAATTGCAACCCTTTCGCAAGCCCGTTACTGCGGTCTGGGCCAACTTAGGATCGGATCATGGCAATCACCACCACGAAATCCTACTACTGGAGAGGTTTCCGCGACGGGTCGCCTTTTATCGTAATGGCTGTCCCCTTCGGCATGCTTTTTGGCGTGCTGGCGACCGAGGCGGGCCTGAGCGTGGTGCAGACCATGTCATTTTCGGCCACCGTCTTTGCCGGGGCCGCGCAGTTCACCGCGCTGCATCTGCTGAATGACAACGCGCCCACCATCGTGGCGATCCTGTCCGCCCTCGCGGTCAATTTGCGGGTGGCGATGTATTCGGCCTCGCTGACGCCATACCTGGGCGCCGCTCCGCTGTGGCAGCGGGTGTTTGCGGCCTATTTCACCATCGATCAAAGCTATGCCTGTTCGATGATGCAATTCGAGAAAGACCCAAAGATGCGGGTGTCGGAGCGTATCCGGTACTTCTTTGGGGTGGTATCCCCGCTGACGCCCGCCTGGCTTGTCGCCACCTATCTGGGTGCGGTTGTCGGCACACGTATACCCGAAAGCTGGGGGCTGGATTTCGCGCTGCCGATCACCTTTCTGGCCATGATCGGCCCCATGCTGCGGACCACAGCGCATGTGGTTGCGGCGCTGGTCGCGATCGTGGTGGCGCTGCTGAGCACCACCGTCCCCTTCAACCTCGGGCTGCTGATCGCGGGCTGTGCCGGGATGATGGCGGGCGCGCGCTGCGAAGTGATCCTTGAACGGCGGAGGGCCGCGACATGAAAACCCTCGACCCGACAACGATCTGGATCGTGATCGCCAGCCTTGCGATCGGCAGTTATGCGCTGCGGTTCGTGTTCATCGGCTTTGTTGGTGGCCGCGCCATGCCGGACTGGCTGCTCCGGCATCTGCGCTATACAGCGGCTGCGATCATCCCGGCCATGGTCGCGCCGCTGGTGGTCTGGCCCAGCGCCACGGACGGCAAGCCGGACATCGCCCATGTGAGCGCGGCATGCATGGCGTTGGCGGTCGGCTACATCACCAAGAACGTAATCTCCGGCATTCTCGCCGGGGCCGCGACGCTTTACGGCCTGCTCTATCTGGTGGGGTGATGCCTAGCCCTGAGCCTGCTGGTTCAGGTCGGAATTGCCCTCGGTCAGGCCTTTTTGCAGGTCCTCATCGTCGTCCTCGTAATACCGGTCGGTCACCACGCCCGGTATTTGTTCGAACTGTTCCTGCAGCTTGACGGGTTGGTAGACGACATCGATCTGCTCGAACCCCGGCACCTGCTGCAAGAGCCGCGCCGTGGCATTGGAGCACCACGCCCCCATTACCTGGCCATTCTGCTTGGCCAGTTGCAGCGCGATCTCGGCCTGTTCCGGCGTCACTTCGACCTTCTGGCGCACGACGTGGTAGGTGCTGCGCGCGTGGGCGCCGCGATAGGCTTGCTCGACCGCGGGGGTGATCCCGTACAGCACGTCGTTATATTCCGGCACGACATCGGCATGAAACGATCCGGCCGGGTCAAAGATCACCCGCTCGCTGCCATTGATCATCAGGGACGAGTGGCCACCTCCGCCGGTGCGGTTGTTCACCATCGTGTAGAGCGTCAGGTAGGCAGGCCCTGCATCGCGGTAAGACACCGCCGCAATGGTTTGCGGATCGGCATTGGGCGCGCTTTGGGTGCAGCCGACCAGCGTCAGCGCCACCGCGCAGGCAAAAAGCGGACGGAACAAGGGGAATCCTGCCGGATCAGGTGGCGAAAACGGCCAGGAACACCAGGATCGCGAGGATCACGATAACGGTCCAGGTGGTGAACTTGACGAACCCGTCAAAGGTCGCGGTCTGATCCTTGATGTCCATTTCGCCGTGTTTATGATCTGCCATGGGTCACTATCCTATTCGCGTTTTAACAGGTGGATACTGGATTCGCAGGCCCGTGTCACCACGTCAATCGCGCGCAGGGGTGGTCCAGCCAAAGGGGTCGCAGGCCGGATAGCCATAGCCCCAGCGCCACGGCAGGCCAGAGCATGGTCCGCCGCCAAACCGCACCGCCAGATACATCGCCCCGGCGATATTCGCATAGGCCTGCCGCACGGTGTCCTGCGAGACATCATACCGATCCGCGAGCGCATGTTCCTGCTCAGCCCCGGTGGCGATCACACAGGCGCGCAAGGCCTGATCGGCGACCAGACGGGCCGCAAGGCTCTGATCGGCCTCTACCGCGCCGGAGGCATCGTGATACGCGCGGTCATGGGTGACACAGCAGGCCTCCCATGGTGGGGTGCCCTCAAAACTTGCCTCGAAATCGGGGAAGGTGTCAGCGACCAGTTCCCAGGAACTGGACAGTCCGCCGGAACAGCCATCACTTTCGAACGGGCGCAGCTTGGCAGTTGCGCGCAGTTCCATCAACGTGCGATGCGCGGGCATTTCCAGCGCTTTGCCAAAGTCCTGCGCGGAAACTGGCAGTGCCAATAGGCAGAAACCGCAAGCGATGTTACGGGCTGTTATCACGGTAGCTGCCCTGTGTCAGATCGACACCCATTTCCTCGACAAACCACAACAGCACCCGCTCGCTCGGGCCCAATTCCTGCCGGATGCGGATCACCTCTTTGGCCAGGGCAGGTTCGTCGGTGATCAGCCCGTCGGTGCCCAGCGAAATCATCTTGGACATTTCCAGCGGATCGTTCACCGTCCAGACATAGAAATCCTTGCCCGCCTCCTGTACCGAGCGGATCAGGCCGGGGCGTGCCATCGTGGTGCTGACCGCGACAAAATTGCCCTCAAGCCCCGCCATATCACCGATGGCGGTCGCCGCCAGCACACCGGTGCGCCAATCGGGGCGCAATTCGCGCATCTTCTGCACCGCCTGATATTTCAGTGACATGGTGGCGATCTGATCCTGCATGCCAAGTTCCTCGACAATGGCGATCACCCGGTTTTCCAGATCCACGTCATGACCGTAATATTTCAACTCGATCAGAACGTTGGATTTGCCGCGCGCGGCGGCCAGAACATCGCGCAATGTCGGGGTGCGCTCTTCGCCATAGGCCGGGTCGAACCAACTGCCGATATCGATCCCATCAAGATCACCCATCGTGGCATCCCAGATCTTCAGGTCGACGCCGGACAGCTTCATGTAGTCACTGTCATGCATAACCACGACCACGCCATCGGCGGTCTCCTGTACATCGATCTCAACCCAGTCGGCCTGATCCTCAATGGCTTTTTGTACCGAGGCCATGGTGTTTTCCGGGCGCTGACCGGCAGCGCCACGATGGGCGATCACCGCAACCGGCTTGTCATCCTGTACCCGCGCCAGAACCGTGTTGCCGACCCAGCCGCCGGCGATCACCGCCAGCACCGACAGACAGGTCGCAGCGATCAGGCGGCCCCGCAGCCCTGCCGATCCCTGATGGGGTTTCAGATGCACCGGGTGGTCCAGATACCCATCCAGCAGCACCGCCAACGCCCCCAGCGCCGTGGCCGCCAGCACAAGCCCCAGAACCGCCCAGAGGACAACCACCGCCATACTCAGCCGCAAGACCAGCGTCAGCCCGCCGCCATCGGGCACCGGCATCAGCCCCAGCGCCGCACCTGCCACTGCGGCGATCAGCGCGGCGATCGCGGCCCGCGCGATCAGCCACAGCGCCAACCGCAGCTTGAGCGCGGTCTGCTTGCCCTGCATCAATGACACGCTCACCGCAAAAGACGCCTTGGGGCGCAGATCTTCGAACAACACCATATGAAGCGCCAACGCCCAGCCCGACAGCCGTCGGATCAGGACCCAGACCATGGCCAGAACCAACAGACCGATCAAACCGACGGCAATCAGGAACGAGGGCGGTTTGAAGGTCAGGTAGTAGTTGATGTCGTATTCGGTCAGCGCCCACCAGGCGATGAAACCGGCAATCGCCGCAAACGGCACGACCAACCGCAGCACCTGCAACACCAGCCGCAGCGCAAATTCCAGCAGCCGCGTCAGCTTGCCCAGAACAAGCCGCAGCGCCACCGACCCCGCCTGCCAGAGGTTGCCCGTCTCGACCCGCAAGCAAGCGGCCATGACCGCAAAGCCCAGAATTTCGGCCACCAGAACGATGCTCAGAACAACCACACCGACGATAAAACCCACTGGCGACAGCAGGAAAAACGCAATGTCCTGATCGGTCAGCGCGGATTGGTGGGACAACGAGACCGCAAGGTTGATGGCGAGCGCCACACCCGGCGCGATCAGGGCAACGGTCAACAGGCGCAGAACCACATAGAGCGGCACAAAAATACGTCGCCTTGCCCAGGCATCACGATACGCCCGCACCACTGCGGTCAAATGCGCCATATCTGTCCCTCCGTCCGGTTGCCCTCATAGAATGGGTCAACGGCCCGGAGGGCAAGTGAAACCGCTCAGCCCGCGCTGTTTTCCAGATCGGCGGCCAGTCGGAAGCCGATGCGATTGGCCGGTTCCTCTTCCGAGGGGATGGGCAGCGCGCGCAGCATCACGTTCAATTGGCTCACATGCTGAACCAGCTGGGTTTTTGCACCGCTCGCATCGCTGCCATAAAACGTGACGATATCGGGGTCGTAATAGCCCATGCCCTCGATCCGCAGCACGCCGGCGTCGCCACCGGTAAAGCCCATGGCGACCTCGTGTTTGGCATCAAGCTGTTTCTCGAAATTGCGGATATAGATGATCAGCCGCTCATAGGCCCATTGCGCCGGGCTTTTCTTATGCGCGGGTTCGGGCACCGGGTGCGGTCCCTGATCCATCCGCGCCGGGCTTTTGGGATCGGCATGTACCTCGTGGCAGCGCGGCAGCGCATCGCTTTCGATCGCTTCTGCCGCCGTCTCGATCTGGTCACCCATGCTTTACCCCTTGCGCTGATAGAGCCAGGCGCCATCGGCCCGGCGGTCACGTTCGACCGCTCCAATGTGGTAAAGATGGTTGAGATGCGCAACCGCTTCGACCAGGGCCAGCCCGTATTCGCCCTCGCCGATATTGCGCTTGAACAGCGGCAGGAAACAGTCCGAGGCCGGTTTCGGCACATCCAGATGATCCTTGAGACGGTCCAGCGCGCTGTGATGATTGTCGATCAGCTGCCGCATCCGGAAGGGCAATCCGGTGAAGGGCAGCTTGTGTCCGCCCAGCGCCAGATGTCCGGGCCGCGCCAACCCCGAGAGCCGCTCGCAGCTTTCCAGCCATTCGGCCAGCGGGTCTGCCATCGGCTCGGTCGGGTAGACGCCGATATTGGGGCTGATCGAACTGAGGATCTGGTCGCCTGTCAGCACCAGATCACCCTCGCGGCTCCACAGCGTCGCATGTTCGGGCGCGTGGCCATTGCCGGTGTGGATGTCCCAGTCGCGTCCGCCGATCCGAATCTGGCCACCCTGCTTGATCCGGGTGAAGCCCAGCGGCATCGGATAGACCATGTCGGCAAAGTTGAAGGGGCGCTGCGCCATGCGCGCTTCGAGGATCTCGGCGTCCATCCCGGCGCTGCGGTAGAAATCGAGCGTTTCCTCAGGCCAGGTTTCCTGCACATCCAGCGTCAGCATCCGGGCAAACAGCCAGGAAGTGCGGGTGGTGACCAGTTCTGCATCAAACTCGGTCTGGAACCAACCGGCATTGCCGATGTGGTCGGGATGGTGGTGGGTAACCAGCACCCGGCGCACCGGCTTGCCCGCCAGCGGCCCGTCGATCAGGCCCTGCCAGATCGCGCGGGTCTTCTTGGACGAAAAGCCGGTGTCGACCAGCGTCCATCCGTCGCCGTCATCCAGAGCATAGACATTCACATGGTCCAGCTTCATCGGCAGCGGCAGGCGCATCCACAACACGCCTTCCGCCACCTCGATCGCTTCGCCCGGCGCGGGCGGGCCCTGCCACGGGTGCCGGATTCCGGCTGGTGGCAACCCGTCCATCAGGCGGCCAGATCGTCGGCGCTGAGCGCAAACAGATCAGCCGCACCATTCTGCGCCTGCACCAGCAGGCCGGTATATTCCGGCAGCAGCGCATGAATGTAGAACCGTGCCAGCTTGGCGCGCGGACCCTCGGGTTCGGCCAGCGCCGCAACCAGATGGTAATGCGCGCCCAGCACCCGGGCGAAGGCTCGCAGATACGGCAACGCACCGGCAAAACGTTCGTTCATGTCACCCTGAGCCACCAGCCATTCGGTGGTCTCGCGCAGCGATTCCGTGGCCTCCCAGACCGGACCGGCAAGATCGGGCAGCGTGGTGCGGGCGCGTTCGGCGTGATCCTCGATCTCGTCCAGCAGGCGCGCGGCGGCCTCGCCACCATCCATCAGTTTGCGGCCCACCAGATCCATCGCCTGAATGCCGCTGGTGCCCTCGTAGATCGTGCTCACCCGGCCATCGCGGTAAAATTGCGCGGCGCCTGTTTCCTCGATGAAGCCCATGCCACCATGGACCTGCACGCCGGTTTCGGCCACGCGGATGCCGGTCTCGCTACCGAAGGTCTTTGCAATCGGCGTCAGGAACGCGGCGCGCGCGATACAGTCCGCATCACCGGTGGCGCGGCCCATGTCGATGGCCCCGGCACAGGCCAGCATAATGGCGCGCGCGGCAAAGATATCGGCCCGCATCTCGATCAGCATGCGGCGGACATCGGCATGGTCGAGGATGGTCCCGGTCGGCGTACTGCGGCCCTGCTTGCGTTCCTGCGCATATGCCAGCGCGTGCTGATAGGCGCCTTCGGCGATCCCGATGCCCTGCCCGGCAACGCCAAGGCGGGCGTTGTTCATCATGGTGAACATGGCCGCCATACCCTTGTGCGGTTCGCCCACCAGCCAGCCCTTGGCACCGTCATACTGCATCACGCAGGTCGGCGAGCCGTGCAGGCCCAGCTTATGCTCCAGCGAGACCACGTTCAGGGTGTTCGCCACGCCGGGCGCGCCGTTTTCGTCGGGCAAATTGCGCGGAACCAGAAACAGCGAAATGCCCTTGGTGCCCGGTCTGGCATCCGGCAGCCGTGCCAGAACCAGATGGCAGACATTTTCGGTAAAATCGTTGTCGCCCCAGCTGATGAAGATCTTCTGACCGCTCACCGCATAGGTGCCGTCGCCATTGGGTTCCGCCCGGGCGCTGAGCGCGCCGACATCGGATCCCGCCTGCGGCTCTGTCAGGTTCATGGTCCCGACCCATTCGCCCGAGATCAGCTTGGGCAGGTACAGCGCCTTGAGGTCATCGCTACCATGGTGTTCCAGCGCCTCGATCTGGCCTTGGGACATCAGCGGCGCAATCTGCAGCGACGGGCAGGCCGCGCTCATCATCTCGTTCACAACGGTTGCCACCGTCAACGGCAGCCCCATGCCACCAAATTCCTGATTGCTGCTGATGCCGACCCAACCGCCTTCGGCGATCGCGTTCCAACCATCGCTGAAGCCCGGAGGTGTCCGCACCACACCGTTCTCCAGCGTTGCCGGATGCAGGTCGCCCACCCGGCGCAGCGGTTCAAGCACGTCGCGGCACATCTTTCCGGCTTCGTTCAGGATGGCAGAGACAACGTCGCGGTCGGCATCGGCGAACCGGTCAGTCGCGGCGATGCCGTCCAGCCCCGCAACGTTGTAAAGCAGGAATTCGAAATCAGAGAGTGGGGCGGTATAAGACATGGGAACCTCGGTCACAAAAGACGCGCCTGCCGCACCGGCTGGACAGCGCCTGATCCAATTCTGTATTGAACTTGGCTTGGTAAATAACTAACCGGCACCCTATTGCAAGCAACCGGAACGCGGCGTCACCGACAATGTTGGACAAAAAAACCCAATCCCTGTCCGCCGCGCCCGCCGACATTGCCCGCGCCACGGCGATCCTGCAGGCGGGCGGTCTGGTCGCCTTTCCAACCGAGACGGTCTATGGGCTGGGCGGCGACGCGGGCAATGATCACGCCGTGGCCGCGATCTACGCGGCCAAGGGGCGGCCAAGCTTCAACCCGCTGATCGCACATCTGCCTTCGGTGCAGGCCGCCCGGCGCTACGTGGCCTGGTCCGATCAGGCCGAGGCGCTGGCAGCGGCGTTCTGGCCGGGTCCGCTGACGCTGGTGCTGCCTTTGCTTGAGGGGCACGGCATATCCCCCCTGGTCACCGCCGGGCTCGACACGCTGGCGGTGCGGGTGCCTGCCCACCCGGCGGCGCGGGCGCTGCTCAGCGCATTCGACGGCCCGGTTGCGGCGCCCTCGGCCAACCCCTCTGGCAGGATCAGTCCGACCACTGCCGCCCATGTGAGCGTCGGGCTGGGCGGGAGGATCGAGGCCATTCTGGATGACGGCGCCTGCACCGTCGGGCTGGAATCGACGATCCTGGGGCTGTTCGATCAACCCACCCTGCTGCGCCCCGGCGGCATCAGCGCCGAAGAAATCGCTGAGGTGCTTGGCGTGGCGCCGCTGACCCGTGACGGAGCAGAGGCGATCACCGCACCGGGTCAGTTGAGGTCGCACTATGCGCCAACCTCCAGCGTACGGCTCAATGCCTCGGACCGGCGCGGCGAGGAAATCCTGCTGGGCTTTGACGACATAGATTGCGATCTGAACCTGTCGCAATCGGGTGATCTGGTCGAAGCGGCGGCGCGTCTTTTTGCGGCATTGCACGAACTGGATCAGACCGGCCGACCGATCGCGGTTGCAGCTATCCCGCAGGAGGGGCTTGGTGCGGCGATCAACGACCGCCTGCGCCGCGCCGCCGCGCCGCGCGAAACCTAGGTCAGGCGTGTCCGGCGCTGGCCGAGAGGGTCAGCGCATCAATGCCCAGCAGTTTTAGCGCCGCCTCCCATTTGCGATCATCGGCGATATCGAAGATCAGTGCCGGGTCGGCCTGAACCGTCAACCAGCCGTTGTCGCCGATCTCATCCTCCAACTGTCCCGGTCCCCAGCCGGAATATCCCAGCATCAGCAGGCTCCGCTCGGGGCCGGTGCCCTTGGCCAAGTCTTCGAGGATGTCGAGCGTCGCGGTCATGCTGAAGCTGGCATCGACACTCATCGAATGAAGGTTGGCGTCATAGTCGGAGGAATGCAGGACAAAACCGCGCGCGGTTTCGACCGGCCCGCCAAACCGCACCGGCGTATCGTTGACAACCGGTATTTGGCAGGGAATGTCCAGCTGCGTCAGCAGGGCCGCAACGCGCAGATCGGCGGGTTTGTTCACGATCAGGCCCATCGCCCCGTCTTCGCCATGACTGCATATGAAGACAACCGAATGTTCAAAACGCGGATCGCCCATGCCCGGCATGGCGATCAGAAGCTGTCCGGTAAGGTCCATCATGTTCCGGCAAATCTCCTTGCTGATTCAACAATGGCCCCGCCCGCGGCCAGACGCAAGGGCAGCGGCACGTGTGGGTTGAAATTACCGGCACTGACCTTAACGTGAGTTGGAATTTCCCCGGCAAGAGCGCATGTAGAAACCATGATGAAACACGCGTTCCCCCTCCTGTTGCTCACCACGCTGGCAGCCACCCCGGCGCTGTCGCAAAACATGGACGATATCGTGCAGCTTGATGTGCTGGACGGCGGGCGAACCGAGCGGGGCACCTATCTGGGGGCGCTGCGCCTGACCCTTGCAGACGGGTGGAAAACCTATTGGCGCGCGCCCGGCGACGCGGGGATACCGCCGCGCTTTGACTGGGGGGCGTCGCGCAATCTGGGCGGGATCGACATTACCTGGCCCACCCCTGAAATCCACGACCAGAACGGATTGCGCAGCATCGGTTATACCGACCAGCTAGTTCTGCCGGTCGAGATCACACCCCGGAACGCAAACAAGCCGGTGCGCCTGCGCGGTGAAATGGAGCTTGGCATCTGCAAGGATGTCTGCATTCCCAGCACGCTCGATTTCGATCACAAGCTCGACGCCGAGGCGGGCCGCCACCCGGCCATCGCCGCAGCCTTCGCGCAACGGCCCTATTCCGGCAAAGAGGCCGGTGTCACCTCGGTCACCTGCCGCCTGCAACCCACCACTCAGGGCGTGCGCATTGAGGCACAGATCACCATGCCATCAGCGGGTGGCACCGAGGTTGCCATATTCGAACCCGGCGATCCGGCGATCTGGGCCGCTCCGGCTGAAACTCGCAGGCAGGGCAACACGCTGATCTCCACTTCAGAATTCGTCACCAGCAGCAACGGCCCGATGGCCTTGGACCGGTCCGAAATCCGGATCACCGTGCTGGGTGCGAAACACAGTGTCGACATTCAGGGCTGCCCGGCGGCACCCGGATGACACAGGTTCCCAGAATTGGGGCCTTGGCGGTGGTTCTGCGCGATGGCAAGGTGTTGCTGGCCCGACGCCGCAACAATCCCGATGCCGGGCTGTGGGGCTTTCCCGGCGGTCATGTGGAATGGGGCGAAACCGTGCTTGCAGCGGCAACGCGCGAGCTGCGCGAGGAAACCGGCATCCATGCCGAGCCGATCGACTACCTGACCAATCTGGACCTGTTGCAGCATGGCGAGGATGGCAATGTCGAGCTGCACTACCTGCTGGTCGGCGTGGCCTGCCGCTATGTCGGCGGGACCCTTCAGGCCGCAGATGACGTTTCGGACGCGCAATGGTTCGATACCCGGACGGTTCTGGCCGGAGAGCTGGCAATGAGCGCCCGCGTGCCCGATCTGCTGGGGCTGGCGCTCAGGAGCGGGTTCTGGTGAGCCGCGCCGCATAAAGCGCCGATACCAGCCAGCTTAGCAGCAGAATCACCAGCGCGCCCGCAAAGAACAGGACCAGCCCGCTGCGCACGCCGCCTCCGGCAGTGAACGTCGCCAGTGGCGCGGGCAGCGTCCCGGTGACCAGCGGCCAGATCATGGTAGGCACCAGCCAGCCGAGCGTTGCAACTCCGCTGACCAAAATCGCCAGGCGGATTCGCGGGTCGGAACTGCGCAGCGCGCGACGCAGGGCGCTGACGGGCCGCCCGACATCGCGCTGAATCGCGATCAGAGCCGGAACCAACAGCAGCACCATGAAAACGCCGAAGCCCAGCCCATAGACCAGCGTGATCACCGTGGGTTTCAGGAATTGCGCCTGCTGCGAACCCTCAGTGAGGAGCGGCGCCAACCCCAGAACCGTGGTGAGTGTTGTCAGCATCACCGGCCGCAACCGGTCCGCCGCGCCCTCGATGATCGAGGGGACAAGACCGCGCTCTTGGGCATATTGGTCAATCGTCGTGACCAGCACGATTGAATCGTTGATGATGATCCCGGTCATGCCCAGCAGCCCTACCACCGTGAACATGCTCAACGGAATACCATGCAAGTAATGTCCAAAGATCGTTCCGACTAGGCCGAAGGGGATCACCGCCATCACCACCACAGGCCGTGTCCAACTGCCGAAGACCCAGGCCAGAACCAGATAGATACCGGTCAGGCACAGGATCAGGCCGGTTCGTGCGTCGGTGAGGAATTCATCCTCCTGCTCGCTCAGCCCGGCAAGCCGCCATTCGACCTGCCGCGTGCTGGCGATCTCGGGCAGGATTTCGCTACGCAGGGCGGTCTCGATTTCTGCCGCGCGGGCCGGATCATCTTCGGCGATATCGCCGGTGACCGAAATCACCCGCACGCCATTCTCACGCCGCACGGTCGAGAACCCGGTCCGCTGCTGGACCGAGACAATATCGGCAAGCGGCACATAGGTGCCCGAGGGTGACCGCATCAGCGTACGTTCCAGAAAATCGGCGGTCAGCTCATTCTCGGGCAGTTCGACGCGAATTTCGGCACTGCGCGGGCCGTCGGGATAGGTCGCCGCCTCGATCCCGTTCAGCCGGTTGCGCAGCGCCCGGCCCAGCATCTCGATGGTAAAGCCCAGCGCTTGTCCCTGCGCGGTCAGATCCAGGATCACCTCTTCCTTGTCATAGGCCAGATTGTCCTCGACGGCTGACACTTCCGGGTAGCGCAGCACGGCGGCCTGCAAATCCTCGGACGCCGCTTTCAGCGTACTGACATCGGCGCCATAGAATTGCACATCCAGCGCATCGCCGCCGGGCCCGGACCGCCAGCCGCGGAAGCTGACCACTTCGGCCAGCGGGTGGCGACGGATCTCTTCCTGCAATTCGGCAATGAACTGGAAGCTGGAATAGGGGACCTCGTCCTGGTCAAGGCGCAGGTCGGCGTCGATCAGTTCGATCGAAAGCCCGCCCAGGAGGTCGGTCTCCTTGCCCTCCATTCCCGACAGGGCACGACCGGCATTGCCACCGATCTCGACCATGACATAGTCAACCGGATACCAGCCATATTGCCGCTCTAGCCGGTCCGAGACCGCATCCGTGGCACGCTGCAACTCGGCCAGCATGGCCATCGTGTCGGTGCGGCTCGCCCCCTCGACCATCGCGATATTGCCGGTCACGGAGCCCCGTTCAGGCGCGTTGAAAAAGCGCCATTGCACATCGCCCTGAATGAACAGCGCAAGCTGGCCGGCAAGCAGAGCCAGCGCGCCTGCGATCACGACATAGCGGGCCTGCACGACCCAACCCATCAGCGGTCTGAACCAGGTGTCGCGCACCCAGCGGAAGCCCCGGTTCACGATGCGGTTGGGTGCGTCATACCAATGCTCTTTGGCGGAATGGGCGATGGCGTGGGACATGTGGTTGGGCAGGATCAGGAAACATTCCACCAACGAGGCCGCCAGAACGGCGATCACGGTGAAGGGGATGTCCTGGATCAGCTCTCCGAACCGCCCACCGATGGCGGTGAGGCCAAAGAAGGCGATGATCGTGGTCAGGGTCGCCGCCAGAACCGGCATTGCCATGCGCTGCGCGGCGCGTTCCGAGGCGACAACAGGGGATTCGCCCAGTCGCCGGGCGCGGAAATCGGCGTGTTCGCCCACAACAATTGCGTCATCCACCACGATACCCAGCGTGATGATAAGGCCAAAGAGGCTGACCATATTAATGGTCAGACCGCCAATATACATCAGTGCAATCGCCGCGAACATCGCCGCCGGAATACCCGCTGCCACCCAGAAGGCGATGCGCGCATTCAGGAACAGGAACAACAGGCAGACAACGAGGCCAAGCCCGACGAGGCCGTTATCGACCAGAATGTTCAGCCGCCCGGTGATCGCCTCGGCCCGGGTGCGGATCAGTTCGACCGTCACGCCCTGCGGCAGGCTGGCCTGCATTTCGGCGGCGACCTTTTCGACCTGACGCTGCACCTCGATCGCGTCACCGCCATCGGCTCGGTCGACGCGGATCGACATGGCCGGGTTGTCGCCCACGAAATAGCTGCGCTCGCGGTCCACCCCCTCGACCCGGATGGTGGCCAGATCGCTGATCAGCAGTTTCGAGCCGTCCGGGTTGGAGCGCAGCACGATCCCCTCGATATCTTCCGGCGCGCGTTTCTGGACCCCCGTGCGCACGCGGGCATTGGCGCCGGTCACATCTCCGGCCGGGTTGGTGTCGACTTCGCCCGCGATGGCATCAGCGATCTGCGCCATCGTTATGTCATTGGCGATCAGCTGCATCGTCGGCACTTCGATGATGGTGCGCGGCGCTGCAGCACCGCGAATGGTGGTCCGTGCCACGCCCGCCGCAAAGAGGCGCGTGACAAGCTCATCCGCCAGCAGGCCTAGCTGCGCCGGCTCGACTGGGCCGGTGATGACGACATCGGTTACCCGGTCCCGCCAGCCGCCACGCCGGACCTTGGGCTCTTCGGCGTCCTCGGGCAGCGTGGTGATCCCGTCAACGGCCGCCTGCACATCGTCCGAGGCGCGCGACATGTCCCAGCCCGGTTCGAATTCCAGCGTCAGGTTGGCGCGCCCCTCGCGCGACCGGGCCTCGGACCCGGCGACGCCGTCAAGCGCCAGCAGGGTGGGTTCCATCACCTGAACGATGGCACTGTCCACATCCTCTGGACCTGCGCCATCCCATTCGACGCTGATGCGCATATCTTCGATGATCACATCGGGAAAAAACTGTGCCCGCATGTTCGGGATCGCCGCCGCACCCAGAACCAGCAGCACTACCAATAACAGGTTGGCCGCCGTGCGATGCCGGGTGAAGTAACTGAGCAGCCCGCCTGCCGCACCTGGGATCTCGCGGACCATAGCGGGTTATCCCCCCATCCGGGATTCGATCCGCAGCACCAGATCTTCGGGTACGCGCAGTTCCGCCAATTGCCCCAGAACCTGCGCTTTCTCGTCAGGCGGGATACCATCGCTGCCTTCGACAAAGGCCACCAGACGCGCGCGGCGCTCGTCGCTGAGCTCCAGCAGCGAGGCCGCCGGAACCAGCTGCGCCTCGCTGCGGACCGGGCGCACCTTGATCCCTGGCCCCAGCAGCGGCGTGCGTCCGACAATCACCTCGCGCCCGGCCAGCCCGTCACCGCGCAGCAGCACTTCGTCGCCCTGACGGCGGACCAGACGGACGGGCAGCAGCTCGAGCCGGTCATCGGCGCCCAGAACCAGCACGGTCCCGGCCGCATCCAGCGCCGAGGACGGCAGGCGCGCGACGGCTTGCAGCGCGGGTTCTTCGACCGCGACGGTGACGAAATCCCCGGGTTTGAAACCGCGCGCCGCTTCCAGCCGGGCAAAGATCAACCGTCCGGACTGACCCTCACCAGCGGCGGCGCTGTCACGGCTGATCACGCCGCGCGCAGTCAGGTTGGTCCCGGTGATTTCCAGCGAGGCGATTACGGGCGCCGCGATCAGGTCGCCCTCGTCATCGAGCAGCCTTGCATATTGCGCGGTCGAGACACGAAACGCCACCTCAAGCGCGTCGGTGTCGACCAGTTCGGCAAGTTTCTCATTGGCCGAGACCAGCCGCCCCTCGACCAGATTGACATCGTTCAGCGTGCCATCGAACCGGGCGGTCACGGTGGTTTCCCGCAGATCGCGCTCGGCCAGCGACAAGGCACTGCGGGCGCGCATCAGGCGGGTTTCGGTCTGATCCACCCGCGCCTCGGCCTGCGCGACCGAGATTCGGCGCGCCAGCACGGCCTGCCGGGACGAGGCGGCTTCAAGCTCGGCCGATTCGACAGCCGCAGCGGTGCCCACGCCGCGTTCGGCCAGATCCAGCTGCCGCTGCAATGCCTTGTCCCGCAGTTCGGACTGGTCGATGGACGCCTGCAATTCGTCCCGCGCCAGAAGCAGGGAACGTTCGGCGTCGCGTTCTTCGGCCTCGGCATCCATCATGTCGGAGGAGGCGCGGTCCCAATCGGTCTGGGCATCCGCCGGGTCGATGCGCACCAGCACCGCACCCGCGCGGACGGTGCCGCCTTCCTCGAAATCGGGTGACAGTTCCAGCACGCGCCCGCCCGCCGCGGCGCGCAATTCCAGCGTGCGGCGGCTTTGAACCTGACCGAAGGCTTTAAGAACCGGGATCACATCCTGCAACTCGGCGGTTTCTACATTGACCGCAAAGACCCGCTCGCGCACCTCGATGGGCCGGGCCTTGTCGGCCAGACTTGTGCGAACCGCGTCAAACACCAGATGGCCGGCATACAGAAGCAGGGCCAGCGTCATCGACACCAGGAACACGCCGAGCAGACTCTGGCGTAAAAACCGCATCTTACATCCTTCTCCGGTGGCGTTGCGCTGCCTTGCCAAAGGTTAGCGGGCCTGATGGATTTGCCAACCCTGTCGACGCCTGCAAAGCCTTGAACGTACGAAGAGTTTACTTCCGTCGCAGATGTTCGTCCAATCTGGGCATGATCTCGACGAAATTGCAGGGGCGATGGCGGTAATCGAGCTGTTTTTGCAGGATGCCGTCCCAGGCGTCCTTGCAGGCCCCCGGACTGCCCGGCAGCGCAAAGAGATAGGTGCCCCCCGCAACCCCCCCCGTCGCACGCGACTGCACGGCGGATGTGCCGATCTTTTCCATCGAAATAATGGTGAAGACCGTTCCAAACGCTTCGATCTCTTTCTCATAGACGTCCCTGTGCGCCTCGACCGTCACGTCGCGGCCCGTAAGCCCGGTGCCGCCGGTCGAGATCACGACGTCGATCTGCGGGTCCTGAACCCAGGCCCGCAACTGGCCGGAGATCTCGGTGCGCTCATCGGGCAGGATCTTGCGGTCCGCCACCAAATGGCCCGCCGCCTCGATCCGGTCCACGAGAGTCTGCCCCGATTTGTCGTCTGCCAGAGCGCGGGTATCCGAGACGGTCAGCACGGCGATGCGGACCGGATGAAACTCCATGCTTTCGTCAATGCGCGACATCTGTGGTCATGCCCTTTCCAAAACGGCCAAACGCACGGCAAGCGTGATAAAGATACCACCCGTGATCCAGCCAAGAATGCGCCCGGCGCGACGGTTGCCGACAAGATGCCTGCTGGCCCCGCCCGCCATCAGCCCGACACCTGCATTGATGACAAAGCCGCCCAGCGCGATCACCGCGCCAAGAACCATGAACTGCATCAGGATCGGACCAGCTGTTGGATCAATGAATTGCGGGATGAAGGCCAGCACGAACAGGATCACCTTCGGGTTGGTAAGGTTGACCAGCAGCCCGTCACGAAACGCGTGTTTGGCCGGTTGTGCGGGCGCATCGGGCGGCGTGGCACCATTGCGAATGGCGGACCAGGCCAGAGTGAGCAGGTACAAAACCCCGACCCAGCGGATCACGTCAAAGAGCCACGGCATCGCCGCCACCGCTGCGCCCAGCCCAAGACCGGCGAGCGTCACATGCACCAGCGAACCAAGCGAAATCCCGGCGCTGGCCGCGATCGCGGCGCGCGGGCCGGACCGGAGCCCCTGACCGAAACAGAACATCATATCCGCGCCCGGCGTCAGGTTCAGTGCCATGGCTGCAGGCAGGAAAGTAAGCAACACAACCGGGTCGATCATGCATCGACCTCAAACCAGTTGACCGCTGGTCCCAGGTTGGCGACCTCAGTACGTCCAATCCGGCCCCGCGCACCCCAGCTGTCATGGATGTGGCCACAGACGGCCAGTTTTGGCTGCAGCCGTTCGATGGCATCGCGCACGGCACTTGAGCCGACCGAATCCCCCTGCGAGGTCACATCCCCCACCCCTTTGGGCGGAGAATGGGTGATCAGCACATCCGTCTCCTGACAGCGATCCAGCAGTTCCGTCGCCTCCGACTCGCTCAGATCGCAGGACCACGCACCGAACGGGGTAAGGGGAACGCCATAGCCAAGCCCGAACAACGACAGGCGATCCACTTCGACCGCCTGACCATGCAGCACATGGACGCCGTGGCGGGCAGCCCCGGTGAGTTCTTCAGCGCTTTCGGCGTTGCCAGGCACCATGACCAGCGGGGCTGAGATACCGGCCAGCATCTCCATCGCCTCTGCCAGACCCTGCCGCATGTTGCAGAAATCGCCCGCGCCGATCACCAGGTCCGCCCCGGTGCTGGCCTCGACAATCGCGGCAGCCCTGTTGCGGGCCATATGCAGATCGGAAAAGGCCAGAATGCGCATATCTAATGCCCCTTGAGCTTGGCGTTCAGGTCCAGCAGATCGGCCCATGCCTGCCGCTTCATCTGCGGCTGGCGCAACAGGTAGGCGGGGTGGAACATGGGCATGACCGGCAGGTTCATCGCCTGATCCCACTTGCCACGCAGCCGGGTGATGCCGCGTTTGCCCAGCACCGCCTGACAGCTGATATTGCCCATCAGCACCAGCACCTCGGGTTTGGCCAGCGCCACATGCCGCTGCAGAAACGGCACCATCATTGCGATCTCCTCCGGTTTGGGATCACGGTTCTGCGGTGGCCGCCAGGGCAGCACATTGGTGATGTAGACCGATTCGGTCCGGTTCAGCCCGATTGCGTCCAGCATCCGGTCCAGCAACTGCCCGGCACGGCCGACAAACGGCTTGCCTTCGCGATCCTCGTCGCGTCCGGGTGCCTCACCGATGATCATCACCCGCGCACCGGGCGTGCCATCGGCAAAGACAAGCTGGCGGGCGCCCTTCTTCAACTCACACAGATCGAACGCCGTCATCACGGCTTTCAGATCGTCAAGCGACGCGGCCGCGTTTGCCACCTGTTTCGCCACTGCGACCGGGTCGCGCGTTGCAGGTATCGCCGGGGTCTGCGCAGGTTGTGCGGGTTTGGGCTTTGGCGTCTTTTCGGCCAGGGCATAGCGGTCCACCGGTGCATCCGAGATCGCATCCGTCGCGCCCAGTTCCACCTGCCATTCCAGCAGGGCCTTCGCCGCATATGGGTCAAACACCGATTCCATGCCCGCCAGTCTAAACTCTAAGTGAACGGAGGAAAGGCGATAAGCGCTTGTCAGTGGCGCGTTCTGCCCCGAGCATGCCCACATGACCCGATTGCTTGCCCTGTTCTGGTTGGCGCTTCTGACGTGCTGGACCCTGCCCGCATCGGCGCAGGGTTTCGGCAAATGCCGCGCCGGGCAGTTGCAATGCGGTACGAGCAATTGCTGCAGCGCGGGTGAAAGCTGCAGCTTTGATGGCCATTGCATCCCGCTGGGCGGCAATTACTGCGGTGGCGGGCGCAGTTGCCCCGCCGGTCAGCTGTGCATGACTGGGGGCCTGCGCTGCGCGCCACATGGTTCGACCCAATGCGCCGACGGAACCGTCTGCACGCCCGGCAATGTCTGCGCGGGCGCAGGCCGCTGTAAGCCAAAACCCGGCACGCAGGACATCCAGCGCCCCATCGATCGCTCCGACCCCGGTGGCTGCCTGCCCGGACGCTGCCCCCGCGCGGGCTGGTTCCAATGCGAAGACACCGAATCGCAATGCCGTCCCGGCTTCAAATGCTCACGCGGGCGGGGATGCGTTCCGGTCAAGGCGGTGGATTGCGGCTATGGCCGCTGGTGCAGGCCGGGACAGCAATGCGGCGAGGACGGCGCCTGCCTTGAGGCAGCAGATTGAGGCAGGCGGGATATTGCTCCGCCCCGCCGAGCTTCCTATAAGCGCTGGCAACACCGGTTCGGAGCCAAGCCATGTCTTTTGCCCATCGTCACCTTCTTGGCATCGAACAACTGTCCCAATCCGACATCACTGCAATCCTCGACCTGGCCGAGAAATATGTCGAGCTGAACCGGCAATCGCTGAAACACGCCGATGAGCTGTCGGGCCTCACCCAGATCAACATGTTCTTCGAAAACTCCACCCGCACACAGGCCAGTTTCGAACTGGCGGGCAAACGGCTGGGCGCGGATGTGATGAACATGGCGATGCAGGCCAGCTCAATCAAAAAAGGCGAGACGCTGATCGACACGGCGATGACGTTGAACGCGATGCACCCTGACCTGCTGGTGGTGCGTCACCCGCAATCGGGTGCGGTGGACCTGCTGGCGCAGAAGGTCAACTGCGCGGTACTGAACGCCGGTGACGGACGCCACGAGCACCCCACCCAGGCGCTTCTGGACGCGCTGACGATCCGCCGGGCAAAAGGGCGGTTGCACCGGTTGACCGTGGCGATCTGCGGCGATGTCGCCCATTCGCGCGTCGCCCGGTCTAATCTGATCCTGCTGGGCAAGATGGAGAACCGCATCCGTCTGATCGGCCCGCCCACGCTGGTGCCCGGACATTTCGCCGAATTCGGGGCCGAGGTGTACGAGGATATGAGCGACGGTCTGAAAGACGCCGATGTGGTGATGATGCTGCGGCTTCAGAAGGAACGCATGGATGGCGGGTTCATTCCTTCAGAACGGGAATATTACCATCGCTACGGGCTGGACGCCGCCAAGCTGGCACTGGCAAAGCCCGACGCCATCGTGATGCATCCCGGCCCGATGAACCGGGGTGTCGAGATCGACGGCACGCTGGCCGATGACATCAACCGCTCGGTCATTCAGGAGCAGGTCGAGATGGGCGTCGCCGTCCGCATGGCCGCGATGGAGCTGTTGGCCCGTCATCACCGGGAGGTTGCCGCATGAGCGATCCGGTCACCGTTGAGGCAAACGAGTTCGGCTATCTGCGGCTGTATGCACTGGATGTCGCGCCGGAGCATGCGAAATTCCTGCGCGAACCGGGTGCCGCCGAGCAATTGCTGGGAGTCGAGGGACTCGATTCAAGCGAGATCGAGATTTTCCCGGTCTGGGACCTCGAAGGATTCGGCCTCTATGGCTACCTCGCCGAGGGCTGCGGCATTCCCGAGGATCAACTGGACGCTGAGGCGCTGGACAAGATCATGGGCTGGGTGATGCTGGTGCGCAGCGCCGCCTTCCGGAGCCGCGCAATGGACCTGACCCTGGACAGCCGCCTTGAACCGATTGGCTGCTATCGCGAGGACCGGATCGACTGGTCCGCAGAGCCGCTGATCACCAAAAGCGCCACGCCCTACTCAGCCCCACGCACCCCGCCGCGCGAAGCCCGCTCCAAAGCGGTCCGCATCGGCTTTGCGATCTTTTCCATGGTGATGATCGCGCTTGTTGCCGGGGTGATATGGCTGATCCTGTGATCCGGTTCGTGCCCGACAGGCAGGCCTATATCCGGGCGCATGCCTGGCTCGCCGCTTTTGGCATGGCGCTGGCGATGGCCGTGCTCTGGATGATGGGCAACCCCTATATCTGGACTGGCGCGCCCGCCGGATTGGCGGCCATCATGCTGCGCGGCTGGTACATGTCCTCGGAAGAACTGAGCGCGGTCTGGGAACTGCGCGACGGCGCGCTGCGCGGACCGGTCCAGACGATCCCCCTGCCCCAGATCGAAACCGTGCGCACGCTGGGCAGCGCCGTGCAGGTGATCACCGGGGCGGGCGACAAGCATCTGATCAAATTCCAGGCCGACCCGGCAGCCACCAAAGCCGCGATTGAAGGGGCCATGACATGACCACAACCCTGTTCACCAATGCCCGCCTCATCGACCCCGAAGCCGGCACCGACAGCCCCGGCTGGCTGCTTGCCCGAGATGGCGTGATCGCCGCCCGAGGGGCGAAGACACCGCCGGAAACCGATGGCGAGGTGATCGACTGCGGTGGCAAGTGTCTGGCACCCGGCATCGTCGATATCGGCGTCAAGGTGTGCGAGCCGGGCGAGCGGCACAAGGAAAGCTACAAATCCGCCGGGCTGGCGGCGGCGGCGGGCGGGGTCACCACCATCGTGACCCGCCCCGACACGCTGCCGGTCATCGACACGCCCGAAACGCTGGAATTCGTCACCCGCCGGGCACAGGCGGATGCGCCGGTCAACGTGTTGCCGATGGCGGCGCTGACCAAAGGCCGTGAGGGCCGCGAGATGACCGAGATCGGTTTTTTGATGGATGCCGGTGCGGTCGCCTTCACTGATTGCGATCATGTGGTGAGCAACACCAAGGTGTTCTCCCGCGCGCTGACCTATGCCCGCTCCTGCGGCGCGCTGGTCATCGCCCACCCGCAAGAGCCGGGCCTGAGCCAGGGCGCGGCCGCCACCAGCGGCAAGTTCGCGACGCTTTACGGCCTGCCTGCCGTGTCACCGATGGCCGAGCGTATGGGGCTGGATCGCGATATCGCGCTGCTGGAAATGACCGGCGCCCGCTATCACGCCGACCAGATCACCACCGCCCGCGCCCTGCCCGCGCTGGAACGCGCCAAGCGCAATGGGTTGGACATCACCGCAGGCACCTCGATCCATCACCTGACGCTGAACGAGTTGGACGTGGCCGATTACCGCACCTTTTTCAAGGTCAAGCCGCCGCTTCGATCGGAAGGCGACCGCCAAGCCGTGATCGAGGCGGTGCGCAGCGGTCTGATCGACATCATCAGTTCGATGCACACCCCGCAGGACGAAGAAAGCAAGCGGCTGCCGTTTGAAGAGGCCGCCTCGGGCGCGGTGGCGCTGGAAACCCTGCTGCCCGCAGCACTGCGGCTTTACCATGGCGAGCAACTGGACCTGCCCACCCTGTTCCGCGCCATGTCTCTGAACCCCGCAAAACGCCTGGGGCTGAACACCGGCAAGCTGGCCGCGGATGCGCCCGCCGATCTGGTGTTGTTCGACCCCGAAACGCCCTTTGTGCTTGACCGGTTCACCCTGCAGTCAAAATCGCAGAATACGCCGTTTGACGGCCAGCGGATGCAAGGTAGGGTGCTGGCAACCTACGTGGCCGGAGCGGCCGTCTACCGGAGAAATTGATGTTCGCAAACGACACTTCATCCGACATGCTGATCCTGTGGGCCATCATCGGCTACGGGCTGGGCTCGATCCCGTTCGGCATGATCTTTGCCCGCCTCATGGGGCTGGGAAACCTGCGCGAGATCGGGTCGGGCAATATCGGCGCCACAAACGTCCTGCGCACCGGTAGCAAGCTGGCCGCCGCCCTGACCGTTTTGTTCGATGGTGCAAAAGGTGCGGTAGCATTGCTGCTGGCGCGCCACTTCGCGGGCGAGCAAGCCGCCCAGATCACCGCGCTTGCCGCCTTTATGGGCCATTGCTTTCCGATCTGGCTGGGGTTTCGGGGCGGCAAGGGTGTGGCCACCTTTCTGGGCATCTGGCTGGCGCTGGCCTGGCCTGTCGGCATCGCCTGCTGCCTGACATGGCTGGCGGGCACGGCGGTTTCGCGGATGTCCTCGGTCGGGGCACTGGCGGCAGCGGCGGCGTCCACGCTCTGGATCATTTTTCTGGGCTATGGCGGAGCACTCGTCCTGGGCATCATCCTGACCTTGCTGATCTATCTTAGGCATAGCGAGAACATCGGCCGGATCAAATCCGGAACCGAACCCAGGATCGGCTCGAAATCCTGATCCCATAACGGTTCCGCAAAGACACTTGATCGAATCGTGTTTATCTGTAAATTCTGATAATACAGAAATTACAGGAACACTTGATGCAACTGACACCAGCCATGCAGGACTTCATCCTTCACTGGGGGGATATGGGCACCAAGTGGGGCGTGAACCGCTCGGTGGCGCAGATCCACGCCTTGTTGCATATCTCGCCCGATCCGCTGACAGCCGATGACATCTGCGACACGCTGGGCCTTGCGCGCTCGAACGTCTCCAACGGGTTGAAAGAGTTGCAAAGCTGGAAGCTGGTGAAATCCAGCCGGCAATTGGGGGATCGCCGCGACCATTTCCATTCAATCCGGGACATGTTCGACCTGACCAAGGCGGTGGTCGAAGGCCGCCGCGAGCGGGAATTCGCGCCGACCCTGGCGGCCCTGCGTGAAGTGGCGAAAGAGGCCGAAACCGACGGCACCTCAACCAAGATACGCCAACGTATCGGTGAAACGCTCGATACGATGCAGATGTTCGATGACTGGTATGTCGACGTGCGCAGGCTGCCGCGCGGCATTCAGCTAGCCGTCGTCAAGCTGGGCGGGCGCATCGCCCGCCTGTTGCCAAAGGGACAGAAGGAAATGTCAGAGTAAAAAAATTTGCACCTTTATTTCTCTCATAACAGAAATAACCGTCTTTTTCGTAAGTAGCGGCGCTCGACGGTTCTTCCCAAACGATCCACGAAGGGAGCTATCACATGACCGATCTGAACCCATCCCGGCACCCGGAGCGTCCACCACGCGGCATCATCTGGACCGATCTGGTGCCTATGAGCCGTTGGACCAAAGCGAAGGAACTGATGCTTCCGCTGCCGTGGCTGCTGTTTTCCCTGACACTCTACGGCACGTCCCTGTGGCCGCTGGGCGGCATCGGCAGCTTCATGTTCTTCCTCTGCGCCCTGCGCCTCAATCACGAAGCGATCCACGGCAATCTCGGCCTGCCCCGCAGCGGGGACAATCTGGTGATGCATGTGCTGAGCGCCCTGATGCTGGGGTCGAACCATGCCTTCAGCCATTGCCACCTGCTGCATCACAAGCATGCGATGGGACCGGGGGATTGCGAAGGGAAATGCGGCCATATGACCCTGCCACAGGTGCTGATCTATGGCCCGCGTTTTCCGGTTGATATCAATCGCGCCGCCTGGGCGGGGTCGAATGCGCGGGGACGCCGACGCATCCTGATTGACTGGAGCCTCGTGATTGCCGTCATCACCATCGCCTTGCTGACCGGTTCTCAGGTCCTGCTGCTGCATGTGGCGGCGATGAGCGTCGCCCAATGTCTTTCCGCGCTCTTTGCGGTCTGGATCACCCATCAGGACACTCATGGCAGCGGCGTCGCGGCCCGCAGTCAGCGGGGCGTGCTGGCGCGGCTGGCTTACCTGATGTTCTATCATCGCGAACATCACCTGTTTCCGAAGGTTCCGGTCAGCCGCCTGCCCGTGCTGGCAGATCGGTTGGATCGCTCGGTCGCAGGATATGCCTCGCGTCGCAAGCCCGTGATCGGGTGGCTGGAACCGCGCCGGTTCAGGATCGAACCCTGATCCGGTCCGGTGCGGGTGAGCGGACCGGGATTTTGGCGGACCCTGAGCGTGAGTGCACAGGGTTCGTTCACCAGCACACAATCACCATTACTTGTTTTGAACGTGACCACCGGGATGAACAGGTGATGTTGCGTGACGGAGAATTCAGATCCGCACGGAACAACACACGCATCATCCGCTTCGCATTTTCGAACGCGGCTGATGCACCCCGAAAACAAAGGATATCACCATGAACAAGGTAAAAGCTCTTTTTGGCGGCGTGGCGCTCTCGGTTGCGCTGGCGACATCGGCACTGGCGGCGGGCGTTGAACTGAATGCATCCTCGACCGGTCTCGCCCTGCAGGGGCATGACCCCGTGGCCTATTTCACCGAAGGTGAGGCAACGCCGGGAAACTGGAAAATCACCTCGACCTATAACGACGCCACCTACCGCTTTGCCTCGGAAGAGAGCAAGGCCGAGTTCGAGCGCAACCCCGAGGCCTATCTGCCGGTCTATGGCGGCTATTGCGCCTTTGGCGCCGCGATGGGTTTCAAGTTTGACGGCGACCCGGAAGTCTGGAAGATCGTCGACGACAAGCTGTATCTGAACATTTCGTCCGACATTCAGGAACGCTGGGAGGGCGACATCCCCGGTTTCATCGAAAAGGCGAGCGCCAACTGGGAAGAGATCGCCGACAAGGACCCTGCATCGTTGCAGCAGTAACCTTGTCCTGAAGATCGTTCAGAAGGGCGGCGGGGACACCTGCCGCCTTTTTCGTTGATTTACCTGATCCGGTGAAGATCGCTCAGCGCCACGGTCAGACCATTGGCCACGACACGTTTCCGGGTCCGACCGCCTGCGAACACCTTGATGGGCTGCGTGTCAGTAGCTGTACTCGCCATAAATTCGGGTCAAATCGCCACCCCAATCACCATTGTAGCGATCAAGCAACTCATCAGCGGGGACCTTGCCGGTCTCAAGGCTGTCCTTGAGCGCGTTCAGGAAATGAGTCTCGTCAGGCACCATGCCGCCCACGCCGGGTCGGGCGCGGGCCTTCAGGCCCGCTTCGGAGATCGCCACCACCTCGCGCGCCAGCGCATGCATGTCGATATCGCCGACCCGCGCCTGCAACCCGTCGACCGAGGCCTGAACCCGCAGCGCCTCACGCGTTTCACCATCCCAGCCCTTGACCAGATCCCAGGCCGCATCCAGCGCGGATTGGTCATACATCAGCCCGACCCAGAAGGCGGGCAAGGCACAGAGCCTGCGCCACGGCCCGCCGTCGGCACCGCGCATCTCCATGAATTTCTTGATCCGAGCCTCGGGGAAAAGCGTGGTCAGGTGATCGGCCCAGTCGCTGAGCATCGGGGTTTCACCGGGCAGCGCGGGCAGTTCGCCCTTCAGGAAATCGCGGAACGACTGCCCCAGCGCGTCGTGATAGACCCCGTCGCGATAGACAAAATACATCGGCGTATCGAGCGCATACTGCACCCAGGCCTCGAAGCCGAAGCCGTCGTCGAACACAAACGGCACCATCCCGGTCCGGTCTGCGTCCAGATCGCGCCAGACCCGGCTGCGCCAGCTTTTGTGGCCGTTGGGCTTGCCCTCGAAGAAGGGCGAGTTGGCGAAAAGCGCGGTGGCAACGGGCTGCAGGGCAATGGCCACGCGCAGTTTCTGCACCATGTCCGCTTCGGAAGCGAAGTCGAGATTGACCTGCACCGTCGAAGTGCGCCGCATCATCACGCGCCCCATCGTGCCGACCTTCTGCATGTAGCTGTCCATCAGCTTGTAGCGGCCCTTGGGCATCAGGGGCATGTCCTCATGCGCCCAGATCGGCGCGGCCCCCAGCCCGATGAAGCCCACACCGATCTTGTCGGCGATATCCTTCACGTCGCGCAGATGCGCGTTTACCTCGTCGCAGGTCTCGTGGATGGTTTCCAGCGGCGCGCCCGACAGTTCCAGCTGCCCGCCCGGTTCCAGGCTGACATTGGCACCGTCCTTTTCCAGCCCGATCAGCTTGCCGCCCTCTTCCACCGGAGCCCAGCCATGGCCGTCGCGCAGCCCCTCAAGCACCGCCAGGATCGAGCGCGCGCCCTCATAGGGCAGCGGTTTCAGTGTGTCCTTGCAATAACCGAACTTCTCGTGCTCGGTCCCGATCCGCCACTGGTCCTTGGGCTTGCACCCGTCCGCAAGGTATTCGGCCAGTTGTTCGTGCCGTTCGATCGGCCCGCCGCCGGATTGGGGAATGGACATGGCTCGCTCCGATGCTGACTGCTTCGCTTATTCGCCAGTCGTGGTCACAAACGCGGCCACTGTCAATGCAGCCGCATCTGTGGCGGGCGGCTTGAATGGCGTTCCCAGATCACGACCGGGTGAGGGGACCGGCCGCCAAGCTCTGCCAGCATACTCTCGGTGCGCAACTCCGGCAGGGCGGCGAAGACATCAAACAGCGCCTCGGCCCCTTCGGCATTGACCGGAATATGCAGCGGAGGCTGACCCGGCTGGCGCAACACCCAATGCGCGGGTTTCGACGTCGGGTCGAGCGTCAGTTGATTCAGATCCGCAGCCGCAATGACGCCGCCGGTCAGCGGCCCGAAATAGCTGATCTGGCCCTCATCGACCAGAACCACGCCCGGCCCTCCTGTGCCCGAGCGGAACCGCGCCCGCTGGATGCCAATAACGATCAGGGCAATTCCCGCGATCAGCAGAGCCCAGCCCAGCCAGGCCAGCAATCCACCCGGCCCGACGATCCAGCTCAGCCCGACCAGCAGCAGGGCCGCCGCGACCAGCACTTCGCGCCATTTCCACAGGGCCAGCTTTGCTTCGGGGCGGATGAAACTCATGGGTCCGACCTTTCTTCAATGACTTGCGGGCGGTTGCGCCAGTACGGCGCACCAATGTGGTTAAGGTGTGTAGTGCGGGACAATCTTCAAGCCCTCCATGAATGAGATTCGGGATCAGCCAACGCGCTCGAGGTCGCGAAACAGGCACATCGAATAGGATCCGATAATCTCGAACCCTACGCATTTGTAGAGACCTGCCGCCGCCTCGGAAGCCGCAAAGAGAATCGCACGGGTCTTGCCTGCGCGATGGGCCTCGGACAGATGCAGGCGCAGGGCGCGGCCTGCATGGCCGCGCTGTCTGAGGTCTGGGGGTGTAAAGACCCCGCCGATCTGCACCACATCACCGCAGATTGCGTTGAAGCCGGTCATCGCAACAGGTGTCTCGTTGAGCATGAGGGCGCGATGGGTATCTGCCGCGATGTAACCCTCGACATCGCGGCGCGCCGCCGCCTCGGCCTGATCGGCCGAGGTGCCCAAGACCTCCCGATGATACGCCGCGCGCCACGCCGCGATGATCTCTCGCGGCGCGGCCGCAAGCGGGACAAGCCGCCCCTCGCCTCCCTGTTCTGCCAAATCACAGAGGCGCAGGTGCATCAGCGGTTCGTCACTGTCAGTGTTCATTGGCCGGTCCTGCAGCCCGCAGGCCGCCAGCAGGGCACGAACCTGATCGGTCTCTCCGACGCATCCGATCAATGGCCTGCCTGTCAGCAGGGGTTTCAGGCGGGGCCATTCGGTGAAACCGGGCAGTTGCGGCAGGATCATGCCTTCGTTTGTGACCGCGAGCGTCCCACCGGTCTGCGGGTCGATCCAGACCGAGATTGCGCGCGGATGCGCCCCGTCCAGACCATGGCGTCGCAGGTTGAAGAGGGGAAACATCGACGTCTCGATATGGTCCGCTAGGAACCCGTCGATCGAAGCGGCATCCTTTTGCGTCGCGCGGCGCATCTACCAGTCCCCCAGCACCTGCTGCCAGACGGTCAGCGCCGCCACCGCCGCCGTGTCGGCGCGCAGGATGCGCGGCCCGAGACTGACTGCGTAAGCAAAGTCGGCCCGCATCAATCGTGCGCGTTCGTCGTCGGAAAACCCGCCTTCGGGGCCGATCAGGATCGCCCATGGACCCGGCCCCGCATCACGTAACGCTTGCCCGGCACCCACCAAGGCCTCGTCGCAGAACATCAATTGCCGCTCCTCGGGCCAGTCGGCCAGCAGGCGGTCGAGCTTTTGCAACGCGCTCACTTCGGGTACGAACGTGCCGCCGCATTGCTCTGCCGCCTCAACCGCGTGGGCCTGCAGACGGTCCTGCCGGATGCGGTCAGAATTGGTGAACGCGGTCTGCACCGGTACGATGCGCCGCGCGCCCATTTCGGCGGCTTTTTCAACGATGAAATCGGTGCGCGCCTTTTTGATCGGCGCAAAGAGCAGCCAGAGGTCGGGCGGCATCTGCAGCGGTTTCGTCTGTTTGCGACAGGTCAGAGACCCGCCGCGTTTGCCCGCCTCGGCCACTTCACCCAGCCATTCGCCATCGCGCGAATTGAACAGGGCAACAGACGCGCCAACGGCAAGCCGCATCACCCCAAACAGGTAATGCGCCTGATCCCGCGTCAAAGGAACCGATTGCCCCTGCCCCAGAGGGTGCTCTACATACAGCCTGATCTTTGCACTCATGAGAGCCTACATATGCAAGGCGATACGCCAACACCAGACGGTCAGGTCTCGGATTCGGTTTCGGGCAATTGGGTCGACAGCCATGCCCCGCGCTTTGCCCGACCCTATCTGCGGCTCAGCCGCGCGGACAGGCCCATCGGCACCTGGCTGCTGCTGATCCCCTGTTGGTGGGGCCTGGCGCTGGCCATTCTGGCGGGCGGCGACCCGCGACCCGGTGATCTGTGGATCGCGACGGGCTGCGCCCTCGGGGCCTGGCTGATGCGCGGCGCGGGCTGCACCTGGAACGACATCACCGACCGCGAGTTCGACGCGCAGGTGGCGCGCACCCGTTCACGGCCACTGCCCTCGGGGCAGGTCACGGTGACCGGCGCGTATATCTGGATGATCCTGCAATGTCTGCTGTCACTTGCCATCCTGCTCAGCTTCAACCGCGCCGCGATTGCGATGGGGGTGCTCAGCCTGCTGCCCGTCGCCATCTACCCGTTTGCCAAACGCTTCACCTGGTGGCCGCAGGTGTTTCTGGGCTTTGCCTTCAACTGGGGCGCACTGCTGGCCTGGACCGCGCATAGCGGATCGCTGGGCTGGCCTGCGGTTTTTCTCTATGCCGCCGGCATCGCCTGGACGCTGTTTTATGACACGATCTATGCCCATCAGGACACCGAGGACGACGAGCTGATCGGCATCAAATCGACCGCACGGTTGTTTGGACAGAACACAGCGCAATGGCTGAAGTATTTCCTGGCCGCAACCGTGGCCCTGATGGGGTTGGCCGTGATCGAGGCCGCCCTGCCCGATGCACCATTGATGGCGCTGGTGCTGGCGCTTGCCGGCCCCTGGGCGATGGGCTGGCACATGGCCTGGCAATTGCGCGGGCTCGACATCGAGGACAACGCGAAACTGCTGCAGTTGTTCCGGGTCAATCGCGATACCGGCCTGATCCCGCTGGTTTTCTTCTGCGCCGCGCTGCTGGTCTGATTGCACCCCGGCCAACAGCCTTGTAAGACATCCGAACCCAAAGGACGACAAACCGACTCGGCCCATGCGTATTTCCCAGACGTTCATCGTTGCCATGACCTTTGCGCTGGCTGCCGGGCTGTGCGTGATCGCCGCCGGTTTCGCGGTTCAGGCGGTCGAGGACGCTTCGGAAATCTCGGTGCGCCGCGCGCTTGATCTGAACGGCCATGACTGGGCCGAAGTGCAGGCGGACGGGCTGCGGGTGGTCCTGACCGGAACCGCCACCGACGAGGCGACCCGGTTCAACGCCCTGACCGTCGTCGGGGATGAGGTCGACGCCTCGCGCGTCATCGATGAGATGGAGATCATTCCCACCGCCAATCTGCGCGCTCCGCGTTTCTCGGCCGAGATTCTGCGCAACGACAGCGGCATTTCGATCATCGGGCTGGTGCCCACAACGATGGATCGTGACGGCCTGATCAACCAGTTGCGCGGCATACCCGACCGGGGCGGCGTGACCGACCTGCTGGAAACCGCCGATTATGCCGAGCCCGAAGGCTGGAGCGACGCAATCGAGTTCGCCACCACGGCGCTGTCGGTGTTGCCGCGCTCGAAGATTTCGGTGGGTGCGGATCTGGTCAGCGTCACAGCCATCGCTGACAGTGCCGAAGACAAGACCCGCATCGAGAACACACTGACCCGTGTGGTGCCAAGCGGGCTGCGCATCCGGCTGGATATCTCGGCGCCGCGCCCGGTGATCACCCCGTTCACCCTGCGGTTCCTGATCGACGAAGACGGTGCGCGGTTCGACGCCTGTTCCGCCGACAGCACGGGCGCGCGCGACCAGATCGCCGCCGCCGCACGGCGCGCTGGCGTGGCGACCGAACAGGCCTGTGTCATCGGTCTGGGCGTGCCCTCGCCAAAGTGGGGCACCGCCGCCGAGCTCGGCATCGACGCGCTGACTACGCTTGGTCAGGGGTCGATCACGATGTCGGACGCCGATGTCACGCTGATCGCGGCCCAGGGCACCGATCAGGGGCAGTTCGACCGGGTCATCGGCGAGCTTCAGGCCGACCTGCCAGCGGTCTTTGCCCTGCACGCCGTGCTGCCGGAACCGGTCGAGGCCGACCCCGCAGGACCGGTCGAGTTCACCGCGACACTCAGCCCCGAAGGTCTGGTGCAACTGCGCGGACGTCTGGCGGACGAGAACATGCGCCATATGGTCGACAGTTATGCCAGGGCCGCCTTCGGCTCGGACGTGGTGCATACCGCCACGCGGATCGTGCCGGACCTGCCCGGCGAATGGCCGGTGCGGGTGCTGGCCGGGCTGGAAACGCTGTCGCTGCTGCGCAACGGCGTGCTGACCGTCACCCCGGACAGCGTGACGCTGCAGGGGGTCAGTTATCTTGAAGATGCCAGCGCGCAGGCGGCGCGGCTTCTGGCCGAAAAACTGGGCGAGGCGCAGGGGTTCGACCTGTCGATCACCTATGAGGAACCACCCGAGCCCGCCGACAAACCGCTCGACCCCGAGGTCTGCGAAAGCCGGGTGGCAGAGATCCAGGGCGAGGCAAAGATCACCTTTGAACCCGGTTCGGCCACCATCGCTGGCGAGTCACTGGACACGATGAACCGTATCGCCGATGTGCTGGATCAATGTGGTGGCATCCGGATGGAAATTCAGGGCTATACCGACAGTCAGGGCCGCGAAGAGATGAACCTGCAGCTCAGCCAGGCCCGTGCGCAATCGGTCCTGAACGAGCTGCGCGCACGCCGGGTGCTGACTTCAAGTTTCACCGCCGTAGGGTACGGTGAGAACGACCCCATCGCCGACAACAAGACCGAAGACGGCCGCGAAGCCAACCGGCGGATCAACTTCTATCTGATCCGCCCCGAACCGATCCCCGAGACCCAGACCGGGCTGGAAGCGGTGGAACAGCAGCCCGAACCGGCGGCTGAGACGGACGCGGAAAACGGAGAGGACCAGTAAATGAACAGAACCGAATTCATCCTCACCACCGCGATCATCCTGTTTGTCGCCTTTGCGATGGGCTGGTTCGCCAATTGGCTGGTGCATCGCTTTACCCGTGTCCGGCAAAGCGACGTCGCCGATCTGGACCGGATGAGTCAGGAGTTGCACGAGGCCGAGGAAACCCGCGATCAGGCGATCACCTACCTGCAGCAGCGCGAGGCGGAACTGACCAACCAGCTGACCCAGACCGAGGCCGAACTGGGCGCGGCCATGGACGGGCTACGCGCTGTAAGACAAGAGGCCGAGGAGCTGCGCGCGCGGCTCCATAGCGTCAACTGATCACCAGCGGTCGAGCGCGGCCTCGTCCTCGTCTTTTGCGGCCACCCATTCACCACCCTTGCCCGTGATTTCCTTCTTCCAGAAGGGCGCGCGGGATTTCAGGTAATCCATCAGGAACTCTGCCGCCTCGAACGCGTCCTTGCGATGCCGCGCGGCGGTGGCGACCATCATGATCCGGTCCCCCGGGGACAGGCGACCATGGCGGTGGATCACCAGAACATCCGCCAATGACCAGCGTTGGCGCGCCTCGTCGGCGATGGCCTCAATGGCCTTTTCGGTCATGCCCGGATAGTGCTCGATCTCCATCACATCCAGATTGCCCTGCGCCAGATCGCGCACCACGCCGGTAAAGGTGACGATTGCTCCACTGCCAGTGTCACCTGCCGCAAAGCGGTTGGCCTCGGCACCCAGATCAAAGGGCGCTTCCTGAACCGAGACGCGCATTGGACTATCCGCCGGTCATCGGGGGAAAGAACGCTACCTCGCGCACCCCACTCAGCGGCGCGTCAAAACCGCTGAGTTCCTGGTCCAGCGCCACCCGGAGTGCCGACAGATCGGCAAAGGCGGCGGCATAGCGCTCTTCCCGCGCGACCAGTTCACTCACCAGATCGGCCACGGTCGCAGCCTCGGTCTCGACCTTCTCTTTCGGGATGCCGATCCGCTCGCGGACCCATGCAAAATAAAGCACGTCCATCATTGCGTCTCCTTCAGATGCGGCATGGATTTCATCAGGTAGTCCCAACCGGTAACCAATGTCAGCGCCGCCGCGATCCAGAGCAGCCAGAGACCGGCGCGGCCCGACCAGATCATACCCTCAAGCTTCCAGCGCAACCCGTTCAGATCCTCGACCGTGCCTGCCATGATCCCGTCGATCAGCGTCTGATCCATGCCAAAAGAGGACATGACCAGATAGTGCTCGAATATCCCCTGGCTGAACAGAACCGCAATCGCGATCATCTGTGTGGTGGTCTTCCATTTCGCAAGTTTCGTCACCTTGAGCGTGCCCGCCGTGTCGCCCAGATATTCGCGCAACCCCGAGACAAAGACCTCGCGGAACAGGATGACCGTCGCGGGCAGCACCAGCCAGGGCGTCCAGTGCTCGGTCGAATAGCCCACAAGGATCATCAGCGCGATCACCACCATCGCCTTGTCGGCAATCGGGTCCAGCATTGCACCGATCTTGGTTTCCTGCCCCCAGGCCCGCGCCAGATAGCCGTCAAACCAATCCGTCACCGCCGCCGAAACAAACAGGATCAGCGCAAACCAGTCCGCGTAAGGCCGGGTGAAATACAAAAACATGATGGCAAGACCCGGGGCTGCCAGAAGTCGCAGCAGGGTCAGTATATTCGGCAGGTTCCATTTCATGACCGGACCTTATCCCGGCGATGCGGGAACTGGAAGATGAGGTGCGATAAATCTCTCAGCCACTGCTTCAGCCCTTGTCATGAAAGAAGTCATAGACCTTTTGCGCCAACCCGGCCGAGATGCCGTCAACCGCCTTGAGATCAGCCAGATTGGCGCGGCTGACCGCCTTGGCGCTACCGAAATGCGCCAGCAGGGCGCGTTTGCGTGCCGCACCAACACCCGCGATCTCATCCAGCGGCGTCGCCCCCACCGCCTTGGCGCGCTTGGCCCGGTGGGTGCCGATGGCAAAACGGTGCGCCTCGTCCCTGAGACGCTGCACGAAGTACAGCACCGGGTCGTTGCGTTTCAGCGCAAAGACGGGTTGGCCGGTGCGGTGGAATTCCTCTTTTCCGTGGTCGCGGTCGACGCCCTTGGCGACGCCCACCATGGCGATGTCATCGACACCATGCGCGGTCATGATCTCTTGCACGGCGCTGACCTGCCCGGCCCCGCCATCAATCAACAGCAGATCGGGCCACAGCCCCTTTCCCCGGTCCGGGTCCTCTTTCAGCAACCGGGCGAAGCGGCGGTTCAGCACCTCTTTCATCATGCCGAAATCATCGCCCGGAGTCAGGTCGTCGCCACGAATGTTGAACTTGCGATAGGCGTTTTTCGTGAACCCTTCGGGCCCCGCCACGATCATCGCACCGACGGCATCTGTGCCCTGGATATGCGAGTTGTCATAGACCTCGATCCGGTCGGGCGGCGCATCCAGATCGAAGGCCTCGGCCAGCCCGCGCAGCAGCTTCGCCTGTGTGGCGCTTTCCGACATGCGGCGGCCCAGCGATTCACGCGCGTTGCGCAACGCGCCAGAGACCAGTTCGGCCTTCTCCCCGCGCTGCGGCACAAGTATCTCTACCCTGCGACCGGCTTTCTCGGTCAGGGCCTCGGTCATCAGGTCGGCATTTTCGATCCCGTCGGACAGGATCAACTGACGCGGCGGTTCCTTGTTGTCATAGAACTGGCCCAGAAACGCCTCCATCACCTCGGCGGGAGCGACATCCGCTCCGACGCGGGGATAGAAATCGCGGTTGCCCCAGTTCTGGTTGGCCCGGATGAAGAACACCTGCACGCAGGCCTGACCGCTATCCATATGCAGCGCGATCACATCCGCCTCGCTCACACCGCGCGGGTTGATGCCCTGGCTGGTCTGCACGCTGGTCAGCGCCTTGATCCGGTCGCGCAATCCTGCGGCGCGTTCAAATTCCATCGCGTCCGAGGCGACCTGCATCTGCTCGGCCAACTCCTCCTGCACACGGGTGGAGCGGCCGGACAGGAACCGTTCGGCGTCCGTTACGCGTGCGGCGTAATCCTCTTCCGAGATCAGGCCAACGCAAGGGCCGGAACAGCGTTTGATCTGATAGAGCAGACAGGGCCGCGTCCGGCTGTCGAACATGGAATCGCTGCAATTGCGTAGCTGGAACGCCTTCTGCAACTGGTTCAGCGTCCGGTTCACCGCGCCCGCGCTGGCGAAGGGGCCGAAATAGGTGCCCTTCTCCTTTTTTGCACCGCGATGTTTCTTGATCTGCGCAAAGCCGTGCTGCTTCGATACCAGAATATTGGGAAAGCTTTTGTCGTCGCGCAGCAGCACATTGTATTTCGGTTTCAGCTGCTTGATGAGGTTCTGTTCCAGCAACAACGCCTCGGTTTCGGTGCGCGTCGTCAGGAACATCATCGAGGCAGTCTCGCCGATCATCCGCTCGATCCGTGGCGAATGCCCCGGGCGGGAATAGTTCGACACCCGCGCCCGCAGATTGCGCGCCTTGCCCACGTAAAGAACCCGCGCCTGCGCATCCAGCATCCGGTAGACGCCGGGCGAACTGTCCAGCGTCTTCAGATAGGCCTGAATGCAGGAATATCCCGCCGGAGCGGGATCGGTGATTCTGTCGGGCGCGTCACTCATGGACCACAGATATGATTCTCGGCTGGGGGCTGCAATCTTGCGGGAACCAGTTCAAGGGAAAACAAATCCACGACTTCTGTGGATAACCTTGCGTATATCTTCCGGCCAACCAGAGAAATTCGTTGAAAACAGGGGGCTTCGTTGATTTGCACAAAAAATAGGCACTATTGTAGCTCTCTGTTTTTAAAAGGAATTTTTTTGAACACATAGCAAGTATATGAAAAGAAAGACATTTCTGTAACGGTTAAGTAACAGAAATGCGAGCGGTGCAAAACTTGCATCGCCAAGGCCTATTCAACCCCCAGAACATCCGGTGTCTGCCATCCCAGATGCTGGCCACCATCGACACAGATCAGCTGTCCGGTAACCGCATGCGCTTCCAGCAGATAACCCAGTGCAGCGGTGATATCTGACGGGTTCGAGCCCCGCCCCGAGATCGTGTTGGCGCGCTGCGCAGCGAAATGCGCCTCGGACTGCCGATGCCCGCGCAGGGTCGGGCCGGGCCCGATCGCGTTCACCCGGATCGCGGGGGCCAGCGCCTGCGCGGCTGTCTGGGTCAGGGTCCAGAGCCCGGATTTGGCGATGGTGTAGCTCATGAATTCGGGTGTCAGCTTGCGCACCCGCATGTCGATCATATTGACAATCAGCCCACTGGCCTGCGGTTCGTCATTGTGGTCGCTCAGGGCTGCCATGCCCTGCGCGGCCATGGCCTGTGTCAGCACAAACGGCGCGCGCAGATTGCTTTCCAGATGCTGGTCCCAACTGTGTCGCGTCGTCGAGTGCAGGTTGTCATATTCAAACACCGAGGCGTTGTTCACCAAACAGGTGATCGGCCCGCCCAGCGCCTCTGCGGCGCGGGGCAGCAGCGCCTCGACCTCGGTTTCGTTCAACAAATCGGCCTTGAGGGCAACAGAGGAGCGGCCAAGCGCCTCGATCGCCGCCACCGCCTCATGCGCGGCAGCTTCGGAGGTGGCGAAATGCACCGCCACGTCAAAACCGCGTTGCGCCAGATAGATCGCCATCTCACGGCCCAGCCGAATACCTGCACCTGTGACCAATGCCCGGGCCATGCCTAACCTCCGCCCCTGTGGGTTACAGCAAAACGCTCACGACATATACGACGTAAAGGGTTGTCAGGATCACCCCCCAGATCCGGGTGATGTCCTTTTTCAGGAACACAAACGGGAACAGCAGCACCGACGCGCCCAGCATCACCCAGAGGTCAAACTCCAGGAATTCGGGATCGACCGGAATGGGGCCGAACCATGTGGCGATGCCGATGATGGCCAGCAGGTTGAACATGTTCGACCCGATCACATTGCCCAGCGCCACATCCGCCTGACGCCGCAGGGCCGCCATCATCGTGGTTGCAAGCTCGGGCAGCGAGGTGCCGATCGCAACCAGTGTCAGGCCGATCACGGTCTCGCTGACAGCGTATGTGCGCGCGATCACGGTGGCGTTTTCCACCAGCAGATGCGCGCCCATGGGCAGGCCGATCAGCCCCAGCATCAGGTAGATACCGATGCGCCAGAACGGCATGTCGGGATCGGCCTCTTCAAGGTCCTCGATCTCTTCTGCGGCACCGCAGGCCCGTCGGTGCGCCTTGGCATCGCGGAACGCATCCGCCAGCACGAGACCCAGAACCGCCAACAGGATCGCACCCGTCCAGAAGGTGAAGGTGCCCAGAAAGGCCAGCCCGATGAACAGCACCGACGCAAGCAGCATGAAAACATAGGTCTTGCGGCTGTTGCACTCGCTGGTGTGCAAGGTTGCCAAAAGTGCGGGCAGACCCAGCACCAGCAGGATATTGGCGGTGTTCGAGCCGACCACATTGCCCAGCGCGATGCCCGGTGCATGTTCTTCGACCGCCTTGATCGCGATCAGCAATTCGGGTGCCGAGGTGCCGAAGGCGACAATGGTCAGGCTGACGATCAGGGCAGGCACGCCCAGGCGCAGGCTCAGGTTGACCGCGCCGCGCACCAGCGCGTCACCTGCCAAAAGCAGGATGATCAGGCCAAGGCCGGACAGCAGCCACGCCGTCATGAACGCCCCCCCTGCCCGCAGCGACACGGCCCCTTGCCGATGCGAAACCGGCCGCAGCCCGTGCACCGGGCCGAGCGCAGAGCAGTCTGACCCGGAAAACGCAATTTGCCGAACATCGCAAGAACCGCCATGCCTATGAGGAAAAGAAGAACAACTTTCACAATCACGTTAGAGACCAAAGCGCGCGTAGGCGGCCCGCTCCTCCAGCCCGGCAACGGCGTCTTGGGCGACCTGTGCGCCCAGACGCAGGAAGAGCGGCTTTTTGAGCCCATAGCGGCGGAACTGCACTTTCTCGCCAAACCGTTCCTGCATCTTGGGCTTGAGATGACCGATGCCGTCGATCAGGCCCAGTTCCTGCGCGCGGCGCGCCAGCCAGAACTCTCCGGTGAAGAGATCGCCATTGTCGTTCAGCTTGTCGCCGCGCCGGGTCTTGATCTGGTTGATGAAGGTCTGGTGCATTTCGGCCAACAGCACCTTGAGGCGCGAGACGTCCTCTTCCTTTTCGGGGGAGAACGGGTCGAGCATGGATTTCGACCGTCCTGCGGTGTGAACCCGGCGTTCGATCCCCTGGCGGGCCAGAAAGATATGCGCACCGAAGCCGGCCGAGATCACACCGATGGATCCCACGACCGAGCTTTCATCGGCCCAGATCTCATCCGCCGCCGAAGCCAGCCAATAGCCGCCCGACGCCGCGACATCCTCGACAAAGGCAAAGACCGGCACGTTCAACTCGTCGGACAGGCGGCGAATGCGCGACCCGATCAGCGAGCTTTGCACCGGCGAGCCGCCGGGCGAATTGATCTGAAGTGCGACGGCAGCAGGCTTGCCGCGCCGGAAGGCGCGTTCCAGTATCGGGGCCAGCGTGACGTCATTGAGGGAACCGCGACCGCTCATCCCGATGGCTCCGGACAGGCGGACCACGGCGACAAGAGGCGGGTTGTTAAGGAAAGGCAGGCGCAGTTTCATGAATGCCCATGTAGAATGCCCTCTCGTCGCAGACAAGGCACGCTGGCGCAGAGAAATGGTGCAAGGGCGCGTTTCACGGGCCGGGCGGGCATATTTGCAACGGGCTCCTAACTGCGGATGCGCCAGCCAGTCTTGAATATCCACCAGATGATGGCAAGGCAAATACCGGTAAAGGCAGCGATTGCCAGCAGGCTAAAAAATATTGGCACATCCGCCAGACCGTAGAAAGACCACCGAAAGCCCGAGACCAGATAGACCACCGGGTTGAACAGGGTGATGGTCTGCCAGATCGGTGGCAGCATGGTGATCGAATAGAATGTACCGCCCAGAAAGATCAGCGGCGTGATCACCAGTTGCGGGATCAGCGACATCTGCTCGAAATTGCTGGCCCAAATGCCGACGATGAAGCCCAGTAACGAAAAGCTGAGGCAGGTCAGGATCAGAAACGCCGCCATGGCAAACGGGTGTTCGATCCGGATATCGACAAAGAAGGTGGCGGTCGCTAATATCACCAGCCCGACAAAAAGCGCCTTGGTCGCGGCGGCGCCGACATAGCCGATGACCACTTCGAGAAAGTTGATCGGCGCAGAGAGCAGCTCGTAGATCGTGCCGAGGAATTTCGGGAAATAGATCCCGAACGAGGCGTTCGAGATCGACAGCGTCACAACCGACAGCATCACCAGCCCCGGCACGATGAACGCGCCATAGGACACGCCCTCGATCGTCTCAATGCGGCTGCCGATGGCAGTGCCGAACACGATGAAATACAGCGAGGTCGACAAGACGGGCGAGAAAAAGCTCTGCGCCAGCGTGCGGAAAAAGCGGGCCATCTCGAATCGGTAGATGGCGACAACGGCGGCCCAGTTCATGCCTGCTCTCCTGACACAAGATTGACGAAGATTTCCTCAAGGCTGCTTTGCCGTGTCTGCACGTCGCGCAACACCAGCCCGGCCTTGGCCACATCGTTCAGAAGCGAGGTTATGCCGGTACGCTCGCCATGGATATCATAGGAGTAGACAAAGGACTCTCCCGCCCCGTTCAGGGTCAGGTCGTAGTGCCGCAGCACCTCGGGAATCGCATCGACGGGTTCGGCCAGCATCACCTCGATATGTTTCTTTCCCATCTGCGCCATCAGGCTGTCCTTGTCTTCAACCAGCAGCAATTCGCCGCTGTTGATGACACCGACACGGTCGGCGATGGCCTCGGCCTCTTCGATGTAGTGGGTGGTCAGGATGATCGTCACGCCGTTCGCCTTGAGCTCGCGCACGATCTCCCACATGTCCTTGCGCAACTCGACATCCACCCCGGCAGTGGGTTCGTCCAGAAACAGGATGCGCGGCTCATGCGCCAGCGCCTTGGCGATCAGCACCCGGCGTTTCATGCCCCCCGAGAGCTCCTTGACCGCGTTCCGGCGCTTGTCCCACAGCGACAGTTTGCGCAGGATATCCTCGATCCGTGCATCATCGCGCCCCAGCCCGAACAGACCCCGCGACAGGCGCACGGTGTTGATCACCTTCTCAAACGGTTCCAGCGCAATCTCTTGCGGCACTAGGCCGATCATCCGCCGCGCCGCGCGGTAGTCATTCAGGATGTCATGCCCCCCGACGGTAACCTGGCCCGATGTCGGCATGGTGATCCCGCAGATCGTCGAGATCATGGTGGTCTTGCCCGCCCCGTTTGGGCCCAAAAGGGCGAGAATCTCGCCTTCTTCGATGTCCAGCGTGACACCTTTCAGGGCCTCGAAACCATCCGCGTAAGATTTCCTGAGATCCTTGATCGAAAGAATTGTGCTCATGTACCGCCCCTGTTCCGGCGGCGATCCTATCGCGCGACGGACCGGGGCGACAGAGCGCAAATGCACAAAAAACCCCGCAGGAACGCGCAGATGATCCGAGAATTGCGACAGATTTCGTCGCAATACTTATGGACTTGAGGCCCGGCTCTGATAGCCCTGATGCCACCGGGCGCGCAATTTCACGGCACGCCGGAGGAGCATCACATGGAGACACTGGCCCAGAACCGGCCCGCCGCCGGGATCGCCTGCATTGTTGTCGGCATGATCTGTATCTCGATCAACGACATGATCATCAAGCAGTTGTCGGGCGACTACCCGCTGCATCAGATCGTGATGTGCCGTGCCTCGATCGGTCTGATCCTCACCCTTGCGCTGGTGCAGTATGAAGGTGGGTTTTCGATCCTCAGAACCCGGCAACCGCTGCTGCATCTGCTGCGTGGCCTGCTGGTTGTGGCCTCGAACATGTGCTTCTTCATGGCGCTGGCGGTGATGCCGCTGGCCGATGTGACCGCGCTGTTCTTTGTTGCGCCGCTCTTTATCACGCTGCTGTCGATCCCGATGCTGGGGGAAAAGGTCGGGCCATTGCGGATTGGCGCGGTTGTGGTGGGATTCATCGGAGTGATCATCATGCTGCGCCCCTGGGAAAGTGGCGACGCCCTGGTGGCCAACCGCCTTGTGCTGCTGCTGCCGTTGCTTGCGGCGCTGACCTATGCGCTGCTGCAACTGATGACGCGCAAACTTGGCGCGACGACCAAGGCCTCGGCGCTGGCCTGTTACATGCAGGCCGTGTTCATCCTTGTCTCTCTGGGCTTTTACCTGATCGCGGGCGACGGGCGCTTTGCCGAAGGCACCGATGATCCCAGCCTGTTATTTCTGTTCCGGGCGTGGATCTGGCCCGGCGAGGGCGACTGGATCTATCTGCTGGCGCTGGGCATGAATGTCGCGGTGATCGGCTATACGCTGAGCCAGGCCTACCGGCTGGCCGACGCCGCGACCCTCTCACCTTTCGAATATGTCGGGTTGCCGATGGCGGTGTTCTGGGGCTGGTTGATCTGGTCGGAACTGCCCGATCTCGAGGTCTGGATCGGCATGATCCTGATCATGGGCGCGGGCCTGTTCGTGTTCCTGCGCGAACAGCAGAAATCGCGCAGGCTTGCGCGGCGGCGTGTCAATATTCCACGGTAAGGCCAACGGGACAGGGGACACACATGCTGGACGGAATACGCATCGTTGAATTCGAGGGGCTCGGCCCTGCTCCTTTCGCGGCGATGACGCTGGCCGATCTGGGGGCGGATGTGATCGTCATCCACCGCAAGGGCGGTCCCCCCAATCCCGGCCAACCAGACAGATCGCTGCTGGATCGTGGCAAGCGCTCGATCGAGCTGGACCTCAAGGACCCGGACGACCGCGAGACCGCGCTGCGCATCGTTGCAGGCTCTGACGCGCTGATCGAAGGGTTTCGTCAGGGCGTGATGGAAAAGCTGGGGCTGGGTCCCGAAGCCTGTCACGCGCGCAAGCCCTCGCTGGTCTATGGCCGCATGACTGGCTGGGGGCAGGATGGCCCGCTGGCCTCTGTCGCGGGGCATGACCTGAACTATATCGGCCTGTCCGGCGCGCTCTGGTATGGCTCTGCGCCGGAAGAGGCACCGCTTACGCCCGCCACACTGGTGGGCGATATCGGCGGGGGGGCGATGTATCTGGTGGCGGGGTTGCTGGCCGGGCTGCTGAAGGCGCGGGTGAGTGGCAGCGGCACGGTGGTCGATGCCGCGATCTATGACGGCTCGGCCCATATGATGAACCTGCTGATGAGCCTGCGGCAATCCGGCAACCTGTCCGAGATACGCGGCGAAAGCCTGCTGGACGGACCGCATTGGAGCCGGACCTATCGTTGCTCCGATGGCGGCTATATTTCGGTGCAATGTCTTGAGCCGAAATTCTACCGGTTGTTTCTGGATCATCTGGGCTTGGCAGAGGACGCCGAGTTTGCCCGGCAATTCGACCGCACGCTCTGGCCGCGCCTGACCCGGCGGCTGAGCGCGATCTTTGGCCAAAAGACCCGCGCGCATTGGGCTGATCTGTTTGCAGGCAGCGACGCCTGTGTCGCGCCGGTTCTGAGCCCGGAAGAGGCCATGTCCCACCCTGCAAACCAGCATCGCCGGACCTGGCAGGAGGCCGAGGGCGCTCTGCAAGCCGCGCCTGCGCCACGCTTTGACGGCCAGTTAGCGCATCCAAAACCCGCCCCGCAGCGCGGAGAGCACAGCGACGAGATTCGGGCCGAATTCTCTGCCGCGCCCTGACGCGCTTTAGCCGCCGCGCACTGTGTCGATCATCAGTTGTACATTCTCCAGATCGGCATCCGGCGTGATGCCGTGGCCCAGATTGAAGATATGCGGCCCCTTGGAAAACGCCTGCACGATCTGCCGGGTCTCATCCACCAGCGCCTGACCGCCGGTTACCATGTGGCGCGAGGCCAGATTGCCCTGCACGCAGCCATCGACCTGCACATGGCGCGCCGCCCAGTCGGGGTCGGCGGAATTGTCCAGCGCCACGCAGTCAACGCCAGTGGCGCGGGCAAAGCCCACGTATTTCTCGCCCGCTTCACGCGGGAAGCCGATCACCGGAATGCCGGGGTGACGCTCTTTCAGGGCACGGGTGATCGCGCGGGTCGGCTCGAGCGCGTATTTCTCGAAGGCGTCATCGGGCAGCGAGCCAGCCCAGCTGTCGAAAATCTTGATGACCTCGGCCCCGGCTTCGATCTGCATCGACAGGTAGTCGATGGTCGCCGCTGTAATCCGGCTGATCAGCGCCTCGAACAGCGCCGGGTTTTCCAGTCGCAGCGCATGCGCCGGACCTTGATCGGGCGTACCACGCCCGGCGATCATATAGGTCGCCACGGTCCAGGGCGCACCGGCAAAGCCGATCAGCGTCGTCTCGGAGGGCAATTCCTGCGACAGGTTGCGGACGGTCTGATAGATCGGCGACAGCACTTCGTGGATATCCATCGCCGGTTTGAGCGCATCGAACTCTGCCTGCGTGGTGATGGTCGACAACCTTGGCCCCTCACCCGTCACGAACCACAGATCCGCGCCCAGCGCCTGCGGGACCAACAAGATATCGGCGAAAAGGATCGCCGCGTCAAACCCATAGCGACGGATCGGTTGCAGAGTGACCTCGGTGGCCAGATCAGGATTATAGCACAGCGACAGGAAATCGCCCGCCTGCGCCCGGGTGGCGCGGTATTCGGGCAGGTAGCGCCCCGCCTGCCGCATCATCCAGATCGGCGGCACGTCCTGAACCTCGCCCGCCAATGCGCGCAATATCGTTTTTGTCTCAGCCATGCCTGCCCTCAATTTCCGATTGCGGAACACCGGTCTATGCTGAGCGGCAATTTGTCAAGCATTCCCCCGTTGTCAGGGCAAAGTGACGCGACTAAAGCTGTGGCCCATGACACATGCCCTGCCCTCCCCGTCCGACCCGCTGAAAATCGGCACCCGTGGTTCACCGCTTGCGCTGGCGCAAGCCTATGAGACCCGCAAACGCCTCGCCGAGGCGCATGAGCTGCCGCTTGACGCCTTCGAGATCACCGTGATCATGACCAGCGGTGACAATCGCAAACTGATCGACGCGGATCGCCCGCTGAAAGAGATCGGCAACAAGGGTCTGTTCACCAAGGAAATCGAAGAGGCGATGCTGCGCGGCGATATCGACATCGCGGTGCATTCGACCAAAGACATGCCGGTGGCCCAGCCCGAGGGGTTGGTGCTGGATGTCTTCCTGCCCCGCGAGGACGTGCGTGACGCTTTCATTTCTCCGGGCCTGACCGCGCTGGATGATCTGGCCGAGGGCGCGGTTGTCGGCACCTCGTCGCTGCGTCGCCGGGCGCAATTGCTGAACCGGCGGCCCGATCTGACCGTGGTCGAGTTTCGGGGCAATGTGCAGACCCGGCTGCGCAAACTGTCCGAAGGCGTGGCGGAATGCACCTTTCTGGCGTTAGCCGGGTTGAACCGGCTGGATATGGATGAGGTGCCCGCGACGCCGATATCCCCCGACGACATGCTGCCCGCCATCGCCCAGGGTGCCATCGGGATCGAACGGCGCGGCGATGATGCGCGCGCCGGCGAATTGCTGGCCCGCATTCATCACGCAGAGACCGAACACAGGCTGGCGGCTGAGCGCGCGTTTCTGGCCGCACTGGACGGATCCTGCGAAACCCCGATTGCCGGGCTGGCCGAGATTGAGGGCGATACGCTGCGCCTGCGCGGTCAGGTCCTGCGCCCCGACGGCTCCGAGGATGTGTTCGAAGAGCGGTCCTGCCCGGTTGCCGATGGCGCAGAGCTGGGTCGCGACATGGCGGCGGATATGCTGAAACAGGCGGGCGAGGGCTTTTTCGAGTGGCGCGACTGACGCCACGGCCTGTTTGACAGAGGCCCGCCCTCTCTGGGACACTTTGACCAGAGAGGAGCCCTGCCATGACACCGGGAAAGGCCTATCTGACAACTGACGAAATTCGTCCGCTGGCCGCGCGGTCGGACCTGCGCGGTGCCTGGCTGGTGCTGCATTGCTGGGGCACCATCGCGCTGGCGCTTGCTCTGTTCGGTCTCTGGCCCAATCCGCTGACCTTTCTTCTTGCCGTGATGGTCATCGGCTCGCGGCAATTGGGGCTGGCGATCCTGATGCATGAGGCCGCGCATAACGCTTTGTTCCAGCGTCAGCGGCTCAATGATGCCGTGGGCACGTGGCTCTGCGCGCGGCCTATCCTGGCTGACCTTGGCGCTTATCGGCGTTATCACCTGACCCATCACCGCTTTACCCAGTCCGACAAGGACCCCGACCTGCCGCTGTCGTCGAAATTCCCGACCTCGCATGCCTCGATGCGGCGCAAATTCACGCGGGACCTGACCGGGCAGACCGGGGTAAAGCAATTGGTGGGGCAGATCGTCATGTCTCTGCGCATGGCCGGGGATCATGAGGCGATCGAAGCGGCCGAGGGGGATTTCGCCCAAAGCTTCCAGACCCTGCATTTCTGGATCACGGTGCCCGTCTTTCTGGGGGTGATGCTGATCATGGGGCTGGTTGGAGACTGGTGGTGGGGGCTGGCCTTCTGGCTGCTGCCCTATCTCACATGGTTTCAGTTCGTTTTGCGGGTGCGTAATATCGCTGAACATGGCGCGACCGAGCAATCCGACGATCCGTTCCGCAATGTCCGCACCACGCTGGCCGGGCCATTGGCGCGGCTGTTTGTGGCGCCTTATTGGGTCAATTACCACCTCGAACACCACATGATCATGCATGTGCCCTGCTATAACCTGCCCAAACTGCACAAGCTGCTGCTGGGCAAAGGCTATGATACGCAGATGAACATGGCTCCCACCTATGGCGCTGCGCTGCGCGAAGCCGGGTGGCGGTCAGCCTAGTACCACTTTGCAATCGGCGGTAGACTCATCAGCACCGCGTCAGGATCGTGGCCCGTCTCCAACCCGAATTTCGTGCCCCGATCATAGACCAGATTGTATTCGGCATAGAGGCCCCGATGCCGGTACTGCACCTCTTTATCGGCGTCTGACCATTGCTGTACCCGCCGTTTTTCGACCAGAGGCACAAAGGCGGGTAGGAAGGCGCGGCCGATATCCTGCGTCAGGGCAAAATCGGCCTCCCAGTCGCCGGTGCAGTAGTCATCCATGAATATCCCGCCCACGCCCCGCGCACGCTTGCGGTGGGGGATGTAGAAATACTCATCCGCCCATTCTTTCAGGCGCGGGTAGTGGCCTGCACCATGCGGGTCCAGATGGGCCTTTTGTGCGGCGTGGAAATGCGCGGTGTCCGCGTCATATTCGATACAGGGGTTGAGGTCGGACCCGCCACCAAACCACCAGGCATGCGGGGTCCAGAACATCCGCGTGTTCATATGCACGGCGGGCGCATGGGGGTTCTGCATATGCGCCACCAGCGAAATCCCCGAGGCCCAGAAGCGTGGATCATCCTTCATCCCCGGCAGGCCCTTGCGTGCGGCCATGGCAGCCTGCGCCCGGTCGGACAACGTGCCATAGACCTCAGACACGTTCACGCCGACCTTTTCGAACACGCGCCCGCCGCGCATCACCGACATCAGTCCGCCGCCCGCATCCGAGCCGTCCTCGGAGGAGCGCCGGGTTTCCTTGACCTCGAACCGCCCCGCAGACGCATCCGAGAGTGGCCCCGACGCGTGGCTGTCCTCCAGCCCTTCAAAAGCGGCGACGATCTCGTCGCGCAACTGGCGGAACCAGGCTGCTGCCTGTGCCTTTTGGGCATCCATCGCCTGGGTCATGATCTGTCCTTCTTCAATTCTCAGTGGGCTCGATCAATGGGTCCGATTAGTGTGCGGGTGCCTCAACCGGGTCCAGCAGGGTACGTCCGCCATCCAGCGTCATGATCTGACCGGTCATGAAGCCAGACGCCTCGGAGGCGAGAAACTGCGCCGCTTCGGCCAGTTCGGTGGCAGCGGCAATCCGTCCAAGCGGTGTGTGGTTCTCAATATCGCGGCGGTATTCGCGGTTGTCCTTGAGCGCGGCCTGCAGCGACGCGCTCATGATCGAGCCCAGCGCGATCGCGTTCACGCGGATGTGGTGCGGCGCCATCGCCACTGCCAGCGAGCGGGTCATCTGATCCAACGCCGCCGTCGAGACGGAATAGGCCAGCAGGTTGGGGTGGGTCCGCCGCGCCGCCACCGAGGACAGGTTGATGATCGCGCCCGCCTGCCGTCCGTCCTCGTTGTCGCCAGCCTGCTTGATCATCCGCTTCGCCACCAGCTGGCTGAGCCGCAAGGCCGGCATCAGGTTCTGGTTCAGCAGCGTCCGGGTCGATTCGTCATCCATGTCCAGTGGATCGGTCGGCACCACCTGCCGCGCGCCGTTGACCAGAATATCGACCTGATCGAACGCATCGAGTGAGGCCGACAGCAGATTGGCCAGTGTCAGCCGCTCGCGCAGATCGCCTGCGAAATAGCGAATGTTCTCGGTCTCGCCATTTTCGCCCAGTTCCGAGGCAAGGCGCTTTTCATCAATGTCAGCAAACACGACATTGGCACCCTTGTCGGCGAAATGGCGGCCGATCGCCAAACCGATGCCAGCGGCTGCCCCGGTGACAATGGCTGTCTTTCCGGCAATGGAATAGGACATCTGTTCCTCCCGCTCTTGCTCAGGTTGCCCCGGCCCGGCGGCGCGGGCGGGAGGCGTTGAATATCTTGAACCGGCCATCGCCGCGATGTTCTTCGAACCGGGTGAAATGCGTCTCCAGCGCGGCCTCATAGGGCAGATGGCGATTGGCCACTATCCACAGCTGGCCATTGGGCGCAAGTGCGCGGGCCGCCGCCGCGATAAAGCCGCGACCAAGCGCGGGATCAGCGGTGCGCGATGTGTGGAAAGGCGGGTTCATGACAACCGTATCCAGCGGCTCGGGCGCGACCCAGGTCAGGGCATCGGCCCAGTGGAAGCGCGCGCGCGGGTCTGAAACGTTCTGGCGTGCGCAATCCAGCGCGGCGTGATCGGCCTCGACCAGATCGATCGATTGCACGCCATCGCAACCCAGAAGCTGCGCGGACAGATACCCCCACCCGGCCCCCAGATCGGCGAGTCGGGCACCGGGGCGGTCCGGCATCGCCGCGATCAGCAGCTCGGATGCCGGATCAATCCCGTCCGACGAGAACACGCCCGGAACGGTTCGGTAGCCGTCGGGCAACGCGGTGTCCGCCATCGCCCAGTCCGAAAACGAATCCGCGTCGGCCCTGAACCAGAAGATCTTGCCATGCGCCTTGGAAATCGGCCCCTCGACCGGCACGCGCTTGCGCACCTCTTTCAGCAGGCTGTCGATGCCATCGGTCTTGGCCCCGTCCACCACAACCCAGCCGCTGGCCCGCTGGCAGGCCCTATGCAGCAACGCCCGCGCCTGCGCCTTGGCGCGCGGGATAAACAGGATGATGTCATCGCAGGTGGCGTCGCTGGCATCAGCACAGTGGAACCCCTGATCCGCGAAATGGTCGTGGAATGGTTTGAATGGCTGAACCACCAGACTGGTCCGGGGCAAACCGGACAGGTCCTGCGCCGGGGTGGGCAGCATGACGGACAGCGCATCCGACAAGGTCAGGCCGCTGTCGCGGGCAAGGTCTAGGCGTATTGACATCGCGTGGTGTGATCCTGCGCCGTCACCGAATGGTGCGGGCGAGCCTGCGCTCTGAGGTCGGGGCGGTCAACCGCCTCATTCCTCTTTTTCCATGGTGCATTGCAGCGGGTGCTGATGGCGGCGGGCGAAATCCATGACCTGTCCCACCTTGGTTTCGGCGATCTCGTGGCTGAAGACGCCGACAACCGCGACGCCTTTCTTGTGAACGGTCAGCATCACTTCGAAGGCTTCGGCATGAGTCATGCCGAAAAACCGCTCCAGCACATGCACCACGAATTCCATCGGCGTATAGTCGTCATTCAGCAGCAACACCTTATAAAGCGGCGGGCGTTGGGTCTTTGGCCGGGTTTCGACCAGAATCGACAGGGCCGGATCTTCGTCCGGGTCATTCGATAGTGTGACAGGAAAAAGCTGCATGGCGCAGAGAATCCGCTCTCGCTTGGGAATTACATAGGAGGATATATACCTTTTCCATGACCCACGAAAAGAGCCCGCGATCACAAGCCGCATGTCACGCAACCTGACCCTTGTCGGTTTCGACGCCGACGACACGCTCTGGCACAATGAGCGCTTCTTCCAGTTGACCCAGGATCGGTTCGCCGATCTGCTGGCGGATCACGCCGAACGCGACCATTTGATGGACCGGCTGCTGGCCGCCGAGCGGCGCAATCTGGGCCGCTATGGTTATGGTATCAAGGGCTTTGTCCTGTCGATGATCGAAACCGCGCTTGAGGTGACCGAAGACAGGGTGCCTGCATCTGCGATCCGGGAACTGATCGAGGCGGGGCATGAGATGCTGGCCCACCCCATCGAATTGCTCCCCCATGCCGCCGAGGCGGTCGCGGCAGTTGCAGATACCCATCGGGTCGTGCTGGTGACCAAGGGCGATCTGCTGGATCAGGAGCGCAAGCTGGCGCAATCGGGTTTGGGTGATCTTTTCGATGCGGTCGAGATCGTATCGGAAAAGACTGCAGAAGTGTATGCCGATCTATTTGCGCGCCACGGCGAGGGCGCGGAACGCGCGATGATGGTCGGCAATTCCATTCGCTCGGATGTGGCGCCAGTCATTCAGGTCGGCGGCTGGGGCGTTCACGTCCCGCATGCGTTGCTGTGGGATCTGGAACGGGCCGAGACGCCGGACCAGGCGGCCAGGTTCCACGAACTGCCTGATTTGTCGGGCCTTCCGGAATTGGTCCGCGTGCTGGGGTAAGCCCGGCGCATTAAGAAAGCGCAGCAAATTTTAGACAATCGCATTCCTAGCGGAAGAGCCGGGTTCGACCACTAGATATGGGTTTCCCATTTGTCCCAATTTTTGCGTTCGCTTAAATCTCACCGTTTATTTCAATCCGGTGCTGTGTTAGCGTTGACGCAATTATCAAACAGAGCCAGTTCGAAATAATCGGGCGGCCAGAGGCAGATAGAGAAATGATCGTGCAGGTTCGGTGGATGAAACCGGCCCGATGGGGCCTTATTGTACTCACACTTCTGTGGCTCTGCGTGCTGTTGCCGCTCAGTGTCGCGGCAGCGCCTTATGCTGCGATGGTGATTGATGCGAGAACTGGTGAGGTTCTGCATGCACGCAACGCGGATACGCGGCTGCATCCGGCGTCTCTGACCAAGATGATGACCCTTTACATCGCGTTCGAAGCCATTCGAAATGGAGAGATCGATCTGGACACGCAGGTGCGCATTCCCAGGGCCGCTGCGGCAGAGCCGCCTTCGAAACTGGGCCTGCGTTCGGGACAGAAAATCGCGTTTCGCTACCTGATCCGTGCGGCTGCGGTGAAATCGGCCAATGACGCGGCCACCGCCATCGGGATCACCATCAGCGGGTCCGAGGCCGCCTTTGCGCGCCGCATGACGCGAACCGCCAAAGCGATGGGCATGACGCGCACGACGTTCAAGAACGCCCATGGGCTGACCGAAAAGGGGCACCTGTCAACGGCGCGTGACATGACCACGCTGGGCCGTCACATGCTCTATGACTATCCGCAATATTACAATCTGTTCTCGCGCAAATCGACCCATGCCGGGATCAAGACGGTGAACAACACCAACCGCCGCCTGCTGGGGGCCTATAAGGGTGCCGACGGGATCAAGACCGGATATACCCGCGCTGCGGGCTTCAATCTTGTGGCGTCGGCGAAACGCGGCAACGAGCGCGTGATCGCCACCGTTTTTGGCGGCCAGTCCACCGCGTCGCGCAATGCACGGGTGGCCGAGCTGCTTGATATGGGTTTCCGCCGCGCGCCCTCGCGCGCGCCGATCCGCAAGCCGGGCCGCCCGACCTATGCTGGCAATTCGGGTCTTGGCGATACCAACCAGGGCAAGACCATCCGTCTGGCGAGCGCGCCCAAGAAAAGCCTCCGGCCGCGTGTTCGCCCAAGCGCGGGTGCAGTCGTGGTCGCGGATGCGGTGGCGGTGGCGGCCGAACAGAATGGCGACCGGATTCAGGCCGGCATCACGGCGGCCATCGTGGCGGCGGATGTTGGATCAAAGACCGTGACGCCGCCGCCCTCCTCGGCCACCCGCCCCGCCCTGCGGCCCGAGAACCTGGTGCTGGCGAACGCGACCCCCGGTGTCAGCGCTCAGGCCGCGCAGCCAGAGGTGGTCACGCGGCTTTCGACCTCGGGCGGGCATCATTGGGGCGTCAATGTGGGTCGCTACACAACCCGCTACAAGGCCGAAAAGGTGTTGCTGCGCACCGCGCTGGCCGAGATGTCGACATTGGATGGCACGCTGCGCAAGGTGAACAAATCCTCGAAAGGATTTGAAGCGACGTTTCAGGGCATGACCCGCGAACAGGCCGATTTGGCTTGCCGCAGGCTTCAGGCCCGCAATGTGACCTGTTTCATGATCGGGCCCTCCTAGCAAAAACAAGACCCGCACCATGACGACCTGACGGCCACGCCCCACCACGTGGCCGTCTTTTTTTTCAACTACCGGGCGCGGCAAACATCGTCACCTCCACACCGCCATCGGTAAGGCAGCCGCGAACCGAACGTGCGAGTTCTACGGCGGTTGGCGTATCGCCATGCAGGCAGATCGTGTCGATTGAGGTCTCGATGCGCTTGCCGCTTTCGGTGATGATCGCCCCTTCGCGCACCATCTCCAGAATCCGGGGCCCCGCCAGTTCAGGGTCATGGATCACCGCGCCCGGCAGTGACCGGTCCACCAGTGTGCCGTCATCATTATAGGCCCGGTCGGCAAAGATCTCGCCCACCCAGCGACAGCCCAGATCACGCACCACCCGCTCCATCTCGGTGGCGGCGAGCACCATGATGATGATGTCGGGGTCGACCTCCAGCGCCGCCTCGTAACAGGCGCGCGCCATGTCATAGTCGGTGCAGGCCATGTTCGAGAGCGCGCCATGCAGCTTCAGATGCCGCACCTGTGTCCCCAGCGCCTGCGCCATGCCGCGCGCCGCGCCGAGCTGGTAGCGCACCAGATTGCGCAGGCTGTCTTGCGGCAGCACCATGCGACGGCGGCCAAACCCCTGCAGGTCGCCGAAACCGGGATGCGCCCCGATGCCAACCCCGTTTCGTGCCGCCAGCGCCATGGTGCTGGCCATCACATCCGGGTCGCCCGCGTGAAAGCCGCAGGCGATATTGGCGCTGGTGATGATGTCCAGCAGACTCGCGTCATCGCCCATTTTCCAGGGGCCAAAGCTTTCGCCCATATCGGCATTCAGATCCACTGAGGTCATGCGTTTACTCTCCCTGATCGGTTGCGGACACCACGCCGCTGACAAGTTGGTAGGACAGAAGATCGCTGATGTCATGCGGATCGCGCACCAGCGGTTCGGGGCGGGTAGGCAGCCGCGCCAGCTCGGCCTCGAACGCGGCCTGCAATGCCAGAGCCTCCTCCAGTGTCACGAACTGCAACCGCAGCGGCGCACCACCCGGGGCCTGCGCCGCGCGCGGCAGATCGCAGGGGATCACCGTGGCGATCCGGGGATAGCCGCCGGTGGTCTGGCACTCGGGCAGCAGGATGAACGGATTGCCGCTGCCGGTCATCTGGATGTCGCCGGGGGTGATCACCTCGGACAGGATGTTCAACTGGCCTTCTGCGGCAAATCCGGGGCCGTCCATGTCCAGTTGCATGCCCATCCGGTTGGCGCGCGCGCCGCGGTGGAACATTGTGTGTTCCAGGCGCTCAAGCGTTGCGGCACTGAACAGCCCGGTCTGGGCGCTGGCAATCACGCGCAGGGAACCGCCGGTGAATCGGTCGGTGCTGGCGATCTTGTAGCCGCCCGCCGCCTTGCCACCGCTGGCGGGCAGCATGTCCCCGGGCGTGACCGCCCTGCCGATATTCGCGGTCAGATGGGTTGCGCGCGCGCCAAGCATCAGCGGCGCATCGATCCCTCCGGCGATATGCAGGTAGCCATAGGTACCCTGCCGCGCGGCGCCGATGGTCAGGACCTGCCCGTTCGTCAACATGTGCGAGGCGTTCCACGCAACCTGAGCGCCATCGATACTGGCCTGCATCGGCGCACCGGTCAGCGCGATGTTCACCGCGCCCACCGCTTCGAAGCTCCCACCGAACCCCGCCATTTCCAGCGCCGCGCAACTGGGACGCTGACCCAGCAGCGCCGCCCCCTCGTGAAGCGCCAGCAGATCGGCCGCGCCCGAACGGGACAGGCCTTGATCCAGATAGCCCGGTCGCCCCTGATCCTGAACCGTGCAAGCCGGGCCGATGCTGTGAACGATCAGGCTCATGCCCGGATCGCCTCGACCCGCGCGCCGCCATTGCTGCCCGCGTCGCGATCGTCGATCGCCGCAAATGCTTCGGGTGAAACCGCCTCGAAGATCATCTCGTCACCGGCAGCCAGTGCAAAGCTGTGTTTCCGTTCCGGGCGGAAACACCGGAAAGCCGTCTGCCCCACATGCCGCCAGCCGGTGGGTGCGGGGCCGGAAAACAGCACGAATTGCGAGATCGCCAGAATCAACGCTCCGGCGGGCACCATCGGTGTTAGCTCCTGCTGCCGGGGGATGTTGAACTCTGGCCCAAGCGAGCCGAGATAGGGTTGACCGGGTGCAAAACCGATGGTCAGCACGCGGACCCGCGATGCGCTGAGCCTTTCTACCGCGTCCTGTGGCGACAGGCCTGCCAGTGCCGCGGCTTCTTCCAGTTGTGGTGCCAGGTCGGTGCCATAGACCGTGGGCACCCGCCAGAGCCTGCGCCCGGCAGGCAAAGGGGCCGCATACCAGTCCTGCGTGGCAAGCAATTGCCCCAGCCACGACTGTAGCGCCGCATGTGGCAGCACCAGCGGATCAAAGCGGAGATAGGCCGAGGTCAGCGAGGTTGATGTCTCGAGCACGCCCTCGGGCAGATCCGACAGGAGAGCCGCGCGAAAGGCGAGCGCCGCACGGTTGGCCGGTTCCGACATGGTGTCGGCAAAACTGACCAGCAGACCGTCCAGCCCAAGCGGGCGGATCAGGGGGAAGGCGTCAGCGTGAGTCATAAAGCCTCCGCAGCAGGGTCGGGGTAAGATACATCGGGAACTGGTAGCAGCCCAGAAAGATCAACAGCGGGTCCGTCGCCTGGGGCGACAGCGCGACAAAGAACAGCGCGAAATTTCGGTTTCCCGCAACGATGGCCAGCGGCGTGGCAGCAGGTGAACCCCGGCGGCGCAGGGTGAGATAGGCCACCGCCTGCAAACCGAAATTCAACGCAAATGCGACCACGACCCAAAAGGCCAGTTCCACGGGGTCGTTTTCGAATGCCGGGCGGACCGCCGACATCAGACCGATTACCACCACGGCAAGCACGATCATGGTCAGACCGTCGGTTGCCTTGCGGCCCCGTTCCGACAGGTCGGGCGCATACCAGTGCCGCAGGGCAAAGCCCAGCGCCGCCGCCGCCAGAATGACCACCAGCAGACGCAGCGCGGCGATCATGACGTCGCTGATATCTCCGAAACCGGGCAGCAGGGCAAAAACGGGAATGCAGGTCAGCGGCAGCAGCGCCGTGCCAAGGATCAGCAATCGCAGCGCCGGGGCCGGATCGCCATTGAGCAGGATCGCGAAATTGGCCGACCCGGTGACCGAAGGGGCTGCCATGACCAGCACCAGCGCCAGCGCAAGTGGTGTCACCGGCAGGCCCAACAGCACGACGATCAGCAGGACCCCGACCGGCAGGGCCAATTGCAGGATCAGCACCGCCAGCACCGTCCGGCGCAGTTCTGCCAGATTGGAGAGCGTCTCGACCAGCCCGATGCGAAAGGCGGTCAGAAGCAGCAGCAGCGCCACCAGTTCGGGAATCCTCCATCGCAGCACCTGTGCGATATCAGGCAAAAGCAACCCGGCCAGCAACCCGCAGATCAGCGCGACTTTCCCATGTCTGGCGATGAAGATAAGCGCGGTCATGCGGCAGGACTGCCCTTGCGGGCCCTATTGTTGGTCATGGGGGATGCGCAGGCGGCGCTGGTGGCGCCGCCCGACCGGGATGGCCGTGCTAGCCGCCTCCGGGTGCCTGCCTGAGGTTTTCAGGCAGCCATGTGGCGATTTCCGGGAACAGGATCAACACAAAGACCATCACCACCATGATCAGGAACATCGGGAAGGCGGCGCGGGCAATGAAGCCCATCTCGTGATTGGTCATTCCCTGCAGCACGAACAGGTTGAAGCCGATCGGCGGGGTGATCTGTGCCATCTCGACGACAACCACGATGAAGATGCCGAACCAGATCAGGTCGATCCCCGCCTGACGGACCATCGGCTCGACCACGGCCATGGTCAGCACGACCGACGAAATCCCGTCAAGGAACATGCCCAGCACGATGTAGAAAACCAAAAGCACCATCAGCAGCTGAAACTTGCTGAGTTCCCATTGCGCGATCAGGTCGGCCAATCCGCGCGGCAGCCCGGTGAACCCCATCGACAGCGACAGGAACGCAGCACCCGCAAGGATCAGCGCGATCATGGCCGAGGTGCGGGTCGCCCCCATCAGGCTTTCGGTGAAGGTCTGCCAGGTCAGCGAGCCCTGACTGGCGGCCAGCACAAGCCCGCCGATCACCCCAAAGGCGGCTGCCTCGGTTGCGGTGGCATAGCCCAGATACATCGAGCCGATCACCACCATGATCAGGCAAATCACCGGCAGCAGAAAGCGCGAATTGGCGATGCGCTGGCCCAGGGTCATCGGCGGCTCCTGCGCCGGGTTCCACTTTTTCGAGACCCGGCTGGAGATCGCCACATAAGCCATGAACATGCTCGCCAGAACCAGACCGGGCAGGATGCCGGCAAAGAACAGCTTCGAGATGCTTTCGTTAATGGTCACGCCATAAACGATCAGTGTCAGCGAGGGCGGGATCATCAGGCCAAGCGTCGCAGCCCCGGCCAAGGTGCCGATGATCATCGGTTCAGGATATTCCCGCCTGCGCAATTCGGGGATCGACATCTTGCCCACCGTGGTCAGCGTCGCCGCCGACGACCCCGATACGGCAGCAAAGACCGTGCAACCCACGATATTGGTATGCACCAGCCCGCCGGGTAGCCCGGCCATCCAGGGCGCCAGCCCCTTGAACATGTCCTCGCTGAGCCGGGTTCGATACAGGATCTCGCCCATCCAGATGAACAGCGGCAGCGCCGTCAGCGTCCATGAGGACGAGGCAGTCCAGATCGTGGTGATCATGACATCGCCCACCGGGCGCGAGGTGAACAGCTCCATCCCGACCCAGGCCACGCCCATCAGCGCCAGCCCGACCCAGACTCCGGTGCCCAACAGCAGGAACAGCACGAAGAGAAACAGGATGATGATCGAAAAGTCTTCCATGTCTTATCCTTTCCGCATCATTGGAGCGGGACGTTCAGGGGCTTGCCCTTCTCGACCACATGGGTGGTGATGGCGATCATTACCGTGTCACCCGCATTGGTCAGGCCGCCGTGCGGTTCACCTTGCGGGAAATGCGCCGCCATACCATCGGGAAACGGAATCTGCTTGCCGTCACCGGTCTGCATGGTGCCGCCGGTGATCACCACAAGGTGCTCATCGCCGTGGTGGGTGTGACGAGGCACCGATGCGCCCGGTTCGATCTCAAGCCGGGCGACGATGACCTCATGGGTGTCGGACCCGGGCACATCGGCGCGTGAAAGCTCGGTTCGATTGATGGCGCCTTCGGCACATGCAAATGCAGGGGCAAGAGCAAACAGGGTGATGGCAATGGCGGTGCGGATCATGGATTTTGTTCCTTCGACAGGAGGCATGTCATTCACCAAAGCTCTGATCGACGAGATCCCGCTGGATGCGGTGATCGCCCTTCAGGATCAGGCTGATCAGATGATCGGTGAGCGCGATGGCGAAGATAACCGCGCCCAGCAGCATCACCGACTGTGGAATCCACAGCGCGGTGCGGTCCTGGCCCTGGCTGATATCGTTGAATTTCCACGACCAGTAGACGAAGTCCACGCAGTAGCGCACGAAATACCACGCCACTGCCGTGCCGATGGCGAAACACCAGATATTGATGATCCGCTGCGCCTTGGGGCCAACCGCGTTGATCAGGATCGACACCCGGATATGGGCACCGCGATTGAGCGCGTTGGCAAAGGCCAGGAAGGAGGCGGCGGCCATGGCATAACCGGCATAGTCGGGTGCGCCGGGAAAGACCTCGCCGGTCCAGCGCGCCAGCATTTGCACCACGATCAGGATCAGAATCGCGATCAGACAGAGCGCGGCCAGAATGCCCGAGCCGAGATACAGAAAATCAAGCGCGGTACGCAGTCGCTTTGCGAGTGGCATGAGGTTCCCCTTTCGATGTTGGATTGGGGTCGGGGCAGACCGCTGGTCTGCCCCGGTGGTCGGGTTTATTCCGCCTTCGACGCCTTGAAGGCTTCGACAATGGCAGCCCCGTCGGGGCCCGCGGCCTCAAGCCATTCGGCGGTCATGGTTTCGCCAATCTGCTGCAACTCACCTTTGAGCTGATCGCTGGCGGGGGCCACGTTCATGCCGCCATCGCGCAGGCCCTTGAGGGTGAAGTCGGTATATTGCACCGCTCGCCATGTGCCCGCATATTCCGCCAGACCGGCACAGGCCTGCACCACGGCCTTGTTGCCATCGGACACGCCCGACCAGACATCGGAGTTCACCATGATGTAGTTGCGCGGCAGCCAGGAATCGACTTCGTAGAAATGGTTCAGGCTTTCCCAGACCTTTCGGTCATATCCGGTGGCGCCCGAGCTGACCATGGAATCGGCCACACCAGTGGCAAAGGCCTGACTGATCTCAGCTGCTTCGATCGTCACCGGCAGCATGCCCGTCAGTTCCGCCAGACGCGCGGTGGCGTTGTTGTAGGACCGGAACTTGATCCCTTCCATATCCGCGACCGAATTCACCTCGTCCCGGAAATACAGCCCTTGCGGCGGCCAGGGCACCGAATAGAGCAGGGTCAGGTTCTGGTCGGCCAGAACTTTCTCCAGCGTTGGCTTGGCCGCGCTCCAGAGCTTGTCGGCATCATCAAAGGACGTCGCCAGAAAGGGCACGGAATCCACGCCGAAAATTGCGTTTTCGTTCTGGTGGCCCGACAGCAGCCGCTCACCAATGGGGACTTGCCCGGTCTGGATCGCGCGCTTGATCTGCCCGCCGGGGAAGAGCGAGCCGGACGGATGCGTCACGATCTCGATCTCTCCTTGGGTGCCGGTGGTCACGCATTTGGCGAACTCCGCCCCGGTCACCGAATGGAAATTCGAGCCGGAGTAGGCCATCGGCATATCCCATTTCTCGGCCAGCGCCGGTGCAGCGCTTGCCGCAGTCAGGGCGGTGGCGGCCAGCAGATGTGTGAGTTTCGTCATTGTCTTCTCCCTATTTTGGTTTTGTCGGTTTTTTGGTTGTTGTTACCCAGCCTCTTTGAAACGTGCAGGGGAATAGACGCTCAGGTCAATATTTGGTTGCCTTCCCGAAATCATCTGCGCCAGCAGGCGCCCGGTTTTCGGCCCCCCTGTCAGGCCGATATGGTGGTGGCCAAAGCCTGTGAAGACCCCCTTGATGCCCGGCACCTCGCCGATCACAGGGATCGAATCCGCCGGGGCCGGTCGATGGCCCATCCATTCGGTCACATGCGCGCCGCGCAGGCCCGGCAGCGCCTTGACCGCGTTGCGGCGCAACAGATCCAGCGGCGCGCGCGAGGGACCTGCATCCAGCCCGCCGAACTCCACCACCCCGGCAAGTCGGACGCGGCCCTCCATCGGCGTGACGACGAATTTGCCGCCTGCGATCATCACCGGCGATTTCGGCATAACCGTGGGTTCCCAGAATTCCAGGTGATAGCCCCGCTCGGATTCCAGCGGCACGTTCAGTCCCAGTTTTTTGGCCAGCGGGCCCGACCAGGCGCCGGTGGCAACCACGGCTGCGTCGCAGGCGATCGTCTCTCCGCCCGCGCGTATGCCGGTGAGGGATCCGTTCTGCTGCACCACATCCTCGACATCGGCGCGCAGGAAACGCCCACCTTGCGCCTCAAGGTGGCGGGCAAGCGCTTGCACATAAGCGCCGGGGTCAGAAATCCGGCCATGGTTGCCCAGCCGGATCGCAAATGTCAGATCTTTGGAAAACGCCGGATCATAGGCATGGAGGTCCGCGCCCTCCATTTCCTGCCACTGAAAACCGTTCGCCTTGCGCAGGTTCCATACAAACGCATCGCCATTGAAATGCGCGCGGTCGTCATAGAGGAACAGATAGTCCGAGGGATGAATATAGTGCTCGGCCCCCGTACCCGCGGCCAATGCCGTATGATCCTCAAGGCTGTCGCCGACGATAGGGGTCAGGGCCGAGGCGATGCGTGTGGTGTCGTCGGCATTGGCATGCGAGAGGTATTTTCCCAGCCAGGGCAACAGGCGCGGCAGGTAGCCATAGCGCAGGAACAAGGGCTGATTGGCGCTGAACAGCATCTTCGGCGCCTTCGCAAGCAGGCCCGGCGTCGTGACCGGCACCACCGCGCAGGATGCCAGCACGCCACCATTGCCGTAAGACGTACCCTCGGCCGGGCCTTTGCGGTCGATCAGGATGACGTCATGGCCTGCGCGTTGCAGCCAGATTGCCGCCGACACCCCAACGATGCCCGCGCCAATGATGGCCACTGTTTTCTGGTCCGTGGTCATTGTGGTCTCCCACCGGGTGCGTCTGTGCCGCACACCGATTCTCCGGGACACAGCATTGCATACATTGACAAAACGTCAACAAAATGTTTATAAAACACCTGAATTGGATGGAGCACGCGCATGTCAGACCCCTCTCTCGGCCCGGTTGTCTCGTCGGCCCATCTGGCCGATGGCAGCTTTCCCGAGGTCAGCGAGTTCGAGTTCGGGCTGATCATCGCGAGCCACGCCTTTGGCCGCTGGACGACACGTTGCATGGCAGCGGCGGGGTTTGCAGACCTGTCCTCGCTCGACGTGTGCGTTCTGCACACCGTGCGTCATCGTGGCAAACCCAAGAAGCTTGCCGATATCTGCCTTGTGCTGAATGTCGAGGACACCCACACGGTCAATTATGCGATCAAGAAACTGGTCAAGGCGGGGCTGGTGAGGGAAGGCAAGCAAGGCAAGGAAAAGACGGTCGAGGCCACCGAGCAGGGCGCGGAGGCTTGCGATCGGTACCGCGAGATCCGCGAGGTGCTGCTGCTGCGCGCGATGAACGAGGTTGGCATCGAAGCGAAGCAGATGGACCGGTTGTCCGCGTTGATGCGGCTGATGTCCGGCCAATATGATCAGGCGGCGCGGGCGGCGACGGTGTATTGACCCTGCGTGGCTCATTCGGGTCTCCGGGCGGCGTAATGGTTCAGCTTGTCGATATCCGGCACCGCCCCCAACCCGGCGCCATCGGGCACGACCACATGACCGTCGACAACGGGAAACGGCGTCTGGAGAATGTCCTCGCGCAGGTAATAGCTGGCCTGATAGAACTCGCAGCCCAAGGTGATTTCCGGGGTCGCGGCAATCATGTGAGTGCCCGCCAGATGGGCGAGACCGGCCTCGAACATATCACCGCCATAAGCGGTCAGACCGTTGGCTGCCGCAATGCGGGCCACGATCTGGCCTCGACCCAGCCCGCCTGATTTCATGATCTTGATCGACACCCCGTCGCAGATGCCTTCGCGCGCGGCGCGGGTTATATCCTCGGGGCCGAACACGCTTTCATCAGCCAGCAAGGGCACGTCGATCGCGTCGCGCAGCCGAGCCATCATACCGAATTCGGGTGCACGCACCGGTTGTTCGATGAAATCGGGCCGGAATTGCGCCACGTCACGCACCCGGTCCATGGCCTCGCCCACCTCCAGCCCCTGATTGTAGTCGACGCGGACACGGAAGTCGGGAAAGTCGCTGGCAATCCGCTCCAGCCGCATCACGTCAAAGGCGTGGTCGCGAAACCCGGTTTTCAGTTTGATGACCCCGACACCATCGTCGCGCAGGCGTTCCATCAAGGCGATGTCCTGATCGAAATCCGGGTTCGCAATCGAACAGCTCAGCGGGATGCGGTCGCGGCAACGCCCGCCCAGCAGCGCCCAGACCGGAACCCCGGAGATTTGACCGGTCAGATCAAGCAGGGCACTGTCGAGCGCCGCCTTGGCCTCGGTACAATGCGCAACTGCACGGGCCGCCTGCCCCATGATCCCGGCCCGGTCTGCAAGGCGTTGCCCGACCACCAAAGGTCGCAGGTAGCGGTCGAGCGCGGCATAGCTTGCCTCGGGCGTACCGGTGAAGACCGACCACGGCGAGGCCTCGCCGAATCCTTGCGTTCCGTCTTCGCTGGTCAACCGCAGAATGATGACCTCGCAATGACCCTCGACACGGCCGATGCCGTGATCCCGCGCCGATCGCACAGGCAATGCCAGATGCCACAGATCGAAACCGGTAATGCGCTGATCTAGGTTCGACACGTCGCCCTCCCTGCCGTTGGGGAAGTGTGCGCGGCAAACTTCATCATTTCCAATATTATGTTTTTGTCAGGGTATCATAAAATCTTATAGACTGACCTCATGCAGACCAATTTTCGCCAATACCAGGCCTTTCACGCGATCATCGACACCGGCACCGTGACCGGTGCCGCCGAACAGCTTGGCGTGTCACAACCCGCGATCTCGAATCTGCTGGCGCAGTTGGAGCGCCGGACCAAGCTGCGCCTGTTCGAACGCAGCCGGGGCCGGTTGCTGCCCACCCCAGAGGCGGTTGTTCTGTTCGACGAGATCGACACCATCGTGCGCGGGCTGGATCATGTGAACCAGGCGGTGGTGGATCTGCAGAACCAGAAGGCGGGGCAATTGCAGGTGGCGACCAGTCACGCGATGGCCTTCGGCTTCATGCCTGGCCAGATCGCGCGCTTTACTGCGGACAAGCCGAATCTGACCATCGCGTTCCAGTCGCAATATTCCTCGAAGATACAGGAATGGGTGATGGCCGGGCTGTTCGAGATTGGTATCTGCGAGCTACCGGTACGCCATGACGGGTTGCACAAGATCCCCTTCTTCTTCGAGATCGTCTGCGCCCTGCCCGAGGACAGTCCGCTGGCTGAACATGACGTGCTGACCCCCGCCCTGCTGAGCGACATGCCCTTCATCGTGATGGGGGCCGATCACATGGTCAACCGCCGCGCCAGCGAGGCGTTTCACTCGGTCGGCGCTCATTGGCGGGTGCGGTGCCAGACCGATCTGTTCCGCAATGCGCTCAACATGGTGAAGGAGGGTCTGGGCGCAACCTTTGTCGATCCTTTCACCTTATTGAGCGATGACGGCGGCGGCTATGTGTTGCGCCGATTCATGCCGCGCATCCTGCTGGACGTTGTGATCGTGACCGCGCGGGAACGCCCGCTTTCCACCATCGCCAGCCAGTTCCTGGACCAGATCTCGGAAAGCATGGCTGCGATGGCGGTCAACTGATGCGACCCCTGCCCCGGCCGGGTTCCGTCAGACCGGTTTGAACTTCTGGCTGGACGGGTCGTAATATTCCAACCCGCCCGCACCGATATCGGTCCAGAGCCCGTGCAGGCTCAGCGTGTCGTTCTCGACTGCCGAGTTGACAAAAGGAAAGCTCATCAGGTTTTCCAGCGAGGCCACAACCGCCTGGCGCTCGAGCTGGCGCGCCTGTTCCGTGCCATCTTCGATATCGGCCACCAGTTCGAATTTCGGTTTCAGAATATCCATCCAGCGCCCGACAAAACTTTCTTTGGCTTCCAGCTGCGGTGCCTTGCCGTGGCACATGTCGATGCACCCCTGCACCCCGCCACATTGGGAATGGCCCAGCACGATCAGATGCGTGACCTTGAGCGCGGTCACCGCGTATTCGATGGCTGCGCTGGTGCCGTGATGGTCTCCGTCCGGCAGATAGGGCGGCACCAGATTGGCAATGTTGCGGTGGATAAAGAACTCGCCCTGATCGGCCCCGAAGATCGAGGTGACATGCACCCGGCTGTCGCAGCACGAGATCACCATCGCGCGCGGGCGCTGACCCTCTGCGGCCAGACGCTCGTACCAGGCGTGATTTTCGGCATAGGTTGTGGCTTTCCATCCGTGATAGCGTTGCACGAGATAGCTTGGCAGGGGCCGGGCATGTTCCATCAGATTTGACCTGTCCAGTTTGTTCGTTTCACAGGCAATAGTTCCTATTTGCAGCGAATTCGAGGTTTTTCGCGCAGCCAAGGCAACCTTTTGCAAACCACTCCCGGCGCAGGATGGCCGCGTGCCGTGGGGGCACATGAATCAAGGGTGTGTGTGGTGGACAAGATTGTCGCATTGGTACAGGACGAATCCGTTCGTCTGAATCCCGGCCAGCTGGCTGGGCTTTATCGGGAACTGGGCGATTCGTCGGCCGAAGACGTGGTGTGCCGCGCTGTCGAGGAGCTGGCCGTTCGTCTGTCGGTCTGTGAACGGCTCTGGCGCAACAAAGACTGGAACGATCTGCGCAAGAGCGCGCGGTCGCTGGTCGCGATCGCCGAGCAGATCGGCATGGTGGCGCTGGCCCGTGTGGCACAGGATGTGACCGACACGATCGACAATGAGGATCCGGTGGCGACGGGCGCGACGCTCTATCGACTGATCCGGGTGGGCGAACGGTCGCTGACCGCGATCTGGGATCAGCGTGATCTGACGGTCTGAGGGGCTTGCGGGCGGCAGCGGTGAGGCTAGTCTGGACCCAACTCCAACGACCGAGCAGACATCATGACCCTTGCCTTCGCCGATCCGACCGAAACCACCTTGCCCGCGCACGCGCTGGAACGCCCTGCGCTTGAGGGCTGGCTGGCCGACCAGGATGAGGTGACCCGCGATTGGGTCGCGGCAAACGGGTTCACCGGCAGGATCGGGCAGGCTTTGCTGATCCCCTCGTCACAGGGCGGGCCGCGCTGCGCGCTGCTGGGCTACGGAACGCCCGAAAGCCGGGCGCGCAAGCGGTTTTGTCTGGCCGCCGCTGCGGAATCCCTGCCTGAAGGCGTGTACCGGTTGCAGCACCAACTGACCGACGACGATCTGGCGGCGGAATGCTTTGGCTGGCTGATGAGCGGATATGCCTTTGACCGGTACAAGACAAAAACCGGCAGCAAGGCCCGTCTGGTGGCCCCCGACGGGGTCGACCGCGCCCGGATCGAGGCCTTGGCCAACGCCGAGGCGCTGACGCGCGACCTGATCAACACCCCCGCCGCCGATATGGGGCCAGTGCAATTGCAGGCGGCGGCGCTGGCGCTGGCCAGTGAATTCGGCGCGCGCGCGACCACAGTTCTGGGTGATGACCTGCTGGCGCAGAACCTGCCGATGATCCATGCGGTCGGGCGCGCCGCCGAACAAGCGCCGCGCCTGATCGAGTTCAACTGGGGCAACACCGGACCACGCCTGACACTGGTTGGCAAAGGTGTCTGTTTTGACACTGGCGGGCTGGACCTGAAACCGGCCTCGGCCATGGCGCTGATGAAAAAGGACATGGGCGGCGCGGCAAATGTGCTGGGCCTGGCGCGGATGATCATGGCGTTGAATCTGCCGGTACAACTACGTGTCCTGATCCCGGCGGTCGAAAACGCGGTGGCGGGAAACGCGTTCCGGCCCGGCGACATCCTGACCTCGCGCAAGGGGCTGACGGTCGAGGTCAACAACACCGATGCCGAGGGGCGGCTGGTGCTGGCGGATGCGCTCGCGCTCGCGGATGAGGGTGAACCCGATCTGATCATCTCGATGGCCACGCTCACCGGGGCGGCGCGTGTGGCGGTGGGGCCGGACCTGGCCCCGTTCTATACCGATGACGAAGACGCGGCCCAAAGCCTGAGCAAGGCCGCAGCGCGGGTGGCAGACCCGGTCTGGCGGCTGCCCTTCCACACCCCGTATGAAAGCATGATCGAACCGGACATGGCCGATCTGGACAATGCGCCGGGTGGCGGGTTCGCCGGGTCGATCACCGCCGCGCTGTTTCTGCGCCGTTTTGTGACCGCCTCGCGCTACATCCATTTCGACATCTATGGCTGGCAACCGGCAAAAGCCCCGGCCCGGCCCAAGGGGGGGGCCGCGCAAGGCCCACGCGCCCTGCTGGCGAGCCTGCCCGAGATTCTGAACCTATGAGCGATCCGCGCCTGACACCGATGAACACCCGTGTGGCCGACGCGCGGCTGCACGATGTTCCGGACGGGGTTGCCCGGGTCGAAGGCACAGCCCGGCAGGTTGGTGTCCCGGTCATCGACCTGCTGCGCGCGCCCGAGGGCACGCGCGAACGGCAGCTTCTCTATGGCGACACGCTGCGCGTCTTCGAGGATCGTGACGGCTGGGCCTATGTGCAGGCCGATAAGGACGGCTATGTCGGCTATCTGCCCAGCAGCGCACTGGTCCCGGTTGCGCAGGCCACGCACTGGGTTTCTGCGCCCGCAACCCATGCCTATGTGAGGCCCGACATGAAATCGCCCGAGGCCGCATCGCTCAGCTTCGCCAGCCGGTTGGAGGTTGCCGAAATCACGAACGGGTTTGCCAAGACGCCGCTGGGCTATATGCCAACGGTCCACCTGTCGGAGATCGACACGCTGATGAGCGACCCGGCGACGGTGGCGGCAGGGTTTCTGGGCACGCCCTATCTCTGGGGTGGCAACAGCCGGTTCGGCATCGATTGCTCGGGTCTGGTGCAGGCCGGACTCCTGGCCTGTGGTATCGCCTGCCCCGGCGACAGCGACCTGCAGCAACAGAGGCTGGGCCGGGCGCTGCCCAAAGGCACCGTGCCCGAACGCGGCGATCTGCTGTTCTGGAAAGGTCATGTGGCCTGGGTTGCAGACCCAGAGACCATTCTACATGCAAATGCGGGCCATATGGCGGTGACTTATGAACCGCTGCAGGCGGCGCTTGCGCGTATTCAGGCACAGGGCGGCGGGCCGGTTACGGCCCATAAGCGGCTCTGATCAATCAGGGTCGATCGCGCGGATCAACTTGCGCTCGAGCACCCTCAGCACCGCTTTCAGGTCCTGCCCGCGCTTGAGGATCTGCCCATCCATCCCGATCACCGAATACATCCCCTGCCGATTGCGCAGCTTCGGCTGTTTTTCGATCCGGTAGATCGGATGTTCGGCCGTACGCCGGAATACCGAGAATATGGCGCTGTCGCGGAGGTTTGAGATACCGTAATCCCGCCACTCTCCGGCGGCGACCATACGCCCGTAAACCGAGAGAATAAGGCTAAGCTCGCGCCGGTCGAACGCGACCTGCATCTGGGCCTGTCCGGCGGGAAACCGGCTTGGAGGCTGCATGTTCATGCGTTCAGCCTTGCCGCATTTTCGTGTCAAATCAAGCCTGACGCGCTGGAATCACAGCAAACTGAGGTAATGTGGCACGCCGCGATCCGGTTCGTTCCCAGCCTGTGTGGTGCTCAACGATCCGCGCGCAGCCGCTCAAGGTTGACCACCGTCGACAGCATAAGCCGGTCATGGCTCCAGTCCTTTGGTGCCTCCAGAGAAGCGCCCGCAAAGGACAGAAATGTACCCATGACACAGGCAAGCGCGATCAGATGCCTGCGCGGGGCCGAAAGCTGGCTGGCCGTGGATTTAAGCGACAGCAGACGATTGGCCAGTTCCTGCCGGGCATCCTTGCGGCCAGCGCTCAGCAGCGCCACGTTCAGCCGCTGCGCCTGGGCAAGGCCCACCGATCTTTCGCAGAAATGCAGCAGGCAGCGCGCGTAATCCAGCGGGGCGACCCGGTACCGGCTGACCACGGCCTGATCGCAGGCCAGTTCGCGCAGCCGGTTGAACCGCCGCTTGAGCAGGGTGAAGGCCGGGTTCCAGAAGAAGAACGGGCGCGTCAATTCGAACACGATCTCCCATTCAAGGTCCGATTGCCGGAAATGTTGCAACTCGTGCGCGATCGCAATGCGGCGGCGGTCGCTGTCCGAGATCAGATCCGAGGGCAACAGAACATGCCGCCGGAACAGCCCACGGGTCGCCATCGGCACCGCGATCCGGTCCGACAGGCGAACGTCCACCGGACCCACCCGTTTCCAGAGATAGCTGTCATCCAGCAGGTGGTGCAATTGCAGCGCAGAGCGGGCCAGGCGCAGGATCGCAACCACCATCCCCGCTGCCAGCAGCAAGGCAACAATGGCCGGTCCCTTCGTATTCATCAGCAGGAAACGCTCGGTCCAGTTTTCGCGTGTGTTCAGGATCTGCTCAAAGCGGATAGCATCCATTGCGATCTCGCCGCGCAGATAGGCGGCGACCACAAAATCGCTCAGCACAAGGCTGCGACCGGGCGAGAACAGCTCGACCGCTTGGGTTGCCGCGATGGCCAGAACGGGGCTGAGCAGAATCAGCGCCAGAACGGTCTTCAACGCCGCCAATTGCAGGATGAACGCATGCCGCAACGCGGTTTTGGCCACGAGCGCTTGCAGCCCAAGCCAGATGAGACATCCCAGAGCAAGCATGATGTTCAGGTTGACGAAAACCTCAAGGATCTGTTTAGCCGCCATCATTCCGGAGCCTCCTCTCCACCAGCGCCCGAATTTCCTCAAGATCGGCCTCGGTCAGCCCGGCATCGTCGACAAGCCGTGCAACCAGAGTGGCCGGGGTGTCGTCAAACAGGGTCTGAGACAGGTTTTTTAATGAACGCGTCTGATAGGCGTCCTTGGCCAGAAGCGGCGTGTAGATCAGCGATTTATTCTGCTTTCGGCTTTCGACGAAACCCTTGTCTTCTAGGATGCGCAACACCGTCGCGGCAGAAGTATAGGCCAACCCCCGCGAGGGTGGCAGTTGCCCAAGCACATCGCGCACCGACCCTTCGCCAAGCTCCCAAAGTTCGGTCATGAACTCCAGCTCGACATCCGTCAGCAGATTTCCCGCTTTTCTTTTCCTCATCGGTGTACAACTACCAATCCAAACACCCGCTACCGCCGCAAACAAACCAGCATGGCGCCCATTCTCAAAGCCTAAACTTTCCAGAACACGAAAATTCCCCACCCGATGGCGATGAAAAGCGGGATCCAGATCGGCTGCCCCATGATCCCGAGCCAGGCCAGAAAGATGTAGACCGACCCCAGCAGCGTGATGAACAACCGGTCGCCCAACGTGGTGGTCAGGCCCAACACGCCCTTGCGCTCGATCCCGTCGCGGTACTTGAACCCTTCCAGCAGGCCGATCAGGGCGATGGCCGAGAATATCCCGATGAACACCACAAGAGTCGCAGGCGTCCAGGCCATCCAGAAATCGGGCCAGAACGGTGCCGTCCAGGAGAACCCTTTTTCCTCTTGCTGCCCGACGCTACCCCAGCCGGCGGTTTGCGCCATGGCCTGAATCGGCAGCAGTGCGGCAATGACTGTCAGGGATCGCAGCATCACACCCTCCCCATCGCAAAACCGCGCGCGATGTAATTGCGGACAAACCAGATCACGATGGCGCCGGGAATGATGGTCAGCGTTCCGGCCGCCGCCAGCAGACCCAGTTCATAGCCCGCGCTGGAGGCGGTGCGTGTCATCACGGCGGCAATGGGCTTGGCCTCGACCGCAGTAAGCGTCTTGGCCAGCAGCATCTCGACCCAGGAGAACATGAAGCAGAAGAACGCGGTCACGCCCACGCCCGCCTTGATGTTGGGCAGGAAGATTTTCACGAAAAACCCCGGGAAGGAATAGCCGTCCACATAGGCCGTCTCGTCCAGCTCCTTGGGAATGCCGCGCATGAACCCTTCCAGAATCCAGACCGCCAGCGGCACGTTGAAGAGCGTATGCGCCAGCGCCACCGCCAGATGGGTGTCAAACAGCCCGATCGAAGAATAGAGCTGGAAGAACGGCAGTGCAAAGACCGCCGCCGGGGCCATCCGGTTGGTCAACAGCCAGAAGAACAACTGCTTGTCGCCCAGAAAGCGATAGCGCGAAAACGCGTAGGCCGCAGGCAGCGCCACACAGACCGACAGCACCGTGTTCAACGACACATAGAGGATCGAGTTGATATAGCCCCAGTACCAGGTCGGATCGGTGAAGATCGCCGCATAGTTTTCCAGCGTGAAAGTCTGCGGGAACAGCGAGAAACCCGACAGGATTTCGTTCGTTGTCTTGAACGACATCGCCACCAGCCAGTAGATCGGCAGCATCAGGAAGGCGATATAGAGGATCGGAATCAGATAGCGCTTCTTCATGGCTGATCGTCCTTTGTCATCAAGACGTAGAAGACCCAACTCACCAGCAGCGTGATCGCGAAATAGATCAGGCTCATCGCCGCCGCCGGGCCGAGGTCGAACTGACCCAGCGCGATCTTGACCAGATCGATCGACAGCAGGGTGGTCGAGTTGCCGGGCCCGCCGCCGGTCAGCACGAACGGCTCGGTATAGATGTTGAAACTGTCCATGAAGCGCAGCAGCACCGCGATGGTCAGCACCGCCTTCATCTTGGGCAGCTGGATATAGCGGAACACCGACCAGGCGCTGGCGCCGTCGATCTTGGCGGCCTGATAGTAAGCATCGGGGATCGAGACCAGCCCCGCATAACACAGCAGCACCACCAGCGACGTCCAGTGCCAGACATCCATCACCACCACGGTGATCCAGGCCGAAATCGGCTGTTGGGTCATGTCATAGTTGATACCCAGCACATCGTTCAGGAAATAGCCCAACAGGCCGATCTTGGGCAGGGTAAAGATGTTCCACATCGAGCCGACCACATTCCACGGGATCAGCATCGGCAGGGCCATCAGCACCAGACAGACCGGCACCCAGAACCCTTTGCGCGGCATCGACAGCGCCACGATGATGCCCAGCGGGACCTCGATGGCGAGGATGATCGCGGTGAACATGAACTGCCGCCCCAACGCGGCCTGAAAGCGATCCGAGCGCAGGATCTGTTCGAACCACCCCAACCCTTCCCAGAAGAACTGGTTGTTGCCGAATGTTTCCTGCACCGAATAGTTGACCACCGTCATCATCGGCACCAGCGCATTGAACGCCACCAGCGCCAGCACCGGGATCACAAACAGCCAGGCTTTTTGGTTCTCGGTTCTCATGCCCCACGCTCCTGCGTTGCGATCCAGCCGTCGCGGTAAACGCGGGTCTTTGCGGCATCGAAGCTCAGGCGCACTTCGCTGCCCTGCTCGGGCGCGCCATGATCCAGCACCGCCTTGAGCGGTGTCTGACCCACCATCGCCTCGACGATGAAATGCCGCCCCACGTCCGAGACCTTGGTGACATGGGCGGGCACTCCGCTTTCGCCAATTGCCACATGTTCCGGGCGTACACCCAGTGTCAGCGTGCCGCCATCGCCGGTCACCGGCCCTTCCAGCGCGACCTCATGGCCTTCGAACATGGCGTGATCGCCGGTGGCCTGACAGGGCAGCACGTTCATGCCGGGCGAGCCGATGAAATGGCCCACAAACGTATGCTGGGGCCGCTCGAACAGGTCTACCGGGGTGCCGATCTGCACCACCTCGCCCTCCTGCATGACCACCACCTCATCGGCAAAGGTCAGCGCCTCGGTCTGGTCATGGGTCACGTAGATCATCGTGGCTTGCACCCTTTGATGCAGTTCTTTCAGTTTCGAGCGCAGTTTCCATTTCAGATGCGGGTCGATCACGGTGAGCGGTTCGTCGAACATCACCACATTGACGTCATCACGCACCAGACCCCGCCCCATCGAAATCTTCTGCTTGTTGTCGGGGCTAAGACCGGCGGCGCGGGTGTCGAGCATCTCGACCACATCGAGCATCTCGGCGATCTCCTGAACACGGCTGGCGATCTTGTCCGGCGCCGCGCCCCGGTTCTTGAGCGGGAAGGCCAGGTTTTCGCGCACACTCATCGTGTCGTAGATCACCGGGAACTGAAACACCTGCGCGATGTTGCGCTGATCAGGCGGCAATGCGGTCACATCGCTGTCTCCGAACAGGATACGTCCCTCAGAGGGCATCAGCAGGCCCGATATGATGTTGAGCAGGGTCGACTTGCCGCACCCCGACGGCCCAAGCAGCGCATAGGCCCCGCCATCGCGCCAGGTGACGTCGATCTCTTTCAGCGCGTAATCTTCCGGCCCTTGCGGGTTCGGATAGTAGCTGTGTTTGAGGTTCGAAAGCTTGATCTGTGCCATGTCAGGCCACCAGCCTCCCGTCCTGTCCGAAGTAGCGGCAGTTCCCGGGGTCCATGTAAAAGACGTGATCCTCGCCGATCCGGTAGGGATGCACCCCCGACGCAAGCGACACCCAGGCCTCTGCCCCCATCTGGAAATGCGCGCTGGAGTCCGAGCCTGACAGCTCGGTAACGATGACGCGGCCCTTGAGTTCAATCTCGGCCGCGCCGGAGCGCACAGGCAGAACCCGATGCGGTCGGATCGCCACGGTATAGAGACCATCGGGCAGGTCGGCTGCCGCCCCGGTCAAGGCCCACTTGGCCGCACCGGCCAGTTCCGCCTCGCTGCGCATAATAGTCACTGCGGCGGAATTGATCGGCGGGTCCGAAAAGACGCGCGCCGCGCTCAGGTTCTCGGGGTTGCGATATATCTCGGACGTGGTGCCGAACTGGGTGACCCGACCGTCATCCATCAGCGCTGTCTTGCCGCCGAGCATCAGCGCCTCTTCGGGTTCCGAGGTGGCATAAACCACCACCGCGCCGCGCCCGGCAAAAAGGTCGGGCAATTGCTCGCGCAGTTCTTCGCGCAGCTTGTAGTCCAGATTGGCCAGCGGTTCGTCCAGAAACACGGCCCGGCTGTCCTTGGCGATGGCGCGGGCCAGCGCCGTGCGCTGTTGCTGGCCACCGGACAATTCGCTGGGGCGGCGGTTCAGCATCGGGCGCAGTTGCAGCAGGTCGGCGGCCTCTTCGACCCGGCCCTCGATCTCGCTTTTGGTCATGCCCGCGACACGCAGGGGCGAGGCGATGTTTTCAAAGACCGACATATGCGGGTAATTGACGAAGAACTGATGTACCAGGCTGATCCGGCGTTTCTGCGTGTTCAGCCGTGTGACGTCCTGCCCATCCATCTCGATGCGCCCCGAGGCCATCGGGTCGAGCCCGGCCATCAGCTTGATCAGCGAGGTTTTGCCCGATCCGGTTGCCCCCAGCAGGACATTGAACTGTCCCGGTTCAAGGGTAAGTGTGGTGGGCTTGATATGGGTCACCTGACCCACGCGCTTTGTCACGTCGTGAAGTTCGATCATGTCCGTGGGTTCCGATCCCGCAGCACGAGGGCTGTTCTGGTCTTGAGGTGGGGCGTCTTGAGGTGGGGATGCCTGACACGGCACCCCCGGTTTCATAGGCTTACTGGGACTGCCAGCGCTGCACCAGCTCGTCATAATTGACGGTCTGGCCCTGCGGCTTTTCGTTTTCCAGCTTGGCCTTGGGCGAGCCTTCTTTCTCCAGCCAGAAAGCGGCATCCTGCGGTTCGTTCAGGCGTGGGCCACAGCCCCCGTAGACACCGGCGCTTTCATCTGCGGCCTGCATCCGGGCCATGGTGATGTCCATCTCTTCGGCCAGACGGTCCATCGCCTCTTGCGGGGTAAACGCGCCCGAGTTCACGTCACCGATCTGCTGCCACCAGATCTGGGCCAGCTTCGGATAGTCCGGCACGTTGATGCCGGTGGGCGACCATGCCACGCGATCAGGAGAGCGGTAGAACTCGACCAGACCACCCAGCTTGGGTGCGCGCTCGGTGAAGCTCTCGTGATTGACCGAGCTGTCGCGGATGAAGGTCAGACCCACATGGGACTTCTTCACATCGACCGTCTTGGAGGTCACGAACTGAGCGTAGAGCCAGGCCGCCTGAGCACGATCCGCAGGGGTCGATTTCAGGAAGGTCCAGGACCCCACGTCCTGATAGCCGACCTTCTGGCCGTCTTCCCAATAGGGGCCATGCGGGCTGGGCGCCATCCGCCACAGCGGCGTGCCCTCGTCATCCACGGTGTTGTTGCCTTCGGATTTCGGCTTGACCATGTCGGCGGTAAAGGCGGTGTACCAGAAGATCTGCTGGGCCACATTGCCTTGGCTGAGTGCCGGCAGCGACTGGTAGAAGTCATAACTTGCCGCACCCGGAGGCGCATAGTTGCGCAGCCATTCATCCCATTTGCGGATCGCATAGACCGCAGCCGGACCGTTCGCAGCACCACCGCGTGACACAGAGGCACCGACCGGGTTACAGGTGCCCGCTTCCATGCGGATGCCCCATTCGTCAACAGGGATACCGTTCGGCTCACCCTTGTCGCCAGCACCGGCCATCGACAGCCAGGCGTCGGTCATGCGCCAGCCCAGATCGGGCGCGCGCTTGCCATAGTCCATGTGGCCATAGATCGTGGTGCCGTCGACTTCTTTCACGTCGTTGGAGAAGAAATCGGCGATGTCTTCGTAAGCGGACCAGTTGACCGGAACGCCCAGATCATAGCCGTATTTTTCCTTGAACGCGGCCTTGTTGGCCTCATCATCGAACCAGTCCTTGCGGAACCAGTAGAGGTTGGCAAACTGCTGGTCAGGCAGTTGGTAGAGCTTGCCATCAGGGCCGGTGGTGAACTGAATGCCCATGAAGTCATCCAGATCCAGCGTCGGCGAAGTCGCCGCTGCCCAGTCGCCGCCCATCATGTCGGTCAGCGGGTAAGCCAGTTGCAACCGCGAATGGGTGCCGATCAGGTCGCTGTCATTGACATAGCCGTCATAGAGGTTTCGCCCCGTCTGCAGCTGGGTCTGAACCGCCTGCACGACCTCACCCTCGCCGAGGATCTGGTGGTTGACCTTGATACCGGTGATGTCCTCAAACGCCTTGGTCAGCACTTCGGATTCATAGCTATGGGTCGGAATGCCTTCGGACAGGACATTGATTTCCATCCCCGCATACGGCTTTGCCGCGTCGATGAACCACTGCATTTCCGACAGCTGTTCATCCTTGGACAGGGTTGATGGCTGGAACTCTTCGTCGATCCAGCGTTGCGCGGCGGCCTCATCGGCCCAGGCCGCACTTCCTCCGGCCATGACAGCAGACGCCGCCACAGCGGATAGCAGATACTTCCGCATAATTCTCCTCCCTAGAGATATTATTGTCAGGCCAAGCCTGAGCGCGATTAGCATCCGAACGCAGTGCGGCTTTGTCAAACTAAAAAATTAGTAAATGTGGAGATTCCTCGTAAAACACTGTCTTTAATCAGTATATTTGACAGATCTTAGGCATGCAATTTTCCAAATATGACTTCTGCCGCTGCCTGTCCCACCACATGAAGCGGGTCAAAATCACCAGCGTACGCGATGCCGGGATCACGCGCGAAAGGGAAAGGCGTTGGCAGCGATGGCCGCGACCTTTAGAACATTTGGGGAAACGGGCAGTCAGACCCGGGAACCGGCAAACACATCGCGGGCAGCGCACTTCATGACCAAGCCAGCATCATCCGGCACCTTGTCGCTCTGCAGCTTGCGGAAAGTGCAGAAGGGCGCAGTGACGTTGCTGGACGCGGTGGCCACAAAACCCGGCCAGGCCGAGCTGTTCTTCACCCATGACACGCCACTTGAGGCGATCACCGCAGGCCCGCGCGCCGAGATCATCGCGCAGCATACTTTGGGCGGCTCGCCCATGATCACGGTCAGGTGGTCCGGGCCGCTGGTGATGCTGCTCAACAGCGCTCCGGTCACCATCCACCCGACCCCGCCCGAGACCGGGCTTTTTGCCGGGCGCGACGTGGCGCTGGCCCTTCGCAATGGCGAGCGGGCGGACTTGGTCCTGGACTGGCTGCGCTATCACCACCGGACCCATGGGTTGAACGGCGCGGTGATCCTTGACCGTGACGAACCGGGGGCGGACCCGGAATTTGTCCGGGAACTCGAAGCTGGGCTATTGTCCGACGGGCCGGACTGCGCGGTTCTGGTGGTCACGGTCGATCATCCATTGGGAGGCAAGGACCAGCCTGCGGAAACCCACCCCTATTGCGTGCCCGAAGCGCCGGGGAAGGACCGGATGGAGGTCCCGCCAGCCGACCCCTGGCATGCGTCCTTCGCCGAGGTCATCCTCTATGAATGGGCGCGCGCGCGATATCTCGGGTCAGCCCACGCGGTGGCGAATTTCGACGTGCATGACCTGCTGACCGACGCGCCGGGACCAAGCGTTTTTGATCGCGCGGCGACCAGTCCGACGGGATATATCGCGATGGCGGGGCGGCATTGTTATCCTTGGCGCATTCGCAACGGGGACAAGCCCGATTTCAGCGATCACGCCTGCGTCCAGTTCGACGCGCAACGGGCGCGGCGGCGCTGGTGCGTGGCACCGGATATGCTGGCCGAGGACAGCATGTGGCGCGCCATCCGGGTGGGCGGCGCAGCGCCCGACCCCGATCAGATGCAGCCCTTCTACCGCTGTATGGCGCTGCGGCACCGGACCGGCGCGGTGTCGCGCATCGTGCCCAAATCCAGCCTGATCGCGCACCCTCCGCTGATCGAGATGCTTGGGCGGCATTTCGAGACCAAGCCTGTCCTGCCCCCGACTGTGAAGACGGATATCAAAACCAACGGACGCCGGGCCATCGTCACCACGATGAAGAACGAGGGGCCATTCATTCTGGAGTGGATTGCCTATCACCGTGCCATCGGGATTAACGATTTTCTGGTTTATACCAATGATTGCAGCGACGGCACCGACACGCTGCTGAATGTCCTGCAGGAGAAGGGCATCGTCCAGCATCGCGACAACCCCTATCGCGGCACGACGATGAAGCCGCAGCACGCAGCCCTCGGCGCGGCGGATAGCGAGCCGGTGATTGCGCAGGCCGAATGGGTCGTCTGTATGGATGTGGACGAATTCATCAACATCAAATGCGGCGACGGAACGCTGGATGCACTGTTCGAGGCGCTTGGCGATGTCAACCTGATCTCAATGACATGGCGGCTGTTCGGAAATGGCGACCGGCATGGTTTCACACCCGATTTCGTCACCAACCAGTTCACCAACTGTGCGCCTGAACTTGCCCGCAAACCGCATCAGGCCTGGGGGTTCAAGACGCTCTACCGGAATTCCGGCATCTTCAAAAAGCTCGGCGTGCACCGGCCCAAGGGGCTGAAGCCACAGCTTTGGGAGCAGATTCGCTGGGTCAACGGATCGGGCAAACCACTGCCCAGGAAAATGTACCGCAATGCCTGGCGCTCGACGATGGACAGCTACGGCTATGATCTGGTCCAGCTCAACCACTACGCGGTGCGATCCGCCGAGAGCTTTCTGGTCAAGCGTGACCGGGGCCGCGTGAACCATGTCGACCGCGATCAGGGGCTCGCCTACTGGTTTCGGATGAACAATAACGCAGAAACGGACACATCCATCCAACGGATGCTGCCGCGCCTTCAGGCCGAGTTTGACGCTCTGATACAGGACCCCGACATCGCGGCGGCCCATAACGCGGCACTTAAGGCGCATCGCGGCAAGATCGACGCGCTGAAGCAGACGCCCGACTATTCCGCCTTCTTCGAAGAACTCACCAGCGTGCGGATGGAGAAATTGTCCCGCATGCACGCGCATTTTGGCGCCAACGTCTTTCTGCAGGGGCCGGGCGCGGTGCCGCAGGAGGTGCTCGAGTCGGATTCCGAGAATCCGGTCTTCTTCACGGTCAAGAAAGGCGAACCCGAACATTAGGGCCGGGTCTGGCCCCGGCCCTTGACCTTACCCGAGAATGCGGATGGCCGCCTGCATCTGCGAAAAGGCGATGTATTCGTACTGGTCGCGATCCAGTTCCTCGGTCAGCGCCTTGTATTCGCCTGCCTCCCAGAACGGGTAGCCGATCAACTCGTCAAAGAGAACGATCGTGCCTTTCACAAACCGCGACTTGGCAAGGCCGAGGATTGTCCTGGCCGGGGAATAGGTGTCGGTGTCGACATGCAGATACGCGATCTCGCCCTGCTCTTTCTCGAAGAACGGCGGCAGCGTGTCCTCGACCCAGCCTTTGGTCAGCACCACGTTGGTTTCCACCTCGGGCAATTGCCCTTTCAGATCGAACGCACCTTCGCCAAGGTCGACCCCGACCCAGCTTTCCGACAGCCCTTCGAAACTGTCAAAACCATAGAGCGTCCTGTTTGAATGAAATCGCGCCATCGCATTGATCGAGCGGCCTTTCCACACGCCGCATTCCATCATCAGGCCGGTATCGGGGATCTGCGTCGCCAACCACGGCCAGAGACGTTGTTTCCTGGGAAAGATCATCGAGGTCGCGCCTTGCTCTTCTATGAACTCTGCAGACCGGGACGCGGCCCTGTGGTGCAGGTGGTCTATCGGATTCTTGGACAGGCCAGATTCCATCTCCGGCTCCTTTTGTGAAGGGTTAAGTCGGGTGAATTTTATTCTGCAATGGCAGGCGCGCTGGCACCGAGGATTTCGGATCGCAGCGCCTCGTATTCCGGCTGCGCGCGCAGGTCTGCGATGCGCTGCCTGTGCCACCCGGTCGAGGCCTGCAGCAGGTCGGCAAGCTTTCTGTCCTGAGCAATGCGCGCCATTTCAGCTCGCGTCGGGTCGATCCAGCGGTTGATGCTGGTATCCTTCTGGCCGCCCCGGTTCATCTTGGTCCAGTATTCGATGCCCATCACCTCACGGTAGTGGTTCACCCGGCCCCGGTCGCGCTTGACCAGATAGCTGTCCACGGACCGTGTGGCGTAATGGTTGATCTGCGCCACGGAGTAGGCGAATCGCGCCCGCGGTCGGGTGCAAGTCTCGGGGTCGACAACGCCGCCATCGGGGGCAACCCAGCGAAGCGTAGCGAAATCCTCGGGCTCATGAACCGGGCCATGGGTGCCAAAGCGGGTGATCTCAGGGCGCGGACGGAACAGGGATTTGACAAAGCGCCGCTCCTGCCCGCCATTTTCAACCGACAATTCAGCATCGGTGTAATCCTCGATCACCAGTCTGTCGGAAAAATCGACCCGCCCATTATTGGAGAACAGCCGCCAGGTGACCGGGATCACATCCGCTTCGGGTACAGCGTTCAACAGGTCATCCAGCTTGCCCTCACCGATCTTGATGTTGAGGAATTCATCCACATCCGAGACCAGAATCCAATCGGCGCGCGCCGTCGCCGGGTGATCAAAGGCGTATTTCAGCGCGCTTTTCTGCGGGCCACGGCGCAGAACCTCGTTCCGTTCATGGGTGAGAAGCCCCAGTTCCGCCATGCGGTCGAGGATCAGGTCGGTGCCGTCCGAGCAGTCGTTGGTATAGACAAGAAACTGTTCGAACCCGATGGCCCGATGATAGGCGACCCATTCCAGAATATAGGGGCCTTCGTTCTTCATCGCGGTGATAAGCAGCGGTGTTTCGGCCCTTCGCTCACTGATTTCTTCGGCATCAGGCTTCGGCCTGGCGGGGGTTTTGGGCGCCGTTCCGTAAACCCGGCTCATCGTTTCTGTCAGCCGCGGGTCAACTTTCATCAGGTCGGCATCGAAATCTTCGCGGTTGTAGTCCCAATTGTTGCTGATCCGGCGGAAATGCCAGAACCCGAAATCGGGATCGGTGGGGTCGCGGCGCGAGATGATCCGATGGGTCAGCCACAAGTGCCCCTTGAGCGGGCCCTGCGGGGCAACGCAATACTTGCGGTTCATCTTTGCTTTTCCGCTGTCGCGACGGATGAACTGATGATCGGCGTGCCGGATCAACTGGCCATCCCGGGGCGGGTCAGCAAAGGCCCAGCACCCGTCGATACGCACATAGCCTTGCCTGGACGCCATGGTGGCATCGAAAATCGATGCGCCCGAGCGGGAATAGACCAACTCGTCGATATCCACGTTCAGCACCGCGCGGGCCTCGGACAACAAGCGCCGCCGGCCCAGTTCAACCATTGTCAGATGCAGGAATTTCGACTTGAAATTGGTCTTGCCGCCGCCGCCGGGACCAAAGGGAAACCAGGCTCGAACCACGGCCGACGCCTCGATCCCCTCGACCGAGGCCAGCGTTTCCTTCAACTCGTCCATGGAATAGGCGGTGGAGTGGTTGTCATAGATCACCACGGCATTGGCGCCATGTTCCCGGACATAATAGATCAGCCAGTCCCGGATCCATTCCAGCTTGTTGTCCTTGGAAATCGCATAGAGCACATTCTTGCCCGCGAACACATCTGTGTGCAGCGCGTTCACCGCCACCGCGCCGGAAAAGAGCTCGTGGGTGATCGTCAGCTCAGCCGGGTGCCCGGACGGCGATTGGAAGCGGATCACATTGCCGCGAGACAGCGCGTCGATCGCCTTGATCTGCACATCCGTTCCGTCAAGCGAGAATGCGGCCTGTTCCACCAGACGGCGGAAATTCATCAGCGACGGGCATATCAGGATGACCTCACCCACCTGGGGGTCGAAATAGCAGTCATAGAACAACGTATGGAAATCATAGCGGTTGTCGTAATTGAGATCGCGTTCCTCGATCACGCCCAGCCGGTCGCGGTAATGCGAGGGGTGCTGTCCGTCAAACGTGAAAGACGAAAGCGAAAGATCCAAGATGTGCCCGTTCATCGCCCCTGTGCCCTCTTCTGCCTGAGGTGGCCCGGTTGTCCGGGCGTTGCGCGAGAGGCTAAGTCAAATCCAGAGCCAATGCAAAAGCTAAGTGATCCGGCCGGGATCGGCAGGATTGCGTCGAAACGCGTGTTGAAAACTCGCGGGCTTTCAAGCATGGTCGGGAAAAATTCAGAGGGAGTTTTATGATGCGCACCCGTGCCGCTGTCGCCGTTGAGGCGGGCAAACCATTGGAAGTGATGGAGGTGAACCTGGAGGGCCCGAAAGCGGGCGAGGTTCTGGTCGAGATCAAGGCTACCGGCCTGTGTCACACCGACGAATTCACCCGCTCGGGCGCCGATCCCGAGGGGATGTTTCCCGCCATCCTCGGCCATGAGGGCGCGGGCGTGGTGCTGGAGGTCGGCGCAGGTGTGACCAGCCTGAAACCGGGCGATCACGTGATCCCGCTTTACACCCCGGAATGCCGCGAGTGCGAATACTGCCTGAACCCCAAGACCAACCTGTGCCAGGCGATCCGCGAAACCCAGGGCCGCGGCGTGATGCCGGACGGCACCTCGCGGTTCTCGATGCTGGATGGCACGCCGATCCTGCATTACATGGGCTGTTCGACCTTCGCCAACCACACGGTTCTGCCCGAGGTTGCGCTGGCCAAGGTGCGCGAGGACGCGCCCTTCGACAAGATCTGCTATATCGGCTGTGGCGTCACCACCGGGATCGGCGCGGTGATCAACACCGCCAAGGTCGAGATCGGCTCGCGCGCGGTGGTGTTTGGACTGGGCGGCATCGGTCTGAATGTCATTCAGGGCCTGCGTCTGGCCGGGGCCGATCAGATCGTCGGTGTCGACCTGAACCCCGACAAGATTCCGATGGCCGAGAAATTCGGCATGACCGATTTCGTCAATCCCAAAGAGGTCGAGGGCGATCTGGTCCCCTATCTGGTCAACTTGACCAAGGGCGGCGCGGATTACACTTTCGATGCCACTGGCAATGTGAATGTCATGCGCGACGCGCTGGAATGCGCCCATAAGGGCTGGGGTGAGAGCATCATCATTGGAGTTGCCCCTGCGGGCGCCGAGATCAGCACTCGCCCCTTCCAACTGGTCACCGGGCGCTCGTGGCGCGGCACCGCCTTTGGCGGCGCACGGGGCCGCACGGATGTGCCCAAGATCGTCGATTGGTATATGGACGGCAAGATCGAAATCGACCCGATGATCACCCACAAACTGACGTTGGACCAGATCAATCACGGCTTCGATCTGATGCATGCGGGCGAAAGCATCCGCTCGGTGGTCGTGTACTGACGCGCGGGCAGACCTGTTACAGCTTCAAGGCCGGGTCCCTGTGGTGCCCGGCCATTTTGTTGCCACGTTCCTTTTGCAGGTTCGTCGCAAAATGATACTTTTGAGGTCCATCCATTGTCCCAATCCGAAAACCAACTGCTTGCCGTCCTGATCGACGCGGACAACGTTTCGTCCAGATTTGCCGAACAGATATTGAAAGAGATCAACGCCTTCGGATCACCCGCGCTGAAACGCGTCTATGGGGACTGGTCCAATGGCAATCTGAATGGGTGGAGAGACACGGTTGTAAATCTGGGAATGGTCGCCCGCCAGGAAACCGCAAATACATCGGGCAAGAACGCAAGCGATATCGGTCTTGTTATTGATGCGATGGATCTACTGCATTCCGGTCGTTTTGACGGTTTTGTTCTGGTGAGTTCCGATAGCGATTTCACGGCCCTGGCCAACCGAATTCGGGAACAGGGTCTGACCGTTGTCGGGATCGGAGAAGACAAAACGCCGACATCGTTGCGCAATGCCTGCAATCGCTTTGTGCTGATCGAAAACCTGATCGGGAAGCCGGATAAATCCGACAATAAAGCGCCAGAATCCAGCACCAAGAAAAGCCCCAAAAAGGCAGCATCCCTGGTAAAAGGGGCAATGGATATGATCGCGCAGGAGGATGAGTGGTATCATCTGGGCCAGCTTGGAAAAGTTATCCTGGCCAACAATCGCGATTTTGATCCGCGCAGCTACGGGTGCAGTAACCTCAGCACGTTGTTGCGAAACTCGGGCCAGTTCGAGCTCAAGAAAGCCGATGGCGGTTTCAAGGTCCGCCCAAAGGCGGCCTAGACCCCGTAACGCGCCATGAACATGTCGACGGCACTGTGGGCCACCACATCGATTTCGGCCTGCTCAACGGAAGTGCGCACCCCGAAGGCGACTTCCATCCAGAGCTTGGCCTTGCACAGTTCCGAAAACTGTTCGGCGGCCAGTTCGACGTCGTCGATCTGCAACTCGCCTTTTGCGATGGCCTTCTCCAGATAGTCCATCAATTGCTTGCAGCCATTCCTGGGCCCGGCCTCGTAAAAGGCGCGACCCAGTTCCGGGAACCGGTCACGCTCGGCCACGCAGATGCGGAAAATCTGCTGCGCAAAACGCGAGATCAGAAAGGCCGCCAATTGCTGCGCAGCAACCGTGAGCACTTCGCGCGCGGGCTGGGTTTCGTCCACCATGGACAGGATCTGTTCGGACATGCGGCCACATTCTGTCTGCACAACCTCGCGGAACAGAAGCCGCTTGTCGGGGAAATAGCTGTAGAGCGTCGCCTTGGACACATTCGCCGCCTTGGCGATATCATCGACGCTGGCCCCCTCGAATCCATCCGCCATAAATACCTCGCGGGCACCTTTCAACACCTGATCGAATTTGCGTCCGGTGCGCAGGACAGTCGAGGTTTCGGTCATGGGAACTCCTGGTTGAATGACCCCCTGAGAATAAAACCGATCAGTTCAGTTTCAACGACTTTCTGGATGAACTTCGGTTAACGTCACGATACTATGAACTGGAATCATTCTAAATCATGGGGCAGGCATGAAATTTCTCTCTCATCGCAAACACTTCCGGGACCTGTCCGAGCAGGAGGTACTGGCGCTTGCCATTTCGTCCGAAGAGGACGACGCCCGGATTTATCGCAATTATGCAGAGCGTCTGAGGGCAGAATACCCCGCCTCGGCCAAGATGTTCGACGGCATGGCTGCCGAAGAAGACACCCACCGGGCGCGGCTGATTGCCCTGCACGAGGATCGGTTCGGCGCAACCATTCCTCTGATCCGCCGCGAACATGTGGCGGGATATTATACGCGCCGCCCGGTCTGGCTGGTCGAGAATCTGGGCATTGAACGCATCCGCGAAGAGGCCGAGGGCATGGAGCGCGATGCCGAGCGGTTCTATCTGACCGCCGCCGCACGCACCAGCGACGCCGCCACGCGCAAGCTGCTGGGCGATCTCGCTGTGGAGGAGGCCGGGCATCAGGAAACCGCCTCCCATCTGGAAGACACGTTTCTGGATCATGATGCGCGCACCTCGGAAGAGGCCAATTCGCACCGGCAATTCATCCTGACCTGGGTGCAGCCGGGGCTGGCCGGGCTGATGGATGGGTCGGTGTCGACCCTGGCGCCGATCTTTGCGACCGCCTTTGCCACGCAAGATACCTGGACCACGTTCCTTGTCGGTCTGGCGGCCTCGGTCGGGGCGGGCATCTCGATGGGCTTTACCGAAGCGGCCTCGGATGATGGCGAATTATCAGGGCGCGGCTCGCCGCTCAAACGCGGGCTGGCCTCGGGGGTGATGACCACGGTGGGCGGGTTGGGTCATGCGCTGCCCTATCTGATCCCCGAGTTCTGGACCGCAACCACCATCGCCTTCCTGGTCGTGTTCTGTGAACTCTGGGCGATTGCCTGGATTCAGAACCGCTTTATGCAGACGCCGTTCTTTCGCGCGGCGTTTCAGGTGGTTCTGGGCGGGTCGCTGGTTCTGGCGGCGGGTATCCTGATCGGCAGCGGCTAAAGCCCTTCGCAAATTGTTTTAGCGTGTGAATTATCCGGTTGAGCTTTGACCGCTTGGTGTTACCAATCGCGCCATGGTCGAGGTTTTTCTCAGAACGCTGCCCTTTTTCGCGATCATCGGCCTGGGATACTGGGCCGGGCGCACCCGCTTTTTCACCCAAGAGGCGACGACCTATCTGACCAAGTTCGTCTTTTTCTTCGCCCTTCCGGCGATGCTGTTTCGGTTTTCCGCGACGCTGCCGTTCAACGAGATCTTCAACGGGCGGCTGATTCTGGCATATCTGCTGGGAACCGCCACGGTTTATTTCGTGGCCAGCATCGTCGGGTTCCTGCGGCGGCAGGACGTGCCGACCACCGCGATCGAGGCGCAATGCGCCGCCATCGGCAATGTCGGCTTTCTGGGCCTGCCGATGCTGGCGCTCCTGTTCGGCGAGGCGGCGATCGGGCCGGTGATGCTGGTGCTGGCCACGGACCTGATCGTGTTCTCGTCGCTGATCGTGATCCTGATCAATGGTGGCCGCGCGCGAGTTCCGGTCGCACAGATGCTGCGGCTGATCGGGATTGGGCTGCTGAAAAACCCGATGATCGTCTCGATCAGCATCGGGTTGATCTGGTCGGCGCTGCGCCTGCCGATCCACCAGCCGCTGGAGTCGTTCCTGACGATCCTTGGCGGCGCGGCCACGCCCGGCGCCCTGTTCGCCATTGGCGCCTCGCTGGCCTTAAAATCGACCGAGCGGCTGGCGGTGGCCGGGTGGCTCAGTTTTTGCAAGCTGGTGCTGCATCCCTTGTTCGTGGCGCTGGCGGTGCTGGTGATCCTGCCGCTTGATGCGTTCTCTGCCTCGGTGGTGATCGCGGCGGCGGCGCTGCCGGTGGCGGGCAATATCTTCATGCTGGCCTCGCATTACGGGGTCGCGCCGCACCGGGCCTCAGCGGCAATCTTCGTGTCGACCTGCCTCAGCATCTTCACTGTGCCGGTGCTCATTGCGCTGACCTCCGCGCCATGAGCCGCGTCACCCTTTACAGGCCCGTCCGGCAAGGTTAGCGATACGATACAGCGGCTGGGTCAAGGATGGAACAAATGGAAACTCTCTCGGAAAACACCTGTTTCGGAGGCGTTCAGGGCGTCTACAAACACGCATCAGACGCGTGCAAATGCGACATGACCTTTGGCCTGTTCCTGCCCGCCGAGGCCAAGGATGGCCCGGTGCCGGTGCTGTGGTACCTGTCGGGGCTGACCTGCACACATGAGAACGCCATGACCAAGGCCGGTGCCCAGGGCTGGGCCGCCGAACAGGGCATTGCGCTGGTGTTTCCCGACACCTCACCACGGGGCGAAGGCGTGGCCGATCATGACGATTACGATCTGGGTCAGGGCGCAGGCTTCTATGTCAACGCGACCCAGAAACCCTGGTCCCCACATTTCAACATGTGGAATTATGTGGCCGAGGAACTGCCCGCGCTGCTGACCACAAACTTCGCCATCGACGGCGAGCGGCAGGCAATCACCGGCCATTCCATGGGTGGCCATGGCGCGCTGACGCTGGCGATGAACCTGCCGGGCCGGTTCCGCTCGGTCTCGGGCTTTGCGCCGATTTCCAACCCGACCGGAGCCGATTGGGGCCGCAAGCAGCTCAGCGCCTATCTGGGTGATGACGAAAGCAACTGGGCGCAGCATGATAGCACGCTGATGATGCGTGAAACCGGCTTTGACGGACCGATCCTGATCGACACCGGCACAAATGACCAGTTCATCAAGCTGCTGCGTCCCGAGGCGCTGGCCGAAGCCATGGCAGCGCGCCGCCAGCAGGTGATCAACCGGCTGCAGCCGGGTTATGACCACAGTTATTTCTTCGTCTCCTCCTTCATGGAGGACCACGTGACCTTCCATGCAGAACACCTCTGGTCGTGACGCTTTACATCGACGGCGATGCCTGCCCGGTCAAAGCCGAGGCGGAACGGGTGGCCACCCGCCACAAACTGCCGATGGTGCTGGTTTCAAACGGCGGGCTGCGCCCGTCGCAGAACCCTCTGGTGCAGATCGTGGTGGTCGATCAGGGCGCGGATGAAGCCGACAAATGGATCGCCGAGCGCTGCGGGCCGGGCGATATCGTGATCACCTCTGACATCCCGCTGGCCGCGAAATGCGTCGAGGCCGGCGCGCGCTGCCTGCGTCCCAATGGCGACGCGCTCACCGCTGCCAATATTGGCCAGCAGCTTGCGATGCGCGATCTGATGGCCGATCTGCGCGCCGCCAACCCTTTGGGAATGCAAGGCGGCGGCAAAGGCTTTACAAAAGCCGACCGCTCCCGTTTTCTGGACGTGTTGGAGCGGGAGGTCCGGGCGGCGACACGCTAGCAGGCTCTCACAGAAGAAGGAGCGCGCGCTGTGAAACCACAGGCCGTCATTTATGACATCGGAAATGTGCTGATCGAATGGCAGCCAGAACGCTATTACGACCGCGTGATCGGCGAAGACCGCCGCCGCGCGATGTTTGCCGAGATTGACCTGCAAGGCATGCACGAACTGGTCGATCTGGGCGAGCATTTCACCGACGACATGCCCAATAACATCACCGCCGCACAGGCGCGCGGCTGGCAGACCCACCATTTCGACGGACCGAAAAGCTGCGCCGAACGGCTGGTCTCCGATGGGTTAGTGACACAGGATCAGGCGGCATGAGCATCCCGATCATCCCCTTTGACGAGGGCGAGGTGCTGCTGGATTGGGTCGAGCTGACCCAGGCGCTGGCCGACGGGCACGCCCTGCCCAAGGCCGAAATCGGTGATACGTTCCTCTATCGCGGGCAGGACACGCTGCTGTCGCGCGCGGCCTGGATCGACGGGCTGGGCTTGGCGGTAAAAACCGCGACCGTCTTTCCCGCCAATCCCGATCACGGCCAGCCGATGATCCACGGCTCGGTGAATCTTTTTGCCGATCGCGACGGCATATTGTCCGCGCTGATCGATTTTCATCTGGTCACCAAATGGAAAACCGCCGGTGACAGCCTGCTGGCTGCGCTGCACCTCGCTGATCCCGACAGCAAACGCATTTTGATCGTTGGCGCGGGCACCGTGGGTCAATCGCTGTGCGAGGCATTCGCGGCCGGATTCCCGCAGGCGCGCCTGTCGATCTGGAACCGCACCACCGCCAAGGCAGAGGCGCTGGCAAAGACCGTCGGAAATGCCGATGTGGCGGCAACACTGCCGGATGCGGTGAACGCGGCAGATATCGTGGTCTCGGCCACCATGTCCTCGGACCCGATCATCAAGGGCGAGTGGTTGCGCCCCGGCCAACATATCAACCTGATCGGCGCCTACCGCGCGGATATGCGCGAGGCAGATGATGACGCGCTGCGCATGAGCCGGGTCTATGTCGACAGTTTCGACACCACCATCGGCCATATCGGCGAGATCAAGACGCCGCTCGATGCCGGCGTCATCACCCGCGAGCATCTACTGGCCGACTACTACGATCTGAGCGCCTTTGCCCACGATCCCGCCAAACCCACGCTGTTCAAGAATGGCGGCGGCGCGCATCTGGACCTGATGACCAGCCGTTATATCCTCGAAAAATGGCAGGAGGCCCAATGATCCTTTTTCTTGTCCTGATCCTGCTGGCCATGATCGTGGCGCTGCCCTACTACACCGAGGCGCGGCGCAAGGTGATGGATGATTCAGAGCGATCCGACGCGCCCGGCCATTTCCTGCAATTGTCGCAAGGGCTGACCCATGTGAAATGGGGCGGCGCGGTGCGTGGCCCGGTTGCGGTCTGCGTGCATGGGCTGACCACGCCCTCTTTCGTGTGGGACAGCGTCACCGAAGGGTTGGGTGCGATGGGTTATCGGGTGCTGACCTATGACCTCTATGGACGGGGCTACTCGGACCGGCCTGCAGGGGAACAGGATGCGGCGTTCTTCCTGCAGCAACTGGAAGAGGTGCTCGCGGTCGAAGAGATCACTGATGAGATCACGCTGATCGGCTATTCCATGGGCGGCTCCATCGCCACCTGCTACGCGGCGAAACACGCCCCGAAGATCCGCCATCTTGTCCTGATCGCCCCGGCAGGCATCCAGATGACGCTTGATGGCCTGTCCCGGTTCATCCGCGACATGCCGGTGTTGGGCGACTGGCTGATGATGCTGCTCTTCCCCTACAAGCAGCGCAAGGAAACCGAGGCCGAACGCGCGCTGCCCTGCTCGGTTCCCGATATGGCTGATCTGCAACAGCGGGAGTTGAACTATCGGGGCTTCATCGCTGGGGTTCTGTCCAGCCTGCGCGGCATGCTCAGGCAAGAGCTGGAAGTCGAGCACCGCGAGATTCATCAGGCCGGGCTGCCCGTACTGGCGATCTGGGGGCAGCAAGACAGGATCATCCCGATCTCCGCCATGGGCAAGCTCACCACCTGGAGCCGCATGGCCCGCGAAGAGATGGTCGAGGGCGCAGGCCACGGCCTGACCTATACCCACACCGATCAGGTGCTGGACATTATGCGCGAACGGCTGCGCGAAGGTCTGAACTGATCAGGCGGCCTGCGGACTGGGTGTGCGGGTCTCGCGGATCGGCAGATGGACCACCGCGCTGAAGGCGCCCACGGCCACGCCGACCCACCAGACGGCGGTGTAATCGCCATAGGTGTCGTACATCCGCCCCCCCAGCCAGACACCCAGAAAGCCGCCGATCTGATGGCTGAGGAAGACAAACCCGTAAAGCGTGCCCATGTAGCGCAGCCCGTAGAGATGCGCGACCAGCCCCGAGGTCAAAGGCACCGTCGCCAGCCACAACGAGCCCATAAGCACCGAAAAGATGATGACCGAACCGGGCGTGATCGGTAGCAGGATGAACACCGCAGCGATGATGGTGCGCGCCGTATAGATACCGGCCAGCAGGTATTTCCTGGTGAAATGCTTGCCCGCCCAGCCCGCCGTTAGCGTCCCCGCGATATTGGCCAGCCCCACCAGCGACAGCGCCACCGCCCCCAGCGCCGAGGTTGTGGTGATGCCCATGGAATGCAGCACGCCGCCCACCTCGATCGGGCCGCACATCTCGGCCACAAAGGCCGGGAAATGCGCAGTGATGAAGGCCAGTTGATACCCGCAACTGAAAAAGCCCAGAAAGATCAGCGTGTAGGACGGATCGCGAAACGCTTTTTGCAGGATCGCGCTCAGACTTTCCTCGACCTCCTGCTTGCAGGCTTGCACCGGGGGGCGCATCATCGGCAGGGTCAGCACCAGCGACAGGATCGCGATGGCAAAGATCACAAACACCATCTGCCAACTGATGAACCCCAACATCCACTCAGCGGCAGGCGCGCCAATCACCTGTCCGATGCTGCCCGCAGCGGTCACGACGGCCAGCGACATGGAGCGGTTTTCGTCCGAGGATGCCCGCCCAACCACCGCCAGCACGACCCCGAACCCGGTGCCCGCAATCCCGAACCCCACCAGCCAGGCGTTCAACTGATGCCCCAGCGGCGTGGTCGAGGCCGCCGACAACACCATGCCCAGCGCATAGATCAGCGCCCCCAGAACGATGGCCCTCCGGTCACCCAGCTTTTCCGAGATCGCGCCAAAGATCGGCTGCCCGATTCCCCAGGCGAGATTCTGGATCGCAATGGCCAGCGAGAACTCGCTCCGCATCCAGCCGAACTCGTCCGAAATCGGGATCTGGAACACGCCGAAAGAGGCACGCACCGCAAAGCTGACGGTGATGATGATACAGCTCACGATCAGAACTGGCGTTATCAGGCGGGTGTCTCGGGTCATCTGGCGTCTCAAATCAGGCGGTCTGACGGTATTCGAAATATCACGGCGGTCAAATCAGGAGTTTTGCGGGCAACGATCAGGGAATTTGATATGCGCCACCGCGCGCGGCGCTTTCCAATTCTGCCTGCCCTGCGCTATGGCTTCGGAATGACGGATCTGACCACTCTCTATGCTGAACGCGTCGCTGATGGCACGCTGACGCCCGATGCCGCGCAGGAAGCTGTTCTGCCCGAGTTTGACCGCATCCACGCCGCGCTTTCTGCGCCGATCAAACGCGGGTTGTTCCGTAAGGCGCCGCCGCCGCCAAAAGGTCTGTACCTCTGGGGCGGGGTCGGGCGCGGAAAATCCATGCTGATGGATATGTTCGTCGACACATTGGGCGATATCCCGGTGCGCCGGGTGCACTTTCACGCCTTCATGCAGGAAATCCACAGCCAGATGCATCAGGCCCGCCAGAACGGCGTCGAGGACGCGCTGGCCCCGGTGGCCGAGCAGGTGATCGCAACGGCCAAGGTTCTGGCCTTTGACGAGATGCAGATCTCGGACATTACCGACGCGATGATCGTCGGGCGGCTGTTTCAGGCGCTCTTTGATGCCGGGGTGGTGGTTGTCACCACCTCGAACCGCCTCCCCGACGACCTTTACAAGGACGGGCTGAACCGGCAGCTGTTCCTGCCCTTCATCGACCTCATCAAGGCGCGGATGGAGGTCTGGGAGATGGTCAGCCCGACCGATTACCGCCAGAACCGGCTGGAGGCCTCGCAGGTTTACTTCACACCGATCGGACCCGAGGCGCGGCAGGAAATCCAGTCGGTCTGGAGTGATCTGGCAGGCGGCCACGCCGAGCCGCTGACTCTGCAGGTCAAGGGCCGCGCGGTCACCCTGCCCGCCTTCCGCAACGGCGTGGCGCGGGCGACATTCTATGACCTGTGCGGCCATATGCTGGGGCCGGGCGATTATCTGGCAATTGCGGATGCGGTGAAAGTACTGGTGCTGGAGGATATCCCGCGCCTGTCGCGCAACAACTTCAACGAGGCGAAACGCTTCGTCACCCTGATCGACGCGCTTTACGAGGCAAAGGTGAAACTGATCTGCTCGGCGGCGGCGGCGCCGGACATGCTCTATGTCGAGGGTGAAGGCACGTTCGAGTTCGAACGCACCGCCTCGCGCCTGCACGAGATGCAAAGTGTCGAATGGGGAAGCTGAGGACGCTGGCCCGGTTGTTCCTGCAGAGCAAACCAACCGGAAGCCCTATTCGCTCACAAAGCGGCAATCATCGCCAGAGGAGGCCGTCAAACGTCGTGTCCACCTGCGTTTAGCCCTGTAAAATCACTCCGCTGCCAGGTTTTTCTGCCGACAATAGCAGGACGCCTTGATTGGCACGTCCGCGCGCGCAACAGCCTTGTCGAGCTGTAGCTTGATATGCGCCGCTTCTACCGTCTCACCACGTTGGGTCAGGCATTCGTGCAAGCCATGCAGGCTCCAAACGTTACCCGGGTGCTGGCAGGCCCGGCTAAGCGTCGCATCCAGCCCGAGGTCGGCGCGATAGACTGCCTCTGCTTCCTCAACCTGGCCCTGTTCCAACAAAAGCGCACCCAGAGCATGGCGCGTGGGCTGCATCCAACCCCAAGGCTCGTCATATGGCAGGGTGTCATCGATTTCGACGGACTTGCGCAGATGGCTGAAGGCAGTTTCATGGTCACCTTGATGGTAAGCCAACTCGCCCAGCATCATCTGCTCGGCGACCATCAGGATATCGCGGCAGGTGTTGTTGAACAGCATTCGGCTTTCCGGCACCCGTTCGAGCGCTTGATAGAACAGCACCTGTTCAGCCTCCGCCTCTTTGGTCCGCTGCATATTGGCAAAGGCCACCGTGCGCGCATATCGCATCATGGCCAGCGTGACGCAGTAAAGGTCTTCATCCTCGGGCAAAGCCTGATCGAGAATCTCCTGCCAACGCCCGAATCGGATCAGAACATGTTGCTTCATCGGAATGAAGCCTTCGAACCAGTCTGCCATGGGGCGAAGCGTCTTGGACGGTAACGTGCTTATCAGCTCATCGGCGGCCTCCAGCGCTGCGCCGGGCTGGCCCAGAAACATCGCGCCATAGATTTTGAAATGAAAATTGTGACAGCGATAGACCGAATAAAAATTATCCGCACCTGCGCGCTTTAGAAATCTCCGATCCGCGACAATCGCCGCTTGGTTCCGCAAAACGACATTCATGTAGTCCCCACAGAGCACATCCACATGCGTTGGCATGTGCAGAAGATGGCCCGCATCGGGCACCAGCCTGCTGAGCGCATCACCGTGGCGCAGCGCGCGTTCGGGATGCGGCGACATCTCCATCAAGTGAATGTACATGTGCAACAGGCCCGGATGCTGCCAAGCCCCCGGCAAGGTTTCAAACGCCTTATCGAGGACGGCGATGGCTTCCAGCGTATCCGCCCCTTCTGCTGGCTGGCCGGTCGGCAGGTCCCAAAGCTGCCAGGGCGTTCGGTTCATAATCGATTCGGCAAAAACCGCACATATATCGAGATCGTCAGGGTACTTCGCGTGGGTTTTGCGCATCTCATCGGCGAAGGCGTCGTTCCACGGGCCAAAGTCCTGAACGTCCGATGTCGTGGGATAGCGTGCGGAGACTGCGTCAATCAGAGCGCGCTCGACCGGCCTCAGATTGGCCAGCAACGCGTTTGCCGCATTGATTGAGGAATTGGCCACCGCGATGCAATCCGGCTTTTCTTCTTCCTCGAAAGTTTCCCACGGTTTGTTGTAGTTGGGACCAATGCAATAGGCGATGCCCCAATGGGCCATTGCGCAGCCGGGGTCGGCTGCCAGAGCTTTCCCGAAACAGGCAATCGCTTCTTCGTGGTTGTATGCGTAAGTCCAGACCAAACCACGGTCGAACCACAATTGTGCCTCCTCTGACAAGGTCGAAACCTGCCGAGAGTACGCGCCAAGGTCGTAGTATTCCATCGCAATGGCTCCCTTCTTCCTTTGCCCGCAGCTTATCCGATCAACCTCGGTTCACAAAATGCATCAAATCGGTGATGTGCGCGAACCGGACGTTCTGCCATCAAAAAAGCCGCGCCATAGGCTGGCGCGGCTTGGTCATCTCACCCCTGCGGTCGCGCAGGGCTTATTCGTTGCCGAAGGCGGACAGCCCCTTCAGGATGTCGATGGCATAGGCCATCTGATAATCCTGCTCGCGCAGTTCTGCGGTGGCTTCGGCCTTGGCGCGATCCTCTTCGATCTGGCGAATCTCGTCCTCGGTCAGGCTGTCATTGTTCAGGCTGCCGCGCAGATCGGCCTCGGAACGCGAGGGGCGGTCATTCTCTTCCTCTTCCTCGGCGGGTGTGCGGCGCGGCTGTTCCACGATGATATCGGGAGAAACGCCCAGCGCCTGGATCGAGCGCCCGGACGGCGTGTAATAGCGTGCCGTTGTCAGCCGCATCGCGCCTTCGCCGCGCAGCGGCATCACGGTCTGTACCGATCCCTTGCCGAAGCTTTTCGTCCCGACGACGATGGCCCGCCGGTGATCCTGAAGCGCGCCCGCGACGATTTCGGAGGCCGAGGCCGAACCGCCATTGATCAGCACAACGATCGGCTTGCCATCCGCCAGATCCCCTTCACCGGCGTTGAACCTCTCGCCATCCTCGGGGTTGCGGCCCCGGGTCGAGACGATCTCGCCTTCTTCCAGGAAGGCATCCGACACCTTGATCGCCTGCGTCAGCAATCCGCCGGGGTTGTTGCGCAGGTCCAGCACGACACCGTTGATCTTGTCCATGCCACCCGCTTCATCAACCTGCTCCATCAGCCCCTCTTCGAGGTTCGCGAAGGTCTGGTCGTTGAAGGTGGTCACCCGCAGCACCACGCTGGTGCCCTCGGTGCGCGCCCGCACGGCGGTCAGCTTGATCGTGTCGCGGATGATCGAAACATCGAACGGTTCCTGCTCGCCTTCGCGCACCACGGTGATGACGATTTCAGAACCAACCGGCCCGCGCATCAGGTCCACCGCCTTGTCCAGCGTCAGGCCCAGCAGGCTTTCGCCGTTGACATGGGTGATGAAATCTCCGGCTTCGACACCGGCCTCATCCGCCGGAGTGCCATCCATCGGCGAGACCACCTTGACGAAGCCCTCTTCCTGCGTGACCTCGATGCCCAGACCACCGAACTCGCCGCGGGTCTGCACCCGCATCTGCTCGGCGTCATTGGGCGAGAGATAGCTGGAATGCGGGTCAAGCGAAGTGAGCATGCCGTCAATGGCCGCCTCGATCAGTTCGCCAGCCTCGACCTCTTCGACATATTGAATGCGAATACGTTCGAAGATGTCGCCGAACAGGTCAAGCTGTTCATAAACGCTGGCATTTTTCTTGGCTTCCTGCGCGACCAGAGGGCCCGCCACCTGTGAGGTGACGATGATCCCCGCCAATGAGCCGCTCAGGGCCGCAATCACGAATTTCTTCATGCTGGTTTATCCATCCTTCTCGGTTTGGAACCACGTCTCCGGGTCCACCGGGCTGCCGCCCTCTCTGACTTCTATATAGAGCGTTTCCGACCTGTCAGTTCCAGTGCCATCACCGCTTAGTGACAAAATCGTGCCGATTTCAGGGGCGGCACCACCCATCAGACCCACAGGCGTCCCCCTTGGAATGACCTGCCCGGCCTCGCCATAGACCTCGTTCAGCCCCGACAGCACAAAGAGCAGGTCGGGCTGCGGTTCCAGAATGACCACATTGCCCAGGTCCAGCAACGGCCCGCGATAGCGGATCGTCGCCGCCGTTGGCGTCGTGACCAACGCCCGGGGGCGGGTGGCCACAATCATGCCCTCCCGCGTGATCCCCGCCGCATCCGCCGCCCCGGCCTTGTGCAGCAGCACACCCGACACCGGAAGCTTGATCGCGCCTTTGCGTTCCGAGATATCGGCATTGGTCGCGGCGATCTCCGCACCTGCGATCTCGGACAGCCCGCTTGCAAAGGCATCCAGCGTCTCAGTCGAGGAAATCAGGATCGCGGTGCGCACCGGGTCCTCGGCGAAGCGTTTCGGCAGATCGGTCCGATCCGCGACCGCCTTGCTCAGTTCCGATCGCGCGGTCTGCACCCCGGTCAGCCCCTCCTGCAGGGTGGCAAGCGCGTTTTGCTGGATGCTGCGCAGGTCGCTGACCTCTGCCAGATCCTGCGACAGGGCCTGTGCACGCTGGTTCAGACCCGGCGTCACCTCGGCCAGCATCATGCCCGACCGCGCCACGCCCAGCGGCCCGGAGGGATGCAGCAGCAGCACCGGGGGTGGCGCGCTTTCCATTGTCTGCAGCACGCCGATCAGTTCCGAAATCTCCGCCTCGCGGGCCTGCAGTCGCGCGGTCAGCTCGGCCTCCCGGCTCGCGGCGCGGCGCAGCCCGTCGCGCATCGCCTCCAGCCCGGCCTCATAGGCCTGCACGGTCGCGGTCAGCGCCCTGACCCGGTTGCGGGCGCCGTCGGCTTCATCCAGCGCCACCGAGGCTTGTTGCAACATCTGCGACGCCAGCCGCGCCGCCTCGGACGGGTCGCTTTCGGCGCTCGCCACTCCGGCCCAGAGACAGACCCCGACTATGGGTCCGGCCCACCTCATGCCAGCAGGCTCTCGCCGGTCATTTCCTCGGGCTTCGGCAGGTCCATCAGTTCCAGCAGCGTCGGCGCCAGATCGCTGAGGCGTCCATCCCGCAGCCGCGCACCATCCGGCCCGCCAACCAGCACCACCGGGACCGGGTTCAGCGTATGGGCGGTGTGCGGGCCGCCCGTAACCGGGTCGACCATCATCTCGCAATTGCCATGATCAGCCGTCACGATCATCGCGCCACCTGCCTTGTTCAGCGCCGCAACAACCCGCGCCAGACCCTGATCCACCGCCTCGCAAGCCTTGATCGCGGCATCCAGATCGCCGGTATGTCCGACCATGTCGGGGTTGGCGAAATTGGTGACGATCAGATCATAGCCCGCCTCGATCGCCTCGACGAGTTTGTCGGTAACCTCGCCCGCCGACATTTCGGGTTGCAGGTCATAAGTGGCGACCTTGGGCGATTTCGGCATGAAACGGTCTTCGCCAACCTCTGGCACTTCCTTGCCACCGTTGAGGAAGAAGGTCACATGCGGGTATTTCTCGGTCTCGGCCAAACGGAACTGGCGCAGGCCTTGTTTGGCGACCCAAGCGCCCAGAGTATTGACAACCCTGGCCTTGGGATAAGCGGTGGTCATGTAGCCATTGTGGCCATCGGAATACTCGACCATGCCCAGTAGTGCCGCGAGTTTCGGGCGCGCACCGGTCTCGAACTCGGAAAAATCCGGCTCGCCGATGGCCCGCAGGATTTCGCGGGCCCGATCGGCGCGGAAGTTCAGGCAGAAAAATCCGTCGCCGTCGCTCAGACCGGCATAATCGCCGATGACCGTGGGAAGGATGAACTCGTCGGTCTCGCCTGCCGCGTAAGCGTCAGCCACAGCGTCGGAAGCATTGGCGGCCGTGCGCCCCGCGCCCCGGATCATCGCGGCGTAAGCCTGGCTGACCCGTTCCCACCGGTTGTCGCGATCCATCGCATAATAGCGGCCACAAACGGTGACCACGCGCGCGTTTGGCGGCAGCTGCGCCTGCAGCTCCGCCACAAACCCGGCGGCGGATTTCGGGGCCACGTCGCGCCCATCGGTGATGGCATGCAAGGCAACCGGAACACCGGCCTCGGTAACCGCCCTCACAGCGGCGAGGATATGGGTGATGTGCCCATGCACCCCACCATCGGACACCAGCCCCATCAGATGCGCGATGCCGCCGGTGGCCTTGGTCTTGGCGATGAAATCCAGCAAGGCGGCGTTCTCGAAAAACGACCCATCCTCGATGGCCAGATCGATCTGGCCCAGATCCATCGCCACCACCCGGCCCGCCCCGATATTGGTATGGCCAACCTCGGAATTGCCCATCTGCCCGCTTGGCAACCCGACATCGGGACCATGGGTGATCAGCCGCGCATGTGGGCCGTTTGCCATGATCGCATCGAAAGTGGGGGTTTTGGCCAGATAAGGCGCGTTGGCGGCGGTGTCATCGGACAGGCCCCAGCCATCGAGAATACACAAAACAACGGGCTTGGGCGCGGGCATGGTCAGAAACTCCGGAAGCTGCTCTTGCTGCCTTCTATCCTCAGGCGTCCCCATGGTGAACCGCCTTTGTCGCGTCCGCCCGCGTGCGGGTCAAATTAATTTGCCTTAATGCAGGCCTGCCCGCGCGGTTCCCGGCAGCAGGGGCACGCGCCGTGCAAGGGGGGAGGACAGGGCGTCCAGGGAAAAGTACCCGTCCAGCAGGCCCTTACCCAGCAGATCCGGGTTTTGGGTCAGAAACGCTTCGGAGCTGGCGTGGGACGCCTGCGCCATCCGCTCGGCGATCAGGCTGAGATAGGCGAATGTGACAGTTGCGTTGAACTTCTCGGGCACGCCCGCCGCCGCCGCAAGGGCACGCAAACCACCGGCATAGATCGCCATCGCCTCGAACACCTCGTGGCGTGACAGAATTTCATAGGCCACGCCCAGATGGGCGCGATGGCTGAAGCCCTCGGGCCTCAACGTCCCGGCGGCCATTTCCTGCGCCATGGCCGTGTAATCGTAGCGTTCCTGGGTCATGCAGGATCCTCCGTCAGGCGGTGACTGTCCTCGGCGGTCAGGTCCAGATCGTAAACCGCCCTGAGCGCCGCGATCTTCTGCAGCGTGGCCTCCGAGAACGGTGCTTTGCCTTCAAACGCATGCAGCGCCATGCCCTCGATCAGTTCAGCCACCGACATGTCGAGATACTCGGCCAGCCCCTTCATTGTTTTCAGCAGTCTCGCTTCAAGGCGCAGCCCGGTCTGCACCCGCGTGATGTTTTTCATGGTCGCTCCACAGCAGTATTTTGATATCTTGGTATCAAGATAACATCCCGAGCACAACCTTCATTGCGCAGGAAACGGATCGCCCCGAACCATGCGGATCAGCCAGACTGCCAAAAAAAGGAGATCACCATGCCCAGAATAACCGCCTGCCCACTGATCAGGTCCGCGCATATCAGTCGGGCGCGCCCGACGCTTATGGCAACGCGCCAGAGCGCGCCACCTCGACCGGAACCGGCAATCCCTGTCGCCATTGTCTGCGCAATATACCCGAGGGCGCAGCGATGCTGATCCTGGCGCATCGGCCTTTTGACGCGGTGCAACCCTATGCCGAAACCGGCCCGATCTTTCTGTGCGCCGCGCCTTGCGAGCGGCATCAGGATACCGGCGCGCTGCCCGAGGTTCTGACCACCGCACCCGATTACCTGATCAAGGGCTATGGCGCGGATGACCGGATCGTCTATGGCACCGGAACGATCACCAGCTCCCAGACCCTGCTGGACACCGCAAGCGACATCTTTGCGCGACCGGAGATCGCCTATGTCCACATCCGCTCGTCCAGCAACAATTGCTATCAGGCGCGGCTGGATCGTGACGCGTAACGCCGCTCAGCGCGCGGCGGTCAGGGACAGGAAGACATCCTCCAGATCGGCTTCCTCGGTCTTGACGTCGCGGATCGTGATACCCGCGTCCCGGACGGCGGCCAGAACCTGCTCGGCACTGGTGCGGCGGCTGAAATAGTTCAACACCAGCGCGCCGTCCTCGCGCTTATGCGCCTCGATACCCTCAGCCTGCGGCAGGGTCGCATCCGGCCCGTCGGGCACGATCACCATCGACCGCGCATCAAGGCGGCCCAGCAGGTTGGCGGTGCTGTCGCGCGCCACCAGCGCGCCATGGTTGATGATGGCGATCTCGTCGCACATCGCCTCGGCCTCTTCCAGATAATGGGTCGTCAGGATGATGGTCATGCCCTGCTGGTTCAGCCTGCGCACATTGGCCCAGAGCATCTGACGCAGTTCAATATCCACACCTGCCGTCGGTTCATCCAGCACCAGCACATGCGGGTGATGCACCAGCGCCTTGCCCAGCAGCAACCGCCGCCGCATCCCGCCCGAGAGCGTGCGGGCATAGGCCTCGGCCTTGTCACTCAGGCCAACCAGTTCCAGAATCTCGTCGCTGCGGCGTTGCGATTTGGGCACACCGTAAAGCCCCGCCTGCACTTCGAGCGCGCCGCGCGGGGTGAAGAACGGGTCCAGGTTCAGTTCCTGCGGCATCACCCCGATCGAGGCACGCGACTGCCGCGGGTTGGCATCCTGATCAAACCCCCAGATCGTGACCTTGCCCGATGTCTTCAGCACCAGCCCGGCCAGAATGTTGATCAGGGTCGACTTCCCGGCTCCGTTCGGACCCAGCAGGCCAAAGACCGACCCGCGCGGCACTTGCAGGTCGATGCCGTTCAGGGCCCGCTTGTCGCCCATGCCGCCACTGCCCTTATAGGTCTTGACCAGTGCTTCGATCCGAATGGCGTCCTGCGTCATCTGACGGTCTTGCCCCTTGCTGGCTCATCGCTCATAAAAGCACCTAATCCAAGCCCGCCGGGCCGACAACACCAGAAGGACTGCCAGCGATGAGTATAGACGCGCCGGAAACCAGAACCGCCGAGACCAGCCGTGTTTCCTGCGATGGCGGCGAAGGCGCCCTGGGCCACCCACGCGTCTGGCTGCAGATCCCCGAGGACACCGGCTGGGTCGAGTGCCCCTATTGCGACTGCAAGTACATCCTCAAGGGCCACGCCCCGCAAAGCTGACCCAGTTGACGGAGGCCGGATGCTCTTTGCCGCCAAGCTTTTCCATCTGTCCGATCTGGAACCGGTCGCCAGCGGCGGGCACCGAACCGTCTATGCCTGTCCGGGCGAGCCGGACCTGCTGATCAAGATCAAACCGATCAGGGAATATTACGCCAACCACACCTGGGCCAAGCGGCTGGCTTGGAAGCTGTTTCCCGATTCCGTTCACCGCAACACCCTCAAAGAGATCGAGTGCGAGCTGAAAACCGCACTGAAGGTCGGGTCCGAGATTGCGCGTACCCCGCTGGCCCGCTCGCTCGGGGTGGTGCAGACCGATCTGGGGCCGGGCTCGGTCTTTGAACGCATCACCAGCAAAACCGGAGAGCTTGCGACCCATCTGTCCTCGATCTGCCACGACGGCCAGTTGAGTGACGCGATGCTGCGGGACCTCAACGATCTGGTGGGCAGGCTGTTCCATTTGCAGGTCGTCGCGCGCGACATTCACGAGGCCAATATCGTTTATGGTCACCGCGGCGAAGTCCAAGGGTTCTTTCTGATCGACGGCTATGGTGAACGCAACATGATCCCCCTGCGGAGCATGAGCCGCAGGCTGAACGACCGCTCCCTGAACAAGCAGATGCGCAACATCGCGACCCGGACCGGGCTGATCTGGGACAAGGCCACCCGCGCCTTTTCGAAGCCCTGAGCGACACCGCCTTTGGGCTGTGATTGCGGGCAGTGATTGCGGCCACTGCGCAAATGCCCGATAACGGCCCCGACACCTGAATTCCGACAAGGGCGCGCGCGATGACCTCCAACTTTGGCAAAGGCTGCCACCTTCACCTGATCGACGGCTCGGCCTTCATCTTTCGCGCCTATCACGCGCTGCCGCCGCTGACGCGCAAGTCCGACGGGTTGCCGATCGGGGCGGTCGCGGGCTTTTGCAACATGCTGCAGAAATATGTCGAGGATAACGCAGGTCCCGATGCGCCGACCCATGTTGCGGTGATCTTCGACAAGGGTTCGCACACGTTCCGCAATGACCTCTATGATCTCTACAAGGCCAACCGCGAGGCGATGCCCGAGGATCTGCGCCCGCAGATGCCCCTGACCCGCCAGGCGACGCAGGCCTTCAACATCGCCTGCAAGGAACTCGAAGGGTTCGAGGCCGACGACATCATCGCCACATTGGCCGTTCAGGCACGCGATGCCGGTGGCCAGGTCACCATCGTGAGTTCCGACAAGGACCTGATGCAGCTGGTGGGTGACGGCGTCGAGATGTTCGACGCCATGAAGAACCGCCGGATCGACCGCGATGGCGTGTTCGAGAAATTCGGCGTCGGGCCGGAGCGCGTCGTCGATGTGCAGGCGCTGGCGGGCGACAGCGTCGACAATGTGCCGGGCGCGCCGGGGATCGGCGTGAAGACTGCCGCGCTTCTGATCAACGAATATGGCGATCTGGAAACCCTGCTGGACCGGGCCGAAGAGATCAAGCAGCCCAAACGCCGCCAGACCCTGCTGGAAAAGCGCGAGCAGATCGAGCTTTCGAAGAAACTGGTGCAATTGGACGAGGCCACGCCGCTGGATTTCACCCTCGACGATCTCGTGGTCAAAGACCCCGAGCCCGAGGCGCTGATGGCGTTTCTGGCCGAGATGGAGTTTCGCACCCTCACCAAACGCATCGCCGACCAACTGGGGGTCGAGGCACCGACCATCAAGGACGCACCCGCCAAGTCCGAGGCCGAACCGCAGGAAGACATCCCCTTCGATGCCTCGAACTATGAATGCGTGCGCGACGCCGAGGCGCTGCAGCCCTGGCTCGGCCAGATCCGGGAACGCGGCTGGGTCGCGGTGGATACCGAGACCACCGGACTGAACGAAATGATCGCTGGTCTGGTGGGCATTTCGCTCTGTGTCGAACCGGGCACGGCCTGTTACATCCCATTGACCCACCGTGCCAGTGCCACCGATGACCTGTTCGGCTCGGACGAGTTGGCCGAGGGGCAGATGCCACTCGAAGAAGCGCTGGCGCTGCTGAAGCCGGTTCTTGAGGACCCGTCGATCCTCAAGATCGGGCAGAACATGAAATATGATGCCAAGATCTTTGCCCGATATGGCGTGGCTGTTGCCCCTATCGACGACACGATGCTGATGTCCTACGCGATGCATGGCGGTGAGCACGGGCATGGCATGGATACGCTCAGCGAGCGCTATCTCGACCACACGCCGATCCCGATCAAACCGTTGCTGGGATCGGGAAAATCGGCGATTACCTTCGACAAGGTCCCGATCGACGACGCCACGGCTTATGCGGCTGAGGACGCCGATATCACCCTGCGCCTCTGGCAGCATTTCAAACCGCAATTGCATCAGGTGCAGGTGACGACCGTTTACGAAACGCTTGAACGCCCGCTGGTGCCGGTCCTGACCGAGATGGAGATGCACGGCATCAAGGTCGACCGAGAGACCCTGAGCCGCATGTCCAACGCCTTCGCCCAGAAGATGGCGGGGCTTGAGGCCGAGATACACGACCTGGCGGGCGAGACCTTCAATGTCGGCTCACCGGCGCAATTGGGCGAGATCCTGTTCGACAAGATGTCGCTGCCCGGCGGTAAGCGCGGCAAGACCGGAAAATACTCGACCGGCGCGGATATTCTCGAAGATCTGGCCACCGAGCACGAATTGCCGCGCCGGGTGCTGGACTGGCGGCAGTTGAGCAAGCTGAAATCAACCTATACCGATGCGCTGCAGACGCATATCAATCCCGATACGGGCCGCGTGCATACGTCCTATTCGATCACCGGGGCCAACACGGGGCGTCTGGCCTCGACCGATCCGAACCTGCAGAACATCCCCGTGCGTACCGAAGAAGGCCGCCGCATCCGCGAGGCCTTTGTGGCAGAGCCGGGCAATGTGCTGCTGTCGCTCGACTATTCCCAGATCGAACTGCGCATTCTGGCCCATATCGCCGGGATCGACGCGCTGAAACAGGCTTTTGCCGACGGGCTGGACATCCACGCCATGACCGCCTCCGAGATGTTCGACGTGCCGCTCGATGAGATGACGCCGGACATCCGCCGTCAGGCCAAGGCGATCAATTTCGGGGTGATTTATGGCATTTCCGGCTTTGGTCTGGCGCGCAACCTGCGTATTCCGCGAGCCGAGGCGCAGGGCTTCATCGACCGCTATTTCGAACGTTTCCCCGGCATCCGCACCTATATGGACGACACGGTCAGTTTCGCCAAGGAACATGGCTATGTACAGACCCTCTTTGGCCGCAAGATCCACACAACCGAGATCAATGCCAAAGGCCCGCATGCAGGCTTTGCCAAGCGCGCCGCCATCAACGCGCCGATCCAGGGGACCGCCGCCGATGTAATTCGCCGCGCAATGGTGCGGATGCCTGCGGCAATCGCCGACTTGCCTGCAAAAATGCTGTTGCAAGTGCATGACGAACTGCTGTTCGAAGTTTCTGAGGACGCGGTGGACGCAACCATCGAAGCGGCCCGCGATGTGATGGAGGGTGCATCAGACCCCGCCGTCAAGCTGGATGTGCGGCTTGTGGTGGATGCGGGCAAAGGCGCGAACTGGGCCGAGGCACACTGAGGCTCATCGGCGCGTCTTGCTGTCCACCCATCGCCGGATACGCGGCCCGGCGATCAGGATGATGACAAAGGCAATCGGCCAGCTCAGGCTCCACGCTGCCATCCAGTCGCCGAAGGTCTGCGGCCCCAGACCGATGGCCTTGATCGTGGCCACACAGGTCACGATGCAGGACATCAGCCCCGATGTGATCAGGCAGAACACCGGATGGGCAAAGCGGGGCGGGATCATGACGGGTTCACTTCCATGACATCCAATCCAGTGTGTCGGCGGTATTGGCGCGCGAGGGTGTGTATTCGGCACTGACCCAGCCGGAATAGCCACTGGCGTCTATAGCTGCGAACAGCGCCGGGAAATCAATCAGACCCGGCGCGGGTTCGCTGCGATCGGGGACGGCGCCAATCTGGGCGTGAAACGCCCCCGCGCCAAAACGTTCCCAGATACCCGCCGCATCCCCATGGATCATCTGCGCGTGATAGCTGTCATATTGCAGCCCCACATTGTCCCGCGCGACCGCCGTCAGGATATCGGTCGCCAGCTGGTAATCGTTCAGGAAATACCCCGGCTGCGCCACCGGGTTCAGCGGCTCGATGGTGAAGCGTTGCGCCGGGGCCTGATCAGCAAGCCATTGCAGGTTCTGCACAAATGTCTCGAACGCCCCCGACCCCGGATCATACCCGGCCATGACGTGAATGAGGCCCGGCCTGATCTCACCAACAAAGCGCAGCATGCGCCGCATGTCGGAGCGAAACCGCTCTTCGCCGCCGGGAATGGCGGCATAGCCCGGCGTGCCGCCGGCGTAGTTAGGGGGTGGTGCATTGATCAGAATCAGGTCAAGCCCGTTGGCCAGCAGCCCGCGATGGGTTTCTTTGGCGGGGTGTTCGTAGGGGTAAAGAACCTCGACCCCTTCGAACCCCGCCCGCGCCGCCGCGCGAAACCGCTCGGCATAGGGCAGTTCCCGGAACAAATGGCTGATATTGGCGGCAAATCGGGGCATGGGACCTCTTTGTCCGACAGACAAAACCGCCAAACCGGTCACGCGGCAAGACCCAAACGATCAAAAACGACCAATTGTCGAATTCAGACCAGATCGGGGGCGCGGGATGATCTGAGATGTTCGGGACAGGGCGATTCGGCCCGGGTCTTCACACATTCAACAGGATCGCGGAATGCCTCTCGGACCCGATCCCGTCCGTGGCCATGGTGCTGGCTACGGCGGGCGCAGCATTGCGCTGAACGGCAACCTGCTGGGCATGTCATCGATGATGATGTGGGCGGCGGGGTTTCCCGCAGCCGAGGTTCTGCTGCAGACATGGCCACCGCTGACCCTGATCACTGCGCGCTTCGCGGTCGCGGTGTCGCTCATGATTGCGATCTGGCTCTGGATGGACGGCCATCGGCAGGTTCTGGGCGCCAACTGGACGCGCGCCTGCTGGGTCGGAGGCATCGGCTTTGGCGCCGGGACCTATCTGATGTTGCTGGCGCAATCTCTGACCGACCCGGTCACCGTTGCGCTGATCGCGTCCTGCGCGCCGCTGGTTGGCGCGGTGCTGGAGCTTTTTGCAAAGACCAGGCGGATGAGCTGGCGCTTTGCGCTTGGGGTTGCGGCCTCGATCACCGGCGGGGTGGTTGCGACCAGCGCGCTGGAACCCAGCCAGATCGGGGTCGGTGCCGCCTGCGTTGTGATTGCAACCGTTCTTTTTACCTGGGCCGGCATGGCGACCGCACGCGATTTCCCGAACCTGTCCACCATCGGGCGTGGCACGATCACGCTTGCCGGGGGGTTGATCGCGATGTCGGTGATCTGCCTGACCGGCTTTGCCGTTGGCCATGATCTGATGCCGCTTGGTCCGGTCGACACCAGCCAGATCGGCATGCTGCTGATCTATGCCTGCCTTGCGTTGGGGCTAAGCCAAGTGTTGTTCGTCGCCTCGATCAGCAAATTGGGCGTAACGGTTGCGTCCTTCCACATCAACACCGCGCCCTTTTACGTGATGATCATCATGGTGGTTCTGGGGGCCGGGTGGAATTGGTTGCAGGCGTTGGGCGCGGGCATCGTGGCACTTGGGGTCGTTCTGGCGCAGGGCGGCCAGCGCCCCGCCTAACCCCGGCCTTGTTTCAGCGCTTGTTTGGGCAGCGGCAGACAGCCCGGCAGGCCCGCAGGCAACACCAGTCGCGCCCCGGCCCGGTAAAGCCGCATCGCCGCGCGCGGATCTTCTGCGGCAAGCGTCACGGTGACCGGCCCTGCCGCAAGCACAGACATGTCCGGATCCAGCCTGTCCACGAAATCCGAAGACGGCAGCACAACCACATAAGCCGGGGCCGCATCTGTCATCAGGCTGACCGCCACCAGCGTCAACAGCCAGCCCAAAACGAGCAGCGGCAGGGCAAGCAGAACCTGCCTAATAGTCATGGATATGTTCCAGTTGCAGACCAGCGCTGTCCAACTGCCGCAGCGTTTCGGCCAGATCCGCGACCTTTACCACGATCAGATGGCGGTAATCCCCATAGCCCTGCCGGGCAAAGCTGTAGAGCGCGTCGGGCTGCCCCGCCTTTGAAGAAATCGCGGTGAACAGGATATCGTCATTGCCGGCGATCTCGACGAAGTCGATGCCATCCCCCGCCATCTCGACCAGAAGGGTGGTGAGCGCGCGATAGCGCGGTGTTTCGATGACAAAACCCTCGCTATGCCTTTCGACAAGCTCAACACCGTCATAAGATGCAAGGCCAATCGGATCGGTTCCGTCCACCACCATCCGCAGGGTCAGTTCATCCGCCCCGACCCCGTCGACGGCAGCAGCGATCACATCCGCATAAGCCGCCTTTGCCGCGTATTCGAGGCCAAGCGCCGTCTTGCGTTCGCTATCGCGAAACCCCTGACCCTGCACGGCGTCCAACGCCTCGGCATCCATGCGGAAATCCCATTTGTACCACGGAATCTGCTGCAGGAACCGGGCATACCCCGCCGCCTGCTGCGCCGACAGATCATCCGTCTGGGTCCTCTCACCCCCCCGGATCATCGTGGCCACACGCCCGATGGTTTCCTCATAAGCGGCCTTCAGCATCAATTCGAGCGTAAAGCTCGATCCGATCACATAGACCATCTGCTTGGTCGGCCCGTCGATGCCGCCATGCGCGGCAGATCTTTCGGACAAGTAGCAGAGCGAGGACCAGAACGCCCCGATGCTGCGCAGATAGCTATAGTGATGCGGATCGCCGGTGCTGATCACCTTGCCGTAATCGTCATAGGCGTGAACGATGTGCCATTCCGGATAGGTCATGAACGTGCGCGATTCCGCCCGGTGGTGTTCCGGTGGCAGCAGCGCGACATAATCCTGAGCGACCGGCTCGCCCTGACAGCGCGCCTCGACATAGATAACCGGTGCCACCAGCACGACGCCCAGCAGCGCGAGAACCAGCAGCAGCCGCCCTGCCCAGCGCCAGAGGAACCTCATGCGTGACGCTCGATGAACAACCCCGCGTAAAGCCCGAAGCCACCAAGGGCCAGATGCGGCAGGTTCGCCAGGAAGCGCCCAAGCGACAGATCCATCCCCAGCGAGGCGTTGGTGAAGATGCCCATATCCAGAAACCCGTACCCGGTGAAAATACCGAAAATGCCATCGCCCAGATAGGCCGCGCCAAACAGGATCAGGAACATCCGTGCCGCATTGCGCGACATCAGCCCTGCGACCAGTGCCCAGAGCGCCGAGGCCACATGCAGCGCATCATCGTAGAGGTCGAGCGCGAAGATGCCGAAGGCCAGCCCGTTTTCATCGGTCAGACCGGGGATATAGTTGATCGAGGCCGCGATCATCAGCGCAACGAAGTAGAAAATCGCGATTTTCTGGAGTGTGCTCATAGCTTGCTCAGATACCTGTCCCAGAAGTTGTTCCGCAAGACCAGATCGGGGTCCAGGTTGCGTTTGCCGGCGGCAAATTCCAGCGCCTGCGGATAGGCCGCAACCAGCTGGTCAAGCCGCGCATGCGGGCGGTAGGGCAGATAATAACAGCCGCCAATGGCCACGATCCGGTCGATCAGCGCCTCGGTCATCCGCGCCATGTCGGCCTCGGCCCGCTCGGTCAGTTCCTGAGAGAACGACATGACCGCAGCGATCCGCGGCACCGTCGCATAAGACAAGGTGCTTTCGGCGTCGGTCGCCACATATCGCAGAGTGACGTTGAGAAATTCCTGATACGAGGCCGGAATCACCTCGCGGCAGGCGATCAGGAAATCATTGAAGCGGTCAAAGCCCACGAAATACTCGTGCAGGATATCGGTGCGGTCCGGGTTGCGGTCATCCAGCGTCACCACCGGTTCGTTGATCAGGCTGTTGCGGGTCACGTCGCCGCTGCTCAGGCTCGGGCCGACGGTTGTTTCATTCCACCAGCGGAAATCCTTCATCGGTTCGCTGCCCAGCTGGGCGCGGTAGATCCGGCTTGCAACATGTGCCATCCAACCCGACCCGGTAGCGGGCGGCAGGTTCTGCTGATCATCCGTCTTGCGGTAGGTCACCAACAGCGCCTCTTCGAAAAACACTGCGCGTTGCACGTTCAGCCGACCATAGGCCATTGTGACCTCAGGGTCCGCAAGCGCTGCCTCGAAGGCCTTGCTGAATTCATCCGCAGGCATGACCTCATACAGCGGATAGAGCCGCGCGTTGCGCTCCGTCTCGACCTCCATGTCGACAATCGCGCCGATCAGGCCATAGCCACCCATCGCATGACCAAACAGATCGGCGTTCTCGCTGCGCGAACAGGTGACCAGATCGCCCGAGGGCAGCACCATCCTGAGCGACCGGACGGTCGAGCCCATCGGACCCAGAGGCACCGGCCAGCCATGCGCATTGACGCTATAGGTCGCGGCTACCCCGAAATCGTTGTTTGATTGCATGACCTTGGGCGAAAAGCCAATCGGGTCGAGCGTCGCGATCACATCCGACCAGCGTGCCCCGGCATGGACGCGGAAGACACCAGCATCTATGTCCGGTTCGATCCAGCCGTTGTCAAATGTGACGGCAATGCCATCGCGCGGGATCGCCTGCCCGCCCATCGAGTGCCGCGCCGCGCCGATATTGAAGGCGCGCCCGTCCTGCTGTGCTGCACGCATCTCGTCGCGGACGGCCTGCACCAGCGCGTCGCCAGGGTCTTCGCCAATGACGATATGTTTGTGGATCGGGGTCGCCGACAACCCGCTGGCATCGTTGAGCACCCCCTCACCCGAAGCAGGTACAATCCGTTTCGCCCCGGCATAAACGGGCTGCTTTGCACCGAACCGCTCTGCCGCGACCCAGCCCGCCACACCGCCCGCGCCCACCAGGAACGCACGTCGCGCAAATTTTTTCATCAGGTCTCCACCATGTAACCACAACACAATTCCAGCCTGAAGGACCACTTGCCGAAGGCGTGGCCCTGTCATCCCGACAGTATCCGCTGACTGACCAAAAGCGCAAAGTCATGAATCCCACCGCTCTGACACGAAGATGCCTGGCATGACAGAGCCTCTTTCAGGGGCCCGCATAGACGGTCCTAATTTCGCCCAAGGTCAGCCATGAGCCGATAGCATACCACTCCGAAATACTGAACTGACGCAGGAAATGTGTTACTGTTCTAGCGAGTTGATCGCCGAGTGCGGAGGGAACTCAATGAGAGATTTTGCTGCAAGTCTGTTTGCATTGACATTTTGTATCCTCTCAACGGCCGCATCAAATGCTGGCGAAGTTGCAGATGCGGCTCGGTCAGGAGACGTTGAAGCCCTGATCATCCTACTGGACAAGGGCGCACCCGTAGATGAACCGGGCGTTGCTCACCCACTTCATTTCGCACTCATGTCAGGGCATGAAGAAGCCGCTGGTATATTACTGGCGCGCGGCGCCGATCCCAACGCCGACACTGCACTCGGCACACCATTGATGGTAGCGGCAGGTCGAAAACGGATTGGCCTCGTGGAGTTGTTACTTGCAAACAAGGCAGACCCAAATATCGCAGGAGGGCGTGAAAAACGCACTCCGCTGCACACAGCGGCCTTTTCTGGAGCCGCGGATATCGTTCAGGTTCTTCTTGATAACGGTGCTGACCCGTTGGCACGCACGAAATTTGGCGATCCGCCACTTCATCTGGCAATGCAGAAGAACCATTTCGCAGTTGTGGATTTGCTTGGGGAAGTTACAGTTTGGAAGCCGCCTCCATCACCTACAGAAGCTGACATCTCAAAAGCAGACGAAGAAATGGGTCGCAAAGCGGTTGAAACATGTAAAATTTGCCACCCGATCAGAGCGGGCGAGTCGGCCAAAGGCCCCTCGCTATGGGAGATTGTTGGTCGGCCTGTGGCCGGTTTTGAAGGGTTTCCATATTCGAATGCGATGCGTGAAGAAGGCGGCGTATGGGATATCGCCAGGCTAAATGCATTCCTCGCGGACCCGAAGATGGCCATGCCCGGCAATATGATGGCAGCCAGCAATGATCGTATTGAAGTGACTGATCAAGAAACGCGTTGGGCTCTTATTGCGTATCTGGAGACACTCAAGTGAAGACGCGCAATTTCTAAACCACTACCGGCTTCTTTGGTTGCCGCCGGTGATGCAAGAGATTTCTGACCGTTTTGACATGTGATCGATGGCGGTGTTCTTTCAGGCCTCTTTTGCGGCGCTGCTAGAAGCAGCCAGCCGGTTTGGTGATCTGCGGGACAGGTCCATATCTGACGTGCGAGCTTTGCAGCTCTGCCGGTAGCACTGGTTTTCCCAGCCCAGATCTGCGCGATCCTTGTGCCCATTCAGGTCGTCGCTCGCTCACATTCCTGCCAGCGCCCGCGTTAGCGAGCTTTGGCATGTTGCTCATCCCAATGCCGTAATAGGGCTGGACCTGTCGCG
>NZ_JAMFMB010000039.1 GCF_023502395.1 Ruegeria spongiae | reverse complement strand
GCCGCCTCTGCTGGGTCTTTGGTTTTCAGAGAGGTGAAGTAGAACTCTTTCCCATCGTAGTGAGCCTGTAGGTCTTCTGGAATTCTGCGACGGTAGTTCGCTCTACCACCACGCCATTGAATGTATCTGATGGTCATTCTTATTGGGCCGTATCTGAATCAGCTCTTCGACATGTGTCACCTAATGTGTCACCTATCGGAGCGCAAGAGCTAACTAAGGTATGGAAAGTACATACTTTTTTTGAATAGTCTGGTGACCCCGGCAGGACTTGAACCTGCAACCTATCCCTTAGGAGGGGATTGCTCTATCCAGTTGAGCCACGGGGCCGTGGCGAATGTCTAGACGGGATTTGTGCGGTTGTCATCGGCGGTCTGGCAGGTTTTTTTGCCTATTGGTAAGCGCGTCGAACTTTCAGCGGATGTTCGCATTGATTGCACCGCTTCCCGAGTAACTGTTCACTCTGTTGGTGACTTAGTCGCGACCGATGGGAAAGCTGCGATAGGCAAGGCGAAGGGGCCGGGGCGTTTCAAACACGAACGCGCGACATCTTTGGCGGCGGCGAACCATCATTCCCTCTTGCCACCTCTCATACACACCTGTATAGCGCGCGGGTTCTCATCAAGAACATCGAGGCGGGGTGATTCCCGCCTTTTGGGTTCGATGAGGGTGGGCGATGGGCGCCTGTCCTCCTCTCAACTCCAACGCCTGAAGATAAAGGCTGTTAGAATGCAAAGCCAAAATATCCGTATTCGGCTCAAGGCATTTGACTATCGCGTCCTGGATGCCAGCACGCAAGAGATCGTCAACACTGCCAAGCGGACCGGCGCACAAGTGCGTGGCCCGATCCCGCTGCCGAACAAGATCGAGAAGTTCACGGTTCTCCGTGGCCCTCACGTCGACAAGAAATCCCGCGATCAGTTCGAGATCCGCACGCATAAGCGTCTGCTCGACATCGTAGATCCGACCCCCCAGACCGTGGACGCGCTGATGAAGCTCGACCTCGCCGCTGGTGTGGACGTCGAGATCAAGCTGCAATCGTAATCGGAGGGTATGACAATGCGCTCTGGTATTATCGCAAAGAAAGTCGGCATGACCCGGCTGTTCCAGGAAGACGGCAGGCAGATCCCTGTGACCGTGCTTGAACTGGACGGCCTGCAGGTCGTTGCCCAACGGACCACCGAAAAAGACGGCTACACCGCCGTACAGCTCGGTGCAGGTTCGCCCAAGGTCAAGCGTGTCTCCAAGGCAATGCGCGGCCATTACGCTGCCTCGAAGGTCGAGCCCAAGCGCAAGCTGGTCGAGTTTCGGGTCGAAGAAGACGGGCTGATCGACGTCGGCGCCGAAATCTCGGCCGAACACTTCCTGGAAGGCCAGAAAGTGGACGTGACCGGTACCTCGATCGGTAAAGGTTTCGCCGGTGCCATGAAGCGGCACAACTTCGGCGGTCTGCGGGCCTCGCACGGTGTCTCGATCTCGCACCGTTCGCATGGGTCTACCGGTCAGTGTCAGGACCCCGGCAAGGTGTTCAAAGGCAAGAAGATGGCCGGTCACATGGGTGCTGCCCGTGTCACCACCCAGAACCTCGAAGTCGTCAAGACCGATGCCGATCGTGGCCTGCTCATGATCAAAGGCGCGGTTCCCGGCTCGAAAGGTGGTTGGGTGACCGTCAAGGACGCCGTGAAAAAGAAAGCCCCTGAGGGTCTTCCTTTCCCGGCTGCTGTCAAATCGGCCGCAACTGAAGCACCTGCGGAAGAAGTCGCCGCGGAAGGTGGTGAAGCATGAAACTTGATGTGATCAAACTCGACGGCGGCAAAGCCGGCAACATCGAGCTGGATGCCGAGCTGTTCGGTCTGGAACCGCGCGCGGACATCCTGCACCGTGTGGTCCGTTGGCAGCGCAACAACGCGCAGGCTGGCACCCACAAGGTCAAGACCCGCTCGGAAGTGGACTATTCCACCAAGAAGATCTACCGCCAGAAAGGCACCGGTGGCGCACGCCATGGCGCACGCTCGGCACCGATCTTCCGCGGTGGTGGCGTCTACAAAGGTCCGGTCGTGCGCTCGCACGGTCATGACCTGCCCAAGAAGTTCCGTAAACTCGGCCTGCGCCACGCGCTGTCTGCCAAAATGGCAGCTGGTGAGCTGGTCGTGATCGAGGATGCGACCGCTGAAGGCAAAACCGGTGCTCTGGCCAAACAGGTTGCAAACCTGGGCTGGAAACGCGCGCTGGTCATCGACGGGGCAACCGTGAACGAAGGGTTCCTGAAGGCGTCGCGCAACATCGAAGGTCTGGATATCCTGCCGTCGATGGGTGCAAACGTTTATGACATCCTCAAGCGTGACACGCTGGTGCTCACCAAAGCGGGTGTCGAAGCACTGGAGGCTCGTCTGAAATGAGCGCGAAAGCAGAACATTACGACGTGATCCGCAAGCCGATCATCACCGAGAAATCGACCATGGCCTCCGAGAACGGCGCGGTTGTGTTCGAAGTGGCGATTGACAGCAACAAGCCGCAGATCAAAGAAGCGGTTGAATCGCTGTTTGGTGTCAAGGTGAAGGCGGTGAACACCACCATCACCAAAGGCAAGGTCAAGCGGTTCCGTGGCCAGTTGGGCAAGCGGAAAGACGTCAAGAAAGCCTATGTGACCCTCGAAGAGGGTAACACCATCGACGTGTCCACCGGTCTCTGACCGAACCCGTCTTTGGAAAAAAGTGAAGGCCCCCGCGAAAGCGGGGGTTTTTATTTTAGCTCCTTCAAGCCAAAATTCTTGATAATTTCGGCACCTCGGTTTTTGCCACCTCTTTGTGAGTCACTTGATGTAGAAGGCAGAATTTCGCTCTGAAGTCCAAATAGTTCGTTTGGTGGTTCAAATTTTTGGTGCTTTCCATCGCGGGACTTTATGAAACCGAAGCCCGTTAGAAGTCGCCCCAAATTCTTAGGCATTTCATTGCCGTCCTTGCACGCACTTTTTATTTGATTCACTAGAGAAGTGGCGCGCCCGCTAAATGAGGTCGCCTCTACAAGCTTTTCAATGAACTTAGTAGTACGGGCGTCTGTCTCGGAACCTTGTGCGGCGAGCGATCGCATTAGGTTCCAGACTCATTGATTTACAGCCAGAATAGAACGGTAGCTGCGAGCGCGATGGCCGACAGGAAGACCTTCGGGCATCTGTCGTATCGGGTGGCGACGCGCCGCCAATCCTTCAGTCGTCCGAACATGATCTCGATGCGGTTTCTGCGTTTGTAGCGCCGCTTATCGTATCGGACAGGCTTGTCGCGTGATTTTCGACCTGGGATGCAGGGCCTAATTCCCCTGTCATTAAGGGCTTCGCGGAACCAATCGGCGTCATAGCCTCGATCTCCCAGCAGCCAGTCAGCCGATGGCAGACTGTTCACCAGAGCCTTATCGAGAGACAGGGGCAGTCAGGTGAAGGGATTGAGGGAGATCGTTTTGATCCACGATTTACGACGACAGGGGCTGAGCATCTCGGCCATCGCGCGCAAGGTTGGCTCTGACCGCAAGACCGTGCGCAAATATCTGGAACAGGGCCTGGAAGCACCGAGCTACGGCCCGCGTCCATTGCAAGGCAGTGTGCTGGACCCTTACCGGGTTTATCTGACGGAGCGTGTTCGGACGTTCCCTGATTTGTCGGGTCGGCGGCTTCTGCGCGAGATCAAGTCGATGGGGTATGGGGCGATGTCTTTGGTGATCCCGTCGTTGCCACCGCGCTTTTGGATCGGCTCTTACACCACGCCGTCGTCGTCCAGATCGAAGGGGCCAGCTACCGACTGCGCGGTCATACCGACCTGATCCCAGAACACACCCGCACAAACGCGCCCATCACACCGCCGCCACCGCCAAAGCGGCGCGGCCGTCCGCCAAAGAACGGAGCTGCAAGTCGCTAACCGGCTGACAACCGAAACCGCCAAACTGGGGAATTTTAACCTGCCCGTTTTGGGGAAAATTGAGATGCCATTGACATCTTGCGCCTCACTTGCCGATCCACGGCTTGAGCTTTCGTGACAAAAAAACGTTGGCGACGGCCAGTTCCCCGATCTTAGCGTGAAGTTCTTTGACCTGCTCCTCGTCGATCTCTGGGGGCTTCTTTCCGCCACGCTCGAACACGCCGGACGCGCCCTCCAGAAGCGCCCGTTTCCAGCTGTGGATCATCGTTGGGTGAACGCCAAACTGACTCGCCAGCTCAGCAACAGTCCGCTCGCCCTTCAAAGCCTCAAGCGCGACTTTCGCTTTGAACTCGGGCGAATGGTTCTTCCGTTTCGACATCTCTGATCTCCTCTTCGTCGAAGATCAGCAGACAACAAATCGTAGCTTACGTCAGTGTCCGAATTTCAGGGGGTAGCTCACTGTTCAGAATACAACGAAAGTCTCCGGCGCCAAGGTGATGTGACGATCTGAATCTCTGATAATGTGGTGCGGAACTGGAGATCGCCGCGCCGCAAAACACGCGGTGGTCAGTCACGTTACTCAAATTCGGCTATCGAGACCTGCCTCACTCTGCGGGTCGTGTTTCGACTTCCGCTTAGGCAACCCGCCGATCATCGCTGAAGAATGGGTCAGGCTTGCAGCAAGTACCCTGAGCCCAACCCCCCGGAAATCCCCAGTCGGGTGGTCCGAACAAGGGGAGCAGCTTACGGGTTAGGCGGCCACGGCATTCATCATGATCGCCTGCAGCTTGAACCAATTGGGTTGATGGTAGAAATCCGTCAACAACCGCCCCATAACCGCCTGGTTCTTGCTGCCAACCAACCAGGGCGGTTTGGGCATCAGGCTCAAATCCCCGGCGAACAGCAAGTTGTTTGGAAAGGGGCTCCAGGGGGCTTGCACCACGGATCGTTCGGTTTGTTCGAGCATCATCGTATTGTGAACCGTCCCGATGCCACTTTGAATGTCCTGCTTTGTGTGCCCCGGAAATGCTCCCCAAGGGCATTGAGCTGTCATATAGGCCAACCCTGTCCAGGTGTTGATGGCGATCGCTCCATATCGCAATTCCGCAATGATCTTTTCGAAGGTGATCTTTCCGATCTTCCAGATCGTTGTCGGGTGAATGATGATGTTTGCCCCAAGGGTGCCTTCAAGCTGGTCGTTTGCATAGGCAATTGCTGCCCGCAAATATGTCTCGGGGTCGGGCGCATCCAACTCGAGGGTACTGAATGCGGGGCCGAACACCTCTGTGGTCCTATAATACCCGTCCTTGTCGTCTTCGAGGTTCGTGATCACGAAGTCCAGGGTCCCGTCACGCTCGATCCTTTCGGCATTTTTCGAATGACGCGCGAATTCATCCAGACGTACCTTTGCACCTGGATAATAGGCTTCGCGACGCGAATTGCCGATGAATTTTCTTATCTGATCCATCAAGGCGTCCGTTTTGTTCCAGCCGCGTGGCAGGATCAGAGCTTGAAAGGCGACGCAGTTGAATCCGGAATTGTTCAGCTTTTGGGTCGCGATGTTCTCGGCTTGAAACTTGATATCTGCCCTCGACCAGGGCCCTGGCACCACGATGGTCGGGCACACGCCCCCCAATTCCGACGTAACGTGCCGGGTGTTCTTTGGCGTGTTCTTGGCCTTGTTCCTAACTCCTTCCTCGCCAGGCCCCCAGACAATCGCGTCATGTGTCGCGGCAGCCCCGGTAACATGGATCTCCTCGACCAGCGGATGATCTGTCAGATACGCACCAACGGCTCCGTCACCCTTGACAATGCGCAACACGTCGCGATCGATCAGCGGCTTCAAGGAAACCTCAAGGAATTCGGCAAGGTAGTCATTGACCGGGTTCATCTTGAGCAGAGTTACCTGATCCTCGACGAACAGTTTCTGAAAACAATCCAGCGGTGCGATCGAGGCCACATTGCCTGCGCCAAGGATCAGTGCGACCTTGCCGACCCGCTGATCCACAGGAATATCATAGATCTTTGCAACATGTTGTTTCAGGTTGTCTGCCGTGACGCCCGGTTGCATCCAGATTTCGGCTTTGACACCGGACATCAGCAAATGATCCCAGGTCGAATGAGGCAAGACCCGGACAGCAGTCTGTCCGGTCGCCACCTCGCGCATATGCAAATTGTCCAGGTAGGCCTTGTCCTGCATCTGTGACAATGTCTGCATAAACCCACTACAGGAAGTCATCATGGAATAAGGGCCGCCAAACCACTCTTCGCCTTCAAGGGACGACCCTTCGGGGATGCCCTTGTGCCGCACGGCTGCTGCCACCCAATCGTCGGCAACGCTTTTCAATGCGTCTTTGATATCTTGGAGAATGGTCAGCCGCTCTTGTATTCCGGTCTGCACCCATTTTTGTTTGGCCTGATCAAGCGTTTTAAGGGCGCCATCATACTCAGCGAAGGCTTTCTTTTGGGCCGGCTTCTTTTTTGCAGTCATGTCATTTCACCAAATTTTGCGAATCTTCCATTCAACACGTTGTGTGGTGTTGGGCTCTGATGGTGTAGACGCCCCTTTAGCGCTTTTCGGGCTTTTGCAGAATGAACGGGTAAGCCGTTCTGCGGACATTCCGCATCCACCAGGCGTTGACCAGTTTCAGCCGGTAAGCAAGCTCATAAGAACCCGCGTCCGTCTTATAGGCCTTATCCACCTCTTCCCGGGTGATCTGCGCGTTGGAGGGCAGCCACCGGTTCGCTGCAACCAACGTTGGATCAATCCATTGCGGCATACCCTCGCGGTTCAAGTTGCCAAGCAGGTCGATATAGTTTTCGCGCAGGTCGTAGTAGGATTTCAGCAACTCGGGGGCCATAAATCGGCGTAAGTACGGACGCAATAGCGCCGGGTACGGTTTCATAATGGTATCCAGATCCAATATTTCTTTCCCGGCTGACGTACGCATAAACGGGGTTGAGACATCAATCTGCATGGCTTTCCCGTCCAGCCACACCCAATTCGAAACCTGGGCGTCAATGCCAAGCGTTGAGCTGGTCGCATTTTTTGTGGTTTCCAATACCGCATTCAGCACCGGGTGGTCGACGTCCGGCGTGGCGGCACGCAGGATATTCGAGACCAGTTGATCCTTGCTCATCAGCGGCTGGCAAAGGTAAAGCCCAACGCCGTCTTGTGATGTCGCAACAAATCGACCCTCGGTGGGCACCACCGGGCACCCCGCCTTTTCCATGCTGGAGATATAATCGTTGACCACACCGAGATACGCTTCGGCACGCGCGCGGTTTGGGAATGGCGGCAGGCGTTTGAAGGCGGCAACCGGATTTTCTTTCGGGAAAGCCACGGTGACGCAGATCTCGCCTTGCCCAATTGTTTTCAGCGGATGAAAATCCGGAGCCTGCAGATGAGCGTCAACTGCACGCTCCAAGTCTTGGACCACTTCATCCGAGACGTCGATTTGGGGGATCGACGATGCAATTGGTGCCTTGGGGCGCGGTTCGGCTTTTGGGATTGGCAGATCCGCCATGGCGGCAAGGGCATCATCCAGACGCTCCATGCCTTTCTTTGCGGTCTCCATATCCAACAGCACGCCGGGTTTGAATTGCAGCGTCGACATGTCGAAACCGGCAAAAATCGCCCAGACGCCACGTTCAACCAATTCCTTCATCAAAATGATGCCGCCTTCGGCGTAGGAGGTCTTGAGCCCGATCACCACGCCGTTCTGATGCACCTTCTCCAGATGCGGATGGCGGGCTTGCAATTCAGCAAAGGTGGTCTTGAAATAGGCAGACAATTTGGCGACGTTTTCAGCAACTTCCGGGCGCTGCGCGACTTCAATAACTTTCCGGCTGACGATACAGCCCAGTTCGGACCCGCCGAAAGTGGTGACATGGCCCCAGCCATATTCCTTGAGATAGGTGCTGCAGCGATCCGACATCAGCAGCGCCGCAAAGGGGTAGATACCGCCGCCCACACCTTTGCCGGTAACCATCAGATCTGGCTCGACGCCGAAGGTCTGAGTGCCCCAAAGATCGCCCGTACGCATCAGACCGGTTTGCACTTCATCGGAGATGTAAAGCGTACCGTGTTTCCGGCACAGATCGGCCACGCCCTGCAGATAACCCGGATCGGGTGACATGAAACCAGCGGTGGCGGGGATCGTCTCGATCAGTGCGGCCGCGACTTGGCCGGTGGACAACACCCGCTCCATCGCGTCGAGATCGTTGAACGGAACGGTCAGAAAAACTTCGGGATTGTCACTGAGGAAATATGCCGCGGTGCTCGCATCACCGGCGGCTCCGGACAGGCCCGAGCGCCCGTGATACGCGCAGTCAAAGGCCACGATGGCCCGCCGGCCGGTTGTCTGGCGCGCCACTTTGATCGCAAGGTCCACCGCTTCGGACCCGCTCGAGGCGAATGATACAAAGGGCATGTCGCCGGGGGCCGCGGCGATCAGAGCTTCGGCAAACTCGGCGCGGGGGCCGCTTGGGAAATGGTGATTTCCGATGTCATATTTCTTCAGACCCTCCTGCAGCGCAGCAAGGAATTCCGGGTGGCGGTGGCCAAAATTATAGGTGCCGCCATTCAGGTGAAAGTCGAGAAAGGACTTGCCGTTGACGTCTTTGAACTCATACCCTTCGCGCTCGCCAATGAGGATTTCAACGCCCGCCTTTCGGAACGTGTCCAGGCGATGCGGGATGAGATGCTTGTGGTTGAAATCCAGAATATGTGACCGATAATTGTCCCCGGACGTAGCGGTAGCGGTAGCGGTAGTTTTCTTGGTCATCAGTGATCCTCCCAATCAATTTCTTTCAAGCGCGACAAATCTGCGCCTTCTTGTTGTTGTCCGAATTGTCGCGCTATCTCCAAGCAGCAATCTGACCGTTCGCAGTTAATGCGGATGTTGGTGGGTTTACCATGGCACCCCCCGACCAGATGAGTACAGCTTTTAGTTTCCTTTCAGCGGGTCCAACGTAGATCAACCCTGACCTCGGAAGGGCCAGCGTATTTTGCAATATGACGAACAGGGAGGCGTTCTGTCTTGCCCAGTTTGTCGGGATTTTTGACATTTTCGGTCGGATGTGCCGCATACGCTGCTAGACGGCGTTGTTGCATAGATCGGCTGCGCTTTGGAACGCGCCCTACCCGAGATGGATTTCAGGCAACGCGTTCGAAACTCGGGCGGCAAAATTCGGTCATCCGGTTCAGAATTAGGACGCCGATTTGAGCTTCAGTCTTTTGGGTTTCGAATGCGCACGCCTTCAGCTTGGGCCCGATGATCCCCTTCCATCGGCCCATGAGAGTTTCACATCGGCTGCGTTGATTGTAGCCAGTGGCTTTCTGCCAGGCCATTCGCCCGTGGCTTTCGATCTCGGCGATTTGGCGGTCTCGTGCCATCGGATCTTGGGACGCATTGGGGCTCAGGAACGCGTTTTTGGGAGGTGGGATCGTCACCTCGATCATTGGTCCGAACCGAGCGGCAAGCAATTCAGATGTTGGTTCTCCCTCATAAGCTCAGTCTGCTAGAAAGAGATCAACCGAGCCGTCGACTTGATCCAAGAGCTCTGGAAGCGCTGTCGGATCGCCAACGTCATCCTTAGAGAGATCAGAGCAGACGATCTCACCGCTGACAATATCAAGACCGAGGTGCAGCTTGCGCCAAGAACGCCGTTTGCGCTTTGTTTTATGCTTCTCCTCGAGCCAGTCACCCTCGCCGAAGATTTTTAGACCAGTACTGTCCACGACCAAATGGACTGGCTTACCGCCGCTAGGCTTTCGCGTCGCACGCAGTGCTCGCCCACTGCTCCTGCAGGATAAGGTGGAGAAATCAGGCACTGCGATCTCAACTCCAAGCAGCCCTGCAATACAGCGCATCAGGCCCTGAGTTTGCCGCAGCGGTTGCTTGAAAACCATCCCCAATGTCAGACACAACTCAATCGCCAGATCCGAATGGCGCGGCTGTCCACCACGCGTTGTTCGGCGCGGTGCCGACCACAGGCCAAGCGCATCTTCGCTGACCCAGACTGTTAGATCACCTCGCTGTCGCAGGCCTTCGTTGTACTCAGATCAGTTGGTCACACGATGCCTTTGCTTCGGGATCTTATCACGACGAGCGGCGTTGAACTTATGCGGCATTTACAGCATCCTGAAAGGAACGGACCGCCTCGATATCAGCGCATGGGCGATCCGTGCAACAACACCCCAGCAACCCATTCTCATCGCCACAAGCTGAGGTGTCCGTCAGATCAAGTCTGAAGTTTTACAGGTCAATAAACTGACCGACTTCACCGGACGAACACTGCTCATGCAAACTTGCGACGATTAGAGGTCTGCGGCGTAGGCGGCCAGAGCTGCCGCCGTAATGGTACCCTCGCGCACACCTTTGCCGATCTCTGCAAGCTCTTCCAGGAACCTGTCTACAATTTCTGGATCAACCATTTCCGCCGAAGGGTGCACATACATCGGATCAAAGGTACCCCAGGGAAAGTAGCCACGTTCCACCAATCCACCGTAGATATTGAGCATGTTCAATGTTTCTGAGCGGAAAGGAACAAGCAGTGACTGATTGGGCAGAACCTTGAAATCCTCGATAGCTTCAATGCCATCAACCAAACGCTTCTTGACTTCAAGGCAACGTCGATTGAGGTCCACATAACCATCCTCGCCCATCACACTGAACGCCGCCCAGGCCGCAACCACTGCAGCGGCTGGTCGGCTGCCCGAGGTCCCTTCGGTCACATAGGGTGGGCACTGCCAGTCGCTAATTTTGACCCCAACGTGATGGTATTTCTGGTAGTCCTTGGAGCGGTACATCACCGTTGATGCAGGCTTGGCCGCGTAAGCGTGCTTGTGCAGATCCGCAGAAATGGAACACACCGCCTCATGGCGGAAATCAAAGGGCGGAATGTCTTCTCCGAGGCGCTCCAAGAACGGCAGCAGGTAGCCGCCCACGCAACAGTCCACATGCATCCACAGACCATGTCGTTCGGCAACGCTGGCAAGATCCCCGATCGGGTCAATGCGCCCAAAGCCCCAATTGGGTGCAGAGCCGACAATCATGATGGTGTTGGCGGTCACCGCGTCATTCATGGCGTCGACATCCGCCCTGAAGTCCTCTCTTGCGGGGATGCGCACAATCTTGAGCCCCTGATAATGGGCGGCCTTGTCGAAAGCGGCGTGGCCCGTGCGCGGCATGACGATTTCATAGGGTTCCTTGGCATTGGGCAGGTTGTCCCGCGCCCATTCCCGAGCCGCGTGAATGGCCAGAAAGATACTTTCGCTTCCGCCTCCCGTGAAGTGGCCCAGCCCTTCGGTGCCGCCATTGAGCAGATCGACCGCCCAGGCCAATAGATCGCTCTGCATCTGCGCAAAGAGTGGATCCATCCCTGCTGAAACGCCGTTGCCATGGAAGTACATGTTGTAGGCTTCCTGAACGATATTATGGAGCTTGCCCTCGCCCAGATTAATGCCGTTCATCAGCTGATTGCGTGTTGACAAGGCAATGCCATCGTCGCGCAGGGTTGCGATATCAGATTTTACCTCTGACCAGGGACGGCCCTGCTTGGGGAATGGTGTTTTAGCGTTCATTTGTCGGTGCTCCTCATTTGGGTTTCTTGGGTGGTAGTGTCGTGGGGGTCCTTCAGTATCGAAATCACTTTTGGATTTGCTGGCATGGATATCCCCCGATGGCATCGCCAAGCCTTTTCAGGCTGTCGAGTGCGAACCGTCAGCGCAGCGAGGCGCCATGGTGCATTTCTCCGACCTGCCCCGCATCAATGGTTTTTGCTTTTCTCGTTCCGTGATCGGCTATGTTGATAGAGCGTCTCATCGATTTGTCCTCGGTCTGGCGTCAAAATTTGACGGCATCACTTCAAAAAGGCAGGTCCGGATTCCTTTGCTTTCTGAAGATGCTGTCGCATCACTGCAGCGGCTTTTTCTCGATCTTCAGCGTCAAGATGATTCAGGATCTCGATATGTTCCAAGCAGGACTCGGTGAGGCGACCAGCATCGATCAATGACTGATGCTCCATCAGACGACGCAGCCGGTTCTGATGCGCAACGGTTTGAGAGAGAAAACGATTATTGGCGCATTGCGCGAGGAACTCGTGAAACTCTTCGTCCAGCCGGATGATCTCAGCGAGGCTGATTTGTCGCCGCCCCTTAAGCACCTGCTCGTGACGCTTGCGTAGACCCGATGCTTTGACCTGGTCGAACCTGAACTCCGGGCTCAGAATGGATGCGGGTTCGACAATCAAGCGGAAATCATAACTCTCATCATGCGCTGCGGCCGAGTTCAATGTGGGTTCGAACTGCCAGCCATACCCAGGCATCCGCGAGACGATGCCGTCATCGGCCAGCGATACCAAAACGCGCGAGGCAGTCATTTTTCCAAGATTATAACGGTTTCGGATTTCGCCTTCAGATACCGCCTTGGGCACCTCTCCATTGAACCAATCCCTGGCAATCCGTTCCTTGACCTTTTCATCGTCTTCTTTTGGCAGTTTTTCAATGATCTTCAGCGCGGAACCGGTGTTCACAGTAACGAAGAACCCTTTGTTTGCCTGCTTCTCCAAGGCGCCAAAATCCTCCAGAAGGGTCAAAGTGGCGCGAATTGGCGTTCTGGAGACAGCAAATCGTTCTGAAAGCTCAATTTCGCGCAGATGGTCACCAAACTTGATTTCGCCATCTGCAATCAGTTGCAACAGTCTTCGGGCAAGGCGGACCTGCAAGTCGCTATTGGAGTTCTTTTTGGCCATCTTGCCCTCAAGTGTAGTTATCGTGCTCCTTGACACAATCACATTTCCTGAATCCAGCCTTAACACTGCGGGTACTCAAAAGGGGTTTTATCGTCAAATCGCCGCAGAACGTTTTCCGTCATTCTGGCAATTTCATTATCGTACCCATTCCACGCCATCGACCCTGCCCAGGCTATGGATCCGGTCGAAAAGACAGCACCTCCGCCGATGGTTTCGAAAAAGGTCAGGTCCGCACGAATGATGTCGGCCTGCGTCCCGCTCCAGTCCGGGGTCGGATCAAGCAAGTCCTCTGGTGTCATCAAGTAGATGTCGGTGTGGCGGGTCGATGTGGCCAGGACCAGAGCATGTTCCGGTGTGCCCTGAGCAAGGTCTGCGCGATCCACCTCAAGTCCGGCAGCCCCGCCTCCGGCAAGGCCAAAGTCACCAATTCGGGTCCCTTCGATACCATCAAAAATGAACGCTGCACGCGGGTTTTCCGCTTCGGGGCTGACGACATAAGGTTCCGACACATCAAAACCCTGCGACGTCATACCAACGCCGCACAGGTGGTTGGGCGGATGGCCATTGCGGCGCCAAAGCCCGCCATACTCTCCTGTAAAGCCGTGATAGAAGTGTCCGTGCCCGGGCTCCCACGGACGGATACCGGCCTCGGACCGGCGGCATTCCATGATCCCCGGCATGTCTTCGTTAAAGCTGACCACCCAATAGAAGCCATTGCCGCCAAGATACATCAGGCGACCGCCGCGATCGGTGAACCCCTGCATCGCTTCCATCATGTTGCGGGTGTAATATTCCGGATGGGTACCCGTCAGAATGACATTGTAGCGCTGCAAGAGACGCAAGCCGTCTTCGTGCATGTCTTCGTCGGTGATGACGTCATAATCCTGATCGATCGCATCCAGCCAACCCAGAATGTGGGTATCCGCATTGAACTGCCAGATATTGGAACCGTACCCCCCGAGGAAGGATTTCACCTTTGGTTGCATGTCTACGATGGGCCGCAGCCGGGAAGAGTGGAAAACGCCAGTGTCATCATCATGTGTTTCATAGACCGAAAACCCGATGCCAGGGTTGTCCTGCAGAAACATGTGATGACGATCAAGTTCGACAGCGCGGCCCATACCGATTTCCGTTCCCGGCACATCCATTCCCAGGCGATGGTTGGCATAGGCCAGATAGCTGCAGGTTGGGAACAGAAAGGCGACTGTATTGCCCGAGGCCCTGTCTCGGGGTGGGCGCACCGCAAATACGCAGTAATAGGCAGCCTCTTCGTCGCTGTCGGGGACAAGCCGTACGGTGTAGACCCCACTTTTCAGATCGTCGGGTATGGTGAGCGAAAAATCCACTTCCCAGCCTGCGTCGTACATATCGGTAGAGTGAAAATGTATCGCCGAGTACAGGTCAGGACGCAGCTTCCAATCCAGTTCCTGCCCCTTCCACAACCAGCCGGTCATGGCCCGTGTTGGTGCGTTGTGGATGTGACCGTGCAACTGATAGGGCGACACGTCGCAGATCATGCGCGTGGTCATTTTGCGGGAAAAATCCCACGCCCCCAAAAGCGACCGCTGACGGCGCAGCAAGGAAAAATCCGCAAGCAGATTTCGCAATGTCTCTGGCGCGATGGCGGTGTCAAAAAATGCAGGGCGGTCAATTCTGCCATCCAGAAAGCCCGTCAGTTCGCCGTCATCGTCACGCGATGCTGCGATAATACACTCACTCGGCCTGCCCGATGACAGATCCGTGCTGACCGTCACGACTTCCGGGCACGGCGGCTCGCTTGTGCTGTCACGATCCTGCGCAATGGCCAGCGACAAGGCTTTGGTGTCTGCACAATAACTCAGAGACACGATGTGCCAGTGATCAACCGACACTTGCATCGTGCTCGTAAGGGTCTGGCCCCCGGCAACACCGGTCAGCCTGTCGTGTTCATCAATGCCAATCTCGGCAAATCCGGGAAGCGCGAGGATGCTTCTTTTACGCCCGTCCAGCAGCGTCGGCTTCACGACAGCCGCCAGCGTAAAATCCCTGACCTCCTCAATCGCGTGCACCCCCGGAATAAGGACGCAGGAGCCCGGTCGAAATGGCTTGTCCAATGCCCTGCGATCGCCGCCAAGGTCGAGATCTATCAGCTTGTCCTTGTACCCCGGGCCATCCGGGTTGGTATCGCCCTGAATGATCTGGCGAAAATCGGCACGATAGTTCTTTGCTCCGAACGAGCCTACCATGACATCAATGGTTTCGCCGGGTTCCACCGTCAATTTGTTCGTGTATCCGACAATCGGCAGCATTGGTTCATTTTCCTTTTACGAGGAGTGCGGCAACAAAGCCTCAAGATCTTGACCCGTCAGGTCACTCCAACGGCGCTTGAAAATATCGCACTCGGCCTCGCGCAAATCTGTGTAGACAACTCCGTCGACCATCTCGACTTTTGCGCCACGTTGCTTGGGCAGTTTTCCCAACCGCCACTTGCTGTGGCGTTCTTCGACCACCAGAACATACTTGAAGTCCCAGTCCGCCCCACGCATCCGGTTGAGAACACGTTGCAAACCGGGGCTGTGATAGCCAATCGGCTCTGCCAGGAATTCACTGGCAAAGGGGAGATCGTCATCCGTGATCTGATAGCGGGCCATGAATGCCTCCGAAAAAAGGCCGGGGCAACATCTTGCCCCGGCGAGTCGCAGGGAGAGTTCAGTTGGTTTTGATGCGATCCCAGGAGCGTGTGTAAAGCTTCAGGTCTTTACCCAGATCGTCGAAGATCTGCAATTTGGCCCGCACGTCGGCTGGGGGGTTCACGGCGGGGTGGCCTTTCAACTCTTCTGGAAGCAGTTCAATCGCTGCGGTGTTCACAGAGCCATTCGTCAGGCGCTCGGTGTTCAACGCCGAGATGTCGGGGCGCATCATGAACTGCATGAACAGTTTGGCATTGTCCGGATTTGGCGCGGACGCCAGCAGGCAAATATCCTCCTGATACATGGTTGCACCTTCTTCGGGGACAACAAAGCCCAGCAGATCAGGATTTTGGTTCGCGTTCAGAACCGCGCCGACATACCAATGCGAGGCTGCCATATCGCCCGACGTGACCAGCGGCAGGATATCATAGCGGAACGCGCCGATGTTCGGCTTTTGCTCCAGGATGAACTGTTCTGCAGCAGCAATCTCATCCTTGTCGGTCGAATTTACCGAGTTGCCATTCATGATCAGGCCAACCCCAATGGTTTCGCGCAGATCGTCCAACATGGTCACACGACCCGGGTTCTCTTTGGCATAGTCAAAGAACTGCTGCCAGGATGTCAGCTCGGGGATCAGTTCCTTGTTGTAAAAGATACCGACAGCACCCCAGGCGTAAGGCAGACAATATTCGGCATTTGGGTCTTCTTTGGAGCGGATAGAACCGGGGTCGATATTTTCGAACCCGGGCATCTTGTTGACGCCTGAAGGTTGCAACAGTCCGGTCTTTTGCATGATGTCATGCATGTGGACCGAAGGCCAAACCAGATCATAACCGGTAGCACCCGCTTGCAGGCGCGCCAGCAATTCTTCGTTGGTGGAATACGTGTCCAAGGTCACTTCGACATCGAACTCCTCGCTGAATTTCTCGATGACCTCGGGGTTGATGTATTCCCCCCAATTGTAGAGCGCGAGATTGCCCTCGGCTGAAGCCATCGGCGCCACGAGCGTCAGGGCTGCTGCGGCTGTTGCCAGTTTGGATGTTGAAATACGTTTCATTGGTTCCTCCCAGATTATGGATTACGTATTGGTCAAGATTTGCGGCTGCGCAGGTAGAGACCGATCGCAGCAATAACGAATGTGAACAGAAGAAGCAGGACAGCCAGCGCATTGATTTGCGGCCGCAGCCCCCGGCGCATCATCGCCAAAATGAACAACGGCAGCGTTTGCGAACCTACGCCAGCGATGAAGTAGGTGATTACCACGTCATCCAGAGAGATGATGAACGCCAACAGGAAACCACCAACGACGCCCGGCATGATCTGCGGCAGTGTCACGCGGCGGAAGGTTGTGATGGGGCCAGCCCCCAAGTCAGCCGAGGCCTGTTCCAGGCTGGTGTCCATACCCGCCAGACGGGCGCTGACAACCACGAACACATAGCTCGACAGAAAGGTCGTATGGCCGATGATGATGGTCAGCAAGCTCAGCTTGAAACCGGCCCCGACAAAGAAGATCAGCAATGCGATCCCCAGAACGATATCCGGCACGATCATCGGCAGCACCAGAAGCGCTTGATAGAAACGCTTGCCAACAAAATGGTAGCGCGCCAATGCAATGGCCGTGGCTGTACCGATGACAGTCGAAACCGTGCTGGCGGACAGTGCAACGATGACGCTGTGTTTCACGACCTCAAAGATGCGATCGGGGGATTCCGTAAAGGCCGCGTCGAAGGAGGATTGTGAACTGGCCCCGCCAAAAATGGTCAGGTACCAGTCAAAGGTAAACTCCGTCCATATGGCCATGTTGATCGAGTTGGCGTTGAAGGAATAAACGAAGATCAACCCGAGCGGCAGGTAGAGAAAACCAAGGAACAGAAAGCCGTAACCCTTGAAAAGGGTCGCCCATATCTTGCTGTTGAGGATCTTGTCGAGCATCACGAAACTCCTCGGGCTTCAGCTTTGGCCTGCCGACTGAGCTGAAAGACAACCAGCACCACCACTGACGCCATGATCAGAAGGGCAAGTGCTGCGCCGAACGGCCAGTCACGCGATTGCAGGAAGGATCGCTCGATCAGGTTGCCGGTCATCTGCACTTTCGACCCCCCAAGGAAGGACGGCACGATGAAGTTGCCAAGCGCCGGGATGAACACGATGACAGAGCCTCCGATGATCCCGGGCGCGGTCAAAGGCAGGATCACCCGGCGGAACGTCTGCAACGGGTTGGCCCCAAGGTCTTGTGAGGCGCGGACCATCGAATAGTCCAGTTTCTCTACGTTGGCGTAGATTGGCAGGAACATGAACGGCGTCAGGATATAAACCATGCCAATGATTACCGAGAAGTTGGTGAACAGCAGATCCAGTGGTTCGATGATCAGACCTGCGGATTGCAATACCGTGTTGAAGAACCCCGTCGGGCGCAACAGCAACAGCCAGGCATAGATCCGTACAAGGAGATTGGCGAAGAACGGCAAGGTGATCATGAACAGGGCCAGGTTCTTTTTCGCCCCCTGCATGCGGCTGACCCAGAAGGCCGCGGGATAGCAAATCACAAAGGTGCCGATCACCGTCATGATGGCGATCTGAAGAGAATTGAGAAAGATCTTCAGGTAGATCGGTTCAAACTCTTCGTAGTCGTTCAACGGCCACCCGATGATCCGACCGTAATTATAGGGGTACCAGTTCCATTCGACACCACCATACAGGCCGGGTTCGAGAAAACTGTAAACCATCATGATCCCCAGCGGGACCAGGAAGAACACGGACAACATGACCGTGAAAGGGGCCAGCAGCAGGATCAAAGACCGTCGCTTGCGTTTCAGAATCGTGTCCGAGCTGGTCATGTCAGCGCCCAATCGCTTTGATCAGGTGAGCTGCGTTGGGAGAATAGTAAAGTTTGACGCTGGTGCCAGCTTCGATCCGTTCGCCGTCGTCTCCACGGTTGTGGCGATGATGCACGATTGCCGTGCGGCCTTTGCCGACATCGACGTGCAGATGCAGATCAGAGCCAACAAACACGCTGGCTTCGACCGTTCCATCGATACAGCTCTCTGGAATTCCGTTGCCACTTGGCGCCAGTTTCAAGTGTTCAGGTCGCAGGACCAGCTCAACATGATCGCCCCTGCCAAAGCGATCGGACGTCGCCAGAACCTGCCGCTGATTTGCCGTCTCGATGGTCAGGAGCGCACCGTCTTTCGCTACTACCTTGCCTGAGAAAATATTGCTGGTCCCGACAAAATTGGCGACGAATTCATTCGCCGGTTCATCGTAAATTTCGGTCGGAGCCGCCAATTGCTGAACTTTGCCATTTGCGACCACGGCAATCCGATCCGACATTGCCAGGGCTTCTTCCTGATCATGCGTCACAAATACAAATGTGATCCCGACAGAGTGTTGCAGATTCTTCAATTCGATCTGCATGTTTTCGCGCATCTTGCGATCCAGCGCAGACAGTGGTTCATCCAGCAACAGAACCCGGGGCTTCAGCACCAATGACCGCGCCAGGGCGACGCGTTGTTGCTGGCCACCGGAAAGCTGTTTTGGCTCGCGACTTCCAAATCCTGCCAGGCCAACAAGCTCCAAAGCTTCTTCCACGCGCTTATTTCGCTCCCCTTTGGCAACCCCAGTAACATCCAGACCGTATCCGACGTTGTTGGCAATGCTCAGGTGGGGAAACAAGGCATAGCTCTGAAACACCGTATTGAAGGGACGACGGTGAGCCGGCACGCCCTTCAAGCTCTGCTCCTCGAAGCTGATTTCACCAGAATCGATATCTTCAAACCCGGCGATACATTTTAGCAGCGTTGTCTTGCCGCATCCTGACGGGCCAAGAAGCGTCAGAAATTCGTTGTTGCGCACATCCAGAGACACATCGTCCAAAGCATGTATCAAACCGCCTTCCGGCGTTTTGTACGCTTTGTGCGCCGATGCGATCTTCAAGAAACTCATAGTTTGATTTCTCCCTTCGCGCTCACCGGTCATGTTTTTACGGTGATGCAAAATACAGTGTATTTGTAGTGCTCTCAAATACATTATGTCAACACGCAATCTCGCCACCGTTAGCCCGGTGGTTCGCCGACTACAAAAGGAAGAAACATGAAAAATCACGCGGTCGAATTTCAGGGCTTCAATTGGAGTTGTTGCAAGATTCTGGCCGTCGAAGTTTCATCTTGTGAACCCATGCGTTTAGATGAGGTGTTTGAGCGGCAACGTAAACTTAATGCACAGGCCTCGTTGAAGTGCAATTGGGCCGCATGACCATCATCAAAGCCAACACCAACAGTTCTTGCATCTATCGCCGCCACCGCTTCCCGCCGGATGTGATCGCACATGCGGTCTGGCTGTATTTTCGCTTCCCACTTGGCTTGCGTATGGTCGAAGACCTGTTGGCAGAACGCGGTATCATCGTGTCACACCAAACCATCCGCATGTGGGCGGAGAAATTCGGGCGTCAGTTTGCCGGAACAATCAGGCGCCGCTCAGATGGGCAGTTTGATGGTAAATGGCACCCCGACGAGGTCGTTATCGTGATCCAGGGTAAGAAACACTGGCTTTGGCGGGCGGTTGACCAAGACATATTTGTCCTTGATGTGCTGGTGCAGATCCGACGCAACACCAAAGCAGCCTGGCGGTTGATGCGAAAGCTGCTCAAGCGGCAGGGAATTGTCCCGCGCGTCATGATCACTGATAGACTGCGCTCGTACCGGGCGGCGAAGCGGAGGACGATGCCGAGTGTCGAGCATCAATCACGTAAGGGCGTGAACAACCGTGCTGAGAATTCCCACCAGCCAACGCGACAACGAGCGAAGGTGATGAAGAGGTTCAAATCAGCAGGCCGCCTGCAACGCTTCGTATCCATCCACGACCCAATAGCCAATCTGTTCCATCTGCTCCGCCACGAAATGACATCAGCCGACTTTCGGGAAATGCGGTCTCTTGCTGAGCAAACCTGGTGTGAACTTGCATAGGTCTCAGTGGATTAACCGCAAGGTCAGTGGAATTCGCTGACCTGTGACAGTCAAGTTTACGGCGCCCCCCGCTATCACGCTGGATTCACACAGTGAATCCCTCAGTCGATTTGTGCAACAAGGCGATTGTGTTCGGAATTCACCTTTCATGCTTGATGTTTTTTGCGTTGACTAAAGTCCAAAGCTTGCTTTATGTATTTTGACAATACAAAAGAACAATAGAGGTCACGCTATGAACAAACTGTCTGCAAATTCATGGGAGCACCGAGACATGGACAATGTCTTTCATGGCTTCACTGATCTGGGTACGCTGAAGTCAAATGGCCCGGTTGTTCTGACGCACGGCGAAGGCATTCATGTCTTTGATGTTCATGGCAAAAGCTACATGGATGCTAATTCTGGCCTGTGGAACAATGTTGCGGGGTTCAACCATCAAGGTCTGATTGACACGATTTGCACCCAAGCGCGCCGCTTTCCGGGTTACCACGCCTTTTTCGGCAGAATCGCGGATACAACTGTGGCTTTGTCAGAAAAACTGGTTGAGGTCTCGCCCTTTGCTGAAGGCAAGGTTTACTACACCAATTCCGGGTCCGAGGCGAATGACACGATGGTCAAGATGCTGTGGATGCTGCACCGGCGCAATGGCCAACCGCAGCGCCGCAAGATCATCACGCGCCTGAACGCCTATCACGGGGTGACGGCAGTGTCTGCGTCGATGACCGGCAAGGCCTACAATGCCGAGTTCGGCCTGCCACTCCCCGGTTTCCTTCATGCAGATTGCCCACACTACTGGAGGTTTGGGCTGGAAGGGGAAAGTGAGCTGGAATTCTCGCAGCGTCTTGCACGCAACCTCGAAGAGCTGATCATCAAGGAAGGCCCCGATACCATTGCTGGTATGTTTGCAGAGCCTGTCATGGGGGCCGGTGGAGTCATCCCGCCGTCGGAAGGGTATTTTGAGGCGATCCGCCCAATTCTGCGGAAATATGACATCCCGTTCATTGCCGATGAGGTGATCTGTGGATTTGGGCGTACAGGTGAAATGTGGGGCAGCGGCAAATACAACATGGAGCCGGATGCCATCATCGCGTCCAAATGCATCACCGCTGGATATTTCCCAATGGGGGCGATCATCCTGGGTAAAGATCTGAGCGATGAATTGGCCCGCGTTTCGGAGCAAGCCGAAGAATTCCCGCACGGGTTCACCGCTGGTGGCAACCCATTGGGCAGCGCTATCGCGTTGAAAGCGCTCGAGGTGCTCGAAGAGGAAGGGCTTCTGGAAAACGTCAACCGGGTCAGCCCGCGCTTTATGGAACGTCTCCACAAACTGGGCGAGCACAAATACGCTGGCGAAGCCCGTGGCGTTGGCTTGATGGGGGCCGTTGAGCTTGTCGCGGACAAATCCACCAAGGAAGCGTTGCCTGGCGATCTGCAAATTTCTGAGCGCATTGCCAACAAAGCGCTCGAAAAGGGGCTGATCTGCCGGCCACTGGGCGCAGCCATTGTACTGGGCCCCCCCTTTATCGTTACCACGGAACAAATCGATGAGATGTTCGATATCCTCGAAGAGACCATGTCCGACGTTTTCGCCGATGTCGGTCTGTGATCAACACCCCCGGGATTTCCACCGCTGTGGCTTTCCCAGCCCGACGCACGGTTTGTTGAGCAAGGCAGATCACTTTCCTGTCAAGTTGTTCAACAAGACGGGAAAGGGCGCATTCGTTTTCGGATGTGAACACGCGGGTTACCGTATTCCCAACGCGCTCAGATCGCTCGGCCTGTCCAAGGCCGAGCAGGCTCGGCATATCGCCTGGGGCGTTGGAGCGGCACAGCTGACAGAAAAGCCGTCAAAAAATGGACAGCTTGGCCGTTCTGCAACGCTGTATCCGACTGGTCTATGATTGCAATTGCACCGTGACCCACCCTGACACCTTTGTTGTCGATGCGGATGGACTGCATGCTGCGAGCCATGAAAACCCTTACGGATCGAAAAGAAAAGAGAGGTTTGGGCGATTGTGCTTGCGCAAGCTCTTCACACCTTTGAAAGCCAAAACGTCTAATTCAGGATTCGCGCAATGACAGGTCAGAAACTCAATCTGAAGACCATTGAAGATGTCCGTAATTATGTATCTGAAAAAGACCCCAAACACGTCAAGGTTGGGTTCTTTGACATGGATGGTGTGTTTCGCGGCAAGTTTATGGCAAAGGAAAAATTTCTGTCAGCGTTGGACGATGGCTATGGGTTTTGTGACGCAGTATTGGGCTGGGACGTTGCCGATACGCTTTATGACAACTCGAAATTCACGGGCTGGCACACCGGATTTCCCGATGCCAATCTGCGGATTATTCCTGAAAGTGGAATGATCCTGCCGTTCGATAATGAGACGGTTTTTTTCAGTTCGGAGTTTGCCGGGCGTGCCGAAGCAATCTGTCCGCGTGCAGTGCTGCGCCGGGTGCTTCAGCGTGCAAAAGACATGGGTTTTGTTGTCAATGCAGCGATGGAGTTTGAATTCTTCATATTCCAGGAAACACCGGACAGTTTGGAAGAAAAGGGATTCAAGAATCTGCAGACCCTGACGCCGGGCAACTTCAGCTATTCAGCACTGCGGTCGATTGTGCAGGAAGATCTGTATCAAGACATCTTAGACACGTTTGACAGCATCGGGATCGAGCTGGAAGGGTTGCACGCAGAAACTGGCCCAGGTGTTGTGGAAACTGCGATTGCTGTCGATGATGCGCTCTCGATGTCCGACAAAGCGTCAATTTTCAAGGCTTTCATGAAAATTCTAGCCCAAAAGCGCGGACTGATGGCGACCTTCATGGCGAAATGGAACCAGCAACTTTCGGGTCAAAGCGGGCACACACATATGTCTTTGTGGTCCATTGAGGGTGTGCCGTTGTTTGTTGACCCTGCCGGGAAATATCAGATGAGCCAGACCATGCGTCATTTTCTGGGGGGGCAACTGGCGCACCTGCGCGAATTTGCGGCAATGATCGCACCCAATATCAATAGTTATGCAAGGCTGACACCGGGGCATTGGGCGCCGACATCCGCGACCTGGGGTGTGGACAACAGGACTGTCGGCATTCGGGTAATTCAGGGATCAGAAAAATCACAGCGACTGGAATACCGCATTCCCGGTTCGGATGTGAACCCGTATCTTTCGATGGCGGCGGCAATAGGATCAGGGTTGCTGGGGATCGAACGCGAAATCGATCCCGGCGCCGCGTCGATTGGCAATGCCTATGATCAGCCTGTGCCAATAGATCGGCAATTGCCCACAAATCTTGAAAGTGCAGGCATTCTTTTTGCTGGGTCCGAAGCAGCCAAAGATTTGTTCGGCGCCGCCTTTGTTGAACACTTCGCGGCATCGCGGATATTTGAGGCCCAAGAGTTTGGCCGGGCGGTCACAGATTGGGAACTCAAACGGTACTTTGAAGTCCTATGACGGTATTGCCATTTTTTTTGGGGGACAGCGTTTCGCCGATTGCATCTAGCGGGATCGGCCCGCCGCCAATGACAAATGGCCTCTGGATGAAGTTGTCATCCCAATCAATGGTGAGACGTTCTGGATTTGGCGCGTCGTTGATGCAAATGGAGATGCTCTCGATATCCTGGTACAAATGGGCGAAATGCAAAAAGCCGCTGGGCGGTTCTTATAACGCCTTGACCCAGCCCCCTGATCAAACGTTTCGACCATCCTCGGATTGTAAGCGCAGAAAAGCTTCGAAGATATTTCAGGCCGATCCGTTATCAGATCATCGCCAAATCATCCCGTTATGCCACATCCGACGCCTTGGACTTACGGATGGGCTACGCAATCGAAATGACCGCCTGACGGACGCATATCAGACCACAGTCAGGCACGTGCGAACAAGTTGGGAATGCCCTTCAAGATTTCGACGCAGCGTAACATCACCCGTACGGTCCCTATGTCCACAATGGCTGTCCGAATCGCTTTGCAAGCTTGCCGGTTTATTTAACACTAAACGGGAACATGTTGCCCCAGAGGGCCAGGATATCAAACTTCACCGGCACGTTCGCATGGCCGAGGTACTGGAACTTTTGAATGAGGATGTGGCGTATATCGTCGCCTTCCGTTCGCACTCGAAGTCCAGGTTCCGATGCCAACTGCGCCGGAGAAACGTCCTGAGGCCCTGACGCCGGTACCGGGGCTATGAAATAAATGGAGAGGACCATGAGGGTATCAACAGAGAACTTCAAGCACGCGCTGCTTTCTTCGACGCTGGCCTGTCTGATCGCGGTGCCCGCGTTTGCTCAGACCGGGTCGGTTATGTCCGATCTTGCAGACCCCGAAGCGCTGGCCAGGTTCCGTGCCGAAGCGGCCGAGCGCATCAAATGCGACCCGATCGAGGATTGGGACGCGAAAATGGCCGCCTTCGAGGCTGACGGCAACAAGAAATGGAAACAGGCCGAAATGGGCTGCGCCCTTGAAGCCGGGTCGCAGGCGCTTGATGAAATGTCTCTGCCAACCAACCTGATCTGGGCCTTCGTGACCTTCCGGGTCGACAATATCGAAAGGCACCTTGAGGTTCTGGGGGGGCATCTTGAGTATTTCGAAGTTCTTAAGGAGGATGCCGGCAGATTGGATTCGGGTGCCGAGCGCTCCGCCGAAGTTTACGTGCGCTGGATGCAGAACCGCGAACGCGCCGAGGTGATCCTGGAGAAGATCGACCCGATTGTCCCGAAGCTGACCGAAGCGCGCATTCTGCGGGCCGCCTATCAACTGGCCTCGACGCTGCGCGAGAGCACCTCCGAAGAACAGGGCGATGCCCTGAACGCAGCCAAAGCGGATCTGGAGATCGCTGTGGCGGAAAAACCCGAGGCGCTGGATGGGCTGGGCCAGATGATGCTGGGTCAGATTCTGGTCACGCTGCCGGAGTTTCTGGATGGCGATACCCCGCGTGGGATCGAACTGCTTGAAAATGCCAATGCGCTGAATCCAGCAGATATGTCGGTGCACCGGGCGCTGATCGATGCCTATATGGGCGTGCGCGAGAATGACAAGGCCGTAGCTTTGCTTCAGGCCGCGCTTGAAATCGACCCGGCCGACGTGAACCCTCAGGACTATGTCGATGACATGCAGTTTCTGGGCGGTCTGGCCGTGCGTCTTGATCAGCCCGAGATGGTCACCCAGTTTGCTGAACGACGCAGCGCCATGTTCGACAAGATGCCAGAGCTGCATACCCGGAAAGATGTGGCAACGCTTGGCCATGGCAGCGAAAATCCGTTCACGGGTGTGGACTCGAACGATCTGAACTGACCCAGCGGAGCACAGAGATGCAAACCATGCTGAGCGCTAGCAATATCCTGTGCACCGCCGCTTTGGCCGGTTCGATGCTTGCGGTCGAACCGGGTATTCATCTCGGTCGTTCTATATCGGCACCTCGACCGATCGGCAGACCGCCGCAGTGACCCAACGAGGAGGTGACCGAGATAGTCGCTCTGCTGTCCAGATATGAAGCTGAAATGCTGCTGCGGGTCGGATCACACGCACTCGTCCCGGGCCTGACGCCCGGGTCGGGGCACTAAATTAATTGGAGGAAACATGGCACGTTCATCACGGTACATAGCAAGCGCATTGGCATTATGCACTGTCGGTTGCATGATGGCCCTTCCCGCGTCCGCCCAGTCTGGAACGGTACTGTCCGAGAATGAGTCGCCGGAAAATCTGGCACAGGCCCGTGCCGCTGCGGCCGAGCGCATCAAATGCGATCCGATCGAGGGTCAGGATGCAAAAATTGCCGCCTTCGAGGCCGCTGGCGGCAAGAAATGGGACGAGGTCGAGATGGGGTGCGCCCTTAAGGCCGGGTCGCAGGCGCTTGACGAAATCTCTTTGCCTGCCGGTCTGACCGAAGCTTCCTCGACCGCTGATATCGAACAGCACCTGGGGGTTCTGAAAGCGCATATCGAGTATTTCGAAGTCTTGGACAAGGACGCGGCTGGTCTGTACCTTCCGGTTGAATCCGCTGCCGATCTGCACGTGCGATGGACGCAGAACCGCAACCGCTCCGAGGTGATCCTCGCAAAGATCGACCCGATCCTGCCGGAACTGACCGAAGCGCGCATTCTGCGGGCTGCCTATCAACTGGCCTCGACGCTGCGCGAGAGCACCGACCAAGAAAAGAGTGCGGCACGGAACGCAGCCAAAGCGGATCTGGAGATCGCCGTTGCGGAAAACCCCGAGGCGCTGGATGGGCTCGGCCAGTTGATGCTGGGTCAGATTCTGGTCATGCTGCCGGAGATTCTGGGTGGCGATGCCCTGCACGGGATCGAACTGCTTGAAAACGCCAATGCTCTGAATCCGGATGACCTGTCGGTGCACCGGGCTCTGGTTGCTGCCTATATCGGCGAGCGCGAGACCGACAAGGCCCTGGCGGTGCTTGCGACCGCGCTTGAGGTGGACCCGGCGACGATAAATCCTCAGGACTATGTCGATGACATGCAGTTTCTGGGCGGTCTGGCCCAGCGTTTGGAACAGACCGAAATGGCCGATCGGTTTACCGAAAGCAGGAGCGCCATGCTGACCGGGAATCCGGAACTCCTCGAGCGGGGAACAGCGGCCTCACTGCGTTATAACGGCGATAATCCGTTCACGGGACAGGACCCGAACGATCTGAAATGAAAACTTAAGAGAGCATTATGCAAACCAAGCTGATCGTCAGCCGTTCTCTGAGCACTGCCGCTTTGGTCGGTTCGACGCTTGCGGTCAAACCGGTGCTCTCATCCAACCGGGTATGCATACCCGATCGGTCTATATCGGCAGACCGCCGCAGTGACCCAACGAGGAGGTGACCGAGATAGTCGCTCTGCTGTCCAGAGATGAAGCTGAAATGCTGCTGCGGGTCGGATCACACGCACTCGTCCCGGGCCTGACGCCCGGGTCGGGGTACTAAATCAATTGGAGGAAACATGGCACGATCATCACGGTACATAGCAAGCGCATTGGCATTATGTACTGTCGGTTGCATGATGGCCCTTCCCGCGTCCGCCCAGTCTGGAACGGTACTGTCCGAGAATGAGTCGCCGGAAAATCTGGCACAGGCCCGTGCCGCTGCGGCCGAGCGCATCAAATGCGATCCGATCGAGGGTCAGGATGCAAAGATTGCCGTCTTCGAGGCCGCTGGCGGCAAGAAATGGGACGAGGTCGAGATGGGGTGCGCCCTTAAGGCCGGGTCGCAGGCGCTTGACGAAATCTCTTTGCCTGCCAGTCTGACCGAAGCTTCCTCGACCGCTGATATCGAACAGCACCTGGGGGTTCTGAAAGCGCATATCGAGTATTTCGAAGTCTTGGACAAGGACGCGGCTGGTCTGTACCTTCCGGTTGAATCCGCTGCCGATCTGCACGTGCGATGGACGCAGAACCGCAACCGCTCCGAGGTGATCCTCGCAAAGATCGACCCGATCCTGCCGGAACTGACCGAAGCGCGCATTCTGCGGGCTGCCTATCAACTGGCCTCGACGCTGCGCGAGAGCACCGACCAAGAAAAGAGTGCGGCACGGAACGCAGCCAAAGCGGATCTGGAGATCGCCGTTGCGGAAAACCCCGAGGCGCTGGATGGGCTCGGCCAGTTGATGCTGGGTCAGATTCTGGTCACCTTGTCCGAAGCCGTAGGCGGCGATGCCCCGCGCGGGATCGAACTGCTTGAAAACGCCAATGCTCTGAATCCGGATGACCTGTCGGTGCACCGGGCTCTGGTCGCTGCCTATATGGGCGAGCGCGAGACCGACAAGGCCCTGACGGTGCTTGCGACCGCGCTTGAGGTGGACCCGGCGACGATAAACCCTCAGGACTATGTCGATGACATGCAGTTTCTGGGGGGGCTGGCCCACCGTTTGGAACAGACCGAAATGGTCGATCGGTTTGCCGAAAGCAGGAACGCCATGCTGGCTGGGAATCCGGAACTCCTCGAGCGGAGAACAGCGGCCTCACTGCGTCATAACAGCGAAAATCCGTTCACCGGCCAGGACACGAACGATCTGAATTGAAAACTTAGGAGAGAACTATGCAAACCAAGCTGATCGTCAGCAGTTTTCTGTGCACAACCGCTCTGGCCGGTTCGGTCGTAGCCGCCGAATGGACGGTTCCATCGGGCGCTGTCATTCAGGATTACGTGGATCAAGCCCAGCAAGGCGACACCGTGCTGGTCGAGCCCGGTGTCTATAACCAAACGGTCTATATCGACAAACCCAATATCACTCTGCGCGGCTTGCGAGATGGCGACAATTGGGCCGTGATGGATGGCGAGTACATTCTGAACGATGGGCTCATCACGTCGGGCCATTCCTCGACGATCGAAGGCTTCTATGTCAAAGGCTACAAAGGCAACGGCATCATGACTCAGGGTGCCAACAACTTCAAAATCCTGAACAATTACGTTGAAGGGGCGTTTTACGGCATCTTCCCGCAATACGGCACCAACGGCTTGCTTCAGGGCAATACCGTCACGGGCGCCGAAGATGCAGGCATCTATGTCGGCATGTCGGACAATATCGACGTGATCGAGAATATCGCCTTCGGCAACGTCATGGGGCTGGAGTTCGAGAACACCCGCAACGGTCTGATGGCGAACAACCACACCTATGGCAACACTGCCGGCATCACGCTGACCCTGATCCCGGGCCTGCCGGTCAAGGATTCCTACGACATGGTGATCCGCGACAATCTGATTGAGGATAACAATCTGCCGAACTTTGCGCCGTCAAGCTCGGTGGCCGCTGGCGTTCCGCAAGGTATCGGCATCGGTATTCTTGGCCCCGACGGTATTACGATTGTTAACAACGAGATCAAGAACAACGGGACAAGTGGGATTCTGATCGCGGATCAGCAGCTTCTGGGAGTCGCGACCGATCCCAAGGTTGATCCGTTTACCGATGGCATGCGGATTCTTGAGAACACTTTCAGTGGCAATGGTGAGGATCCGACCGGCATACTGGGCAACATGAGCAAACAAGCAGGTGCCTCGAATGTCGATGTGTTTGCGGCTGGCAAGGGCCGCGGCAGTTGCATCGTCGAACAGGAAGGTGTCTCCACGCTGGGAACCAAGCGCTGGGAGGCCTGTGACACCTCAGAGGAACTTGCGAATTATGAAACCGCAATGCTCGAAGGCGGCGCAGACGAGCCGGTCTATACAGCAGAACAAAAAGGCCGTCTGACCTATCTCGCGGTCTGCACCGGATGTCACACCTACAGTTCGGTTCTGCACGGCCCGTCGATGCAGTCGATCCAGGCGTTGTACAAGGACAACCCGGACGGGATGATCGAGTATATCAAAGCACCAGTCGTCAAGCGGGAAGGTTTCCCCGAAATGCCGCCGCAGGCTTATCTGGGTGAAGCCAACCTGGCAGCGATTGCCAATTACATCCTGACGGAACTTGGACAGAATTGATCTCAGGGTGGCGGGCAAGTGCCCGCCACCTTTTTCTCTCGATCTTCCGGGGTGGCACCGTAAACTTAACTGTCACAGGGGTGTTGTCACGTTAACCGTCGTTCGGTTGCTCATGCCCGTAATTGGACGTAGGTGACATCAATGAAGTCATCGAAGCCCTGGATTATCGAGCTGCCTAGGCTCTGGACCCGTTAATATGGTTGCCGCGATCTTGTTTGCATGATTCAAGCCCCAGAGTTTTTGAGGGGTGCATGGTGAGTAATCTATTCTGGTTGACT
>NZ_JAMFMB010000038.1 GCF_023502395.1 Ruegeria spongiae | reverse complement strand
AGGCCTTTCAAACGCTTTCCTTTTCACGTTGATCCTACGGGTATGAAAATCATCTCTGAGCGATACCTGCCACGTGGTTGCGGCAAGTAGGTAGATCATTATGCGCGCTGTGGTGAGAACATATTCTCCCATCGAGACGCAATATCAACTAAGCGCGTTGGACTGCCCACGTATTTTGTCCATAGAAAGCGGAACACAAAGAGCACGCTAAAGCAAAGGGCATAGGGCATAGACTGTCTCAAAAGTCAGCTTGGCGGGGTCGACCAATTGCGAGACGCTATCCTCACAATAAGCAAGAACTGACGTTCGTCCGATGTGCAGCATCCGTCACTTTGGGCTCTTTGCCGACTTTAGCGCATTGCGTGAAACCTAACGAAATCACACCCAATCATGGGTTTTGAAAGGCCCGGCATACCCATCCTCACAACCTGTCGCGCAGGCTGTACCAGAGCATTGCCAGCACCAGCAGCGGCGAGCGCAATGCAGCACCACCGGGGAAGCGCAGGGTCGGAACCTGCGCCATCAGGTCAAAGCGTTCGGCCTGACCGGCGATGGTCTCGGCAGCGATCTGGCCCGAGAGCGTAGCCATGCCCACCCCATGCCCCGAGAACCCCGAGAGCGACAGGATATTGCCCGCCAGCCGCGCGTAATGCGGCATCCGGTTCATGGTGATCCCCAGCGTCCCGCCCCAGGCATAATCGATCCGGGTCTCGCGCAGTTGCGGGAAAATCTCCAGCATCGGCTTGCGCACTTTGCTGGCGATATCCGCCGGAAAGCGATAGCCATAGCTCTCGGTTCCGCCAAACAGCAGCCGGTGATCGTCGGAAAACCGAAAGTAGTTCACTACGAACTTGCTGTCCGCCACTGCGACATTGCTGCGGATCACGTCCTCTTGCTGTTCCGGCGTCATCGGCTCGGTGGCAAGGATATAGTTGTTGATCGGCATGACCCGTGCGGCAACCTCGCGTTGCAGCCCTCCCAGATAGCCGTTGCAGCCCAGCACGACATAGCGCGCGGAAACGGTGGCGTCCGGGGTGCGCAGCTGTGTCGGGTTGCCCGCATCCAACTCCTGAACCTTGGAGCGCTCGAAAATCCGCACCCCCGACAGCACCGCCAGACGCGCAAGGCCAAACGCGAACTGCAAGGGGTGGATATGCCCGGCGCCCATGTCGATGGTGCCACCGTGATAGGCGGGCGAGTTCACCAGATGGCGGCATTCCTCGACGTCCAGAGGTCGGATCTTGTCATAGCCATACTCGGTATTCAGCTTGTCCGCATAGTCCCAGCTCTGGGGCACATGGCGCGCGCGATGATCGGCGTGGATGATCCCGTCATGGAACGGCATATCCACCTCGGCGCATAGTGCGCGCACCAGATCAACCGATTGCGTTGCGATCCGCCACAGGTCCCGCGCATGAGGTTTGCCCAGCATCTCCTCCAGCGCGTCCTGTTCCACGCGCTGCCCCTGCCCGACCTGCCCACCATTGCGCCCCGACGCACCGAAACCCACGCGCTGCGCCTCCAGCAGCACCACGTCATAACCGCGCCGCGCCAGATGCAGCGCCGCCGACAGCCCGGTAAAGCCCCCACCCACCACGCAGACATCGCAACTCAGCGCGCCGCGCGCAGGAGGGAACGGATCCAGCGGGCGGGCACTCGCCGCGTAGTAGGAGGCGGGGTATTGCCCCGGTCGGTCATTGGCGCTCAGCAGGTCCACCCGGTCAGGCCGCCCGGTTCAGGCCGTCCGCCTCAAGTTGCGCCAGACATTCATCCAGCGACAGGCGGGCGCGGTCGATCAGGATGTCGATCTCGTCCGGGGTGATGACCAGCGGGGGCGAGATGATCATCCGGTCGCCCACATGGCGCATGATCACATTGTTGGCAAAGCAACGGTCGCGACAGATCTGGCCCACCACGCCGGGGTCCGAGGCAAAGGGCGCGCGGGCCGCCTTGTCCGGCGTCAATGCGACCGAGGCCATCATCCCCGCGATCTTTGCCTCACCCACCAGCGGGTGATCCAGCAGCCCCTCCCATTTCTGTTTCAGATAGGGCGCGGCGACGTTCTGGACGTGACCGACGATATTCTCTTCTTCCAGAATCCGCAGGTTTTCCAGCGCCACAGCCGCCGCCACGGGATGTCCCGAATAGGTATAGCCGTGATTGAAGTCGGTCCCCGACAACACCTGCGCGATCTCGTCCGACACCACCGACGCTCCGATCGGCTGGTAGCCCGAACTCAGCCCTTTGGCCATTGTCATGATGTCGGGTCTGATCCCGAAGGTCTGCGAACCGAACCAGTTGCCGGTGCGACCAAAACCGCAGATCACCTCATCGGTAATCAGCACAATGCCATATTGGTCGCAGATCCGCTGGATTTCCGGCCAATAGGTTTCGGGGGGGACGATCACACCACCAGCGCCCTGCACCGGCTCGCCAATGAAGGCGGCGACCTTGTCCGGCCCGATCTCGTTGATCTTGGCCTCCAACTGGCGGGCGCGTTCCAGCCCGAACTCTTCGGGCGCCGTATCGCCGCCCTCGACCCACCAGTTGGGCTGGTCGATGAACTCAATGCCCGGGATCGGCAGACCGCCCTGCCCGTGCATCCCCTTCATCCCGCCCAGACTGGTGCCGCCAATGGTCGAGCCATGATAGGCATTCCAGCGCGAGATGATCACGTTGCGCTCGGGCTGGCCTTTTTCGGCCCAATAGGTGCGCACCAGCCGGATATTGGTGTCATTGGCATCCGAGCCGCCGGTTGAGAAAAACACGTGGTTCAGGTCACCCGGTGCCAGTTCGGCCAGTTTCCTAGCCAGCATCAGCGCCGGGGCATGGGTGGTCTGGAAAAACGTATTGTAGTACGGCAGCTCACGCATCTGCCGGGCGGCCACATCGGCCAACTCGTCGCGCCCATAGCCGATGTTGACGCACCACAGCCCTGCCATCCCGTCGATGATTTCATTGCCGTCACTGTCCTTGAGCCAGACGCCCTTGGCGCTTTTGATCACGCGGGCGCCTTTTTGGGCCAGTTCGTGGCCGTTGGTGAACGGATGCAGGTGATGCGCCGCGTCTAGCGCTTGCAGTTCTGCGGTGGGCAGGTGGTTGGCCATTGTCGTCATGTCAGGTCTCTTGAGCTATGGCGTTCAGACCGGCGGTTGGCACAGGTGGCCAACGGGGCCGGAATGATCCCGCGGGGATGAAGTCAGGGTGGACCGGAGGATTTTGATCAAATTAATCGACCACGTCAATCCACCTCGCGCGCGACTGAACTTATCGGGTAATCGGGTCACTCGTCGAATGTTTGCCGGACGAAATCCAACCCCTGTCGTATGTCCCCCTCGATGGCGTCGGCGACATCCTGCGGCGCGCCCTCGCGCAGGGCGGCAATCGCCTGCTGATGCAGGTCCTTGAGGTTCGACGTGCCATAGCGCCCGCAGACCACCCGCAGCGACGGACCGGCCTGCAGCCAGAGCGATTCGGCGATCCGCCGCAGAATCGGCGCGTCCGCCGCGTCATAGAGTGTGAAGTGGAACCGAAAGTTTGCCACCAGATAGCCCCGGATATCTCCGGTGTGGATGGCCTGATCAACCCGTGCATCCAGCCGCTCCAGATCCGGGATCACCGCTGATGCCGCCTGATTTGCGGCGAGGAAGGCCAATTTGGGTTCAACCGTCAGACGCACCAGATCGATCTGGGCCAGCCTGTCAGAGGTCATCAGCGGCACTTCGACCCGGCGGTTTTCACGGGCCGCCAGCGCCCCTTCGGCGGTCAGGCGGCGCATCGCCTCGCGCACCGGAGTGATGCCCGCGCCAATCATGTCGGCCAGACCGTGGATGGTCAGCGGCTGGCCCGGCACGACCTCGCCAAACAGGATCAGTTCCTTGACCTGAACATAGATCGCCTCATGCTCGGGGCGTTTTGCGACAAGCCGGTTCATTTTTTGATCTTTCATCCGGGTCCAAGGGCGCTGGGGTGACAATTGACTCTACTCAACTGCCAAAAAACTATCATACTGTCACCCGGGGGAGGAAAAAGAATCGGTTTTGATCAAACTCCGGCATCCTCCCTCAGAACCAACAGGAGGATTGAAATGCCAAGAAAGATAACTGGCGCCCTCGCAGCCGTAGCGCTTCTGGCGCCGTTTGCGGTCTGGGCCGAAGAGGTGCGCGTCTATAACTGGTCGGACTATATCGACGAAGACCTGCTCAAGAAATTCGAGGAACAGACAGGCTATGATCTGATCTATGACGTCTTCGACAGCAACGAGATATTGGAAACCAAGATGCTGGCGGGTGGCTCGGGCTATGACGTTGTGGTTCCGACCGGCGACTTCCTGCAGCGGCAGGTCTCGGCGGGCGCGTTCCAGAAGCTCGACAAATCCAAGCTGCCAAATGCCGGCAACATGTGGGAGATGATTGAGGATCGGACCTCACAATACGATCCGGGCAACGAATACTCGATCAACTACATGTGGGGCACGACCGGCGTCGGGCTCAATGTCGGCAAGGTCAAGGAAGTGCTGGGCGACGATGCGCCGCTCAACAGCATGGATCTGGTTCTGGACCCCGCCAACATGGAGAAACTGGCCGCTTGCGGGGTCTATTTCCTGGATGCCCCGACCGAGATCGTGCCCATGGTGCTGCAATATCTGGGTGAGGACCCCGACAGCAATGATCCCGACGTGATCGGCAAGGCTGAGGCCCCTCTGATGGCGGTGCGGCCGCATATCAAGAAGTTCCACAGTTCGGAATATATCAACGCATTGGCCAACGGCGATATCTGCGTCGCCGTCGGTTGGTCGGGCGATGTACTGCAGGCGCGCGACCGCGCGGCCGAGGCCAATAACGGCGTCGAGATCGCCTATCACCCCTTCGCGCAGGGGTCGCTGATGTGGTTTGACCAGATGGCCATTCCGACCGACGCGCCCAATCCCGACGGCGCGCATGCCTTCCTGAACTTCATCATGGAGGCCGAGAACATGGCGGCGGCGTCGAACTACGTCTATTTCGCCAATGGCAACAAGGCATCGCAGGAGTTTCTGGCCGAGGACGTGATCGGCGACACCGCGATCTATCCCGACGACGGGACGATGGAGAAGCTTTATACCAAATCGCCATACCCCTCAAAGGTACAGCGTGTGGTCACGCGGATGTGGACCAAGGTCAAATCCGGCACCTGAGCTGGACCCCGGCGGGACGCATCAGCGCCCCGCCGTTTTCTTTCAGAACAAGGACCTGCCGTGGACGCCTCACCTTTAGCGCCTTGGGAAGATCCCCGGGCACAGCCACTGATCCGGTTCCGAAACGTCACCAAATCGTTCGGGGCCTTCACCGCCATCGACGATCTGTCGCTGGATATCTTCGAGAAGGAATTCTTTGCCCTGCTAGGCCCCTCGGGCTGCGGCAAGACCACCATGATGCGGATGTTGGCCGGGTTCGAAGCCCCCAGCAGCGGCGTGATCGAGCTGGCCGGTCAGGACATCGCCCCGGTCCCTCCGAACCAGCGCGCGGTGAACATGATGTTCCAGTCCTATGCGCTGTTCCCGCATCTCAGCATCTGGGACAACATCGCCTTTGGGCTGAAACGCGACAAGATGCCCAAGCACGACCTGAACGAACGGGTTGAGGCGATGCTGAAACTGACCCGTCTCGAACAATTCGCCAGCCGCAAGCCGCATCAGATCTCGGGCGGTCAGCGGCAACGCGTGGCGCTGGCGCGCTCACTGGCAAAGGCGCCGAAACTGCTGTTGCTGGATGAACCGCTGGGCGCGCTCGACAAGAAGCTGCGGCAGGATACCCAGTTCGAACTGATGGATATTCAGGAAACCACCGGCACCACTTTCGTGATCGTCACCCACGATCAGGAAGAGGCGATGACCGTCGCCAGCCGTGTCGCGGTGATGGATCACGGCCGCATCATTCAGGCCGACACGCCGGACCGTATCTATGAGACGCCGAATTCAGTCTATGTGGCCGATTTCATCGGTGACGTGAACATCATCCAGGGCAAGGCCAATTCCGGTGAGGGCGAGGGCTATCGCATCTTCTGGTCCGAGGGCCAGCCGCCGCTGCAGGCCAGTTCGAGCACCGATTTGTCCACCGGGCAGAGCTGTTCTCTGGCGATCCGCCCCGAGAAGGTGGCGATCAGCGCCGAGCGCCCGGAAGAGGCCGCAAACGCGGTCCAGGGCAAGGTGCTCGACATCGCCTATCTGGGCAATCTGTCGACCTATCATGTTGAACTGCCCAACGGGCTGGTCATCAAGGCGCAGACCGCCAACACCCGCCGCATCTCGCGCCGCTCCTTCACATGGGAAGACCCCGTCTGGCTGTCCTGGACCGCCACCGCGGGCGTGTTGCTGGCGAACTGATGCGGCGGTTTTTCCTGATCGCCATTCCCTATGGCTGGCTGCTGGTCCTGTTCCTGATCCCCTTCGTGATCGTGCTCAAGATCTCGCTGTCGGACACCGAACTGGCCATCCCGCCCTACACGCCCACGCTCGACCTCTCGCAGGGCTGGTCGGGCATCCGGGAGTTCTTTGCCGGGCTCGATCTGGAAAACTTCGTCTGGCTGACCGAGGATGACCTCTATTGGAAGGCCTATCTGAGCAGCCTTTGGATCGCCACTATCTCGACCCTGCTGACCTTGATGATCGGCTACCCCATGGCCTATGCCATGGCGCGCAGCCCCGAGCAGTGGCGCACCACATTGATGATGCTGGTGATCCTGCCGTTCTGGACCTCGTTCCTGATCCGGGTCTATGCGTGGATGGGCATCCTCAGCCAGGAAGGATTTCTGAACCAGTTCCTGCTCTGGATCGGTGTCATCGACACACCGCTGACCATCCTCAACACCAATACTGCCGTCTATATCGGCATCGTCTATACCTATCTGCCCTTCATGATCCTGCCGATCTATGCCGCGCTTGACCGGCTGGACGGATCGCTGATCGAGGCGGCCGAGGATCTGGGCTGCTCGCGACTGATGGCCTTCTGGCTGGTCACCCTGCCGCTGTCGCGCCCCGGCGTCATTGCGGGCTGTTTCCTGGTCTTCATCCCGGCACTGGGCGAGTTCGTGATCCCCTCGCTGCTGGGCGGGTCAGGCACGCTGATGATCGGTAAGGTCCTGTGGGAGGAGTTCTTCTCGAACCGCGACTGGCCGGTTGCCTCCGCCGTGGCGGTCGTGTTGCTGCTGATCCTGGTGATCCCGATCGTACTGTTCCAGCGCAACCAGCAAAAACAGCAGGAGGCCGAACAATGACGCGCCTGAGCTGGTTCAACGTGGTGTCGCTGACACTGGGCTTTGCCTTCCTTTACCTGCCGATGGTGATCCTGATCCTCTTCAGCTTCAACGAAAGCAAACTGGTCACGGTCTGGGCCGGGTTCTCGACCAAATGGTATGGCGAGTTGCTGCAGAACGAGGCCTTCCTCGATGCCGCCTGGGTCACGCTGCGGGTGGCGGTGTTTTCGTCGACCATCGCCACGGTGCTGGGCACCATGGCGGCTTATGTGCTGGTGCGCGGCGGGCGGTTCTTTGGCCGGACACTGTTTTCCGGCATGATCTACGCGCCGCTGGTGATGCCCGAGGTGATCACCGGCCTGTCGCTGTTGCTTTTGTTCATCGGCATCGGTCTGGATCGCGGCATCTTCACCATCGTACTGGCCCATACCACCTTCTCAATGTGCTATGTCTCGGTCGTGGTGTCCTCGCGGCTGGTCACCTTTGATCGTTCACTGGAAGAGGCCGCACTTGATCTGGGCTGTTCGCCTGCCGAGGCGTTCCGGCTGGTCACCCTGCCCATCATCGCGCCTGCGGTGATCTCGGGCTGGCTTTTGGCCTTTACCCTGTCGCTGGACGATCTGGTGATCGCATCCTTCACCTCCGGCCCCTCGTCGACCACCCTGCCGATCAAGATCTTCTCGTCGGTGCGGCTGGGCGTCAGCCCCGAGATCAACGCGCTGTCGACCCTGATGATCGCGATTGTTGCCGTAGGGGTCATCATCGCCTCGCTGGCCACCAAACGCGCCGCCCTGCAGCGCCAGCGCGAAGAGCGGCTGGCCGTGCAGACCTGACCGGCCATGCGGCTGTTTGAGGATCGCGCCTATGGGCCGGAACCCATCGCGGGCAGTTATTGGGCCACCACCGCCCCGTCGTTGCAGTATCCACCACTTGCCGGAGGGCAAAGCTGCGACACCGCCATCATCGGCGCGGGCTATACCGGGCTGAACGCCGCATTTGAGCTGGCCCGCGCGGGGCAGGATGTGGTGGTGCTTGAGGCCGAACAACCCGGCTGGGGTGCCTCGGGGCGCAATGGCGGGTTCTGCTGCCTTGGTGGTTCCGCCGCCGATTTTGCCGATCTGACCCGACAGGTCGGGCGCGTAGCGGCGCTGTCCTACTTGCGTACCGAACGCGACGCCGTGGAATTCGTCCGCGCCCGGCTGAGCGAGTGCGGGATCGAGGCTGACACCCATTCGCAAGGTGAAACCCTGCTGGCCCATTCGCCACACGCCGCACAGGCACTGCGCGGTCAGATCAGCGAATTGCGCGAAACATTTGGCGTCGAGGCCGATTACCTGCCCCGCGAAGCGCTGGCGGCCAACGGGTTCGCCAGCCCCGAATTTCATGCCGCCCTGACCACGCCGGTGGGCTTCGCGCTCAACCCGATGAAATACGTCACCGGGCTGACAAAAGCCGCCGATAAAGCCGGGGCGCGCATTCACGGCACCAGCCATGTGACGAAGCTGACCACCCCGCCCGACGGCAGACACCTGTTGCAAACCGCACAAGGCGAGTTGCGGGCGACAAACCTGATCATTGCGACCAATGGCTACAGTTCCGACACGCTGCCGACCTGGCTCGGCGGGCGCTATCTGCCGGTACCGTCCGCCATCATCACCACCCGCCCCCTGACCGAGGGCGAATTGGCCGCGCAGGGCTGGACCAGCCGTCAGATGTGTTATGACAGCCGCCACTTGCTGCATTATTTCCGCCTGTTGCCAGAGAACCGCATGCTCTTTGGCCTGCGCGCCGCATGGCGCTGCACCAAAGCCAGCGATGCCGCGACATTCGCCCGGGCCCAAATGGATTTCGCCCGCTTCTTCCCGGCCTGGGCGGATGTCGAGATCACCCATCACTGGTCCGGACTGGTCTGCCTCTCACGCACCCTGACCCCTTTTGCCGGTCCGGTCCCCGGCATGCCACGCGCCTGGGCCGCGCTCTGTTATCAGGGTAACGGGGTGGCGATGGGCAGCTACGCGGGCGCGCTGCTGGCCGCACAGATCACCGGGCGCGGCCCCGACACGCCGGCACTCATGACAAGACCGCTGCGCCGGTTCGAACTTGGCCGCTGGCGACGGATGATCCTGCCGCTCATCTATGGGTGGTATGGCCTGATGGACCGGCGCGGTTGAACCACCCGTCGGCCACGATCACGATCCGCCCACGAAAAAGGCTTGAGAATTCGGGCCCCTGCCCCGATAGTCCAAATGGATCAGTGACATAGTAAGGCGGGTAAGCGTGATGAAATCAGCCCGGCCCTCAGCGGCCCTGCCAGTTCTGGTTGTCCCGGCACTCTTGCTTGCGGCAATGCCCGCGCTGGCGGACAGCAACAGCTTTCTCGACCCGCAAGGCCCGGTGGCACTGGCGCAGAAAGAGCACCTGATCCGCGCGACAGCCCTGATCATGATCGCGGTGATCCCGGTCCTGCTGCTGGTGCCGCTGATCGTGTGGCGCTACCGGCGGCGCAAGAATTCCTCTGCCGCCTACCGCCCGAAATGGGACTTCTCGCCGTTGCTGGAAACCACCATGTGGGCCGTGCCGGTGCTGATCGTGGCGATCCTGTCGGTCTATCTGTGGAAAGCGACCCATCGGCTTGATCCTTATGCCGCCAATTTCGGCACCGATCCGGCGGTAGAGGTGCAGGTGGTCGGCCTCGACTGGAAATGGCTGTTCATCTATCCCGAACTGGGCATCGCCACGGTGGGCGAGATGGGTATGCCGGTGGACAGCCAGGTCGCCATGGAACTGACTACCGACACGGTGATGCAGTCTTTCCTGATCGCCGCCCTTGGCGGGCAGATCTATGCCATGCCCGGCATGACCACCCAATTGCATCTGGCCGCGAGCGAGCCGGGCCGTATGCAGGGCGAGAACACGCAATATAACGGGCGCGGCTTCACGGGTCAGAAATTCGACGCGGTGGCGATGCAGGCGGATGATTTCCAGAACTGGGTCGATACCGTGCGCAGCACAGGCCGGGTGCTTGATGACGCCACCTACCGCATCCTCGCCCAGCGCACCGACCGGGCCGAGGTGCAGCAGGCGCTCGGCACTGCTGACATGCCCGACAATGCGCTGTATTTCACGCTGCCCGACGCGCAGCTCTTCGACAAGATCGTGCATCGCTATCACGGTGACACGGCCCTGCCCCGCGCGGATCAGCCGGGCACCACAAGCTATGGGCAGGAGACCAGCCAATGAGCGCGTTTGAGACCACTCTCTTCGGCCGCCTGAGCTGGGACGCGCTGCCCCTCGCCGCGCTGCTCAAGAACCCCGGCACCAACGAGATCGTCGCCAATGCCGCCGGCGCCATTCTGGTGCTCGGCGCGGCGGTGGTGCTGTTCGTGCTGAGTTATTTCAGGCTTTGGGGGGTGCTCTGGCGCGACTGGCTGACAAGCACCGATCACAAGAAGCTTGGCATCATGTATATCGTCTTTGCGCTGGTGATGCTGGCGCGCGGCGTGCTCGAAGGCGTGGTGATGCGCGCCCAGCAAGCCGCCGGTCCCGGTGATGGCTTCCTTGAGGCCGGGCATTTCGCCCAGCTTTTCAGCACCCATGGCACGATCATGATCTTCTTTGTGGCCGTGCCTTTTGTGGTGGGTTTCATCAACTTCATCATGCCGCTGCAGATCGGCGCGCGGGACGTGGCCTTTCCGGTGATGAACCAGATCAGCCTCGGCCTGACCGTCTCGGGCGGGATGATGCTGATGGTGTCGCTGGTGGTGGGCGAGTTTTCCACCGGTGGCTGGACCGCCTATCCACCTTATACCGGTGCCGCCTTCAACCCGGGAGTGGGGCCGGATTACTGGATCTGGGCCATCGTTGTGTCGGGCATTGGCACCACGCTCAGCGGCATCAACTTTGCCGTCACCATCTACAAGATGCGCGCGCCCGGCATGGGCTTCATGCGGCTGCCGATGTTCTGCTGGACAGTGATCTGTTCCTCGATCCTGATCATCTTTGCCATGCCGCCGCTGGGGGTTGCCGCGCTGTTGCTGGCCGCCGACCGGTATCTGGATTTCCACTTCTTCACCAATGATCTGGGCGGCAACATGATGAACTATGCCAACCTGTTCTGGCTGTTCGGCCACCCCGAGGTCTATCTGCTGGTGCTGCCCGCCTATGGCATCTATTCCGAGGTCTTCGCCACTTTCTCGGCCAAGAAGCTTTACGGCTATGTCTCGCTGGTGATCGCCACCATGTCGATTGCGGTGCTCAGCTTTACCGTCTGGCTGCACCATTTCTTCACCATGGGTCAAAGCGCGCTGATCAACGCGGTGTTTGGCGTGGCCACCATGCTGATCGCCATCCCGACAGGCGTGAAAGTCTATGACTGGATGGCCACCATGTATCGCGGCCGCATCCGGCTGTCGGTGCCGATGCTCTATGGGATCGGGTTCCTGATCCTGTTTGTGATCGGCGGCCTCAGCGGTGTGATCCTGGCCAACCCGACCATCGACTTCCAGGTCCACAACACACTCTTCCTGGTGGCGCATTTCCACAATGTACTGCTGCCCGGCGTGCTGTTTGCGATGCTGGCAGGCGTCAACTACTGGTTCCCCAAGGCCTTCGGGTTTCGACTGAACGAACGTTGGGGCCGCATTTCCGTGGCTCTTTGGGTGGTGGGCTTCCTGTTCACCTTCATGCCGCTTTACTTCGTCGGCCTGATGGGCATGCCGCGCCGGTCGTTCAACTGGGAGGACCCCAGTTTCCAGCCCTATATGATCGCCGCCGTGATCGGCGCGCTGATCATCCTTTGCGGGCTGCTGTCGGTTCTGGTGCAGCTTTATGTCAGCATCCGCGACCGCGCCCAGAACCGGGTGCCGGTGGGCGATCCCTGGGACGGGCGTACGCTGGAATGGTCGATCCCGGCCCCGCCCCCCGCCTATAACTTCGCCGTCCTGCCGCAGGTGCGCGACCGCGACGCCTTTGCCGAGGCCAAGGAGAGCGGCACCGCTTACCTGAAACCCACCGGTTACGACGATATCGAGCTGCCGAAAAACACCTCGATCGGTTTCCTGCTCTGTGTGCTCAGCGGCGTGTGGATGTTCGCGCTGGTCTGGTGGATCTGGTGGCTGGCGCTTGGGGTTACGGTCGCGATGCTGCTCATTGTGATCGTCTGGACCTTTGCCACCGAGACCGAGGTGGTGATCCCCGCCGCGCAGGTCAAAGCCGAGCATGAGGCTTGGCTCGCGTTGGTGGCGCGCACCCCCGCCGTGGACCGCGATGACGAGGCCGCGCCCGCCAATCTGGGCTATGCCCGGCCCGACATGGAGGGCGCGACATGAGCCATTCCGACCACCAGACCTATCCCGGCATAAATCTGGGCGATATCGACCCCAGGCATCAGCAACGGGTCGAGACCGCGCAGTTCGGCTTCTGGGTCTTCATCATGAGCGATCTGGTCTATTTCGGCCTGATGTTCGCAATCTATATCACCATGATCGACGCCCAGGCGGGTGGCCCCGGCCCGCATGAGCTGTTCGACCTGCGCAGCCTGTTTGCCCAGACCGTTTTGCTGCTGACCAGTTCCATGACCGTGGGGCTCGCCTCGCTGGCGCTGAAATACCATCTGGGGCTGGGGCGCGTGTATCTGTGGCTGGTTGCGACGCTGTTGCTGGGGCTTGGGTTCCTGACGCTCGAGATCATGGATTTCATGAATATGGCCGCCAAGGGCGGTGTGCCGCAGCGCAGCGGGTTCCTCTCGGCCTTTTACGGGCTGGTGCCGCTGCACGGGCTGCATGTGGCGACCGGCTGCCTGTGGCTGGTGATCCTGATGATCCAGATGCGGGTGATCGGGGTAACCGACCAGATCAAGTCGCGGCTGATGCGGTTCGGCCTGTTCTGGCACTTCCTCGACCTGATCTGGATCGGTATCTTCACCATCGTCTATTTCGGAGGGCTGGCCTATGGATGACAAACACGCCGAGCACGCGCGCGAGCGCAGCCGCTACATCCGCGGGTTCCTGTTTGCGCTGGCCCTGACGCTGACGGCCTTTGGCATCGGGCATCTCTACGGGCCGCAGACGCCCTATGTCTATCTCGCCATCGGGGTGCTGGGCCTGCTGCAACTGATTGTGCAACTGGCCTATTTTCTGCATATCGACCGGCGCCGCGACAGCCGCGAGGACCTGGACCTGATCCTGTTCTCGACCATGGTCCTGCTGATCATCATCCTCGGAACAGTCTGGATTCTGGGCGATCTGCATATGCGGATGCAGATGGGCATGCAGATGTAGACCGGGCGCGCCAAAGCGCGGCCCAATGCGGTTTTCATGCCCCTACCGCGCCCGATCCTCTGAGTCCGGGGTGCGGGGCATCAGCGTCTCGATTTCGGTCATCACCACAGGTGGCAGAGGGCCGTGGCTCATAGCGCCTGCGCTGTCGAGAATCTGCACCGCAGTTCGCGCGCCGGGCAGAGGAATGCATGCGGGTGACCGGCCCCAGAGCCAGCAGATCGCGCCCTGCGCAAGACTGCGCCCCCCCGATTGCAATAGCTCTCGCACCGCATCAAGCCGTGCAAGAAACTCCGGGTTCGGACGCCCGTGCCGGAAATACGCGACCCAGTTCTGGTCGCTTGCCCGGACATCATCGCCGGGCAGCACGCTATCCGCGCCATAGCCCCCGCCCAACAGCCCCATGGCCAGCGGCGAGCGGATCAGCGGCGTCAATCCGCGCGCGTCCAACGCTGCCTGCATCCTTGGCGCGTCCAGGAAGACATTCATCGCATGTTCCACGGCCACAAACCCGTCGCGATCCGCCATCGCCTCGGCGCTGGCGGTGAAATCGGTGCTCCAGCCATAAGCGCGGATCTTGCCCGCCGCGCGTGCGCTCTCCATCTGATCAAAGAGCGGCTCTGCCACTGCCAAGCCCATGTCATTCACGTGCAGCAACAGGATGTCGATGCACTCCCGCTCCAGCCGGTCGAGGCAACGGTCGATGGCAGGCATGACATGGGCCGGGTCGGGATCGGGCGCGGTTACCTGTTTGGTTGCCTCGTCGACCTGTAGCCCGATCTTGGTGACGATCATCGCCTCACCCCGCCCGCGCAGCGCCTGGGCCAAAAGCCGGTCGGCATGGCCCGCCCCATAGGCGGCAGCGGTGTCGAACAGGTTTATGCCCGCATCCAGCGCCGCATGGATCGCCCGGATCGCCTCCGCATCATCGCTGCGGGAATAGCCCAGCGAGACATCGCCATTGTGCATCTCGCCACCAATTGGCCAGCATCCCATGCCCATCAGATTCGTGTTCGGTTCAAACAGGGTCATCGCTGTGGTCTCCTTTGCTTTACCCACAGCCTGCACCTCTGCATCTGGAACATCCACGAATGTTATTGTAGCTATCATTTCATGAATGAAACGATGATGGATTGGGATGATCTGCGCCTCTTCCTCGCGGTGGCGCGCGGGGGCGGGCTGGCAGCAGCATCGGACATGACCAAAAAAAGCGCCCCGACACTGGGAAGGCGCATGGTAGCTTTGGAAAAGCGGCTGGGAATGGATCTGTTTATTCGGTTGCCGCGCGGATATGCGCTAACCGCTGAGGGCGAGGCACTACTGGCAAAGCTCGCGGAGGTCGAAAGCCGTATCGCGCCGCTCTCGGAGGCAGGCAAGGAACGCAAACCGCTGGTCAAGCTTTCGGCGGGCACCTGGATGACCCATCTGCTCTGCCAGCAGGCGCGGCAGATTACCGGCGGGGATGTCTCGATCCGCTTCATTGCCGCCGATCACGTTTTGGACATCCGCCACCGCGAAGCGGTGATCGGCATCCGCAACCGCCGCCCCGAGCAGACCGGCCTGGCCTGCCGCCGGGTCGGGCAGGTGGCGTTCGCGGTTTATGCCTCAGATCCCGCAGTGACCACATGGGCGCGGGTTGTGGGCCGAACCCCGTCGGCGCGCTGGGTGGCCGAGACCAGCGCCGGACAGCCCGCCATCGAGGTGACCGATCCGCGCAACGCGCTGGACCTTGCGCTGGCCGGTTCCGCCCGAACGGTACTGCCCTGCTTCATCGGTGACCGAACCGAAGCCTTGACCCGTCTCTCGCGCCCGATCGACGATCTGAGCCATGACCAATGGCTGGTCACCCATGACGAGGAACGCTTCGCGCCTGCGGTCCGGACCGTCATCCGGCGCGTCGAGGCGTGGCTGCGCGACTTGCACCGCGGCTGATCCCTCTAGATCATATGCCGTCCGAAATTGCGCGCCGGATCATGAAAGACCGCGTGCAGGTGCAGGGGCTGATTGCGCAGGCTGGCGAACTCGATCAGGATGTCCTGCCCGGTCAGCCGGTAATAGATCGAGCCGTCCAGATCGGCCCCGCCCCAGGCAAAACGCAGCGCCGCCATATCCTGCTGCGCGTTCAGGTCCGTCTGCGCGGCGGCCATCGGCGCGGGCAGCACCTCGGTGGTATAGACCTCGACCAGCCGCGCGGCCATGTCGGCCTGCCCTTGCGGCAGGTCGCCCAATGCGACGCCCGCCAGTTCTGCTAACAGAGCCTGCTCGGTCCCGCCATTTGACAGGATATTTCCCGGCGAGCGCGGCCAGACCAGCGCGCGCTGGCGGGCCGTGTCGCTCAACCCGGAATAAAGCGCGCGGGCCAGCGCCTCTTCATCCTTGAGCACCACAAGACCGCGATAGGGCCCCGAAGGCACGGTGTTGGGCTCTGACGAATACGCGCTCGGCGTGGTCGAGATCACCCGGTCGTCCAGCAGCGTGAAGCTCAGCGACAGGTGGTGCCCTTCCCATCGCCACGCCCAGGCGCCGGTTTCCGAGGGCAAACCGTAGATCTGCACCGAAAACCGTTCGCGGTTGCGATCGGCTGACCCTTTGCCCCATTCATCACGCAGGATGTCCTGTTGCAGCATGATGTTCATCGCTTTCTCAAGACCTGGCGCGCTGGCAGCGGTGGCAAGCAGGTCCATCGCCAGATCCTTCTGGGCCGGTGTCATCTGCTCCAGCGCCAGCCCCGGCGCACGGCGCGATCCGGTCATGAAGTTCCAGGCCAGCCGGTCGGGCGTATCGAAGCCAAAAAGCACCGCCGCGCGCTGCGGCTCCTCCAGGGCCGCCAGCAGCGACTGCGCGCGCTGGCGCATCTCGGCCCCCGATGGCATCAATTGGGCCGACGCGGTGAATGGCAGGGCGGCGGACGCTGCGCCGGTTGCAAGGAACGTGCGGCGGTCGAATGTCATAAGAAATCCCTCCGTGTTGGCTCCGACCCTGAGTATAGCGCAAGGTCGCTCGCTCGTGGATCAAAGAGCCGCGATCCCGCAAGCCTGTGGCCATTGCCGCCGGGTTCGGGCATATCCCGATCAGGATTTAGCGCAGGAGACCCCATGAGCCAGATTATCCACTCGCTGAGCGACGTGTCCGACCGGTACCGCGCATTGTTCGTCGACCTCTGGGGCTGCGTCCACAATGGCGTCACCGCCTTTCCCGATGCGGTTGCAGCATTGAAGGCCTATCGCGCGCGCGGCGGCATCGTGGTGCTGGTCACCAACTCGCCCAAACCCCGCGCCGGTGTCATGACCCAGCTCGACGGGTTCAACGTGCCGCACGACTGTTATGACACCATCGCCACCAGCGGCGATTCCGCGCGCTCGGCCATGTTCCGGGGCGCGGTCGGGCAGAAAGTCTATTTCATGGGGGAACCGCGCCGTGACGCAGGGTTTTTTGAACCCCTGCATATCCTTGAAAGCCCGATCACGATCGAACGGGTGCCGCTGCGCGAGGCCGAGGGCATCGTCTGTTGCGGCCCCTTCGACCCGATGGCCGATCCGGATGTGAACCGGGCTGATTTCCTCTATGCCAAGCAGATGGGGATGAAGCTGCTCTGCGCCAATCCCGATATCGTGGTGGACCGGGGCGAGGTACGGGAATGGTGCGCCGGTGCGCTGGCGAGGCTTTATACCGAAATGGGCGGTGAAAGCCTGTATTTTGGCAAGCCGCACCCGCCGATCTATGACCTCGCCCGCCGTCGGTTGCAAAGCCTGGGCCATGACATTCCCGATGCCGAAATCCTTGCCATCGGGGATGGCGTGCTGACCGATATTGCCGGCGGCATGGGCGAAGGCATCGACTCGCTGTTCATCAGTGGCGGGCTGGCCGCGACCGAGACCAACACCCATCACGATCCCGATCCCGCCGCGCTGGAGGCTTATCTGACCCGCGAGATGTCAAATCCCACATACACGATCGGTTTTCTTCGCTAGTGCAGAAAGTTCTTGATTTTCTGCAGGTGCGAAGTAATAAAATTACCCATGTGATCAGAATCACGTCAGTTAATTACCGCCATGGTGGCGGAAGACGAGGGTGACATGTTGGATAACCTGCCGCGCGGAACAATTTGCATCGAAGATATCGAGATGGGCATGAGCCGCCATCTGCGCAAAGTTGTGACCGATGAGGACATCGAGATGTTCGCTCAGGTCTCGACCGACCGCAATCCGGTGCATCTGGATGACGATTATGCCCGCGATACCATCTTTGAGGGCCGCATCGCCCACGGGATGCTGACGGCGGGGCTGATCTCGGCTGTGATCGGCGAGCAGCTTCCGGGTCATGGCACGGTCTATATGGGTCAGTCGCTGAAATTCCTCGCCCCCGTGCGCCCCGGTGACATGGTCTATGCCGAGGTGAAGGTGGTCGATATCGACCATTCCAAGCGCCGCGTGAAGCTGGATTGCCATTGCTCGGTGGATGGCAAGAAGGTGCTCATCGGCGAAGCCATGGTTCTTGCGCCCAGCCGCAAATTCGACTGACGTTTCCTCTCGCAGTTTTCCGGTGAGGCACGCGCTTTTCTCCGCCACCGGCTTGGCCGGGGCGGCTCATCCCGTCATGGGAGTGCATGTGCATTAAAGTCGGCGGCGCCACCTGGTGCGCAGATCGGATTCGGGGCGTCACCCCCGCTCAGCCAACCGGTTGGTCGAGACCCCTGCCACAGGGTCCGGTTCCACGTCTGTTACGACACGCAGGCCCCAAGGAGCGCAGGTGAAGGATCGATCGACGCCACCCTGCCCGATGTGAGGTTTGCGTGACGTTAGCCGGGCGCGCGTTGCGGGTCAGCGACGCGACCAAAACCGCGTGATTTCATCAGCTACGCGGGCCGAATGGGTCAGCGGTGCCATATGGCCGGTCCCCTCCACAACCGCGTTGACGGCATCCGGCAGACGTCGGGCCAGCCCCTCATTCGCCGTCGCGGTAATCGCCGGTGAGTGCGCCCCACGCAGCAGCAGTACTGGCGCTGTCACGCTGTCCAACCCACCGGGGCGCAGCAACCCGTGGGGATCGCGGGTGATCTGGGCCTTGGCATCCGCCAGAATCGCCACTCCGCGGGTCATCGCGGCGCGGGTTGTCTCGGCAAGATTGAACCAGCCGATCCCCCCTGCCCCCCAGAGCCTGTTGAACAGACGTGCCGCCGTTTCCGGATCCCCGGCGGCAAGCGCGTCATGCACCGGCTGCATGCTTTTTGCATCCTCCACCGTGTCTTCGGGCCGGTCCTGTTTGGCCACCGCGAAGAAGACCGGTTCGAACAGCACGACGCTGCGGACAAGATCCGGGTGCCGAACCGCCAGATGCAGGGCGACCACCCCGCCAAAGGAGTGCCCGATCAGGTCCATCGGTTCGCTCAGCAAAGCGCTGCCTGCCTCGATCATACGATCCAGGATACTGCCCTGCCCGTCCCAATCCGGGCTGCGCCCATGCGAGGGCATGTCGGGCACTGTCACGGCGACATCCTCGCCCAGATGCTGCGCCAACCCCCGCAACGCGCCGGAATGGGCCATGGTGCAATGGAAACCCAGCACCTGCCGCGTGCCACGCCCAAGCCGCCTTACATGCAACCCTCGCGCCACTGCTGGCAGGACTGTCACTTCGCCCGCCCGGCCAGATGCCGGTCGAGATCGTCCAGTTGGTCCTGCCCCCAGAACCGCTGATCGTCGGTGGTGATGTAGAACGGCGCACCGAATACGCCGCGTTCGACCGCTTCCTCCAGATTGGCGGCATAGGTTTCGGCGCCGACCAGCAGGCCACTGTCGGCCAGACCGGGATCGAACCCCGCCCCCTCCAGACACGCCCGGATCACCGCATCATCGGCGATGTCCTTCTCCTCGCCCCAGCAGGCGCGCAGGATCGCATGGCAAAGCCCACCCAGATCGCCGCCACCCGCCTTGGAAGCGGCGATGATCGCATAAGACGATGGCGCGGCATTGGTGGGCCAATGGGCCGGTTTCAGGTTGAGCGCCATGTCCAGCTTGTCGGATTGACGGCGCAATTCCTGCAGGCGGTATTCCTGACGCGCCACATGCCGATCTTTCGGCGGGGTGCCGCCGGTTCGTCCGAACAGCGTCACGATATCCACCGGCTTGTAGGTGATGGTCGCCCCGTGACGGTCGGCAATCTCTTCCAACCGGGTCCCGGCGAGGTAGGAATAGGGCGACAGTGTCGCAAAAAAGTAGTCAATGTCGGCCATCGTCACTTTCTCCATCACGCTCTCTTTGCCGGACGGTACGCCCATGCTAAGCGGTGTCAACATCACGAATCTGTCACATTCGACACCGCTGCCTCGGGGATTCCACATATGCCGACACCGACCGAACCCAAGCTGATCGCTGGGAACGCCAACAAACCTTTGGCCGACGCGATCGCCCGACGGATGAGCCTGTACCGCGGCGTCGATCAGGCCCCGGTCGAAGCACGGGTCGAGCGCTTCAACGATGGTGAGATTTTCGTCGAAGTGTTCGAGAACGTGCGCGGTGAGGATATGTTCATCATCCAGCCGACCTCGAACCCGGCCAATGACAACCTGATGGAACTGCTGATCATCTCGGACGCGCTACGCCGGTCGTCTGCTGACCGGATTACCGCCGTGATCCCCTATTTCGGCTATGCCCGCCAGGATCGCCGCACCAAGGCGCGCACGCCGATTTCCGCCAAGCTGGTCGCCAACATGCTGACCGGCGCCGGGATCGAGCGGGTGCTGACCATGGACCTGCACGCGGCGCAGATTCAAGGGTTCTTCGACATTCCGGTCGACAACCTCTATGCCAGCCCGATCTTTGCGCTGGACGTGAAAACCCAGTTCAAGGACCAGATGGACGAGTTGATGGTGGTCTCGCCGGATGTGGGCGGCGTGGCTCGCGCCCGCGAGTTGGCCAAGCGCATCAACGCGCCGCTGTCGATCGTCGACAAACGCCGCGAGAACCCCGGTGAAGTGGCCGAGATGACAGTGATCGGCGACGTGAAGGACAAGATCTGTCTGATCGTGGACGATATCTGCGACACCGCAGGCACGCTGTGCAAAGCGGCGCAGGTGCTGATGGACAAGGGCGCCAAGGAGGTCCACTCCTACATCACCCACGGTGTGATGAGCGGCCCGGCTGTGGAACGGGTGACAAATTCGGTGATGAAATCGCTTGTTCTGACCGACACGATCCAACCCACCAAAGCGATCTCGAAAGCCAGCAATATCCGCATCGTGCCCACCGCGCCGATCTTCACCCAGGCGATCCTGAACATCTGGAACGGCACCTCGGTGTCGTCGCTGTTCGAGGACAAGACGCTGACACCGATCTACGAATCGCTCTACCACATGGACTGACCCTGCGGGTCACGCCCTCCAGCAATCATTGGCCTGGGCGACAGTCTGGAAATTGGCCGCCAATCGGTGGGTGCGTTGGCAGGCCAAATGCGGATGGACACCAGCACGCCCACCCCGCTGATCAAACGGCTGGAGGCGTTGGGCCGTGTTCTGCGCAGGCGCGGCGAAACGGATGAGCGGCAGGTCTTTGTGCACCTGACCCGGGGCGGTCGCGCCTTGCATGCAAAAGCGCCCGAGATCACCGCCTGCATGGTCGAGGGCACCGGCCTGACGGCCGAGGAACTGCACCGGTTGCAGGATCTACTGAGGCGGCTCAGCGAGGGGTTGCAGCCAGCCTGACGCCGCTTCGGCGTCAGGCCACTTCGTGCATCAGTAGCGCCGCTTCGGTGTCCGACAGCGCGCGGCGGGCGAAATCGCCATAGCTGTCCGGGTTGCTTTCCAGCGATGGCCGCTGTTGCAGCAACCGGGCGCGGTCGTGCTCGGTCAGGGCCGAGAGCGCGGCGCTGGCCGGATGGAAGCTTTCGGTTTCGACCCCGTTGGCCCAGATGATCTGATGCGCGGGCAGCAGCAGGTGCACATAGGTGACCTCGCGCGCCTGCAGGTCCACAGTGACGCTGGACCCGTTGATCAGTTGCCGCGCGGGCACCAGCACTTCGGGCGTGTTGAACAGCGCCCGCGCCGCCTGACCCTTGAGCAGCATCCGGTGCTCGGGCGAGACCAGCAATTCGGCATCGGGGCGGTCGGTCTCGAACGCCCCGGCAGCAAAGCGGATTGGCCTCAGGTCCGGCATCACAAAAAGCCGCGCGCCGCTCATCCGCCGCTTGCCGACCCACTGGATTTCTTGCGCGCCGCTGTCGCGGGTCTCGACCAGATCACCCTCGCGCAGATCCTCGACCAGTTGGAAACCGTCAGGCGTGCGAATCCGCGTGCCCGGCGTGAAGCAGATGACACCGCCCGAGGCCGGGGTCATGCTTGGCCCCGGCCATGCGTCGAAACGGTGCTGCACCACATGCAGGTCGGTCCCGCGTGGCGGTATCCCGTTGTGGAACATCAACAGCGGTTGCGATCCGCGACCGGCATCGATCAGCGTGATGGTGAAACATTGCGCTCCGTCGGTGACCACAAAGCTGCGGTCCATCAGGCGATCACCCGGCTCGGAACCGTTGTCGCTGGTCTGCTCGACCCCGGCACCAACCATCCGGTGCACCCGGTCCGCCGCGTTTCTGCGATGTGCGTCTTCGTTGCCCGTCTGTCCTGTGTCACACAGACCACCGGGTTCATCCACCCGCACGGCCTCGCCGCGCCATGACCAAACCACCCCGTCGGTGAGTGTATCCAGTGGAGCGGCCCCAAGGCCATCAAGTTCCGTCTGTGCCCAGGATATGACGAACGTGCCGCTAAAGCCCGTATACATTGCCCTGATTGCCCGCTGTTATTGTTATTAACGAAAGGTTAACAGGCCAGGCCGGTCTGCAAAAGCTTTTCGTGTCAGGGGCCGGGGTGGCGTGATCTCAAAACCTCAGATTGATGCCCAGAGGTGTCATCGGGCGGTCCTCACTGCCAGCGTTGATGCCCTGCCCGCTCGACGCCGGACCATAGGCGGCAGAGGGCGACTTGCCCGGCCAGTCGTGATTGGGCTTCTTTTCCAGAAGGCTGAGCGCGCTGGATGCGTTGCCCGTCTCATCACCGCCAAATGTGACATCGGGCCCCAGGCCGACCCCAAGAAACGCGCTGTAAAGCGATCCGGTCTCGCCATCCGAGGTCAGCAATTCGCCCGAACGGCCGCTGCCCAGCGTGAACTGGGTCGCCGGATCGCCGCCCTCGTTGTCGCGGGTCAGCAGCTTGGCGAAGGGCCGGAACGGTTCCGCCTCGGCCGCGCCATCCCGCTTGAACAGCTTGGCGAGAAAACCCGCTGAACTGGTGGAGGAGGCCGCCGGATGCCTCGCATCAACCGCGTCTTCCCTGACCACCTCGCGGCGCACGCTCGTCGGTGGTGAAGGCTCCGCAGTGGTTGCCACCGCGATCTGCTGACTGTTTGGCGCAGGCGCTTTGCGCTTGGTCCTCAAGCCGAGCTTCTGCAGCGGGTTGAGCCACCCGGTGCTCGCCTTGGGCTGGGTGCTGCGCGTCAAATCTGTGAACGGCGAAGGCAGCGCGACGTCCTGAGCGTTTCGTGAAACCGTGATTGTGGCATCGCTGCCCGAAACAGGGACATCTGTCTGCGCAGCAGCGCACAGCGGAAAGACTATTGCCAAAGGGACAATGAGACGGCGCAACATATTCAATTCCCTGTTCTGTTGTGCCCCCTTTGGACCTTAGTTTTCTAAAGGAATGGTTGTTCTCTCACTAGTGTATTTCAGCAACAGGTGCGAATATTGACGCAGGGTCAACCCCCATAAGGGCCACTAAACCGCCGTATTGACGCCGAATTCCGTGTTGCAGGGCAAAAGAATCGCGCGCGCGGCAAATGGTTTGGGTATTGGAAGAATCGACCCCCTCGCTTAAACGCGCGGGCAAGGTGACGAATTGGACGGAAGGGCAGCGCGTGTCGAAACAAAACCAGGATCCCGCGCATTCGGTCTATGCGGTCGACAAATGGGGCAAGGACCTGATCGTGGTCACCGACGAAGGCGAGATCGGGCTTCTGAACCCACTATCGCCCGAGACCCCGGCCATCAGCCTGCCGGGCATTCTGCAGGATCTGGACCAGCGCGGCATCAAGGCACCGATGCTGTTGCGCGTCAGCTCGTACCTGGAAAACGAGATCGCCCATATCAATGAAAGCTTTGCCGACGCTATCGCCCGGGTCGGCTACAAGGGGCGCTATCGTGGTGTCTTTCCGATCAAGGTCAATCAGCAGGCGCAGGTGATCGACCGGATCGTCGAATTCGGTCAGAAATACAGCTATGGGCTTGAGGCCGGATCGAAGCCGGAACTTGTGATCGCACTGGCGCATCGGCTGGCGCGTGAGGCGCTGATTGTGTGCAATGGCGTCAAGGACGCCGAATTCATCCGCCTTGCCATCCTCAGCCGCAAGATCGGTTTCAACACGGTGATCGTGTTGGAAAGCCCGCGCGAGGTCGACACTGTCATCGAGGTCTACAAGGAGTTGGGGATTGAGCCGCTGCTGGGCGTGCGCGTGAAGCTCACCAACCAGATCAGCGGCAAATGGGAGGAAAGCTCGGGCGACCGCTCGGCCTTTGGTATGAATACCGACCAGTTGGTCGCCGTCGTGGACAAGCTGCGCGATGCCGGGCTGAGTCATTGCCTGAAGCTGCAGCATTCGCATCTGGGCAGCCAGGTGCCGGACGTGAACGATGTACGCCGCGCGGTGGGTGAGGCCTGCCGCTATTTCACCGAACTCACGCGCGAAGGCGTGCCGCTGACCCATCTGGATCTGGGCGGCGGCATGGGCGTGGACTATACCGGCGAAAAGAAAGCCACCGAGAACTCGATCAACTACACGGTCGAGGAATATTGCGCCAATGTGGTGGAAACCGTGTCCTATGCCATGGACGAAGCCGGGATCAAGCACCCGACACTGGTCACCGAAAGCGGGCGCGCGGTGGTGGCGACCTCGTCGATGCTGGTGTTCAACGTGCTCGAAAGCACGCTTTATGACGCCCCCAGCGCGCCCGAGGTCGAGCCGGATGACCATCATCTGCTCAGCGATCTGGCGGCGGTGAATGGCTATCTCAGCGCCGAGCGGCTGCAGGAATGCTGGAACGACGCGTCTTTTTATCGCAACGAACTGCGCGCGCTGTTTCGCCGCGGCTATGTCGATCTGCGTCAGATGGCGCGGGCCGAACGCATCTACCTGTCGCTGATGGCACGGATCAAGGCGCTGGTGGCGGCGGCCGAGGGCGAAACGGATGTCGATGACGAGCTCAAGACACTCGCCGATATCTATCACTGCAACTTCTCGCTGTTCCAGTCGCTGCCCGATGTCTGGGCCATCGACCAGTTGCACCCGATCGTTCCCCTGCAGATGCTGAACCAGACCCCGGACCGGCGCGCGGTGCTCTCTGACATCACCTGCGACAGCGACGGCAAGATCGACCGGTTCATCCTGTCCGACGGGGTCTCTCCCAGCCTGCCGGTGCATTCCCTGCCCGAAGCGGATGAGTATTACATGGGCGTGTTCTTTGTCGGTGCATATCAGGAAACGCTGGGTGATCTGCACAACCTATTTGGCGACACCAATGTGGTGACCATCGACCTGCGCCCCGATGGCGGGTTTGACCTGCTGCACGAGCAGGAGGGCGACACGATTTCCGAAGTGTTGTCTTATGTCGAGTTTGACCCGGCCGATTGCGTCGCCGCCTTCCGCAAAATGGTGGACGAGGCGATCTCAACCGGTACTCTGCAATCCAAGGACCGCAAGACCCTGATGAACGCCTATCGCGACAGCATCAACGGGTACACTTACTACGAATAACCCCTGAGCCAGAGGAGAATTTCCATGGGCAAGACACTGGTTGTGGGCGCGGGTGGCGTCAGCCACGCCGCCGTGCACAAGATGGCGATGAACAGCGACATCTTCACCGAAATCACTCTGGCCAGCCGGACCAAGTCGAAATGCGACGCGATTGCCGCCGCAGTGAAAGATCGGGTGGGCGTCGAGATCAAGACCGCCGCCCTGGATGCCTATGACGTCTCTGCCACCGTTGCGCTGATCCGCGAAACCGGGGCCGAGATTCTCGTGAACCTCGCCCTGCCCTATCAGGATCTGGTGCTGATGGATGCCTGCCTTGAGGCGGGATGCCACTATCTGGACACCGCCAATTACGAGCCCGAAGACGTGGCCAAGTTCGAATATCACTGGCAATGGGCCTATCAGGACCGATTTAAGGCCGCCGGTCTGACCGCCATCCTCGGCTCGGGCTTCGATCCCGGCGTCACATCCGTCTTCGCCACCTGGCTCAGGAAACACAAGCTCGACACGATCCGCCAGATCGACGTGCTGGACGCCAATGGCGGCAGCAACGATCAGGAGTTTGCCACCAACTTCAACCCCGAGATCAACCTGCGCGAAGTGCTGGCCGAGGTCCGCCATTGGGAAAACGGTGCGTGGCAGACCAGCCCGGCCATGACCACCAAGGTTGAATACGACTTTCCTGCCATCGGCCCCAAGAACATGTACCAAATGTATCACGAGGAGTTGGAGTCACTGACCACCCACTTCCCCGAGATCGAACGCGCCCGCTTCTGGATGACTTTCGGCGACGCCTATATCACCCACGCCAAGGTGCTGGAAAATGTCGGAATGACCCGCATCGACCCGGTGATGCATGACGGCAAGGAAATCATCCCGATCCAGTTCCTGAAAACCCTGCTGCCCGATCCCGGCGATCTGGGCGCGGAAACCAAGGGCAAAGCCTGCATCGGCGACATCGCCACCGGTCAGGCCAAGGACGGCTCGGGCGAGAAAACCTACTACATCTACAACATCTGCGACCATCAGGATTGTTATGCCGAGGTCGGCAGTCAGGCCGTCAGCTACACCACCGGCGTCCCGGCCATGATCGGCGCGGCGCAGGTGCTCAAAGGCAACTGGACGCAGCCGGGCGTGTGGAACATGGAACAGCTCGACCCGGATGATTTTATGGACATGCTCAACACCCATGGCCTGCCCTGGCAGGTTCATGAACTCGACGGCCCGGTCAGGTTCTGACCCGGCAGGCACGGGCGGCCCGCCCGCCCCTTCTTCTGTTCCAAAATACCTCGGGGGTTTGGGGGCTGGCCCCCAATCCGCCCCCACCACACGCGGAGGCGGCATGGCAGACATGATGACCACACAAGCGGGTGACGCCGGGGCGTTTCGCCGCTTCGACCTGACCCGTGTTCCCTCGCCCTGCTTTGTCGTCGACGAACAGGCGATCGAACGCAACCTGACGATCCTCGCCGAGGTCGGCACCCGCTCCGGCGCCCATGTTCTGAGCGCACTCAAGGCGTTTTCCATGTTCGCGCTGGCCCCGCTTGTCCGACAACATCTCGGCGGCACCTGTGCCAGCGGTATCTTCGAGGCGCGGCTGGGCCGTGAAGAGTATGGCGGTGAAGTCGCCACCTTCTGCGCCGGTTACAAAGATGCGGATCTCGACGAAATTCTCGCCCTGTCGGATCACATCATCTTCAACAGCCCGGCGCAAAAGGATCGTTTCGCAACCAAAACGCAGGCCGCAAACGTTCAGGTCGGGCTGCGCATCAACCCCGAACATTCCGAAGGCGAGGTCCCCAAATACGACCCCTGCGCCCCCTGCTCGCGGCTTGGTACGCCAGTGTCACAGCTCACCGCCGACACCCTTGCCGGGGTGGACGGGTTGCATATGCACACGCTTTGCGAACAGGGGTTCGAACCGCTGGCGCGGACATGGGCCGCGGTGGAGCCGAAACTCGCCCCGGTCCTCGCAGACCTGAAATGGCTGAACTTAGGCGGTGGTCACCATATCACACGGGACGATTATGACCGCGAGGCACTGATCACCTTCATCAGGGCAATCCGCGAAAAACACCATCTCGAGGTCTATCTGGAACCCGGCGAAGCGGTGGCGCTGGATGCGGGCATTCTGGTGGGCGAAATCCTCGACCTGCCGACCAATGGCATGGACCTTGCCATCACCGATATCTCGGCCACCTGCCACATGCCCGACGTGATCGAGGCCCCCTATCGCCCGGCCCTGATGGATGAAGCCGAAACAGGTCTTACCTACCGCCTCGGCGGGCCGTCCTGTCTGGCCGGTGACGTGATCGGCGACTACACGTGGGCGGAACCGCTGCAGATCGGACAACGCTTCGCCTTTCTCGATCAGGCGCATTATTCGATGGTCAAGACCAACACGTTCAACGGCGTTCCCCTGCCCGCCATCGCGCTGTGGAACTCCAAAACCGACGCTCTGCGGATCGTCAAGCAATTCGGATATGACGATTTCAAGGAGCGCCTCTCGTGAGCATCTTCCTCGACAGCGAACTGACCGAGGCCGAGCGCCGTGACACCGCCCGGTTCCGCGTGATCCCCGTGCCGCTGGAGCGTACTGTCTCGTACGGTTCGGGCACCGCGCGCGGGCCAGAGGCGATCATCGCCGCCAGCAACGAGCTGGAGCGGCTCTGCAATGGCCACGAACCCTGCACCGCCGGTATCTTCACCGAAGGAGCGCTGGATTGCACCGGCGCGCTACCCGATATCATGGAAGATCTGGCTCAACGGACCGAAGCAGCGGTGCGCGCAGGGGCAATTCCCATCACGCTGGGAGGCGAGCACTCGCTGACCTATGGCGCGGCCACAGGTGTCGCGCGCGCCTTGGGCAAGCCTTTGGGAATCGTGCAGATCGACGCCCATGCCGACCTGCGCATTGCCTATCAGGGCGAAAAACACAGCCATGCCTCGGTCATGCATCTGCTGGCCGAGGACGGCGTGCGATTGGCGCAGTTCGGCGTGCGCGCCCTCTGCCAGCAAGAGGTCGAAAACCGCACCGCGCATGGCGTCTTCTACCATGATGCCGAAGATCTGGTGACCCATGATTTCCACAAGGTCGATCTGCCCGAGGACTTCCCCGAGCATGTCTATGTCAGCTTTGACGTTGATGGGCTGGACCCGTCGCTGATGCCCGCCACCGGCACGCCGGTGCCCGGTGGTCTGGGATATTATCAGGCGCTGCATCTGGTCGAACACGCGCTGAGCGGCCGCACCTGTGTCGGCTTTGACGTGGTGGAACTGGCGCCTGATGGCAACACCGCCTGGGACTTTACCGCTGCCCAGATCGTCTATCGCCTGATGGCCGCCTGCCTCTAGGACCCTGCCCCCGAAACCTGCGGGGTTGCCCCGCCTGAAGCCTGACCGCAGCCCTGATTCACGCTGATATTCTGCAAAACGCACAAACTACGGCGCGTTGGGCCCAAAAATCTGAAGCAAATTGTTGATTTTAAATGGCAGGGGCAGCAGGGTTCGAACCCGCGACCTACGGTTTTGGAGACCGTCGCTCTACCAACTGAGCTATACCCCTAAGGCCGCGCTTGGAATAGGCCAGCGGCGCGCGGGACTCAAGGGGGTTTCGACCGCTTGATGCAGAAATTTTCACCCGCCCGTTCGGCGCGGCCAAGAAAACAGATTGCGCTGCTGTGATGATCGGGTAAGACAAAGACCGGTTTTTCGGAGAAAGCAAACGTGAGCCTGCGCAAGAAGATCGCCGACAGCGAAACGGTCCTGAACTGGGCCGCGCGCCGGATCGCCTGGTATATCCGATTGGTGCGCAAACATTCCAGTTGGCAGCGCATCGGGTATGAGGAACTGGACGCGCTGGTCGACCAGGGCGAACCGGTGATCGTGGTGCTCTGGCATCAACGATTGGCGCAATCGCCCTATTTCTTTCCACTGGACAAGGCACGTATCTGCTCGATCACTTCAGCGGCGCGGGCGGGCAGTATGGTCGGGCGGGTGCAGAAACTGTTCGGGATGGACACGATCGCCATGTCCAGCCGCACCCGTCATGTGGCTCTGTCGAGGGCGGTGCTGGGCAAGATGAAACAGGGCATCTCGATCGGAATCGCCGCCGATGGTCCACGTGGGCCGGAACGGGTTTCGTCGACGGTGCCGCTGGTCTGGGCGCGCAGTTCGGGCAAGCGGGTCTTTGGCATCACCTATTCCAGCCGCCATGCGACTGAGGCAGGCACCTGGGACCGCCTGCTGCTGCCCCGCCCCTGGCGCAACGAGGGTGTGCTGATCTGCCGGGAATGGACAGAGACAGTGCCGCGCAAGGCCAGCGAAGACCAAATCGAGGCGCTGCGGCAAAACCTGGAGCAGCATATGAACGACATCACCGCCGAAGCGGATCGGATGGTCGGGCGCGAGCCGTGGGTGCCGGAGAGTTAAGCCTGACTTCCCCGCAGCTCATCCAATCCACGAGGAAAAAACCCTTCCTATTCCGTTCCAACGCAAGAGACCGCTCTCTACTCAGGGGACGGAGCGCCATCTATTCGATTGCCACCAGCGATCTCTCGTGACCATCTCAATGTCTCGATAGTTCATCCCGAACCATTCGGTTCCAAAGGCGTCTTTCAGCCGGTGTTTGGAGAATAGCCGGTGCAGCTTGGTTTCCAGAGCTGTCGCATCATCCGTCTTGAGGAGGTATCGCAGCACAGGGAGACCCGCGCTCCCGGTTCCATATTGTTCAAGGATACGGGTCGCGACCGAATTCACGTCGCTGCTGTCATGCCTGCCGATTTTGCAGCAGGCATAGCCAGCTTGATCCAATCTGCTGTCCGTATAGACATAAACCGCTTCCAGACCCTGACCGATAGTTTCAAAATCTCTGACCATCGCCATTCGGATTTTCAGCTGCCTGAGATTGCCACCATACTCCGTTTCCAGAGCCGCAGCCTGGCGCAATGACGCTTCGTCCGCGCTCCAACCGGTCAGAGTTTGATCGGATTTATGGAGCGTGACCGCCTTACCCTTCGCAAACCCGTTCCGCAAAAGGCAAAACACCGACGTGTCGCGAATGTCATCCCGCCACCCCCTCCCGTCATCCACAAGGCCGCCTTCACCGAGCTGCTCACGATATCGGCCCTGCGCCTCTATCACACTTGATGGCGGAGTGTTTGCGAGGACATCCGAGATCAACAGAGCGGCAGCTTTGCGCTGTATCGGGCGCATTGCACGGATAATGTCTTTGTGACTTGTATAAACCGGCTGATCGGACAATTTACCCTCCTTTGCTGGCTGGGCAA
>NZ_JAMFMB010000037.1 GCF_023502395.1 Ruegeria spongiae | reverse complement strand
GCGGCGCCACGGATAGCCATACTTCCCTCGCAACCGCCGAGGAGGAAAACTTTTTCGGCAAGTCCGTCAGCGCCGAACCCTCTGCAACCCGGGTGCAGCACCCCTTCGTTGAAAGTGACCTGGGCGCGTTCGAAGGGCACACGCTGGTTGCCTCGGGATATACTGCGGTTTGGGCCTCCGAAAACACGCGAACGGCCATCTTCGACGCGTTCAAACGTCGGGAAACCTACGCCACCACAGGCCCGCGGATCGGGCTGCGTTTCTTTGGTGGCTGGGACTTTGTCGAAGAGGATTTGCTGACCCGTCTCGTGGCTGACGTCGGGTATACGAAAGGTGTGCCTATGGGCGGCGATCTGCGCCCGCGTGAAGGTGACGGAGCGCCCACCTTCCTGATTGGCGCCCTGCGGGACCCGATCGGGGCGAACCTTGACCGGGTGCAGGTTGTAAAGGGTTGGCTGGACGCGGAAAGGGTGCTTCAGGAGAAGGTCTTTAATGTCGTCTGGTCGGATGATCGGGCGCTCGGAGCGGACGGCACGCTTCCCGCTGTCGGGAACACGGTTGACCTGGAAACTGCCGGTTGGAGCAACACCATCGGTGCGTCTGAATTGGTTGCGGTCTGGTCCGACCCGGAATTCGACCCTGCGGAGCGAGCATTTTATTACGCAAGAGTTCTCGAAATCCCGTCACCGCGCTGGGTGCTCTATGACAAGGTCCGGTTCGGGGTCGATCTGCCGGAAGAGGCACAATTGACCCATCAGGAGCGCGCCTATTCATCGCCAATCTGGTATACGCCCAGCGAGTGATTGATCCGTTGGCGACCTCAGGTGTCACCGGGCGGGTCTTGCCGCCTGGTTACTTCTGCTCCGGTATCAGGGAACAAATCGGATATTTCCGCCGATCTCTTGAGGTGTTTGCTCCCTCACTCTTACGCTCTGTCTTGAACTCAGTCGGGACCGCTCATGCGCATTGTCAAAGAACCCCTGCTTCACTTTCTGCTGGTTGGAATAGCCATTTTTGTTTGGTTCGCCCGGGTCGAGCCTGAAAACTCAACGGTGGCTCCAGATGAAGTGATAATTGTGGACGAAGGTGATGTAGGCCTGTTGAGAACCCGGTTTCAGACAAGTTGGAACCGCCCGCCGAACCAGACGGAATTGCAGGCTTTGATAGACGCGCTGGTCCGGGAAGAGGTGTTAGTTCGCGAGGCGCGTAAGCTTGGGTTGAACCGGGGCGATCAGGTCATTCGCGCGCGGCTCGCGCAAAAGATGGACTTTCTGACCGATGCAATCGCTTCGTCCGTTGTTCCGGAGGATGACGTTCTTGCCGCCTATCTGCAAGATAACCCCCAACAGTTCATGTCTGCGCCTCAGTTCGCATTTGAACAGGTCTTTCTGGGCGATGCACCAAACTCTGACGACGTCCAAAACGCACTTTCTGCACTGAACTCCGGTATCGACCGATCAATGGTTGGAACGCCGTCGTTGCTTCCCGCGACGATGTCCCTGTCCGCAGGTCGCACTGTCGACGCCGCTTTTGGTCGCGGTTTCTCGGGGGCCATCGCCCCATTGCAGCCGGGGATCTGGTCAGGTCCGATCCCTTCGGGGTACGGGCAGCATCTTGTTCGGATCACCGAAACGCAGCCATCGCAACTGCCGCCGCTGGATGCCATCCGCGAAAGCGTCGCGCAACAGTGGCGCCGCAAAGTCGGCGTGGAACTGGCACAGGTGCAATACGAGAAACTGGCCGGGCAATACCAGATCACCATGCCCGACCTGGGGGCGATGGCCCAATGAGATCGGCCCGGTATTTCTTGCTGCCCGTGTGGCTGGCCTTTGCAGCAAATGCCGGGCATGCCCATGCTCTGGATCCGGGCTATCTCGACATAAGGCAATTGACGACCGAAAGCTGGCAGGTGATCTGGCGCATGCCGGACGTGAACGGCCGACCCATGGAGATCGACGCCGTATTGCCCGAGCACTGCTCACCTGCACGCGGCCCGGATCCGACATCCGACGAGGCTGCCTGGTTGTCCGTCTGGGTTGCGGAATGCAAGTTGGATCTTGCCGGTCACCCGATCACTGTCACAGGGCTCGAAGCGCAGAGAAATGACGTCCTGCTGCGTCTGCAGCCTCTTGATGGAGAGCCAACGACCTTACGTTTCACACCTCAGACACCGGTCCTGACTGTCCCCAAGGCACCGACGATCTGGTCGGTCTTCGCCAGTTATTTTCGTCTAGGATTCGAACATATTCTGGAAGGCTGGGATCATCTTCTTTTCGTTTTTGCGCTGTTCGTTCTGGTGCGCGACCCCTGGCGTCTTGTCGGCGCGATCACCGCGTTCACGGTGGCGCACTCGATCACATTGGCTTTGGCGACATTTGGGGTCTTGCGCGTTCCCGGGCAACCGGTCGAAGCGGTGATTGCACTCTCGATCGTTTTTCTGGCACTGGAAATACTCAAACAGAAGGACGGGCAGGTGAGGCTGTCCGAACAATTCCCGTGGATCGTCTGCTTTTGTTTCGGTCTGTTGCATGGGCTCGGATTTGCGGGGGCGTTGTCGGAAATCGGGCTGCCACCCACGGAAATTCCGGCTGCACTAATCGCCTTCAATATCGGTGTTGAAGCTGGGCAACTCACATTCATCGCAGCGCTCTTTGCTTTTGTCTTGCTTGGGCGAAGTTCCACGCACCTCATGACGCCGACTGTCAAATCAATTGCAAAATCAGCAACGGGGTACAGCATTGGATGCCTGGCGACCTACTGGCTTGTGGAACGAGTAAGTAGTTTCGGACTATAACCTGGGCATCTTTCGCTCATTGGAAGATCAGCAGACGTCGACCAGCGCGGTTGTCATCTTGGTATTACACAAGACGCTGGGCTATGTACCGATGATTGGTGGGTGCTTGCTTCCAATCAACCGAACGGATCGCACCATCAACAATGCCCAGTGAACTCCCAATGCGAATCTGGCAACAGAACCGGTGGAGGGGATCAGTTGCAACGCTTGCGCTCTTTTTCGACCGCGTCGCTTTACCGTCAGTTTTTCATCACGATTTACGCATTGCATCGCGCAGGGCTGCGCCCAGTGCGCCTTGCTGATCAGTCTGCGCCTTGCGCTTGAGCTGACCATGCTTGCGCAGTGTCTGCCCTTGCGGTTTGCGGTCCTCTGATGCCGCAGGTTTGCCGCCACCATCCTTGCGCATGCTCAGGCCGATCCGCTTGCGGGGCACATCGACTTCGACCACCCGCACCCGGACGACCTGACCGGCCTTGACCACCTCATGCGGGTCCTTAACGAACCGGTCCGCCAATTGGCTGACATGCACCAGCCCGTCCTGATGCACACCAACATCCACGAAGGCCCCAAAAGCCGCCACATTGGTCACGGTGCCCTCTAACATCATGCCGGGTTTGAGATCGGTGATCTGCTCGACCCCGTCGGTGAAACTGGCGGTGACGAAGCTGGGGCGCGGGTCGCGGCCCGGTTTCTCCAGCTCGCTCAGGATATCGCGCACGGTGGGCAGACCAAAGCTGTCATCGACGAAATCCTCGGCGCGCAGGCCTCGCAGCGCGGTGTCGTCGCCCATGATCTGGCGCAGATCGCGGCCACAGGCCTGCACGATGCGCCGCGCCACGCCATAAGCCTCGGGGTGGACCGAGGACGCGTCCAGCGGTTCCATGCCGTTACGGATGCGCAGAAAACCCGCGCATTGTTCAAAGGCGCGGGGGCCAAGCCGCGCGACCTTCAGCAGGTCTTTGCGGGACGTGAAGGCCCCATGTACGTCGCGATGTGCCACAACCGCCTCGGCCAGACCGGGGCCAAGCCCCGAGACATGGGTCAGCAGCGGTGCGGATGCCATGTTCAGATCGACACCCACCGCGTTCACCACATCCTCGATCACTGCCTCCAGCGCGCGGCCCAGACGGGTTTGGTCAACATCATGCTGGTATTGTCCGACGCCGATGGATTTCGGTTCGATCTTCACCAGTTCGGCCAGCGGGTCCTGTAGACGACGCGCAATCGAGACCGCTCCACGCAAGCTGACATCGAGATCGGGAAACTCGCGCGCCGCCAGTTCCGAGGCGGAATAGACCGAGGCCCCGGCCTCGGACACCACAACCTTGGTGGGCTTCTTCACATCATGGGGCAGCAGTTTGAGCGTACCGCCCACCAGCTTTTCGGTCTCGCGGCTGGCGGTACCGTTGCCGATGGCAATCAACTCGATGCCTTGGGTCGTGATCAGTTTCAAAAGCGCCGCTTGCGCGCCGCGCAGGTCGTTCTTGGGTTGAAACGGGTAAAGCGTGTCGGTCGCAACCAGCTTACCGGTCGCATCCACCACTGCCGCCTTGACACCGGTGCGGATGCCCGGATCAAGCCCAAGCGTCGCTTTGGCCCCGGCCGGTGCGGCAAAGAGCAGATCCTTCAGGTTGCGGGCAAAAACCGCAATCGCCGCGTCCTGCGCGCGGGCGCGCAGATCGCCCATCAACTCGACCATCATCGACAGGCTGAGTTTCACGCGCCAGGTCCACCCGGCGATCTTGCGCAGCCAGAGATCGCCCGGCCCGTTGCCCTTGGTGTGCAGATGCGCGGCCACGATCGCCTCTGCCCGTGAAGCACCGGTTTCAGGCTCGGGTCCGATATCCAGTGTCACGACACCTTCCTTCGAGGCGCGCAGCATCGCCAACGCCCGATGCGAGGGCGCGGTGGCCCATTTTTCAGAATGGTCGAAATAGTCGCGGAATTTGGCGCCAGTCTGGTCCTGCCCCTCGACCAGTTTCGAGGTGATCAGCGCCTCGCGGTGCAGGAACCGGCGCAGATCGCCCAGCAGATCGGCGTTCTCGGCCAGCCCCTCGGCCAGAATGTCGCGCGCGCCGTTCAGTGCGTCCTTGGTGGTGGGCACGGCTTCGGTCAGATATCCGGCGGCCAGTGCTTCGGGTTCGGCCGTGCGGTCAGCAAGGATCGCTTGTGCCAGCGGTTCCAGCCCGTTTTCGCGCGCGATCATTGCCTTGGTGCGGCGTTTGGGTTTGTAGGGCAGATAGATGTCTTCCAGCTGCGCCTTGGTCTCGGCCCCGGCGATGGATTTGGCCAGATCATCGGTCAGCTTGCCCTGATCGCGGATCGAGCCAAGGATCGTATCGCGCCGTGCATTCAGCTCACGCAGGTAGGACAGCTGTTCGGCCAGAACCCGCAGCTGCGTGTCGTCCAGCCCGCCGGTGGCTTCCTTGCGGTAGCGCGCAACGAAGGGCACGGTGGCGCCTTCATCCAGCAGTTTGACGGCGGCCTGTACCTGTTCGGGGCGGGCGTTGATTTCCGAGGCGATGATATGGTTGGACCGATCCAAGACTGTCTCCTTCAGCGAGGGGCGGGGGCCTTCTTAGACGTGGTTGAAAGTGAGGCCAAGGGGCCGACCGGGTCTTCTGCACATAATCTGCACAAGCGCTGCGACGGGTCTGCACACGGTTTGAGGCATGGCTGTGCTGAGCAGAACAAGAAACCGGAGATCGAAGAATGAGACAGTTGATATTGCGCGGCGTGCCCGCCGTGCTGATGCAGGATATGTGGTGGTTCGATGGCGATGGCCGCGACGAGCGCGCGCGCAGGGACGGGCGGTCAGGGGGCGGGGTGCCGCGTGCCATGCTGATCCTGCTTGTCCTTGTCGGCTGTGCGGACTTTCTGTTCATGGATCACGCGCCCGGTCTCTCGCTGGCGGTATTTGCCTTGCTGGTTGCGATGGCGGTTTGGGCTTTGCTCGGGCGCAGGCAGGGGCTGGCGGGACCTGCTTTGTTGTTGGGGTTGAGCGTGCTGCCGGTCATCGAACATGTTCAGGCCCTGTCGGTTGCGTTTCTTCTGGGCGGATCGTCGGTGGCGCTGTGCTGGGCGGCTCTCGGGTCGTGGCAGGGACTGGGTGGTGCACTGCGTCGCTTTGTCGGGCTGATCCCGGTGCTGGGGGTCTGGCAGGTCGGCTGCGGATTGCGCCATATGCGGGGTCAGGCGAGGCATGGTTGGATGGTTCGGCTCTGGCGGGGCTGGGCCTTTCCGGTGGCTGGGCTGCTGATCTTCGGGGCGCTGATCCTGTCGGCAAATCCGGTGCTGTCCGAAGCCGTGGGCCGCGTGTTTCGGATAGGTATTCGGGTTGAAAGGCTGGCCTTCTGGCTGGGCATGGCGCTGCTCCTTTGGCCGGTGCTGGCTGTAGCGCTGGATGCCGATCTGCTGCGGTCGCGCACCAGAACCCGTGTGCCGCTGAGCTGGGCGTTTGGGATCAACGCCCAATCAGTGGCCAATGCTCTGGTCACGTTCAATCTGGTGATGTTGGTCCAGACAGGGCTTGACGCAGCCTATCTATGGGCGGGCGCGGCGCTGCCCGATGGCATGAGCTATGCGACCTATGCCCATCGAGGGGCCTATCCGCTGGTTCTGACCGCGCTGCTGGCAGGGGCCTTTGCCCTTGCCGCGCGCCCCTATCTGGCAGAGCGTCCGGGGCTGAAGCGGCTGGTTTATCTGTGGTTGGCGCAGAACGTGCTGCTGGTGGTTTCGTCCCTGTTGCGATTGTCGCATTATGTCGAGGCTTATGGGCTGACCTATTTGCGCGTCCATGCGGTGATCTGGATGGGGTTGGTGGCGGCGGGGCTGTGCCTGACCGGCTGGCAGATTTTCGCGCGGCGGAGCAATCTTTGGCTGATGACCCGCTGCGCCGGTTTGGGGTTGGTTGCCCTCTATACCTGCTGCTTCGTGAACTTTGCGGCTTTGATCGCTGAAAACAACCTGCGGCATTTCGGGCTGCGCGACCCGTACTACCTCTGCCATCTTGGGCCGATGGCGGCGCAGCCGCTGATGGCATCGAAGTGGGAGTTGCCATGTAATGTCGAAACTCCGGCCATCACTAACTGGCGCGAATGGGGCTTTCGCGCAGATCGGGTGATCCGTAGTCTGCCGCAGAACCCGGAACCGGAGGTCGGGCATGAAAATACTCGTGGTCGATGATGATCCGCGCCTGCGCGAGCTGGTGGCGATCACATTGCAGCGGGCAGAGTTTCAGGTGATCACCGCGCGGGATGGCCAGATGGCGCTGACCCATGCCACCCGCGAGGCGCCGGATCTGATCGTTCTGGATGTTGGCCTGCCAGAACTTGACGGGCTGGAGGTCTGCCGCCGGATACGCGCAAGATCTCAGGTGCCGATCCTGTTCCTGACCGCCCGCGATGACGAGATCGACCGGGTGCTGGGGTTCGAACTAGGCGGTGACGATTATGTCACCAAACCGTTCAGCCCGCGCGAGCTTGTCGCCCGTATCAACGCGATCCTGAAGCGGGCCGGACGCAGATTCGATGCTGAACTGCTACGCCATGGTCCGATTGAACTGGATCTGGCCGGGCATACCTGCCGCTGGTTGGGTGCGCCGCTGGAGCTGACCGCAACCGAAATGACGATTCTGCATCGCCTGATGGAGGACCCCGGAAAGGTTCTGTCGCGACGGGAATTACTGAGCGCGGTCTATGGCGCGGGGGCGCAGAACTCTGACCGGACATTGGACAGCCATGTGCGCAATCTGCGCCGGAAGCTGGCGGAAAAGGGCGGCGAAGCGGCGATTGAAACCGTGCACGGGGTGGGTCTGCGGATGACGCAATGGCCCGGATAAGGCGCAAATGGCGGCCCGGTCTGGCGCTGGTGCTGGGCGGAGGGCTGGCGGGAACGCTGCTGCTGTCGCTGCTGGGGCTGGTGCTGTTGCGCTACCTTGGGCCTGAGATCGGGTTTCGCAAGGCTGCGGTGCTGCTCGCGCTGGCCATCGGGTTGGCCACAGGTGTTCTGGGTTATCTGCAATATCGCCTGCTGCTGCGTCCGATCACCGCGCTGGCCGATCACGCCTCGGCGGTTCAGCGTGGAGAGACCGGGGCGTCGCCTTCGCGGCTCGGCACGCGCGAGGCCACCCGGCTGGGCGAAGCGGTTTTGGGTATGGCCGAGACACTGCAGCGGCGCGAGGCCTCGGTCCGCGGTTTTGCAGAACACGTAACCCATGAGCTGAAGACACCGGTGACCGCGATCCGAGCCGCAGGAGAGCTGCTGTCGGACAGTCCAAAACTCGCCGCAGATGACAAGGCGCTGGCCCTGCAGATACTCGGTGCAACCGAGCAGATGCAATCGCATCTGAAGGCGTTGCGCCGTGTAACCGCAGCACGTGCGCCCGAACATCACGGCAGGGCCCGCCTCGGTGAACTGTCTGATGGATTACAGACGGTTTTCCCCGACCTGCGGTTCGAAATTGAAGGCGCCGACCAGTCTTTGCCGCTCGCTGCATCGGGGCTGCAGATCGTGCTGCATCATCTGCTCGACAATGCGAAGCGACATGGCGCAAGCCGTGTGACCTTGCGCGCCGTACCCGGGCATCTGACAGTTCACGATGATGGCCCGGGTATTTCCGAAGGCAACCGGGACCGCATATTCGCCCCCTTCTTCACCACCGCAAGGGAGCAGGGTGGCACCGGCATGGGCCTGACCATCGTGGCCAATCTGCTGGGGGCACACGGGGCGGCAATCGAGCTTATGCCGTCGAAAAGGGGCGCAAGGTTCGAAATCCATTTCCCCACCGTCTGAAGCCGGGATTTGCCCGAGTTTTGTGGCTATCGCGTCAAAATGCACACCTCGGGTCGATTGCGCAGAGCGCCCGAGTGATTTATGGGAGGCCTGTCACATCAGAGTCGCCCGGACCGGTCCTGCGGGACCGCTTCGCATTCTGCTGCAAGCGCGCAGCGCACACTCTTGGATCGCACGCCCCTGAACGGCAAAAAAAGGTAAGAGAATATGGCTGAAAAATCAAACCCCGACATATTGTATACCATCGTAGACGAAGCGCCCGAACTGGCTTCGGCCTCGTTTCTGCCCATCATCCGCAAGTTCGCCGCAGCAGCGGGGGTAAGCGTCGGGACCAAGGATATCTCGCTTGCGGGCCGGATTATTTCGACCTTCCCGGAAAACCTGACCGACGCGCAACGCCAATCCGACGATCTGGCGGAATTGGGTGAGTTGGTCAAAACGCCGTCGGCCAATGTCATCAAACTGCCCAATATCTCGGCATCAGTGCCGCAGCTTGTTGCCGCCATCGAAGAACTGCAGGGGCAGGGATACGACATTCCGACCTATCCCGAAGAGCCTGCCACGGATGAGGAAAAAATGATCCGCGCGCGCTATGACGCGATCAAGGGTTCTGCCGTGAACCCGGTTCTGCGTGAGGGCAATTCCGACCGTCGCGCCGCCCGCGCCGTCAAGAACTTCGCCCAGAAGAATCCGCATTCGATGGGGACATGGGCGTCGGACAGCAAGACACATGTGTCGTCGATGTCGGGCAATGATTTCTATTCCAACGAGAAATCGGCCACCATCACCGCCGCGCAGGCCGGGACGGCAAAAATCGAATTTGTCGGTAAGGATGGTACGGTCACAGTGCTGAAAGACGCCTGGCCGCTGGAAGAAGGCACCGTTGCGGACGCGACTTTCATGTCCGCCAAGGCATTGTCCGGTTTCCTGGCCGAGCAGATCGAAGCCACCAAGGCCGACGGCATCATGTTCTCGCTCCATATGAAGGCGACGATGATGAAGGTCTCGGACCCAATCATCTTTGGCCATGCCGTCAAGGCCTGGCTGGCCCCGATCTTTGACAAATACGCCGCCGATCTGGATGCGGCAGGGGTGAACCCGAACTCGGGTATGGGCGACGTGTTGGCCCGAATTGCCGAGTTGCCGAACGCCGCTGCCATTCAGGGTGACATCGAGGCGCTGACGGCGGATCGCCCGGCCATGTACATGGTCGACAGCGACAAGGGCATCACCAACCTGCACGTGCCATCGGACGTGATCATCGACGCCTCGATGCCCGCTGTGATCCGTGCGGGCGGCAAGGGCTGGGACGCGACAGGCGCCAAGGGTGACGTGAATTGCGTGATCCCGGACAATTGCTATGCGCCGGTCTATGACGAAAGCGTCAAGTTCTTCAAAGCCAATGGCGCGCTGGATCCGTCCACCGCCGGGGCCGTCGCCAATGTCGGCCTGATGGCGCAGAAGGCCGAGGAATACGGCTCGCATCCGACCACCTTTCAGGCACCGGCCGATGGCACAATCCGCATCGTGCTGGCCAATGGCGAGACGCTGCATTCCCATGAGGTCGAGAGGGGTGACATCTGGCGGTCGTGCACTGTCAAGAAAGCGCCGATCGAGAACTGGATTCAACTGGCGATGGACCGGCAGCGCCTGACCGGGTCCGAGGCGATCTTCTGGCTGGATGCCTCCCGTGCCCATGACGCGCAATTGATCGCTTACGTGAAGCCCGCGCTGGAAGCAGCGGGAGTTGCGGACAATTTCCTGATCATGGCCCCGCGCGAAGCGACCCGGCAATCGCTGGAGACCATCACCGCGGGCAAGGACAGCATTGCCATCACCGGCAACGTGTTGCGGGACTACCTGACCGACCTGTTCCCGATCCTGGAACTGGGCACTTCGGCCAAGATGCTGTCCATCGTCAAACTGATGCAGGGCGGCGGGTTGTTCGAGACCGGTGCCGGTGGCTCGGCTCCCAAACATGTGCAGCAACTGGTCGAGGAAAGCCATCTGCGCTGGGATTCGATGGGCGAGTTCTGCGCCCTGGGCGAGTCGCTGAACTTCCTTGCGGATGCACAGGGTAACGCCAAGGCGGGTGTACTGGGAGCCGCGGCCGAGGTCGCGACACAGGGCATTCTGGACGACAACCGCTCACCCAGCCGCAAGGTCGGAGAGCCCGATAACCGCGACAGCCACTATTGGTTTTCCCGCTATTGGGCCGAGGCATTGGCCGCGCAAACGGACGACGCCGAACTCGCTGCCGAGTTTGCACCCGTCGCAGCGGAGCTGGCGGGGCAAGAGGCAGCGATCCTGTCTGAACTGGCCGCCGCGCAGGGCCCGGTGGCGGATTTGGGTGGCTACTACAAAACCGATCCGGCCAAGACTGCGGCGGTGATGCGTCCAAGCGCTACGCTGAACGCGATTATCGGCTGAGGATTGACCGCTAAGTACTGACTGCGCCCGTAGCTTGCGGGCGCAGTTGCTTGATTGTCGGCAAGGTTCCACAGCTTATTTGTGCGCATCTTCTGGCAATGATTGAGGCGATAGAACAGGTTCAGATGTTCTACTTTGCCCCCACCAACCTCTCACGAAGGACTTGTGTTGCCGCATCGAAGGTGGCGGCATCGCCGCTGATGCGGGCGGCAATCTGGGCCCCTTCGACAAGTGCATGAGCAGCGGCTGCTTCGCAGGCGGCGTTGGTGAGATCTCTGACAGAGCCTTCGGCTTGCGCCCGCGCAAACGTCTCTTCCAGCCAGCTGCGGACCTGCTGTCGAAACTGCGAGATTTCGCGATGCGTGCCCTCGGACAGCCCATCTTGGCTGACCGCGTAGGCGACGCAAAGACACAGCGCCGTGCCGTCTTGCAGTGCATCGCGATAAAAGGCGATGAAAGCGGCCAATTGCCGGCCCGCCCCCGGCAGGTCCTGCGCATAGCTGTCAAGCGCGGTCATGACCCGTTTGGCGTAGCGCGCCATGATCGCTGTCAGCAAATCGGCTTTCGCCGGGAAGTGGTAGTGGATACTGGCTTTTCGGATGCCCACCAGCCGGCTTAGGTCGGAGTAACTGAACCCGTCAGCGCCCTTGTGCCGGACCTGCTGCTCGGCCGCATCCATCAGTTCTGTCTTGGTCTCGTTTGCCGCCATTCCGCACACCTCTTCATCCACTGCCTTTCGCAGTGATACGCTGTCGCGCGCCTGTCTGCCAGATCGCGCTGCAGGGCCGGGGCAGATTGAAATTGCGCGCCCTCGGGCGGCGGCCCGTGGGGCAGGGGTCAGGCTGCAGGGGGTTGGGCATAGGGCAGATGGCCGGTCTTGATCCAGACCCTGGCCCCGTGGGGACCAGCAACTGCCGCCAGCCCCTGACCCTCGGGCAGGCGCAGCCATGCGCCCTGTTGCAGCGCGTCACCACCTTCGGTGAGAGCGCCACGTAGCACCAGCATTTCGATGCCCCCCGCATCGTCGATTGTCAGGGCCGCACCCGCATCGACCACGTGATAAGTCACTTTTTCGCGGGCATCGCAGTGCAATTCAGCCGTGGCAACGCCGCCTTTCGGTGTGCTCAGCTCTGCGGTCATGTCCTTGCGGAACTGGGTGCGGTCACTCATGTCGAACTGCCAGAGTTTTACGAAGATCGTGCAGCCTTGATCCGAGCCGGGCGTGTGGCTGGTGGTCGGTGGGTTGCGTACATAGGTGCCCGCCGGGAAATCGCCATGTTCGTCCTGGAACACGCCGTCGAGCACGATGAACTCCTCGCCGCCCGTATGGGTATGGGCCGAGAAGTTGCTGCCGGGCGCATAGCGGACGATGGTGGTGGCGCGGGCCACTTCGCCGCCGATCCGGTCCAGCATGCGCCGGTCGACACCGGGCATCGGTGAAGCCTGCCACGGCTCTTGCGCGGAATGCACCACGACCCGTTGCGCGAAATCCGAATTCAGGTCCATGTGTTTGGCTCCTTGTCAGACAGGCCGGTCACGCAGCGATACTGGGGCGCGACGCGACCCTATCACGCCAGTTCCTGAGATTGCCTAGCTCGGCGGGAATGTCGAGTTCGGCGAGATCGGCAAAGGCCAGCCCGGCAAAAGCGGTGATATCGGCCATCGAGAATCTGTCCCCCGCAAGATAGTCATTCGCGCTGAGAACGCCATCAAGATAGCGCATCGTCGCAACAGCGTGGTCCTTGCGGCGATTGCCCCAATCGGCATTCTGGTCAGTCTCAAGATCGGGTCCGAGGCCGGGCGTCGCATGGTGAAAATAGTCGCCCACCGCGTCCAGCAATCCGGCTTCGGCGCGCCGGTTCATCATGTGGATGACCGCGCGATCCTTCGCCGTATCACCACACAGCGTCGCACCGTCGAAGGCCGCGTCAATGTACTCGGTTATTGCGGTGCAGTGCGACAGACAGGTGCCGTCCTCAAGCTCCAGCATCGGGACGGCAGCATCGGGGTTCTTGCGCCGGAACGCCTCGGACCGGTGTTCGCCGCCCAACACGTCAACAGGGATGAACGCGACCTTGTCGGCTGCGCCTTTTTCGGCCAGCGCGATGCGGACGCGGGCGGGGTTGGGGAAGCCTTCGACGTCATAGATCTTCATGGGGTGCTCCAGTTTTCAAAATAACAACCTACTAATAGGTAGGGTTTTTTGAAATGTAAATCCCTATACCAACACGGTTCTGTGAGGTTTCTGTCTTTGCTCTTTAATTCAGGGTGTTGGGCGCTTTGGTAGGATCATTCGCCCCGGACCGGGCGGTGCCATCGGGTGGCGAGGGCTGCCTTTCAAACGGAGAATCACATGTCCACGACCGCCATACACAGCCCCGCATTGGGCAAGTTCCCCTCGCTCAGCGTTGCCACGCTTGGAGCCATGTTCATTTCCGGGTTCTTTGCCACGATCGCATTTGACCTCTGGGGCCAGATGATCAGCCCCGCGCTTGGCTTCGCCAATCTGTCGCCGCACGGGCTGGCACGCAGCCTGCTGAGCACGCTTGGCCTGCCCAGTGGCGATTTTGCCGGATATTTTGTGCATTTCTACCTGGTTGGCCTGATCGGTTATCCCGTCGGCTGGCTGTTCATCTTTGCGCCGATCTGGACGCGCATCATGGGGCAGAGGGGCTGGTTCCTGCCCTCGGCACTCTATGGCTTTGGTCTGTGGATTTTTGCCATCGGCGGCATCACCGCCATTGCCGGTCTGCCGTTCTTCCTGGGCTTCACCGGTATTGCCTGGGTCGCGCTGGTGGGCCATGTCCTTTACGGCATCGTGCTGGTTGCAGTGCTGCGTCTGATCGCCCGGCCGTGACGTAGACGTCAGCCTGACAGGGGGCGGTGTGTCAGCGCGCCCTTGTTCAGGCTGTAGAGGCGTCCGGCTTCAAGCATGGTCCAAGTGCCGGTATTCGGGTCTAGCGGTTCCGAGGCCAGCACCTGCCCACCATGATCCATGCCGCTGCCATGATAGAGCGTCGGGATATCGTCGCTGCCGGAATAGCGGAAAGCGTGGGTGGTATGGCCATCCGAAAAGGTGGCGGTGATACGGTTGCCTCGGGCGACCTCGCCCTGGGCGGCTTCGATCTGTGCGATTGTCTGGACAACAGCTTCATGCGGGTCTTCCTGCAATCCGTTGGTCAGCAGCAGCAGAAAGAACAGCTCTGAATCCGTGCGCCCGCGGCGCGCCGCATAGTAGGCATCGCCCAGCATCGCCTCGAATCTGCGGCGCAGGCGCGGGAAGTCGGCGATCTCGCCATTATGCATGAAGGACCAATTGCCATAGGTGAAGGGATGGCAATTGTTGCGGGATGTCTCGCCAAAGGTCGAGGCGCGGATATGGGCCAGAAAGAGCCGCGACCGGATCATCCGGCACAGATCCACCAGATTGCCGTCCGACCAGGCGGGCAACACGTCGCGGTAGAGGCCCGGACGATCCTGATCGCCATACCAGGCCATCCCGAACCCGTCGCCATTGACGGCCAGCTTCGCCTCGGAGGCATGCTGGCTTTGGTCCAGCAGGGAATGCCGGGGCAGAATGACGATGTTTTCAAGCGGAATCTCCGGCCCGCTATAGACCACAAATCTGCACATCTGCGCCTCCTCCTGCGTGCCGGCTGCACATCCGGTATGCCAGCCGCCGCACGGCAGGGCAATTGCAGCCGATCAGGTCGCGGGCCTGGGATGGCGATAGACAAGATCGCCGGGATCGGGCCGGGCGGCGCTGTCATCGCGTCTTGCGCCCAGCCTTTCCGCCAGCGCGCGCGAACGGGCATTGTCGGCGTCGATATAGCTGACCAGTGTCGCAAGCCCCAGCGCCGCGAACGCCCAGTCACGCATCGCATGCGCGGCCTCGAAGGCGATGCCCCGACCTTCGGCGGTGGCGTAGAGCATCCAACCCAGTTCGTGTTCGGGAAAGAGCGGCCCGTGATTGATCGCCACTTGTCCCAGGCATTGCCCGGTGTCGCGCGCGTCGATCATCAGCGCGCCGTGGCCCATCAGCTCCCATTGCGCAACGTCGTTGCAAAACATTCCCCAAGCCTCTCGCACCGCAAACGGACCGCCCATATGCACAGCGCGGTCCGAGGACATGAGGCGAGCATAGTCGGGCCAGTCATCAAACCTGGGTGGGCGCAGGCGCAGACGTAGTGTGTCGAGTGTAGGGAGCATCCTCTGACCTCTGCGAGTGACGGCTGTCAGGCCAATGAAAGTACAGGTGGTAGACGAAGGCAACCGACTGCGCTGTTTGATGAGGCGGGTTCCGCCGCTCAGCGATGTCTCCGTTTCGGTTCGCTCACACGCGGGAAACCGGTGCGCCCGTGGTGTCGCGGACGACCAGCTCTGCCGGAACAAGCGAGACGGCGGTGGGCAACTGCGGGTCCTTGATGAGGCCCAGCACCACGCGCGCAAGCTTGCGGCCCATCTGATAGGGCGAAACGGCCATAGTGGACAACGGCGGCGTCGCAACGGCTGCGTTCTGAATGTTGTCGAACCCAATGACCGAGATATCTTTACCATGGCTCAGCCCCATCTGAGCAATCCCCAGATAGGCCCCGATTGCAACCAAGTCACCATTGCAGATGATATCGGTAACATCCGGATGCGCCGCGTGCAGCGCCTTCATCGCAGCGAGGCCTGCCAGCGTGTCATCGGCGCAGTCCCAAATGATCGGCGCGCCCAGATTCCACTCGCTCAGAACCTGTTTGTACCCGGCATTCCGTTGGAACTGGAAGAGGCCGCCTAGACGCCGGGCTGCAACCGGATTCCAGAACTAAGATGACGGTTACTTTCCGGGGCCCGGCGTATGGCAGACGGGGCGGTCGATGCCGACTTCGGGCATTATCCAGCCGCCAGTGGCGGGATTTGCGGTGCGCCGTCTTTATGATCGCGCCAAGGATCGCTCGCTGGCCGAGCAGATGGCCCACATTCTGCTGCCGATGATCGATGTCTGGAATGAATGGTTCTTCCGCTGCCGCGACCCTCAGCACCAGATTGGTCGCGATCATCCATCCGTGGGGATTGGGCCGCGACAATTCGATCGCCTGGGATGCGCCGATCTGGCCGATTTGGCCGCTCAACTGGGCGAGGATGAAATCGCTACCCGCAGCCGCGCCCGCGTCGTTTCAGGAGTTGCCGCCTTCGACACGCTCTGGAGCAAAGATCACGGGGAATACTTGTGTTACGACCGGGTTATAGGAGCGCTGATCGACAGCCCCTCGGTCGGCGGGCTGCTGATGATCTTTGCGCCGATCCCGGCCAGCCGGCTAGCCGCCATCGCCAGGCGGATCGAAACGCTCGCAGAGGCGGTGTCATTCCGTTTCCCAAGCCATGATCCCAAGGCTGGCGGCTATGGTGGCAAACGGTACTGGCGCGGACCGGCCTGGCTGACCGTGAACTACATGATCGCCGACGGGCTGGTCCGGCAGGGACAGCACGACATCGCCGCCCGGATCGGGGTGGACAGCCTGTTGGTTATTCGTACAGCGGTTTCGCCGAATATTACGACCCGAGAACCGGTGACCTCTGCGGAGGCACGGAATCCACCTGTACCGCCGCTATGGTCATCGAATTTCTGGCGAAATCCGAAAGGAAGGCCGCCTGACGCCCCGCGCCCAACCGATTTGGTTGCAAAGGAACATGGTGTCTTGACGGTCGGTATTTGTGCCAGCGGGCCTGAATTTGCTGCATTGCGGCAACTGCGACACTTTCGACCCGTCGAGTGGCTTGCGCTGCGCTGTAAAGCTTTCATTATGAGACTAATTTCAGGTGAGCCGGGCTTCCGCGATTCGTGTCAAGGTGGCGCCGGGCTGATCTAGCTCAGGAGGCCGCAGGTGGTTCGCGATCTGATCAAATATTCCCGTGTGCTGGAGATCGTCGGCGATACGCTCAAGGTGCATGTTCCTGAAAACGCGGCGGCGGGCGCGGTGGTGCGTTTCAACGATCTGGCAGTGGTCGAAGGGGTCGATGGCGTCCGCTCGCTGGCGCAGGTAATCAACATCAATCGCGAAGAGGTCACGCTGCAGGTGTTTTCCGGCACCAAGGGCATCTCGACCGGGGCCAGCGCCACTTTTCTGGGTCACCCGATGCAGACGCCCTATTCGGGCAACATCCTGGGGCGCGTTTTTGACGGGGCAGGGGACCCGATCGATGGCGGCCCCGACCTGTCCTCCGAGCCGCGCTACAATATCGGCGGCCCCTCGGTGAACCCGGCCGAGCGGATCGTGCCGAAACACATGATCCGCACCGATGTGCCGATGATCGACGTGTTCAACTGTCTGGTGGAAAGCCAGAAAATCCCGATCTTCTCGGTCTCGGGCGAGCCATACAATCCGTTTCTGGCCCGGATCGGCATTCAGGCCGACGCCGATATCGTGGTCTTCGGCGGCATGGGGCTGATCTTTGACGATTATTACACTTTCCGGCAGAGCTTTGAGGATGCGGGCGTCTTCTCGCGCACAGTGATGTTCGTCAATCAGGCCTCGGACCCTCTGGTCGAGCGTCTGTTGGTGCCCGATATGGCGCTGGCTGTGGCCGAGAAATTCGCGGTCGAGGAAGGCAAGCGCGTGCTGGTTCTACTGACCGACATGACCGCCTATGCGGATGCGATGAAAGAGGTAGGCATTTCGCAAGAGCGCGTGCCCTCGAACCGCGGCTATATGGGTGATCTCTATAGCGAGTTGGCGCGGCGGTATGAGAAAGCCTGCGATTACGCCAAGGGCGGCTCGGTCACCATTCTGGCTGTCACGACGATGCCGGGCGATGACGTCACCCATCCGGTGCCGGACAACACCGGCTACATCACCGAGGGGCAATTCTATCTGCATTCCGGGGTGATCGACCCGTTCGGCAGCCTGTCGCGGCTCAAGCAGAACGTGATCGGCAAGGTCACCCGCGAGGACCACAGCCAGATCATGAACACCATGATCCGGTTTTATTCCGAGGCGCGCGATGCGGCGCAAAAACAGGCCATGGCGTTCGAACTGTCGGACTATGACCAGCAGGTGCTGAAATTCGGCGATCTGTTCCGCACCCGTTTCATGGATATCAACGTCTCGATCCCACTGGAACAGGCGCTGGACCTTTGCTGGCAGACGCTGGCGGAATGTTTCCGCCCCGAGCAGCTATTGATGAAACAGAACCTGATCGACACCTATTTCCCCAAGGATGCAGATGGCGCGGTTGCAGCTGAATAAATCTTCACTCGCGCATCAGAGAGCGCAGCTGAAGACCTATGAGAAGTTCCTGCCGTCGCTGGACCTGAAGCGGCAGCAATTGATGGGTGAACGGGCCAAGGCCGTGGTGCAGGTTGCCGAGATGGCCCGCAAGGTCGAGGACCTTGCCCAGCAGGTGGGCCGCGATGTGCCGATGCTGGGCAATAGCGATATCGACCTGAAAGGCCTCGTGCGGCTGGCCCGCTATGAGCTGGGTGAGGAGAACGTGGTGGGCACCAAGCTGCCGGTGCTGGACCGGATCGAGGTCAAAATCCGGCCCTATTCGCCGATGGTGCTGCCCCATTGGGTCGATAATGTGACCACGCTGCTGCATGACATGCTTGAAGCGCGGTTGCGGGTGCAAGTGGCGCGCCAGCGGGTCGAGGTATTGTCGCGCGCGGTTGAAGTCATCACCCAGCGCGTGAACCTTTTTGACAAGGTGCTGATCCCCAATGCCCGCGCCAATATCAAGAAAATCCGCATCTATCTGAATGACGAGGAAATGGCCTCGGTCGTGCGCTCGAAGATCGCCAAGCGCAAAAGGGCGATGGCATGAGCATCGCGCGGCTGAAAAAGATCTCGGTCATCGGGCGCGCGGCGGATAAGGACGCGACACTGGCGCAGCTGCAGGATTTGGGCGCGATGCATATCCTGCCGCTCTCTCCGCCTGAAACGCAGGTCGAAAAGAAGGTCAGCCGCGAAGCCGAGGATGCTTATAAGGCGCTGCGCTTTCTGGCGGTGGTGCCGGGCCAGCGCCGGCAGGTGCGCTCCAACCCTGAATTCGATGTCGAACATTTCGTGGCTTCGGTGCTGGTCCTCAAGGACAAGTTGCGGGCGGCTCAGGACCGGCGTGATTTTCTGGCCGATCGGATCGACACGATGCAGCCCTGGGGCGATTTCACTTTCCCCCCGACCGAGGCACTGGCCGGGCTGCACCTGTGGTTTTACGAACTCCCATTAAAAAACCGCGAAAGCCTGCAGGCGGTCGATCTGCCCTGGCAGATCGTGGGCCACGATCATCGGGTGCTCTACGTGGCCGTGGTCAGCGCCGATGAGCCGCGCACTGACTTGCTGCCGGTGCCGCGCACCCATCTGGGGGCCAAGCCGATCACGGTTCTGCAGGGCGAACTGGAAGACGCCGAGATTGAGATCGAGACCCTGCTGGGCGAGCGCATGGCGCTGACCCGCTTTCTGACCCTGCTGCGCTCGACCCTGTCCAAGGCTGAAACCGCCGCCGAGCTTGCCTTTGCCGAGACCCAGACATTTGACGACCCCGACCTCTTCGCCATTCAGGGTTGGGTGCCGGAGGATCACATCGCCGCGCTTGAGGATATCTGCGCCGAGGAAGGATTGGCCGTCTTGACCAGCGCTCCGCAGCCGGGTGAGGTGCCCCCAACCCTGATCGAACAGCCCGACAGCGAGGCAGCGGGAGTCGATATGGCGCTGTTCTATCAGGTGCCCAATTACTACGCCTGGGACCCCAGCCGGGTTCTGATCGCTTCGTTCTCGCTGTTCTTTGCGATGATCATTGCCGATGCGGGATATGGCTTTCTGATCCTGCTGGGCGTGCTGGGGTTCTGGCGTCGCCTGGGTGCTACGACACACTCCCGCGCCTGGCGCACCATGTTGCTGATCCTCGCGGGTGCCACGGTTGCTTATGGCGTGATCGTCGGCAGCTATTTCGGTGTTGGTCCGCCCGAGGGCGGTGTGTTGGCGCGGTTCAAGCTGGTGGATATCAACGATTTCACCACCATGATGCGGCTGTCTATCATCGTAGGCGTGGCCCATGTCGCTTTCGCCAACCTGATGGCCTTCCTGCACAAACCCAGTCGCAGCCGCTATGCCAATCTGGGCTGGATCGGCGTGGTGCTGGGCGGGCTGGCGCTCTGGCTCAGCGGGCAGGCCGGGCCAGTTTTTCAGGGGGGCTTGGGGATGATGGGCCTTGGTCTGCTGGTCATTCTGGTGTTCTCCAGCGACCGTCCGGTCACATCCGGCACCGACTGGCTGTGGCGGCTGGCGGGCGGCGTACAGAGCCTGACGGGTCTGATGGGCCTCTTCGGCGATGTGCTGTCATACATGCGGCTGTTTGCGCTGGGGCTGGCTTCGGCCTCGTTGGCGGTGACCTTCAACGGGCTGGCGGCCAAAGGGTTCGGCTCCGCATCCGGTCTGGGCCTGCTGGGCGGGTTGCTGATCCTGTTCATCGGGCATGGCCTGAATTTTGCGCTCGCCATCATGAGCGGCGTGGTCCACGGGCTGCGGCTCAACTTCATCGAATTCTACAAATGGGGTTTGCCCGAGGAAGGCACAGTCTTCCGCGCGTTTGCCCGCAAGGAGGTACAGGAATGACCGATTTCGTCATCGCAATGGGCTGGGTGGGCATCTTTGCCCCCATGGCGCTTGGAACCATCGCCAGCGCGATCGGCTGTTCGATCGCGGGTCAGGCCAGTATCGGCGCGATGCTGGAAACCGAAAGCGGTTACGGCCGCTTCGTCGGCATCTCGGCCTTTCCGTCGACATTCGCCATCTACGGCATCGTGATCATGTTCACGCTCAACCGTGCCGTAACGGCGGAAAATGCCGGGGGCCTGTTTGGGGTTGGCGTGCTCTCGGGTCTGGCTCTGATGTATTGCGGCATGTGGCAGGGCCGGGCCTGCGCTGCGGCGATCAATGCGTCCAAGGAAAAGCCCGAGATATTCGGCCTGTCGCTGGCCCCGGCGGCGATCATCGAAGGCTTTGGCGTCTTTGCCTTTGTCTTTGCCCTGGTGATCAGCGCGGGGATCGCGTGATGGCTGCGGAACAGGACACCGCGCAGGGGATCGACGCGCTGATTGACCGGCTGCGCAGCGAGGGCGTGCAGGCGGGCAGTGACGAGGCCGCGCGCCTGACACAGGCGGCGCAGGCCAAGGGCGCGCAGATTGTCGAGAGGGCGCAAGCCGAGGCAGCCAAGGCGCAGGCCGACGCCCGCGATGCTGCTGATCGCTACACCAAGGCGGGCGAAGAGGCATTGAACACCGCCATGCGCGACGCGGTGCTGACGATGAAATCCGCGCTGATGGCGCAGTTCCAGCAGGATGTGCAGCGCATGGTGTCAGAGACCCTGACCGATCCCGACATGCTGAAACAGATGGTGCTGGAACTGGTGGGCCGCGCCGGGGAGGATGCCGCCATCGGCAATGGTGCGCAGGTGATCCTGCCCGCCGAGGTGGTCGGCCCGGACGCAATCCGCGCCAATGCCGACGATATCCAGTCCGGCCAGCTCACCAAATTCGTCCTCGGCCTGACCCAGGAGATGCTGAAAGACGGCGTGACGCTGTTCGCCTCCAGTGATCTGCATGCAGGGATCAGGGCGCAGGCAGGCGCGGACGGTATAAAGCTGGACCTGTCGGACGCGGCCATTACCGATGTGTTGATGCAGCACCTGCAGCCCCGGTTCCGCGCCGTGCTGGAAGGTGTGATCCGCTGACCATGTCCGACCCCGACGCCTATATAGCGCTGGTCTCCAGCCTGCCCAGCTCCGAGCGGCTGTTTGTGGCCAAACAGCCGCCGCTTTCGGAACTGAGGCTGCGCAAGAGGCTGTCGGCGTTGGACGAAGACGATGCCAAAACGTTGCACCGGATTGAACACATTCTGAGTTGGGCCAGCTACGATGCGCAAGCAGAGATCGGCGAGGTGGTGAAGCGGGCGCGCTCCCTGCTGCGGAATTTGCCACAGCCCACCCTGCGCGCCATTGTTGCCGACCGGATGGAGCTGCGCAGCGCTATTGCCGCGCTGCGGATGCGGCGCGACGGGATGGCCGCGCCCAGCGGGCAATGGGGGTTCGGCAAATGGACACGCCATATCGCGGCGAACTGGTCCGATCCCACCTTTCGCCTGGACGCGCCGCTGCCCTGGCTGCGTGAAGCGGGCTCGCTGCTGGAGGCTGGCGACGCGCTGGGGCTGGAACGGCATCTGCTTGAGATCGCGTTCCGCCAGTTGCAGCGCCATGGCGGCCTGCATCATTTCGATTTCGAGGCGGTGGTGATCTATGTGCTGAAGTGGACCCTGTTCGACCGCTGGGCCGCCTCGGATGCCCAAGCCGCCGCGCGGCGTTTCGCGCAGCTTTCCGACGATGCGCTGCAGGATTTCCCCGATTTGATGCTGGAAGGAGGGACCGGATGAGTGCCGACCCCAAAACACACGCCCCCACCGCCCGTATCGCGGCAGTGCAGGAAGGCCTGGTCGAAATCGAAGCGCTGGATCAGGCCGATGGCACGCCGGGTTGGCTGGTCAAGAACGAGGTGGTCTATATCCTGCCCTCCAAACCCGCCGCTGGCGGGCGGCAGGAACGCCTCAAGGCCGAGATCCTGCGGGTGCGCGGCAAGACCGCCGATGCGCAGGTCTATGAAAGCACCAGCGGTGTTGCCGTCGGGGACCCGGTGGAACAAAGCGGGCAATTGCTGTCGGTGGAACTGGGACCGGGCTTGCTGGGTCAGGTCTATGACGGGCTGCAATCACCGCTGGCCAAAGTGGCCGCCGCATACGGCATCTTCCTGCCGCGCGGAGTGGATGTGGCACCGCTGGATGAGGGTGCGAAATGGTCCTTCACGCCGTTGGTCAAGGTGGGTGATGCGGTCTCGGCGGGGGATGTGGTGGGCACGGTGCCCGAGGGGCGCTTTACCCACAAAATCATGGTGCCGTTCAACTGGGCGGGCCGCTACACTATCAACTGGGTGCAAAAGGGCGCCGCAACGGTGCAGGATCCGGTAGCGCGGCTGACCGGCGAGGACGGATCGGAACATATCCTGACCCTGATGCAACGCTGGCCGGTGCGCCGCCCGGTGCCCGCGCAACTGCTGAAATCCGCCGCCTCGCGGCGCACCTTTCCCGATGCGCCGATCCTGACCTCACAGCGGTTGATCGACACGTTCTTTCCCATCGCACGCGGCGGCACCGCCTGTATTCCAGGGCCGTTCGGGGCGGGCAAGACCGTGCTGCAGAATCTGATCGCGCGCAACGCGCAGGTCGACATCGTGATCGTTGTGGCTTGTGGCGAGCGCGCGGGCGAGGTGGTCGAGACCATAACAGAATACCCTGAAATGACCGATCCGAAATTGGGCGGCAGCCTGATGGACCGCACCATCATCATCTGCAACACCTCGTCCATGCCGGTTGCAGCGCGCGAAGCGTCGATCTTTACCGGAATCACGCTCGGCGAGTATTACCGGCAGATGGGGCTGGATGTGCTGCTGATTGCCGACAGCACCTCTCGCTGGGCGCAGGCGATGCGCGAAACCAGCGGTCGGCTCGAGGAAATCCCCGGCGAAGAGGGCTTCCCCGCCTATCTGGAAAGCTCGATCAAAGGGCTTTACGAGCGCGCGGGCGTGATCAAGACCAATGACGGTACCAGCGGCAGCCTGACCATGATCGGCACCGTATCACCCGCGGGCGGAAACTTTGACGAGCCGGTGACGCAATCGACGCTCTCGACAGTGAAGTGTTTTCTCGGGCTGTCCTCGGAACGGGCTTATAAGAGGTTTTACCCGGCGGTGGACCCACTCTTGTCCTGGTCGCGCTATCTGGAGCAGATGAGTGACTGGTATAGCCGCAATATCGAACCGACCTGGATCGCCCGGGTCAAAGAGATGCAGGCGCTGCTGGAACGCGGCGAGCAGATCGACCAGATGATGCAGGTCACCGGCGAAGAAGGCATCACCATCGACGATTATGTGACCTATCAGAAGGCGCTGTTCGTCGACATGATCTACCTGCAGCAGGACGCGTTCGATGACGTGGATTGCTCGGTCTCGCTGGACCGTCAGCAGCTTGTGTTCAAGCTGATGTATGGCGTGGTGCAGGGCGGAATGGCGCTGGACAGCAAACCTGATATCCGTGCCTGGTTCACCGAACTTACGGGCCTGTTCAAGAACTTCCATTATGCCGCCGAAGGTACGCCCGATTATGACGGCCTGCTGGAGAGGATCCGCTCCAAGATCGCCACCCAGTCCGAAAGCGCGCCTGAGCCAGCCTGAGCGACCACACATTGACACGTGGCGCGGCCGGGGCTGCGCTGCCACTGATCCAGGGAGACCGGCCATGTTTTCGTTGAACGGCAAACGCGCCCTTGTCGTCGGCATCGCCAATGAGCAATCGATTGCGTATGGCTGCGCCAGCGCTTTTCGCGCGCAAGGGGCCGAACTGGCCGTCACATATCTGAACGATAAAGCCGAACCGTATGTGCGCCCGCTGGCCGAAGGGCTGAGGGCCGCTATGGTGATGCCGCTGGATGCGCGCTCGGACGCGCAGTTGGACGCGGTTTTTGACCGGATCCGGGACCAGTGGGGCGGGCTGGATATCCTGCTGCACGCGGTGGCCTTCTGCCCCAGGGACGACCTGCATGGCCGCGTCATCGACTGTTCGCGCGACGGCTTCGGGCTGGCGATGGACCTGTCGGTGCATTCTTTCCTGCGCATGATCCGTCGCGCTGAGCCGTTGATGGGCCAGCGCGGCACCTGCATGACGGTCAGCTTCTATGGCTCGGAAAAGGTGGTGGATCATTACAATGTCATGGGACCGGTCAAGGCGGCGCTGGAATCGGTGACCCGTTACGCCGCCGCTGAACTGGGCGGCAAGGGGATTTCGGTGCATGCGCTGTCGCCCGGTCCGATGAACACCCGCGCGGCCAGCGGCATCGCGCATTTCGACGATCTCATGGCCGACAATGCCGCACGCACGCCAACGCATATGCTGGCCAGCCCTCAGGATGTGGGCGCTTATGCGGCGTTTCTGGCCAGTGACGCGGCGTCCAACGTGACAGGCGGAATACACCCGATTGATGGTGGATATCACATCATGGGGTGACGATCCCCGCAACAGCACGGAGACGGCAGATGGATCACGGCATGACAGGAGCGGGTGGCGCAACGGCAGAGTTCATCCTGTCGCTCAACGCCGGGTCGTCGTCCCTGAAATTTTCGCTTTACGAGGCCGGCGACGAGCCGCGCGAAATCGCGGTGGGTCAGGTCGAAAGCCTTGGCCCGAACGCTCGTTTCAAGGCCCGGATCGGGTTGGAACAGGTCGAGGATGATCTGGGCTCGGCCAATCATCACGTGGCGCTGCGGGCCATTCTTGAGAAATGCGAAACCGTCCTGCAAGGCCGCCCACCCGCCTGTATCGGACACCGCATCGCCCATGGCGGGGTCGACTACGAGGCGCCCCAGCTTCTGACGCCGGAGGTGATGGAAAAGCTGGCCCTGCTCGAACCCCTGGCGCCGCTGCACCAGCCGCATAACCTCGCCGCCGTACGCGCTTCGATCGAGGCTTTCCCCGACGCGCTGCAGATCGGTTGTTTCGATACGGCCTTTCACCGCAATCACCCCTGGGTCAACGACACGTTTGGCCTGCCGCTGAAATATTACGACCGGGGCGTGCGCCGCTATGGATTTCACGGGCTGTCCTATGACTACATCACCGGCACGCTTGCCCGGATCGACCCCGAACTGGCCAGTGGCCGCGTGGTGATTGCGCATCTGGGCAATGGCGCGTCGATGTGCGGGGTGCTGAACGGGCGCTCGATTGCTTCAACCATGGGGTTTTCAGCGCTGGATGGCCTGCCGATGGGCACCCGTTGCGGTCAGCTCGATCCGGGCGTGGTGCTGTATCTGATGGATCAGGAGGGGCTGTCGGCCAGCGAGTTGACCAAGCTTCTGTACAATGAAAGCGGTCTCAAGGGGCTGTCAGGCGCGACAAACGACATGCGGGCGCTGGAGGCCTCACAACAGCTCGAGGCGGAAATGGCGATCGAGTATTACACCTTCCGTGCCCGTCGCGAGCTGGGCGCGCTGGCGGCCAGCCTGCACGGCATCGACGGGGTGGTGTTCTGCGGCGGCATCGGTGAGAATTCGGCCGCGATCCGGGCGCGGATCTGCAATGGCATGGACTGGATGGGCATCACACTGGATGCACGCGCCAACACTGACAACGAGATGAGCATCGGCATCGGCAGAACCAAGGTGCTGGTCATCCCCACCGACGAAGAACGCATCATCGCCCGCGCCGCCTCGCGCGCACTGAACGAGCGTGCGATGGCAAAAGATTGACGGCAAAGGCTGATTTCATGTTGAGCAGGGATGATCCGAAGGAAAAAGTCTTGGTTGCGCGTTGCAGCATATGGTTATCTCTGGAGAATTGACGAAAGAAGCTGGCTTGCTTTGTGGTTTACCTCATTCGGCAAAAAAACCTTTCGCTTTCATTGACCGGTTGCATTTGGCGTTCTGACAGCGCTAAGCGTCTTTCCCAACTGTGGGGACCACAACTATGACAGAACAACAAGGCGATCCGCGCCATCTGGAAACACTCGACCGGGACCTTGCACGGTTCTCCAGGCTTGAAACGGCAACCGGCTATGTGTCACGCCCAATGGTCGGCGTGGGCGTGTCGCTGGTCTTTGTTCTGTTGGCGGGCATCGCTGCCATGTCGCTCTTCGGGCAGGAGAACAATTCGTTCATCGTGATCATCGCTGCCTGTCTCGGGGCCTATATGGCGCTGAACATCGGCGCCAATGACGTGGCCAACAACATGGGACCTGCGGTGGGGGCGAATGCGCTTTCCATGGGCGGGGCCATCGCCATTGCGGTCGTCTTTGAAAGCGCGGGTGCGCTGATTGCAGGCGGAGACGTTGTGTCCACTGTCGCCAAGGGCATCATTGCGCCGGAAAGCATGGGCACGGCCTCGGTCTTTATCTGGGCCATGATGGCTGCGCTTTTGTCGGCGGCGCTGTGGGTCAACCTGGCAACCTGGATCGGGGCACCGGTTTCCACGACCCATTCGGTGGTCGGCGGTGTCATGGGCGCGGGCATCGCGGCGGCTGGTTTTGCCGCCGTCAGCTGGTCAACCATGGGCAAGATTGCGGCCAGCTGGGTGATCTCGCCTGTTCTGGGAGGGGCCATCGCCGCCATGTTCCTATGGCTGATCAAGTCCAGGATCATCTACCGCGACGACAAGATTGCCGCGGCGCGCAGGTGGGTGCCCATCCTTGTCGGCATCATGGCCGGTGCGTTCGCATCCTATCTTGCCCTGAAGGGCCTGAAAAAGATCATCAAGATCGACCTGACAACGGCGTTGATGATCGGCGCGGCCATCGGTGTTTTGGTCTGGATTGTGATGATCCCGGTGATCCGCAGACAATCGCAGGGGCTGGAGAACCGGAACAAGTCGCTCAAGGTGCTGTTTGGCATTCCGTTGGTGGTGTCGGCGGCGCTGCTGAGTTTCGCCCATGGCGCAAATGATGTGGCAAACGCCGTCGGTCCGCTTGCCGCAATTGTGCAGGCCTCTCAATCGGGCAGCTTCACGGACGCGATCAGCATTCCGCTTTGGGTAATGATCATCGGCGCGTTCGGAATATCCTTTGGCCTGTTGCTGTTTGGGCCGAAACTGATCCGCATGGTCGGCGGCCAGATCACAAAGCTCAACCCGATGCGCGCCTATTGTGTGGCGCTGTCGGCTGCGATTACGGTGATCGTGGCCAGTTGGCTTGGCTTGCCCGTCAGTTCAACCCACATTGCCGTAGGTGGTGTATTTGGCGTCGGCTTCTTTCGGGAATGGGACGCCGAGCGGCGCATCCGGAATGCGCGCCTCAAAATGCCCGATCGCACAAATTATCCGCCAGAAGAGCGCAGGCGGCGCAAACTGGTGCGCAGATCCCATTTCATGACCATCCTCGCAGCCTGGGTCATTACCGTTCCGGCCGCTGCGATCCTGTCGGGGATCATTTTCTATCTGATCAGCGCGGTTCTGGCTTAAATTTGGAATGTCGTGCAGAGTCAGAGCTGATCGCTATCAGCTCTGCTTGCGCGCCCGCTTGCCGGTATTGGCGGGCTGTGGGGTGTCCCACAACTTTTCGATCTGTGCCAGACGTTCCTCCGATTCCGGGCTGAGCGGGCCGCCGGTACCGGCGATCAGGCGGATCATGGCGAGCACCTCGTCCCGTTCCTTTGCCTGCCCGGCCATCAGGTCTGGCAGGGTTTCGATGGCGCGATCCTCGTCGACCAGCAGCATCAGGAACTGCTCACGCAGCATGTCCTTGAAATCCTGAAGCGATTGTTCGTCGTCCTCGCGCAAGCGATCAACAATTTCAAACCGGCGCTCATCAGCGGCGCGGTTGGGCCAAAGCACATAGAGCAGGGCGCGTACCGCTGCCTCCTTGACGCCACCTTCTGCCATCTTCGCGGTTAGCTCGGTGATCCGTTGCGCGACAAAGGCGCGGTGTTCGGGGTCGAGGCCCGGATGCGGCCGTGGCGGCCCGTCACTGGCACTGAGTCCCAGCATCGCCTGCATGAGCGGGTTGCTGTAGGTCGCCATGAACATCGCCTCAGCGGCCTGATCGCGCAGTTGGCCATAGGTTTCCAGCGCCGTGGTGATTCCGTCCGAGACCTGTTCCTGCATCACCCAGAACGGGTTGTTGGGATCGACCGGTTTGCGGTTCTCACGCGCATGGTCAGCCCAGAGCCTGACGCTGTTCATCAGCGGGTTTACGTCCGAGGCCAGTTTGTAGCCCAGCCGTAACGGATGCATCTCGCGCGCCACTTCGGCCATTTGCGGGGTCACCAGCGCCTCCATCCAGGGATGCACGAAAGTGTTGTAGAGCCCCGTGTTGATCTCGGACAGGCGGGCCACCGCGGCGAAGCGGCGCTCATCCTCCAGATCGTTGTGACCCAGCGCGCGGATATCGTCCAGATCGCGTGCCTCGAAGCGGGTGATGTAGTCGGTCGGGTCCAGATCGGCGTCGGGCTCATCCCCGGTCTTGGGAGTCAGCACCGCCTCGTAAAGCCCCGGTGGCAGACAGTCGATGAAATCGATATTTGAGGCGAACTCGCGATGTTCCTTCCTGGCGACGCTGCCCGACACGAAAATGCCCAGATGGCCAACTTTGTCATGCACCGCGTAGACGATGGTCTGCCCGTGCGAGCGGATCGCATCGACGCTTTCATAAAGGTCGGTGATCCATCCCAGCGCCTGTTGCGGCGGGGTGATATCATCGCCCTTGGAACAGAAACAGATGATCGGAGATTTGATGCGGCGGAAATCCAGTCTGATGCCATCGCTCGTCACCACCCCACCGGTGGGCAGCTTGTTGCCCACAAAGAGGTTGTCGACAATGAACTGCATCTCTTCGGCGTTCAGGATTACATGCCCGCCCCACCAGCGTTCGAATTCGAGATAGCGTTCACGTTCGGTATCGACCTTGGCATAGACGTTGTGCTGCTTGGCCCACAACGTATTGGCGGGGTTCATGTTTTCGAAATTCTGCACCAGCCAGGCGCCGTCGAACTTGCCCGCGCCCAGATCACCGGTCAGCGCGGTCAGCCAGCTGCCGCCCAGCAATCCGCCGCTGTAACGCATCGGGTTCTTGCCATGCACCCCCGCCCAATAGCTGAGCGGCGCGCCTGCCAGAATGATTGGGCCGCACAGATCGGGCCGGTAAGAGGCCAGCATCGCCACTGCCCAGCCTGCCTGGCAATTGCCGATCACTGCCGGTTTGCCATCCGCCTGTGGGTGCGTCGCGACCACATGTTCAATAAATGTCACCTCGGCGCGCATCACCTTTTCGATGGTCTGTTCCGGTTCGGGCTCTGGCAGGAAGCCGATGAAATAGCAGGGATGCCCGGCGGCCAGCGCCACGCCGATCTCGCTGTCGGCCTTGAAGCCGCCGATGCCGGGGCCATGGCCGGCGCGCGGATCGATGACGACAAAGGGGCGTTTGTGCAGGTCGATTGTGACGCTTTTGGGCGGCTTGATGCGGATCAACGCGTAGTTGACCGGCTCTGGCAGGTCGCGGCCATCCATCACCACGTCATACTCAAAGCCCAGAACATTGGGGGCCGTGGCGGTGATGTGGGCGTTATACTGGTTGCCGCGCTCCCGCAGGATATCCAGAAACAGGGCGGTTCGCTGGCTGGCATCAACCACATAGTCGAGCCAGGGATTGGTCACAGGCATGTTCGCCTCCTTCTCACGGGCAACGTCGAGTCGTCTTGTTGTGGTTTCTGCGTAGCAGCAAATACGCTGGTGTCATACTGAGATTTATGGGGTCGCGACGTTTTGCCGACGCACAACCTCCGGCGCAGGCCCCCAGGCAAGAGATGGCACCTTCGCCTTCGATATTTTCAGGAAGACATTGTTTTTCAAAGGGCTTGGCGCAATGCTAAAGGCGCGAGATGCTTGGAGGGAAATGAACATGATCATGCTGCGCCTTTCCCTGATGCTGGTGGTGTTTGTCGACGTGATGGGGCAGGGGCTGATTCTGCCGATCATCAGCACGCTGTTGATTAGCCCGGATAGCACATTTCTTGCTGCGGACACCGGTCACAATACTCGCAACCTGATGTATGGCGCGCTGCTCTCGACCTTCTATATCTTCTGGTTTTTCGGGGCCGCCTATATCTCGAAACTTTCGGATTATATAGGTCGCAAGAATGGGATCGTGATTTGCCTGATCGGGGCGTTGGCGGGCTATATCCTGACCGTGGTCGCGGTCGAGATGTCGAATTACTACCTGCTGCTGCTGGGCCGCGCGATATCCGGGTTTACCGCCGGAAATCAGCCGATCGCGCAGGCCGCGCTGGTGGATGTCAGCCGCGACGATGACGAACGCACTCGCAATATGGGCCGCGTTGTGGCCGCCGCCGCGTTGGGTCTGGTCGCCGGGCCGCTAATCGCCGGTCTGCTGAGCGATACCCGTATCCTAGGGCCTTATGCGACGCTGCAACTGCCGTTCATCGTGGCAGCCGGGTTGATCGCCATCACGCTGATCCTGATCCTGATGTTCTTCCACGACACCCGCACCGAGCGGCACAAGATCGATTTCGGGATTTCCGAGGTCT
>NZ_JAMFMB010000036.1 GCF_023502395.1 Ruegeria spongiae | reverse complement strand
ACCTGGTGCGCAAGATGAAGGGCCGTTCGTCACACCAGGTGCAACGGGAGTTTCTCGCGATCCGCAGGCGCTATTGGGGGCGCCGGTTCTGGGGTAGGGGATATTTCTCCACCACCAACGGCGCCATCACCGAAGACATCGTCCTGCAATACCTCAAAACCACATCGCCGATCCTACAGACGCCAGTCGGTAGTGGTTCAGTTGACATAACCGCCAGACAGGCAGACCAGCCATTTTGCGCCACGCTCGACCATGCCATATTGTTCGATCGCCTCGCGGGTGTGGCGGACGATCCGTTTGCGCAGCTTCTTGAACTCGGTGGTCGAGGGCGCCCCGGCGAACAGGGGATGGATGTCGCTGTCATCGTCCAGCATTGTGGTTCTCCTCAGGCTTTCGGGCATATGCCATGGAAGCGCGGCGCTGCAAAGACCTGATCCGGCGCGCAGCTTGTGCTATGCTTGACAGGTATTTTAGAGAGGATTGAGTCATGGACTATTTCTTTTCCGTCCGCGCCCGCAGCGGAGATCATTATTCCAACAAGCTGGGGGCCGCGCGCTATCTGGCCATTCCACCCGGGGTTCAGCAACCCGTGCGGCAGCACGAGAAGCCTGTCTCGGAATGGGTCGGCCTCGTGCAAGAGGCCGCCTGTGCAACCGACGAAGAGAACGGCCATATCGTGGTCTTCGTGCATGGCTTCAACACCGAGCAATTCGAGATGCTCGAACGCCACCGCAAAATCCGGGCCGGGCTCGAGGCGCATGGGTTCAACGGCGTTGTCATCAGCTTTGACTGGCCCAGCGACGGGTCGTTGCTGGGGTATAACGCCGACCGGGCCGATGCGCGCCGGTCGGCGGACAAGCTGTTTGTCCACGGTATCAACCGGTTGTCGCGGATGCAGACGGCGGATTGCCGCTACAATATTCATGTGTTGGCCCATTCCATGGGTACCTATCTGGTCCGCGAAGCGATGGATTACGCCGATGATGACCACGTCACCGCGCAGACCAGCTGGACCACCAGCCAGATCGCCTTTGTGGCGGCGGATGTGTCGTCGAAATCCTTCACGATGGGAAACCCCAAGACCTCATCCCTGCTGCGCCGCTGCACGCGGCTGACCTGCTATTACAGCCCGTTTGACGAGATTCTGTCGGTGTCCGAGATCAAGCGGGTGGGGGTCTCGCGTCGGCTGGGTCGGGTCGGTATGCCCCGGGATCATCATGAGAAGGCGGTCAATCTGTATTGCGGCGCGTTCTTCAACAAAACCCGCGATGATTATGATGACGGTAAATCGGCCAGCCACAGCTGGTATTTCGACGCACCGCGATTCTATGAGGACCTGCATCACACCTTGCTGGGCAAGCTGGACCGCGAGGTGATTCCAACCCGGGCGCGGACCACGCAGGGCAATCTGGGCCTGATCGAAGCCCCCTAATCGCTCGGTTTGTCGTCAGGCACAGGGTCATAACCGTCGCCGCCCAGCGGGTGGCAGCGCGCGATACGTTTGACGGCCATCCAGCTGCCCTTGATCGCACCGTGTTTCTCCAGCGCCTCCAGCGCGTAGGCCGAGCAGGTGGGCTGATAGCGGCAGTTGAATCCGACCCAGGGGCTGAAGAGAAGCCGATAGAGCCGCACGGGCAGCGCAAAAACATGGGCAAGCGGGGTCATGGTTTGCTCGCGTGCAGTTTGCGCAGGGCGTGGCGCAGGTCCTGCAGGAGCATCTCGAACGGCCGGTCTGCGGTCGCGTCGCGACGCCCGATCAGCACATAGTCCCAACCGGACTTGCCCAGCTCAGGCAGCACCAGCCGCGCGGCCTCGCGCAGGCGTCGCTTGGCGCGGTTGCGGGCCACCGCATTGCCCACCTTCTTGGAACAGGTGAAGCCGACGCGCGTTCCGGCGGCGTCATCATCCCCGCGCCGACGCGCCTGTACCATCATTGAGGCGGTGCCTTGCCGCCGCGCGCGCGCCGCCTTCAGGAAGTCGCTGCGCTTGCGCAACACGGTGATCGCGCCTGTTTCGGGCACGCAAACGGACGCCGCCGGAGGGGTATTCCCTTGGCTGGTCGAACCATCCATGGGGGCCTCCGGCGGCGTCATGTGTCTAACCTGATCGGTGAGCGGTTTACGCGCTCAGCGATTTACGGCCACGTGCGCGGCGGGCGTTCAGGATTTTGCGGCCGGCCTTGGTGGCCATACGCGCGCGGAAACCGTGGCGGCGTTTGCGAACCAGGTTCGAAGGCTGATAGGTGCGTTTCATCGCTCCGTCTCCATCTCATGCGGTCGGGTGCGGCGCGGAATCGCCTCCCGGTCTGTTATTCGAAGCCCGTCCTTTACGGCCCCTTCGCAGGTAAGTCAAACCCCCGCACGCGTCTTTTGCAACAAAATGGCCCGGCTGGTCGGCGAAAGGTTTCAATCCCGGCAGATTCCGTTGCGTTCCCTCACATTTGGCGGGCAAAACTTCAAGGCGTTGTGATGCACCTGTTGCCCGGAGGCGCAACGGCGCATGTTGGGGGCAAGATGAAATCCGACGAGAAGCCGAAATCCATGACTGAAACGACACACCTGCCCCGCCGGGGATTGGCGCGGCACATACCGCTGCTGATTCTGCTGAGCGTTGCCGTCATCGGCGCGGTCACATTGGGCGACTATCTGAGCTTCGAGACCTTGCGCGACAATCGCGAGGCGCTGCTGGCCTTTCGCGACGGCAATTACGTGACGCTGGCGGCTGCCTTTGTCGGCCTCTACGTGCTGATCGTGGCGTTTTCGCTGCCCGGCGCGGCGGTTGCCTCGATGACCGGGGGGTTCCTGTTCGGGCTGACCATGGGCACCGGGCTGAACGTGGTGTCGGCAACCATCGGTGCGACCGCGATCTTTCTGGCCGCGCGCTGGGGGTTGGGGGCCACATTGACGGCCAAGCTGGATGCATCGGAAGGCACGATCAAAAAGCTGCGGGACGGTCTGCGCGAGAATGAAATTTCGGTGCTGTTCCTGCTGCGGCTGGTCCCTGCGGTGCCGTTCTTCGTGGCCAATCTCGTCCCGGCTCTGGTTGGCGTGAAGCTGCGCAACTTCGTGATGACCACAGCGCTGGGCATCATTCCGGGCGCGATCGTCTTCACCTGGATCGGGGTGGGTCTGGGCGGTGTATTCGACCGGGGCGAGACGCCGGATCTGTCGCTGCTGTGGGAACCCTTTATTATCGGGCCGATTCTGGGTCTGTGCATTCTGGCCGCCCTGCCAATCATCATTCGCGCCCTGCGCGGCAAAAAAGAGGGCTGAAGAGTGTCCCAGATCAAGACGGATATTCTGGTCATCGGGGCCGGGTCCGGTGGCCTGTCCGTGGCCGCCGGTGCCAGCCAGATGGGTGCGGACGTGACCTTGCTGGAAGGGCACAAGATGGGCGGCGATTGCCTGAATTTCGGCTGCGTCCCCTCAAAGGCGCTGATTGCCAGCGCCAAGCGCGCCCATGATCAGACCCAAGGCGCGGCGTTTGGCGTGGCGAATGTGGCACCGCAGGTGGATTATGCCGCCGCCAAGGATCATGTGCATGACGTGATCGCCCAGATCACTCCGATGGACAGCCAGGACCGTTTCGAAGGCTTTGGCGTGCGGGTGATCCGGGACTATGGTCGGTTCATCTCTCCGACCGAAGTGCAGGCGGGCGATCAGGTGATCTCGGCCCGCCGGGTGGTGATCGCGACCGGATCCTCTCCGCTGGTCCCGCCGATTCCGGGGCTGGATTCGGTGCCCTATGAAACCAACGAAACCCTGTTCGAACTGCGGAAAAAACCCGAGCATCTGCTGATCATCGGCGGCGGTCCCATCGGCATGGAAATGGCGCAGGCGCATGTGCGGTTAGGTTGCAGGGTCACCGTCATCGAAGGCATGAAGGCGCTGGGCAAGGACGACCCCGAAGCGGCTGCCGTGGTGCTGGATGCGCTGCGCGGTGAAGGCGTCGAGATCGCCGAGGATGCGCTGGTCTCCGAGATTGCCGGGCAGGCTGGTGCGATTACCGTCACGACTGAGGACGGGCGCAGCTTTGCCGGCACTCACCTGCTGCTGGCGGTGGGTCGCAAATCCAATACCGACCGGCTGAACCTTGAGGCGGCAGGGGTCGAAACCACACCCACCGGCATCAAGGTCGATGACGGCCTGCGCACCACCAACAAGAAGGTTTATGCCATCGGTGACGTCGCAGGCGGCCTGCAATTCACCCATGTGGCCGGGTATCAGGCGGGTGTCATCATCCGCTCGGCCCTGTTCGGTCTGCCGTCGAAGGCAAAGACCGGCCATATCCCCTGGGCCACCTATACCGACCCGGAACTGGCCCAGGTCGGCCTGACAGAGATGCAGGCGCGGACCCAGTATCCCACCCGGATCGAGGTCGTGCGCTTTGATTATCACCACAATGACCGCGCCATCGCCGAACGGAAAACCACTGGTTTTATCAAGGTAATGGTGGTCAAGGGCCGCCCCGTGGGCGTGACAATCGTCGGCCATCAAGCCGGTGAATTGATTAACTTGTGGTCGCTCGCTCTGGCCAATAACCTGAAGATGAGTGAAGTCGCCGCGATGGTATCGCCCTATCCGACCATCGGAGAGGTCAACAAACGCGCTGCGGGGGCCTATTTCTCGCCAAGGCTGTTTGAAAGCCAGACTGTGAAACGGGTGGTCGGTTTCGTCCAGAAATGGATACCCTGACCGGAAAGGTGACATGCTGAACTCGCTTTCGGGCAGATTTCTGATCCTGACAACGGTGTTTGTCATGCTGGCCGAAGTGCTGATTTTCGTGCCGTCGATCGCCCGCTTCCGCGAGGATTTCCTGCTCAACCGGCTGGAACGCGCCCAGATCGCCTCGCTGGCGCTGCTGGCCGATGACATGCTGGCCGAAGAGCTTGAGGCCGAGTTGCTGGAAAACGCCGGGGTCTACAACGTGGTCCTGCGCCGTGACGAGATGCGGCAGCTGATGCTGTCCTCGCCCATTCCCGGCCAGATCGCGCAGACCTATGACCTGCGTATGGCCAGCGCCTGGGTGCTGATCCGCGACGCCATGCTGCGTCTGGGCGATCGCGACAATCAGATCATCCGGGTGATCGGCGAACCGGTGCGTGATGCCGGTCTGCTGATCGAGATCACGATGGAGACCGAGCCGCTGCGCATGGCGATGATCGACTATGGTCTGCGTATTCTGGCATTGTCGCTTTTCATCTCGATTATCACTGCGTCGATGCTGTTTCTCGCGGTACGTGCGCTGTTGGTGCGCCCGATCCGCAGCGTGGTGGGATATATGCAGCGCTATGCAAATGCACCAGAGGATGCGCGCGGTATCATCAGCCCCAATGCCTCGGTCACCGAACTGCGCGAGGCGGAAGACGCGCTGCTGATGTTGCAGACCCAACTGACCCATGCACTGAAGCAGCGCGAACGGCTGGCACAACTGGGCGGCGCAGTGGCCAAGGTCAGCCACGACCTGCGCAACATCCTGACCAGCGCGCAACTGTTCACTGACCGGATCGAGACCAGCGACGACCCGCTCGTGCGGCGTATGGCGCCGAAACTGGTGGGCTCGATCACCCGCGCCGTGTCGCTGTGCGAAAGCACGCTGGCCTTTGGTCGCGCGGAAGAGCCCGCGCCGACACTGACGATGGTCGATTTACGCGATGTGATCGCGGATGTGGTCGCCAGCGAGGCGTTGGCGGTCGGTGATGCCGAAATCGAATTCGGAATGGAGATCGCCGAAGGTATGACCGTCCGGGCCGATCCCGAACAATTGTTCCGCATCGTGATGAACCTTGTGCGCAATGCCCGCCAGGCAATCGCCGCCACGGGCAAGCCCGGCACCATCCTGATTGCGGCATCCCAGTCTGACGAGGAATGGCATATCGAGATCAGCGACACCGGACCGGGATTGCCGCCCAAGGCGCGCGAGCACCTGTTCACCCCGTTTCAGGGTGGTATGCGCAAGGGCGGCTCGGGCCTCGGTCTGGCGATTGCCGCCGAACTGGTCCGCGGACACGGCGGAGACTTGCGCCTGAAAGAGACGGATCGGACCGGAACAAGCTTCGACATTCGCCTGCCGCGCGGCGACGAAACTTTTTGACCTAAGATACCGAAAATGGGGTTGCGCCCTCCGATCACTGGGTCTAGACAGCGCTTCACCAAGTGGACCGATAGCTCAGCTGGATAGAGTACTTGACTACGAATCAAGGGGTCGGGGGTTCGAATCCTCCTCGGTCCGCCACTAATTCCTTTGTAAAATTTCAGTGATGGCTTCCTCTAGAGGCCAACTCTCTTCCTTTGCGTCAGCAATGCTGCCTTATGCCTTCTTTTGAACGTTAACGGCGGGCTGCAGCCGACGAAAAAAAGGCGATGTTAACTATTCTATTAGGCAGCTCTGCAATAGATTGTCAGTGGACAGCCTACTGCCCAGTTCCACACTTCGTGAACAGTGAGACAGCTGCCTGGCTTCAACCTTATGCGGCGCGGTATCCTGACTGGCGGGCGGAGAGCCGACATTCGCTGCATTCGCGAAGAGTTGAGAGGGGCATGCAAGAGCGGACATTCATTCGTGACCTGATTGTCCACTGTCAATCTAATCATCATCCATTCAAGAATGCGGAAACCCTTGCTTTGCGGTTCGTGACGTATTCTCGAAATCCATTCAAAATGTCAGGCATCGGCTGATCACCATTTCTGGTCTCTTCCAACTTACGGATTTCGTCGAGACACCGTCTCAATGACATCGGTTTGTCGTCTGGATGTGCCAGCCGCTCTGCAGTCTCACGATCTAGTCGGTCAACGACTTCTTTAGGCAAGCAAGAGCGGGCTTCAAAAAATATCAAGCGCGTTCCAAATTCGCGCAACCGCTCATCCTCCATAGTCTGGATGATTTCGTACCTGTCAGGCCATGGTGTCTTATGGAACTGGCGTGCACGCGCTGAGTCTGCATCGCTTAGCCAGATGCCGTGCAGTTTTTCTTCGATATGTGTGGGTTCTGCAAATGGTTCACGGCTATTTGAGTAAACCTCAACTAACCGATGCTTCAACTCGTCGTCATCAGCTATCGTACTGGCTCGATCTTCTAACGCGTCGATGCCAAGGTCTCCCAGCAAGCCTTCCTCGGCCTCCCAGAGAGGGGTTATAGTTGGGCCCGTGTTTGTTTGGATTCTTCGGATAGGGCAAGGTTTGCGCGACAGAAGCGCATGCAGCTCCTGAGTGGTCAATGATGCAAGTTCATCAAAGTTCAACCGTAAGTCGATGCAAAGTCGCCCATTTCCAGGGTTTGGGTCTTCTCCAATGAACGCAACCGGCGTGTGATAGGCTCTGTTCTTATAAATCTCTGTCAGAAGAAATCCTTCTTCAGTTGAAATGAACTCTGAAACAGCTGCTTTGCTCGAGAAGCGCACAAAGCGCTGCCATAGCTCCGGGCATTGCCGCATTATTCTCTTACATAGAAAGAGCGTTGTTTCTGCATCAGACATCGCGTTATGAGCGCTGCTTACAGATATTCCATTTGCTGCTGCTAACTCGGCGAGGCGAAAGATGGGTGTCCCATCGTCCCGCAACGAGACTGCAATAGCATCTTGGGCGATGGCGTAAGCAGCCAAAGCTAATGACAAGACATCATTTCTCCCGTTGTTATGAAAACTGGTCAAATAGGCTGGATGAAGAGTTTGAAATAGCGCGTACCGGAGCATTTCTTCATCAAACTTGATAGAGTTATACCCGAGGAAAATGGAAGGCGACCAACTATACAGTTTCGCCTCCACATTCCGCATCATTTCATAGTGAGATGGCTGCTCTTTGTTGATGAGCTGTTCTATTGGCAATCCGGTGACTGCCAATGCCTCGGGGTGTGGAACAACGTTCGGGTTAAGCCTAGAACGGATCTCGAACCGCTCGATCTCACTGAGATTTTCATCGGTTTTGATCGCTGCAAAGTGGACGATCTGGTCGAAGCCCTTGTGGAGCCCAGTTGTCTCAGTATCAAAGAATACAAAGGCCAATAAAATTACCTCATATCAGACCACCTAGGCGGAACTTCATTGCTGCAACACTAACTCGGAATCTTTTTGCCAGTTTCTCAACACTTGTTTCGTCTTCCATATCCAAACCATCCGGTCCAATTTCTTCGAGTAAGAATTTTTCAGGCATCAAGAGTTCCGAAGCAAATGTATTAGCATCAATTTCCAAAGGGTCGCTGCCTTGAGAAGATACAGGATCGCGCTTCAATGCGCGCAGGCCTTTGGAAACATGAACTGTTTCATTTATCTCTGCTGCATGTAAAACGTGATGTCCCAACTCATGCGCTGCCGAAAAACGCTGACGGTTTGGATGGTGCAAGGCATTGATGCCGATTATAGAAATCCCATCTTGAGTGTACGCCATTCCGGACAGTTCTTCATCAAGCGGGGCATACTCTAGCATAATATTCTTGGATTTTATTATTCGCTCAACGGGTACGGGAATGCGTTTGATGCCAAATTCCTCTAGCACCACTTGCGCAGCTTCCCTTGCCCGTTTCTTATCGGGCGTCATCGTCCCTGTCTCTTTTGGTCACCCTGTTTCAAAGCTTTTCTAATCAAGTCGTTGACGCTTGCTCTGCTTGTGTCTGACAGGGCTTCATTTGTTGGCAGCATATCGTCCTCCTCTTGAGTTTTCGCAACTGTTTTTAACGAAGGCAACAAATCCGAAACACTCGCAACATTTAAGGCCGAGGCTATGGCGTACAGGTGGTGAAGCGCGACATTTTGGTGGCCTCGCTCCATGTTTGCTATCGACGCACGTGAGAGACCAGTCCGCGTTGCTAGGTCATTTTGTGTCAGGTTGAGCTGTTTTCGCCTGGACGACATATTGTCTCCAAAGGCCATATAGATTGTATTTCTGGACATGGACACTGTTACCTTGCGAAACCTAAGCGTGTCAATATTACAAACAAATGTTTATAATATAAACGATTAAATGTTTACATTGACAACTTCCCGTTAACCATGCAACTTCCGATCATGAGATTCGAAAACTTCGGATCAGACTGAAACAAGGAAAGAAAATGTCGAAACGAAACCAGCATATTGTACCTCATGAAAATGGATGGGCAGTTCGCGGGGCTGGGGCCCAGCGGGCGACATCAGTCCACGCAACGCAGCAGCAAGCAATTGATGCGGGACGGAGCATCTCGCAAAATCAAGGGTCAGAGCTTCTTATTCACGGACGCAATGGTCAGATCCGCGCCCGAGACTCACATGGCAATGATCCCTATCCACCCAAAGGTTGACCTGCAGGCTAAATTTAACAAAAGGACAACGGCTATGCCGATCAAGAAAAGCGATATCGAACACGTCTGGGGGAAAGCGGCACCTGTTCGCGGGAAAAACCCAAATCAATATAGAAGAGATTCGAAGGGAAATGTGATCTACAAGGCTGCATATGGTAGAAATAGCCCGATGGGTTGGCAGGTTGATCACATCAAGCCGTCTTCTAAGGGAGGATCTGACAGTCGGCGAAACCTACAAGCGCTGCAAACGGCTGCCAATCGCCGAAAGTCAGATAAAATGCCAGCCAAGTCAAAGCGTCGGAGCTTTTGGTGATTGCCCGCAAACGATGAATCTACGCGAATTGAGCTGATCCTACCAAGTTGGGGCCAATTTCGTAAATACCAGTCAATAAACCGAAACTTCCATGCACCTACCAAGATAAGGGATGAATATGGCACAATGCACAGCACCAGTAAATGGCCACCGTACCGCTAGTGGCGCCGCGAACTGCCCTGCGTGTCGTGGTGGTCGTTCTCGCGGCTATGGGGGATATAGTTCCTATTCAACCGCGTCATATTCCACCCCATCCTACTCATCATCAAGAAACTGGCGAAGTGGCGGTGGTGGAGGCAATGGCACCGCGAAGCCACGCTGGTCACGAGCAGGTTCGTCTGTTGTCTATACACCGGCCCAAGTGCGAACACTTACACCAGTTCGAGAAAACGTAGAGAGCCTAGCAGTCTCGCAGCCTGACCTTCGAGATGTGTTTCTTTGCCACGCGTGGGACGACAGGCAGGGATCAGCGAAGGAATTGTATGATCTGTTGGAAGCATCAGGTGTCCGCGTATGGTTCAGCGAGAAAGACCTTGGCCTAGGTGTGCCGATGATGCGTGCTATCGACAAAGGTTTGGTGAATTCGCGTGTCGGCATCGTTCTGGTGACTCCAGCCATGCTAAAGCGCCTTCCCGCTGAAGGCGTCGCAGACAAAGAGCTTTCGGCACTCCTTCGGCGCGAGCGGCTTATCCCGGTTGCACATGGAACGACCTATGAAGATCTTGAGAAGGTTAGCCTCTTGCTCGCCTCCCGAGCCGGTCTGAGTACCGCTGAAGAGACGATGGCCGAAGTCGCGACAAAAATCGCTGAATTGGTAGCCGTTTAGTCGGGTCATGGGCACGAAACGGAAACCAAAATCTCCCGGGAACCATGCTTTCCAGAACGGCTCAATCTGAAATGGGGCTTTGAGATATGCGGTGAGTTTGCAGCGGGCTTGCGCTCCATTAACGTTCGTTCTGCGACATTCATTTTCAAAAAATGGCGAGTTTAGAGATGAACCCCGAACTTACCAAGCGGCACTTCGATGCACTCCGAAAGCTACGCGAAGAATGCGACTACGAGGATTCTCGCAGTAACGGGGAGTTGATATTTGTCTCTCGCAACAAGTTATCGCCCGGTATCGGTATTAAAACGCTTTCCGATCTTGAAGGTTGGAGGATGATCGAGGCTGGTATCAACAAATGGTTCGAAACTCGTGGCTATCGCATAACCGAACTAGGCCGGCGAGAGATAGAGGCCAACCCGCTGAAAAAGCCTAAACCTAAGACCAGGCACAAGCTGCGATCCCTTCCTCCACGCCTGGGAAAACCAAAGGGACGGTTTGATAGATAGCCATCGGACATGTATTTGGCTCTCTGTCTGGAAGCGAATGAACGGCAGGCTTGGAGAAGCTGCGCTGCAGCAATTGACCTCGTGCGGGAAGTCAGCAAGGGGCCGCCCTCTCGAGCGGCCCTCCAACCTAGAGTTCAATGGCTTCGGTGATCGCCAAGGCATCCTCGAGTTCTACACCTAGGTATCCGACAGTGCTGCCCATCTTGGTGTGGCCGAGAAGAAGTTGAACAGCTTGAAGGTTTCCGGTCTCTTTGTAGATCTGAGTGACCTTGGTTCTCCTCATTGAATGGGTGCCGTAGGCGCTCGCCTCGAGACAGATCGACGTGACCCAGTCACGGACAATCCGTGCGTATCGGTCTGTCGAGATGTGAAGGCGTTCATGAAATCTGCCCGGCTAAAGGCACCCGGAACCGACCATCAGTTCGTCTTCCATCCATTTCTCAACAGAGGCTCGTGTGCCTTCGGATACCCTTCGGCCTCACAGCACGAATGACAGATTGTTGCTCTGAAGTTTACTTGCCGCTGCGCCTTCTATGTAGGAAAGTGCAGATCTGCGGCTGTCCTAGGAACCTCCTGTCATCTGATTGAGAAGCCTCAATTGTCAAACAGGTTGGGGTAATTTACCCCGGTGTCCAAGAACATGGACGCAGTGCAATCACTCCAAGTCACAGGCGCGCAGTTTGTACTTTCGTGAGCACTGTTTTGACTGAAAATCGTGTGCAGATTCAAAGAAACCGTTCTGCTGCGGTTCGTGCCACCCAGGACCAGACAAAATTAAAATTTGCAGGAGCAAAGCCTGATGCTCAGCCGTTCTCGGAATCAACTCGGGTCAGCAGAAGCCGCTTCTTTCTGTAGGTCGATGCTGGCATTCCAACATATCGTCGAAACGCATTTCGAAAACTTGACGTTTCTGTATACCCAACCTCTCCGGCAATTTCATCGATTGGCAGATCAGTTGTTTCCAGCATTTGCTTTGCTTCTTCGATCCGCAGCGTCTGGATATAGTCAACCGGTGTTTGCCCGGTGGCTTTTCGAAAACGGCGCAACAGGCTGCGTTCGGTGAGGCCGCTTCTTGCTGCCATGGCGGCGACCGGTGTCGGCAATGCGTAGTTGTCAGCGGCCCAAACCTGCGCGTCTGCAACCAACCCATCATCGTGCTGTGCCCCGGCAGTAAGAGAGGCATAGTGCAACTGCCCTTCGGTATGGGGCTGCAACAAGTAGATCTTGGCAATGCGACGGGCCTCATCGGCACCAGCTATACGACCGATCAGATAAAGCACGAGATCGCCCCAAGACGACGCACCGCCAGCCGTCACGATCCGATGTCCATCGCCTGCTGGAACAAGAATGCGTTCGCGGCGCATTTTAACCTCGGGATAGCGCTGGGCAATGACATCGCAGAAACTCCAATGGCTTGTCGCATCAAGACCATCCAGCATCCCGGCTTCGGCCAGCAAATAGGCGCCAGAACAGACAGAGGTGATCAAGGCTCCGTCATCTCGTGCTTTCTTGAGCCATGTAATCATCGGGGCGAATTCATCCGGGACACCAGTTCCCGGTGCGAAGTGAAAGTCGGGAATGATGACAAGATCGGGTTTCTCAAAACTGTCCAGCGATCCATCCGGGGTGATGCACCGTCCATTGATGTCCCGATAGGGTGCTCCGTCACATGACAGCAGTGCGGTGTCAAAAACGGGCGGCCTGGGTGCCGAGCCGTGCAAGAGCTCCCAATCACGCCCGACAGAGGCGAGCGCATCCAGGATGCAATAGGCGGTCGATGTTCCGACACAGGGCATGGTCAGAACTGCGGTCCGACAGGTGGATTTTCCATTCAGCATCGAAGATGTCCGATATTCACCGTTTTGGTCATTCTGCGGCATATCACGCGGCGCCAGCCTCGGGCAATACCTAAGCACAGAAAGCAACAGGTTCGCGCGGTATCGCACTCTGTCGGCGCATACGGATAACCCAAACGTCGCGCGTGTTTGTCTTTCTTCACACATTGATCGACTGAATGGAGACGAAAATGATACCCGTTAAACTGCCCCACCAATCTGACCTGATGTTTCTGACAGATGCCGGACTTGAAACCTGGCTCTTGTTTGAGCGGGGCTTCGAAATGCCGTGCTTTGCCGCCTATCCATTGGCGCAGTCGGTAGAAGGTCGCGCGGCATTCAACGATTACTTTTCGGCGATCTTTGACATCGCCCGCCAAAACGGAACGGGATTTGTGCTGGATACCTACACATGGCGCGCCAACCCAGATTGGGGCCGCGAACTTGGGCATGATCTGACCCACCTGCGCGATGTAAACACGCAAGCGGTTGAGAGCGCAAAAGAGATGCGCAACACGCTGGGTGCGGGTCTGGAAGTGCTGGTGAACGGCATCATAGGTCCGCGCGGCGACGGTTATGATCCGAAGTCCATCATGACTGTTGCAGAGGCGCAGGTCTACCATGCTTGGCAGATCGACGTATTGGCCAGCGCTGGCGTTGATATGGTGAGCGCACTGACACTGACAAATGTGCCAGAAGCAATCGGATTTGCGAACGCCGCCGCGGAGATTGGTGTGCCATGCGTCGTCAGTTTCACGTTGGAAACCGACGGCAGGCTGCCCACAGGAGAGCTGTTGCAGGACGCCATCGCCCAGGTTGATGATGCCGCCACTGCGAAGCCGGCATACTTCATGGTCAACTGCATCCATCCCGATCATTTCGACGATACGATCAGCGAAAGCGCAGATTGGAAGCGCCGTATTGGTGGTCTTCGCGCAAATGCGTCGCGCCTGTCGCATGCAGAACTTGACTGCTGTGAAACGCTTGATGATGGCAATCCTGTCGAGTTGGGCAATCAATACGCGCAGCTGCGGAAATTTCTGCCCAATTTGCGTGTTGTCGGTGGTTGCTGTGGCACGGATCAGCGCCATCTGGCGCAAATCTGCACTGCGCTGGCCAGCTAAGGTTACACCGCGCGCGGGTTGAAATGTCCGATACTCACCGCTTTGGGCATTTCAAAGCATATCGCGGCTCAGCCGTAGGTGCCAAACCTCTTTCAGAAATCAACGTTATTTCCAATTACGCTGGAGACCCAAAATGACTGTTCCCCATGCAACACATGCGATTGTAATCGGTGCCGGATTGTCCGGAATGGCGGCGGCCACAGAACTGCTCAAACGCGGCATCGCCGTCACAATACTTGAGGCATCCGATCGCGTCGCGGACCCCTGGCGGGCACGTCACCCCAAACTTCGCCTCAACATCCACCGTCATTTTGCCCGCCTGCCGGGACATCTTGCGCCACGCGCAAAAGACAGGTTTTTGCCCCGTGACGCGGTGGTTGACTATCTGGGCGACTATGCGGCGGGGCTGAAAGAGCAGATTGTGTTCAATACGTCCGTTTTGGCGGTGCGCCGGGACGGGGCTCTTTGGCAAGTCGACACCAACAACGGCAGCTATACCTGCACTGATCTTGTCGTGGCTACCGGGCGCGAAAAAGTGCCCGAAATGCCCGTTTGGCCGGGAATGGAGGACTTCGGCGGCAAGGTGATTCACACTGCAGATTTCGGCGACCCGTCCGAATATGACGGCAAAAACGTCGTTGTTGTCGGGGCCGGAAACTCCGGGTCGGACGTGCTGAATCACCTGTCACGCAGCAATCCCGCGCAGGTCTGGGTGGCAGTCCGGCATGGGCCATCGATCCTGCCGTCAAAGATCCTTGGCTTTTCGCTGCAACGCATGGCGAACCTGTTTGCACGTTTTCCAAAGTGGTCGCTCGATCCGATATTTGGCTTCATGCAATGGGCGTTTTTCGGCAATCTGCGGCGCTATGGCTTGCGGCGTCACAAGTTGGGCGGCGGCTCTCGCATGCTTAAGGATGGCGTGACATTTGCGCTGGATGACGGTTTTGTAGCTGCATTGAAAGCAGGGAGGTTTGAGGCCGTGCCTCAGGTCGTTGGCTTTGACGATTATACCGTCGAACTAGCGAATGGCCGCAAACTTCGCCCTGATGTTGTGATCTGCGCGACAGGCTACAGGCCTGACCTTGAAGAGCTTTTTGGCGATCTCGGAGCGCTGGATGCCAAAGGCTACCCGCTGCACCCGATGGGCCAGGAAGACGTCAACAATCCTGGCCTGTGGTTCACAGGCTATGCGCCCGTGTTTCAGGGATTTTTCTATGCCGCAGGCGTGAGCGCAGGTCGCATCGCGTCGCATGTGGCCATGCGCGCGGCCAAATCTTCTGACAGCCAATGCGACCGTAAAGTTGCCGGCCGGTCCCGGTATCAGACCCTTCTGGCAAAAGGAGCAAGACAATGACCTTCGCAAACAGCCCCTGTGTATCCTCTGCCCGACCGACGATCGTCCACAGCTTGGTGAAACAATTTCGCAAATGGCGTGATCGGCAACGGCTTGCCCAAGCGCAGCGCAAGCTGCCAGAGTTACCCGCTTATCTCTTGGGGGATGTCGGGCTTGACCATCTGCGTGATCTCAAAACTGATGCTAACTTCCCACACCGCATGCTTTAGCAACGCGCGTCTCATTCGCCCCAAGTCCCAAAGGAAATCACATGTCTATTTATAAGGCTTGTAAATTGGCCATCGCGCCTGGCTCAACCGGTTCGCTGATCGCAACGACGCTGACAAGTTATGTCATTGTAGCGGGCGCATCCCTGGCGCTGGCGTTGCTGCTGACGCCGGGATCTTCTCGGGCGGAAAACCAGGTGCTGGCGCAATGGCCTGACAGTCTTCGGGACAGTGATTTCCTTTTTGAAGGAGCACCAGACGAAGCCATCGTTGAACTTGGGCGCAACCTGTTCTTTGACCCGATCCTTTCAGGCAATCGCAACATTTCCTGCGGGACCTGCCATGATCTGGCGCGCGGCAGCGGCGATGGCGTAACCTTGTCCATCGGCGAGGGCGGGATCGGATTTGGCCCGGAGCGGCGCACCAAAGACGGCGTCACCGAACGTACGCTGCTAAAGCAGCGTAACAGCCAGTGCAGCCACTCAACAGGGCGGGTTCAACGAACGGGCACTGTGTGTCTTCACTTTTCACGGCAACAAAGCGCATCGTTGGTCTACTCGCGGCTTCACAGATCGCTTCCGCATCGGCCATATCGTTCTTTTGACGTTTGACGAATGGCTTCACATAGGCCGGGGGTATCAGCCTGACATCATGACCCAAACGACCTATCTCGCGCGCCCAATAATGCGCACTCGCACAGGCCTCCACCGCAACCAAGCAAGGTGGTAATTTGGAAAAGTACTCAAGGACCTGACCTCTGCTCAGCTTCTTCCGAAGAACAGGATGACCAGTTCTATCCGCTGCGTGCACCTGGAACAGGTCTTCGCCAAATCCAGGCCAATCTTGCTAATCTCTTCCATAGACGCCTCCATTCAGGTTGTTTGCAAACCCACAATGGCACATCGAGGCCAGCGGGGGCGTCTACACCTTCAAAACCCCTTGAGGCGATGTTGGCTTATTCTCCGCCGGGCAGGCCCGCGCGGCGCAGGCCCTCAAGATATGTGGCCATTTGTCCGGGCAGCTTCAGGTAAAAAAGCTGTTCTTGTGCAAACTTGATGGTGAAATCGGGTTTGATGCGCAGAAGGTTTTGACGCGCGGCTTCGATCTCTTCTTTGTCTCCCATATAGCCCAACGCAGAGGCCAGATGCGCGTGCGCCCAATATTGCGCATTTGGAATGCGTTGAGATCTGCGCGCCCATGCAGCGGCGGCTTGATAGTCGCCTTGAAACAGATGGGCCAGCGAGCGGTACGAATAAAAGGCCCAGCGAAACGGGTCATGCGGGCTGAGGCGGATGGCGGATTCAAATTGTGTGATCGCCTCGTCCAACCGCCCCTCATAAGCCAGTGAATCCCCAAGCCCGCAATAGGTGACAGCAAGACATGGGTTGAGGTCCAGAGCGTGTTCCAATGCCTCTATCGCAAGCCCGTATTCCTTGCGGGCCAGATGCACACGCCCGATCGTGAAATGCGCGTTGGCCTCCTGATCGTCCAGCTCAATTCCGCGCTTTGCCAGTTCAAGCGCGGTGTCCATTTTCTGTTGATCGGCCTTGGCATCAAAATAGATCATGCTGAGGATGATGGCATAGGCCAACCGCGAACAGGCAGCTGCAAACTGCGGATCAATTTCAAGGGCGCGCTGCAAGTACTCTTGCGAGCGCTGATTGGCTTCGGGAGTGAATTTATAGAATTCGGCCACGCCCAGCTGATAACTTTCCCAAGCACCCTGATTTTGGCGCGGAACGCGTTTGGCCTTTGCCTGTTCCGCCAACCCAAGCTCGGATTCAATGCGCGAGGCGACCAAATCTGAAATGTCGTCCTGCAGATCAAAGATCTCCATACCGTCGCGATCAAAGCGTTCCGACCAGATACTGAGCTCTGTTGCCGCGTCGACCACTTCGACCCCGATGCGGTACCGCGACCCGGCCTTGCGCACGGTTCCCGTCACAAGATATTGCGCCTGCAATTCCTGGCCAATTTTGCGCAGCCTCTCGGCGGAGTTACGAAATGAAAACGCCGGGCTGCGGGCAATCACAGTCAGCCATCGGTTTCGGGCCAGAGCAATGGTGATGTCTTCAGTTATGCCGTCCGCCAGGTAGTCTTCGTCGGGGTCGCGGTTCATGTTCTTGAAGGGCAATATGGCCACAGACGGTCGGGTGTTCAGCGTCGGGACTTGCGCCGCTTCTGCGGTCTCACTCGGTGGAGCCTCAGGGGTCAGCAACGGCGCAACAAATTTGAAACCACGGCCATGAACCGTTGCAATAATCGATTGCGACGCCCCGTCATCGCCGACGGCCTTGCGCGCGGCTTTCACCTGACTGCTCAAAGCCGAATCTGAAACGATCCGGTTGTCCCAGACCCTGGCAAAGATTTCATCCTTGGTGACCAGTCTGCCGGCGTTCTGGACGAGCAACAGCAGCAATTCCAATGCACGGGGTTCCAGCACGACGGGCTTGCCGTCTTTGCGCAGTTCGAACAGATCCGGGTCCAACTCGAATGCATCAAAGCAGAACCCGGTCTGGGCGATCATTGGGGCAATCGGGTCCATCACGACCTGAAACGCCTCGATCGGGCGGGCAATGCCCTTGACCGGTTGTTCACCAAGGTTAAGAAAATTCGCCGTCACAACACCGTCGACCTGATCATGAACCTGCCTTGAGAACACCAGCCCGCCGGTTGGCGCAAGCTGCTCCAGACGTGCTGCAACATTGACACCGTCGCCATAAATCTCGTCGCCATCAACCAGAACGTCACCCAGATGCAGCCCGGCGCGGAATTCCAGACGATGGTCCTTTGGCAGGATCTCGTTCCGGGAACGAATTGCCGTTTGAATTTCAACCCCGCAGTTCAAACCGTCAACAACACTGGCAAATTCGATCAACATGCCATCGCCCATCAGCTTTATGGTCTTGCCGAAATAAGAAGCGATCAAAGGGTCGCAAACCTGAGCGCGCACGTCCTTCAGCCGGCGAACAGTGCCGCCTTCGTCGCGTTCGACTGAGCGACTGTACCCGACAACATCCATGGCAAGAATGCTGGTCAATTTGCGTTTCATCATCTTGTCCCCCCGGACGCTGGCGGATTGGTTCAAACATCCAAGATGCCTGCCCTTCCCAGCGCATTAGTTCCGCTCAGGCCCAGACAAAGATGGCCGGGCCTGAAGGCAAAGCTATACTTCAGCCCTCTGTCAGGCCATCAAAAAGAACCGTCGAAACATAGCGTTCCGCACTGCTTGGCAGAATTGCCACCACTGTTTTGCCCTTCATGTCATCACGTTTTGCCACCCGCAGAGCGCAGGCAATTGCCGCACCCGATGAAATTCCTGCCGGGATGCCACAGATCTGCGCCGCACGGCGTGCGGTCTCCATGGCTTCCTCGTTTCCAGCCAGCATCACCTCATCGATCAGGCCCGTATCCAGTACCGGTGGCACAAACCCAGCGCCGATCCCCTGGATCATATGCGGAGAGTGATCGCCCCCTGACAGAATCTGGCTGGCTTCCGGCTCGACCGCAACTATGCGTATGTCCGCGTTGTAAGATTTCAGGGTTTGCGCAACGCCCGTCAATGTACCGCCGGTGCCAACCCCCATGACAACCGCATCGACAACCCCATCGGTATCCGTCCAAATTTCCTCGGCCGTTGTGCGACTGTGAATGTCGGGGTTGGCCGGGTGCCCAAATTGCCAGGGCATCACCGCATTCTCGGTTTCAGCGATGATGTCCTCGGCCTTTTTGATCGCGCCATTGATCCCTTTTTCCCGCGGTGTCAGCACCAGTTCGGCACCAAAGAACCGCATCAGTTTGCGTCGCTCCTCCGAAAAACTGTCGGGCATCGTAAAGATGCAGCGATACCCTTTGGCCGCGCAGGCAAATGCCAGTGCGATGCCCGTGTTGCCGGATGTCGGTTCAACAATGATCCCATCGGGGCCAAGGCTGCCGTCCGCTTCCATCGCTTCAATCATTGCAACAGCGATCCGGTCCTTCACGCTGGAGGCAGGGTTGAAACACTCCAGTTTCACCAGCACCTCTGCCTGGCATTTGGCGTCGTCGGCCAGCTTTCCCAGCCTCACAAGAGGGGTGTTTCCGATCGTTTCAAGAATGGAATTGTAAACCCGACCCCGGCCGGGCTTATCAAGGGTTACACGGTTAGACCGCATGTTCATGTCCGGTCTCCTTTGCGGATTCAATCAGAGGTCATGGGGTTACGGGCGCTGATGACCCAGGAAGAGCTTGGCATGACGATGCCTTCGCTGCTTGTGGTCTGCGCCTCGATCGCCTGAGCCAGCGCAGCATCAATCTCGGGACGTTTTTCTTCGCCAAGCGCGCCCGCCTCGCGGAACACCTCGCCCGCAGGTCCAATGGCCAGTTGGAAGGCAATCGCGTCCTCGACATCACGACCTATAAGCACAGGTGCATCAACGCGGAGAAACTCGATATCCTCATAACCGGCAGATTTCATCATACTGGTCACCATCTCTTGGTTAACCATGGAAAACGGTCCGGGACCGCATGTTTGCGCGTCATCTCCGGGTTGGGGCAGATAGTCGAGGACAATGTTCTTGGCCATCGACAGCCAGGGATTGTCGTCGCGATTGCGCCACACGATATGCACCATCCGCCCCCCCGGTTTCAACGCCCGGCGCATGTTGCGCAAGCCAGCCACCGGGTTAGCAAAGAACATGGTGCCGAACCGGGCAAACACGAAATCATATTCACCCCGTGGCAGGGTCTTTTCCGCGTCCGCCCGCAGGAAGCTGACATTCGAGACACCGGCATCCGCCGCGTCCTCTCGCGCCGCGTCAAGAAAAGCGTCGCAGCAATCAACCCCGGTCACATGACCATTTGCCCCGACCGTCCGCGCGAGCTGAATGGCTGTGTCCCCGAAGCCGCATCCAACATCCAGTACCTTGTCGCCGGGATGTACAGGCAGTTCCGGAAAGACCGCCTCGCTGTGGTGGGTCAACCCGCCAACCAGAATATGGCGAAACCGAAAGAACTTTGGTGCCAGAACGGTGTTCCAGAACTGAACAAAGTCGGTGTCGACTTCCATTTGCGGTTCGGTTGCTGTGGAATAAGTCATCTTCGGGATCTCCTGATTGGATTGCTTGAACTGACCCCAAGCTAGTACGGAATCAAAATCAGGGCTTGTTGGTAGCCTGTCGGAGCTCTGAATTTTTCATGGGGAAATCTCGGGGTCTTCAGAGTACTCAATGGCGCGGGGCTTCGACCGGCACTTGTCCAATTCCAGGTGTTAATCGTTGATGTCGAACCGTCGGATCCGATCCGGACCGCAGAAGCATTCGCCGCGCGCCTGATGATTGATCGGATTGCAGACCGCTTCGACATGACACCGGATAAGCTGGTTGGCGATACAGGATATGGATCGGCCGAGATGCTTGGATGGTTGGTAGAAGAGCGCGGCATCGCTCCACACATTCTGGTCTGGGATAAATCGAAGCGGACGGACGGCACATTCTCACGCGAGGACTTCATCTGCGATGCCGCGACCGATAGCTACACATGCCCGGGCAACAAGGAACTGCGAACATATCGCCCGAACTTCTCCAGACCGCGAAAACCCAACAGCGTTAAAGACGGATTCATCCGATACCGTGCATCAAAACACGACTGCTATACTTGCCCACTCAAACCGCAATACTGCCCAGGCGATCCTGGCCGACGGCTGATGCGATGAGTCCACGAAGCGGCTCGAGACGTTGCCCGCGATATCCGAAAAACAGATGCCTACATGACCATTTTCATCCTGTAACTCGTCATAGCCTTTGAGACAGGTAGTGGAGTTCACCCCGTTTCTGGTCCGGGCGTCATGTGACCTTTCGGGTTTCATTTAGTTGGGCCGCAAATTCGCTCGGCGTCAATTTTTCGAGCGAGGAATGCGGCCTGGTTTCGTTGTAATCCTCTTTCCAGCTGTTGATCCGGGTTCGCGCGTCATCCATGGACAGGAACCATGATGCATTCAGACATTCCTGGCGCAGGCGGCTGTTGAACGCCTCGATGTAGGCATTGTCCGTTGGTTTGCCGGGTCGGGTCGCGAAGCTGTGGCGCAGAGAGTGCAGCGTGCTGCGAGGCTTCTTAAAACTCGCCAAGTGTTTGGCTGCACTGAAAGCGCGATTCAATTGGCGCGGTGACAGTGGGTTGATCCGGGGCTTTCCCGGAAACAGCCATCGGGCCGGGCCTCGCGCCAATAGTCGCGCAGGAGTTCCAGCAGTCCTGGCGACAGCATCACCTTGCGATCCTTCCCACCCTTGCCCCGTTCGACATGGATGAGCATGCGGTCGCTATCGATATCGCTGGCCTTCAGATTGCAAACTTCTGACGCGCGGAGCCCGGTGCCATAAGAAATGCTGAGCGCCGCGCGATACTTAAGTCCAGGGCCGGGCGCGACCCTGAGTATCTCGAACACCTCCTCAGCACTTAAGACCACGGGCAGCTTGCGCGGTTCTGTGCGAAAGTGCAGGCAGTCCTTCATCTCAGGTCGTTTGCACGTCGTCTCGAAAAAGAACCGCAGCCCAACAAGCCGCACGTTGTAGGTCGACGGGGTGACGTTCGTGTTGACCATCTGCAGCTGGTAGGCGCGCAGGTCTTCCTCTGTCGCGGTGTCCGGTGATCGCCCAAGGAACTCGGTAAAGTATCGAACAGCCCCTATGTGCGCTTTCTATGAGCTTTCCCCCAGCCCCTTGATCCGCATACCTTCGATCATCCGCGCACGCAGCGGGCTTATCTTCTCCTGTGTCATAGGAACCTCCTGTCCGATTGAGAAACCTCAATCGTCAGGCAGGTCTGCCAAATCCCAAAACAGCTGAATCATTGATCAACACCCGCCAAGTGCGCCAATGCCGCGCGAGCGGCTTCGTCCTTGTCCCGCGATCTGTGAATTCGCATGGCGATTGATCTTGCGAGCGCAGCGAAAGGCCGGTTTGGTGAAGCCGCATTGCGGCGGCGGCACTTACGATGAATGTCTCCTTCGGGCCGGGTTGGGCCCTTAGCGGGTCTGGCTAAGTTTCGACGGACGTCAGACGGGTTGGCGTGAGAAACGGAAGCATAGTCGAGACATCAGAGAGCTTTCTGCTTGCTCGAGTGTTGGCTTTAGACTTCGAAACAAGACTTTCATGGCTGGGATGCAAAGCACCCAACTGCACAATCCAGAATTGAATGCACTGAGTGTAACAAACCGAGAACGTCGCTGAACGGGTGTTATGTGAAGCGCCCCAAGGTTGAATGCGGCATAGGCGGAGACCTCCTCGATCTATCGGATCAGACGGTGAGGTTTTTTTGCCAACTGGGTCAATTGCGGACAAGGGATACGCAAGGGATTGCTAGAGGCGCATGGTCCCGATCATTACCTTTGCAACACGGCTGCCCGATAGCGCTTGCCGAAAGTCCGTTGATCCAATCCAAGTTCGCGGGCCGCCCCGGCATAGCTCTTGTGTTTTCGGTATGCTTCGATGACTTGCTCGCGCGTCGTGACCAAACTCGGTCTGCCTTGAATTGCAGGAACCTGCAAATCAGCGCGAATGCGCGCGATACATTTGGCATCCATAGCATGGATTTTCGCCAGTTGAGCATCGGTTTTTTGCTCCTCGAATTGCTGGCGAAGCAGTTCAGTGAAGTCGAAACCGAACTGTTCCAGTGCCGAAATGAGTTGGCGTGCAGTCGCCGGGTAGGCGTCCTTCAGGGTTCTCAGAGATCTGGATTGACGCATGACCTGAATAAAGACAATTGGATCGACCGGGTTGGCCCGGAACTCGCCACCGAGATAGAGCTGTCCTTTGCAAACTCGCACCCAGTTCTTCGACCAAGGCATGACTACTCCAAATGACAAAAGTCCGGTGTTCCAAGAACAACGTCCGTTTGGTGTTTTGACCAGAGATATGTTCGAATTCGGCAAATCATCGCCACCGCCATTGACGTGATTTGCGGCGCTATGATTCTCTGAGGGCGGCAGAATACTACTTTACCAACGGAGTTCGGTACCGATGGAAAGCGCCAGCCTCGCTCATGAGCGGCTGAAAATGGAGTTGCGCGTCCGTAACTCTTCGATGAGCAAGATCGCGGCAGCATTGGGCGTCAGCCCAGGCGCAGTTACAAATGTCAGCCTGGGCATCCGGCGTTCGCGGCGTATCGAACGTGCACTGGCAGAGGCCGTCGGGCTTTCAGTGGCGACACTATTCCCGGATCGTTACGGCAAGGAGGATGGAAAATGAACAGAGAAGTATAGTCAAAAAAAGGGAGAGCCCCGAAGATCGCTACATCTTCGAGGTCCTAGTTCATATCGATATGCGTTCGATACACATTTCTCCCGTGAACCCCTTCAAAAGTCAACCCTGAGCGCCGCCTGCGCGGCGCCTGAGTCCCATGTCTTCAACACAGGAGAAGCACCCTTGGGTGGATGGTTTTGCATATCCATTCAACGGCGCAAACACATCATGAACTATTCGTCGGAAACGTCTTTCACACGCCCGCTTGCAAGCCGGGCGACCCGGAAACCATCTGCTCGATCCACTGCAAGTGGCCGAGGACATATCGTGGCCCAAACCAGGGCTGATACCCATCCCCGAAAGCGCTTTTTTGAGAGCGGGTTGGAGAGGGACGTGCTGTATCTCTGTCTGGCGCGGCCAGATATCGCGGATATCTGGGAGCAGTCACCGGTAATCCGCTTTCGCGACGCAAACGGGCAGCAAAAGAACCATGTCCCTGATTTCCTGCTGACATTCATCGACGGACGCCGTCTGGCGGTTGCCATAAAAGCCGTTGCGCGCGTTGAGAACACCGGATTTCGTGACACGCTCAGATACATACGCGCTGCCATGCCACCCGAATACGCGGATGATCTCACTCTGGTGACGGAGCGTTCGTATACCCAATCTGCGGCTCGCAACGCGCAAAAGCTACACGAGTTTCGCCGCACGCCTGATCCGGAAGCGGATGCTGCCGTCGCCGACGCCATCGGGGCCGCTCCAGTTGTGACGACCATCGCTCAGCTGGTTGAAAGAACCGGACTTGGCGGGCGTGCATTCCGGGCCACATTCAAATCCACTTTTTCTGGTATGCTGCGGGTCTTGGATGCAGGCGATATCCTGCCCTCGACGCGGGTTCAGTGGGAGGGTGCGAAATGACCCACCATTTTCGTGTGTCAGAGCTTGATTGCCTGGAAATCGCGGGTCGGCAGCATTCTCTTGTCAGTCTGAATAGAACCGGGTCAATCTGGTCCAGGCTCGACGATCCGTCTGTGTGCATATCCTTAACTGGCGACGAGCTTATCCGTCTGCTTGCCGCCCCTGATACGCGGCTTCGGCGGAGCTTTTTTTCGAGCAAGTCTGCCTACCGGCGCTTGCGCCATGATCATAACTACCTTCAATCGGTTGAACCTGAAAAGCGCTCAAAGGCTCTCTGGCAGTCAACATGCGTGCAGGTGTTTCTTGAAGCTGAAGCGCGCAGAGAGACCACCCGTACCGAGAGGTCCATCGACGCCTTGCGGTGTGAGCTTGAGCGGCGTGTCAATCTCATTGAAGAGGTTGATCAGGATCTTGGACGCAAGCCGCGTGCCGGGCAGGTTCTCGTAAGGCGTCGTTTCCCGTCGGCGCGTTGGCTTCTGGAGTGGGTGCGCCTTGCCGAGAAAGGCGGCCATAGCCCGCTGGTTTTCTTGAGGAAGAAAAGCGGCAAAGTGCCGAACAAGAGGCTCGCTGCAGACGCTGAGGGACTGCTGGCCGAATGTGTGCTGGGCTATCTGGACCGAAACGAGCCAACCCAGGAGCAGATAGTCAGTCACGTGAAAGACCGTTTCACTGACGCGAACGCCGCGCGCGTATTGATCGGGCAGCCAGCCCTGTCAGTGCCGTCCGCCAGCACTGTCAGACGCCGGATCAGAGGATTGGACCCCTTTGAGGTGATGGCACAGCGCAAGGGCATCGACGCAGCGCGTCGCAAATTCGGTTTTTTTGAGAACGGCATCCCGGCCGACTATCCCATGCAGCGTCTGGAGATGGATGAGTGGCAAATCGATCTTGTGAGCCTGCTGGGCGAAAGTGGTGCGTTGGACTGTTTGCCACCCGAGGAGCGTGCCCGCTTCGCGGTTGGACGCCGATGGCTCTACGTGGCCGTAGATTGCGCGACGCGGTGCATTCTTGGCTTCAGACTGGTGTCCACGCCCAACGCGGATGATGCGATCCGAATGCTGAATTTGATCATTCAGGACAAGACACCCATTGCGGTGGCGGCGGGTTGCGAAAGCTCCTGGGGCCAGTCGGGTGGTATTGGGCAATTGTTCACCGATCAGGGGTCGGCTTTTGTTGCTGAAAAGTTTCGGGTTGCGGTGGCTGATCTCGGTGCGACCTATGAAGCACCGCCCGCCGGCGTCCCGAAATTGCGTGCCCGGATCGAACGGCTGTTTAGAACCTTTGGTCAGCAGCTCGCCCCCATGCTGATCGGTCGGACTTTCTCGGACCCGGTTGCGCGTGGCGATTACCCTTCCGAGAAATGGGCGGCCTTGACAGATGATGAGCTGGCTAAGGTATTTACCCTGTTTGTCGTGGATATTTACCACAACACACCACATTCGGGCCTGATGGGGGAAACACCGGCAAATGCATGGAAACGTCTCGAGGCGGAGCAGGGGGTCACGCCGCCGCCGGATGCAAACCAACGCCGGGCGGTCCTGGGTATCCCGCATAGCCGAAGACTCGGCCGCCACGGTGTTCGGGTCTTTGGTATCAACTACACATGTCCCCAGTTACAGACCGCGCTCTTACGTGGTGCCGGTGGCGAAGTGGATCTGCGTATTGATCCCGAGGATCTGACCCACATTTCAGTTTGTCTGGGACAAGAATGGTTCAGCGCTGAAGCTGTCTCTGGTGCGGTTCATGGGCTTTCTTTTGATGAATGGCTCGTATTGGTGCGAGTGCTTCGCGAAAGGTTCAAAGAAGAAGCCCTGCTCTCCGAGCATGTTGTTCGCGAGGCCCGCAAGAAAATCAGGGCTATCGATGCAGAGGCCAGACAATTGCGCCGTGTTCAACCGCCACACCTGACTGCAGACATGCTCCAGCAGGAGGAGCGCCGTCTTTTTCTGGGGCTGCGGATCGGTCCCGAGGCTTCGTCGGCGACAGGCGCACCTGAACACCCGCACAATCGCGGGCGACCGGGGCCGGATGACCTTTTCGGCGATGTTGTTGAACCGGCGGGACCGATCACGCCGAAGGATGGAGGTGAAACAGCTGAGCCGGATGTTACCTCGGATGATGAGGAATGGACATTCGATGACTGATCATTGCCCACGCAACATCCTGCAGCGCGTTCTCGCGCTGCGGTCGATGTTCTCAAAGAACAAGACCTATCGACATTTTGAAGAGCGGTTCCGCTATCTGTTGGACCGTCGGCGGGCCGAACTCGAGGCGGGCGTCGTTGGCGAAGCGCGGTGCATCGCGCTGATTGGCGCCTCCGGCTGCGGTAAGACAACGGCTGCGGAGCAACTGTTCTCCTCTCAGCCGGATCTGGTGATCGACCAGCCCGAAACGTCTCGGCTGGACGTTGCAAGCCTGCAGGTTCCGTCTCCGGCGACACTCAAATTTGTGGGCCAGACAACCCTCATGTCTCTCGGGTTTCCGCTTCGGCGCGACCGGACGGCCCAGACAATATGGGATATGGTCAAGGATCATCTCCGCGGGAGGCAAACGCTGTTTCTGCACTATGACGAGGCGCAGGATCTCTCACGGCATCAGACGCCAAAGGAAATGAATGCTGTCGTCAGTACGCTGAAATCACTGCTGCAACATAAGACCTGGCCGGTTGGGCTGATCCTTACGGGTACGCCCGAGCTAAAAAAGATGATCAACCATGATTCACAATTGGCGCGCCGCGTCTATCCGATTGAATATCCCCAGCTAAACGCCGCGTTGGACACCGGCAGGGTCTGTAAACTGCTATCTCACTACGCCGAGCATGCGGATCTCCCGTTGGATTCGGAAACACCTTTGCCCGATCTCGCGCAAAGGCTGATCCATGCGGCGGATCGCGAGTTTGGCTTGTTGATCGAGATGCTTGTTTCATCGCTTGAAGAGGCAATGACCGCGAACTGTGACATGATCAGGATCAATCATTTCGCCGCGATGTTTCGCAAGCGAACCGGCTGCATCGATGGGCTGAACCCTTTCATCGTTGAGGATTTCGAGCGCATTGATCCGCGAAAGCTGCTGGGGGGAGATATTCAGGAATGACCCGCCTTGCGCTTACGCTCCCGCCATCGCCCTTCGAAATGCCAACGTCCTATCTTTCGCGTCTGGCCGCCCGGAATTTCAGCGAAGACCTCGAAACCTTTTGCAGCGATCTCGGAATAGATCTGGGAGCCTTGTCCAACGGTGACATGGCAGTTGTCAGGCAGATAAACCATCTGGCTGGGCTGCCAAGTGACAGCTTTTCCCAAACCACAGTAGTCAAGACATCAACCATGAAGTACCGCATCGGCGACGAGGCGATGAACACCGAGACATTTGCACGAACTGAAATCCGGTTTTGTCCCGTCTGTGTGGCGCAGGATCTGGCCGGAGGGGCCGATCCCTGGAATGCAATCCACTACATGCACTGGCAAATCACCCAGGTGCGCGCATGTTGGCGTCATGGAGTGGCCCTCAGTCGTCACCGCCAAGAAGCGAATGGTTTTGCAGGGTTCGACGTTACGACCCTGCTTCGGCGACAAGCACAGTTGAACAGATTGTCCGACGGTGACTCACAGCCGAAGGCTGATGCTTTTGACCGGTATCTGTCTGAACGCATCTATGGAAAACACTCTGCAAGTTGGTGCAATGAGCTTGAAATACCCGCGCTGTGGAAGGCTTGCGAGGCGTTTGGGGTCCTGATGAACCATGGGCACGAGGCCCGGGCCTCCAAACTGCCGCCCCAGATGCGTCGTGATGCCATGCTGACGGGTTTCCTGATATTGAATGATGGCCCCGAGAGCATTCGCTCAGCACTCGACAGATACAATCGCAGTAAACCCCGAACCCGAAATCAACCTCATCCCAGCAATGGCGAGGTGCAGCGTATGCTCGGCTCCCATCGCAAGATGCGCAGCGATCTTGATCCTTTGAGAGATATTGTTCGGGAGTACTTCCTTGAAAACTACCCGCATAGCCCTGGCTGTACCGTTCTGGGGGTAAAGCTAGAGCAGCGCCGGGTGCATTCGATGCATTCCGCATCGCGCGCTATTCCTGTTCGGCGATCCGTGCTCGAGGATATGCTTATTCGTCGAAATCTCGCAACGCGAGACGCAAACGGTGCTTTCCGCCTGAAAGCCGTACTCAAGACCGAATTGGTCGATGAACTTCGCAGAGAACGCGACAACTATCTCGATCAACAGCAGACGGCAGATTACCTCGGATGCAGTTTTGCGATGTTCAAACAGCTGAAACTTGCCGGGGTTCTGGTGCCCGCGGGAGGTGCTGAACACCGGGCCCGAAAGGGGTATCGAAAGGATCAACTGGATGATTTTCTGGAGGCACTGTTCGCGGGGACCAATTGGGTCCCCGACGCCCAAGATGGCACCGCGACGATCGACCTGGCAACCCGAAAGGCCAATTGCACTGTGCCCGATATCGTCCGTTTGCTGCTGGAAGGAAAGTTGACTGCAACAGGTAGATTGACCCGTAAATTTGAACTGAATGCGCTGCTCGTTCAGATTGATGCTTTGAATGCGGCTTTGCGCCGTCTTGAGCCTAACGGATACACGCTCTCGAAAACCTGCAAAATACTGCACATAGACTTCACAACGCTGAAGCATCTGATTGAGCTCGGATTCTTTTCGCTAGAGCGCATGAAAAACAACCAAACTCGCTTCACCGCTGAACTGATCCCTGCCACATCCGTCGAGAGATTCAGGTCTCAGTATTGTACGATCGGCATGATACGGGAGCGCCGCCAATTCGCTAAGAGAGCGCTTCATGACGAGCTGCGCGCGGCTGGTGTTGATCCGATATACGATGAACTTGGTCGACGAAGACTGTACCGGTGGCGAGACCTACCAGAAGGACTATTGTCGCCAAGAGAGCATGCTGAGGGATCAAGCGACGCATCTGATTAGATTGTAAAGGCAATGTTAGATGTCCGGCTGCCGCCCGAGCCATAATGTGAGACCTTAGAAAGGATCCCGCCTCAAGAGCGCTTGAGCTCGGTGGCAAGGTGACAAAGATTCGGGCCTTGCTCGGCGTCGTCGAGACCGCCGAGCAAGATTGGACCTGTCGCGGTTTGATGCCGCTCACATTACGGGAGCCGTGCCCCGATTGCGGAGGGGCAATGCGCATCGTCGAGACCTTCCGACGCGGACAGGTCCCAAAATCCCGCGCACCACCCCGAAGGCAGGCCGCATGATGAAGCGCACATCCTCCCCAAAACACCACAATCGCCGCGTATCCGAGCGACGGCCAATAACAGGTTTTGACCACCGCCCAAAAGAGCGCCAAATCGCAGAAGCCCCAAGGGGAAATCCATGGCCAAAACCGGCTAAGACCGCATCGGCCCTGGCTCAAACGCCCCCGCACCAATGGCAATCATCCGCGCTTTTGGCACGCTCAACCCCTTCCAAAGAAGCGCTTTCCCCATAGCACATCACCCGCCTCCCGCGGCTTCCACCTTGTCAGATTTGTCAACGCGGGCCAGCCCGCCAAGACCAAACCTAACACACTGGCCCACATCAAAAAATCTTAGACATTGCTGCCGTTGGCTACGAAACAACCAACGGCAGGTTTTCAAAGCAGGCGTGTTACCATGCCGCTGCCGACTACTATGCACCAAGGGGGGTTAAGGCGTATAGGAAGCCTGCGCTGACGGCCATGGTGAGGATGACCATGAGGAAGGCGATGATCATCGGCATCTTGAAGATCGAGCGCAGCAGGATCACTTCGGTCAGGCTGGCTCCAGCGGACCCGATGATCAGGGCCATAACCGCGCCGAGGGACATTCCTTTTGCGACCAGGGCTGCGCTCAGCGGGATCACGGCCTCGGCACGAATGTAGAGCGGGATACCAATGACGGCTGCAACCGGGATCGAGAGCAGATTGTCTTTGCCTGCGTATTCGCTGACCAGATCCGTTGGCATGAAGCCGTAGATCACCGACCCAAATGCGATGCCAACCATCAGGTACGGCAGAACGCCTTTGAAGTCCTTCCAGGTTGATTTCCAGATCCGAACCCATTTGCTTTCAACGGGCGCCGTGGAGCTTGAGCAGGACGTGGCGCAACCCGTTGCAACAGGAGTGATATAGGCTTCTTCTTTCACATGACGTTCAAACCCAAGCATGTCCAGCAGCACACCGGCAACAACCGAAACCAGCAGCGCGATCACAAAATAGACAATGGTGACCTTGATCCCGAAAGTGATGGCGAAGAGGCCAATGATCACCGGGTTTAGCAGCGGGCTGGAGAACAGAAAGGTCAGCATCGGGCCGAACCCGGCTCTGGCGCGCAGCAACCCCTTCAGGAACGGGATGGTCGAACAGGAACAGAATGGGGTGATTGCGCCCATCAGGGCTGCCACTATGTAGCCCTTGCCTTTGCGGGCACTGAGGATGGCCTGAATTTTTTCAGGCGGAATGTATTCCTGCAGCACACCAACACCGTAGCTGATGATCAGGAAGAGAAGTGTCAATTCCGTCGCAAGGAACAGGAATATTCCAGCGGCGTCTTGTACGCTTGTGGGGATTGCAATCGACATCGCCGTTACTCCATTACGATATTACCGATAAAGTCGAAATAATGGATCAAACTACTTGTGTCAATACATTACTAGTATTATCGTAATATTGACGAAGGAGACCCATAATGGACGTAGATGACGCTGCACTGGTACTGAAAGAACTTGGTCACCCCCACCGGCTTACAATTTTTAGAAAACTGGTGAAATCCGGCTTTGGTGGGCTTCCTGTTGGCGAGCTGCGGGAGGAACTAGACATTCCGAACTCATCAATGACACACCACATAGCCAGCTTAGTAAAGGCGGGTCTTATTGTGCAGGAACGTGACGGGCGTACTCTTCTTTGCGTCCCACAGTACCCTCGATTGTGGAAACTATTGTCGTTTCTCGAAAGTGAATGCTGCCTTGAATGCGAGAGCAAGCCCGCCAAAGAAGTAGTATCATGAAACAGTCATCCGGAGTCTGCGTGCTTTGACACAGAGTGGTGAAGGCGTGGTGTAATTATCATGATTGGCGCACCTCATTGGACGTTCGTGCAAACTGCAGCAAACGGCGCTTTGGGCTCGATCCGCCCCGCCGCTGCGTCGCGAACGCAGGTCCGCTCAGGATTGGCGAACGGCAAGAGCCGCCCGCCAAGGTGGTTCAAATGTCGATTTGCTCGGCGATGCTCAGGGCATCTTCAAGTTCGACGCCAAGATATCTAACTGTGCTGTCAACCTTGGTATGTCCGAGCAGCAGCTGAACCGCTCTGAGATTTCCGGTTTTGCGGTAGATCTCCGCCGCCTTGGTCCGGCGCAGAGAATGTGTGCCGTATCCACTGGGTTCCAGACCGATCGCCGCCACCCAATCCCGAACAAGTCGGCCATATTGGCGGGTTGAGATATGTGGGCGGTCGTGAAACCGGCTGGGAAACATGAAGCGGCAGCCGATCATTTCCGGCGACTTGATCCATGCGGCAATGGTATCCCGCGTGTTTTCAGAGAGTTCGAACTGAACAGGCCGCTTGGTTTTGCTCTGGATCACGGAGACCCTTTCGCGAACGCGCTCATCCCTCACCAGGTCAGTGACGGCCAGTTTCACCAGATCACATCCACGAAGCTTGCTATCAATCGCGACGTTGAACAGCGCAAGGTCGCGCAGGTTGCCCGCCAGTTCGAGCCGCGCGCGGATGGCCCAGACCTGTTTCGGCAACAGCGGTCGCTTCTGGCCGATGATCCGGCCCTTGTTCCAGACTCTTCGTTTCGGGGTGACAGTGGGAAGTTGGACTCTTGGCATAGTAAGCCCTCCAATCCACCCGCCAAGCCCAGACATCAGCACCGCGCTGACACCTGAGTTTTACAGGTAGTTTGAATGGCCGTTGTCCGGTTGCTTGTTCTTTGGAAAACGCTGCAGATGCATTGGGCCGGTATGAGCCCAAAGTGCCGAATGCTGCGCTATTTGCGAATGGCAGAAGACGTAGATTTAGCTGCTAGCTCCGCACTAAGAACTGCTCCAGGGACCGTCCCGCATCAAGGATGTGTCGAGAGGTAAGCGTGATCGCAGCTTCCGCATCTCTTGCATAGCAGGCGTCTAGAATACCGCGATGCTCGCTAGATGAACGCGAAACATAATCGAGTTGCGATAGCGCTACTCCAAGGTATCTTTCCGCGATGTCGTGTAAACCGGCTATATGTTCCAATAGTCGTGGCCGATCACAAGGCCCGTATAGAGTCATGTGAAACGATTTGTTCAACCTGCCATATTCGGACACATCAGAGGCCTCAATCTCATCCTGTATCGCGGCTGCTTCGTCGATCTGCGCATTGGAAAGATGCGGGAGAGCTGTGCGCAGGGCCAGGACCTCTGCGGCTTCACGCATTTCTGTGTTTTCACGTAGTTCAGCCGCATCAAGAGGTGCCACGACCGCACCTTTGTTAGGCTCTAGGTGAACTAAACCCTGTGCTTGCAGAAGGCGCAGCGCTTCTCGCACCGGGATGCGGCTCGTTTCATATCTGCGCGCCAGTTCCTCCTGCCGGAGCGGCACTCCGGGCGAGAGTTCTCCAGAAACGATGCTGAACCGAAGCGCTTCAGCAAGATGTTGGGCGCGATCACCGCGTTTATGAGTAGTCGAGGCAGGCATTCCATTGCGTACCACTCACGCATTTGACTCACAAGATCAAAGATTGCATACAATTTATAGATTCGCATGCAATAGGAGAATCTGATGACCAACTCGCGACTGGCCAACATTCCAGGCATTGGCGTGGATCAGATGGGCAATGCCGCAGATGCTCTTGCCAGCAGCACAATGCTGCGGCTCGAAAACCTGGATACTGACATTCCCCCACCCCAAGAGGCTGTTGAAGCGACAAAGGCCGCTATCGGAACGGATGCTGCCAACAGTTACTTGCCATTTTTGGGCATGCACGCCTTGCGCGAAGCTGCTGCCCGCCGAGTCTCTGCCACTACCGGAGTGGACTACGCACCTGATGAACAGTGTATTGTGTCCGCTGGTGGATTGTCCGGTATCCTGAATGCCTTGTTGGCAATACTGGAACCAGGTGACGAGGTGATCATCACTGACCCGGCCTATGCAGGGTTGGTCAATCGCATCTATCTGGCTGGTGGCGTTCCAAAGCTCGTCCCGTTGATCATTGAAGATCGGCGATGGCGGTTGGATATTGACGCCTTAAGGGATGCGGCAACTGAAAAAACGCGGGTAGTTCTCACTATGAGCCCGTCGATGCCAAGCGGCATCGTGCATACCCGGGAAGAGTGGGGTGAAATCGCAGCGGTTGTTCGTAAGACCGATGCATATGTTTTGCATGATGCCGCCATGGAGCGCATTCTGTTTACTGACACCCCTGTCATACATCCGGCGTCTCTCGATGGCATGGCAGATCGGGTGATCACAGCGGGGTCGGTTTCCAAGGAATACAGGATGATTGGCTGGCGCTGCGGCTGGGTCGTTGGCCCAAAACCAATCATGAAAGACATAGGGCTTGTCAGCCTCACGAATGTTGTTTGTCAGGTTGGAATTGGCATGCAGGGCGCTGCCGCTGCGCTGAATGCGCAAGATGATGGCGTGGATCAGGCAACACGCGAGTGGCGATCCCGCAGAGATTTTCTGGTCACAGAGATGAGCGATCTGCCAATGGTGTCCCCTGATGGTGGTTGGTCTCTGCTGATCGACACGCAGAGCATCGGACTGACGCCCGACGAAGCGTCCAAACTCCTGTTTGAACAGGGCGAAGTCGCGGCCACGCCAATGACAGGATGGGGCAGCCCGGAGCGCGCTGATCGCTACTTGCGGTTCGTCTACGCGAACGAACCGATAGCAAGGCTTTCCGATATTCGAGAACGGATCAGAAAGGCTTGGAAGACATGACGATAAGACGAATAGAAACCGGGCCACGCATGGCGCAAGCGGTCGTTTCCAATGGTCATGTCTTCTTGGCCGGGCAGGTCGGAACCGGCGCAACAACCCGAGAACAAGCCAAAGGTATCCTGCAAAAGATCGATCATCTATTGCAGAAGGCAGGATCAAGCCGTTCGCATTTGCTAAGCGCGAATATCTGGCTGACCGACATGTCTGATTTTTCGGAGATGAATGAAGTGTGGGATGCCTGGATTGACGCAGAACATCCTCCCGCCCGCGCCTGCGTGCAATCTCAACTCGCCCTCCCGGAGCTGAAGGTCGAAATCGCAGTCATCGCACAGGTTGAGGACAAGGGGGGGTGAAATGTCAAATAGCGTAAAGCGCGTCGAACAGGCCGCAAAAAGTCTGGGGCTGGGCATATCCGTTGTACTCATGCCGGAAAGCACCAGAACTGCGCGGGATGCAGCGACGGCCTGTAACTGTGACGTAGGTCAAATTACGAAATCTCTCATTTTCGAAGGCGCTGAGACAGGAAAGCTGAAACTTCTCCTAGTCAGTGGGAAACATGATGTGAACTTGGACGATGCGCAGGCCATCTTTGGCGAAGCTCTAAACCGAGCCGACCC
>NZ_JAMFMB010000035.1 GCF_023502395.1 Ruegeria spongiae | reverse complement strand
CCCGCATAGTGGACACTTGCGACTCGTTGCTCGCCCGTCTTGCAGCAGTGTTGCTGTCAAATGTTTGGCCCCAAAACTGCAAGGCAAGATACCCCATACTTCCACGCCTGTGACAAAGTCACCCCGCCTTGGGTGGCGCCCCGCCCATGAACGCGTTTGCGCCGGTATAGTCGCAGGGCACCTCCTGCATCTGCAGATGCAACCCCGCGCCGTCATAGGGATGCGCGCGGGCCAGCGCCTCGTCAACCTCGATGCCGAGGCCCGGTGTGTCGGGCGGGGTCACGAAGCCGTTTTCGACCTTCAGCGAGCTCTTGATCAGATCGGAATGGAACGGTGTATCAATGGTCTCGATCATCAGCAGGTTGGGGATCGAGGCGGCAAGCTGGATATTGGCGGCCCATTCCACCGGTCCGGCATAAAGATGCGGCGCCATCTGGGCGTTATGGACCTCGGCCAGGGCCGAGACCTTCTTCATCTCCCAGATGCCGCCCGCGCGGCCCAGTGCCGGTTGCAGGATCGTGGCCGCGCCCGACTGCAGCACCGGCGCGAACTCGGCCTTGGTGCAAAGCCGCTCGCCGGTGGCGACAGGGATCGAGGTGGCGCGCGCCACCTTGGCCATTTCGTCGATATTGTCGGGCGGGATCGGTTCCTCAAACCAGAGCGGGTTATACGGCTCGATAGCCTTGGCCAGCCGGATCGCACCTGCGGTCGAGAACTGGCCATGGGTGCCGAAAAGCAGATCGGCCCGGTCGCCGACCGCATCGCGGATTGCCTCGCAGAATGCCACTGACTGGGTGATGTCACGCATCGCGGGCATGTGACCACCCCGGATCGTATAAGGCCCGGCGGGGTCGAATTTCACTGCTGTATAGCCCTGCCGCACCATCTCGGCGGCAGTTTCCGCCGCCATCTGCGGCGAAGTCCAGAAGCTGTCCAGCGGGTGGTGGGGCAGGGGATAAAGATAGGTATAGGCGCGCAGGCGGTCATTCATCCGCCCCCCCAGCAGCGCATGGACCGGGCGGTCGCGGTCTTTGCCGAGGATGTCCCAGCACGCGATCTCCAGCCCTGAAAACGCACCGATCACCGTCAGATCGGGCCGTTGGGTAAAACCGCTGGAATAGGTGCGGCGGAACATCAGCTCGATGTTTTCGGGGTTTTCGCCCTGCATATGCCGCTCGAACACATCGCGGATCACATGGGTCATCGCCTCTGGTCCGATGGAGGAGGCGTAGCATTCGCCCCAGCCGGTGATCCCGGCATCGGTGGTCAGCTTGACCAATATCCAATACCGCCCGCCCCAACCGGGTGCGGGCGGCGCGGTGACGATTACGTCGAGGTCCTGCAGTTTCATCACTCTACCTCCGCCCTTCGGGATCAGCCCGCTGCCCCGTTCCGATCAAACAGGATCACGTTACGCTTGGCGCTGCCGGTCTTGGTGTCAGCGATGGCTTCGTTGATCTGATCCAGCCGCCAGCGGCCCGAGACCAGTTCATCCAGTTTCAGCCGCCCTTGTTGGTAGAGGTCGATCATCCACGGAATGTCCCGCTGGATCACCACATCGCCCATTTTCGACCCGATCATGCCTTGCCCGATTGCGGCGAGGATCACCGGCTCGTAGCTTGCCTTGGCACCGGAATGCGGCATGCCGATCATCACAATGCGCCCGCCGCGACCCAGATAGCGCGGCGCCTGCTCATAGGCCGGAATGGCACCGACAGTGACCAGTACCGCATCGGCGCCGCGCCCGCCCAGCGCCTCGTGGGCCGCTTTCCAAGGCGACTTTTCTGTGCCCAGAACACCATGCGTGGCCCCGAAATCCCTGGCGATCTGCAGCTTTTCCTCGCTCATGTCGACGGCCACGATCCGGCGAGCGCCCGCAATGCGCGCGCCCTGAATGGCGTTGAGTCCAACGCCGCCCGCCCCGATCACCACCACGTCCTGCCCGGCGCGCAGCCCGGCGGCGTTGACCGCCGCGCCCACGCCGGTGATGACCCCGCAGGACAGCAGGCAGGCCGCATCGCGCGCCATCTCGGCAGGGATTTTCACGATCTGGCGGTGGCTGACCACGACCTTTTCCGCAAAAGCCCCGCAGGCCATCGCCTGATCCACCGGCGCGCCATTCGCATCCGACAGCGGCCCACCCATCGTGTCATGGGGCGTCTCGCAGAGCGTGGGTGTGCCGCCGGCGCAACTGGGGCAGTCACCGCAGGCCCGGATCAGGGTGACCACCACCGTGTCGCCCAGTTGGAAATCGCCACAGGCGTCGCCCATCGCAGTGATGACACCGGCGGCCTCGTGGCCATAGACGGCGGGCAGGTTGCCGCCCCACGCCCCCTCGGCGAATGTGATGTCGGAATGACAGATCGCCACCGCATCCAGCGTCACCTCGACCTCGCCCAGACCGGGCGCGGCCAGGGTCACCTCTTCGATGATCAGCGGTTCCCCGAATGCGCGGCAGACCGCAGCCTTGATTGTTGCCATGAAACTCTCCCTGTTTCGGGTCAACGGTGGACCGATGTTTCGCCCATCGCAAGGCAGAAACCGGCAAAACGAGGTCGCTACCAAACATCTCGCTTGGGAACGCGCATAAAAACCACCAACCCGATTGCCATCAGCCCCAGTGCCAGCAGAAAGGGCGCACCCGGCAGGAAAACCGGCGCGCCCTCGCGGGTGAAGGCGGCGAAAACACTGGTCATCATCAGTGGTGACAAAATCGTCGACAGGGCCTGGACCGCCGTCATAACGCCCTGCAACTCTCCTTGCTGATTGTCGGCCACGCGTTTGGACATCATCGCCTGCAGCGTTGGTGTGACCACCGCGCCCAGGGCTGCGATCGGCGTGAAAAGCAGGGCGACCAAACCACTGGTGACAAAGGCCAGCGCACCAAAACCGGCGAACTCGAACAGGTGGCCAAGAATAACGGTGCGCCGCTCACCGAACCAGCGGGTGATGTAGCGCAGCAATCCGCCCTGAACCAGCACCAGCGCTGCGCCATAGACACCCAGCGACAACCCGATCATCTGCGGCGACCAGCCGAAGCGCGCCAACGTGAAATAAGCCCAGATCGCCGGGTAGACATAGGTCGCGATGGAAAAGAGCAGATAGACCCACAGCAGCGCAGTTACGCCGGGGATCCGCATCATTGCCTGGAACGCCCCCAGCGGGTTGGCGCGCCGCCAGGTGAAGGCGCGGCGGGTGGCGTCGGTCACGGTTTCGGGCATCACGATCCAGCCCAGCGCAAAGTTCAACCCGGCCAACAAAGCAGCAGCATAAAACGGCGCGCGGGTGCCCATCTCGGCCAGCAGCCCGCCGATCATCGGGCCAAGCACGAATCCGGCGCCAAATGCGGCGCTGAGCAGGCCGAAATTGGTGGCTTTCTCTTCGGGTTTCGACTGATCGGCGATGAAGGCCGCCGCCGTGGCATGGGTAGCGGCGGTGATGCCGCCGACGATGCGCCCGATCAGCAAGAGCCAGATCGAGCCCGCCACCGCCATCACCAGATAGTCCAGCGCCATCACGAACAGTGACACCAGCAGCACCGGTCGGCGGCCATAGGCATCAGACAGATTGCCCAGCACCGGGCCGAACAGGAACTGCATCACCGCAAACGCACTGCTGAGGACACCCCCCCAGAGCGCGGCATCCGCCAGCGTGCCGCCTTCGACCTCGAGTATCAGCGTCGGCATGATCGGAAAGATCAGCCCGATTCCCATCGCGTCGATGACCACCGTGGTCAGGATGAACACAAGCGGCAGGCGCATCAGCGGGCCAGATGCCCGATTTGTGCCAGAAAGGCTGTCAGAAGGGCCGCATAGTCATCGGGCCGTTCGACGCAGGGCAGGTGGCCCGCGCGGCGGATCAGTTTGAAGTCTGACCCCGGCACCAGCTCGACGGTTTCGCGGACCAGATCGGGCGGGGTAGAGCCATCCTCGGACCCGGCAATGCCCAGCGTGGGCAGGCGTAGCCCGCTGGTCGGCGTATAGAAATCGGTGCCCGAGATCGCTGCAGAGCAACCCAGAAACCCCTCCAGCGGTTGCCGGGTCAGCATGTTGCGCCAGAGCGCAAGTTCAGATGTGGCGCGGAAGGTGCGCGAGAACCAACGCTCCATCGTGGCATCGGCCAACGCTTCGATCCCACCTGCGCGCGCCATTGCGATCCGGTCGTCCCACAGGGCGGGCGTGCCGATCTTGGCCGCTGTGTTCGACAGAACCATCCCGCGCACCAGATCCAGCCGCTTCACCGCCAGCCCCTGTGCGATCATCCCCCCGATGGAGAGGCCCACGAACACGCAATCACGCACGCTGAGATGATCCAGCAAGCGCTCGGCATCGCGCACCAGCGCGCCCATCGCATAAGGACCGTCCGGAACCGAAGACAGGCCATGCCCCCGCTTATCGTAACGGATGATCTTCAGACCGCCGGGCAGATGAGGCAGCAGCGAGTCCCAGAGCCGCAGATCGGTGCCCAGCGAATTGGCGAAGACCACCGGCGCGCCGTCCGGGTCGCCGTCGACGCGGTAATGCAGCTGCACCTCACCCAGATCGGCCATCCGCATCCGGCTCACGCCCCGCGCTCGCTGCCCAGCCGGACATGCGCCATGATCTGCCCGTGATCCGAGGCCAGCTTGTTATAGGGCGCTTCCGGGTGGCTGCCATCGGTCAGGTGGTCGTTGAAGACGCTGAAATACTCCATCTCGCCGATCGCCTTGCCATAGGCGTTGTCGAAATGGCGCGACATGAAGATCTGGTCGATGCTTTCGTAAACGCCGCCAAAGGCCGAGGTATAGACCATGTCGCGCAGGGATTTGCGGATGAACATCTTTTCCGCAGAACGCAGGCGCACCCGGTCGACTGCTTCGGTGATCTCCTGATTTTCTGTCTTGCTGTAGCGGTCATTGGGCTGTTTGGCGTCATGGCGCAACATCCAGGAATAGTTCTTGAACGGCACCTCTCCGGCGATGATCTCGGAGCTGACCGCATGTTCACCGTCGTTGAAATCGCCCAGCACCATCACCGGGTGGCCCTGATCCAGCTCGGCGACGATCTCGCGCCGCAATACCCAGGCCTCGGCCATCCGCCGAAGCGCCGCCCGCAGCGACCCCATGGCGCGGCCCACCGGATCGTAAGAGGTCAGCACCGCCTCGGGCGCAAACTCCGCGCCTTCGGGTCGGGGGAACTCGCCCAGTTTGGATTTCAGGTGGCAGTTGAACACCGTGATCACCGTGCCGCCCACCGGAATGCGTACCTTGAGGATCGGGCGCGACAGCTTCTCCAGCCGGAAATGGCCTGCATCACCGCCGCCCAGTGCCGCCATCGGGATATCCAGCGGTTCCTCCAGCAGTTGGATCACCTCGGGCTCTTCGGCAAAGCCATGGCGCGACAGCAGCGCCAGACCGGGCCGCCGCGCGCCGGGTGCGTCATCGTTGACATTGGGTGCAAAGGCCAGCACCGCCTGCTCATAACCGCCAAAGGCCAGTTTCCGAAAGATCGCCTTGCGGTGATAACGTTTCGAACTATCGGGGATGGTCGCCTCATTGGCGGCCGCGCCACGCTTGTCGGCCTCGTCGATCACATCCCGCAGCGTCTCGTCATCGAAGATTTCCTGAAAGCCGACGATATCGGCATCCATGGTCAGCAGTTGGTCGGCCAGCCAGTCCTTTTTCCAGGCGTATTCCTCTTCGGTATAGCGCTGGAACCGGTAATATTCCTGATCCGCGCCGATCAGGTTCTTGACGTTGAAAGAGGCGATGGTGAACCGGGTCATGATCTACTCCGCATAGCGTTCAAGGGCGTGGCGGAACTGCGTGGCATCCACATTGCCGCCCGAGGCGACAACGATCACCGCCTCGCCAGCAATCTCGCCCCGGCGCAAGAGCGCGGCAGCCAGCGCCACAGCACCACCCGGCTCCAGCACCAGTTTTAGCCGCGCAAAGGCCAGCGCCATCGCGTGCAGCGCCTCGTCTTCGGACACGGCAAGCCCCGGCCCGCAGAGGCGTTTGATAATCGGAAAGGTGATCTCTCCGGGTTCTGGCGTCAGGATCGCGTCGCAGATATTGCCACCCTCGCGCGGGTTGCGTTCGCGCTGGCCCGAGGCGAGCGAGCGGCGCATGTCGTCGAACCCTTCCGGCTCGCAGGTCCGGGCGCGCAGCCCCGGGGCATGTCCCTCCAGCGCCAGCGCGATGCCCGAGGTCAGCCCGCCGCCGCCGCAGCAAATCAGCACGTCGGCTTCGCTCACACCTGCGTCCCGCGCCTGCCGCGCAATCTCCAGCCCGGTTGTGCCTTGCCCGGCAATCACCTGCGGTTCGTCATAGGGTTTGATCAGGGTCAGGCCGCGCGTTTCGGCCAGCTCTGCGCCGATCTCTTCGCGGCTTTCACGCTCGCGATCATAGAGCACAACCTCGCCGCCCAGAGCGCGGGTGTTGTCGATCTTCATGCGCGGCGCATCAGACGGCATGATGATGGTCGCGGGCACGCCGTGCAGCGCTGCGGCATGGGCCACGCCCTGCGCATGGTTGCCCGAGGAAAAGGCGATCACGCCACGCGCGCGGGTCTCTGCGTCAAGCGCCGAGATTGCCGACCATGCGCCGCGAAACTTGAAACTACCGGTATGCTGCAGGCATTCCGGCTTGATCAGAACCCGCCGCCCGGCAAGCTTGTCCAGAAACGGCGAGGATAGCAGAGGCGTTTCGCGGGCATGACCCTTGAGGCGCTCTGCGGCGGCTTCGATGAGGCTGAGATCGGTCATATTTGCCCCACCACCTGATGAATGACATCAAGCGCCTCGGGTTCGTCCAGAAACGGCACATGGCCGCGATCAGGCACTTCACCTGAGACAAGCCCCGGATGGACCTCCTGCATCTTTGTCAGTGTTTCGGGGGTAAAGAGGTCAGAGTTTGCGCCGCGTATCACACCGGTCGGGATCGGTTTCAGCGCCTCGAACAGCGGCCAGAGGTCGGGCGGCGGCCCGGCCTGCGCCTGTTCCAGCATCGCATCGCGCAGCTTGGCGTCATAGCGCAGGGTCAGCCCCGCACCGGTCTGGGCGAACTGGAATTCTGCCTGCGCCCGCCAGCGTGCCAGCGGGACGCCGGGAAACTCGGGGTCCATGAATTTCTTGAGCCCCACCGCCGCCTGATCCAGCGTCTTGGAGTTGGGTGCCATGCCGACATAGCCCATGATCCGCTCCAGCCCGGCGGGGGCAACCTCGGGGCCGATATCGTTCAGGATGACAGCCGCCAGACGGTCGGGATGGGTTGCCGCCAGCACCATCGACACCAGACCACCGCGCGACGTGCCCAGCAGCGCCACCTTGTCCAGGCCCAGATGGTCGAGCAGTTCGATCACATCCTGCGCCTCGCGGCCGATATTATAGTTCGCATGGTCGGGATCGTGGTCCGAGCTGCCCCGGCCGCGAAAATCCAGCGTCAGCAGGCGCAGATGGCCCAGATGCGGTTTGACGAAATTGAAATCCTCGCCATTGCGGGTCAGGCCGGGCAGGCAGAGCAGCGGCACGCCCGCGCCCTCATCACTGAACTGCAGGTGCAGCCCGTCGGTGGTGGTGAAAGATGGCATCAGGGCCTCGCCAGTTCAGGGATGGAGGTCAGGTCGGACAGGATGTGCGCCGGGCGCCAGGGCAGGCGGTCGACCGGCTCGCTCGCGCGGTTCACCCAGGCGGTGACAAAGCCGTACCCGCTGGCCCCGGCGGCGTCCCAGCCGTTGGAACTGACGAACAGCACCGCGTCACGGGGGGTGTCGAACCGGGTCTGCACGAGGTCATAGACCCTGGCGTCGGGTTTGAAGACACCGACGCTTTCCACCGATAGCACATCATCCAGTACATCACCGATCCCGGCCGATTGCACCGCCCCGTCCAGCATTTCCGGCGAGCCGTTCGACAGGATGGCGGTGTTCAGCCCGGCGGATTTCAACGCGGCCAGCATCTGCGGCACTTCCGGATAGGCCTGCAATTCCCAATAGAGATCCAGCAGACGCTGGCGCAGGGCAGGGTTTCCGTCCAGCCCGCAGGCCTCAAGCGCCCAGTCGAGGCCCTGCTGCGTGACGGTCCAGAAATCTGTGTGGGCGCCGGTGATGGCGCGCAGCCAGGTATATTGCAGCTGTTTCAGGCGCCAGTGATTGGCCAGTTCGGCCCATGTCTCGGCCAGCGCGGGGAAATCGGGCTCTGCCGCGGCCTGTCGCGCGGCAGCACTTACGTCGAACAGGGTTCCGTAGGCGTCGAAAACGCAGGTTGTGATCGCCATGATGCTGCCTCCCGTCCGGGGGCACACTGGCATAGGATGTCAACGGGTGAAAGATGCGTCTTGCGCGTTGGGAAGACCGGGTAAACCCTCAGTCGGGGCCACCACCATACCCAAGGAAGCCGCCGGTCATGTCGATCACCACAGCCAGCCGCGAGCTGTGCTCGCCGCCCCCCACCGGTTGGACCGAGGCCGGATACTGCCCGATTTGCGAGGTATCGGACTGCACCGCAGAGAAGACGAGGATCAGTGCCACCGCCCCGCCGGTGCCAACAATGGCAAGGCGGATGCTGCGCAGAAGCCTGCTCAGCAGCGAGGGCGCGTGTGAGGGCGCGGGTTTTGTGAAATCGAGTGCGGTCATGGACTCAGGCTGATTTACACTTGCGACAAAAAAACGGCATCGCAATGACGATGCCGTGGTTTTTGTCTCTTTGTTGAGTCAGTGGAAACGATCGCTACATCGCTTCCGGCTGTGGCATGCCCAGCACGTGGAATCCGCCATCGACGCGGATGATCTCACCCGTGGTGCAGGCGCCCGCATCCGAGGTCAGGTAAACCGCCGTGCCGCCCACCGCCTCAAGCGTGGCATTGCTGCGCATCGGTGCGTTCTGGTCGCAGAACTTCAATGTCTTGCGCGCGCCGCCGATGGCCGCCCCGGCCAGTGTCTTCATCGGCCCGGGCGAGATGGCGTTGACGCGGATGCCATCGGGGCCAAGGTCATTGGCCAGATAGCGCGTCGCCGATTCCAGCGCCGCCTTGGCCACACCCATCACGTTGTAATTGGGCACGACCCGGTTCGAGCCCTGATAGGTCAGCGTCAGGATGGTGCCGCCATTCTCCTTCATCATCGGATAGGCCCGGCGCGACACTTCGATCAGCGAATAGGCCGAGATGTCCATCGAGTTCTTGAAGTTCGCCCGCGTGGTGTCCAGAAACCGCCCGGTCAGTTCGGATTTGTCCGAATAGGCGATGGCATGGACCAGAAAGTCTATCGTCGGCCAGCGCGCCGACAGCTGCTCGAACGCGGCATCCAGCGAGGCATCGTCGGTCACATCCACATCGACCATGAAATCCGATCCGACGCTCTGCGCCAGCGGTTCCAGCCGTTTGCCAAAGGCTTCACCCTGATAGGTAAAGGCCAGTTCGGCGCCCGCCTCGTGCATCGCCTTCGAGATGCCCCAAGCGATGGATCGGTCATTTGCCACGCCCATGACGAGGCCCCGTTTTCCCTGCAATACTTGCGACATGTTCTGTTACCCGTTGTATTTCGACAGGATCATCGACCCATTGGTTCCGCCAAAGCCGAAGCTGTTGGTCATCACGCTGTCCAGCCCGGCATTCAGCACGGTCTGGGTGGCGATTTCCTCGGGCTTCAGTTCCGGGTCCAGCGTCTCGACATTGATCGAACCGGCGATGAAGTCATGCTCCAGCATCAGCAGCGAAAAGATCGCCTCAAGCGCGCCGGCAGCGCCCTGCGCGTGGCCGGTGAGCGATTTGGTCGAGCTGATCGGCGGCTGCTTGCGGTCGGCAAAGACGCGGCGTACCGCCTCGACCTCGCCCACGTCGCCAACCGGCGTCGAGGTACCATGGGCGTTGATATAGCCCACCTCGCGACCCTCGGGCAGGGTCGACAGCGCCAGTTCCATCGCGCGCGCACCGCCTTCGCCCGACGGGGCAACCATGTCATGACCATCCGAGGTGGCGGCATAGCCGGTGACCTCGGCATAGATCTTGGCGCCGCGCGCCTTGGCGTGCTCCAGCTCTTCCAGCACAACGATGCCGCCGCCGCCCGAGATCACGAACCCGTCGCGATTGGCGTCAAACGCGCGCGAGGCCTTGTCGGGCGTGTCATTGTATTTCGACGACATCGCGCCCATCGCGTCAAACAGGCAGGACAGTGTCCAGTCCAGTTCTTCGCCACCGCCTGCGAACATCACATCCTGCTTGCCCAGCATGATCTGCTCGGCGGCGTTGCCGATACAATGCAGCGAGGTCGAGCAGGCCGAGGTGATCGAATAGTTGATGCCCTTGATCTTGTAGGCGGTGCTGAGGTTCGCGCTGATGGTCGAGCACATGCATTTGGGCACTGCAAAAGGCCCGATCCGCTTGGTGGCACCGGTTTTCAGCACGGTCTGATGCGCGGACAACATGGCGCTGGTCGACGGGCCGCCCGAGCCCGCGACCAGACCGGTGCGCGGGTTCACGACATCGCTTTCCTCAAGCCCGGCATCGGCGATGGCCTGACCCATGGCGATATGGGCATAGGCCGCACCGGGCCCCATAAAGCGCAGGGCCCGCTTGTCGACATGTTCCTTGACGTCGATATCCAGCGCACCCGCGATCTGGCTGCGGAACCCGTGTTCCGCCATTTCGGCGCTGGCAGTGATGCCGGATCGACCTTCCTTGAGCGAGGTCAGGACCTCGTCCACATTATTGCCGATCGATGAGACGATCCCCAGACCGGTGACGACGACGCGACGCATGAGCGTTCTCCTTGAAAACTGGCGGGGGTTAGCTGTCGGTGGCCAAGCCCACTTTCATGTCCTTCACGAGATAAATCTCTTCTCCATCCGCCAGCACGCGGCCATTGGCCACGCCCAGCTTGAGCTTGCGGTCGATGACCCGTGTGAAGTCGACATAATAGGTCAGCATCTTGCGGTCGGGCTTGACCATGCCCTTGAGCTTGACCTCGCCCACGCCCATCGCCATGCCGCGGCCAAGCATGCCGCGCCAGCCCAGGTTGAAGCCGGTCAGCTGCCACAGACCGTCAAGGCCCAGACAACCGGGCATGATCGGGTTGCCGGGGAAATGGCAGGTAAAGAACCAAAGATCGGGCTTGATGTCGAACTCGGCGACCACATGGCCCTTGCCGAACTCTCCACCATCGGCGGACACGTCGGTGATCCGGTCCATCATCAGCATCGGCGGCTCGGGCAATTGCGCATTGCCGGGGCCGAACAATTCGCCGCGGGCGCATTTCAGCAGTTCGTCTTTGTCAAAGCTGCTCGGGTATTGGGCCATGCCGCGGCGTCTCCTGCAAATGGTCTCATGCGTATTATCTGGACCCGTCTAACACCGGCGCGCGCCCTCCTGCAAGAGGAGCGCAACGGCACAAATCGGGCCCGCAAGGTCTTGCGAATGAATTTCATTTGAACTTTTACCCCGCTGCGCCCTATATACTATAGCAACGACGTTCAGGTAAGCGATCATGACGCCAGATAGCCAAAAGATAGCCACCGACTGGCTGGTCGGGGCCGGGTTGCGGCCCACGCGCCAGCGCGTGGCGCTCGCCGAATTGCTGGTGGGCGACGGAAATCACCGTCATGTCACCGCCGAAAGCCTGTTCGAATCCTCGAAGGTTTCGGGCTCTGCGGTGTCGCTGGCCACGGTCTACAACACGCTGCGCGCCTTCTGCGAGGCCGGCGTGCTGCAGGAGATCACGGTGGACGGGTCGAAAAGCTATTTCGACACCAACACCCATGACCACCCGCATTTCTACTGGGAAGACGAAAGCCGCCTGTCGGACGCGCCTTCCGAAGAACTGGTGATCCAGCGGTTGCCCGATGCGCCCTTGGGAGCCGAGATTGCCTCGGTTGATGTGGTGATCCGGCTGCGCAAAAAGCAGTAACTACGCGGTTCCAAGACAGGTTATCAAGGTACGTTCAGCGATGGCGACGGACGGATCGGCAGGGCCGGTGCCATGCCGCGCCAGAACCACGGCCTCGGTTGCTTCGGGATCGGGGATTGGAAGGCTGACCAGCGGCATCTGATCATAACTGACATCCTGGAGCGGGCTTGCATAGCTGATGCAGATCCCTTCGCCATGCGCGGCAAGGCTGCGCTGCAGCTCCAGCGAGGCGGCCCGGTGCGCGACGCTTGGTGTCAGGCCGGTGCGCCGGAACAACCCTAGAACGTGCTGCGCGGACAGGCCTTCCCGCGACAGGATCAGAGGGTGGTCCTGCAGATCGGCCAGCGTAACATGTGTGGCACCCGCCAGCGGATGCTGCGGCGACAGGATGGCGCGCGGGCTGCTGTCGAACAGCTTGTGCCGGGTAAAGCCAGAATCCATACCCAGATCATAGGTGATCGCCAGATCAATCTGCCCATCGGTCAAACCGGCAATCAACGCTTCGAACCCATCAACGCCATAAGACACCGAGACACCCGGCAAGGCGTCGCGCAGCCTGTGCAGGGCCGGTGCCAGCAGGAACGGGGCCAGATCGACGAAACACCCCAACCGCATCCGGGTTGCGCCGGGGCTGGGTGCAGTTGACCCCTCCAGCCGGGCGGCGGTGTTCAGCAACTGATCGGCGTCTTCGATGAACCTGCGCCCCTGCGGTGTAAGCGCCATCGCCGACCCCCGCTTGCGTGTGAACAGCGGATAGCCCAGATGCGCCTCAACCCGCGTCAGTGCATTGGACAAGGCCGGTTGCGAGACATGCAACTGATGCGCCGCCGCCGACAGGCTGCCATGCCGGCCGATGGCGCTGACATATTCATACTGGCGCAGCGAAATATATAACATGAGGTTAATACTATCTTCGAAAGATATGATTTGAACAGGGCGCCCGGACATGCACAGAATTGGCGCGCGCGACACAGAAGGAGACTGCCATGACCGCCCCGATGGTTACCCAGGACATGATCGACACCTACCAGCGTGATGGCGTGGTGGTGATCCGCGGGCTGTTCGACGGCTATGTCGATCAGCTGCGCGCGGGTGTTGCGGCCAATATGGATGCGCCGGGGCCTTATGCCTCGGAAAACAAGAAGGCGGGTGAAACCGGGCGGTTCTTTGACGATTACTGCAACTGGACCCGGATTGATCCGTTCCGGCAGGTGATCGAGGCTGCGCCCGCTGCTGCCGTGGCCGCTGATCTGATGGGCTCGGACCGGGTGCAGATGTTTCACGATCATGTGCTGGTCAAGGAACCCGGCACCTCGATGGCGACGCCCTGGCATCAGGACGGGCCGTATTACTTTGTTCAGGGGCAGCAGACGGTCAGCTTCTGGGCACCGCTCGATCCGGTGCGCGATGCAACGCTGCGCTGTGTGATCGGGTCGCATCTTTGGGAAAAAGAGGTGCTGCCGACCCGCTGGGTGGCGCAAGAGGGGTTTTTCCCCGACGAAGGGCAATATCTGCCGGTGCCTGATCCCGACGCCGAGGCGATGCCGGTGGCCGAATTTGCGATGGAGCCGGGCGATGCGGTCGCCTTCAATTTCCGCACCCTGCATGGCGCACGTGGCAATACCAGCGCCAGCCGACGGCGCGCGTTTTCGCTGCGGCTGGTGGGGGATGATGCGCGTTATGTGGAACGTCCGGGCCGCACCTCGCCCCCCTTCCCGGGGCACGGCATGCGGCCGGGCGAGCGGCTGCGCGAAGACTGGTTTCCGGTTCTCTTCGAACGCTGATCCGGTCGACCCGGCAAAAGGAACCTGATATCGCAGGGGAAACCAAAGACCGCACCGCAACCGCCCGGAGTACAGAATATGGATGAGGACACACCAACGGGTGAATTGACCCTGCGCACCCTGGCGATGCCCAAGGATGTGAACGGCAATGGCGATATCTTTGGCGGCTGGGTGCTGAGCCAGATGGACATGGCGGCGGGAATCACTGCCGGGGCACGCGCCCAGGGCCGTGTCGCGACGGTTGCGATTGATGCGATGAAGTTCATCCGGCCGGTGCAGGTGGGCGACGTTCTGTGCGTCTACAGCCATATTCAGCGGATCGGGCGGAGCTCGATGGCGATCGGGCTCGAAGCCTGGGTGCTGCGGGATCGCGTGGGGTCGCGGCAGAAAGTGACCGAGGCGGTGTTCACCTTCGTGGCAATCGATGCCGAGGGGCAGCCGCGCCCCGTCGAGGGCTGACCCTTACTTCGAAATCAGAACCTTGCCCGGCTTGGGTTTGGGCCATTTGCCATTGCCCTGCTGGAGCACATGGATCAGCTCATGGGCCAGCAGTTTCTCGTTCTTGGCGTCGCCGGGTTTGGCCAGAAAGATCTTGAAGCCGTCGGTGAAGGCCTTGGCCTTGACCTTCTTGCAGACTTCCTTGCAATCGCCGCCCACATGCAGGCGCACCTTGTTCAGCTTTGCCTTCTTGAACACCTCTTCGATGCCCTTCTTGACGCCCGCAGGCAGTTTCAGTTCCTTGGTGCCCTTGGGCAGGGCATCACATTTCTTCAGCCGCGCTTTCTTGCCCTTGAGCGGCTCGGCGATCTTTTCGACGTCTTGCGGTTTGAGGGCCATTCGGCGGGTCTCCGGTTTCTGGTTGTCCCGATTGAGCTAAACCCTCAGCACCACTGCGGTCTGTGAAAATAGTCACAGCGCCCCGCATATCGCTAAAGACAGGGGATGACCGGGCAGGGGTGCCGCCCGGTCTTCGCGATCTCAGGCTAGCGTGATGTCGTCGGCGCTTTCGCGGCCATCGCGACCGGCGCGCAGCTCGTAATTCACTTTCTGGTTGTCGGCCAGGCCGGTCAGGCCGGCGCGTTCGACGGCCGAGATATGCACGAACACGTCATTGCCGCCATCGTCGGGCGCGATGAAGCCGAAGCCTTTGGTGGTGTTGAACCATTTCACGGTGCCTTTGGGCATATCCGTTGTCTCCCATCAGATTGTTGCTGCCCGCGGGGTGCGGCAGCCCGGCGTCGTTGTCTGGATCGAGAGACTGAACGCCGGTGGTCGGAGACAGTGATCGATAGAATAACGTAGCGCCCCAGATATGCCATCCGGCGGGCTATCGGGCAAGTGTTGCGGTCGATCGAATCCCGCGGGGCGGGGCGGTGCGTGGCAAAGACACCGGCGCGCGCGGCGGACAAAATCGCGGGAATCTGCTAGGATAGAGGCGTCGCAACAGCCAAGGGGAGGACAAGATGACCTATGTGACCATCACCACCTGGGAGAATGCCGACGGGGTCGATTATGATCAGACGATGAAGAAAATTACGGAAACGCGCCTGCCCGCGCTGCGCAACCTGGGCGCTTCCCGCGTGACCGTGGTGCGGACCAGCGAGCGCACCAGCGCCGCCATTACCGAGTGGCCGGATGCCGCCACTCGCGATGCCGCCGAAACCGCCATTGCCGCTGTGCGCAACAAAGTGCAGTCCGAAGACTTTTCACGCATGACCGGAGAAATGAGGGGAGAGGTTGTCGCGGATGTATAGGATGGGTGTTGCCACCCATCCCTGAATCTTACTCAGCCGGTTCAGGCGAGTTGGATGTTCGTCGCGCTTTCGCGGCCATCACGGCCAGCTTCGACGTCATAGGTCACTTTCTGGTTATCGGCCAGGCCGGTCAGGCCTGCGCGCTCGACAGCGCTGATGTGGACGAAAACGTCCTTGCCACCGGTTTCCGGTGCGATGAAGCCGAAGCCTTTGGTGGTGTTGAACCATTTCACGGTGCCATTGGCCATATCCGTGGTCTCCTTAGTTTGGTCTGTTGCCCGCGTCAGTGCGGCAACCTGGCGTAGTCGGTCTGGATCGATAGACTGAACGCCCTTAGAAGGAGACAGTGGGTCGAAAAAGAATAACGTAGCGCGCATTACATGAGGGCGAACGGTCTGGATTGCAAGGTTTATTGCACAGCGGATGCGAAAGCGGCGGATTTCCCGTCATTTGCACAGCACACTGCGCGGCATGGGCCTCTGCCCTGCCGTTCTACGGGTCGTTTTGCTTGACCCGCTGTGACGGTCAAAGGAAATGGCGGCGCCGCCAATGCGGAAAGTCGAACGGGATGATTCACCCCGCGCCTGAAAACGCTCAAAGACGCCCCTTGTGCCAGAAGGGGCCGGTTTCCTGGTGGTCCGGGGTGTCAGGCCGGACCCTGTCGCGACCGGCCAAAGATGGCCCGCGACCGGTTAAGGCGCACTGAGCGGCGCGCGCGGTGGTCCGAACGCCCGCTTCGCGCTAGAGTGACAACATTTCCCCGCCCCCGAATTTAAGGAGTTCCAGATGTCCGCACCGCATATCGTCACCGTGATCGGCTATTTCTCGATTCCGTCCGAAAACGCCGCCGCTTTCCGCGAAAATTGCGCCGCCATGGTGGCGCTGCGTGACAAAGAGCCGGGTCATCTGGCCACCGCCTATGGTTTTGGTCCCGACGGCACCGCAGTCTCGCGCGAGGATTATGACAGCGCCGAGGCGGTGCAGCGGCACATGCAATTGGGCAGTCACATTTTCGAGAGCACGCAGGCACTGGTGCAGATCACCGGGGTCGAGTTGCATGGACCAGCCGAAGAGATCGACAGGTTGCGCGATCTCTTCGACGCGATGTCGCCCCGGTATTTCGTGACCGAATACGGGTTCCGGCGCTGATCGGCCCCGTGCCTCACAGCATCTGATAGCTGACCGGCACGAATCGGAAGCCATCGCCGCGCTGTTCCACGAAGCCAGCGGCGGGGAAGGGCATGTGATAGCCGATCATCGGCACCCGGTCGGCGGCCAACATCCCCAGAACATCGCGGCGCGCCTGTGTGGCGGCGGCCTTGTCCATGTCGAATCGCACCTCCCATTCGGGATGGGCGAAGGACCAGACATAGTGGTTGGCCAGATCGGCGGTCAGCACCAGTTGCTGGCCCCCGCTGTCCAGCAGATAGACCATATGGCCGGGTGTATGGCCAAAGGCCGCCTTAGCGGTGATGCCCGAGGCAATGCTGCCACCATCCTCGATAAAGCTCATCTTTTCGGCCAGGGGCGTGACATTGGATTTGACCAGATCACCGACCCGGTTGCCCGCATCGGCGGCGGCCCAGAAATCATACTCGGCCGATCCGGTCACATAGCGGGCATTGGCGAAAGTCGGCACGCCGTCGGTCATCATGCCGCCGATATGGTCGGGATGCATATGGGTCAGCACCACCACGTCAATCGCATCCGGGCTGACGCCCGCCGCATCCAGCGCGGTGATGATGCCGCCCTTGCCCAGCCCGGTGTCGAAGAGGACCAACTCGCTACCCGCATCCACCAGCGTCGGCGTGAAGAAGAACTGCGCGCTGTCGGCGGGGATGAAGTTTTCCTCGGACACTTTCTGGAAGTCTTCCTCCGAAGCGCCACCGCCAAAGATCTCTTTGGCACCGTCCCGTGCGGCACTGCCATCCAGCAGCGTCGTAACAGTCATGTCGCCCAGCTTGAAGGTGCGTGCCACCGGGGCTGCGGCATTGCCGCCATGGCCCCCGGCCAACACCGGAGTGGCAAGGGCCGCGGCGGGCAGGGCGGCTGCGGATGCAAGCGCTGCGCGGCGGGTGAGTTTGAGTGTCATGGTTTTTCCTCCTGTTGATGGCTTTCTTCGCGAGATAGGTCGCGCGGGCAGACTTCCCAGCTCTGTTTCATCGCATCTATGTGATTGCGGCAGAGAGTGATAAAATCCTAATCCATGGCCCAGAACAAAACAGCCCCGACCACCGCCGATGTAGGTGCGTTTCTGGATGCGGTGCAGCCCGCCCCGAAAGCCGCTGACGCGCGGGTGCTGGATACGCTGTTTCGCAAGGTGACCGGGTTTGAACCGGTGATGTGGGGGGCGTCGATCGTGGGCTATGGCCGCTACCACTACCGCTACGCCACCGGGCGCGAGGGCGATTTTCTGGCCACCGGGTTTTCACCGCGCAAGGCGGCGCATTCGATCTATGTCATGCCGGGCTATGCCGATTTCGGCCCCATTCTGTCACGGCTTGGCAAACACAAGACGGGCCGGTCCTGTCTTTATGTCAACAAGCTGGCTGACATAGATCTCGACGTGCTGGAGGAGTTGATCCGCGCCGGGCTGCGCGACCTCGACACCCATTGGCCGGTTCAGCCGATCTGAGCGCCGGACTGACCTGGCAGCGGATTTGCGTCACGGTGCCTTGCGGGCCTGCGAGAAGGACAGCAGTTTCTTGGCGTTTTCATCCCATAGATGCAGGCGCGCATTTGCAAGGCTTTCGCGAATTGTCATCCGGTTGCTTTGCGCCAGCACCGCGTGATCGCGCAGAACTTCGGGCAGGCGATAGAACGGGATTCGACTATAGAGGTGGTGGACATGGTGAATGCCGATATTGGCGCTCACCCATTGCAGCACCGACGGCAGCACGTAATGCGAACTGCCATGCAAGGCAGCGTCATGCAGGTCCCACTCTGCCTCATTGGCCCAATGGGTGGTTTCAAACTGGTGCTGGACATAGAACAGCCAGACACCCGCCGTCGCGGCCAGAAGCGTGGTGGGCAGGAAAATCAGCAGGATCGGCAGCGCGCCTCCGAAGTAATAAATCAGCGACAGCGCGATCAGGATGCCCGCATTCGTGCTCATCGCGCTGATCCAGTATTTTGCCTTGTCCGTGAACCCCAGGGGCAGCCGGTTCTGCAGGAAAAAGAGGTATCCGGGGCCGAGGCCGAACAGGATGATGGGATGGCGATAAACCCGGTACATCAGGCGTTTCACTGGTGTCAGGGCGCGATATTCGGCAACGGTCAGCGTGTGGATATCACCCATGCCTCGCCGCCCCAGATTGCCCGAGGCGCTATGGTGGATGGCATGCGACCGACGCCAGACATCGTAGGGTGTCAGGGTCAGGATGCCGATCGCGCGGCCCAACCAGTCCCCGGCGGTGCGGTTGCCGAAAAAGGCGCTGTGTCCGCAATCGTGCTGGATGGCAAACAGACGCAGCAGAAATCCCGCATTGCACAGCGAGATCGCAAGCGTCAGCCAGAGGCTGATCGACAGCGCGTACCACGCCAGCGCCCACAGCATGATGAAGGGCCCCAGGGTGACGGCAAGCTCGAACGCGCTGCGTTGCCCGTCGGGGTCGCGATACTTCGATAGGACCTTGATCCAATCCCGTGCCTGTGCCGGGCCGGTGTCTTGCCGAAAGTCCTGGGAATTGTGATGCATATGCCTGCTTCTTGTCGTTCTGGGCAATCGTGATAAACGAAAGCTGCGGGTAAGCAACGCTTAATGCTTGTTCCCTTGACGATCTTTCGGAACGGGAACCCCGATGCGTGCCGCGTTGCTGGACAAAGCGATGCCGCTGTGACAACAGACGCGCCAACAGGAGACACCCATGACCACCACCCGTTTCGCCCCGTCGCCCACCGGCTATATCCATGTCGGCAACCTGCGCACCGCGCTGATGAACTACCTGATCGCCCGCAAGGCCGGCGGCACTTTCATCCTGCGCATCGACGACACCGACCCCGAGCGGTCGAAGGAAGAATATGTCGACGCGATCAAACAGGACATGGACTGGCTGGGCCTGCATTGGGACCGGATCGAGCGGCAGTCCGAGCGGCTGGACCGCTATGCCGAGGCCGCCGACCGACTGCGCGAGATGGGGCGGTTCTATGAGGCGTTCGAGACGCCCACGGAACTGGATCTCAAGCGCAAGAAGCAGCTCAACATGGGCAAACCGCCGGTTTATGACCGCGCCGCCCTCAGCCTGAGCGACGACGAGAAAGCGGCGTTGCGGGCCGAGCGCGGCAATGGCGTCTGGCGCTTCAAGCTGGATCAGACGCGGATCAACTGGACCGATGGCATTCTGGGCGAGACCTCGATCGATGCCGCGTCGGTTTCCGACCCGGTGCTGATCCGGGGCGATGGGCAGGTGCTCTATACGATCGCCTCGGTGGTGGACGATACCGAAATGGGCGTGACGGATGTGGTGCGCGGCGCCGACCACGTGACCAACACCGCCACCCAGATTCAGATCATCGAGGCGCTGGGTGGCACCTGCCCGCGTTTCGCGCATCACTCGTTGCTGACCGGGCCGCAGGGCGAGGCCCTGTCCAAACGCCTTGGCACGCTGGCGCTGCGCGACCTGCGCGCGGCGGGTGTGCAGCCGATGGCGCTGCTGAGCCTGATGGCGCGGCTTGGGTCCTCGGACCCGGTGGAACTGCGCGGTGACATGGGGGAACTGATCGAGGGGTTCGACATCACCCGCTTTGGCGCGGCGCCTACGAAATTCGATGTGCAGGACCTTTATCCGCTGACCGCGCGCTATCTGCAGTCGCTGCCGCTGTCGGCGGTGGCCGACACCATCGCTGGTCTGGGCGTGCCGCTGGCTATCGCCGAGCCGTTCTGGCTGATGGCGCGCGAGAACATCACCACGCTGGATGATTTGGCGGGCTGGTGGACGCTCTGCCGTGACGGGGCCGAGCCGCTGATTGCTGCCGAGGACACGGATTTCATCGCGCAGGCCATGACCCTGCTGCCCGAGGGGCCGCTGGGACCCGACAGTTGGGGCAAATGGACAGCGGCGGTGAAAGAGGCGACGGGCCGCAAGGGCAAGGGGCTGTTCATGCCGCTTCGCAAAGCGCTTACGGGCATGGAGCGCGGGCCGGAAATGGCCACGCTGTTGCCGCTCTTGCAGGTGATCCGCGCGCGCGGCTGAGGCGGCGTACCCACCGGGTGCGGTGTTCTTGACCCACAGGCGGGCCCGGGCCTAAGCTTTGGGACCCGTCCTGATGCCGGAGGCCACAGCCCCGTGTACGAAGACCTTCTGCCGCACGACCTGCCCACCGAGGCCGAGCGACTTGATCGCATGGCGCGCGCGCATGACCCCGATACCTTTGCGGTGATTGACCGGCTCAACCTGCCTGCGGATGCGACCTGCCTCGATATCGGCGCCGGGCGGGGCAGTGTGGCGATCCGTCTGGCCGAAACCCGTCCCCAGGCACGTGTCACCGCCAGTGATCTCGACCTGTCTGCGGTCCGTGAAAACGATCTGGGCAACCTGACCCTTGCGCGCATCGACCTGCGCGAGGATGACCTGGGCGAGGCGATCTATGACCTGATCCACTGCCGCGCTGTCCTGTGTTTTCTGCCGACCCGGACCGACGCGCTTGGCCACATTCTGCGGGCGCTCAAACCCGGCGGCGCGCTGGTGGTGAGCGAGATGGATTTCGGGCGCATCGCCGCGGGGCCCAGCCGGTTCTGGGCGATGGTCTGGACGGCCTATCTCGACTTTGCAGCGGCACAGGGCTGGGATTTGCAGTTTGGCAGCGCCCTGCCACGGCAACTGTCGCAGCTTGGCTTCACCGAGATCGACGCGCGGCATATCCAGCCCATGCTCAACCCTGCAGGCAACACTGCCGGGGCGGCCGAGGCGGAAACGTGGTCGCTGACGCTGGCGACCCTGGCCCCGAAGCTGATCGGGGGCGGTTTTATGCCCGAGGCGATGTTGACGGACGCATTGGATATCATCCGAAACCCCGGTGCCTGGGTGCCGGGGCCGGGTTTCATGGTGGCCAGCGCCCGCCGGCCCTCGGGACCGGCATAGCGCCACCGGATCAATGGCGCGGGTTACTGGAACCAGCCATCCACGGTATCCGCGTTCGCTTCCACCCAGGCCTTGGCAAATTCCGCCGGGTCCTGGTTTTCGACCGCCAGCGCATAGGTCATTGCCGACAGCGTTTCGGTATCCAGCGACACCTTGCCCAGCATCGCCGCCAGATCGGGCTGCTCGGACTCGAGCGAGGTCGCATAACCGATATTGAGCGACGCGGTGTCCCAGGCGACGCCCGCGGTCGATTTCTCCAGCCAGCCCGGGGTCGGAGAGGGCGGCACGATCACCCATTGGTCGGCGTCATGGGCAGGCTCGTTCAGCACCACCAGATCATACAGGACAAACATGTGATGCGGGGTGTAGCAGAAGAAGACGATGTTCCTGTCGGCCTCGATCGCCGCCTCGACATCGGCCAGCGCAGTGCTCTCCTCCATCACTTTCAGGTCCATGGTCTTGTCGTAACCGTAGGATCGGGCGCGCACCTGCTCGATCGGGGTCGAACCCCAGCCATCAGCGCCGATCCAGACCTCGCCCTTGCCATTGCCATCGGTATCAAAGTTCTTGGCCATGTCCGGATCGCGCAGCTGCTTGAGGTCGGTGATCCCGGTTCGGTCGGCGGTCCCTTTGGAGACGCACATCGCCTGCGTGCCCTCGGCCGCATGCGGCGACAGCTTGATCGATTTCTTGCCATCGACATATTGCCGTTTGAGATGGTCCAGATTGGGCAGCCAGGCCTCGGGATGGACATGTACCGTTCCCGCATCCATCCCCTCGAAGACGGCGGTGTTGGACCCGTCCTGAAGCTCGACCTCCAGATCGAGCCTGTCCTCGACCGCGACCTTCAGAATATGCGCTGTCGCCTGAACCGAGGGCCAGTTCGGCACACCTATCACCACATCCGCAGCCATCGCGGCGGGGCCATGAGCCATCAGGGCAGCCGCGCAGCAGAGCGTCATCAGCTTGTTGGGAAACATATCGAACTCCTCTCCGAAGGGGTTTTCGATCAACGAAAGGACCCAGACACGCGCCCATGACATCAATCGCTCATGTCACCATGATACTGACTCTGCGCGGAAATTTCCAATGTTCGAATGGGTGCGCGCTCAGCGGGTTCCGACGCTGCCAAACGCCCCGCTCACAGCCGGTCGACCAAGGGCACGCCGATCCGCGCCAGCCGGTCATCGACAAAGCGGAGTTCTTCGGGGCTGAGCCGCTGGTGGCGGGGATAATGCGGCGCTGCGCGGTCGTTCAGCACCGGGCCGGTCCAGCCATCGGTGGTGGCGATGAACCGGTCGACACCCCCGGGGCCATAGACCCGCAGATAGCCCTGAAACACCACGTCCAGATAGCTTAGCACGATGGGATGCGCGGCGCTTGCGGGCGCGTGGCGGTGTTCGGGCACGGCATAGACCGCGATCTCGACCTCGTGGGTCAGCTTGTGCGCGATGGCATCGGTGGCGGCGATCCGGTCATAGGCCCATTCGCGTTGGTCAAGCGCCTGCCAGTCGTCACCGGGCACATGGGCGATCATGCCGTCGATCTCGGCATCGGGGTCGGGGATCGCGGTCAGAAAGGCCACCGGGCGCAGGCCCGTATGCCGCCAGGCCCGCCGCCAGCCGCGCAATGTGGCCCTCTGGGGATCGGGAAAGTCATGGGTGGCAGCGTTCACCAGGCTGCCATAGCCAAAGAAATAGGGGTCTGCCATCGGTGGTCCCGGGTGTCGTGTTGCGATTGATGTATGTCAAACCGGTATTTTCCCGCCTGTGCAATACAAGAGCATCACTTTCCTGCGAGGATTTCCGATGCGCATCACCAAACGGACGAATATCGCCATGCGATTGCTGATGTATTGCGCAGCCCATCGCGACAGGCTGGTCACCAAATCCGAGGTGGCAGCGGCGTGCAACATCTCGGAAAACCATCTGGCCCATGTGATCAACCAGCTTGCCCAGCTTGACATCCTGCACACGATGCGTGGCCGCAAGGGTGGGCTGGCGCTGGCGGTTGCGCCGGAAGATCTGCGTATCGGCGAGGTGTTCCGCCAGATCGAGGGTGACCTGCCAATCGCCGAATGTTTCGCCGACGCCGATAATTCCTGCCCGCTGACCCGGGCCTGCCGCTTGCGCATCGCGCTGCAGAAGGCCGCCGAGGTGTTCTATGCCTCGCTGGACGAGATCACGCTGGACACGCTGGTCTGTGGCAACACCGAGCTTTTGCGCCTGCTGCAACCGGTTCCCTGTGACCGCAACGCTACTCGCGGGCGCGCAGGACCCGGGCAGGGCGGGCCGACAGAGGACCCCATGCAAAGCAAAGCCCGGCGAGAGTCGTTGCAAGAATTCCGCCTGTGACGATGGCCAGCGCCGAGGGCCAGATCACGCTGAACCCGGTCTCAAGGATGTAGTGGCTGACCGCCCAGCCTCCGGCGATGCCCGCTGCCAGCGCCACGATCCCCGCCGCCGCACCCAGAAGCGCCGAGCGCAGCGCAAAGCTGAGCAGGATGCGCCGCCGCGTGGCCCCCAGCGTCTTGAGCAGAGCCGCCTCGTAGGTGCGCGCGGTGACCGCTGCCGCCGCCGCGCCGATCAGCACCAGAAAACCGGTGGCCAATGCCGCCGAAGCCCCCAGCGCGGTGGCCGCCGCCAGTCCTGACAGAACCTCGGCCACCCGGTCGATGGCGTCGCGCACCCGGATCGCGGTGATGTTGGGATATCGCCCCGCCAGATCGCGCAGGATCGCCGCCTCGGCCTGCGGTTCGGCATAGACGGTTGCGATGAAACTGTGCGGCGCGGCGCTGAGGGCGGCTGGGTTCATCGACAGGATGAACCCCATCCCGGCGGTCGAGAAATCGACTTCGCGGAACGAGGCCAGTTCCGCGGTGATATCGCGGCCAAGGATGTTGACGGTCAGCGTATCGCCCAGATTCAGCCCCATCTCGGCGGCCTCTTCGGCGGCAAAGCTCACCAGCGGCGGCCCGTCATAGTCGTCAGGCCACCATTTGCCCGCGGTCAGTTTCGCGTTTTCGGGTCGCTTGGCGGAATAGGTGACGCCCCGGTCGCCCTGCAACACCCAGTGATCGCCAGCAATCTCGCGCGCTGGTCTGCCGTTGATCTGGGTGATGATGCCGCGCAGCATCGGTGCGCTTTCCACCCGGCTGACGGCGGGATCATCGGCTAGCCGCTGGCTGAACCCCGCCATCTGGTCCTTCTGGATGTCGACGAAGAAATAGCTCGGCGCGATGTCGGGCAGGTTGCCCGAGATAGCGCGGCGCAGATTGCCGTCGATCTGACCCACAGCGGCCAGCACCGACAGGCCAAGCCCCAGCGACAGCACCACCGCGCCCGCACCCTCGCCCGAACCCGAGATTGCCGCCAGCGCCCATCGCAGCGCCGGGCGGCCCTGCGCGCGTGGTTTGGCGGCCCGGGCCGCACGGCGCACGGCAAAGGCGGCCAGCGACAGAGCCAGCAATGCGCCGCACAGCCCCCCGGCGGTCCAGAGTGTCAGGCGGGCCGAGCCGCTGAACCAGGCTGCCAGCCAGACCAGCGCGGCCAGACCGATCAGTGTCGCGAACAGGTAGCGGGCGCGTGGCAGGCCGTGCAGCCCGGTTATGGCATCGCGGAACAAGGTCGCGGGGCGGATCTGCTCGGTCCGGGCCAGCGGCCAGAGCGTGAAGATCAGCGCGGTCAGCATCCCGTAGAGCGCGGCCTCAACCAGCGGGGAGGGGTAGATCGTGAACTCTGCCGGGATCGGCAGGCGTGACTGGATCAGCGAACCAAAGGCCAGCGGTGCACCAGCGCCGATGATCAGGCCGATCCCGATGCCCAGCAGCGACAACACCCCGATCTGGATGAAATAGACCGCAAATACCGTGGCGCGGTCTGCGCCCAGCGTGCGCAGGGTGGCGATGGTGGCGGTCTTGTCGCCCAGATAGGCGCGCACGGCGGCAGACACCCCGATGCCGCCCACCGCAAGCCCTGACAGCCCCACCAGGATCAGAAACGCGCTCAGCCGGTCGACAAATTCGGAAATCCCCGGTGCGCCGTTGCGGGCATCGGTCCAGCGCATGCCGGTGGTCTCGAAGCGGTTCCGCGCCATCGAGGCGACCTCGGCAAGATTGGTGCCCTCGGGCAGGTCCAGACGATATTTGGTCGAATAGAGCGTGCCCGGCGCCAGCAGGCCCGACTCCGCGAGGCTGTCGGTGCGCAGCAAGGTGCGGGGGCCCAACCGGAAGCCATCCGCCGCGCCATCAGGCTCATGCTCGATGGCGGCGCTCAGAATGAACGCCTGCGTGCCCAGCCGGAAGCGCTCGCCCACCGCAAGCCCCAGCCGGTCGATCAGCACCCGCTCCATCACCGCGCCGGGCGTGCCATCGGCACCTGCAAGCGCGGTCGCGAGCGACAGGTCGGGCGCAAGGCGAACGGTGCCGATCAGAGGATAGGCCGGGTCCACCGCCTTGACCTGTGTCAGCGCGCGGGCGGGTGTGTCTCCCTCCACCACCGCCATCGAGCGGAAATCGACGACCTCGGACACGGAGGCGGCGGTGTCTTCCATCCACGCGCGCTCCTCCTGCGAGGCGAATCGATAGGTGAATTCCATTTCGGCATCGCCGCCCAGCAGTGCGGCCCCTTCGCGCGCCAGCCCCGCATCAATGCCCTCGCGGACCGAACCGACTGCGGCGATTGCGGCCACCCCAAGCGCGAGGCAGGCCAGAAAGATGCGAAACCCACGGACCCCGCCGCGCAGCTCGCGCCGCGCAATCCGGGCGGCGGTGATCAGGCTCATTCCGCCGCCTCGCGCGCGGCGTCTGCGACGATGCGGCCATCGCGCAGCCGGACCACCCGGTCGCAGCGGTCAGCCAGCGAATGGCTGTGGGTCACCAGCACCAGCGTCGCCCCATGCCGGTCGCGCAGATCAAACAGCAGGTCCATGATCGCGCCGCCATTGGCCTCGTCCAGATTGCCGGTCGGTTCATCGGCCAGCAAGATCGCCGGACGCGGGGCCGAGGCGCGGGCGAGCGCCACGCGCTGTTGTTCACCGCCCGATAGCTGCGCCGGATAATGATCGAGCCGGTGGGCCAGTCCGACCGCCTCCAGTTCGGCCTGTGCGCGGGTCAGGGCATCGCGTGCGCCTGCCAGTTCCAGCGGCGTCGCTACGTTTTCCAGCGCGGTCATGGTCGGGATCAGATGAAAGCTCTGGAACACCACGCCCATCCGGTCGCGCCGGAACCGCGCCAGCGCATCCTCGTCCAGCGCGCTCAGGTCCTGACCCAGCGCGGTGACCTTTCCGGATGTCGCGCGTTCCAGCCCGCCCAGCAGCATCAGCAGCGAGGATTTGCCCGATCCCGACGGCCCGACAAGGCTGAGCGTTTCACCGCGCGGGACACGCAACGTGATGTTGCGCAGGATTTCCACCCGCCCCGCATTGCCATCCAGTGACAAACACGCTTCTTCTAGGTGCAGAACGGGGTCGGTCATGGCTGGATCCTGTGGCAGTTTCAAATGGATATGGAGCGGTTGGCACGATGCGCAAGGTTCTGTTGAGCGGTCTCTTTTGTCTCTGCGGCTTTATGGCCACGGCAGAGCCGGTGCAGATCGTGGCGCTGGGCGACAGCCTGACGCAGGGTTATGGGCTGGTGCCCGAGCAAGGCTTTGTCGCACAGCTGCAGGGCTGGCTTTTCGCGCAGGGCGTCGAGGCCGAGGTGATCAATGCGGGTGTGTCCGGTGACACCACCGCGGGAGGGGCCGCGCGCATCGACTGGACCCTGACGCCTGAAGTTGATGCGATGATCGTGGCGCTCGGCGGCAATGATCTGTTGCGCGGGCTGGATCCGGCAGAGGCGCGCGGGAACCTGACCAGGATTCTTGAGGCCGCACGCGCAGCGGATATTCCGGTGCTTTTGATCGGGATGGACGCGCCGGGCAATTTCGGGCCGGATTACAAGCGGGCCTTCGACGCCATCTATCCCGACCTCTCTGCCCGGTTCGGCACGCTTTATGCCAGGGATTTCTTCGCCGGGCTGGGCGTGGATACCCCGGCTGAGGCCCGCGCCTTCATGCAGCCTGACGGCATCCACCCAAATGCCGAAGGAATCGCGCGGATCGTGGCGGCGCTTGGTCCGCAGGTTGCGGAATTGGCGGAACTGGCCGAAGATCGGGGCAACTGACCCTGCCGCGCCGGAGCCCTGCATGCCGGGACGTTTCTTTCTGACCACCCCCGTCGCGCGGGTTGCGCGGGCGCTTGGCGTGCCCGACCCGAGCGCGGCAGACGGCGCGCGGCGCAATATCCAGCCCGGGCAGGAGGTCTGGGTGCTGACCCTGGACGGGCTGCAGCGGATGCGCTGGGGTATCATCCCGGTCGGCCGGGTGAACGCGCGCGGGCGTCCGGTGATGGAAACGATCATCAACGCGCGCTCGGAAACGGTGTTTGACAAATCCGCCTTCGAGGGCGTGCGCCGCGTCGTGATCCCGGTGGATGGCTGGTACGAATGGACCGGCAAGACCCGCCGCAAGACCGCCTGGCGGTTGTCCTCCAAAACGGGCGATTTGCTGCTGTTTGCCGGGATCGCCGATGTCTGGAATGCGCCGGGCGGGCGGATCCTGCATCAGGTGGCGGCGGTGACCTGCGCGCCCAATGCAGATGTGCGCGAGATTCACCACCGGATGGGGGTGATCCTGCAGCCCGGCGATGTCAGGCGCTGGCTTGGCGCGTCGGAAGAGGCCGCGCGAGATCTGATGCAGCCCCTGCCGGAGGGCATGTTGCAGATCGACGTGGCGGATGATGTCGACTGGTCCGGCGCCTGAGGGTCAGAGGCCGCGCTCCAGTTTGATCAGTTCCGCGCGCGTGTAGCTCTGCGCGATCACCCCGTCATCCCCGGGCTGAAAAAATGGATCCTGCGGCAGGCAGTTTACACCGCAGAGCTGGGTGATCCGCAAGGCGCGGCTGTCGATGAACCAAAGCCGCCCGCCCGGTGTTGCGACAAAACCATTGACCCGCTCGCGCTTGTCGCTGTCGATATCAATGACGGTGGGAAACTCGGCGGGCACCTCGGGGTCGTAGGACCCGTGGGTGTGCATCGAGGCCAGCAGCGTCGATCCCGGATTTGGCAATTCCGGTGTGCACCCGTCATGCCCGCCGCGCACCATCTGGGAAAACCCGAGGCTTTCATCCGGCATCCGCAGCAGATAGCCGCAATATTCCACATCGGTCTCGAAGGACAGCGCCTGCATCTCGGCAAAGCGCATCTTGACCGCCGCGACCACGTTCGGGGTGGGGCGCACGGGGTCTGTCGGGACCTGCCCGACGGTGCAGCCGACGCAGAGCAGCAGCATCGGCCAGGCCGGGGCAGGATATGACCGGGCGGAGGTCAGAGCACCGTGACCACGGTGCCGACCGGCACCCGCTCATACAGGTGGACCACATGCTCGTTCAGCATCCGGATACAGCCGTTCGAGACCGCATGACCGATGGTCTGCGGCTGGGTGGTGCCGTGGATGCGGAAATAGGTGTCGACGCCGTTCTGGAACAGGTAGAGCGCCCGCGCGCCCAGCGGATTGTCGGTGCCGCCGGGCTGGATGTAGTCATTGTCGACAAATTTGGCATAGGCCACCGGATCGCGTTCGATCATCTCGGGCGTGGGCCGCCAGGTGGGCCATTCCTTCTTGACGTCGATGGTGGCGGTGCCAGTGAATTCCAGCCCGGCCTTGCCGACGCCGCAGCCATAGCGGATCGCCTTGCGCGGCTCGGTGACGTAATAGAGGTAGAAGGACCGCGGCAGCACCAGCAACTGTCCGGGCAGATATTCCTTCTTGATACGCACCTCTTGCGGGGTGGGATCAAATACGGCGGGGTCTTTGGCAAATGTGATCTGCGGCAGGGCGGTGGCCGCTGCGGTGGCCAGAAATGTACGGCGGGAAAGCATTTGGGTCTCGTCGGTTGCTGTCGATATGCCACAAGTGTTGCGAGGGCAGGGCATGCGGTCAACTCTTCTGCCTGTTTTCGCGAATCAATCGCGGGATTGTGTGGTCGGTGTGCACTTGCCGTGCGGGTTGACGCGATCACTCGGTTTGTTTGTCGGTGGCTTTCCCGCGGATGGCAGGCCGAAGGGCCATTATCTTGCAGATCGATCCAGCAGTGGATCAGAAAGCAGTTCCTCGACAAAGTAGCTCAGCAATTGCAGCCGACCGCTGACCCCGGCCTTTTTGTAAACCGCCGCACTTTGGGCCTTGATCGTGCCTTCCTTCGTCTGGCGCAGCGCGGCGATTTCGGCCACCGACAGCCCTTTGATCGACAGCATCGCGACGTCACGCTCGGCGGCGCTCAATCGCCATTCGTCGAATTGCCGGGTGATCACCTCGGCAAAGGCCCCGCTGGCCACGTCGATCTGCCGCCGCATCTGCCGTGCGCGCGCGCCCTGCGCCCGGATCAGGGCGATCGTCGCGGCCAAGCCACCGATCAACGCCAGCGCCAGAAACATTTCGAACCGGTGCAGATGGCGGAACCCGAGCGCGTCGTGCCCGGTCCAATCCATCACCGCATCAGCCAGAAAGAAGGTGGCGCAGGCCCCCTGCACCACCAGAAGGAGCCAGAGCAATGACGATTGTGATATCCGCATCCGGCTCCCTTGGGTTTGGCTCGTCAGTCGTCGTCTTCATCCTCCATCTCGATGGCGGTGACAATGCCATCGGATTTCGACAGGACCAGTTCAGTTTCGACGCCATCTTTGACAAGTTCAACCTCGATCTTGCCATCCTCGACCTCGATCTCTTCCACCACATAGCCCTGCGCCTCCATCGCAGAGCGGATTGCGGCCTCGTCCGTGCCCAGCCTGTCGCCGAGGCTGACATTCGCCAGGACCAGGACCGGCATTGCCGCGAGTAAGGTGGCCAGTGTCAGTGTCTTGAGCGTTTCCATATCATATCTCCTTCATGCTGCGTGTTGGGTGAGACCGACCTGTGCCCCGGCCTGCGCGTTTGCGATTGGATTTCGGTTGGTTTCCGGGGCGATTGGACCAAGGTTTATGCGCGAAATACGGTTGTTTGTTGGAAGCCGAGATGTAGCGTGCCTAATGGCCGGAGGAGGCCGGATGTGATCGAAATCAGACCCGCCAGAGCGCAGGACCTTGACGCCTATTACCGGATTTCGCTGCTGACCGGAGATCGCGGGGCGGACGCGACGGCGCTTTTTGCTGAACCAAAGCTGATGGGTCACATCTATTCTGCGCCCTATCTTCTGTTCGCCCGCGATCTGTGCCTGTCCGTGGTCGATGAGGGCGCGGTTGTGGGATTCTGCATCGGCGCTGGTGAGACGACGGTATTTCGACAGACCCTTGAGCGGGACTGGTGGCCGCCATTGCGGGCCGCGCACCCGATGCCCGACCTGTCCCGCCGCAAGTCCTGGACCGCCGATGAGCGGCGTATCGCGGCGATTTATAACCCTGTCTTTGCGCCTCGAACCATCACCGACCGCTATCCGGCGCATGTTCATATGAACCTGTTGCCCCGGTATCAGGGCCTCGGCATTGGGACGCGTCTGTTGCAGGCGTGGTTCGGTATTGTGCGGACCCGAGGGGCAGATGCGGTTCATCTCGGCGCCAATCCCGAAAATCCGAGCAGTATCGCATTCTGGCGCGGTCAGGGCTTTGTGCATCTGCCTGTCGAAGGAGATCGACGCACCTATTGGATGGCGCAGGATTTGCCCCTGACCTGATGGCCCGCCCCAACAAAAAAGCCCCGGCGCGGTGGCCGGGGCTTTCAGTCAGTCAGAGGGGCAGATTATTCTGCGCTTTCCTCTTTCTTTTCCTTCTTCTCGGCAACAACTTCTTCGCCGGTTTCCTGATCGACCACTTTCATCGACAGGCGGACCTTGCCGCGATCGTCAAAGCCGAGCAGCTTGACCTTCACTTCCTGGCCTTCTTTCAGAACATCCGACGGATGGTTCAGGCGGCGGTTTTCAATCTGGGACACGTGAACCAGACCGTCGCGCTTGCCAAAGAAGTTCACGAAAGCACCGAAGTCGACGATCTTGACGACTTTGCCGGTATAGACCGCGCCTTCTTCGGGCTCTGCCACGATCGCGTGGATCATGTCATAGGCCTTCTGGATGGCATCGCCGTTGGGCGAGGCGATCTTGATCACGCCATCGTCGTTGATGTCGACCTTGGCACCCGACACTTCGACGATCTCGCGGATCACCTTGCCGCCCGAGCCGATCACTTCGCGGATCTTGTCGGTGGGGATGTTCATGGTCTCGATACGCGGGGCGTGGACCGAGAATTCGTTGGTCTCGGACAGCGCTTTGCCCATCTCGCCCAGGATGTGGATACGGCCGTCCTTGGCTTGCGCCAGGGCTTTCTCCATGATCTCGGGGGTGATGCCCGCCACCTTGATATCCATCTGCAGCGAGGTGATGCCGTTTTCGGTACCCGCCACTTTGAAGTCCATGTCGCCCAGGTGGTCTTCGTCGCCCAGAATGTCCGACAGGATCGCATAAGATCCGTCTTCTTCCAGGATCAGACCCATCGCAACGCCAGCAACCGGTGCTTTCAGCGGAACGCCTGCATCCATCATCGACAGCGATCCACCGCAGACCGACGCCATCGAGGACGAGCCGTTGGATTCGGTGATCTCGGAAACGATGCGCACGGTGTAGGGGAAGTCGGTCGCCGCAGGCAGAACCGCCTGCAGGGCGCGCCATGCCAGCTTGCCGTGGCCAACTTCACGACGGCCCGGAGGGCCCACGCGGCCAACTTCGCCAACCGAATAAGGAGGGAAGTTGTAATGCAGCAGGAAGTTGGATTTGAAGTTGCCATGCAGCGCGTCGATGAACTGTTCGTCATCGCCAGTGCCCAGCGTGGTCACAACCAGACCCTGGGTTTCGCCACGGGTGAACAGGGCAGAACCATGGGTCCGCGGCAGCAGGCCGGTTTCGCCAGTGATCGGACGAATCTCGTCGGTCGCACGACCGTCGATCCGCTTGCCGGTCTTGACCACGTCGCCGCGCAGAATGCCCGCTTCGAGCTTTTTCAGGGCCGAGCCGAGGTTGGCGTCGTCCAGTTGCTCTTCGTTCAGGGCACCCTTGATGGTCTCACGTGCGGCGGCAACAGCGGCGGTGCGCTCCTGCTTGTCGGTGATCGCAAAGGCGGCGCGCATTTCGGTCTCACCGGCGGCTTTCACGGCTTCATACAGCTCCGAGTAATCGGCAGGCTGGAAGTCGAACGGCTCTTTGGCGGCGTCTTCGGCCAGATCGATGATCAGGTCGATCACCGGCTGGATCTGCTCATGGGCGAATTTCACCGCGCCCAGCATTTCCGCTTCGGTCAGCTCGTAAGCTTCGGATTCGACCATCATCACGGCGTCTTTGGTGCCGGCAACAACCAGATCCAGGCGCTGCTCGGGGTTCAGGCGCAGGTCCTGCATGTCGTCCACGGTCGGGTTCAGCACGTATTCGCCATCTTCGAAACCAACGCGGCAGCCCGCGATCGGGCCCATGAACGGCGCGCCGGAAATGGTCAGCGCAGCCGAGGCGGCGATCATCGCAACCATGTCCGGGTCGTTGACCAGATCGTGGCTGAGCACGGTGCACATCACCAGAACTTCGTTCTTGAAGCCGGGCACGAACAGCGGGCGGATCGGACGGTCGATCAGACGCGCGGTCAGCGTCTCTTTCTCGGTCGGGCGCGCCTCGCGCTTGAAGAAACCGCCCGGAACCTTGCCGGCGGCATAGTATTTTTCCTGATAGTGCACGGTCAGCGGAAAGAAATCCTGACCGGGCTTTTGCTGGCGCGCGTAGGTCACGTTGGCCATGACGCTGGTTTCGCCCAGCGTGGCAATGACCGAACCGTCCGCCTGACGGGCAACCTTGCCGGTTTCCAGCGTGAGCGTTTCTTCGCCCCACTGCATGCTTTTCGTCGTTACATCAAACATATGCGTATCCTAGATGGGAGCACTCCCGCCCCTGCGGGTCTCCCGTTTGCATGGCGGCCCCATTGCCGCCGACCCCTTCCATCTTCCTTGCGAGTGCCGGGGTCCGGGCACACCGTCTCAGATTCTGCGGCCATACCGCAGAATGGGCCGGATTGGAAGTGCCAGCAGACCGGATCGCACCTTTGGCTGTTCCATGCCGAAAACGCGGCACCGGGTGTTGAGAATTCGGGGCCGGTGCGTTCTTGCATCAGGGTGGCTCATCCTCTGAGCAACACCCGCGCCGGAGACCCGCTCAGTCCTGTCAGGTTCAGCGGCACGGTTGCGATCTGGCCTTGATCGGGTATGTCGCCAAGGTGCGCGCAGCACAGATCTTCGGCCAGAAACTTTCCCGCCTGCGCAAGGGTGACGTGCAGCCAGAGCGGGTCTTCGTGGTCGACGCGCAGTTCTCCGGCCAGCACCCAGACGGTTGCGGGCAGGTCGATCAGGGCGCGCAGGGCTTCGGTCGGCGCCAGATGGGGCGCGCGGGCGTCGAGGAACAGGTGGCTTGCCCCAGTCCACATTGGCGCGGTGTCGGTGGCTTGCAGCGTTCCGACATCAATGCGCTGGTAGGTTCCAACCATGTCGCCGGGTTGCATCCTCTCGATCGTGGCACCGCCCTGGGCGAAATGTGCGGGCGCATCGATATGGGTGCCGGTCTGGGTTCCGAGCGCCAGTTGCCAGACCTCGAACCGGTTCTTGGCAATGGTGGACCAACGGGTCGCCGCAAAAGGCGGGTCGGCATAGCCATCCTCGGCATAGATCGCGGTCTGATCGTTCAGCGGGAATGTCAGGTCGATCCAGTCGGGCATGCGTCGTTCCCTCCGTTTCCGGAAATAGAACAGAAATCGCGCAACAGGTCACCGCCCTAAAACGCAAAACGCCTGCTCGGATGAGCAGGCGTTTCGGTACCGATGGTGTCCGGGCTTAGCGGCGCAGACCCAGACGCTTGATGAGGTCCTGGTAACGGGCCTCGTCCTTGCCCTTGAGGTAGTCCAGCAGCTTGCGGCGCTGGGCAACCATTTTCAGAAGGCCACGGCGACCGTGGTTGTCCTTCTTGTGGGTCTTGAAATGTTCGGTCAGCGTGGCGATGCGCGAGCTGAGTACGGCAACCTGAACCTCGGGCGAACCAGTGTCGCCGTCCTTGGTTGCGAATTCTTTCATGACGCGTGTTTTTTCTTCGGTCGTGATCGACATCGGGGTCTCCTTGCAGGGTTAGAGTGAATGGCGCAGGCCGGGATGTCGTCCAGCACAGGCCCATGGAGAGTGAACCGACCCGGTGATTCCGGAACGGATGCGCGCATATACGGAGATTTTCAGACAATGGCAAAGGAATTATACGCCGCCCATGGCCGCGCGGTCCGGGCTATTGCGGGGCCAACCCTGTGGCCATCAGGTCCGGCAGGCTCTGGGCGTCGACCAGCAGGATGTCGGCGGGGTCTATCGCGCTCGCCGAATGGAGCGTCGCGACCGGGATGCCGTCCAGCAGGATGCGGGTCAGGTCGCTCTGATCGGGGTCGAGCGTGACGGTGATGTCTGCGCCGGTCTGTTCCGGGCTGTCAACCACCAGAACAAGACGGTCCTCAAGCGGGTCGAAATCCATGATCCCGGTCTCGTCCCCTTCGTCCTCGCCGGGACTGACATAGATCTCATCTGCGCCTGCGCCACCAGTGACGATATCGCCCGTGCCGGCAAGGATTCTATCCGCGCCATCGCCGCCATTGAGGTAGTCGGTGCTTTCATCGCCAGTGCCGTCCGTTCCGACCAGCAGATCATCGCCCTCACCGCCAAAGAGGCTGTCCTGCCCCTCGCCACCGGTCAGCGTATCCTCGCCATAGCCGCCATGCAGCGCGTCATCGCCGCGCCCGCCTTCCAGACTGTCGGCGTCCTGACCGCCGTACAGCGTGTCAGCCCCGTCATCGCCCTGCAGGTGATCCTGTCCGAAATGGCCGAAAAGGCTGTCTTCCCCGTCACCGCCGCGCAAAGTGTCGTCACCGTCCTGCCCATGCAGTGTATCCGTGCCCGCCCCACCTGAGAGCAGGTCCCGCCCATCCGCACCGTGCAGGTCATCATTGCCATCCGCACCGGATAGAGTGTCATCGCCGCCATAACCGTTGATCTGGTCATCGCCGCTCGCGCCTTCGATTTCGTTGTTGGCGGCATCCCCGGCTATGATCTGATGAAGCAGATCCGGAGGGTTCTCCGCCGTATTGGTGTCTTCGTCCTCACCGTTTCTCGCACCCTCGCCTGACAGGGTATCTTCGTCGGATGCCAGTTCATCCTCGTCCGTTTAGTCACCTTGCTCCGGTTCGATCGAGCTCAGCAGGACCGCACCGCCCGCTGCCATCAGGCCCATAACGCTGGCAAATACGATCATCCTGCACCTCCGCCTGTTGTCGTGCCGAGCATCCGCATCAGAACATAAAGAGAACGATTGGGTCAAAGCTATAAACCAAAAATGGTTAACACCCGATTAAACAGGCCAGGCTTCGGGGCGCTGAGCATAGGCCACATAGAGAGGATGGCGCGGGTGGCCCTGTTTGGTCAGGCCCACGTGATACAGCGCGTGCCCCGCGTCGCGCAGCAACGCCTCGACCCGCGGTCCCCGGTCCAGATGCGCGCCGTGGGTGCCCCAGGCGGCGACCACCTGATCGGCCCAGGCGGCCCCGTCGAGGATCGCGGCATCGTTGTCCGGTCCGACCGGATCGGTGGCGGCGCGCATCTTGTGCGGGTCGGTCTCGCGCCAGGCGAAGATGTTGGTGACCTGAAACGCGCCGAACCCAAGTGCCCGCGCCCGTCGCTCGCAGCGTTCGACAGTGGGATCGTTCTGCACCTCGGTGGCGGTCGAGGGGTTCAGCATCACAAAAAGCGCCTTGCGCCCCGCCGGGTCCCAGACTCGTGTGAGGCTGTAGCGGTAGCGCTCGCAATCGGAATAGATCGCGGTCGAAGGCGCATCGCCCTTGGTATGGGTGCGGGTGATCATCCATGCGCCTTATCATGTGGCCTGAATGGTCGCAAATTCGTTTTGACAACAGGAATTTGGCTGTGCTGACGAAAGGGATTAGAGTCAGGCGCTGGGCGCGCGAGCGGGTACGTGACATCCTCCGCCAGGTCTGCCGCGAGAGTGAGGTCGACCTCTTGTGCGGGGTGCTGTTTTCCGACCACGTTCAGATGTTCGTTTCGGTTCCGTCGAAGCGCGCCATC
>NZ_JAMFMB010000034.1 GCF_023502395.1 Ruegeria spongiae | reverse complement strand
ATGAGTAGGTCAAAATGACGATATCATGATAGCAAAACACATTGGAACTCTGCTGGCATTAGAAGCGATAGACCGGCACGGCAGTTTTACTGCCGCAGCACATGAGTTGGGTGTTTCTCAATCTGCAGTCAGTATGAAGATCGTAAGGCTGGAACGCGACCTCAAAGTACGCCTTGTAGAGCGCACCACCCGCTCGGTCATTTTGTCGAAAGAAGGCAAGATGCTGGTTCAATCGTCCAGAAGCGCCATCAATGAACTTGAGGTCGCGCTTGCTGAAGTCCAGAAGTTGCAAAATGAAGGTGTTTTGACTGTGGAAGTTCTCAGTTCCATAGCCTCCAAATGGTTGATCCCGCATCTGGGCGGGTTTCACAAGAAGAACCCGGATATAACCGTCAACGTGACGATTCAGGACAATCAAACCGAACCGCTGGGTGCTGATGCGGATGTTTCCCTGCGCATCGCAAAGTCGGCGCTAACGGGGCTGCATTCTGAGTTTCTGACTTATGAAGCAGTCTTTCCGGTTTGTTCGCCAGAGTTAGCACATGAATTGCGCGAAAGGCCATTGTCGGAAGCGGTCAAGGTTGCACCTCTGCTGGATGACAGGATGGCGCTTGAAGATGGCAGCGGTTGCAACTGGCAGGACCAGTTCCCCGAACTTGACATCCAATCCACAAACCGGTGCGGACAGCATCTAATATTTGATCGAACGGATCTTGCGTTACAGGCCGCTATTTCCGGGCAAGGTCTTGCCATAGGCCGGACATTTCTATGCCTCGACGAAATTGAACGCGGGAATCTGGTTGCGCCCTTCGGTGTCACATCGCGCCTGAAGTGGGGATATTATTTGGTCAGTCGCAAGTCGATCAGCGATTGGCCAAAACTCATGAGCTTCAAAACTTGGTTGGTTGATGAGCTGCAAAACCTTCAAGAACGTGCTAAAGTATTGAAAATATGGTATGAACAGTAAAAATTCTGCAGCGGGTGCGGTTAAATCAATTTTTTGATGGATTAATAATTTGCTGAGTTTTGCCCTTTTGCCCACAATCTGACCAATGACGACAAACTTGGAGTTGGTCAGGTGGGCGTGACAACCGCAATACAAAGCGACCTAAATGAGTTTGCGGAGTTTGCGCAACATTTAGCTGATCTAAGCCGGTCAATTGCGCATCATGAATTCCAGAATATTCCCGCCTTCCAGAACAAGGGGGATGGATCACCTGTTACAGCCGCGGACGAAGCTGTCGAGGCTGAATTGTTGCGCGCGATCCGCGAGACCTACCCGGATCACGGAATCCTGGGCGAGGAAACTGGGTGCACTAATCTTGACCGGGATCTGGTTTGGGTTGTTGATCCGATAGATGGCACCAAATCGTTTGCAACCGGGACATCCACCTTTGGCAGCTTGATTGCGCTCTGTCACAGGCAAAAGCCTGTAATTGGGGTAATAGAGTTGCCAGTATCCGGTTGGCGATATGTTGGTGTCGCCGGAGAGGTGACGTCCTTTAACGGAGTTCCTGTATCATCGAGAAAAGACATGCGGCTATCCGATTGCGTGCTTTCCGCTAGTGGTGGCGAATTCTTCCGTGGGCCCGCCCCCCGATCTGGCTTTGAAAGGTTACGTGAACAGTGTGACTGGACGGTTTACGGCGCAGGTTGCTCGGCTTTTGGTTCCCTGTCCCGTGGGCTGATGGATATCTGCCTGGAAGGCGCCAATCTGGCCACATTTGATTTTTGCGCACTCGTACCGGTCGTCGAGGGCGCTGGTGGCAAGATCACTGATTGGCGTGGCCGCCCGTTCAGATTGGTACCAGACATGACGCACCGCGCAGACGGTGTCGTGGCGACCGGTGATGCGGCTTTGCATGAAAAAGTGCTGCAATTTCTAAATCCGTGAAATCCGGCCAATTGGTCGGCCCTGACAGTAAACGAAACCAAATAAAACAAGTGGAGGTAACAATGAAAAGCATCTTTGGAATAGCCCTGGCCGCGGGTATGAGCCTGGCCATCTTGATTGCGCCCGCCGCGCGAGCCGAGACCATTCGTGTGGGAACGACCTGCACCTATTTCCCTTTCAACTTCAAGGATTCAGATGGCAACCTTTCAGGGTATGACGTTGATGTCGCCAACGAAGTCGTCAAGCGTATCGGTGCCGAGATTGAGTTTGTTTGTCAGGCCTGGGATGGGTTAATCCCCGCAATCTTGTCTGAGAAATTCGATCTGATCGTCGCTTCGATGTCGATCACACCGGATCGTCAGAAGAAACTCGACTTTTCAGTACCTTATAGAATTTCCGAAGGCCGGATCATTGGCCGAACTGATGCCAACCACAATCTGTTCAATGAAGATGGTACGCCAATTGTCGAAGCATTCGAAGGTCTGCGCCTGGGCTTGCCGCGGTCTTCTGTCTATGACCGCTGGACCGATGCGTTTCTGCCAAAAGTAGAGATCCTTGGCTATGACAGCCCGGATTCCATGTATCTGGACCTTCAGAATGGTCGTGTGGACCTGATCTTTACGAATCCAATGAAAGCACATCTTAGCTTTCTGGCCGCCGATGGCATTGAAGGTTACGAATTTGTTAGCCCGGCTATCAATGAGCAAGATTACTTTGGTACGGGTGCAGGCATCGCGCTGCGCAAGGGAAATGAAGACCTTCAAGCCCGGCTTGACGAGGCGCTGGTCGCGATGCGTGAAGATGGCACACTGGATGAATTCAGCCTGCGCTATTTCCCCTTCACGATCTATCCGGAGTGACTCCCCATTCGGATAGCGCTGTTCTGCGCGGTTTTATTGCCGCGCAGAATGTATAAATCGCGAGGAATGGTAGAAGGTAACTGTCTGCATACTCGTCTGGATTTCTGGGAAGCATACCATGCAAGAAATAATAAACTGGTCGGATGAGTTCCTTGCCGGCGCCATGGTGATTATTCAGCTCTTTTTCGTGTCGCTGCTGATGGTGATTGTTTGGGGTTTGCTTGGTGCCACCGCCAAACTATCCAACAGCCGCATTGCGCGGGGCATTGCCAATGGATTTACAGTCTTGTGTCGCGGCATTCCCGAGTTTCTGTTGTTGTTGATCGTCTATTTTGGCTCGGCGGTGACGCTGACGAACATTGCACGGTCCTGGGACCCCGAAATTCGGTTTATGGACATTCCCCCATTCTGGGCGGGTGCGTTCGCGATCAGCCTTGTTATCGGAGCCTATGCCACTGAAACTTTTCGCGGCGCTTTTCTGGGTATCGACAAAGGACTGGTCGAGGCGGCAAAAGCATTGGGTTTGACCCGCTTTCAGGTCTTCTGGAGGCTAAGGCTGCCGATGATGTGGCGTTTGGCCCTTCCGGGATTTGGGAACCACCTTTTGTCGCTGCTGAAGGACACGGCCCTTGTGTCTGTGATCGGTGTACAGGGGATACTTTTTACTGCGCAGCAGGCCACGACGGTAAACCACAAACCGTTCACAATGTATCTTACGGTGGCATTCATCTTCCTCGCTCTGTCGACGGTCATTGTCGTGACAATGAAGTGCATTGAGAAATACGCATACCGCCATCTGGAGGCTGCGAGATGACCTTTGATGGATCCTTGATTATCGACAGTCTGCCCCGTTTGATGGACGGGCTTTGGATTACCCTCAGACTTTATGTGTTGGCTCTGACCTGCGGGACGACACTTGCCATTGCCTTGGTACTGATGCGTATCTCGTCGAAAAAATACCTGTCCTGGCCAGTCATGGGTTATATCTACTTCTTCCGGGGCACCCCTATTCTGGTTCAGCTGTTCATCATCTATTATGGGCTTCCGCAGCTTGAGTTTATTCGGACGGGTCCGTTGTGGACGTTCTTCCGGGAACCGTTCTTTTGCGCATGGTTTGCCCTAACCCTCAACGTCGCCGCCTACACGGCCGAGATTTTCCGGGGTGGTATTCTGGGCGTGAACTCAGGGCTGGTTGAAGCCTCCAAAGCGTTGGGAATGACTTACACGCAGACATTCCGCAAAGTAACGGCCCCGATTGCATTTAAACTCAGCCTGCCAGCGTATAGCAACGAAATGATCAGTGTGCTGAAAGCGACCGCTTTGGCCAGCACGGTCACAATTTTCGATGTGACTGGCGTGGCCCGCAAAATCGTGGCTGAAACCTTTGCCCCTTACGAAATCTTCCTGTCCGCAGCCATTATCTACCTTGTTTTGGCCTGGGTCATCCAGAACGGCGTGCGTCATCTTGAGCGTCGGATCAGCCGGTACGCGAACTGAACCCGAAGGAACAAAACATGCCAAGTAAACCCCCGATTATCTCTTTGAAAAGTGTTCACAAATATTTCGGCACATATCACGCTTTGAGAAACATCAATCTGGATGTGGAAGAGGGCCAGAAAATCGTGGTGTGCGGCCCGTCCGGTTCTGGCAAGTCAACAATGATCCGCTGTGTAAACGGGCTTGAACAGCACGACGAAGGCGACATCACGGTCAATGGCCACATGATGACCACGGATGAGAAAACCGGAAACCTGATCCGTCAAGAAGTTGGCATGGTGTTCCAATCCTTCAACCTGTTTCCGCATATGAAAGTCATCGAAAACCTGATGATGGCTCAGCGTATGGTGCGCAAGAAAACTAAGGCTGAGGCGCGAGACACAGGAATGAAATTGCTGGAACGCGTCGGGATTTCGGCACAGGCTGACAAGTTTCCCGGACAATTATCGGGTGGGCAGCAACAGCGTGTGGCCATCGCCCGCGCCTTGTGCATGAACCCGAAGGTGATGCTGTTTGATGAGCCGACCTCGGCCCTGGATCCCGAGATGATCAGCGAGGTTCTGGAAGTAATGACCGAACTTGCCCGTGAAGGAATGACCATGATTTGCGTGACCCATGAGATGGGATTTGCCCGTTCAGTCGCAGATCGGATTGTGTTTATGGACGAGGGCGAGATCGTCGAAGCAGGTGAACCTGAAACATTCTTTGCCAATCCCGAACACAACAGGACGCGAAAATTCCTGGACCAGATTATTTCGCATTGATGCGACAGTGACCGAGGAAAGGTATTTATTATGAGAGTCGAAGACGCTGCCAGCCAAATCTACAAGGCACTGGTCGATAACACGATGTTTCCGGATAGCCTGTCCAGACAGTTTAACCTGGATCAGTCCTATGATGTGCAATTTGAATTGCTAAAGCAGAGAGTTGCAGCAGGCGAATGCCACGCGGGCTGGAAAGTGGGCCTGACATCCAAGGCGATGCAAGAACAGCAAGGCGTGCCGGAACCCTGTCTGGGCCACCTGATGAATGAGGGGCAGCTCGGCAGCCCGTGTTCGCTGGACTTTAACGCCTTGATGTCGCCGGGCTTTGAGAATGAGCTTTGTCTGCGGATCGGGCGTGAAATGTCCGGTAGGCTGAGTTTCGATGAGGCGTTAGCCGGGATAGAGGCCGTGGCTCCGGCGATCGAAGTGGTGGAAAAACGCGGTGTATTCGCCGCTGATCTTCCGCTGGCTTTCGCTGGAAACGCGCAACAACGCGCATTTGCAACCGGGGAGTTCCTGCCGTTGACGGCCGAAACTGACTTGGCCGCGATTGAGGTCGAAGTCTCGGTCAATGATATCTCGCAGGAATGCGCTCTTGGGGCCGAAGTGCTTGGTTCCCCTGTAAACTCTATCGTCTGGCTTGCGGAAAAACTGGGTCAGTATGGTCACGTCCTAAAACCAGGCGATCTGGTTATGTCGGGCTCTTTCACCAAACAATACGCAATCACCAAGGGGGACACTGTGCGTGCAGCGTTCTCTCAATTCGGGGCGGTGGAAATCGAATTCAGGTAGAACATCATGGATCTTGGATTGACTGGCAAAAAAGCAATTGTCTGTGGGGCGAGTCGTGGCCTGGGCTTGGCATGTGCTCAAGCTCTGGCAGGTGAAGGGGCGCAGGTTCTGATCGTTGCCCGGAACACTGAGCGTTTAAAATCAACGGCGTCTTCAATTGAAAAAGAAAGCGGTGTTGGGACTGAGTGGATTTCGGCGGATGTAACTTCGAAGGAGGGGCAAGCCGCAATTTTCGATAAAATGTCAAACCCGGATATATTGATAACGAATTGCGATGGTCCTCCACCAGGTCAATATACCGATTGGGATGACGAGGACTGGCAAAAAGCACTGCAGGCCAACATGATCAGCCCGATTGCACTAATCAAGCGGGCACTGCCAGGAATGATTGAGCGTCGTTTTGGCCGCATCATCAACATTACATCTTCTGCAGTAAAAGCACCGATTCCCGTGCTGGGATTGAGCAACGGCGCGCGTGCAGGTCTTACCGGATTCATCGCCGGTCTGGCTCGGGAGGTTGCCAGAAACAACGTCACTATCAACAACCTTTTGCCAGGGCCGTTCGAGACAGACCGTCTGTCCAACGTTCTGAATGCGCAGGCGGAAATGCAGAACCGGAAACTGGCAGATGTACGTCAGGAATGGCTGGATTCCATTCCAACGCGCGCGTTTGGTCAACCAATGGAATTTGGGCGGACATGTGCCTTCCTGTGTGCCTCCAATCACATAAACGGACAGAATGTGTTGCTTGATGGCGGTGCGTTCCCCGGAGTTTTCTGAAAGGCTTTAACATGACAAGACACGTGTCACCGTCTTCGATTGTCAGTACACTCGAGGATTCCCCGATCATCGATGTTTTGCGGATCGGACAGGAAGTTGAAGATATCATTCCGCTTTGGCTGGGTGAAAGCTGCTTTGCAACCGACGGAATGATATCCAACGCAGCATCAGCAGCCCTGCAGTCTGGCAGAACTTTTTACACGCCCAACCGAGGTATCCCCGAATTGCGCGAGAGTATCCGGCGGTATTATCAGCGCATTTATGGAGTGTCCGTTGAGGACCGAAGTGTGAGTGTAACCAATTCAGGTATGCATGCGGTGTCCATGATCGCACGAGCCGCGATGGACGCAGGTGACAACGCAATCTTGATCACTCCGTGCTGGCCAAACGTTGATCGCGCAATTCGTCTTGTTGGCGGCGAAATTCGAGAAGTTCCGTTGGATATGCAGGATGGCGCGTTTGAATTGGACATGGCCAAACTGAATGCGCAGATAGATGCGAAGACCAAGCTCATTTATCTGGCGTCACCCTCAAACCCCACCGGATGGACTATTGGTGAAAAACAGGCAAGAGAACTTCTTGAGCTTTCGCGCAAGACCGGGGCTGCCGTTTTATCCGACGAAGTCTATCAACGGCTCAGCTTCGACAGCGAGATGGGTAGCACTCTGCTATCATTTGCCGAACCAGACGACGCGTTGTTCGTGGTCAATTCCTTCTCCAAAGCTTGGTCGATGACCGGGTGGCGTTTGGGATGGATGATATATCCTTTGGATTTTCATGATTCCTTCGAGAAGTTATCGCAGTTTACTATCTCTGGGTCGCCTGGATTTGTTCAGATGGCCGGTGTGCAGGCACTGGATCACGGCGATGCATTGGTAGCGGAAATGCGCGCTCATTGTATTGAGGCAAAGTCCTACGTGGAAGAACGGCTTGTCACCTTGCCAGAGGTTAGCGTCATTCCCAGCATGGGCGGATTCTATACGATGTTCACTGCCCCACAAACCTCTGATAGCACTGCGTTTTGTAAAAAGGTCGCGCGAAGTGCGCGTGTAGGATTTGCGCCAGGGGCAGCGTTCGGAGCAGGTGGTGAAGGTTTGGTGCGGCTGTGTTTCGCGCGCAAGAAAGAGACATTGGATACCGCTTTGACTCGCCTGGCTGCGTTCCTGTCACCATAGGCAGAATGGCACATCGAGGCCAGCGGGGGCGTCTACACCTTCAGATCCCTTCATTGATCATGGACTCCTGTGATCATGGCGATGATCTCGTTCTTGTCAGTCTCTGCGGTTTTTCTGACGCCAACCTGTTCCCCTCGTCGCAAAACACAGATGCGGTCCGAGAGGCGAAACACTTGGTCCAGGCTATGGCTGATGATCAGGATGGCAAGGTTTCGTTCCTTGAGTGAAGCAACAAGTTCTTCAACTTTTGCCGTCTCAGCAACACCAAGGGCGGCAGTGGGTTCATCAAGGAGGATCAGCTTGCTGGCCCAATGGGTTGCCCGCGCGATTGCAATCCCTTGCCGCTGTCCGCCGCTAAGATCGCGGATCGTGGAAGTTGCAGAAGGGATGCGCACATCGAGCTGATCAACAAGGCTTTGCGTTTCAGTTCGCATCCGCGTGTTGTCGAGCAACCCGAAGGGCTTTCGCGTCAGTTCGCGGCCCAGAAACATGTTCATATAGACTGGCTGCTCATCGGCGAGTGCCAGGTCTTGATAGACGACTTCGATCCCGTGGCTGCGCGCTGCACTCGCATCCGAAAAACTGACAGACGTGCCGTCCAAGGCGATGTCCCCACTGGTGGGCCGATGCACACCAGAGACGATTTTGATAAGGGTCGACTTGCCCGCACCGTTGTCCCCAACAAGCGCGACGATCTCGCCAGGATAGAGGTCTAGTGAAAAGTTCTGGATGGCGGTCACACCACCAAAAGACTTGCGAATGTCTTTGAGCGAGAGGGTTGGTGTCATTGAGCGAACGCCCCCGGCCAATTCACCTGATCGCCAAACCCGTTTTCGATAGTTGTGACTTGCGGATTTCCATCTTCCACACCACGGATGCCCACAACCATCGCGCGGGTGACAAAAGCCTGGCCGCGGAATCCGAATACGACAGTATCACCGGGAACTGGTGCAGTTTCGCCCTCTGCGTCGATCATGGCGTAATAGTCAATGGCCGAGTAATCCGGGATTTCCACGTTGCGACGCGCAGAACGCTGCACGGTTGGGATACTACTGACCAAGGCCTGCACCTGATACTTCGGAAATACCGGGTCGATGTAGAGACCTCCGCCGAAACAGTAGGCCTTGCCACCATGATGGTGTGACACCTCAGACAAGTACAGCACCGCTGGGTCTTCTGGCAGGTCTTCGACGGCGTGCAGTGGGGTGGTGCCGTGAAGCCCGTTACCGGGTTCGACCTGTGTCGCTCCGGCTTCTGCAAGCGCAGACAGAACGGCGGATGAGGTTGTTCCGGGGGCATTGATCTCAATTTCCGAACGCCCGGCTTGCGCCAACGCTTCCGCCGCCTTGTTTAGTGTAACCAGATTGGGGGTGGGCCGGACCTTCCGAGTGTCCTGATCGAACAACAGTGCCGGAAATGTTGTGATCCCGGCAAATCGACCTCCCGTCAGGCCTTCGAGTCTGTCTGCCACATCGACAATGTCGCTGGCCTCAAAACCACCTTCGTGGCCTCGGTAAAAAGTGTCGCCCTCTGTCTGGATGCGAGCCATCAGCGATTGTTCGCGCCCCGCTCTTTCGGCAGCAGACGCGGCCTCTTGCGCCTTGGTATCAGAGAAGACGGTCCAGAAATCAGGCCTGAGATTGCTTGCGGCGAAATCTGCTTCATGCCGAGGGACCTGAACGAGATGTCCGAGATGCCCAATCTTGAGCCCAGCACGGTCGCAAGCCACGGCGCATGGCATATCAACGGCCACAGACCGGTTGATGCCGCCGCGCATCACGGCCTGACAGAAGCCTGAATGCCGTCCCACCTGTTTTGTCATGGCAAATGTGGTCAGTCCGAGTTTAGATGCCGCTTGGGAAAAGGTGCGTGCATTGCGCTCCACCTTGTCCAGATCAAGGACGTAGGCGTTTGCCGGTATTTTGCCCTGCTGATGCAGGGATATTGCGGCTTCGACGAACTGCGGGTTGCGGCGGATGAGGAGATCAAGAAACATGTGGAGCCTTCCAAAAGCTAACGGCGAGTTTCACGGAGGGAGATCGCAACAGCGAGTAGAATAATCAGCCCTCGCACGATCATCTGATCCGAGACCTGAAGCCCCATGAGGATCAACCCGTTGTTCAACATGCCCATCATCAAGGACCCCAAAAGTGCACCGATGATCGAGCCCTTGCCCCCGTTCAAGGCGGTGCCACCAACAATGACAGCGGCGATCACAGTCATCAGATCGCTTTCGCCCAAAGTGTACTTGGCGGCCTGAAGCCGTCCCGCATAGAGCAGCCCGGCTAGACCAGCTGTTGCCCCGCACAGAGTCAGAACCATCAGTCGGACATGCGGGACTTTGATGCCGGATACTTGCGCCGCGCGGGCATTGTCACCCACAGCCAGAACATGAGCGCCAAAGCGGGTGTTACGGTAAATTATATGGCCAATAGCTACGGCGACGATCGTCCATATCACCAGAGACGGCACACCGAACAGTTTGCCAGAGCCGAAGATACCAGTGAACGTGTCGTTGAGAACTGGGATTGATCGAAGATCGGTCATTGTTCGCGCGATACCGGCGAATAGTCCCATCGTTGCGAGTGTGACAAGAAAAGAAGGTAGCCGGAGATAGGCCACCAGCACACCGTTGAACGCGCCGATCACTATACCTGCTCCGAGGCCTGCCATGACACCATAGATAATAGGCCCGTTTTGCATGGCAATCGCTGCAGAAAGTGCCGCGACTGCAACTACAGAACCGAAACTCAGGTCAATCTCGCCTGCAGACAATGCGAAGACCAGCCCGATGGCCATAATCGTTGCGGGCGCAGTTTGCAGGACGATATTCGTTAAGTTCCGGCTGGTCAGAAAGCCATCATCATGCAGGGTGATGGCAAAAAACAGAAAAATCCCGAGAAAACCGAAATAGATCACACTACGTTGCAGGTCGAGGGACCGTATCGTGTTTATGGCTTTTGTCATCACCGGTTCCGTTCGAAATCTAGTTTGGATGGGCCACTCGTGTAGCCCACCCAGAGAGGAGGCTTATTGAGCCGCGTCGATCACCGATTGCGGCGGATTCATGTTCATGGACTGGTTCCAGCCTTCAACAACGTTGTCGGTGCCGATGGCCAGGGCATCGACGACCAGGAAAGGCTCAACTGCGCGGCCCAGAAGGCTTGCAGCAGCAGAACGCGCCGCATAAACACCGATGCTGTAAGCTTCGTCTGCGATGATACCAGCGGTATTACCACCGTTTAGCATATCGAGCGCCACCGGTTCATTGAGGTCGATCGTTATTACTTTCGTGTCATCGTTGCCCTGCTGACGAAGCACTGACAAGACGCCAAGTGCGGGCTCTGCCCATGGTGTATAGATACCACCAAGATCGGGGTTCCGGGACAACATTGCACGGGCGATATCCTCGGCATTCGCCGGATCTGCCATGCCGGATTCGATAACGATTTCCATATTGGGATACTCGTTCTCGATGGTCCACTTGAATGCATTGTCACGCTGGTTTGTCACCGGGAAATCTGCGTCATGGAACATGTACCCCACAGTGCCTTCTTCGCCCATCGCGCTGGCCAAGGCATGCGCGGCCTTGTTGCCGATCTGAAAGAGGTCTGCGGAGACGACCGAGACGTAGTCCTCTCCATGGGTGAAGCCCTGCACGGCGTTGTCAATGAATACGAGTTTGACACCGGCATCGCGCGCAATGCCATAGACGTTTGCCGCCGTGGGGGGGTCAATGGGCAGCGAGACAATTATCGATGGGTTGTTTGCCATCACCGTCTCCACATCGGCTTTTTGGCGAGCTGGGTCAAAACTGGCATTGGTCTCGGCAATGACCTCGATCCCCATCCGCGCGAATTCGTCTTTCGCCCCACTCGCAACCGCGTTCGACCAAGCGTATTGCTCGTGCCAGACCAAGGCAGCTGTGTAACCGCCCTCGGCAACTTTAGCGATATCTGTTTCTGAAAGTTCAAGCCCCGCGACTGGTGTCGGGGCCTCGCCATTCGGTCCCTTGGTTTCGGGGCGGTTGTCTGCAAGCGTGATCGTCGGTATTGCAATCAGTGACGAGAGCACGAGTGTTTTTAGCGTATTGAGCATGTTCTATTCCTTGTATTGTCGAGATAACTTGGAAGATTGGTTCTCTGCGCCGATTGGTGTTCTCGTCACCCGCCCCCTTCTTTCGGTTTCGGCGGGCCACCTTAAGGCGACCCACCCGGGAGGTTCCTATTTGGACGACAGGCTGGCTGGTGCGTCGATGTTGAGTGACTTTTTCCAACCTTCGACAACATTGTCTGCGGTTACAGCCAGCGCAGGAGCGACGATGAAGGGCGGCACGTTTTCGCCCAGAAGATCCAACACAGCGCTTGCTGCCATGGCACGACCCAGTTCATAGGCTTCGTCCGCCACGATGGCCGCAACATTCCCACCCCGAACCATGTCCAGTGCGATAGGCTCGGATAGATCGAGCGTTACGATCTTGGTGCTGGTGTTACCGTTAGCACGCAGAGCCGCGAGAACGCCCTCTGCTGGTCCCGCCCATGTGACATAGACGCCGCCCAGGTCAGGGTTCTTTAGCAGCATTACGTTCGCAATCTCTTCGGCGCGAGCCGGGTCAGAAATACCCTGTTCCGCCACAATCGAAATATCCGGATAGTCGTTCTCGATAGTCGTTTTGAACGCGTTGTCGCGTTGGTTAGTCACATAGTAGGCCGCGTCGTGGTAAATCCAGCCGACAGTGCCTTCGTTGCCCATGGCAGTAGCCAGGGCGTCTGCTGCTTGTTTGCCCATCTGGAACAGGTCGTCGGTCACGATTGCTGCATAATCATCTGGATGTTGATAGTCTGCCGGAAGATTTGAAAGGAACGACAAAGCAACGCCAGCCTCTCTGGCTTCTTCAAAAGCTGCGGCCGAAGTTACCGGGTCCAACGGAAGTGACAAGATTATGTTCGGTGATTTGGCGAGGACCGTTTCAATGTCGCTGCGCTGTTTTGCGGCATCAAATCCGGCACTGGTCACGGCCACGACCTCGATGCCCAAACGCTCGAATTCGTCGCTGGCACCTGCTGTGACAGCATTCACAAAGTCAGATTGGTCATGCCAAAGAAGCGCCGCCGAGTAATCAGCCGCCTGAACGACTGCGATGTGGCCGTCGCTCACAACGACGGATGAGGATGGTGTGGCACTTTCGCCCCCTGGTCCGATTGTCTCGGCGCTCAGACCTGTGGACAGCGCAATGAGCGCTGATGCCGCCAATGTAGATTTCAAATAGGTCATTAGTTCCCCCTCAGGTTGGATTGTTTTGTGATGAGTGCGATGCACCAAACCCCGCAAAAAAGAGGGCAAAGGCCCTTGCTGCAGCGAGATATTCTTCGACCTCGATGCGTTCTTCGAAAGTATGCGCAACAGCAATGTCGCCGGGTGCGCAATAGATAGTTGGGCACCCTATTTGATCCGTTAGAAACGGCATCTCTGACCAATAAGGTGCGCCGCCAATTTTACCTGCCTTTGGTCGTGTTTGCCGGATGCAGCTTTGCAGCAAGTCCACGGCAGCAAGATCAGGATCATTTTCCACCGGGGAGCCACCTTTGGGATGATCCCGACCGGATGGATAGTTGATCGCAACATCAACACCTTTGGGCAGTTCTTCGGTGTTCAAGACTGCCTCGAAGGCACTGACGGCATCATCGAGCGCTTCGCCAGGTCGAAGCTTGCGGATCAGGGACAGTTTGCATTCCCCCGGTACAGCAATAAATCCACCACCATTGATATCAGTCACCAGAATGGAAGACGTACCCACAAGATCATGACGCGGCCCGGCATTGAGCTCGGCTTCATGTTCCCAGACCCGCGAAAGCAGTTTGTGCGTTGCTTTCAAAGCATCAACGCCAAGTTCGGGGGTGCCAAAATAGGCCGTTTTCCCTGTAATCGTGATATCTGCAATGAAAAACCCGATCTGGGCCGTGTAGATATCGAGGTTGGTTGGCTCGACATAAACGGCGAAGTCCGGACGGGGGATCATGCCCATTTCGATGCAGCGCACCAAATCCTTGGCTCCAGCGCTGACCCCGCTACCGGGCTCGCCGCTTTCTTCATCACCAATAAACGCGAAGGTCAGTCCACAGAACGGTTGAACTCCGGTATGTTGCAGCAGGCGGTATCCTGCAATGGCGGCGCAAATCCCGCCCTTGAGGTCGCTGGCACCGCGCGACCAGATTTGACCATTGACTTCGACACCACCGAAAGGGTTTTTCCGTGGATCACCCTGCCAGTGTTCTTTCCATCCCCGCACATGGACAGTGTCCGTATGACCCAGGATCATCAGGCTTGGCCCGTCCATAGGCAAAACACCCCAGACATTTTCGCGCGCCCCCTCAAATGCCCTTGTTCCGGTGTTGAGGCCGAGCGTGGACATTTGCCTTTCCAGAAACCGGGCAAATAGAGTTTCGCTACCGGTCACGCTCTCAATCGCCAGTGCATCGCGGAGCAATGCCACATCCGACTGTGGGTTTTGCGCCAAAAGCAATTTCTCCAGAAGCTTTTTCCCACTCATGACACGCCAGCCTTGAACGCTTCGAATGCCGGGGGCGGCACGCGGATTTCAGCGCCTTTCTGTCCTTCCGCGAACAGCGACATGTGAAGATGGGAAAGTGCAATAGAGGCGCCTCCCGCCAGTGCTGCGTGCGCGCCAAGTTTCGACGGTTGAATGGAAACGCTCCGCGGGAAACATTGTTCCAGAATCCTGCTAATGCGCTGCATCAGTTCTTCCCTGGCACCGATTGAGCCGCCCATGACAATCAATGATGGATCGAGAACCGCAATGATGGCGGCCGAAGCGCGCGCAATCTGCAAGGCTACGTTATCCAGCGTCTTTTCTGCTTCCTTGTCACCTTTATTGGCGGCATCAAAAATATCTGGAACACTCAGCGTCTTGCCCGATAGCGCTTGGTACTGACCAATAATTGCATCGGTTGCACTCACGCGCTCCAATGCGCCAACTTGCAGGCTTTCTGCTTCGAACGGGTCCGCACCAAAAGGGAGAAACCCAACCTCTCCGGCTGCGCCCGATGCGCCGCGCATCAGATTGCCGTCTACAACGATGCCTGCACCGATTCCTGTTCCAACTGAAACAAAGACGAGGTCATCTTCGTCTGCCCGGCCGTCCATCCAGTGCTCGCCCAGGGCAGCGAGGTTCACGTCATTCTCGACAAGAACTTCAACGCCAAGTCGCGCATTGAGTTCGTTGGCAAGATCGATCTGATCTATTCCATAGATATTCGGGGCCATCCGGATCGCGCCCGTTGTCACGTCAGGAACACCGGGAACACCAACGACAACAAACTTCAAATCACCAAAATCGGAATCCGATGTCGTTGCGCGCACCATCCTGCTGACTTGTTCGACCACATTCATTCCACCGGTCTGATTGGTCGGCTCTTCTCGCTCTGCCAGGACACGTCCGGTAAGATCACACAGCGCGGTCCTCACCTTGGTACCTCCTAGATCAACGCTGGCGACTGTTGCTGCGTCAGGGGCAATTTCGTAAACAACAGCGCGGCGGCCAACGTGCCCTTCGGTTTGGCCGACTGTGCGCACCCAGCCATCCGCCTCAAGGTTCCCGACAATTTCTGAAATCGTTTGCTTTGATAATCCCGTGAGCTTGGCGACGCTCGCACGCGAGATGGGGCCATAATTCGCAATCGCTTGAACAACCGCGCTCTGAGACATTCGGCGAGAGATTCTTGATTGGGCAGGCATAGCATCTCTTTAATTCGTTCTATAACCGAACTAAATACGAAACTAGACCTGAGTCAATCTCAAAATGGCAATGCACGTCAGAAGCGGGATTGATTCAGAGCGCTCAATGACTGCACTGATTAAATTTGCGATAATCCAACAGAACCGCCTCCTTCACACCGCCACGGTCCAGAATCTGTAGCGATCCTGCCCTGTGACTTCGCACACCAGCCCACGCTCGGAAAAGAGCTTCAGGTTGCGGCGAATTGGCCTAAATGGCCCGAACGCGCGAAAGTGGCCAAAATTCAGAACGATCGAAGAACGAGTAAAAGCGGCGGACCCTCGCTGCGCAGCGCTTGAACAGGTAAGTTGCGGGACAAATCGGCCTTGCGCACCTGCGGCTATTGCTGACGCAGCATCTCTTCGCGTTTGCGGCAGGCCGACCGCTGCCACGCGGTAAATGTTACCGAATCGGACGTTCGCGGTCGCTAAGTTGGGGTCGAGTCCGGCTGAGTGCAGAATAGGGCGTTAAGCCCGGATCGGGCTTCTGTAATTGCACTCAGGCTTGGTTTTTACTGAGATAACGGTAGATTGTGGCCTTTGAGAGGCTGTATTCAGCCATTAGGTCTTTGATCAGATTGCCCTGTTTGCGTTTGTCGCGCAGTTCTACGATCTGATCATCGGTAAGCGCAGGCTGCTTGCCGAACTGAACACCTCGGTCTTTGGCCTTCTTAATCCCGTCCATTTGCCGCTCGGCCCGAATTTCAGTCTCGAACTGGCCGATGGCTCCAAGCATGTTGAACAACAGGCGACCAGTTGCGTCTGACGTGTCGATGTTCTGATCGAGAACGATAAGATCGACCCCTTTCTCGCGCAGGGTCTCCGCGATTTGGCAGAGGTGTAACGTGGATCGGGCGAGGCGGTCGATGCGGGTCACGATCAGCTGGTCGCCGTCACGAACGTAGCTCAGGCATTCCTTCAACTGAGGACGGGCGTTGGTGGTGCCGCTACGCTTTTCTTCAAACAACTTGTCGCATTCGCTCAGCTTTTCCCGCTGCACGTCCAGAGATTGTCCGACTGAACTGACACGGGCATATCCGACTTTGGCCATGGGGTCTCGAATAGATTAAGGGTTTTTGCGACCATCATATTGAGACATTGAAAAAGACATGGCAAGCGGGTGGTCTCAATATGTCTACTTTCAAAGACCTCATTTCATAAAGAAAGAACAACCCGATGGCACACCGAGCGGTTCTGACCGCGCGACAACGCGCGGCGCTTTTTGATCTTCCAACTGACGAGATGGCGTTGCTTCGGCATTACACTCTGGATGACGAAGACATTGAGAACATCCGCACGCGACGTAGACCGGAAAACCAGATTGGCTTTGCGCTCCAGCTTTGTGCCCTTCGGTATCCAGGCCGCCTGCTCAAAGCTGGTGAGGTGATCCCGGAACCTGTGTCCCGTTTTGTGGCCGCGCAACTCGGGCTAAAGCCAGATCACCTCCTGCCCTATGCCACGCGAGAGAAGACTCGCCGGGAACATCTGGAAGCTTTGCGCAAGATGTACGGGTACAAGATGTTTTCCGGTAAACGCGCCAAGAAAATGCGAACCTGGCTGGAACAGAATGCTGAGGCGGCGCAAACCAGCGAGGTTTTGGTACATGGGTTCGTAGAAGAATGCCGCAATCGGCAAATCGTTCTGCCGGGTATTTCGGTCATTGAACGTCGCTGTGCCGATGCGTTGGTTGCAGCCGAACGCAGGGTAGAGGCTCGCATTGCGGCTCATCTCGACGCAAACATGCGCGGTCAACTCGATAGTTTGCTAAGCGAAGAGGTGGATGGTCGGGTCAGTCGCTTCATCTGGCTGCGGCAGTTCGAGGTGGGCAAGAACTCTGCTGATATCAATCGTCAGCTCGACCGGTTGGAATTTTTACAACGGCTCGCGTTATCACCAACAATCCTGGACGATGTTCCTGCGCATCGGGTTGCGCAATTGCGCCGTCAGGGGGAGCGCTATTTTACGGACGGACTCCGGGACATCACCAGTGATCGCCGATTGGCCATCCTCGCCACCTGTGTTGTGGAATGGTCGGCCGCTATCGCAGACACTGTAGTCGAAACGCATGACCGGATCGTGGGGTCAATCTGGCGAGAGGCAAAGAAGATTTGCGATGCTCGTGTTGCCGCGGCGCAAGCGGAGATCGCAGCAACCCTGGCCGGGTTCGAGACGTTGGGCACGACATTGTTGCTGGCCAAAGGCGATGAGGTGGCTGTCGCCGGTGCCGTGGATGCTTCCTGTGGCTGGGATGTTCTGGAAAACCTCGTCGTGACAGCCGGGGCACTCGGTAAGACTGTCAAGGCGGATGCGCTGGCCTATGTCGAGCAGGGATATCATCGCTTCAAGCTCTATGCCCCACGAATGCTGGAAGCGTTGGACATAACGGGAGCCAGTGTGGCTGAGCCTCTGCTGGCGGCGACCGATGTGATCCGTGACAAACGCGATATTCCGAGTCGCTCTGCGCCCTTTCTTCAGCCACAGTCGAGATGGCGAAGTCAATTGCGGAATCCAGAAACCAATCGAGACCGCCTCTGGGTTGTTACGGTGTTGTTCCATCTGCGTGAAGCCTTCAGATCTGGAGACGTCTGGCTTTCCCATTCCCGCCGCTATTCTGATATGAAACAGGCTTTGGTTCCGGTCGAGGCCGCGCAGACCATGGGCTTGTCGATGCCATTGGAACCGGAAGTCTGGATAGCAGATCGTAAACAACGTCTGGAAGACGGGTTGCACCGACTTGCGATGGCGGTCAAAACCGGAACCCTTCCCGGCGGTGCCATCGAGGATGGTCGGTTGCGCGTCGACCGACTTGAAGCGGATGTTCCTGCCGAAGCTGATAGCCTCATCCTAGATCTTTACCGCCGTCTGCCGGAAGTCAGGATCACGGATATCCTCACGGATGTGGATAATGATACCGGGTTGACCGACGCGTTCACCCATCTGCGCACCGGTGTACCATGCAAAGACAAGCTTGGGTTGCTGAACGTCATTCTGGCAGAAGGCCTGAATCTCGGGCTGAGCAAGATGGCCGGGGCAAGCAGCACGCATAGTTTTACCCAGTTGGCGCGGCTCTCAAACTGGCATGTTGAAAGTGACGCCATCAATCGGGCACTGACCATGGTGATTGAGGCGCAGGCCCAGTTGCCAATGGCGAAGTATTGGGGCTCTGGCCAGACGGCCTCCAGTGACGGGCAATTCTTCCCGACCACGCGACAGGGTGAAGCGATGAATCTGATCAATGCTAAATACGGCCATGAACCCGGACTGAAAGCCTATACCCACGTGTCAGATCAATATGGTCCCTTTGCCACGCAGGTCATCCCCGCCACAGTAAACGAAGCCCCATATATTCTGGATGGGTTGCTGATGAACCCAACGGGCAAACGGATCAAAGAACAATATGCCGATACAGGCGGCTTCACCGATCTCGTATTTGCCGCTACTTCGCTGCTTGGCTATCTGTTCATCCCGCGCATCAGGGATTTGCCGTCCAAACGGCTGCATGTCTTTGATCGGCGCAGTGTTCCAACTGAACTGAGGGGCTTGGTGGGTGACAAAATCCGGGACAATACGATCATCGCCAACTGGCCGGATGTTCTGCGCTGCATTGCGACGATGCTCTCTGGCAGGATGCAGCCCAGCCACCTCCTGAAGAAACTTGCGGCACGGCCACGGCAACATGATCTGGCCGTTGCTCTTCGGGAGATCGGGCGCGTTGAGCGGACATTGTTCATCATCGAATGGCTGCTCGATACCGATATGCAACGCCGTGCCCAGATCGGGCTCAATAAGGGTGAAGCGCACCATGCTTTGAAAAACGCCCTACGGATCGGGCGACAAGGAGAAATCCGCGACCGCACCACTGAAGGTCAGCACTTCCGTATTGCCGGACTGAATTTGCTCACAGCCATCATAATTTATTGGAACACGAAACAGCTCGGCGTCGCAGTCGCCGAGCGAAGAAAGGCCGGGTTGGATACGCCAGCCTATCTACTCGCGCATATCTCGCCCCTTGGATGGGCGCATATTATCCTTACTGGGGAATACAGGTGGCGGAAAATGAAGGCGGGAAAACTGTGAAATCCCATACGGCGACAGTTCCCGACATCCTTCGACCCTTCGATTTGACAAGGCTTTACAATGCAGGTGACGATCACAAATGACCAAGTTTCTGCAAGATGTTCGCCAATACGGCAAAACTCTATCTCGCGTTGTCGTGCTTCACGGTGGGCCTGGCGGTGCCGGAGAGGCAGAACCGTTTGCGCGTGAACTCGGATACATGGGCTATGATGTTCTTGAACCTTTCCAGACCGGCCAATCTGTGGGGGGACAGGTTGATGAACTCAGATCGCAAATAGAGCAATATTGTGAGCCCCCAGTGGTTGTCATCGGTTGGTCATGGGGGGCCTGGCTCGGATGTTTGCTTGCTGCGCAACATGATGATTTGGTCCGCTCGCTCATCCTTGTCGGAAGTGGACCGCTCGAAGCACGTTACGCTGAAGCAATCCGAACCACAAAAAAAGCGCGCCTGTCAGATCAGGAGCAAGCCGAATTGCTGGCTTTGCGCCCCATGGCCTGGAGTCCCATAGACGTCGCTCGCTTCATTGAACTCAGCGATGTGGCGGACACCTACTCACGAGACACGTCCCCGCCGCCCAACGTTGTTTTTGACGAAGAGATACACAGGGCGGTGTGGACTGAAGCAGATGGCATGCGCAAAAACGGCTCGCTTCTGGAAGCTATTTCCACCATCCGATGTCCTGTCCTGGCAATCCATGGTGACTACGACCCAAGACCCTCAGAAGGTGTGAGTTTGCCATTACAGGCAGCACTTCCTTCTGCTGAATTTGTTGAAATCAAACGGTGCGGACACAAGCCCTGGCAAGAGATATACGCCAAAGATGAATTCTATCGTTTGGTCGAGAAAGCGATCACATAGGCGGCGGCAATATCGGGCTCCGGGCTTAACGCCCTATTCTGCACTCAGCCGGAATCGACCCCTGCTGGCGGAAATCTCTGGAGAAATCTCCGAGATAACACAGGCAGATACAGAAAATTTAAGGGGCAGTGACAGTGAAATTGAGGGGCACAAAGAGGACTCTTTGAATCCGAAAGTTAAGAAAGACGAACTTTCTCAGATTCAAGTATCCCCAGACCAAATGGAGCGCAGTTTTCCACGGTTGTGCTCGGAACTACGCTTCGCAAAAGATCAAGCTCACTGTGATCGACTTATGGATGATATCGCCCAGTATCTACGACTTGGCCAAACCTGGTATACTATGAAATCGGCTCACGGCCCGGCTATTCGCTTCATAGTTTTGGGCTACATCTTTCAACGCGCGGAGAAAATACACTCTCATGCGGCTTACATGATTACATTGTTGGCAAGAATCCAGAGCGGTGACATGAACCCAACAACTCTGCTGGCATCATAGATCTATGCCCAGGGGTCTCTCCCAGAACATTGTGAGAATCCATGACAATTGCAGGTTTGCCAAGACGCTCAAATGACAACCGGTGCTTTCAATCCTACGCGCTTAGAATTTCAATTGGTCGGGCATTGACTTTCAATTGGTCGGGCCTGTAATTTCAATTGGTCAAGGCAAGGCAGTGTTAACATGTACCCAAGATTTGCACAGACAAGAATAGAGGAAGCACTGTCGGATACGCGTGTTGTTCTGATCTCGGGCCCACGGCAGTCCGGCAAGACAACACTGGCAACGGACATCGCCTCTGACAAGGTTTCCTTCCTGACATTGGACGATGCAACTGTCCTGCAATCCGCCGTCACCGACCCGGTCGGTTTTGTTCGCGGGCTGGATCGGGCGGTGATTGACGAGATCCAGCGCGCACCAGACCTGCTTCTCGCAATCAAGAAAACGGTGGATGATGACAAAAGGGCAGGGCGGTTCCTGCTCACCGGTTCTGCCAATCTTATGACCATTCCAAGGGTGGCGGACTCCCTTGCCGGGCGCATGGAGATTGTTCGCCTCCTTCCTCTCAGCCAGGCAGAAATCCTTGCAGAGAAATCGAGTTTCATCGACCGTGCCTTTGCGGGAAAGGACCCTGTCGCCAACAACATGATCATCGGGGACAGCCTCATTGAAACCGTTCTGTCCGGGGGGTACCCGGAAGCACTTGGGCGAAAGCGATGGGGGCGAAAGCAGGATTGGTATCACGACTATCTCGACGCAATTGTCCAGCGTGACGTCCGCGACGTCGCTCAGATCGAACAACTCGCCATCATGCCGAAGCTTCTGGCGGTCCTTGCCGAGCATTCCGGTCAGTTGGTCAACTATTCAGGTATCGGTGCAGCCATCGGCCTGAACCATGTGACCACCCAGAAATATGTGCGTGTGTTCGAAAGCCTCTTTCTGGTGCACAGCCTGCAACCGTGGTTCACAAATCGTCTGAAGCGGCTCACCAAATCCCCCAAGCTGCACTTTCTGGATGCGGGGCTTCTTGCTGCCATGCGCAACATCACTCCGGATACTGTGAAAAGAGACAAGACGCCCTTCGGGTCGATCCTCGAGACATTTGTGTTCAGCGAATTGCGCAAAATTGCTACCTGGAGCAATCAAAGGTGCACGTTTTCGCATTTCCGAGACAAGGACAAAGACGAGGTAGATATCGTTCTGGAGAACAGACGCGGCGAGATTGTCGGGATCGAGGTGAAGGCGTCTGCAACGGTGACCTCCGGCGACTTTTCCGGGATGCGCAAATTGGCAGAGGCCTGTGGCGACAAGTTTATCCAGGGGCTCGTTCTTTATGACCACGATCAGGTTGTCCCATTCGCAGACAACATGTTTGCCGCACCACTTTCCTGCCTGTGGGCCCCGGCATGATGGAAGCGCAAAGCACTGGGAGGGTAGGGACCGTAATCCATCGCTGTCCTAGTTCGCAACACATTGTGTTTTGGCAGGATCGGCGGTATTCCAGCCATTCGCTGCGAGCGCGAAAAGAACAACTCAGCTTAGCAGAAAGCGGAAGTTTGCCGTGAGCTTGTTTCACGAGGTTGGTTTGATCGGCGGTGCAGTACTTATTATCTTGCAAAGTCCCAATCAATTGGTTGAGCCTCCGCCAAGATACATACAGATTGCACCGCGCTTAGGGTTGCTAGTTGCCAGCAATAATTGCTTTGTTTCATTAGACCATTGATCCGTAGTGAATTATTGTCTGAGTTGAGCCATCCGGATTGGGTGTACCCCGGAGTGATGGGCCAATAACCGAAAAACTTAAGCCTAATTTGAGGTTCTATAAGGCAAGAATGCGCGAACATAACAAACCACACACAGAGCTGAACGTTGATTCTGCACCATTGGCTTCACCGCGATCCTTAAGCATGACCTCACTTTCGACGGATCCGATATGCTGATCCTTCACCTTTCGGATATTCACTTCAAGAATGGCGAAGCGGGCTCGCCCATGGATCAAGACCACCATGTACGCACCGTTCTGCTGCGCGATCTTCGCCAACAATGCGAAGCAATAGGTGCGACACCAGACGTCGTCCTTGTCTCCGGGGATATCGCACATGCAGGGGATGCAGACGAATACATTTTTGCTCAAACATGGCTCGAAGAAGTTTGCGCGGCGGCTGGGTGCGATACGAGCGAAATCATGGTCATTCCCGGCAACCACGATGTTCAGCAAACCGTAACAAAAAAACTCTTGGTTCAGTCTATTCACAACGACATTAAGGCGACGACCGACCCCAAGCTTCTGCCAGGTAAGCTTGCCCAACTCCTCAACGAAGAAGACACTCGTGACTGGCTGTATAAATCGATTGAGAACTACAACGATTTTGCGACGCAGTATTTTTGCGATCTACTGCCGCCCAACAGAACGACAGTGGAACGGCGCTTTGAGCTGAACGACGGATCTACCCTTTGCATCACTGGGCTGAACTCTGCGTTTGTCTCAGGCCAGAATGATAAAGAAGGAACGCTTTATGTTGATCCATCGGCACAACGGATCACTCATGAGGATGGTGTGACACATCTAGTAATGTGCCACCATCCGTACCATTGGTTGGCGAATGGCAAACAGCTTGAAGACCATTTGAACGTCGTCTCAAAAATTCAGATCTTTGGTCACGAGCATACCAATCGCGTAGTTTTAGGCCGGGACTGGATTAGGGTCGCTGCAAGCGCGGCGCATCCTGACCGACGAGAGGATGGATGGGAACCAGGTTACAACCTCTTGGAAGTTTTGGTAGGTACCGAAGGCAACAGCCGCTCCCTGAATGTCAAGGCTCATATCAGAGTCTGGCAAAACCGACCGACCCAGTTTGTCCCCAAGATGGACGGAGCTGCCAATCATTTCAGTCAATCGATTGCTTTGGAGGCTTGGACTGCTCCTCAAACGCAGCCAAAAAGCAATCCAGCGGCTGAGGCTTCGCCTATGCCGGACGGAACGGTGATTGAGGAGGACGCCTCCATGACTTCGTTACGTGCACTCAGTATCCGATACTTCAAACTCACCTTCAGCAAGAAACTGGAGATTGCGGGTAGCCTCGAACTTTTTGAAGAGGCGGACACTAAACTGCCCGACCACGAACGCTTCCGTCGGGTCTTGCTCCGTGCTCGGGAACGCAATCTACTCGATCAGCTTAAAGCCGCGATTGATGAAGCCAGTACTGCAAAACCACCTGAACAAGAAAAATGAGGGCAGACATGCAACAACTCAAACTTGCAGATTGCTACGGACACGCGGGCCTTTCATCTGACGCAGCAAACATACCGCAACGCATCGAACCATTTAAGACTGTTGCGGCAAACCTAACACGTCCACAGATCATTGACGCAGTGCGCGCGTATTTTGGTCTTCCAATGCAGCACGATACAGGGTGGCTCTCAGACCCATTTACGGAGTTCGATGAAGCTTTCTCGATGGTCGCCAACAAAAACGAAGTAGCCATTCTGGCCATGGCCCTTATTGCTCACCAGATACGAGAAGAAGACGACCAGTTTACAGCACTGGTCTTCCTTGTCGCAAATGCCTTCGGACGCCGCAAAGCAGCGGTCTACCCTCAGTTTGTCGAAATCATCAAAGCAGCGGCGAGTGACTTGACAACATCTACTCGTCGCGAACTCGACACGAAACAGATCCGCGCAAAGGCGTTGAACAAGGAGCTGGGTGGTTCTGAGGATGACTTGGTCCCACAGAATGACTTCCCGGCCATCAACCGCGTTCTAAAGGAGGTCAACATCGATGGCCACGAGATGGTCAAACATCTTGCTCTGCAGATTAATACCACGCTTAGTCCAATGAGGTCAGAGGTCGCCAGACTGCGCGAAGAAACCGACATGTTGTGGTGGCTGGTTGGAGGAGAGAGTCACCTCGTTGGCGAGGCATATGCTGACATGAAACCAGGGCGAGCAGCATTTCTAATCGGATCAGAGCTTGCCGAGCTGTCTCGTACGCACCTCGGTCCAAAATCGGCGACGTTTCTCATGAACAAAGCGCTCCGCGAGGGTCGAACTGATAAGCCTACAAAAATTAAGATAGAAGCCATCCCCAAACTGTTTACTCTTGAAGAATTGTCAGAAGTCACTCCCGACAGCGCGATCTCCGATGTTCGAGATTTGTGTAGCGTCAGCAATGCGATTTCTCGGGCAAGCGAAGTTGGCTCTCAAACCGCATGGAAAAAAATGTATGGCGATGACGGAAGCCTGTCAGAAACAACTGCATTTTCGCCGAGCGAGCTCGCAAACCAGAGTTTCCGCGAATTCCTTCTCCTGAACGCGCTATAAAGCTGAGCGGGGAGAACGACGTCTTGAAAGATCAAATTTGTAGTAACCCTGATTGCCAAATTGGTGAGAATAACTCGTGTTTGCAGGGTCATGACCCGGTGGAGTCGTGCCCCAACTTCGGGAAACAGGCGGAGGAAGCTCGTCCGGCCGATAGCACTGAAACAGATGAAGTGCCACTTTCGGAGGAGATTGAGCCTGCCAAAGTACGTCTGCCGAGTGGAGAACCGTTCACGCAAGACGACGTGAACGCGCACTTTCTCAAACGACCGGCTCAGATGGTTGCAATCGTAGGTGACACCTCCAGTGGTAAATCAACTCTCATATGTTCAATTTATGATAGATTTCACCGAGCTCCGTTCGCAGACCGCATCTTTGCAGGTAGTGGTACACTGACAGCGTTTGAGGAAGTCGGTCACTACGCCAAAGCAAATTCGGGGATGTATCGTCCAGATACGCCCCGCACTTCTCTTTCGCAGGGTCTCCAGTTCTTTCACCTTGCGACATCGCCTTCAAATAAGCCGACGCAAACCGCCGACCTTTTTTTATCTGATCGCGCCGGAGAAAGTTACAGGGAGGGTCTCGACACTCCCGCACACTTGTATGATCTACAAGAGCTCAAGCTCGCAAGAACTGTCGCAGTATTGGTTGACGGTGCCCGCCTTGTTCGGCCGGTAGAACAGCATGAGGTCCTCGATACCGCCCGCCAGTTGGTGCGTGCTATGGTGGATTCGGGGACGCTTTCGACGGCACAGCATCTCCAAGTCATCCTGACCAAGCGGGACGAAATCCAAAGAGCAGGTGACGCAGAACAGACCGTCTTGCGTTTTCAAGCAACTGTTGAGCGGATTGCTCAGGATTTTGGTGGCTGTTTGGCGTCTGTGACTCTTTTTGAGATTGCCGCGCGTGATCCGCATAGCCAGTTTGAACCAGCACACGGATGTGCCGCTCTGCTTCAATCTTGGCTCACCGCGAAAGAGCCGGACCCAGTTCGCGTCCCGCCGACTAAGGAAATTGATACAAGGTTCGATCTTCTCGCAGAGAACCGGAAGTTCGGAGCGCTCTCATGAGCCCAAAACAGCACGTTATCTTTGGATACCCGGACTCTGGCAAAACAACATATCTGGCTGCCCTTTGGCACATCTTAGATGCCGGCAGTGCTTCATCGCTCATACTCGATAAGATGGCAGGTGACGTACGATATCTGAATGAAATCAAGAGAATCTGGCTGAAGTGCGAACAAGTGCCACGAACGCTTACGTCAAGCGAAGAATTGGTTGAAATGCATGTTCGCAATGCAACGACCAGCAACAGCTCCGTACTTCGGTTACCCGATTTTTCAGGTGAGACGTTCTTGTCACTGATTGCCGATCGCGAGTGCCATGAGGACTTTGTGTCAATTCTACAAGCCTCGGACGGCGTTCTGTTCTTCGTCAACGCGGATCGAGCGAACGATGCGTTGTTTGTGACGGATTTCGACTTCCCAGACGATGATTCTGAAACGGAGCAGGATGCCGCCACCGAACGAGACGAGACTGTCGAAGCTGACAGAGTAGTAGATTTTGATCCGCGCAGAATGCCCGAGCAAACTCGGATCATTGATATCCTGCAGCTCTTACAGGCACCGGTTCTTCAAAAAGAACGCCGTCGACTAGCTATTGTTGTCTCGGCATGGGATGTGGTCGCGGCTGACAAAGTTGAACCCTCAGAGTGGGTCGCGCGTGAGATGCCTATGCTGGCGCAGTATCTCGCTGCTAACACAGAGTTGTATGATGTTCGCCACTGCGGGATATCTGCGCAAGGAGGTTCATTCGAAGGAGAGACACGCAATCAACTTCTCTCAGTAGATCCTACCAACCGGGTGCAGTGTCGCTGGGACGGAAAAACGACGAATGACATCACGCTTCCGTTGACTTGGCTGAATGACGATGAAACGTAGTGCATCATCTAGCCAGCAATCTCTACGGATTGAACAATTGCTTTTTGGTTACGACCGAGGCCACACGTTGTTGGCAAGCAGCGAGACCTCGTCGAAGAAGCTGTCGGCATCCCTCTTATCAGATACAGACTGGGACCCACGTGTCGAAGCAGGCACGGACAGCTACTTGTCCGGTCGTCCAATACCCGGTGAAAAACGTTATGCATTAATGAAGACTTGGAGTGCACCAGAGATGCCGCGCCCCGGTTGCGTATGGACACATGTTCTTCTTTTGGACGATGCAGACCTGTCTCGTATTTCACAACTGACTAGCATTCTTTCTAGACTCCAGAAGCCAGAAGCAGTTGGTGAATACCGCACATTCTCTAAGCACATGGAGCTGGACCTGTCGGCAAGTCAGAATGCCACTCAGGTTATCAGCCAAGAGACGATTTTTCAGTTAGCGCTCCGCACGTATTCTAAGGTGGACAATCAATCTGAACCGTGGCTGCCAAAAGAAGCCGAAGTGGCCATGCTCGCTTTGTGGTCGCAACAGTGGCCTGGCTTGCGGCGCCAATTCTCATTTCGGCTAGCACCGCTCACTGGAAAAAAGTCGCGCATGAAGTCTAATTTCGACATCGAGTTTACGCCTCTGAGATCCCATGGAGCGGAAGACTTCGAACCGCCACAAACTTCGATCATCTCGAAAATTGCGAATGATGCCGTCAAATTGTCACCTACCCGTTTTCGACGATTTCTTTGGCGGTATGGTGCAGATACCAGCAACAAAAATGACGACTTAGTTAAGCTAGCGCAGCTATATCAGCTTCTTTTTTCGCACGATAGCGACCCTCGTTCCACGGATCACGTACTTTTGAGTGTTTCGAACTGGTATCCGAAGCCAGAGGAAGCCGGGCTACTGAAGCGTGAAATGATGCAGCCAGCCGCTGCTGAGTTTTCCATTTTGCCTGACCTCGATCAGTTTGAAGTATTACAGGCAATGGCTAGGATACCAAACTCGAACGCGCTTCCCGACCCCGAACCGGTGGCGCGGTCGATGGTGCAGGCATGGATCACAAACCATCCCAACGAGCTGGCAGTGTTACTGTCGAAGGAAGCTAGTCGTGAGGGGCTATTCGCACAAAGTTTGTTCGATGGGGTCGTACCAAAAAAAAACGCAGACTTTCTTTGGAACCTGTACGAACGATCTGATGTAGCTTTTTTCCGAGCATCCAATCGCTCAATAGATCATCTTGCCGATAGCCGCGTAAAAATCCTCAGTGACAAGGGATTGGTGTCCTTGCTCCAAAATAGCAAGGTGTCAAAGCCGTCTCTTGCGAAGCTTGTCCCGTTTATTACCAATCGAAGTCACTCCGGTCTTGTTAAGCTAGTGTCAGACGCTGTTCCAGAGACAGTTACTGAAATCCTTGTTGATTACGTCTCAACTTCATCAAGCATAGGGGAAGTCTGGATTGAGTATGTTAAAGGCAAACCGGATTGGATCATCCAATATGCAAGAAAAACAGTAAAAAAACGGTCACAGTTGCTCGCCTGCCGTTACCTTCTCAATGCCGACCAGCGCAAAGTCCCAAACTCTGTTTGGGCTGAGCGTCTAGAGAAAGCCAAAGACGATCTCTCAGGTTCTACCGCACTAGAGTTTCGCGTTTTCCTGCTTGTGCAGGCGCTTCGTGATCCCTCGGAATGCTCTCAGATTCTCGTACTTGACGCTTTTGACTCGGTGCACGAGGCTTTATCGAACCGAGTTTTGGCGTGGCGTACCGAAAACTACTTAGCAGGGTATCTGCCAAGCATCGGTTGGTACAATAATTGGGACAAGTGCTTGAGACTGAAGATGGCGATTGTGGCGCTCTGGAAAGAACTGGGTCTATCAAAACGCACGTTGCAGGAGGCAACAAGAAGCGAACGCTTAAAGGCCGAGTTGGTTTATTTGTGGTAGGGGCAGCTGCAAGTAGAAATTTCTGATTGCCAATCAGACTGTGTTGGTCCGCCGGCAAATGTTTGGAGTCGCAGGCCAGATCTTCCATTTGTCAATCAGATGAACAACCTAAAAGACGTAACCTTGCTAATTTCTATCTGGAACGCTTAGATGACTGATATTTTTGTGATTATGCCTTTTGGGGAGAAGTCGATCATCTCCGATGATCGAATAGTAACGCTGGATTTTGATCTAGTTTATCGGAATCTGATTAGCCAAGCATGTTCTCACGCCAACAAATCGTTTTCTAGAATTGATGAAATTCAAGGTTCTTCCAGCATCTCAAATGATATTATCCAGAAATTATTTTCAGCAGAAATCGTGATTGCTGACGTAACTGGCGCAAACGCAAATGTATTTTACGAACTAGGTATTCGTCAATCCCTGACAGAGCGACCTTCAATATTGATCTCATCCGACAGAAAATATGTACCGTTCGATATACACGACCAACAGATACTGTTTTACGACACCGATGAATTGGATGCCTCTGTGGCTGGCCTCTCAGAAATTATCCTCGCAACTGCTGGTAGAGCGTCGAGTAGTCCGATCTTGCGTACACTGCGTGAGTTTGGCCTGCAAGCATCGCCAGAGAATCGAACAGATTTCGAAGTTGATTTCCGACAGAAAATAGACCGAGCTGAGACAGTCGAACAGCTTACAGCTGTGTGGCAATGGTGCTCAGACAAGCGCCCATTGCCAACCAATATGCTTTCGAAACTTGCAAAGAAATCGGCACGAACCAAGGCATTTGGCTTGTCTGTACAGATCGCTCGTCGAGCAGCAGTTGAGAAGCCAAATGATTACGAGATTCATCGAGATCTTGGCTGGTATCTACGAAACCAAGGAGAAGACTATTTCAGCGAAGCGGAAGCTGAACTACTTAGGGCGCTTGAGCTGAACCCAGCCGATCCAGAGGCGCTCGGCATTCTGGGAGGTCTCTACAAGCGAAAAGGAAGGTTTTCAGACGCAGCGCGATGTTACAACCAAGGCTATCAGTTGGCACCCACTTCGTTGTATATGCGGGTAACACGTGCAGCATCGATAATGTTGGATGAACTAGCAAGAAAAGTGGACACGACCAAAGGTTATGCGGCCTACCTTGAACTATTTGAAGACCTGCAACCGGGTTGGAGGGACCGCCGGGACCCTTGGGAAATGTCAGTTCTGGGTGAGTCGGCCTTTGTTCTTGGGAAACAACAGGACGCTCTGGTCTTTTTCAGCGAGGCCGATGAGACATCTCACGACCCTACAGTTTTGAACTCCCCACTTGAACAGATTAGCCTATTCGGCTCTCTTGGTTATCAACCAACCGAAGGCGCAAAGCTGATTGAGGCCGCAACGAACACTTCAAAGAAGCTTGATAGAATTCCCGTCAGTCAATCGGTTAGCTCCGATGAAAGGCCAGTAAGAATTCTTCACCTGTCTGACATCCACTTTGGGGAAAAATGCCTTCCAGGCGGTGATGTCAAAAACATGCATAGGTTTGGCCAAGGAGACTATTCCCGTCCCTTAGTGGAACACTTTCGCGACGAGTTTCTTCGCCGAAAAAGCCACTTTTCTGAACGCGCTAGTGGCCTATTCGTAGTAGCGTCAGGTGATTTTGCTTATACGGCAACAAACGATGAGTTTCAGGCGGCGTTGGAGTTCTTCGAGGACCTGCACGTCATGCTCGAAGTTCCCAAGAACCGTTTTATTTTCTGCCCGGGAAATCATGATATTAACTGGGAAGACTCGAAAATTTCAAGGGACCGTAGGTTTGACAATTACCTGATATTTCTGAAGAAGTTCTACGGGAGTGATCTTCTCAAAAAGATGTACCCAATGTTGAACTGGGAGTTCACAATCGACACTCCTAGGCCGAGTGCGCAGGAAATTGTATCGGCAAGTTACTTCACTGACCAGAACGTACTGTTCTGTTCTTTCAATTCTTGCGTATACGAAAACGAACAGCACCACTACGGCTACATATCTCAAGATCAGCAAAGGAACGCTCTCGAGCTGATAGACGAACTCGAAGTTCCTGATAATGCCGTGCGAGTTGCAGTCGTGCACCACCATGTTCACCCCTTCCCAGAAGCGTTAACAGCGACGGAAAAAGATGGACATTGGGTCGATTTGTCCACCATTAGAGATGGAGGGCTGTTCGAAAAGTTCCTTGAACGAAACCAGTTTGATTTCGTTTTGCATGGACACAAACATCAACCACAGATTCGGGAAACTACTGTTCGCGACCGTACTTCATCAGGATCGCTGAAATCATTGATAGTTTGCGGAGCAGGTAGTTGCGGTGTTGCAAGTTCCGAACTTCCGCATTCAATGGGCAGTCATTTCGAGTTCGTTGAGGTATTCGGTCGACCACGAACAATTGGAGCCGAATTTGCGCGGATAGAGTGGAGGGAGTTACCCTACGACCCAGCCGCAGAATGGACGACCAGCAACATTTGGACTGTGTTGGGATAGAAAGCAGATGACTGTTGAAAAAAACCAAGAACACTTGGCCGATGAATACATGCAACTGCAAAAGACAGTTGAAGATTTCGATGGAAAGGCTCTGACCATAAAAGCCTGGAGCGTCACGCTCAGCGCAGCGGGTTTGGTTGCAGCTTATATCGAGAATGAGCCGGCGGTCTTATTGGTTGCCAGCGGTAGTGCAGTAATTTTTTGGATGGTTGAAGCATTGTGGAAGATCAACCAAAACGCATTTTATTCTAGAATCTATCAGATAGAAGAAGCATTCCGCAATCAAGCTACGGATTTTTCACCTTACCAGATCGCATCCGGTTGGTCCCGATCATGGCGCTCAGGCAAAAGGGAGCGCAAAGTCTTGCAAGTCATGGCTTGGCCGCACGTGTTTCTCCCACATATTGTTGTGGCGGTGTGTGGACTAGCATTGTATTTCTGGCTGCCGCCTTCTTAAAAATATGATGTAAAAGGCGACAAAATCGAACCATTCTTGACTCGGGATCAACGGCGACGCAAAAGTTTGCCAGTGGTGGTATATCCGTGATCCGCGTTTCTGGTAGACGGCGGTAGAGATCAAGGACGAGATCACTGGCCTCTTCCGGCACATCGGCCTCAAGACGTTCGACGTGCAATACGCCATCTTCAATGACCCCACTTGGCAGGTTTTCGGAGCGCACAGCATTGGCCAGTCGTTTCAACCCGTCTTCCAAACGGCGCATTCGATCAACAATCCAAACCTCTGGCTCAACGGGCATGATCAGTCCCATGATGCGGGCCGCCTCAATGGGGACAAGGGCTTGTTTCATATCGGCGTGACGCCGGGAATGCGGGAGCCAGATAACGTCCTACTTCCCGTAGAGAAATTCGCTGATATGGTTTGTGCCCCTAGAAGTCCAGCAATCGGCAGAAGCAATAGACAGACTTGGCATGTTCGATTGTGCCCGTCTAAATTCGCGACCGTAGTTTTCTCTTACTCTTTTGGGGGCTTCCGGAACCAAACAACCAAACGACTATGCCAAGCATTAGCGAGAATTACTACAAGGCTAGAAAGTACTACGCTAATGGCCTGCGTGCCGATCAGAACTGGCATGTCGGCTTCTATCATATTGCCGGACGCCAAGCGCCATTTTCCTGCTTTCCAAGCTGCAGCACCTGCAAACGCACTGAAAAGAAAAGACAATGCTACGAACAGCGTGTTCGGGGTACACCGAACACGCAAGACCGCAGCCAAGGCACCTGCAAGTATTGGAGCCCCCAGCATCCCTAGAAAGACTATCACAACGCCGGTCACTGTAGCTCCTGCCTGCGTAAGCCAGCCTGAGGGACCGGAGTGCCTGGGAAAATATGAAAGAGACGCAAACCCAACAATCGCCGCAACTCCAAGTGCAAACAAAACCGTCACAAGAGTTTGATTTGGAGCTAAGCTAGATAGTTGGTTCCTCATCATAACCGAGTTCAAGGTCGCGCAGCCGGCAACGATCATTGATGGCGCCACGACAAACTTTCTTGCGCTGAACCGGTCCGTTGTCCCGCTCCAAAATAATTCTGCAATTCCCTGTGCCAATAGCCCCACAATCAAGCCAAGAAATAGGGCGGTTGCTGCACGCGAAATAAGGTCTATGGCACGAACCGTTTTGCTCCATTCCTTGGATGGTGTAGCTAGTGGCAACACAAAAATTAGAACCGCTGCGAAGTAAAAGAACAGCGGCTGAGCAATCAACTCCAAGTCCGGGTAGTGCCGTTCTCCAGCTGAGGTTTTGAGCAATGACAGAAATGTCCCAAACAAAGCCGCAAATGCCGACAATATGCCATCTCTAGCTGGCTTGTCGCCAAGTCTCGCGGCGGTCGCAGCAGCTATGACCCCCACCGATGTCGAGAATGCTGTTCCGATCATGACGGCCTCGCCTCGTGGCCTTGGTCCGCAAGGCTCAGCCGTCTGGTTCCAATCTGCGTGCCAACACACTAACCACTTCGCGATATCCTGAGCGTAGTCGCCAAACACAATACCACCAACTGATGCCGCAATGAGCATTGGGTACATGTGTTTAGCAGGTTTTGAACTGGAGCCGGGGTTCATGAGTCACCAGAGCTATCGACACATTCCAAAGTATGTTCTGCACAATTTGCTTGCCTGGGAGGATGAAAGTGAGGCTTCGCCGAATGCTCGCATGCCAATGCTTCCCCTGCCGAGGTCCACAAATTCCACTTTCCGGATTGAAAGAAATTGCTTTATTTCGGACGGAATTGCCCCGACGAGAGCTCCACGAGGCCCAAGATTTCGTTCCAGTTCCTGTTGAGCGAGCGAGCGAAGATTGACATTCATCAAGTTGGTCAAGAACCTTGCTAGGTCATTTCGAACCCGAACGTTTGTCACCTCTGGACGAAGACGAACCGAATTTCGCCCGTCTACGCTTGGATGCAAAAAGAGCGTTCCGCTAACTCCTGTTTCAATCGCTTTAGTTTTAGAGACGACCCGGTTCTTCATTGTCATCTTGAGATCTCTGAATTCGGGCACTTTAGTAATCACACAATGCCATCGGACATAGTGGATGTTGACATCCACTCGTGCCGATCCGTTGTTAGTTGGAGCCAGCTTCACGGACCTAATCTGTATGTTATCACCGCAGTCCTCGCTCTTGTTCACCTTGGGTGCGAGCATTTGAGTCAAGTTATCGCGTAAGTCATCCAAATTCGCATCAAGCGTTGCGCGGACGGTCATTTTGTTTGAACTTCGTTTTGGTGAAAATTTCCCGGACACGGGGATACCAAGGGTATGACCCTCGAATTTCGCTTTGTGAAAGTAGGCGACATCTAATCCGCGTCGTCCAACCTCAAAAGTCGGGTTCTTGCAGGCAGTGCACGTAAGCGAGAGCTCAAATCGTTTTGCGTTCCCTACATCGACCTTTTTGAATCTTTCCGTCTTGAAATCAGACGGGCACGTGGCGTCAGAATTTGTTGGCCCGAATCCATCACTGGGATGGACACAGAAGCTTGTGTCACCATCGAAAGAGAGGCGGAAACGTGAGTTTTCCGTGTAGTGGTAATAGTATCGGTTGTTGAGCTGCTTTGAGCGCACCCGAACGCATTTGCCAGGTAGTGATTTGTACCATCCTTTTGAAAACCATGTATTGCCCTCAACATACCCAAATGCTGACCACAACGGATACGGCGATTTGTTGCAAATTTTGAATTCCGCTTGAGCTGTTTGCGCGGCAAAGAGAACAAACAAGAGGGTGACAAAAAGGTTTCTCATGGCAATACTCCAAAAGTCTAAAACCGTACGAACAGATTACTCATATCGAGACATTTCCGCTCGTACCAAGTTGAATACTTGCCGTTTACGTCATCAGCGAATGCTATGTTTTTCATTTCGCACGTCGCAAAAGCTGACTATCAAACTTCAACTTTATAGAGATTTCTGCTTCTCGGCATGATCCGAACAGATCATGCGCCGTTCAGATTTTCGGTGCTGTAGAGAATTCTAGTTGGCCTCAAGCCACGGGAGGCAAAACACGAAGGATTAGTCGTATCAACTCGATCCTGCTGCCGACCCCTGCCTTAGAAAGCACGTTGGAAACTTGGTTCTTCGCTGTTGTCGGGCTAGTGCCGCGCCGCTCTGCGATTTCCGCTATGCTCGCGCCATCAGCGATCCATCGACAGACATCGGTTTCCGCACGGGTCAACCCGTACAGCTCCGTAAACCGATCCAATCGAAGGTAGGGGGTGCGTTCGGGATCAATTATGGTGACCAGCGCTCCATTGAGCCCTTTTTCCAGCTCGGCTTTGCTGTCATTGACAGGACCAATATCGAGCAGGAACGGTGTAAGACCTGACGGCCGTGCTATTGAGACCAAGGACTCATGTCGATTGGCCTGTCCCTGCGCCGTTGAAGCCACGTCGAGGATATGCGTCCGAATTTTGGAAGTTACATCGGGGTCAGTGGTGACAATCCTACCTTCACCAGACAGCACAGCGCCATCTTTCAGACCAAGTATCCTTTCCGCTTCGGCGTTCTTCACGATGATCTGCCCGTCCGGTAGCGCAATTGCAATTCCCGCCTGCACCCGTTCCAAGGCGGCAAGTGCTGCCTTGTACCGAGCCTTCAAAAGCGCAAAAACACGACCGATCTCAAGTGCTTTGGTCAGATGCGGAAGTAGGGTCCGAGATCGTTCGCTGGCGTACAGCGGAATTTCAACCTTCTGCCGGTCAAACCCGATGCTCATGGCATCGAACCAAACAGAATCGGAGTTCAAACGCACCCCGAGTCGACGCGCGACACCAGTTCGCTTTCTCAGAAACGCATAGTCCTTGCGAGCATCGAGGGCTTCAGCTGAAACTCCCGTTTCCAGATCGGGCACTGGTTCATGCGGGGGTTGAGTTTGAAGAAAATCCCAGTCCTGGTTCTGCATGCGTGAGAGCCATGCGCCGTAGTACCAGCCCGCTGGTGTGCGCGAAAAATCAAGGTAGACACTGGACATCATCGTCAAGTCATTTGCGCCGGCTTTTTTGCCACGGATCACCAATGCAATGGCCTTGGCTTCGACGGCTGTTGCCGTCGCATCCAAGGCGCGCCTCCAACCTCCCGGGTTGACAGCCGTGTCGTATATCAGTTCGAGGGCCTGATAGCCTCGTGGGTCCATTTCGTCCGCATCCTTCGAGAAAAGAGTAGCTTCATCGCAATTTTAACAGAATTGAACAAGCTCATCAGCCACACCCATCAAATGGTGCTACGTGACATTTGTGACAGAGGCAAAAAACAACCGTTTCTGTCGGTCTGGTCGCAATGCGGCCATTGGAGCAGCCGCAGCGAAAGCGCGGTGGGTGCGCGCCCGAGTTGTCGGATCAGGCTGCGGCGAAAGTACGTTTCGGTCCCGGCCAATTCGACTCCCTTGAACGACTGCTTCGGTGACATGCGTTGCGTCACAACAGCATACGTGCTGCACGAGCGAACATTTTCTGCGTCAGCAATAGCAGCATGGGCAAAAGGCGGGTTTGTCCCGCGATCAGTAAGTTCGAGCCATCCCGAATTTTCGGCTTCGTCCAACCACAGATTTTGCGGGCGCGGCGAATGACCGGAATGCGGGCTGCAAATGCAGAAAATCGGTACCGTGTCGAGTGACCGGTATGGGCCGCCTGTGAGAGCGGCCCGACGATGTTAAATTTCAATAGCTTCCGCGATAGCCAACGCATCTTCTAGCTCAACACCGAGATACCGGACAGTGCTGTCCATCTTCGTGTGGCCGAGCAGAAGCTGAACAGCGCGCAGGTTGCCTGTCTTCTTGTAGATCTGAGTGACCTTGGTTCTACGCATCGAATGCGTGCCATAGGCGCTAGCCTCTAAACCAATCGACGTGACCCAGTCGCGGACGATCCGAGCATACTGACGGGTCGAGATGTGCAGCCGCTCATGGAAGCGGCCCGGCCAAAGGTACTCGGAGCCGACCATGAGCTCGTCTTCCATCCACTTCTCGACCGAGGCGCGTGTGCCTTCGGTTATCTCAAATCGCACAGGTTTCTGTGTTTTGCTCTGTAAGACCGATGCCCGCTCCTTGATCTGACCGGACGCCATGACATCTACGACTTTCATCTTCACCAGATCGCAACCGCGGAGCTTGCTATCGATCGCCATGTTGAACAGCGCCAGATCGCGATGGTTCTCGGCGAGCTCGAGCCTAACTCGGATCGCCCAGACGTGTTTCGGCTTCAGGGGGCGCTTTTGACCAACAATACGTCCCTTGTTCCAGGCCGGGCGAAGAGCTCGAATGGCAGGTAAGTTTGGTGTTTCCATGGCTGATCCTCCGATCCGCCGTGCCCTCCCACAACGACAACCCGACGTTGACCGAAGCAACATATCACAATTTGCTGCGCCGCATTCGAGGTCTGGAACGAGCCCCTTAGCGATCAATGCTGCGGGCAGCTTGAATGTCGGCTT
>NZ_JAMFMB010000033.1 GCF_023502395.1 Ruegeria spongiae | reverse complement strand
AACTCAAAACAACATGCAATAGATTTACCACGTTGCTGCGCCTTTCGGAAAGCTCGAAACGGGGCGGTATACAGCGATAGCGGGCAATCGGTTGCCGTTACGTGCCGGGTGTCAGGCGGTTCCGTTGGGCGACCATAACCTCTGGCTGGCTGTCGGCTGTGGCAAAACCGGTTACCCGCTCCAGCATTGCCACCGATAGCCGTACTTCAGCAATCGCGCGACCCGTGGCCGGGCGCGCTGTCCAGTCCAGCCCGGCTGCATCCAGAAGCGCGCCCATCTCAACCACCCCGGGAGCAGCGACGTTCAGTATCGCGGGCAGGTCCGGCGTGGCGCAGAGGTCGGACAGCACCCGCGCCAGTGTTTGCGGGCCGATATAGCTGCGCCGCGGGGTCCGCCCGTCCGGAAACCGGTCCAGCGCGAAGCCGGGCCGCCAGTTGCCGAGAATAGCGTCCGCCCCGGCCACATTGCCGATTCTGAGCGACGTGACCCGGACCCCCAACCGGTCGGCCAGCTTGACGCAGGCCTCCTCCATGTCAGCCTTGGCGCGGCCGTAATCCGACACCGGCGTCGGCGCCATCGTTTCGCTCAGCAAGCCGGTTCGGGAACCGTAGATGGCTGCCGATGAGGTCAGCAGGACCCGTGCGCCGGTCTCGGCTCCGGCCCGGACCGCCGCCTTGGCCAGCGCGGTGTTGTCCGTCATGCATCCATCCGCCTGCGCGGCCCGCTCAGGTGTCACCCCGCCCAGGCACAGGATGACATCCCGGCCCCGGGCCGCTTCGGCCAGCGCGCGACCCGCATTCCCGTCCAGAGGGTCAAAAACCGCCCAGTCCAGGCTTCGGTCCGCCTGCGGCCTGCGGGCCTGCCAGCGCACCCCCTCGCCGATCGCGGATGCGGCCCAGAAATGCTGCAGCATCCGGCCAATCCGGCCTGTCGCTCCGGTCACAAATATTTGCGGAAATTGCATGAGTCCCTTCGTTCAGGTTGACGCTCGTTACGATACGGGTATCTTTCCGGCAGAAAAAAACAATAACCTTGTACCGGGCAGTTCAGATGCGGTTTCTGTTCCATATTCTCGTTATGGCCGGTTTGATCCTGCTCACTGCATCCTGCAGCCGTGGGCGGTTGCCGGGTGGTGCGCCCGTCAGCGAAGAGATACTGGAACAAGCCGCCGAGGAAAGCCCGGATTTCGCGCTCTATTCTATCAGCCGCGCTTTTTTGCCAGCCGTGGCGCAATGGCCGCCCACGGGCAAGCAGGAAAACCTGAACTGGCTTGCCAACAATGCAGGCGCCAAGACCCAGATCATCCAGCCCGGGGACAGGCTGACCCTGCAGATCTGGGACAGCGGCGAGAACTCGTTGCTGACCTCGATCGAACAGAAGGCCGTTCAGCTGCAGGATGTCACCGTCGCTGCAAACGGCGCGGTCTTTATGCCTTATGTGGGCAATATCAGCGTGATCGGCCTGACCCCCGATCTGGCCCGCGAAAAGCTGCAATCGGAGCTGGAGGTGATCGTGCCATCGGCACAGCTGCAGTTGGAAATGACCGAGGGGCGCAACAATTCGGTCGATCTGGTCAGCGGTGTGGCCCAGCCCGGCATTTACCCCATGCCCGACCGCAACTTCACCATTCTGGGCCTGATCTCGGCGGGGGGCGGCATCAGCTCCACGCTCAACAATCCGCAGGTCCGGCTGATCCGTGGCAAGGCGATCTACGGCACCTCGGTGGACCGGCTGCTCAACCAACCGCGGCTTGATACGCTGCTGCGCGGCGGCGACCGTGTTTTCGTCGAAGAAGACGAACGCTATTTCCTGTCCTTCGGCGCGACCGGCCAGGAGGCGCTGCATCCGTTCACCAAGGACAAGATATCGGCCATGGACGCGGTCGTGATCATGGGGGGGCTGCAGGACAACAAGGCTGACCCCAAAGGGTTGCTGATCCTGCGTGAATATCCCGGAGCGGCAGTACGTGCCGATTCCAAGGGGCCAAAACAGGCACGGGTGGTGTTCTCGGTCGATCTGACCAGCGCTGACGGGTTGTTCTCTGCGCGTCGGTTCCAGATCAATCCCGACGATCTGCTGATCGCCACGGAATCGCCGATCAACGATGTGCTGACCGTCTCGAACATCATCGGCAACTTCGTCGGCGTGTTCAACGCGACCCAGAACCTGTCGAACTGAACGACGACCGGAACGGTTGGTGGCAATCCGACATCGCTTGAGCGAGCAGGGTTCCGGTCGGGATGAACGTGCGGCAACCGCCCGACCTGCCCCGGTATATCCCAGATGCTTTTATTGATCTCAATGATCACTCCGAAGCTTTCCGTCTCATCTCCCGCCGATGTCGCTTCTCCGCGCAATTCACATCAACGGGAGCCAGGAAACAGCCGGTCAACATAAACCCGATTGTTTCCCTGTTGCATTGCCCGATCCGTGACCCTTGACGTCCCTCCGGGTCTGCAGAATGCTTCGGGCAATTGTTGAAGTGATCATATGGTCGGAATTTCAGGAACAGGTTCGAAGTGACGGAAGCGACCCAACCAGACATCGAATCGTCCACCGAGACTTATGCCAAGCGCTTTGCCGGACCCACGGGCCGCTGGCTGCTGGACCGGCAGACCGTGATCCTGCGGGAGTTCATGACGCCGTTTCAGGGCGCGCAGGTGCTGGATGTGGGCGGCGGGCATGCCCAGATCGCGCCGCCGCTGGCGGCAGACGGGCATGACGTCACGGTTCTGGTCAGCGTGGCCAGCGCCGGGGACCGGCTGCGGCACCGACCCGAAGCCACGCCTGAGATCGTGGTCGGAGACCTGACCCACCCGCCGGTTGAAGACCGCGCCTTCAATGTGGTGACCGCCTTTCGCATGATGGCCCATATTGCCGACTGGCAGGCCTTTGTCGGCGGGCTCTGCCGGGCCTCAAGCGATGCGGTGATCATCGATTTTCCCAACCCGTCCGGGGCCAATGGACTGGGGTCTTTGCTGTTCCATGCCAAGAAGCTGATCGAAAAGGACACAAGGCGGTTCCGCAATATCTCGCTGGCCGAGGTGACCGAGACTTTTGAAGCAAACGGGTTTCGGGTCGACATGCATGACGGGCAGTTCGTCCTGCCCATGGCGCTGCACCGCGCACTGAAAAAACCCGGCCTCTCCGGGCTGCTAGAAAAGCCCTTCGCGCCACTGGCCACGCGTTATGGAAATCCCATCATCCTGCGCGCCCGCCGGATCGGAACGTCCGCACCCTAGCCGGGCAGCGAAATCCAGCGGTCGCTCGGCACCAGACTGTTCATTTGCCGGATATGTTCAGGCAGGCAGCGGGTCATGAAATCATATGTGCCCACCACATGCGCGCGCGCCGCCGGGCCGATATGGGCGTAATCGCCGGGATTGGCCAGCACGTCCACCACCTGATCGGCCAGCTTGCCGGGATCGAAGAAATCCACCAGCAGGCCAGTTTCGCCATGAGTGATCGCCTCACGCACCGAAGCCACATCCGAGCTCACCACCGTGGCCTGCATCGCCATCGTCTCCAGCAGCGACCAGGACATCACAAACGGCATGGTCAGTGCGATATGGCAGCGGCTGAGCTGCACGATCCGGCAATATTCGGTATAGGGCACCCGGCCCAGGAAATGCACCCGGTCCCAGTCGAGCATGTGGCCGACCTCATCCTCCATCTCGCCGCGGAAACCGTGCGGATGGGTGCTCTGACGTCCGTAGGAGACCTCATTGCCGCCGATGATCAGTACCCGTGCCTTGGGGCGCTCGGACAGGATCCTGGGCAGAGCGCGCATGAAGATATGAAACCCCCGGGCGCGCTCCATGTTGCGAGCCATATAGGTAAAGATCTCATCCTCACGGGTGATCGCGCGGCCCAGCCGCGACAGGCTCAGACTGGCACCCGGATCGGGGGCCAGCAGATCGGTACGGATGCCGTCATGACAGGTGTAGAATTTCGAATGAAAACTCTCGGGGAAGGTATTTTTCTGCCACTCAGTGGGCACATGACCCAGATCGACGCTCTGGATATTGGCGAAAGGCACCATGTTGCGGGCATGGTTCAGGAAAGGCACACTTTCTGTAACCACTTCATCGGGGTCGAAGCCCACGAGCCCGCCTTCCATGTTGTAGAAATATTCGAAGAAGCCCAGGATCGGCACGTCCGGCCAGATCTGCTTGAAGAAACTTAGCTCGCCCCAGCCGGTGTGGCCCAGCACCAGATCCGGCTTGAAGCCCTGACTGCGCTCCAACTGCCGCGCCGCCATCGCCGCACCAAAGCCTGCGCCGGCAGCCTCTTCCCAGACCTTGCTCAGCCCATAGGCATTTTCGGCAGGGCGGTGATGGGTCTTGTACTGAACGGTTTTCACCCCCGCGATCTGCGGCGCCGGGTCGCGCTGGGTCAGAAACACCAGCTCATGCCCGCCTTGCGCCGCCAGCCACTGGACCAGTTCACGGTACTGGCCCGGCATGTTCTGATGTACGAACAGAATTTTCATTTCAAAAGCCCCGCCAGATAGGTGCCATACGCGTTCTTGGAAAACATCTCGACGCGCGCGCGCAACGCGTCGGTGCTGATCCAGCCTGCCTGATAGGCGATCTCTTCGGGACAGCCGGTCTGCAACCCCTGGCGTTCCTCCAGCGTGCGCACGAAATTGCCCGCATCCAGCAGGCTGGCATGGGTGCCTGTATCAAGCCAGGCATAACCGCGCCCCATGGTTTCGACCCGCAAGCACCCCTCCTCCAGATACATCTGCAACAGATCGGTGATCTCCAGCTCGCCGCGGGGCGAAGGTTTGACCCGGCGCGCGCGCTCGGGCGCGGTGCCGTCAAGGAAATAGAGCCCGGTAACCGCATAGTTCGAGGGCGGGTGCGTGGGCTTTTCGATGATCTCTTTCGCCTGGCCATCCCTGTCGAAATCCACCACGCCATAGCGTTCGGGATCGGCCACGTGATAGCCGAAGACGGTGCCGCCCGATGCTTGCGCATCTGCTGCCGCCAGCAACTTCGGCAGGCCATGGCCAAAGAAGATATTGTCGCCCAGCACCAGCGCGCTGGGGCTGCCCGCCAGGAAGTCTTCGGCCAGAATAAAGGCCTGCGCCAGCCCGTCGGGGCTGGGTTGCACCACATAGGTCAGCGACACGCCCCACTGACTGCCATCGCCAAGCGTGCGCTTGAACTGGTCCTGATCCTGCGGCGTGGTGATCACGCATATCTCGCGGATGCCCGCCAGCATCAGCACCGACAGCGGGTAATAGATCATCGGCTTGTCATAAAGCGGCAAGAGCTGCTTGCTGACCGCCATGGTGATTGGATAGAGCCGCGTGCCGCTGCCCCCCGCCAGAATGATCCCCTTGCGTGTGCTCACCGGGTCTCTCCCAAATCGTTCAGAATATCGCGTAAACCTGTTTTCCAGTCCGGACGGCTAATACCGAATGTCGCCGCTAGTGAGGAACAATCAAGGCGGGAATTGAGCGGCCGACGCGCCGGGGTCGGATAGGCGCTGCTGGGGATGTCCTCGACCGCGCAGCTTATGCCCGCCTGCGCGAAGATCTCGCGCGCGAAATCAGCCCAACTGGCGTCCGGGTGGCCTGCAAAATGATAGAGGCCCGCTTTGCCCGGATCGTCGCCCAACTGCCCGGCCATCTCCAGACAGGCCGCCGCGATATCGCGCGCAGGCGTCGGGCCGCCGATCTGATCCGCCACGATACTCAGGCGGTCGCGTTCCGCCCCCAGCCGCAGCATGGTCTTGACGAAATTGCTCCCATGCGCCGAGACCACCCAGGAGGAGCGCAGAATGGCCGAGGGCCCGCCTGCCGCCGAGATTGCCTGCTCACCGGTCCGTTTCGAGCGCCCGTAAGCGCCCAACGGCCCGGTTGTGTCTTCCGGTTTCCAAGCGGTCTCACCTGCTCCGGAAAATACGTAATCCGTCGAAATAGAGACAAAGGAAATGCCCAGAGCCGCGCATTCCCGCGCCATCTCGCCCGGTGCCGTGCCATTGATTGCTGTGGCCAGCACCTCGTCTTCCTCGGCGCGATCGACAGCGGTGTAGGCGGCGGCGTTGATCACGGCATCGGGCTGCGCCACCCGGATCGCCGCCGCGCAAGCACCGGATTCCGCCAGATTCGCCGCCGCCCGGTCCAGGCAGGTCACGCCCGCATGGCCTGCCAGTTCCCGCGCCACCTGGCCGGTTTTGCCGAAAACGAGAATGGTCATGGGTGTCTTCTCCGGGTTTCTTCCTGCGCCAGATACGCCCACCAGAGGCGTGATTTCTTGATGCCTCCGGTGGGGATATTTTCAGCCAGATGACGCATGCGGATCAGGCTTTGACCCCCAGCCGCTCGCCCACGCCTGACCGGTTTTGCAACGCACGCCACCAGGCCTCGTTGTTCAGATACCAGTCCAGGGTTTTCTCCAGCCCCTGTTCCAGCGTCACGCTGGGCCGCCAGCCCAGCTCGTCGCGGATGCGGGTCGGGTCGATGGCATAGCGCAGATCGTGACCGGGGCGGTCAGCGACAAAGGTGATCTGCTCGCAATAGGGTCTACCCCTGGGCTTTTTGCGGTCGAGAATGGCGCAGATCATCCGCACCAGATCGATATTTTTCACCTCGTTCTCGCCGCCGATATTGTAGCTGCGCCCCAGCGCCCCCTTTTGCACCACCAGCAGAAGCGCCTCGGCGTGATCCTCGACATAAAGCCAATCGCGTACATTCTCGCCCGCGCCATAGACCGGGATCACCTTGCCCGCCAAGGCGTTCAGGATCACCACCGGGATCAGTTTCTCGGGGAAATGATAGGGGCCATAATTGTTCGAACAATTGGTCAGCACCACCGGCAGCCCGTAGGTCTCGTGCCAGGCGCGCACCAGATGGTCGCTGGCCGCCTTGGAGGCCGAATAGGGCGAGCGCGGATCATAAGAGGTCTCTTCGGTGAACTGGCCATCGCGGTCGGGATCGGGACCCAGCGAGCCATAGACCTCGTCGGTCGAGATATGGTGGAAACGGAATTGTTCGGGCTTGCCCTGCCCCACCCAATAGGCGCGCGCGGCCTCCAGCAGGGTATAGGTGCCGGTCACATTGGTCTCGATGAAACTGCCGGGCCCGTCGATCGAGCGGTCCACATGGCTCTCGGCGGCCAGATGCATCACCGCATCCGGGTGATGGTCGGCAAACACCGTATCAAGGGCGGCGCGATCGCGGATATCAGCCTCTACAAAGGCATATCCCGGCGCGGTACTGACCTGCGCCACGTTGTCCAGACAGGCCGCATAGGTCAGCGCATCGAGGTTGACCACCTGATGCCCGTCGCGGATCGCCCGGCGCACCACCGCCGACCCGATGAACCCGGCCCCGCCGGTGACCAACAGCTTCATGCCGCGCCCTCCCATAAAAAGGGGCTATCGAATTCGGCCAGCGCGGGGGCTATGGCATCCTTGTCGCTCAATATCGGATCACCGGCAAAGCCCCAGTCAATGCCGCAACTGTCCCAGCGCACTGCGCCGTCGCAGTCGGGGGCGTAGTAATCGGTGCATTTGTAGCAGATCTCGGTATCCGGCTCGCGGGTGACGAAGCCATGCAGGAAGCCGGTTGGAACAAGCAGCTGTTTGCCGTTCTCGGCGCTCAGATCCACGCCCGTCCAGTGCCCGTAGGTAGGGCTGCCCTTGCGGATATCGACCACCACGTCAAAAAGTGCCCCGCGCCCACAACGCACCAGCTTGTCCTGCGCGTGGGGCGGCGCCTGAAAATGCAGCCCCCGGACCGTGCCCGCCCGCGCTGAGAGCGAATGGTTATCCTGTACGAAATCCAACTCAATACCGAAGTCAGTCAGTGTGCGCCGATTCCAGCTTTCACTGAAGAAACCCCGCACATCCCCGAACCGCGCCGGTGTCAGAACCAGAATCCCCGACAGCGCGGTCCGCTCAATCTCCATGCAACGAGTCCTTTCGAATTCCGCCGTATTTTCATACAAATGGCGGGCTGCACCACAACCGTAATCGTGCTTGCACCGGGTGGCCAGTTCAACCGTGTACATCATCTGCAATGTGGGGTTCGAACCATGGTTGGCACCTGTACCCCGAGCGCGTAAAGTCCCCTTGGTTTCATTTGCGTATGCGAAAAAGGCATGTAATTGACGACAGCTTTCTTGATTTTCCGTCCCATTCCGCTGCCCGCATTTCTACAGCCCGTATCAAAGGCACAGGAATGAGCGATCAGATTCTTCCCGACGTGATCGTCATCGGTGCGATGAAGGCGGGTACCACCAGCCTCTATGAGCATATGTCACGGCATGGCCAGATCGGCGTATCTGCTGAAAAGGAAACGGATTTCTTCGTCGTCGGCAAGAACTGGTCGCGCGGGCTGGATTGGTATCACAGCCAGTTTCGACCCGGTTCCGAGATTTATGCCGAGGCCTCGCCCAATTACACCAAGCGAAACATCTTTGCGGGGGTGCCCGAACGGATCGCGGAAACCATCCCGGACTGCAAATTTATTTTCCTTACCCGAGACCCGGTCCGGCGCGCCGAAAGCGAGTATCGCCATATAGCGCTGAGCGGCACGCCGACGCCGGATGTGCGCGACCTGCCCAAGTCTCAAATCCTGCGGCACCTCATCGACAACAGCAGCTATGCGGCGCAGCTGGATCCCTATCTCACCCTGTTCCCGCGCGAGAACTTCCTGATCCTGGAATTCGAAGCTCTGGTGCAGAACCCCCGGGCCGTGTTGAGTTCGGTGGCCGGGTTTCTCGGCGTTCGCGACGAATGGTCGGACGCGGAAGAGATCGCATCCAACTCTGCGGAATCGCTGGCACGACTGCCCCCCTGGGTCTTTGCGCTCCGGGAAACACGGCTTGCTTCGGCTCTGAAACGCCGGTTGTCGCGTGACGCGATAAGCCAGCTGAAATCCTTGGTCAGCAAGGGGCGCGCTGCACGCCGGACAGAGCCACTGCCCCGGGAGATCAAGGAGATGATCGCCGCAGCATTGACCGAAGATCAAATCCGACTCACAAAAATCCTGAATCAGGCGCCGTGATCGGCGGCATGCGGGTTGCGGTTGGTGCTTGAAAAACGGGGTGAGTTTGGGCCTTATCGCAGCGAATGAGCGCGGTATGCGACACAAATGTGCCAACCTTTGCAAATAGGATTTCGGTATTGGTTGAGGAAAAGCATGTGGCACAGGAAAAACAAGACGCGTCCGCGCCGGATCAGGCGGCGGCAGACCGTCCGGTACTCCGCATGGTTTTTCTTGGCAGTGATGCCACGAATCCGACCCTGATCCTGCGCATCCGGTCGTTTTTGCGGGCCGGGGCCGATGTCACCGGCTTCACCTTCCGGCGGTGGAAATTCAACACCGACTATCAGCCGGAATGGGCAAACATCCATCTTGGCAGGACCGTGGACCGCAACTATCTGCGCCGACTGCCAAGCCTGCTGCGCGCGCTTTATGTTGTTGCGCAGCACCGTCAGGTGCTGCGGCGGGCGGATGTGATCTATGCCCGGCAGATCGATCTGCTGCTGCTTGGGCTTCTGGGTAAATGGCTATCCGGCAGCCCGGCCCGGATGGTGTATGAGGTCGAAGACATTCAGGAGGTGTTTTTCAAGAAGACGCTCCAGGGCAAGATCTTTCGCTGGCTCGAACGTTGGGCGCTGAAACATGTTGATCTTCTGGTGCCGCTGTCTCCGGGCTTCCTGCGCGGATATTTCCAGCCGGTGCAGAATTATACCGGGCCGAGCTTCGTGCTCGAGAACAAGATCCAGCTCGGCGATCAGTCCGATGAACCGACCCGTGCCGGTCGTGTTTGGGAAGAGATCACCGATCGCTGGGTGATCGGCTGGTTCGGCACGTTGCGCTGCCCGAAATCCATGGCACTGCTGGAGGAAGTCGCCGAGCGGCTCGGCCCCAAGGTCGAGATCTACACGCGCGGCTATCCCACAGAAACCGGGCTTGACGCCTATATGGAGATCGTCAACCGGCATCCGAACTGGACCTATGCGGGCGAATACACCATCCCGGGCGATCTCGAAGAGATGTATGGGCGGGTGCATTTCTCGTGGTGCCTCGATTTTCTCGACGAGCATGGCAATTCGCCGCTGCTGCTGGCCTGCCGCATGTATCAGGGCGGGTTTTACGGGGCGGTGCCGCTGGTGCCGGCGGGATCGGAAATGGATCGCTGGGTCAGCGAAGCCGGCATCGGGCATGCGCTTCCCGCCCCCTACGCAGAACCGATTGCCCGGTTCCTGGAGAACACCACGGTGGAGGCCTATCGGGAAGAACGGGCCGAGATCATGGACCGGCGCCGGGATCTTTTTCTGGAGGACGGTACGGATACACGAGCCCTGCTCGATACGATCCGGGAAATTGCGCCCTCATATGCCGGGTTTAAGAAACTCTGACTTGTCCGGTGACTGGGTGGCAAGAATATCGGTAATATCCGCAATCTCTGCCGCGAGGATATCCTCGAAGGTATTGGGTTCGAACCCCAAGGACGTCAGTATTGTGCGGCTGACCTCGAATTCGTTGTCTTCAGGCTCCCGGCGCGGGTTTTTCAGATAGTCTATCTTGGCGCCGGTCAATGCCGACACCCGTGCCGCCAGAGCGTTGAGCGTGCAAATCTCGGAATACTGGTTCACGATCCTCACCCGTTCGCCGGGTTCGGGCGGTGTCTCTGCTGCCAGCGTGATGCAGGTCAGCATATCCCTGATGTGAATGAAGGCCCTGGCCTGCTCTCCGCTGCCATAGACGGTCAGCGGCGTGCCATCGATCGCCTGCACGATAAAGCGGTTCACGACCGTTCCAAAAATCGGGTCGTGATCGAAGCGGTTCACAAGATGTGGATTGCGGCGTGTTTCGGCGGTCTGGGTGCCCCAGACGACGCCCTGGTGCAGATCGGTAATTCTCAGCCCGTAATACTGGTTGTAAAAGGCGAACAATTGTTGATCGAGCACCTTGGTCAAATGGTAGACCGAATCCGGTTTGCCGGGATAGACGATCTCCTTTTTTACGTCCCGGCCATCCGGGCCATGCGCGGTGACGCGCAAGTAACCTTCGGGAAGTTGCAACCCGGCGTTGGCATATCCGTAAACGCCGATGGTGCCGAGATGGATCAGGTGCGGGTCCAGACCTGTTTCTGCCAGGGCCGCCAGCAGATTATGCGTGACACGAACATTGTTATCGATCGAATAGCGCGCCCCCTCGGAGGAGCGCATTGAATACGGCGCCGACCGTTGTTCGGCAAAATGCACGATGATATCCGGCTGAAGTTCGGCCAGAAGATTGCGCAACGCCGGATAATCCGTGGCCAGATCGAACCGGAACAGCCCCATGTGATTGCCGCTCTCGCCAGCCCAGGCCAGGATACGCTCCGGCAGGCTGCTGATCATGGTCAGCGAGCGAACCTTGAGTTCGGCATCGATTTGGCGTCGGGATTCATTGTCCAGAATAGCAACATTTGCGCCCAGGGAAGAGAAGCGCAACGCGGTGGGCCACCCACAAAAGCCGTCTCCACCGAGAATAAGAACTGTTCTGCCCTTAAAGTCAGGCGCGCTGGCAGTCATCTTTTATTTCAGGCTCTATGAAGAGTTTGGCTACACTTAAACGATAGTGGAAGCACCGCTTCGGTACAAGCGAAACAATTGCTCACGAACTGCCTGGAAGCCGGGATGGGCCCCCGATTGCAAACGCGATCACAAGCGCCGCGCCCCATGACAAACTTAGTGCAGCGATTAGACACAGTTGCTAGCCTCGGCCATAGATTTCGGGCTGTGCAAGCGACAGGCACCCGCTGATCACGCCCAGATGCATCGCCCCGCGCAGATACCAGAACCGGCACCGGTCCGGCGACCAGCAGGTCGCCAACATCATCGCGGCGCAGAACAGCGCCTTGGCTGCGGCACTGGCCATCAGCGCGGTGCGTGTCGGTATCCCCCCGGCGCGGGCGGCAAAGCTTTGCCCGGCGCGGTATTTGCGCCGCAACAGCCAGGAAAGCTCCAGCCGGTCGGGCGCAACCGCTTCACGAACGATGGCCTCTTCGCAGATCTCGAACCGGGCCCCGGCGTGGTGCAGGCGAAAGAAGAGTTCGGTATCCTCGCCCCCCGACCGGCCCCTCGCCAGATCGAAGCGCTGGTCCTGCCAGGGCGCGCCGCGCCAGCGTAAGAGCGCATTGCAGGTATGACCGGTCTCAACCTCGTCGCCGCGGCGGGCGGGATGGTTGGAATGGTGGTCCTGCTGCCGCATCCAGCCGGGCGCCTCGGGGCCGTATTCGGCCAGCGCGGGACCAAAGACCGCATCCGCTCCGGTCTGCGTGGCACAGGCCAGGAGGCGGGCCAGCCAATCCGGCTCGGCGCGTTCGTCATCGTCGAGAAAGGCGACCCAATCAGCGTTGGCAGCATCGAGACAGGCGTTGCGCGCGATCGAGATGTTGCGGGCAGGCGCATGTACATATTGCACAGGGACAGACAGCGATGCGGCGGCGTCCTCGACCGTGGCACGGGCGCTGTCGCTATCGTCATTATCGGCCACGATCACCCGGATCGAGACATCTGCGGGCAAATCCTGCGCGGCCAACGAGGCCAGGGTCTCGCGCACTGCGGGGCGGCGAAAGGTGCAGAGCGCAATATCGACGCGTGTCATGTGGGCGTCCCCTCCTGTTCCGGCCGGGCGCGCCTGCGCGCATCGCTGGCGGTCAGCAGGGTCAGGAACCCGGCCCCCCAGGCATTATGCATGATCCCCAGCACCGGCCCGGCCCACAGCCCGCAGGGGCCGCGCAGGCGGACCGCCCCAACGAGCGACACCACCAGCAACGCGGCAAGATAGGCCAGCGGCCAGAGCAGTGTCACCGGGGTCAGCGGCGCGAGTATCAGCCCCGCCATCATGCCCAGCAGGTTGATCACCGGGATCATCTGCCGCGCCCGGGGCCGCATCCGGTGTTTCAGTACCGTGCGGGCCCGACCCCGGCCGTAATTCCAGTATTGCCGCCAGAGCGCGGCGGGGGTGGCGCGCATGCTGTAATCGAGCCGGATATCGGCATCCAGCCACACTTTGCCGCCGGCCAGCCCCAGCCGGTGGTCATATTCGGCGTCCTCATTGTGACTGAAGCTTTCGTCGTAGCCGCCCACGCGCCGGAACCAGTTTAGCCGGAACCCCGCATGGTGGCCGTGATCGACCCAGCCCGACCGCCCACCGCCACGATGGGCCGCACCGCCCGAGCCCAGCGGCGTGTCGACGATCCAGGCGGCGGCACGCTGAAAACAGCCCTCGCCGGTCGCATCCATCGGCGTGGCGAGCGAGGCGGCCTCGGGCCGGGCCGCAAGGCTTTCGGCGACGGCGCGCACATAGCCGGGCGGATAGATCGCATGGGCATCGCAGCGCACCAGGATCTTGTGGCCGGGCTCGGCCATGGTCGCCACCACCGTATTGATCGCTGCCGATTGCAGTCGGCGTGGATTGTCGATCCGTCGCAATGCCGGATAACGGGACTGTAGCGCGTCAACCCGCGCCACAGTCCCGTCCTGACTGCCGCCATCGGCCACCACTACGCATATCCCGGCCATGAAGGGATCGTCACCAATCAGCGAGGCGAGGCAGGCGTCGATATGGGCCGCTTCGTTTAGTGTCGGCACGGCGACGAGGATGTCCTCGGGCGCGCAGGCGGTCGGGTGGCCTGTATGGTGCCGCGCTGACGGGGGATGTTGCATCTTGTCGTTGCTCCTTGTGTGTTGCCACACCGGCTCATATGGGCCTCTCATACAACCGATTTAGGGTCGCGTGGCACAAGGCGGCGGTTCGAGCATGTCCCGCCTGATCAATAATACCCGTAGCCTTCGCCCTTCTGTTCTCTGGCCATGGACAGGACGGCACAGGACAGTTTCGCTGAGGCGTTTCTCAGCAGACGCATGCCGTTTTCCAACTCGCTCGTTGTGGTCTGCCCTTCCGGAACCAGCAGCACGACATTGTCGGCAATCCCGATCAGCGGCACCGCATCCGCAGTGGACAGGAGCGGCGGTGTGTCGAAAATGATTATTTCGAACATTTCCTCAAGGCGGGTGATCAACTGGGTCATCTGCGGAGACATCAACAACGCGGCTGGATCCTTGATCTTTGTCCGGGCGCTGAGAACGAACATGTTTGAGTGCGGATCCGGCTGCAGCGCCTCTTCCAGGGTCACCGAGCCGGTCAGGACATCTACGATGTCCGGGCGCGACGGCATATGCATCATCTTTCCGACATTGCCCCGGCGCAGGTCGGTTTCGACCAGAATGCAGGACTTGCCCATCTGGGCCATCGACCGGCCCAGCATCACGCTGGTCGTTGTCTTGCCGGCATCCGGCCCGCAGGAGATCATCGCCACGCTCTGCCGATCGTCCGGTGCGGATAGCAGCAGATGGCCCCGCAGCGACCGGACCGACTCGGACAGAGCAGAATGCGGTGCCTGCAAAACATATCCCATCGGATCGGGACGGCGCAGCAGCCCGCGCAGCCGCGGCAGGGTCTGCACATGCGCGTCCTGCACGAGGCTGCGTAGCTGAGTCACCGAAGACACCGCATTGTCGCCGATGGAGCGGGCGAACACGACACCCAGGCCCAGAGCAGCGCCAGCGATCAGCCCCAGCGCAACCCCCAGCTTCCTGCGAGGCGCCACCGGAGAAGCGGGCGGTTTCGCGTAGGCAATCACCTGTGCATCCGCCTCCTGCAGATCGACTACCTCGCTGGTCTCGGTGAATTTGCCCAGGAACGTCTCGTAGGTGACGCGGTTGGCGGCCAGTTCGCGTTCGAGCTGCGCCATGGTGACCGCCCGCCCCGACAGCTCCAGTTCCTGCTGTTCGAGCGCGCGCATCTGTTGCCTCAGCGCGGTTTCACGAGCCCGGGCAACCATCTCGAGATTGACCTTGTCATTGCGCAGCCGGGCGATCTCGGTAGCGAGCGCATCCTGGAGCCTATCGATTTCCTCGGTGGCAGCGCGCACCTGTGAGCTGTCCGCGCCGAACCGATTGTTCAACTGGCTCCGGCGCTGCTCTATGGTGGCGATCTCGCCCCGCAGATTATTCAGCAAATCAGAGGAAAACAGCCCCGCCGCCGCTGCCGCCCCGCCGCTTTCCATCAGCGTATCGATCTCTGATAATTCCGAGGCCAGCGACACCTGTTCCGCGCGGGCCGCGCCCAGACGGCTGGACAATTCGCGCAACTGCTGATCCAGCCGTTCCTGCGTGCCGAACCCGTCGGCCAGGTTTTGGTTGCGATAATCGATCACCGCCCGTTCTGAGGCTTCGAGCCGGTCACGCAGACTGCCCAACCGGCTGTCCAGCCCGGCGGTAACCCGCTGGATGGCGCGAAATTTGCGGTTGAGCTGCTCGCGCAGATAGCTATCGACCACCACATTCGGCACCGCGGCGGCCAACTGGCGGTCGCTGGATGAATAGCTGACATCCACCAGATAGGTACTGCCCACCTGCCGGACCCGCAGCCCGGCAGCCAGGGCGCCAACATAATCCGCCTGTTCGCCGAATTGCTCACGCACGGCGGCGGCGGCGCGCACGACCGGATCTGTCGAGGGCGCGCTATCGGTTCCGCCCTGATCGCCCGAGGCGGATGTGTCGCCACCCAGAACCGCCTTGATCTTGTCTTTCACCAGGCCGGATAGGCGCGCAGCCAGAGACGGCTCCGGTTGAGGTTCCTTCAGGGCGGGGTTGAATTCCGGGCGCGACACCAGATCCAGTTGCTCTGACACATCTTTTAGAATCTGCCCGGAGGTGATGATCGCGATTTCCCCGGCAATATCGGCATTGTCCAGGTTGAGTTCCTGGAACAGATTGCCCAGCGTAACATCGGCGCGGTTCTCCTGACCGAGCATGATCTGCGCCGTGGCGGTGAAGGTGGGTGTGGCGCGCAGGACCATGACGGCGGCAAAAAGCGCGCCGAGAAAAGCGCCGAGGGCGATGATCCACCAGCCCTTGCGGATGATCTGCAGCACCCGGGCGAAATCGAGCTGGATATCTGTGCTGCTGCCGGACGTTTCCCAGGGACGCAGCGGGCCGGGGTCGAGAGCATGTCGGTTCATTCGTGTCTTTCTTGCCGGGGCAGATCGCCGGCTCCAGGTGTTGTCATCTCCGTTTTGACCGGTGGCAAATCTCCCCTTGCCCGGTAATCGGCAATGGTATCGGCAATTTCTCCGGCCAGATCCTGTTTCGGCGCATAGCCAAGCATTGTTTCCGCCTTGGAGATATTAAACGCTCTGTTCTTCAGAAAAAAGGCGACACGGCGGCGGAAAAGAGGCGGATCGATGCCCAATGGCACGCAGACCAGTTCGGTGGCATGGGCCAGCGTCATCATCGGCCCGACCGGCAGCCGCAGCCAGGGCTCGGGCACATCAAGCTGGCGGGCGATCTCGCGGGCGGATTCGGCCAGGGTCATGTACTCGCGCCCGGCGATCAGGAAAGCTTCGGCATTCACCTCCTCGGCCATCATCGCCAGCCGGAACGCCTCGGCCAGATCGCGCACGTCGAGCCAGTGCACCAGCGCCTCGCCGCGCCCGATATAGAAGAACCGGCGCTTGGCGATCATCTTGAACAGTTTCAGCATCCGTGTGTCGCCAGGGCCGTAGATCATCGCCGGGCGCAGGATCGCGCCGCAGATCCTGCCCGCGTTGAAATATTCCATCGCGATCAACTCGCCCGCCAGCTTGCTTTCCTGATAGACGTCGCCGGGGCTGAACGGGTAATCCTCAGCCGCGGGGGGATGTTCGATATGGCTGTGCACGCCATTGGTCGAGCAATGCACGAACCGCGGCACGCCCGCCGCGATGGCGGCATCCAGCATGCGGCGCACGCCCTCGGCGTTGATCTCGTGAAACACCTCGTCCGGCAGGTGCCCGACCCGGAACACGGCGGCGATGTGATAGATGCCGGCCACGCCCTCGACCGCCGAGGCCAGGGTTTCGGGTTTCTGCAGATCGCCGATCACCACCTCTTCGGCCAGACCTTTCAGATCCCCGGCCTGTTCGGGTTTGCGCACCATGGCCCGGACCCGGTCGCCACGCGCCACGAGATGTTCCACCAGGTGTCGCCCGACGAACCCGGCGGCCCCCGTGACCAGATAAAGCGGTTTTGTCATGGCCTATTCCCCCGCGCGCTGGGGCGGAGAACCGGCCGCTTCCTTGGTTTTTTCGGCGATGGCGTCCGCATCCTCGCGCTGGATCGAGCGGACGGTGTATTGTTTCATACGACGGGATTGGGCAAAGATGATGATCTCGCCCACCAGGCCCAGACCGATGATCTGGATGCCCAGCACCACCATCAGCACGGCAAAGATCAGTACCGGCCGGTCCGCCAGCGCGGTGGCGCCGAACAGGCGATACGCCACGAGCACGGCCGTGGTCGCCAGCCCGACCAGCAGGATCGGTACCCCGATGGCGCCGAAAAACCGCATCGGGCGGCGCAGGAATTTCAGCACCACAAACAGCATCAGCGCATCCAGCACCGCGCGCACATGGCCCAGCGGCTTGAACACGAAACGACCATGTGCGGCCTCTTCCTCGGCGGCGGCGGGGCGCAGTTGGGCCTCAGTCACCTGATAGCCGCGCTGCGCCGCGATCGAGGGAATGAAATGCTGGCGCACGCCCAGCCCGCCGGCATCTTCCAGAACCGGTTTGCGGGCCAGCCGGACCCGGCAGAACGGATCGTCCACCGACAGCCCAAAGAGCCGTTTGAGCAGCCCGTGAAACAGGGTTCGGCGCAGCCCGCCCTTGTCGCGCCCGCTGCGCGCCGCGATCACCATGTCACTGTCGCCAAGCGCTTCGAACAGTGTCGGCAGATCGGTGGTGTCGATCTCGGGCCAGCCTGGCAGGGTCAAAACCAGATCGGAGCGCGCCCGCTTGACCCCGACCAGCAGCGCGGCGTCGTCATCGCTCCAGGGATGCTGGCCCAGCACCACCAGTTCCGGCCAGTCCGAGGCCAGCCGGTGCAGGGCTTCCATCGTGGTGCCTTCGCGGCCATCGGTCACGCAGATCAGCTCATAGCTGCGCCCCGGTGCATCCAGCGCCGCGCGGTAGCTTGTAAGCATGTCGGCCAGACGCGCCACGTCGCTGACCGCGACAATGGCCGAAAATTCAGGCCGGAGGTTTTGCTCTACCAGTTCAAGGGTCATCGTTACACTCTACATCAATTCATTAATATCAGATACTTGGTTTTTGTTTCGCCGCAAGGTCACCCCTGCTCCGGCGGGGTTTCCACCGGGTCCGGAGGCAGGCTCGCATCACCATCCTGAAAAATCGCGCCGGTCACCATGCCCAACAGGATCAGATAAAGCGACAGGGAACCGAACAGGCCCACCACCGCCATTTCCACCACCCGCGACGTCCCGTCCGAGCCGATCAGCAGCGCCGCCAGCAGCGCGCAGAGCGCCGAGAGACCAGCCAGCCGCAGGAAACCGCCCAGGGGCCGACGGGCAAAGATCAGCAGCGTCTTGATCGACACCAGGTCGAGCAGCACCTTGAATATCCGCGACAGCCCGTATTTCGACTCGCCGAACTGGCGGGCGTGATGGCGCACGCCGACCTGCGCCACACGCGCGCCCAGCGGCAATGTCATTGCGGGGATAAAGCGGTGCATGTCAGAATAAAGCGGCACCCGCTTGATCAGTTCGCCGCGATAGACCTTGAGCGAACAGCCATTGTCGCGGATCGGCAGGCCGGTGACCTTGCCGATCAGCCAGTTGGCGATTTTCGAGGGAACTTTGCGCGACAGCAGCTTGTCCTGCCGGTTGATGCGCCAGCCCACCACCAGATCATAGCCTTCTTCGAGCTTTTCCAGCATCATCGGGATATCGGCCGGGTCGTTCTGCAGATCGCCATCCATGGTCACCAGAAAGCGCCCGCGCGCATGGTCGATCCCGGCCATCATCGCCGCGGTCTGGCCGTAATTGCGCTGAAACCGGACAATGGTCAGCCGCGGATCGGTCTCGGCGATCTTTTTCAGGCGCGGGATCGTCGCATCGCGGCTGCCATCATCGACAAAGACCATCTCATATGGCCGCCCCAGCCCGTCCAGCGCAGCGGTGATCGCCGCATGCATCGGGCCGACGCTGTCTTCCTCGTTATAGACCGGCACGCAGACCGAAATATCGATCTCGGGCGGGGTCCTGGAATGGGTTGTACCGGTCATGATCGGCTCCTGTCCGGATTGCGATGGACCAGAATGGGCTGGACCAGAAGCTACTGAAACATATAGCGCTGCATGGGGTCATCCCCCCTTAATGCTGTCGGGCAAAGTCTCGGGCGTTTCCAGAATGACCTCCAGCACGTCGAGCGGCTGCAGCACCGTGGCGCGGTCGGCGGGCACAGGCTGCTGCCCATCCTCGGCTTCGCGCAGGATCTGGTAGCGGATCACCGAAATCGGCTGTTCGGGAAAATCTCCGGCCAGCGCTGCTCCAACCTCCGTTTCGCGCAGAATGCGGCGGTTCACCGCTTCCCGCGTTGCCAGGCGGTCCAGCTCGGCCTCGGTATTCTGAAGTTCGCGCAGCGTCTCCAGCCGTCGCGCCGAGATCAGATCCGCCTCGTCCCGGTTCAGCTCAGAAATCTCCTGCTGAGCCCGGAAGATGCCAGTCTCGGTATCCAGGGCCCGCGCCTCGAGATCAATCAGCGTCTGCTGCACCAGGATCAGATTCTGCGACCGCGACAATCCGCGTTCAACCAGCGTTTCCATGTTGCCGACCGATTCTTTGACCAGCTCTACCTGCCGCTTCAGCCCTGCCAGCTTTTCCTCGCGCGCCGCGATTTCAGTTTCCAGCAACTTGCGCGAGGCGGCCAGTTCCTCGAGCGCATTGACCAGCGTGTCGCGGCGGCTGGCAAAGAGGGTGCGTTCCTGTTCGAGCATCGCCGCCACCGCAGTCTCGCCGCCTGGCGAGCGCAACCCGGCAGGGGCATCGAAATCCTCCAGACCATCGGCCTCGGCGCGCAGGCGTGCGGCGCGCAGTTGCATCCGCGCCCTGTCCATTCCAAGCTCGCGGAAGGTGCCCGAGGTGCGGATGGCGTTAATCAGGTCGCCCGCATCGGAGCTGCCCAACCGGTACAGCCCCCCGGCCAGCGCCACGGCCTGCACCGCAGTCAGACCGGGGCGGTAGTCGTAGGCGCCCTGCCGCATCACATCGCCCAGAACATAGATGGGCCGGTATTGCAGCACCTCGACCGTGGTGCTGGGCGGTTGATTCAGACCGACCTTGCGGTGCACTGCCTCCGAGATGTTCTCGGCCAGTTCCACCGGCGCCCGACCTGCGGCTGCGATGGCTCCCACCAGCGGTAGCATCACGTTTCCGTCCTGGCCAATCCTGAATGCCCCGCTCAGTTCATCGAACTGAACAAAGGCCTGCTGGTTGGAATCCCAGGCGACTATTCGTACCTCGATCTGATCCGTCGCGCCCAGTTCATAGGCGGTGCCCGATCCGACTTGCTGGGACCACGCCGATTGGGCCAGAAAGATCCAAAGCGCGATGACCGGCAGCAGGCCCGGTAACCGCAGAAAATGCCGCAGGTCCAGTTGCACGGCGCAGGTCGCGATTGAAATCCTGCGCGGCGCATGAAATGTTTCAGTCAACGGACGTCTCCGTTTTGGTTTTGTGATTAATGACTCCTGATAAAACGACTATCACAGCCATTGTGCCGACGTACAACAGATCGGCGTTTTTGCATGAAGCTTTGAACAGTCTGGCATGTCAAACCCGGATTGTTAACGAAATCATCGTCTGGGACGACGGCTCCACGGACGATACCGAAAAAGTGGTCCGCACCGCCGAGGGACCGGTGCGTTATTTCCGGTCCGAGAATGGCGGCAAGTCGCGGGCGCTTAACGCTGCCCTAGCGCAGGCGCGCGGCGACCTAATCTGGATTTGCGACGATGATGATATCGTTCTGCCCCATGCTGCCGAAACTCTGACGGGATTGCTGCGGGCACATCCATCGGCGGGGTTGGCCGGCGGCGGGTACAAGCGCTTTTCTGACGATCCCGCCGGCGGGAAACGAATCCTGGCGGGTCCCGGCTACTGGCCCGATCTGAGTGAAGGATCGATGTTACGCCACCTGCTCGAAGACATCTTTCTGTTCCAGAACGCGACCCTGGTGCGGCGGTCCTGTTATGACGCGGTCGGACCATTCCGTGAGAACCTGCCCCGCTCGATCGATTATGATATGATCGTGCGGCTGGCGGCACGGTTTCCGGTCGCCGTCACCGAAGAGGCCCTGTTTCATCAAAGAAAGCATGACGGCGCCCGCGGATCGGTAGCGTCACGCCATGCGGCGGCACAGTCCGATGCGGTCTGGAAAACCACCGACAAGCAAGTGTTCGAAGGGCTGCGGGACATTCTGCAACCAACGCTGTTCACCGGAATGTTCGAGGCCGAAACACCTGATCATGCCGCCCGCGCCGGACGGCTGCAACGCGGCTGTGTTCATGCGCGTCGCACCGATTGGTCCATGGCGTTGGAAGCTTTCCGCATGGCCGCCGAATTGCTGCCGGACATGGCGCTGTCGCCGGTAGAAAAGAAGATCTGCCATCGCGCGATGGCGGGCAAGCATGGCATTACCGAGGCGTTGACACCTGACATGTGCGCTGCGTTGACCGAATTGGCGGCGGCCTCACCACTGGGGGCCGAGATATCTGCGGCGCTGATGCGCGGAACGGCATGGCGCCTGCGCGTCGCGCTCCGGGACCGTGACTGGAGCATGGCAGCAACCCTGGGACGGTTTATAGCCCGCCTTCTGTCCGCCGGAGGCACCCGGCGGCCGCGTCAAGCCGCCGGAAACCTGTCCGAACGCCGTGATCCGCCGCTTGGAAAACTGCCGGAGCAGGATGGTCAGACCGAACGTGCGCCGGCCTGACCTGAAGGGTATGCCCTAGGGCGCCAGCCATGATGTCTAATTCATGACCGCCGCTCTATCTGTTTGTTTTGATGCGCAATCTGCTCCAAAACCGTTTTGCGGTTTTCGGATTGCGCTCTAGAAGATGAAATCATCCGAAGTGAGGCTTCCGACGTCAACTCCTACAAAGGTAAGAGAGTTTCCGGCATCGTCTGTGATGACCGCCTTGCCCCCGACATTGCTCAGGTGATTGGCCTTCAGATCGGCGAAATTGGTGATGCCCTCGGCCAGCGACAGGTTCAACAGGTCGTCTCCTTGGGCGTCGAAATCCCGCACGGTATCTTGCCCGGTAGAGAAGATCAGAACGTCATCGCCGCGACCAAGGGACATCCTGTCATTGCCGGCACCGCCATCGATCAGGTCATTGCCTCCGGATCCAAAGATTACGTCATGGTTGTATCCGCCGAAGAGCGTATCTTTACCCATGCCGCCACCGATCAGGTCGTTGCCACCACCACCGTACACCAGGTCGTGCCCGAGCCCCCCGCGGATTTCGTCGGGGGCACTCATGCCATCCAGTGTGTCGTGGCCGTTGCCGCCATAGATCTTGTCCTTGCCTAGGCCGCCGGTGATCTCGTCATGACCCGCGCGACCGGTCAACGTGTCGTTGCCGCGGGCGCCTTCGAGTACATCGTTGTTCATCGTGCCCGTGAAGACGTCTGCCTCATTACCGCCCACGAGCTTGACACCCGTTGAGTCATCACCGGTATGGCCGCCGTCACCGCCACCGGTATGACCGTCATCACCGCCACCGGTATGACCGTCATCACCGCCACCGGTATGGCCGTCATCACCACCACCGGTATGGCCGCCGTCGCCGCCACCGGTATGGCCGTCATCACCGCCACCGGTCTGACCGTCATCACCGCCACCGGTATGGCCGTCATCACCGCCACCGGTATGGCCGTCATCACCGCCACCGGTATGGCCGTCATCACCACCACCGGTATGGCCGCCGTCGCCGCCACCGGTATGGCCGCCGTCGCCGCCACCGGTATGGCCGCCATGACCCGAACCGCCGCCGGCGAGATTGTAGTCGAAATCCGGGTTGTTGATTCCGGGATCGGGATAGGCTGACAGCTCATGGGCTTTCATCGTTGCCGGGTCAAACCCGTCGAGCTTGATCTCGATGATCACCGGGTGCTGATCCCCGGTCAGGCGGTCGGTGATCCAGTTGACCACAGGCGAGACCCAACTGCCGTCACCCTTCTGATAGGTGCCGTGCAATTCCAGAAACTGGTCTACCGTGATTTCTTTCTGCACAAACGGCTCGTCGTGGGCTTCGGCAAAGAGAGTAAGCCTGATCCCTTCGAAATCCTGACTGGTGCCGGTGCCTTTCGGAGTCTTGGCGATCACGTATTCATTGAAGTTCCGCACGCCGACGGAATCGGTGATCGTCCCGGTGATGTTCAGGCCCCTGTCCTTGGGTGTGATTGTCAGGTCGGCGTCGCCGTCGGCCTTGAAGGTCACCGCATTGACTGGGGTCAGGGTGTCGCTGTCGACGATCTTGGGCATCGGGTTTTCATAATTGATGCCGTGTTTGCTCTTGAAATAGCTGATCAGTTCCTTGCGCAGTGAATCACTGTGGACACCGATAAGCAGGTCGGCAAGGTCGAACTCGGTTCTCACATTGTGGAAATCCGTATCGATCAGCACCATTTCATGATTCAAGCCCAGGCTCTTATACCCGATGCTGAAGTCGTGCATATCGACATTGTTGAACACTGCCGAAGAGGTTTTGCGTTCGACCCGAAAGCCGATTCCGTCCCCTTGCCAGGTGGAATCCTTGAACAGGTAGTTCGAGGAATAATTATCGAGGTTAACCGCATCTTCACCGCCCCAGACGGTAAAGTTGTCGATCACGCTCATCGTGTCGGTGTCCTCTGCCATTTGGCGGTGGAACACACGAAAAGCGGTACCGGTGCCAATCGCAGTATTGTTGTCGAAATCGACAATCGCCGGTTCTTCATGGTCGATCGCCATGTCGAAAGGTGACGGATCGTAGGGCAATTGTTCGCGCTCGAACTGCTTGCGGTGCATCCCGTCTTTGGGTGCGCCGCTATGAAGCTCGTCTTCGGGGAAGCTTTCGCGGCCCGAATAATTCCAGCCGATCAGAGAGTTCGCAGCAATGTTGTCCTGCTGTACGATGACCCGGGACTGGTTTTCATAGGCCGCCCCTTCGGAACCGACCTGTTTTGAAACCGTTGGTCCGGTGACCGAGCTGACAAGGTTGCCATTCCATTCACCGGTTTCATCGCCCCATTCCGACACGATGCCTGCGCCCGTGACGTCATAAACGATGTTCTCGTTGATCATCGCCTGACTGGAATGCTGCACGATGCCCCAGCCCGGGTTGCCGGCCACGGCATTGCCTTCGATCAGCGAAACGGCCGAATCCGGCTCCGTGCCGATCTGGTGCATGTGGATCGAATAACGCCCCTGCGGGTTGCTGTCGCCCGGTTCGGTGCCCACTGTCCGACTGTGATCGGTGCGGCCCATGTCACGGAATTCGGCATTGAGCACCATGTTGGCATAGTCCTGCCCCGCGTCGGTCATGCCGTTATGCATCATGAAATGGCCACGAATACCATCGGGGTTTTCCGACTGGAGCACCACGTTGCGCGACAGGTTGCCCACATAGGTGTCGAAATCGAACCCCGCAGGCGGTTCGTGATCGTAGTTCAGCGCCTTGTCGAAGGTGATCTTGTTGCCATTGACCGACACGATCGCCCGGGTTTCATCCCGGCTCCCGTCTCCGGTGCCGACCAGCAGAATCTGGTCGCCCACTTCCCAGTTGTCCGTATCGCCCTCGACGGTGATCGTCTTGGATCCCGCCTGCGCGCCACCGTTCATCGTCAGATAGCTTGCCTTGTCGGCACCGTGGATTTCCACCTCGCCAAAGGCCACCAGGCCGCGGCTGATCTGGCCGGGATCTTCCTTGAGATCGATCGGCCCGTCCACAAAGGTGATTTCGGCCGAGACATCCGCAGGCATCGGGTTGTCCATCGTACCGATTTCCAGATGCGATCCGTGGCTGGTCAGAATCGTATCGACATGCATCGACGTGTCTTTGTTCTGCGACCAGGACAGGGTGCCGTCCACCCGGACCATATCCAGTTCCTTCGCACTGTAGACGTCGTAGGTGACGTCCTTGCCCTCGGGAATGTGTACCATCGCCCCGTCGCCGGGGACCTTTCCGTTCGACCACGTCGATGCGTCCGACCAGTTACCGTCCTTCACCGCGACGTGAGTGGCGTCTGCGGGGGCGAACAGGGCATTGACCTGAGCGGCGTGTTCGGCATGTCCGGCATGCCCGCCCATGTCCATGTGAGTGTCCATGTTACCGTCCTTTTCTTCGTCCGGCCCATCCTGCCGGAGCATCCATTGCAAAAAATCCGCATATCAACGCGGCGTTTCGCCAGGTCGGAGACAGTTCGCCAAATAAGAAAAGCTACCTGCAGGCCAACAGCCCTTGTGAAGGCACACAACAAAACCGGACCGGTCAACTATTCGCGACCGAGTCAAACGGGGGATACTCACTAAACGGATACAAGGTGGTGTTTAAAACAGAAGTGCCTGCGTTGCTCCCTTTTCTGGGCCCTTTCTCCGCTCTGATTTATCTTCGATTCACCTTCGGCTTTCGGTGGTGAGTGTGAAAACCTTTCCGTCGTCCTAAAATCAGTTCCGGTAGTTGGTCAACAATCCCGGCAAAACCCGGCAGAATTGCGCCTGTTGACGTACAATCCTGTGGCGGAATTTTGTTCTTTTGGCTATAAAACCATTGTTTTGAGCGGATTCCAGCCTGCCGTGAAATCTTAACGCAGCGTTGTGTCCCCACCGCTTCGGCACCACTGATCGGGCAGGAGGGCGGGGTTATCCAACGCGGTCGGAATTTGACGCCCCGTCATTTCGAGCGGAGCGGCGCGCGCTGAGCGACGCCTCGATCACCGGATATCGCCCCCGGGGCCGGACCGTTCCATCCCTGGTGTCTGAACGGCGCGTCGGAGAACACAAAGCGTCAACCCAGTTGGTCCAACAGGTTCTGTCTGGCATGTTTCGCTGCATCTTGATGTGTGCCAACAGGCCGCCGCTTGAGGTCATCATCCCCACGCTCCAAAACCGTGCCGCCGGCAGGCTTTCAAGCATCAACCACACTCGTCAGTGCACGCCTGGAAGCGCCGCCTTCAGATACCGGGGCCGTTTGGAAGAGCGGCACAGGAAATCGTCGGCTGGTTGTGTCTTGCACCGATCTGGATCGTTTCAACGGCGTCGAGCAGGCACGATGACAAGTTCCGCCCGCCAATTATGACGGACGGAGACCTTGTGTGGATCGCTAAACGGTTGGCCGTAACGGGGACCCGTTCACGCGCCACCGTATGTTGCCCTCAAAGGATGAAAACATCCCCCGCCTGAAGTTCGGCTGCGGACAGGTCGAGAACCGTCGCGATACGGTAGTCGCCATCCGGGGTTTCAACGGTGATTTTCGTGCCGATCTTGATATTCTGAAGGCGCAGCGCATCCAGCGTTTCTGTATCATCCCAGCCGTAAAACGCCCCGATCTGCGACACATCGATCTTGTCACCTTCGGCAATCGAGAGATCGTACAGAACGTCGCTCTTGTCATCCAGGGACGCGGGCGTGAAGCGAAACACGTCCGCCCCTGTCCCGCCATAAAGCTTGTCGACCTCGGCGCCACCATCAAGGATGTCGTTGCCGCCATTGCCAAACAGCGTGTCGCGGTCCCCCAGGCCCAGGATCTCGGTCGCGCCATCACCATCGGTCAGCGTGTCCCTGCCGCTGGTTCCGCTCAGCGTGGGCACCACCACGATGGTGGAATCAAGCGTCAGATTCGGACCGTTCACGGCAGCGGTGTTGCCGTCGTCATCGGATGCCGTCACCGAGACCGTCAGATTGCCATCGGCCAGGCTGCTCAGGTCCAGTATCACGCTGCCATCCGCAGCCAGCGGCGCTGAGGTGACGGTGTTGCTGCCGTCGCTCACCTCGACCACCGCGGTGGCGTCGGCATCGATGCCGGTGACGTTGAAGGTCACTGAACCGATCTCGAGCGCCGTGATGTCGGTATCCGGCGCAGTAACCGCAAGATTTCCGTCCTCGTCCGCCGACAGGTCCGGAGCGGTGTCCAGCGTCAGGGTCGAGCCCGATACCGCACTTGCATTGCCGCTGCCATCGGTGGCGACCACCGAGCTGCTCACCGGGCCATCCGGCAGGCTGCTCAGATCGAAGAACAGCGTCCCGTCGGCACTGATGTTCTGTGTCAGATCGGTGCCGCCGGCGCTGAGCGTCACTACGGCTGTGGCGTCAGCGTCGATGCCGGTCACATCGACCTGGACCGTCCCCACCTCGCTGGCGTCGATCTCGGTGTCCGGGATGATGAGCGCCAGATTGCCGTCATCGTCGCCGGTATCGGGCGGCGGCCCGGCTTCCAGGATCAGGATATCCGCCGCCTGAAGTTCGGCTGCGGACAGCCCGAGAACAGTCGCCAGATTGTAGGTGCCATCCGGGGTTGCAATGGTGATTTTCGTGCCGACTTTGATATTCTGAAAAGTCAGCGCACCCAGCGTTTGTCCGGCATCCCAGCCGTAAAACGCCCCGATCTGCGACACATCGATCTTGTCACCTTCGGCAATCGAGAGATCGTACAGAACGTCGCTCTTGCCATCCAGGCTATCGGGCGTGAAGCGAAACACGTCCGCCCCTGTCCCGCCATAAAGCTTGTCGACCTCGGCGCCGCCATCAAGGATGTCGTTGCCGCCATTGCCAAACAGCGTGTCGCGGTCCCCCAGGCCCAGGATCTCGGTCGCGCCATCACCATCGGTCAGCGTGTCCCTGCCGCTGGTTCCGCTCAGCGTGGGCAGAGCCCCGCCCGCAGTGGTCAGTATCAGGTTCGGACCGGACACGGCAGCGGTGTTGCCGTCGTCATCGGATGCCGTCACCGAGACCGTCAGATTGCCATCGGCCAGGCTGCTCAGGTCCAGTATCACGCTGCCATCCGCAGCCAGCGGCGCTGAGGTGACGGTGTTGATGCCGTCGCTCACCTCGACCACAGCCGTGGCGTCGGCATCGATGCCGGTGACGTTGAAGGTCACGGCCGTGACCTCGTCTGCCGAAATCGCGACATCCGGCGCAGTGACGGCCAGATTGCCGTCCGCATCCGCCGACGTATCCGTCAGATCGACATTCAGAACATTCGCAAGTTCCGCCGCAGAGATATTGGCAATGTAGACCAGCGGCACAAGCCCGGACGGGGTGTCGACCGCCAGTTCCGCACCAGAGACATCCTCGGTGATCCTGACGGCAGCTTGGAACTCGGCCAAGGTCCAGCCGTAATGCGCGACGACCCCGGACAGATCCAGCGTGTCACCCTCGGCGATCGAGAAATCCGAGATGTAATCGCGCTTGCCGTCCAGAGACGCGCTGCCATAGCCGAACGTGTCCGCTTCGGCGCCGCCGGTAAGATAATCGGCCCCGCCGCCGCCGATGATGACATTGGCCGCCCCGTCACCGGTGATACGGTCACCGGCATTACCGCCGGTCACATCACTGGCCACCGGCAGCGTCCCCGCCAACGCTCCGAACGTGCCGGCCTGTTGGCCGATCTGCGTCAGCAGCAGATTATACATGTCCGCAGCATATTCGGCATAGGCTTCATTGCTGAAATGCACGTCGTCACTCGTCAGACCGTCGACCCCGACCGGGTTGTCGAACAGGATCAGCGTCGGATGCTCGGCTTGTAACGCAGTGATCAGCGCGCGCAGCCCCGGCACATACGTCCCGTTTCCAACATCGCCGAGCACCGGGGTGCCGCCCACGGTCGAATAGCCTTCATTGATGAAAGAGGCATATTCCTCGGGGATGCCCCGCACCTTGGGGGCAAGTGTCGACACAACCAGATATTTGCTGGCATTGCCGGCATAGGCATAGAATTGATCAACCGCCTTCTGCATGTTTTCCAGCAGAGGGGGCAGTTGGTTGTTGGTGAAGAGATTTGCGTTGAAATCATTGGTGCCGGCCATCAGCAGCACGATGTCGGGTGAATTGGCCGACAGGTTGACTGACAGATCCGCATCGCTGCGGTCATTGTTGAGGACCATGGTGCGCAGCTTGACGCCGCTCACGGCTGCATGGTCGCGGTCCATCATGTCGGCAGGACCGTTCTGCAGCCCGCCCACATAGTCGATCCATCCACCACCCTCGACGATGAGGTCGAACAGGTCCATACGATAGCCGTCGAATGCCTCTTCCGGATCGTCGGGATCGTTCTGATCGACACGGCCGACCGTGAGCGAGTCTCCGGTCGCCATAACCTTCGCCGCCTGGGAAAAGCTGCCATCGGCCAGATTGATCACATAGGCGTCATCCTCGCCGGCAAAGGAAATCGCGCCGCTGCCATCGGTGGGTGCCTCGGGCACATAGGGGGTAAAGTTCACTTCTGAATAGCGCGCCTGCGTGTCGACATCCGGGGCGATGGGCCCGTGCCAGTGCTGCAACCCGTCGCCGCCGCTCCAGACGCTCATGTAGATCCTCATGGGCTCGTCCGGGATCGGCAGCGGTGCGGTCTCTTCGACCACCTCGTAAAGCAGCACGTCATCGGCGTACCAGCGGATGCCGTCGGGATGCCAGTCAATGCGATAGGTATGCATCGCATCGGCAGCATCAAAACCCAGGTCGATCTGGACAGAGCCATTGTCGCCCAGTTTCTCGTTGCCGTAATAGTAATTGATATTCACCTTGGTGGTGTCATTGCCCAGAAACTCGAAATCGATCTCGTTATGCCGGGCGGCACCGAAGAAGGTGTTGCTGAACAGGAAGAAAGACGAAACAACCCCGGAATCACCCGAGGCAACCATGTCGACCTCGTAGCTGCCATAGCTGTAAAGGGCCTTTGACTGCAGTTCAGATCCGGTGAAATCCTTGCCGTCGGTATCGGTGCCGTCCAAGGTCAGCACCACCTCGCCGGGCGGCGTCAGAAGATAGTCGGGATTCCAGGCAGTCTGGTTCCAACTGGCCGCCACCGTGAAATCGGAGACATACCACAATTCAGCTTCATCAAGCTGATCAAACGTTTCGTTAAGCAAAACAAACCCCCACTCAACACCAATTAACTCTAATGCTCGAAAACTTGCGGATTCTAATATCCGCCCCCCAAACACATACTCGGCCCCAAGCCGACCCCCGCCGACTTTCGTTCCGATACACGGGTCGTCTTTCGAGCAGTACCCCCTACTACGTGCGGGAACTGTACTAAAAGGAGGGCCGGACGCGCAAGGGAAATACACTTTCGTCATATCCACGATGCCACCTGCAACCGCGTTCGTTCGGAGAGTGGCACCAATTTGTTCGCGCGCGCGCAATTGTTTCGCAGCCTGCACTCGGCACTGCGGGGTCGACGGGCAGACCAGATATTTCTACCGGCCAAATGTGGCGAGACTGGCCCGCAGGCGCGACCATTGTATTGCCGCCGCCGCCGCCCAACTTGCGGCCAGAATCACGACCGCCCAACCCAGCGTGGCCCAATCGCCGCCTTGCCGGGCCAATAAATACATTGCCCCCCAAGTGACGACCGAAATCCCCGTCGTCATTCCCAGAGCGCTCAGGGCGGCGCGGCGATCAAAGGGCACTGCGCGGTGCGCAAAGGCCCAATAGCGGGGCGTATAGGCAAAAACAAACAGGGTAATTGCCAGCGCCACGGCCTCGATGCCGAACGGAACTGCCAGCGCCAGCGTCACAAGCCGCAATACGGTGCGTTCGACGATCATGCGTAGCCGCAGACCGGTGCGCCCGACTGCCTGAAACATCACCCCGGCTGTTGCCACAGCCGCTTCCAGAGCAAAGCCCGGTGCAGCCAATGCAAACAGAAACCCGACCTTGCGCCAGGGTTCGGAAAGCAACAGCGCGAACAGATCCCCTCCGGCCCCGGCCAGAACCGCCATAGGCGGAAATATCGCCAAGGCCAGCAGGCGGATGCTGCCGACATAAAGCGCGCCAAGCTGTCCGTCATCTCCTTGTGCTGCGGCCATGCGCACATAGACAACCTGCGCCATCGGCCCGGACAACGCCATGCTGGGCTGGTTGAGCAGCCGGGACGTCATCGAGAACAGCCCCAGCGACGCCGGACCGAGATGATGCCCGATCAGCATCATCGGCACCTGCCGCTGCGTGGTTTGCAGCAACGAAGCTCCCAGGGAATCTCGGGCAAAGATCAAATGATTGCTCAGCTGCGACTGCCATCGAGGCAACATCGGGCGAAACCCGCTGAACGCCAAGCCTGCGCCGCATTGGATCACCGTCAGCAGAATCTGTTGAACCACCATCGCCCAGACACCGGCCCCGGCCAGCGCCAGGGCCGCAGCAGCCATCATGCCGGCCAGCGCCGCCCCTGCTCGGATCAGCGCCAGCGTTCCAAAACGGTTTTCACGCTCCAGCCGCGCATTGGGCACTGCGGCCAGGGACAGGAACATGGGGGTCACGGACAGGGCGGCGACCATCCCGAACAGTTCCGGCGCCTCGAACACCCAGGCCCAGACCGGAGCGATGGCCAGCGCGATCAGCGCCAACCCCAGCCCGATACCGAAGAGCAACCAAAAGACCGCGCTCCATTCCTCTGGATGGTATTGTTCCTGCCGTATGAGAGACCTGCTCAGCCCCGCGTCGCTGAACAGTTGGGCGAAAAGAACCAGCGTCATTGCCAGCGCCACCAGCCCGAACTCCTCGGCTGTCAGATACCGGGCGATGATCGGCAGGACCAGCAGTTGCGACAGAGCAGTCAGCAGACGAGCCCCACTCAACGCCCCGGCACTTGCAAGAAAGCGCTTGCCCATTATCCGCCGCCCAGATTCCGATACGGCCCATCGTCATCAGGGCCTCTCATGCAAGTCGCGAACATGTGGAAATGCTGCCTTTCTGCTCAAACAGCGCGTCTCCGGCAATCCGGACAAATGAAAAGGCCTTCCGCAAAACGGAAATAAGGAACCGGTCCGACTACACACCAATGCCGGACCGGCATCAAGCCCGGAGCGAGTGCGGCCTGCGGCTTTCTTTTGTCACAATTCCGCACTAGCTTGTCGCCAGACTGATTTGAGTGAAAAGCATGATTGCAGGCGATACGCATCTCCTCATTGCCAGGATGTGGGCTGCGGCGGGAACAAACCGTGCCGACGTCCTCGGGATACCGGTGGCACGCCTGGCCTGGGCGGAAGGCTGAGTCATGCGGGTCCTGGTTTTGGCGCCGCAGCCCTTCTTTGTGCCCCGCGGCACTCCGATCGCGGTACGCGCATTGCTGCAGGTGCTTTCGGTCGAGGGGCATGACTGCGACGTGCTGGTCTATGCCGAGGGCACCGATCCGGGAATTGAACGGGTCCGACTGCACCGGCTCCCTGCCCTGCCGGGCACCCGGAACATGCCCCCGGGCTTTTCGCTGAAGAAAGTGATCTGCGACGCGGTGATGCTGCCGATGGCAGCCTGGCGGATGCTGCGCGGTAAATACGATCTGGTGATCGCCGTCGAAGAGGCGGCCTTTATCGCGCTGATGCTCAAGCCATTTTTCCGGGTGCCTTATCTTTATGACGTGGACAGCTCAATCCCCGAGCAGATGGATGACAAATTCGATCTGCCCGGCTGGCTGCGGCGCCTGCTGGAAGGGGCCGAGGCGCGGGCCGCACGTGGCAGCATCGGCGCCATCACCTGCTGCCGCGCGCTGCAGGATCTGGTCGAGGGGTATGCGCCGGGCCTGCCGGTGCAGACGCTCGAGGATGTGACCCTGGTCACCGAGGCTCTGCCCGAAGCCGCGCCGGAGGATTGCAGCTTTGACGAACCGGTGGTGATGTATATCGGCAACCTGGAAAGCTATCAGGGGGTTGGTCTGCTGATCGAGGGGTTTGCCCGGGCAATCTCTGACGGGCATCACGCGCGGTTGGTGATCATCGGCGGGTCCGAGACCCACGTGGCCGAGCATCGCGCCCTGGCCGAGCAGCTGGGTGTGGCCGATCAGGTGTCGCTGCTGGGCCCGCGCCCGGTCGAGCGTATCGGTGAATATCTGGCCCAGGCCTCGATCGTGGTCTCGCCCCGCACGCAGGGGCGCAATACGCCGATGAAAGTCTATTCCTATCTCGACAGCGGCAGCCCGCTGCTGGCCACCCGCCTGCCCACCCATACACAGGTGCTGGATGACGAAATCTCGATACTGGTTGCACCCGAAGCCGCAGACATGGCGCGCGGCATCGGCACGCTGCTCTCCGATCCGGCGCTGCGCGCGCGCCTTGCCGAGGCCGCGCAGGACCGAGTGCGCCGGGAATTCAGCCCCGAGGCCTATGCCCGTAAGCTGACCGGATTCATGAGTGAGCAGATCCTGCCAAAACTTGCGCCGACGACCGGGTGAAACGGACATGGCATGAGAAAACCATGAGAGTAGAGCTTAGAGACCGATTTTAAGAGGTATGAGAGAGTATGAAGATTTTAAGCAAGCTGGCCCGGCGCACGGCAGAGGCCATCACCACCAATCTCAGACCCTATGACATGCAGCGCCTGGCCAAAACGCTGGCCGAACGGGCGCGCCCGGCGGATGAGATCCACGCCTTCCATTGCCCGCTTTGCGGCTATCAGGGACAGTTCGATCCGATCTTCGGCTCGGATGCGATGCGGTTTTCCTCGGAATGCCCCGATTGCCATTCGCGCGAGCGTCACCGTTTCCTGAAACTGTGGATGGATGGTGACGCGCGCTGCCAGCGCTTTGGCCGGTTCCTACATTTTGCACCGGAACCGGTGCTGACCCGTGAGTTGAAACCGAAATGCGACCAGTACCAGACCGCCGATATCGAACCGGGCCGGGCCGATCTGGAACTGAACATGGAGGATCTGGCGCTGGAGGAGAGCTGCATCGACACGATCATGGCCAACCACGTGCTGGAACATGTGAATGACAGCAAAGCGCTGCCCGAACTGCGGCGGGTGCTGCGCCCGGGCGGTTTCGCCATCCTGACCACGCCGGTCATCCCCGCGTGGGGAACAAGCTATGAAAACCCCGCCATTCGCGGCAGCGCCGAACAGCATCTGCATTTCGGCCAGTACGACCATGTGCGCATTTTCGGTGCCGATCTTGCCGACCGTATCCGCGCCGCCGGTTTCGATCTGGACGTGATCACCGCCGATGGCGAGATGGCGGCGCAATACGCCACCATGCGGGGGGATGCGATCTATGTGGCGACCCGGCCTGCGGGCTGATCAGTCCACGTAACCCAGGACGCGCAGCTGCTCCCAGAACCACGGCGGCAGCGCGCCCAGCTCCGCCGCACCCAGCTTGTCGCGCCATTGCCCGACCGAGCGGGATGATATCCGGTCGCGCACGCGGGTGTGGTGCCCTTCGAGTTCCACATCGCCCATCACCCCCGGCTGGCTCTCGAGCATATCGGGGTGGAACTGCAGCCCTGACCAGGCAAACAACGCGCCAAAGGTGGCCTCGGGGTCGGTGACCAGATCCTCATAGCGCAGCCGGTAGAGATGCGGACACCATCGTTCGAAGCGCTGACAGGCCCGGTTGGCGTCGGCCCAGCGGACCGCCGCCTCGGCCAGGCTGTCATAAAGTCCAGCCTTGTAATAAGACAGCGCCACATCGCGCCCGTCGCGCATCAGCCAGACATAGCGTGCGTGGGGAAACATCGCCCCGATCGCAGGCAGGTGATAGGTGTTCCACGGGGTCTTGTCGCCCCAGCGCGTGGCCTTGCTGCCATCCTTGCGCGCCAGATAGGCATAAAAAGCCAGGATCAGCGCATGCAGAGTCCGGGGCTCCAGCTTTTCCGCCTCGGCAGCAAAATCATTGAGATTATCCAGCCTGAAAGTCGGAAAATGATAATGTTTCTCGAACTGGGCACAGAACAGCCAGACCTTCTGCCGCCAGGGCAGAAGCGCCATCTGCGGCCAGCCCTCGATCAGATCGCCCAACACATAGGTCTCGGGTGGGATATAGATCTGCTCCGATGCCAGCAGCACCCGCCGTACCAGCGTATTACCGCTACGCCCCGAACCGATCACGAACAGCGGTGCCTGATCTGCCGGGCGGCTTCGGCGCAGCTTCAGCGATGGCAGCGCCAACCGATAGGCGCGGCGTGCAATCTTGGACTGGAAATTCATGGGATACGCACTCCGTCAGCCCGTCGCACCGCCTACACGCCGCCGGTAAAGCCCGACCAACTTGCGCAGGGCGGTTGTTGGCGGCACCGCCGCCATGGCCCTCCCGGACACGCCCGGGTCGGCGGTCAGCCGCTCCCAGCGCGGGCCCAGCGACGGGCGCCCGTATATCTCGATCGCCTGGTCGCGCGCCCGCGCCACCCGCACCCGTGTGGCATCCGGATTAGCAGCGATCCGGGCCAGTGCATCCCGCGTGTCGACAGGATCGCAATAGTCGACCATATCGCCAAAGGTGGGTTCCAGCCTGGGATCGACCAGGCAGGCCCGCCCGCACAAAATCGCCTCAAGCACCGTGCGCCCGAAAGCTTCGGTCAGCTTAGAATGGTAGTGATAGACGAAAACATCGAGCGAATTGAGGAAGGCTGCCACCGGCTCGGCGCCGAAGGGCAGCACCTCCCAGGTGTCAGGGTGAGCGCCCTTTTCGACCAGCGCCTCGGTGGGGCAACCCAGAATGCGCACGGTGATGTCCGGTCCCGCAGGCAGTGAAGCGTCGATCTCGGGGCCAGTGGCCGGGAATTTCAGCGCGTCGGCGCGGCCATGGCGGCCAATGGTAATCCTGGGCCCCTGCAGGATCGGGCTTTTGTCGGGCCAGTCGGCGGGGTCGAAGATATTGGGCCAGTCCTCGGAGCTCATCCGCAGCAGGGGCGCAAAACTGGCCAGTTGCCGCCGCACCACGCCCGAGATCGGCGCAAACCAGGGGGTGTGTGCCAGCCCCAGCGCCCGTCGGGCACGACGCGCGGTGGTGACCGGGTCATATTCCAGCGAGCCGTCATTGCGGAACGGCGCATGATGAGTGACGATCACCGCCCGGTCGGCGCTGAGCCGCGCGCGTTCTTCGATGCCTCTGAAGAAGACCAGCGGGTGATGCAGGAAGGCCAGCGGCGCACGCGCGGTCTGATCGGGTGCCAACTGCGTCACTCCTTCGAGATCACATAAGGCAAGCGCGTTGGGGTTCATCGGATCGCGTTCATCATCCAGATAGGCCGAGCGCACAAAGAGCAGCCCGATTTGCAGCCCCAACCCGGCAAGCGCGGTGACATCAGCCACCAGCGCGGCGGTGCTGCCGCCCGAAAACCGACCATCGGCCACCACCAGCACATCGAATTCCTGCGCGCCCGGGCGATCGCCTGCCAGCCGCGCGCGCAGATCGTGCCAGAGCCGACCAGCCAGGTCGGCCATCACCGGTAAAGGCGCGCGAAAAGCCGCCGCCGCCGCAAGTGGATCACGGGCGCGTTTGGCGTCGATCAGCCGCCGCCAGGCCCATTTCTTCTGTTGTTCCAGTAAATGCGCCTGCAGCGCCGCTTTCGCGCGTGGCGCCAGTCCCGGGGTGGCAAGCAAGGCCCGGTCGGCGACAATCAGATGCTCATGCGCACATGTGGGATGCGACCCCGACAGCGAGTTCGGCCGCACCACCGCGACATAGCCCGCAGGGTCGGTCAGGATAAAGCGTGCACCCGCAACCAGTGCCGCCGCATAAAGCACGTAATCCTCGCCCAGCCGGATCTGCGGCTCATAGCTCAACCCATGTGCTTCAAGAAAGGCGCGCGACATCAGTGGCTTGAGGAACCCCATCTCGCGCCGCCCACCATAGCGCACCGACAGGTTGGCCTCGACGAACATCGCGGCATCTACCTCGATCCGGCCGATATCGGTTTGTGACCACATCCGGTCACGCGGACCATATGGATCAGCCTCGTCCACCTTCAGAAGGTCGTCGGCGACGAACGCGGCCCCGGTTTCCGTGGCGATGGCCAGCAACCGCTCAAGGCGGTCGGGGTCGATGAAATCGTCTGAATCCAGCACCGCGATCCAGGGCGCGGTGCTCTCGGCGATGGCCCGGTTGCGCGCAGCGGATGGTCCGCAGTTCTCCGGCTGATGCAGCAGGTGCAGCCGCGGGTCGGCGGCGGCCAGCCGTTCGGCCACAGCCACCGTGTCGTCGGTTGAAGCGTCATCCACCACCACCACCTCGACCGGCACGGTCTGTTGCAAGGCGCTCTGCACCGCGCGTTCCAGTGTCGCAACGGCATTCCAGGCGGCGATGACAACCGTGACCTGCGGGGCGGAAGGGTCCGTCATGGAGCGCGCCTCACCAGCCGGGCAGATCCGAGCAGCGCCGGGTGCTGGCGCCGAGCGGGCGATAGGACATACAATAATAGCGCGCCTGCGCGCGGGCGGCGCGCGGGGCGACGCCGGACCAGTTTCTCTGCCCCTCGGCCCCACCCCAGATATTGATGTAGATTTTCTGCGGCAAGGCGGGGATATCGACCTCATCGGCGGTCACGCGCAACAATTCCCGCCCATCCACCGACCAGGTCAGGCTGTCGGGCTGCCAGTCGAAACTGTAGAGATGCGGATCCTCGGAGGCGTCAAAGCCCAGATCCAGCCATTGTCCCGGGAGTTTCTTTCCGCCGACAAATCGGTTCACCCAGACCTTTGTAGTATCGCGGCCCAGGAACTCGAAATCGATCTCGTCATGGGGGTTACCAAAATACGGGCCGGTATAGGTGAAGAAGGACGAGATCACCCCCTCGCCCCGCGCAGCGGTCATGACGATCTCGTAATGGCCGTAAGAGGTCGGTTGGCGACGCTGGACCTCGCCCCCCACGAAATCCTTATTTGCCCCGGAGACGGTCGGCGACAGTGACAGGATCAGGGCGCCGTCGGCAGGGTTGCTCCACACGGCGCTGCGGCTCCAGCCGGTTCGGAAACTGGGATTCTTTATCCTGAAATTCGAAACAAACCAGTCCTTCGAATCCAGATCGTTCAACCTTGAGAAAAACCCCCCGCCCGTGGTCTGCGCGCCTGCCACTGCCGGGGTGAGCGCCAGTGCAAGGGTCAGCGCGCACAGCACGCCGCATGCCTGATGGAAAAGACCGTAAAATTTCATGGTGCCAAACCCTTGCCCAACTCTATAGAACAACCAGAACCACCCAAAACTTCCCGCCGCCGTCCGGAGTTTCGAATATGTCCGCAAGTTAAGTTGACCCCATGACCGACGCAACCGTGATCATCGCCGCCTGGAAGGCCGAGGCGCATCTGGCGCGCAGCGTGCAGAGCGCGCTGGCGCAGCGTGACGTGAGCCTCGAAGTGATCGTCATCGATGACGCCTCATCCGATGGCACCGCAGCGCTGGCCTACCGGATGGCGGCGCAGGACGCGCGAATTTCGGTGCTGCAACTGGCGCAGAATGGCGGGCCGGGGGTGGCGCGCAATGCCGGGATCGACCGGGCTAGGGGTGACTGGATCGCGGTGCTCGATTCCGATGATGCTATGGCGCCGGAACGGTTGGCCTCGATGATCGCGCTGGCGCGCGCCAAAAGCGCTGACGCCATCTATGACAATTTCCAGCCGCTGGACGAGGCGGAGCAGCCAGTCGGCAGCCCTCATATAAGCGGCATAGAGGGGCCGGTGCGCTGGGATCTGACCGCATTCCTGGCCGGCAATCAGGCGCACCCCGGCCGGCCCAGCCTTGGCTATCTCAAACCTTTGCTTTCGCGGCGCTTTCTGAATGCGCAAGACGTGAGATACGACCCCCGGTTACGCAATGGCGAGGATTTCCACCTGATGCTGGAGATGCTGGCGCGAGGCGCAGAGCTGTGGTTCACACCGAAGCCTGGCTATCTGTATACCACCCGTGCCGGGTCGATCTCGAACCGGCTCGACCCCGGTCACGCACGGGCGCTGGCGCGGGCCGATGCTGCGTTTCTGGATCGCCATGTCGCGACACTGCCAGCAGATTGCGTGACCCTGATGCGCCGCCGTCAGGCGCGTATCGCCGATCTTGCCACCACGGAATCCGCGATGCAGGCGTTGCGGGGTGCCCGCCCCGATCTTGCAACACTGGAACTGCTGCGCCGCCCGCGGGCGTTTGGCAGATTCGCCAACCAACTAGGCGAGGCGGTCCGGCGACGGCTGCGCTGATATGCAGCCGGGCATGCGACTCTTTTGCCGGGTGCAGCAGAGGTTGTGTCCGGAACGTCACCAATGTATGTAAAATCTGAAGATTTTTCGGTATTTTCGCAAAAAAATGCACAGCGTGCGGTTGGAATTATGGCATAAAAGTGGTCGCAATGGGGTTTTGCCTTGCCAACCCGGGGAAACGATCTGTAAGTTTAATGAATAGTAAATAATTTACTAACGGAGCTCTGGGGGCTGAGCTTTGGTTTTTTTTGGTAGTGAGTGCCGCAATCGAGCGGTGTATCTGTGTTGGGGGAGATTACGACGTGTTTGATCACGGCAGCAATCTTTATATATCTGAAGACGTGTCCGAAGTACGGGACACAAGACTGAAATTTCTAGCAAAACGCATGTTCGACATCACAGTCGGAGTTCTGATGCTGGTGCTGTTCGCACCGCTGATGCTGCTGATCGCGAGCCTGATCGTCCTTCGGGACGGCCCCGGCGTGTTCTATGCGCATAAGCGGGTCGGTCGTGGTGGGCGGCAGTTCAACTGTCTGAAATTCCGCACCATGATGAAGGATGCCGATACGCGTCTGGCCCATATTCTGGCAACCGATCCGGTCGCGCAGCGAGAATGGGCGATCTATCGCAAATTGCGTAACGATCCGCGCATCATCCCCGGTATCGGGCACCGCCTGCGCAAGCTGAGCCTTGATGAACTGCCGCAGATCTGGAACGTCATCCGCGGTGACATGAGCATTGTCGGCTCGCGCCCGGTCACGCGCGAGGAACTGGTGCGTTACGGCTCGGCCGCGCAGCTTTATACCCAGATGCGCCCTGGCCTGACCGGTCCCTGGCAGGCCAGCAGCCGCTCGGACGCGACCTATGAGGCGCGGATCGCAATGGATATCGAGTATTTCCAGAACTGGTCGCTGATGGAGGATCTGCGCATTACCGCCAAGACGGCGATGATGGTACTGCGCGGGCGCTCACCTGGAGCCTACTGAGAACGCTTAACCGAACAGCAGATTACTGCTTGGGGGTTTCCTGCGTGCCTGCCATGACGGCGCTCGGGATACCCGGCGACCGGGACTTGGTTTCCTCAGCCCTGCGGGCCTGTCCGAAGAGTTCGGAGAAGAACAGAGTGATCGGGGCACCCGCAATCCACACGAACAAAAGCCAGGCCCATATCGGACCACCAATCACATAGCCTCCGGCAACGCCCAAAATCAGCGCCACTGCGTAGCCTTTGACAATGCTGGTGAACATATTTGTCTCTGTCGATGTTAAATGTGCGTTGCCCTGCAACTCCGCGATTGCCGTCATGTTCTGCTCAAAACGTTGTCATTCTTTTTATTTGTCCCACAAGATATGTTCCGGCCAAGTTTAGTCAATCTGAAGGAAGTTCCGCGCCACTTTGAGGTCCTCAAAGTGGCAAGAAAATGTCCAGGTCGCCCACTGTTGCAGCGGAATCTCGCGCATGCCCTTAGGTCAAGCCGTGATTTCCACGAAACCAGCGAACTCGAAATGCACCCTAGCCCACAACTTTACGGCGAACAAGGCGTCTGTAAAGCAGAACCGCGCCCCAGATCGGCAAGGTCATCAGACCCAGATAGGACAGGAAATCGCGACGCCCGGATGGATGCACATGCAAAGCCTCGATCCCGAAGACCCCTTCCTCCGCAAAAGATCCGGTGACCGAGATCAGGTCGGCCTCTTCCGGCGGAACCCGCCCTGCGAGTGCCAACCGCTCGCCGGTCCAGGGCAGCAGAAACGGGGTGCCTGCCGCATCGCGGATCATGTGGGCGCGATCGAACCCTGCGATACGGCCGGAACGGGCCTCGGTTTGAACCAGGGTCGCGACATAATGCGGATCCACCTGCAAGGCGCGAGACATCAGGGGAAGCGGCAGGATCAGATAGAGTGCGATCCCCATTGTCGCGAGCACAAGCCGCCCCGGTGCGAGGCTGAATTTCGGGGCTGCGCCCGTCCAGGGGCGCTCTCGCAAAAGCACCCATATGAAATAGGCGGCCCCGAAACCGGTCATTAACACAGTTGGCCAGCTTTCCGGCCAATAGAGACCGAAATTAACCACTCGCCAGTCCAGCGGTGCAAACAGCACGACACCATTGGCCCATTTGGTCTGCGTCGCATCCAGCAGCAGATGCAGCACACAGCCCAGCCCCAGGATCATCGCGGTCCGGGCGGGACGCGCCGACAGGCAGGCAAGTGCCGCCACCGCGACGAGGCTCAGCGCAAGCGAGCTTTGCACGATGGCATAAAGCCGCAACTCATAGGGCGACATCTCCAGCGGCAGGGCCCGCAACAATATCCAAGGCAGATCGGGCAGGATGCAGCCCACCAGTATCCAACCCATATCCGCCTGCCGGATGAGTCCTCGTGTCACTAATGCCTGCACGCCAATATGGGCCAGTGTATTTGGTATGGCTTACTCGCTCGCTGGGACCTTACCGGCACCAAGGTCGGTCCGGCCGGATATCCCAGCGGTACCGTGAAGATCATCTACCTGCAATACCGCTGGCCGAGGCGCAGGCCGGGATGGACAGCGCGCGCGCGCCCGGATACCACGATAGCCGAATGACGCAAATTTAGGGCATATCCGTCACGCGATGACCTGGCGCAAGCGTATCTTGGATCTGTTCTTCGCATCGCTGCTGGTGGTGGTCCTGGGTCCCGTTCTGCTGGGGCTGCTGGCCTGGCTGCTAATCCGCGAAGGCCGCCCGCTGTTTTACGTCGCCGAGCGGATGAAGGGGGTGGATGAACCGTTCCGCCTGTGGAAGCTCCGGACCATGACCGTCGTCGGTCAGGACGCGGGCGTCTCGGGGGGCGACAAGGCGGCGCGCATCACCCCTACCGGGGCCTGGTTGCGCTCAAAGCGGCTCGATGAGTTCCCGCAATTGTGGAACATCCTGAAGGGAGATCTGAGTTTTGTCGGTCCCCGGCCGCCGCTGCGGGAATATGTCGAACGCTTTCCCGACCTTTACGCGCGGGTGCTGCAATCGCGCCCCGGCGTGACCGGATTGGCTTCGATCGCCTATCACCGGCACGAGGCGGCGTTGCTCGAACGGTGCGAAACACCAGAGGAAACCGACGCGATCTATTGCCGGATCTGCGTGCCGGCCAAGGCGCGGCTGGATCTGATTTACCAGCGCCATCAGAGCCTGTGCTACGATTTTGCGCTGGTCTTCGAGACGGTCGGCAACCTGTTCCTGCGCACCACCATCCGACCGGGCGGTGACGGCGCATGGTCCCCGCATCGGCAGCAAACCGCGTCTGATGCGCGGTTTGTCTCCCGCAACAAAGAGAAATAAGTTGATTTTGGTGAAATCGGTTTTTCTCATTGCGCTTATGCCGCAGAGTGGAAAAGATTGCATCCTATAAGGCAGCCATCCGCTGGCCATCTTGGATTATGGTGACGAA
>NZ_JAMFMB010000032.1 GCF_023502395.1 Ruegeria spongiae | reverse complement strand
GACCTGACAGACGCCGCCAGAAAAACGGTCAACTGTCAGATCACATCTGAGCCACTACAACTAAACACCTAGCCGCATTTGTCACACTTGCGTTCCACGCCAATCCACTTATGAAAGTGCCGTCAATTGACCTGGGGAAAGCTTGCGATGCGCATGCGCGATACGTTCATCAAACCGATGCACCCGGAGGGTATTCGGTTTGTCGCAATCTTTGCCGCCATAACCATCGGTCTGTTTTTCCTGTCCGAGATTCTGGGCTGGATTGGCGTCGGCTTCACCATCTGGTGTTACTATTTCTTTCGCGACCCGGAACGCGTGCCACCGATTGGAGAAGGACTGATCGTCAGCCCGGCGGACGGGGTGGTTTCACTGATCGGCGCGGCGGTACCGCCGAGCGAACTTGGGATGCCCGACACACCTCTCACCCGGGTCAGTGTGTTCATGAGTGTCTTCAACTGTCATGTGAACCGGACGCCCATTGAAGGTGAGATTACCGCTGTTGCCTACCGCCCCGGCAAGTTTTTCAATGCATCTCTGGACAAGGCCAGTGCCGATAACGAGCGCAACAGCTTACGTATTCGAATGACAAACGGTCAAGACCTGGCCGTTGTCCAGATTGCCGGCCTGGTGGCTAGACGGATCGTCTGCTTTGTAAATTCAGGCGATGCGCTGCAAACCGGAGAGCGATTTGGATTGATCCGCTTCGGGTCTCGGCTGGATGTCTATCTTCCTGATGGTGTGGACCCGCAGGTGCGTGTCGGGCAAACGATGATTGCGGGCGAAACCGTCCTTGCCGATTTGAATACACCAAAAGAGAAGTAGGTGGCTGGATCAGTGACAGAACCAACCGAACAGGAAGAGACCGGGTATGCGTTGATCCATTTGCTGCCCAATGCGCTGACCATAACGGCCATTTGCGCGGGCCTGTCAGCAATCAGATTTGGCGTTCAGGGCAACTACGTGCTTGCCGTCCAACTGATAATTGCTGCCTGCGTGCTGGATGGACTGGATGGGCGAATTGCGCGTCTGCTAAGCAGTGACAGCAAACTGGGGGCCGAGCTTGACTCACTTGCAGATTTCCTGAACTTCGGAGTGGCCCCGCCGCTCGTGCTCTATTTTTGGGCCTTGCAGGATATACGCAGCGCAGCCTGGATTGCCGTTCTGTTTTTTGCGGTGTGCTGCGTCATGCGCCTTGCCCGGTTCAATGTGAGCAGCAGGTCCGAAACCTGCGATCAAGATAGTGCCTATTTTCAGGGAGTCCCGGCCCCCGCAGGGGCGCTACTGGTCATGCTGCCGATGTATCTGTCCTTCGCTTTTGCGGATGCCCATTTGCTGCCCAGTATATTGATCTGCCTCTACATGGTGATCATCGGTCTTCTGCTCATCAGCCGCATCCCAACCTGGTCCTTCAAAACCACGCGGATATCTCGCGAGAACGCGAAGTATTTTCTCATTGGTATTGCTGTCGTGGGGGCCGCTCTGCTGACATTTGCCTGGGTCACGCTGATCGCGCTTTGTGTCGGGTATGTGGGAATTGTCGCGTGGGCTTGGCTCGACAGAGAAATACCTCCCAACCGTTAAGGACTCGATATGGACATCAAGGCCGTTCAAACCTCCTATGCTCGCTGGGCACCCGTCTATGACAAGACGTTTGGGGCCGTCACCAATGTCGGGCGGCAGCGCGCGGTAGACTATATCAATAGACGCCCTGGAAGGGTATTGGAGGTTGGCATCGGCACCGGGCTGTCGCTGGAACACTACGGGCCCGAGACGCAGGTGACCGGAATTGATTTCAGTGAAGACATGCTGCAAAAAGCAAGAGACAAAGTAAAAGCCCTATCGCTGAGCCATGTCGCTGAATTGAGGCAAATGGATGCACGCACGTTAGATTTTCCGGACAATCATTTTGACACAGTTGCGGCGATGCATGTGTTGTCCGTCGTTCCGGAGCCGGAAAGGGTGATGGCGGATATAGCAAGAGTCTGCAAACCGGGCGGCAGAGTGGTGATTACCAACCATTTCCAACGAAAACATGGGCTGCTTGCATCTCTGGAACGCGTAATTGCCCCGCTTGCAAATACAATCGGCTGGCATTCCGATTTCAAAATTGAAACAGTGCTGAAAGAGGAGGCGCTTGTCGTCGAAGAGCAAAGACCTCTTCCGCCACTGGGTATGATGACATTTCTGGTATTAAAAAAATCAGTGGTCGCGTAACGGTCTCATAATGGGGTTCCGTCGCAAACCTTGGAGTTGATCAAAGCTAACGCTTTGAATGGGCGAAATTATCCAGCGGGCTCAGCAAATTGACTGAAGCCGTTTATCGAAAGCCCGAGCTGGCCCTTGCGGATCATGTTAGCTGTCTCGATCCCCGCGAGCGTCGCCGCAGCTGAGATGAAGCCTTTGAACCGCAACATCGGTCGCGTGAGCCTTTTCATGAAACGGTGATCCTGTTTGATCATGTTGTCGAGGGGTATTGGCGACAACAAACATCCTGTAACCCTGACATCAACACGGGAACTTTGCGACAGATCCGCAAATCGTCGTCAATTGCTGGCTTAGACAATACAAACACACCCGACCGCATCAGGCACTCAGCATGCGCCCGCCAGTCCCGGAAACTCTAAAACAAAATGGCAGGAAAATCGGTCTACAGAGCATGCGACACATCTGGCTTGGCTGCAGCGATACAGAAAACAAGATTTGTTTTCAGTTCGCGTTCTTCGATATCCGGGATAATCTTGCGGACCCGATTGAAGACTTCTGGTGTCAGGCGTTGCAGTGTGGAAGGTGAGGAAGGGATCTCTTGCCAGGTTTCAATGTTGAAGTATTTTTCAGTGATTGCACGGATATCGCTGAGCCGAACCCGGTTCAAATGGGTTTTGAGGTAATTGTCATCGGGTGCGCTTTCGGCAAATTCGATGTGGTTCCAGTCACAAAGCCTCAAATGCTCGGGATTGCTTTTTTCAAGCTGCTCCGGCCATGCAGGGTTTCCATGATGCCCGTTCCAGCAATAGAAATTATGGTGCGTATAGATGAGTTTGGCCCTTTCCTTGCAGAGCGTGGCTAACTCGCTGAATACCTGCTCTAGCTGCATTAGGTGTTCGGTCACATTGTGCAGGGAAACGGCGTTGAACGTACGGTCAATGGTCAGATCTTCCAGTTTGCCCTGGGTAAGACTTATCGCTGGAAGAGAGGCGCTTATTTCGCGTGGTGTTATTCCCAGATCTGCTATGCTGCGGATGCGTTTGTTGCGAGTACGTGTGCTGTCGAGGTCCATCACGGGATCCAGCCCGTTGTAGGATTGGGCACCAGCGATCAAAAATCCCATGCCATAACCGCCGAAGCCGCAGCCGACATCAAGCACTGCCCCCCCGCGGATATGGGCCTGGATGCGCTTGGGCCAGGTGATGTAGTCGAATTTAACGGAAGCGTTGATCAGATGTGGATCGTAGTTTCGCAGGGCTGACCACAGGTCGGACGCGTGGTGGAAATATGCGATCGTGGCTGCTATCGGATCATCGTTCCAACGGCTTCCCGGGGTTAGGCTAGCCAAGGTCTCAGCAGCCGCGAGCAGATCGTCATCTGGCCCGTTCTTCCGTGCTTCTAGATATCCGGCGTTCAAGGTTTCGATCGCTAAGGAGGCTGCTTTTGTGTTTAAGGCATCGTCGACTTGGGAACTTATTCGTAAGGCGCCCTTATGTTCTGCATCTTCCGCAAGGGCCTTACCCACCAGAGTCTCCGCCATTTCGATGTCGCCGAGGACTAGGGCGAGGCGGGCGTTCAGCGCAAGTGCACCAGGGTGTAGGGGGTGGCTTTCCAGGAACGCTGTCAGGTGGGATTCAGCCGCAGCGGCATGCCCGGTTTCCAGTTCGATCCGGGCCATATGAAACGAGGCTACGCTCTTCGGTTTGCGCGCGGCAATCGGTGCCAGTATGCAGCGTGCCTTCTCCCAATCATGGCGCTGCAGGGCTTCCTTTGCGTTGGACATATCTTCGCGCAAGGCGTTCGATTGGTCTGTAATTTGAGCATTTTCTAGTTGCATTGGTAATCAGCCTCTTCAAGCTAAAATTTGTTGACAGCCCGGTTGGGCATGTGACGGTCATCGCGTTCTGTGGTCCCTGCTTCCCAGGGCTTTCAGCATCCTGCGCGCGCGCATCATCAAGGGGCTGGTCTTTGTGTGACGGGCAGGACTTGTGCGGGCAGGCTGCACTTTTTCTGTGACTGATTTCAGCACGCGTGAACCGACGTCACCCGGTGCTAGATGGCCATTACGGACCGGATCGCCCGTTTCCAGAATGCGTAGAGAAAGTGTGCCGTTCCCGGGAGAAAAAAACGAGGGTAGAACTGGAATGCGGAATGCATGTTGTTCAAGCCCAGGCGTGCGGTGGCCCAAGGTCGGGTCGTGGAAGTCGGCTGGGCTAGCATATACAGGTTCTGTGCCTTGCAAAATAATGATATGAAGCAGTGTATTCGGCCTCATCCGGTCCCAGGCCCAGCCTTGCAGCCATTCGTTTTCCCGCCAGCAGCCGTTGGCAGGCAGGGCGAGGAATGACCGAACATCGCTCAGATGGTGAAAGGGTTTTTTGTCCAGATGCAGAGGCGCCATTTGTGCCAGCAGTAATTCGCTGCGTTTTTGCATGGCGAGGCGTTGCAGCTCGGGCCGGTCAGTTTCGTCGGCAAGCCGCATCAATTTATCAACAACCTGTGCAGGTGCATTGCCTAATGTGTCAGGTGCCGACGTATGCACAACTTGCTGAGGTGCGGATGTCAGGCTGTCCGGCCAGTTGTTTGGCGCTTTGGCCACTCGCGGGGATGGGTCAGGTTTGGCCGAGCTCCCAGATGTAGTCGAGGCGGAAGCGCCTTCGCACTGCCGCAGGAAGATCTGACGGAGCGCATCTTTTGTCAGAAGCGGCTTTCGTGAGGAAAGTGCGTAGGTATTTTCAGCAAGCTTACTAATGCGCAGAAATTGATTGCCTGCCTTCCTTTCACCATCGAACACGCTCCAGTTTAGCGCGTGGGTCGTTCCGACTTCCCAGCTTGCCGGAACTTGATAGCGGTGCAAGGTAATGTGATCTCCGCCGTCCGCGCTCAGGTGCTCATCCACAAGTTCTATTTGCTGGGTGGTGTCTCGGGTCATCAGGCGTCGGCTGCCAACTCCGCGCGCATAAAGCCAAAGTGTGTTCGTCTCCTCGTCAAGGCCTGCAACTAATTTTCGTTTCAATGCATCGGTAATCTCGCTCCGGTCCCAATCAGCCGGCGTCAGCCAGAGGGGACTTTCCTTTGGCCGTCCGCCGTCACGAAGGGATTTGTCACCAATGGTGCGGTTACCGCCGGTAACCAGGTGCAGGGCGCTCAGCAAAATTTTCCGCTGGGCCAATCCTGATTCATCAATAAGCGGTTTAGCTTTGAGATACGCATACACAGAGTCATCTGCCATCGCCTGCGATTCATCCATCGCCTGTGGCCAGTCCAGCAGCGGTTCTGGGCAAACCATGAGGTCGTCATTGAACTTCACAGACGCCCGAGTGACAAATTCGTGAAGGATGCCCCTCTGGACGTCATAGGGCTCAAATCGGCCAACCTTTTCATAAGTGGCGCGGCGCATAGCGAAAATCTCTGGGCCATAGGCACGTGGTGACAGAAACTGTGAGGCCACATCACTGCCCGCAGGTGTTCCATGAACATCTTTCACGGCGCTGAAAAAACTTGTGATCAGGCTGTTGGGACGATGTTCCAGCGCCGTACGAACTGCGGCAACAAAGCCCGGAGCTGGCTGAACAGAAGCACCATGTGCAATTACGATGGCATCCGCGCCTGGCAAACTGGTCAAGGCGTGGAGTGTGTCGCCTGCTGCCTGACCTATACGGGCAAGCTCCAACACCTCTAGTCCTGCATCCGTCAACGTGGCCTTTGCTTCGGCGACTAAGCTGTGCAGATTTGCATCGTTGTACGCGAGGGCAACGCTGTCAGGTCGGTCGCGCAGCAAAGCCTGCGTAAGTGCCTCCACATTATCATCACTGCGCAGAAGGACAGCATAACGGAGCGCCTTTATCGGGAGGCCTCGTGTGTCAGCGCGAGCCGTAATGGAACAAATGGCTTGCCGGGCGCCTAGTCGTTTGATCTGCTCACCAAGATAAGCGTGGAAGCCATACCAGACCTGGAGGTTCTCATCGTTGGAAAACCCCGGTCGCGCAATTCGCTGCCCGTGTTCCAGCACTTTTTCCAGCCGGTTCGCAAGCGCCGTAGAGTTCGGCTGGACAAGGCAGTCGACATGATCCCTTTGGTCTATCAGTTCGGCGGTGCCCCCGACATCAGTAGCAATAAACGGGATATTGCATTCCAGCGTTTCATAGACCGCCATCGTGGAGTTTTCGATCAGCGAGGGCATCACTGCGATCATGTCGCGCGAACACATGTGGCTCAATGCTTCGGGCTGGTTCTTGTCAGTAACAAAGCTCACTGGGAAATCCCAATTGCGTGCCTTTTCTTCGATGTAATTCTGCACCTTCTTACCGCCCTGCGTGGCAAGCAGGCCCCCCCATTTTCCCATGAAGGTCACACTGGACGGAGCGATCTGGCGTTCGCGCAGGATATCGAGCGCGTTGCACATCAGTTCGACACCTTTACGGGCTTCCAAGCGGCCAAAGAAGATAAGTTCACTTGAATTTACAATGTCACCCGGCTGACGCCCCGGGCGCTGATCGGTGACCGGTACATTGGAAAAATCCACGATGTTGGGTTGCACAAAGACATTGGCATCTGGAATCTTATAGCCAATTTGCTCCATGAAAGTAATCAGGTGGGCAGAGCCACCGATAACCGCATCAGCCAATTCGACGCACTTCTGTTCTGCATGGGCAGCAAGAACCAGATCGCGTCGTTCAATCGGCTGCATCTGGTAGTGTCGGTTCCAGATATGTGGCGAAGAGGTCTTGACCAGGAAAAGAGTGTCCTGAAAGGCAAGGCCAAGGCGCTTGGCCATCAGCGCATAGAACGTGCCGCCGCGCCATTCCGATGTGTGAACTACATCAAATCGCTCCTGATCTCGCAACCAATGGTAAGCGGCGCTGTACCGGGATTGCCAATTCGGGGCGCTGCTCCAGGCAGGGTCGCCTGGAATATCTAAATAGTGCAGCGTGACCCCGAACCCGGCGAAATGCTCTACCCAATGCTCGGGGGTTTCATCCTGAACCACGGGCCCTTTGAGGAACAAGACATGCACATCATGCCCATGTGCGGCCAGCCCTTTGGAGAGGTGATAATATGTAGAGGCAATACCGCCGTTGCGAACCGGACCGATGATTTCTTCTGTGACAATGCAAACCCTGAGCCTTTGGTTTGAACTGCTCAGTCCGAGTGACGAAATTGCTGGGTAATTCTTTACCTCAAAATTGTCGATCTGCATAAAGTCTCCATGTGTTTCAATGCCGTAGCTCGCTAACGTTTCCCGAATGTCAAAAACCGTCCACCCGAACAGGCATGGTAAAGCCTCAGCATTGGCGTTTTTAGAAATGGGATGCGTTCCGCGATTTTGCGGCCGATCCCTATGAGTTGGGCCCCCAGCGCGCGTTTGCGCCGACCACTTTTTCCCGCCAGATTGCGTACAACCTCACCATAAAACGGTGTACGGATCAGTGCCTGCCAATAGTGTTGGGCCTCTGGAACCGCATAGCCCACCCAGGGTTTGAATTCACGGTCAGCATAGTGAATGATCCAAGGGTCACGCCGGGCGGCCATCGCTTTCTCGTGGTTGTTTCGGGGCACGCGGACATAAGCCTGGACCGGTGCGGTGAAAACATTCCACCGCGCATCAAGCAAACAAACGCTGTTCTTGAAGTGAACGTTCAGGATGTCTTGATCCCTGAAAAGAAACTGCCGTTCACCGGCCATCTCGCGCAGCGTTCGACCTATTGCTTCGGGGTCTTTCATTGCAGCAAAGTTGAAGAGCAGCACCCCGGCATTGAAATACCGCCCGATTTCAGCCTCTGAAAGCCCAAGTGTCTCTCGCTGATATATGGCTAGATCCGGCACTTCGGGATCAATTGTTCTGGTGGGGCCAGCCAGGGTCCGTGCCATGATCCAGTCGGGCACCGCGGCGATTTCTGCAGAACCCAGGTCTGAATCATACAGTTTTCCAATGTCGGTTTTGACGATGAGGTCGGCATCAAGATAAAGCAGGCGATCCAGCCCGGGAAATAAAGTCAGTAGAAGGAATCTGTTGTAAGTGGCGTTGGATGGAGCCCGTGATGCGGAACGGTAGCAGCCATCAAAAATACCGTTGGCATTGATCGGGTGAAAACCGTTGCCTGGCTTCTCTTCCATCATGGCCTGCAAGTGCAACAGATCCTCGTCGTCGATATTTGAGTGAAGGAAGAAAAAATTCAGCGGTCGCGATGAATCCGTGTGATCGAGAACAGAGCGCAGCATAGCGGCGGCATGAGGAAGATAGGCACGATCGGTTGAGCAGGCGATGTTGATTGCGTCGCGTTCTTGGCGGTCTGCGGCCGACATATATGGAGATACCGCTGATCGGCTGAGGTTTAGGATCGACACTTCCTTGAGGCGCAACGATGGGTTCGTCCGGTTTTCATGATGCACAAACACAGTCAGCAGACGCTCCGACAGAAACCCCGGATAACGCGCCTGATAAGGGCTGTAGGCTTCACGATCGATTGGTGCCTCTTCTATCTTGAACAGGATATCGAACAGCCAGCTGCAATACCGGTCGAAGACAGGTTTTGCCATGAGAACGAGATTGCCCAGCCGCACCTCGTAGCCGGATGCCACAGCTTCCAGATCGGGGATGTATTCCGGGTGATCGCGCCGAACAATGTCGCACATCGCATCCCAGTCTTGTGAATTGTGGCCAGTTCGGTAATTTTCCTCAACGGTTCTGCCCATTCGGTGCAGGCGCGGTACCACAATATCCCAGTGCGTGCCTTCCTGCTTCATCCACTCTTCGGCTTCAAGACACCAGGCACGTGTATCGAACTCGTCCGGGTATTTTTCCACCGAGCCCAACAAATCACGATCCGAGAAATCCAACAACCGACGGTAGTGCATAAGTCCGGTCAGATCGCTTGCTGATGCATTCTTCCACGCCCAGTAGAGAACAGTCAGTTCGCACCAGGTATCGTTTTTTTCCGAGATGTTAACGCCTGTATCGTCGCCGCGCATTCCCGGAATCGAAGCCCGGTCGAGCACCTTGCCAGCTTGAACAGGAAGCACGCTCGTGCTCTGAAGGCGCGGCGCTGATTTGTGATATACGACATAAAGAGCAGGGCTCATCAGGCATCTTCTCCGACACTTTGGATTGCGTAGTAAGACTGTGTGTGTCGTATTCCTTCTTCCAGCGGGGTGACCTCACCGCCGAGTAGAACCTCAACATCCTCGCGAGAGGCAACAACGTCACGAGGTTCGGTTTTCAGCAATTCCTCTGCCGGGGTTTTCGTATAGCGCAGCGTCTTGCCGGTTGCCGCTTCAACGGCACGGACAACGTCCATCAAAGAACTCGAGACTCCAGCGCCCAGTGTGTTTACACGAGACGTTTCAGCACCATTCTGCACCCGCAGTGCCTGGGTGGCGATGCCACGCCCGACATCTCCTGCGTAGATAAAGTCGCGCCGCTGCTGGCCATCACCGTTTAAGAAGACCTCCGTCCCGTCCAAAACCGCGCGTGTAAAAGCGTGAATCGCGCTTTTCTTTTTCTCGGAAAAGCAGCCATACACGTTGGTCATGCGGATGACCGAATACGAACCGCCCCTCAGTTCAACCAGCTTTTCCAGAATCATTTCTTCGGCAGCCTTAGTCGCGCCGTAAAAATTCTTTGGGCAATAGGAAGAGGTGTTACGGATCTCAAACGTGCCATCGAACAGCGCGCCAGCCGTTGAAATGAGGATGAAATGATCCCCTGGCCGCACAGTTTCCAGGACAAAGCTTGCAGGCTGACGGATGTTCGCTTCAATGAAATCCAGGGGCCTGTCCTTGGATTCTGCAACCCGAGTTTCCCCGGCCAGAAACACGAAGATACGATTGGGGAATCCCTGTTCGTCGATTTCTTTCAGGAATTCCTGCGCACCCGGCTCCTCGTAGCTGCCGCAAAAGGCTGGAATATCAAGCGTTTCATGACCTGGTGCGGCGTTAGACAGGTTGTCGATCACAGCAGGAAACAGCCCGGCAAAAGCAGCGTCGTTCTGGACAGTTGCAAGGATATTGCGGCCTACGAATCCATAGCCGCCGACAAGGATGAACGCGGAGCAGTTCTTCATAAAAAAATCCTCTCATCTGTGGGTTGCGTACCCTTTATCTACGCGCGATAAAAGGCGAAATGATATGCTTCCGATCATGGAAGCGGCTGCAATGTTGTTAAGTCGATGATTGCGCGTTTTTACTGATCTGTGCGGGGTGAAGCATGGCAATACCTGGCATCAGTTTTGATTTGTCGGTAATTCTCACAGCGCACAACGAAACACTCGTAAGCGGGCCAACTGTCAAGTCCGCCGAAGATGCAATCCGCGCAGCGATGGCAAGTGGGTATTCTGTTGAGCGCATTGTTGCGCTGGACACCCCAACCGAAGAGACACAGGAATGGTTTTTTCAGTCGCGGATGGCGAATTGGCGAAAAATCAGTTTCAGCGAGGGCGATCTAGGCCGGACACGGAACGCTGCCGTGCGTCTGGCCAAGGGGCGTTGTATCGCCTTTCTGGATGCCGATGACCTGTTTTCACAGAACTGGCTCAGCGCCGGGATGAATCGCTTACAGCAGGCTGAGAAGGCGGGGCAGAGGGCGATTGTGCACCCTGAACTCAACTGGCTTTTTGACGGGGCGCATTCGGTTTTTTTCAAACCGGATCAAACGGATCCATTATTTTCACCTTATCACTTCTACTGCATGAACTATTACGACAGCCTGTGCCTTGCTCCTCGCGAAGCACATCTGGAGCACACCTACTCTGAGCGCATCATTCCAGCGGGTCTGTCTTTTCAGGACTGGCAGTTCGCTATCGAATCTATGGCAGGGGGCTGGCTGCACCTGAACGCTCCAGACACAATCATCTTCAAGCGGCGACGGGGGTCTTCGCTTGTTACTGAAAGCCGCGCGCGCAAGGCTGTTGTGCGGCAGCTGGAGCCGATGGCTGTGGATCGCGTCGCAGATCTTGGTGCCTGCGGTCATATGGTTGATCCGACGGAAAGAGCCCAAGCAGACGCAGCAGATCATTCCGCGAAGGTTCCGTACTACGGTGCGCGCTTTGCGGCGCGGGTGGAACGAGCCCGGGCACACAAGGGAAGGGTTTCGTGGCGCAACCGGCGGGTGTATAAAGTAATAAAGCCAGAGTTTGACCACGCATTCTACCTCGCCTCTTACCCGGACATTGCTGCGCTTGAGCATTTTGATCCAGTTGCGCATTTTGTGCGCGCGGGGTGGAAAGAATGCCGCAACCCGACACCGTGGTTTTCCACTCGATCCTATCTACAGAAATATCCGGATGTAGCCAGGAGCGGGGCGAATCCGTTTTCTCACTGGCTAGAAAAAGGTCGGTACAACGGGTATGTGCCCCGCCCTGTAGATGAGTTCGAAACCATCGCTGAAATGCTTGGTTGTTCTGCGGGCGATGCCTTCACGTTGTGGCGCTCCCGGTATGATGATCTTCGGCAGCGACTGGAACATGGGGGCCTGGGCGCCCAAGTGGCACACGCTGCCCTGCACGAGCCATTGATCGAACAAGGGTGGATGCAGGCTCTGAAGGTCAAAGTTCCCCCGTTTAACTCGGACATCGTGTCCGCGCGCACAGCGGCGATGTGGCGATTGAACGGTGCTGCCGGACACCGGCGCACGCGCTATGTGATTTGCGTGAACCGACCCCGCTTTGGCGCTGCGCCACGGTTTGAGGGCCATATCGCCCGAGCCCTCGCAGGCGCTAACGCGAGCGAAGTACTGGTGGTCCTAACAGAGCATTCCGGGACCATGCCGGAAGGAAAGCTGCCGAAAGGGGTCCGCGTGGTGGACTTTGCAGCGCTGACTACCGGTCTGAAAAAGGATGCGCAGATGCGGGTCTTAACGGAATTCCTGCGCGCCCTGCGCCCGGAATGCGTCTTCAACGTGAATTCCCGGCTTCTGTGGGACGCGATGATACCCTATGGAACAGCACTTGCTTCTTCGGTGCGCATATTTGCCTGCCTCTTCTGTAATGAGCAGACCGCGCATGGTTATTGGACGGGTTACCCGCTACGGCGCGTCTACCCCCATTTCCATCAGCTTGCGGGAATTCTCACAGACAGCCAGTTTCTTGCCGACGAACTGCGGGAACGCCATATGTTGCCGCGCAGGCTGGCTGGCAGGGTGCAAGCTTTGCCCAGCCCCGCAGATAGTTCGATCCCGGTTATGCCACTGCGGCCGACTGTCGCGAAACGTCGGCCTCAGATTTTTTGGGCAGGGCGGATAGACCCGCAGAAGCGGGCGGAACTGGTCTATGAAATCGCAAGCGCCTTGCCGGAAGTGGACTTCCGGATGTGGGGAGCCAGCGTGCTGAAAGGAGGGGCTCCTCTTCCGGACCGCCCCGCCAATGTGTACCTGGAGGGGGTTTATGACCACTTTACCAGCCTGCCGTTAGAAGAAGCTGATGCGTGGCTTTATACCTCGGCCTGGGATGGTGTGCCTGTCCAGCTGCTGGAAGCAGCCATGACGGGGATACCGCTAGTGGGCTCGGACGCTGGAGGTACACGCGAGGTACTGCTGCCCGCGTTGACCCACTGTCTGCCCAAGGATGCGTCGACTGAGCAATGGGCGGTCGTCATTCGCAAGGTTCTGGCCGACCCAGAGAATGCGCGTGCAAAGGCGCTGAAATTGCGAGATATCCTTTTGCGGGAACGGACAGAATCGGCGCACGCAGCAGCCCTCGTTGCGGCGATTTCCGCAGAGCCTCCTGATGCGACAAAGGCACGCGGCTATGCCTGAATTCTAAGGTGAAACGCGGCTGTGGGGCCGTATTGCAACGGCCTGATTTTGATTGGCCACCACCGCGAATCGCATTCCAGAATCACTAATGCGTTTTTCTGCTTGCGCACAATCCACGCGACACTACTTTAGCGCGTAAAGAAATTATGGGACGAACTAAAATGAAAGTTCTTATTCTCGGAGGAGATGGGTTTTGCGGATGGCCGACCAGTCTCTATCTTTCACAACGTGGGCATGAAGTTGTTATCGTAGACAACCTCTCCCGGCGTAAAATCGACTTGGAACTTGAAGTTGAAAGCCTCACGCCTATTCGGCCTATTGGCGAGCGACTGCGTGTCTGGAAAGAGCTGACCGGTAACACCATCCGCTTTGAAAACTTTACGGTCGGACAGGACTATGAACGTCTGCTCGCTTTGATCAGTGAAGAGCGGCCCGATGCAATCATACATTTTGCTGAACAACGGGCTGCGCCCTACTCTATGAAAAGTGCGGCGCACAAGCGTTATACGGTTTCAAACAACATCAATGCGACCAATGATGTACTGGCGGCAATAGTCGAGTCCGGTTTGGATACGCATTTGATCCATCTTGGAACTATGGGCGTATATGGATACGGGACTGCCGGGATCGAGATTCCGGAGGGCTATTTGAATGTGAAGATCGCAACACCTACGGGTGAGATCAAGCAGGACATCCTGTATCCACCGAACCCCGGATCGATCTACCATATGACAAAGTGCCAAGATCAGCTTCTATTCGCCTTCTACAACAAGAACGACGGTGTCAAGGTCACGGACTTGCATCAGGGAATTGTCTGGGGAACGCAGACGCCGGAAACCGAACTGGACGAAAGGTTGATCAACCGTTTTGACTATGATGGAGACTATGGCACGGTTTTGAATCGTTTCATCATGCAGGCAGCGATCAAATTCCCTGTAACCGTACATGGAACAGGGGGTCAGACGCGGGCCTTCATCCATATTCAGGACACCTGCCGCTGTATCGAATTGGTACTGCAAAACCCGCCGCAAGACGGCGACCGGGTCCAGATCCTGAACCAGGCAACGGAAACGCACCGGGTTCGCGACTTGGCTCATATGCTTCGCGAGATGATGGGTGCAGAAATTTCTAATCTCGACAACCCGCGGAACGAAATGGCCGAGAATGAGCTGGAAGTTCTCAACCAGGGTTTCATGCATCTGGGACTTGAGCCGGTCAGGTTGAAAGCAAGCCTGATGGAAGAAGTCCATGAGATTGCTCAAAAATATGCTTTGCGCTGCGACAAATCCAAGATTCCCTGTGTATCGCTTTGGAAACAACCTACCAAAAGTCGACGAGAAAACCTTTCCCCAAAAAAACATGCGTTGCTTGAAAGCGCCACCTGAAACATCGCCGTTGTTTTTGTGCCGAGCGGATTGCACCGTTCGGCCGCAACGACTTGTTGTATGGCAAAATGTATCGGCACAAGCTGGCCGATTCCCGCTGCCTCCGACGCAGGTGGCATCCGCGTTTTCCCGTACCGTCAGCATCGAATTCACCGGACCAGAAATAGCCGACCAAAAACTGCGCATGGCGGTAATTCAAGGCAGTGCTCACTTCTTCATTGAGGCCACTGACCTCAAATTACTCGCGCAAAGTTGGTGTAACCAGTGCCTTAAAACCGAAGTTGCTATTTTCGGCTCTGAAGATACCCGGCGATATAAGAAAAGGGACACAATTTCTGCAACCTTGGGAAGTTCGCGCGGCCATACCCAGATGGCTGATCCCATCCCCAATCTCGCAGGCTTGAACCGGAACAGGTTACCCTCACTAAACAGGACAGAAAAGGGCACCTTATCATGTACTTGAATATCTCCAGAGGTGTCGTCGGCAGCTCGTTTGTCGAAAAGCTCGACCTTCCCAATTTGGTGCTCAACCAACGTCAGAGCAGCGCACCGGGTATGCTATCTTACATGGAGCGGGCGATGCTGTCCGCCGTGGCTGGCAAGCTATATCGCGGTGTTGGTGTCATCATCGACGGTGGCAGCTTTTTCGGCTCCTCCCTGGTGGCCAGCGCTTCGGGGCTCCAGTCCAACCCGAGTTTTGCCGACATGGATTTCTCGAATTTTCCCGATGGCAAACCTCTGCATGGCTATGAACTGGGCTATTTGCCGCCACCGGCCAGTGAAAAGGTCGACAGAAACCGGGTCTTCAATGGAACGCCTTACACTCTGGGGGAGAGCTTTGTGCCGATCCTGGAAGAAAACGTAGCCCCGTACAAGGGTCTGATCTCGCTTCACATCGGCGATCTGAACGAGGAAAAGTGGGACGGTACCCCCATCGAAATTGCCTTTGTGGACGTCTGCAAATCCATCCGCTTGAACGCACATGTGTCGAAGCAGTTTTACCCGTCTATGATTGGAGGCAATTCTGTGTTGATCAACCAAGACTTCTTCTTTGACCGGTTACCCTGGATCAAGGTTACCATGGGTTATCTCAAGGATTATTACCGCTGGGAGGGACAGGTCTTCACTTCTTCGATCTATACCAGCATCAAGGACCTGCCACAGGACGTGGCTGATTATGATCCCTTCACCCAGGGCAGCTACGAAGAATGCATGACCTATCACGATGCAACTGGCTTTCCGGGGATAGACCGCAAATATGAGTTTTTCCTAGAATTGTCGCGCGGCTACTTGATGGCGCTCAAGGGCCGCAAGACAGACGCATTGGATTACTTGCGCGCAGTGGCCGACGGCTACCAGGATCTGATGGCGGATGAGCACACGGATCGCGGCAACCAATTCCGCATGGATCGTGCAGTGCGCCAAATCACTAATGGCAACTTATTTAAGGTGTCTTGACCGGACGTTTTCACGTTAACCGTGGTTCGGCCGCTGATGTTGGGGTTTGGACGTAGGTAGTTAACAAAATCATCGTCGATCAGCTTCAAATGCCACCGATTTCCTCCGCAGGTCATCGCCCAAGCGGTGTGCTCTATGTTCGTTTCAATCTGAACCTCCGCGCAGTTGAAGAGATGCTGCTGAAGGGTGGGGTTTCTACCGGAAGTCTGGATGCCCCACGAAGAAACGGAGCGGCTGCGCCGGGTCGTGGCGGATCGTGTGCAGTTGGTTTCCCAGATGACCCGTCTCAAGAACCGCATCCATTCGATTCTGCACGCTAACCTGCTTCCACCCTATACCGGACCATTGTTCTCAAAGCGTGGAAGGGCGTGGCCGGAGGCGCAGCCAGTCGCCGAGGATCAAAGGCGTGTCATCCTTCGGTAAGCACCGGCGTGGAGAGCCGCCGCTCAATTACTCAGAGTTTCGTCCATGCGCCAGGAAACTGCTGTTTTGACTTTCATTTCTGCGTCATCAAAGCGACCTGAGGCTCGTACTTTATGACCCATCGGTTCAGAGTCGTGTGATCGACCGTCACCCCACGTTCAGCCACAATCTCTTCCAGGTCGCGGTATGACACTCCAGAACACATATTAGAAATACACTGCGTAAAGGATCAGCGACTTCAGGAATTGAGCACCTAGCTTTCATCAACGCCAATTTTTGCGACGGAAACGCATCACCCGATACATGCGGTTGCCTCGATCTCGATCAGGGCGTCATCTTCTACCAGATCCTTGACAATCAGCATCGACATGGCCGGAAAATGCTTGCCGAAGACGCGGCGATAGGCCTGTCCGACTTCGCGCTGATTTGTCAGGTATTCCTGCTTGTCTTTGATGAACCATGTCAGGCGCGCCACGTCGGTGGCCTGACCGCCAGCGGCCTCGACAATCGTCAGGATGTTGCGCAGGGTCTGCTCCATCTGCGAGATGAGGTCCCGGGCGACGAATTCCTTATTCTCGTTCCAGCCAATCTGGCCTCCGATATACAGCGTTCCGTCCCTGGCCAGCATGCCATTGGCATACCCTAGCGCGGGTGCCCATCCTTCGGGATGAATTTCCTTCAGCGTCATTGCGTCCCCCATTTCTTGTCAGCCATTGCGTCTCTTACAGTTCGTGGCCAGGGCTGTGGGCGTCCGCCGGGTCCGACATAGACAAGTGTGGACCCCCCTTTGAGCCGGAGTTCTTCGCCGCAGGTCGCGCGGAATTCCAACGCCATGCTGGCCGTGCCCAGCCTGACAACCATCAGGTTGAATTCCAGCAGATCGCCATGGTGACTGGGAGTAGTGAAATCCACTGAAATACTTGCCGTGGGCACTGCCGCCTCCTTATGCACAGTTTCAAATGGCCAACCGATGCATTCGTCAAAGAACGTTTCGACGCAATCATTCAGCATCTCGAAATAGCGGGGATAAAAGACGATCCCCGCCGGATCGCAATGGCGAAACAGCACCTTCTGGCGGCAGGCGAACTGCATCATATGCGCAACGCTCCAAGCATCAGGTCACACGCGACTTGACGAGATATTTTGGATCGCGCCAAAGTTCGTTCTTTAGGACGTCCTCGATCACCTCTGCACCACGGACGATATCGCCCTCGTCCAGATACAATGGCGTGAATCCGAACCGCATGATATCTGGCGCGCGGAAATCCCCGATCACTCCACGGTCGATAAAGGCCTGCATCGCGGCATAGCCATTTTCGAAGGCGAACGAGACCTGCGAACCGCGTTCGTCGGCATTGCGCGGCGAGGCCAGTTTCAGTTCCGGGCAGCGTGCTTCGACTTCTGATATGAATCGTTCGGACAGGGCGATCGAGGCGGCGCGTATGTCCTGCAGATCAACCCCGTCCCAGATCCGCAAGGCCTGTTGCAGGACTGACAATTGGATAATCGGCGGTGTCCCGACCCGCATCCGTTCCGTGGACATCATGGGACGATAATTCAACTCCATGGCGAAGGGGGCCGCATGGCCCATCCAGCCGGCCAGAGCGGGTTCTATCTGCTCAATGATATCCGGCCTCACGTAGATAAAGGCGGGCGCGCCGGGACCGCCATTGAGGTATTTATAGGTGCAACCAGTGGCGAATTCCGCATTGCATCCGGCCAGATCCACGGGCATCGCTCCGGCACTATGGGCCAGGTCCCAGATCATCACGGCCCTGGCTGCATGCGCGCGTCGGGTGATGTCGGCCATGTCATGCTTGCGGCCGGTTCGATAATCGACCTCGGTCAGCATGACCACCGCCACCTCTTCTGTGATGACATCGGCCACGTCCTCGGGCGACGGAGTGCGCAGTTCGTAGTCTTTGCCGATCGTGTCGATCAGCCCCTCCGCCATATAGAGATCGGTCGGGAAATTGCCGTTATCAGACAGGATGACCCGGCGGTCGGGGCGCATCTTCAAAGCTGCAGCGAGGGCCTGATACACTTTGATCGACAGCGTGTCGCCGGTTGCCACCGACCCTTCGGGCGCGCCGATCAGTCGTGCAATCCGGTCACCGACATTTTTCGGCAACGAGATCCAGTCTGCGGTATTCCAGGCCTTGATCAACTCGCGGCCCCATTCGGACGCAATGACCTCGGTGGCGCGTTGGGCGGCATCCCGCGGCAAAGGACCCAGCGAGTTGCCGTCCAGATAGATCACATCCTCGGGAATATCGAACAGGTGCTTTCGATAAACTGAATTGCCAGGCATCAAAGCTCTCCTCGCAGGTGCCAAAGTTCGGGGAACAGTTCCACGCTGAGCATCTTGCGCAGGTAGTCGACGCCCGAGGTGCCCCCGGTCCCTCGTTTGAAGCCGATAACGCGCTCAACCGTCGTGACGTGGTTAAAGCGCCACCTGCGGAAGTAATCCTCGAGATCGACGAGCTTTTCACCAAGCTCATACAGGACCCAATAGGTGTCGACATCCTCGTAAACCTGCCGCCACCTGGCTTGCACTTCGGGCACCGATGCGTGAGGCGATTTCAGCTGAGGCTCGGGTATCTTTGCGTGAGGGCCGTCTATGGTGGTGAACAGCAGCCGAATGATGTCGTCATAAAAACTTGGCCGGGCAAGTTCATCGCTCAGCATCTTGTGGACTTCCGGCATATGTTCATGAGGTTTGAGCATGTTGGGATTGCGGTTGCCCAGGACGTACTCGATCATGCGGTACTGATAGGATTGAAAGCCCGACGACAGCCCCAGCGCTTCGCGGAAGGTGGTGTAATCAGCGGGCGTCATAGTGCGTAATACATCCCAGGCGTTGTTGAGTTGTTCGAATATGCGCGCTACACGGGCCAGCATCTTGAACATCGCAGGCATGTTGCCTGCATTCAGGGCCGCACGTGCCGCCGACATTTCGTGCAAAGCCAGCTTCATCCACAACTCGCTGGTCTGATGCTGAATTATGAACAGCATTTCGTCATGGGCGCTGGACAAGGGACATTGTTGGACGAGAAGGTGTTCCAGTTTCAGGTAATCGCCATAAGACATGGCATCCCTGAAACCCATTTTCGCGCCTTCCGCACCGGGATCATATGGATGTTTGCTCATCGCTGTGCCTTTAGCTTAAAGCGTTGGATTTTCCCGGTTTCGGTTTTAGGCAGCGTCGTGGCGAAGACGACCGAGCGGGGGTATTTGAACGGGGCAATCGTTGCCTTGACGTGATCCTGCAACTCTTTGGTCAGACCTTCGTTCGGCTCATACCCTTCAGATAATACGACATGGGCCTGCACGACAGAACCGCGCGCTTCATCAGGCGCACCGATGACGGCGCATTCCGCGACCGCCGTATGGCCAAGCAGGGCAGCCTCGACCTCGGGGCCGGCGATGGTGTAGCCGGAAGAAACGATGATATCGTCGTTGCGGGCGGCAAAATGGAAATACCCGTCCTCGTCCATGAAAAAGGCATCGCCAGATATGTTCCAGCCGTTTTGGACGTATTCCTGCTGGCGTTCTCCGCGCAGATAGCGGCAGCCGGTTGGGCCGCGCATCGCAAGACGCCCAATCTCACCTGCGGGCAGGTCCTTGCCATCGGGGCCAATGATCTTGGCCTCGTAACCTCCGACGGGTTTCCCGGTGCAGGCAGGGCGATGATCCGAGAACCGGTTGGTAATGAAGATGTGCAGCATTTCCGTGGCGCCGATCCCGTCCAGCATCGGTTTTCCGGTCTTCTGAATCCACTCGTCATATACCGGGCCGGGCAAGGTCTCGCCCGCCGAAACCGCAGCGCGCAGCGATGACAGATCGGCCCCCTCATCCATCGCCTGCAGCATCACCCGATACGCAGTCGGTGCCGTAAAGCACACCGTGGCGCGATATTTCTCGATCACATCGATCATGTTCGGCGGCGAGGCGTTTTCGAGCAGGGTCGCCGCAGCGCCGAACCGCATGGGAAAGATCGCCAGCCCGCCCAGCCCAAAGGTGAAGGCCAGCGGGGGTGATCCGATGAACACGTCCCGGGGCGTGACGTTGAGAACCTCTTTCGCGTAGCCATCCGCGATGGCAAGCAGATCGCGGTGAAAATGCATGGTGCCCTTGGGTTCACCGGTTGAGCCCGAGGTGAAGCCGATCAGCGCAACATCATCCTGCGCTGTGTCGACCGCATCAAACGCCACAGGCTTTTCCAGTGCCAGGCGATCCAGTTCGGCATCGTGATTGGCGGTTCCGTCAAACCCGACGACCGTCTTGAGGAACTGGCTGTCCTTGGCGCAGGCTGTCATCTCATCCATCAGGCGCGTGTCGCACAGCGCGTGGGTGATCTCGGCCTTGTCCACGTATTTGGCCAGTTCCGCAGCGCGCAGCATGGGCATGGTATTGATGACCACCGCGCCCGCTTTGCTCGCCGCCAGCCAGCAGGCGACCATCGCCGGGTTGTTGGCTGAACGGATCATCACCCGATGGCCCGGCTTCACCCCCAGATTGCTGACCAGCACATTGGCCAGCCGGTTGGTCCAATCTGTCAGTTCCTTGTAGGTGCGCCGCCGTCCATTGCCAATCAGGGCGGTGTGATCGCCAAACCCCTTGTCGACCATGACATCGGTCAGTTCGACCGCAGTATTCAACCGGTCCGGGTAGTCGAAACCATCCAGAAGAAAATCCGGCCAGGTGTCCTGCGCGGGCAGGTTGTCGCGCGAAAACGTGTCGGTATGGGCCGAAGTTCTGAGCATGTTTATCCTCCCTGCATGGCGTCCAGCGCCTGCCGTGCGATGATGACGCGCTGCACATCTGATGCGCCTTCGTAGATTCGGAGTGCGCGGATTTCGCGATACAGTTTTTCGACGGTTTCGTTGGATTTGACGCCATCCCCGCCATGAAGCTGGACGGCCTTGTCGATCACCTGTTGCGCGTGGTCGGTGGCAAACAGTTTGGCCATCGCGGCTTCGCGCGTAACACGGGGGGCGCCGCTGTCTTTGGCCCAGGCGGCACGATAGACCAGCAGGGCTGCCGCATCCACGTCCAGCGCCATGTCGGCGATATGTCCCTGTACCATCTGCAGATCAAAGAGCGGTGCGCCCTGAACCCGGCGTGTGGTGACTCGGTTCAGGGCTTCGTCCAGCGCCCGCCGGGAAAATCCCAATGCGGCCGCCGCCACGGTCGAACGAAACACGTCAAGGACAGACATCGCTATCTTGAACCCGGCGCCGCGGTCCCCGATCAGGGCAGTGACCGGAATGCGGCAATCGGTGAAGCGCAACGTCGCCAGAGGATGCGGAGCCATGGTGTCCAACCGCTCGACCACTTCGAAGCCTGGCAGGCCCGCGGGAACGACAAAGGCGGACAACCCCTTGGCTCCGGGCGCCTCACCGGTGCGGGCAAAGAGGGTGTAGACATCCGCGATCCCACCGTTCGAGATCCAGGTTTTCTCGCCATTCAGAACAAAATCCGCGCCGTCCTGTACAGCGGTCATCGTCGAATTGGCGACGTCCGACCCCGATTGCGGTTCGGTCAGGGCAAAGGCCGAAATCGCCTTGCCCGCGCGCGTCTGTGTCAGCCATTCGGTCTTTTGCGCATCGGTGCCGAACAGGGACAACGCCCCGGTGCCCAATCCCTGCATCGCAAACGAGAAATCGGCAAGCCCGTCGTGGCGCGCCAGCGTTTCGCGGATCAGGCACAGGCTGCGCACATCCAGTGGCGCACCTGCGTCGGGGTCGACGGCAGAGTGGGACAACCATCCGTCGCGGCCCAGAGCCGCAACCAGATCCCGGCAGGTCTGATCGGTATCACTGTAGTCGATCCCTGCCAGTTCGGACGCCGCCCATTCGTCCAACTGGGCGGCCAGATCCCGGTGACGGTCTTCGAAGAACGGCCAATCCAGATAGCTTTTATCCACCATCAGTCGCCCTCGAATATCGGTTTTTCTTTGGCCACGAAGGCGTTGTAGGCCCGGTGAAAATCCTGACCCTGCATACAGATCGCCTGCGCTTGTGCCTCGGCTTCGATGGCCTGTTCGATTGACATAGACCATTCCTGCGCCAGCATGGTCTTGGTCATCATGTTGGCAAAGTTCGGCCCATCCGCGATCCGGCGGGCCAGATCTGTGGCGGCGTCCAGCAGTTGATCCTGTGGCACAACGCGATTGAAATACCCCCATGCGGCGCCTTCTTCGGCACGCATCGAACGGCCCAGATACAGCAGCTCCGCGGCCCGACCCTGACCGATGATCCGGGGCAGAATGGCGCAGGCACCCATATCGCAGCCCGCAAGGCCTACCCGGTTGAACAGGAATGCGGTCCTGGCCTCGGGCGTTGCAATTCTGAGATCCGAGGCCATGGCGATGATCGCGCCTGCTCCGGCACAGATGCCATCAACGGCAGCAATGATGGGTTTTCCGCAATTGACCATGGCCTTGACCAGATCGCCGGTCATCCGGGTGAAGGTCAACAATTCCTTCATTTTCATCTTGGTGAGCGGGCCGATGATCTCATGCACATCGCCACCCGAGCTGAAATTACCCTCATTCGGGGCAAATATTACGGCTTTGACATCGTCGCTGTACGCAAGATCGCGGAACCAGTCGCGCATCTCCGCATAGCTTTCAAAAGACAGCGGGTTCTTCCGGTCAGGCCGGTTCAGCGCAACCGTGGCGATGCCGTTTTCGATAGTGCAGATGAAATGTGTCACATCGCTGCGCATTCTTGTCCTCTCTGTCAAATTTCGCCGCCCGACAGGCTCAGCGCATGTCCGTTGATCGATTTGGCCGCGCCCGAGCAGAGCCATACCGCCGTACCGGCCACTTCATCGGTTTGGATGAACCGCTTTTGCGGATTGTTCCGCAAGAGCGATTTGGCCGCGTCTGCGGCGCTCATCCCGGTCTTTCCCACGATGTTGGCGATGGATCGCTCCAGCATCGGGGTCTCGATGAAGCCGGGACAAATCGCATTCACGGTGATGCCGGTGGAGGCCAGTTCAAGCGCCAGCGCCCGGGTCAGGCCGACAACGCCGTGTTTGGCGGCGCAATATCCCGCGACATAGGGATAGCCTTTGAGGCCCGCAGTTGAGGCGATCGCGATCATCCGCCCCCAACCGGCATCCTTCATTTCCGGCAGAGCCGCCTTCCAGACGTTGAAAACGCCGGTCAGATTGACGCCCAACATGTCGTCAAGATCCTGTGGCGACATCTGTGCAAAGGGCACGGATGTGGCCGCGCCCGCATTGGCAACAACAACAGAGATTGGACCATGTTCCGCGCGCGCACCGTCAAAACCAGCCGATACCGAGGAAGGATCGGTCACCTCGCAGATCTGCCATGCGAGGCCCTGCGACTTCAAAGGTTCTTCTTTGCGGCCCATAATTGTGACGCGGGCCCCTTCTGCCGCGAACCGGCGAGCGGTTTGCGCGCCGACTCCGGACCCGCCGCCGGTCACGACCACATGTTTGCCGGTAAGCGTCATACCTTGCCTGCCATTTCGGCCTCACGGTCCGCGAGCCGCCAGCTCTGATCGCGGCCCGCCAGATAGGGCAGGGGCCAGTCAGCTTGACGGTCGCCGATAGAGGCGCCCGCGTGCAGCGTCCAATAGGGATCGGCAAGATGCGGGCGTGCAAGGCAGACCAGATCGGCGCGCCCCGCCATCAGGATCGAGTTCACGTGATCGGCCTCGTAGATATTGCCGACAGCCATGGTTCGGATCCCGGCTTCGTTGCGGATGCGATCGGAAAGCGGCGTCTGGAACATTCGGCCATAGACGGGTTTGGCGTCGATGGTCGTTTGCCCTGCCGAAACGTCGATGATATCCGCGCCAGCGGTTTCAAACGCCTGTGCGATCATCACGGCCTCTTCTGGTGTCACGCCATCTTCTCCAACCCAGTCGCTCGCCGAGATCCGCACGGCCATGGGCTTTTTCCCGGGCCAGGCTGTGCGCATGGCAGAAAACACTTCCAGCGGGTAACGCAGACGATTTTCAAGGCTTCCGCCATATTCATCATCGCGTGTGTTGGAAACCGGCGAGATAAAGGACGAGATCAGATAGCCATGCGCGGCATGCAGTTCGATCATGTCAAACCCTGCCCGTGCGGCCATCCCGGTTGATGCCACAAACTGTGCTGTGACCTCGTCCATATCGTCCCGCGTCATTTCTCGCGGTGTGGCGTTGTCGGGGGACCAGGGGATTGCTGATGCCGACAACAAATCCCAGTTGCCATCCGCCAGAGGCTTGTCCATGCCTTCCCAACCCAGTCTGGTCGAACCCTTGCGACCCGAGTGACCGATCTGGCAGCAAATCCTGGCATCGGTTTCCGCATGGATGAAATCGATGATCCGTTTCCACGCCGTTTCATGCTCGGGCTGATAAAGCCCCGGACAGCCCGGAGTGATGCGGCCGGTATCAGACACGCAGGTCATTTCAGTATAGACCAGCCCGGCCCCACCCTTGGCGCGTTCGCCCAGATGAACAAGATGCCAATCCGTGGGGTTGCCGTTGACGGCCTTGTATTGTGCCATCGGAGAGACGACGATCCGGTTGTTCAACTCCATGTCGCGCAGTTTATATGGCGCAAACATCGGCGCACGCGCAGGTGCATCCGCCCCGGCACCGGCCTGGGTCTGAAACCAGCGCTCGGCCGAGGCCAACCATTTCGGGTCGCGCAACCGCAGGTTTTCATGACTGATCCGCTGCGAACGCGTCAGCAGCGAGTAGTTGAACTGCACCGGATCGAGGTCCAGATATCGTTCGACATCCTCGAACCACTCCAGCGAGTTGCGCGCCGCCGATTGCAGGCGCAGAACCTCGAGCCGTCGTTCATCCTGATAGCGTTGAAAGGCAGCTTCCAGGGTGGGCTCCGAATGCAGGTAACTGGCCAGCGCGATCGCACTGTCGAACGCCAGGCGCGTACCGGAACCGATCGAGAAATGCGCCGTGGCTGAAGCGTCACCCAGCAGAACGATGTTCTCGTGATACCATTTTTTGCACAGAACCCTCGGGAAGTTCATCCAGACCGTCGAGCCGCGCAAGTGATCGGCGTTCGACATCAGGGCATAGCCGCCAAGGTGGTCGGCAAAGACCTTTTCGCAGGTTGTGATGATTTGTTCCTTGGACATGCCCTCAAAGCCGAACTTGTCCCAGGTGTCTTGCGCGCATTCCACAATGAAGGTCGCGGTATTCTCGTCGAACTGGTAGACATGCGCCCAAATCCAGCCATGCTGGGTCTTTTCGAAGATGAAGGTAAAGGCATCGTCGAATTTCTGATGTGTTCCGAGCCAGATGAATTTGCAGGCGCGCACATCCACATCTGGCCTGAAATGCTCGGCATAGGCCGCGCGCGTGCGCGAGTTGATGCCGTCGCAGGCCACCACAAGGTCATAGTCGTCCATGAAATCTGCCGCCGTGTCGAACGCGCTCTCAAAGCGCAATTCGACGTCCAGTTCCCGCGCGCGCTTCTGCAACAGGGTCAACATCTGCTTGCGGCCAATCCCGGCAAATCCATGGCCGCCCGAAACCGTGCGCACGCCATCATGAACGACGGCGATATCATCCCAATTGGCAAAATGATCACGGATGGCCTGCGCGCTTGCCGGGTCGTTTTCCTGAAGGTTTTCCAGCGCGTCGTCCGACAGCACCACACCCCAGCCAAACGTGTCGCTGGCGCGGTTTCTCTCGATAACCACCACCTCGTGGGCCGGGTCGCGAAGCTTCATCGAAATAGCAAAATAGAGGCCTGCTGGTCCCCCTCCCAAACAGGCAATTCGCATTTGCCCCTCCATGTGACGTTGGCGTTGCATATTTTGCGAGTGATGCATCGACCGTAGTTCATCTCTGGAAATACTTCAAGCTTAAAAATTTAAGCTTGAAGTAATATTGTCTTTGGACCTGAAACCACATCAAAGAGAAGCCGAATTCATCACAGCAGAAATCCGACGCCCAGCCATGAGGTCGAGGCGCTGATCCTGTCGGATTCTTGGCGCAAGGGCATTCCCCGTGTGACCATGAACCCCGAGAAAATCATGGGTCGAATACCGGTCGCATGCAATCCGAAGGGCAGGCCATCCTTAACGAAGGAATTGAGCGGCGTGCACAGGACATAGATGTGGCGATGGTGAATGCGACTGGCTTCCCGCGCAGGAAGGGCGGCTCGATATACCTTGCTCAAGTCGACGGTATCGAACAATCGTGAACCCATCAAGGGGTCGGAGCGGGCGGTTGTTCCTCAGACGACCCGCGCGCCCGATCCGCTTGCCTGCAAATCCGTGTCGGTATCGGATTGGCGCTTACTTTCGACTTTGCACAGGAGATCACGCACCAGATCAAGGTCATCGTCATCGAATTTACCGAACAGGATATTAACTTCAGCCTCATGCGCGCGGGCCATTTCTTCGAATTTCTGCCGCCCCTCATCCGTGAGTGAAACCAGTACACTGCGGCGGTCGTCGGGGCTTTTCGAGCGTACCGTCAGCCCATCCTTCTCCATCCGTTCGACAACAGCGGTTACATTGCCATTCGACACCAGCAATAGCTTGCCGAGTTCGCTCATTTTCATGGGCTTCGCTTGCCGATGTAACGCCGCCGCGACGTCGAAACGCGGCAATGTGGTGTCGTGATGCGTGCGCAGGAACTCTCTGAGATGGTTTTCGGTCGCGCGCGTGGCGCGCAGAAGCCTGATCCAGGCCTTCAGGCGTCGTCGCTGCAGTTTTTCGTCTTCAATCATCAACCCGACGGCCCCATCGTTTGAATTCCAACATGATGCAGATTCAGCAATAACGTCATTATGCTAGCCGGAACTGCTTCAAACTTAAAGCTATGTTGATCCTTTTGGCTTGACCTTGGCTCTGTTTGCACAAGCTGCTTTATGGATTCACTGTTTGAATCCAGCATGATAGCTGAGGGATATGAGTAAATGAGACCCTGCGACGTGCATGACCACGAATTGGGGTTCTGACGGCATGGACACCCGCTGATCTCTCCGCTGGTGGGTATGGGGTATGGTAGGCGTCAAAGCCCTCCGCCACCGGTAGTGAGCGGCGTTCGCAGTGACTTACCCTCAAAGTGTCACATGTGCGCGTCGTCCAGACGGTTTTCTGCGATCATTGATTGTTTCGACGATCACATCGAAGAGTGGGCCGATGGCGTCCTCATGGCTAATGTAGCCCGGGGACATCCGAAGGATCGAGCCACGAAAGTCGACGGAGTATCCTTCAACCTTCAATGCCGCGACGATGGCCTCTGCCTCTGCTTGATCCGAGAGTTGCAACATGACCGACCCACCGCGCTGGCAGGCATCCCGAGGAGAGTTCAACGGCAGAGCAATTGCATCGGCTTTTGCGATGATCTCATCCACAAGCCGCCGGTTCTCTGTCGCCAGAGCTGTGTGATCCTGCGCTGCATGCCATTTCAACGCAGGAAGGGAGGCCATCGCGGCGACGGAGCCCGGTGTGCCGTTGTCAAAGCGGCGGATGTCGCCGGCATAGGCGAATTTATCAAGGCCCCAGGAGAATGGATTGTCTTGCGAGAACCAGCCCCGCACTTCGGGCCGCATCCGGGGAATGATCTGAGGATCGACATAAAGCATCCCCGCCCCGGGTGTGCCGCACATCCATTTCAAACTGGTTGATACGGACATATCTACGCGGGGGGTCGAGACGTCGAAAGGCAACAGCCCCGCGCCTTGGGTGATATCAACACCAATCAGACTTCCCATGTCGCGGCCATGCGCCAAGAGCGCGTCAAGATCGCAACGCGCCGAGGTCGTCGAAGAAATCCACGTGATCAGTGCAAAGCCGACGTCACTTTGCCAGCTTTCGATGACGTCCGAGGTCTCGACCCAGGACTTGCCCGCGCTAAGCGGCACGGTGTCAAGAGTGAACCCGATCTTGTCCGCCAGTCCGGCAAGCAGGAAATGAACGGAGGGAAAGCAATTGGCCGCGACGAGCACGCGTTTGCCCTTCAGCTTGCCTTCAGGCAGGGATCGCAGGAAGCTGTGAACGCCTTGCGTTACACTTTCGCAGGTCGTGACTGTCCCTTCGGCGGCACCGATGATGCCGCGCCAATTGTCGACGAACTCTTGCCGTCTGCGCAGCACATATTCCCATTGCCCGTCATTGGGCGCGCTCCAGATACACGAAAACTCTGCCATTGCTGCCGCAAGGTCGGCCTTTTTGCTCGGGTACATTCCAATGGAATGATAGAGGAAGTACCGGCCGGCATCCGTGATTTGTGCGGACTGGGTTGTCTCCGGTGTGTTCATGGCAATAGATATATTGGCGATGACCACGCCTGATGACCATCGGTCTGGGTCACCCGGGCGAAAAGCCGTCTTTCGGTTTTGCCGTCCAGAGATATTTCAAAGTCGTGTCTCGCCTTTGTGGTGTTGCGCGTTTCATCGATGAGGGACACGCGAACATCCGCACCCAGCCCCTCGACATCGACGACGTGATCCGCACCGGGTTTCAGGTGGGCCAGATCGAGCTCAAATTCGACCTGCTGTGTCGAGAACTTCAGAACGCCGGTACCGGATTTGGCCAGCATCAGGTCAAGCCCTTGCAGGTTGCCCGCCGTCAACCCTTCGAAAACCACGCTATGCGCCGTTTCCAGTACTGGCTGAACCTCCGGCCCCCAGAAGTTTACCGCGGTCACTTGCTCGATCTCGTTTCCTTCGATCTGTACGCATCCCTCGCGCCAGGGCATATTGCGGCCGCGCCCGCGATACTTCGCTCCGCGCCAGATAACCCGCACGCGCTTCGTCGACCCATCGGGCACGTTCGGTTGCAGTGTCTCAATCACTTTTCCTGCATCCAGAATATCGAGCCGCTCGATCGGGGCCGAACCGGTCACGTCAACGTTGAGCCATACCCGGTCCTCGCCGGAAGCGAGTTGAACGATGTCGCCCATGTCAGCCACCCGAGCAACATCGCAGCCGACATCCGTACCAAACACCGCCGGATCCTGGTGGTAGATTTTGGCCGGGTTGTCGAAGGTGGCTTGAACGGACATGTATAGCCTTGTCCCGGTCGTCCCGTAGTGGCGCCTGCTGCGCATGGCGCCGAACAACTCGTCACGCGTTAGCGCGTTCATCAAATAGCAGGTGTAACCCCCTTTGGAGGTGAAAAAACTCTGCCCCGGATAACTGGCGCCGGGTCTGCCCTTGTGGCCATCGCTTTGCCCAACAATTCCTACGCGGTGATGGCAATCAAAGGCGTCCTGCAAGATCCACTCGAACGTGCCCCATGCGGAATGGATTTCGACCGAGTTTTCCACCCGACCATCATGGGCAACAGTGATATCCGCATACCGCCCGCCGCAGTGAGCACCCACAGCCACGTCGGTGCCCTCGGCAACGAATGTGTCAAAGAGGTCTTGGGCCGTGTGGCAATCGGTTTCGGGGTTTTCGGCCTCATCGACCAAAGCCCGGTGCGCGCGGCGAATGACTTCCCCTTCGGAGCGAAACCAGATGTTCCGGTCGCCACCAACCGTGCTGTTTCCTGACCATTCGTAACCCGGGATCGCGAGGAACCTCCCTGGCGCGTCAAATTCCCTGGTGATGTTGTTGAGCTCTTGCCAGAAGGCATCCGAAATCTGAAAGTCATTGCCCTGATGGCTGCAAATGTCCATGAACGCCTTGTCACGGGCGAATTCAAAGTAACGCCAAGCCGAATTTGTGCCGATGGTCTCGCCCGACTGCCCATGCAGGTCACCCCAGAAATGGCCATGCGACCGCTCGGATTGAATCCGCAAAGGATTTGTCTGGCAGGACATGCCCGTCTTCGGACATGTCACCGAAATTGTCAGATCACCCGCCTGATCGGTCTTGATATCCTCCAGGATAAGGGCGAATTTCCCTGCTTCCAGTTGTGCGGTTGCCGGAAGCCCGTGGACAGGCAGCGACGGTGTCAGCGTAAGATCAAGTGCGGTCTTGTCTGTCGGGTTGCCCCAGATGTCTTCCGCTTTCACGCTCAGGCGGAATTTCTCTCCGACCTGGCGAACCGTCGGCAGGACGGCGACAAGCCGGTGCGCAACGGTCGGCCCGACCGTTATTGTCGGCATCTGCTCCATCTCGCGGAACTGCTGGGTCGAGAACGGGTTAATCATCGCCCTGAATTTGAACTCGTCCTGACAGTAAGTTTGCATGCGAAACCCCGGGCTGCCCTGACTGGTATCACCCAGCGTGACAAAAATCTTGTCCCCGGGGCGCAAACCGCCTTCGACCAACCGGACCTCAAGCGTATTGAACCAGGGCCGTTCGGAAAGGAAAGGATGCCAGGCCACCTCGAGCGCCTTGCCGCTAGAGGTGCGGGCGGTAACGTAGCCCGGCGCTGTCGGGTCTTCTGTCTGTGGTTCTGAATAATCCTTCGCACCGTGGAACACAAAGCGGACAGAGCCCTTGTCGTCCATCCCGAACACACCCAGTTCCACCGTCAGATCAAACGTCTGATAGGACGCGACCTCAAAAGTACCGCTTTGTGCGACCAAGAATTTCCCGAGCAAGGACGGGCTCACATTGGGGGTCATCAAACTATTTCTCCATTGTCCTCTCCGCCGCCAGATGGGCGCCGCCGCATCACAAGGGGTCGGAGAATAATGATCAGGGCCAGTAGATAGAGTGCCAGGGCCACCGGGTAGTCGAGCAGCCCGGCAAGTGAGGCGTCTGTCAGCACGTAGGTCTGGCTGAGGGAGTGTTCGAGCATCGGCCCAAGGATGAGCCCAATGATGAAGGGCACGACCGGGATGCCGAATTGGCGCATCAGATAACCGACGATGCCGAAAACCAGGGTGATTCCAACCGCAAAGAGGCTTTGCTCGTTAATGTAGCTGCCGACAACGCACAGAAAGACAATCGAAGGGAATGTGATATACGCGGGAATGCGCAACACCATCGCGAAATATCGCAGGAACAGGTTCCCGACTATCAGATTCATACAGGTCGCAAACACCATCGAAATGAACAGGCCGTAGATCAGCACCGGCTGCTCTTCAAACAGCCAGGGGCCGGGCACAATGCCGTGAATGATAAAGGCGCCGACAAGCAAGGCGGCGGCGATGTTTCCCGGAATGCCAAGCGCAAGCAGTGGAATCAAGTTGGCGCCAACTACGGCACTATTTGCGGCCTCCGCACCTGCGACGCCTTCGATGTTGCCCTTGCCAAAGGACTCAGGCGTCTTCGAGGATCGGCGCGCGGCGGAATACCCCAGGAATGCGGCCAATGTTGTGCCCAGGCCCGGCAATGCTCCGACCACGGTTCCAATGACTGCGGACCGACCGATCGTCGGCGCGATTCTGCGCAGATCTTTGCGGGTAAACCGGTCGTCGCTGGATTTGCCGAATTCCAGCGGTTTGTCTTCGATGGTGCGGGTGCGACGGAAACGGCGTTCAAGCTGCACGAGCACTTCCGATAGCGCCAGGATACCAATCCCGACCGACATGAGCGGTACGCCGCCTTGCAGATCAATCGACCCGAAGGTCATGCGTGGAATGGCCATTGTGGGATCGGCACCGACCGAAGCGACCAGCAATCCGAAACCGACCGCGATGAGCCCCTTGGAAGGAGATTTCGCCAGTAGTTCCGACACAAAAGCCAATGCCACCACCACCAAGGCACCGATTTCGACAGGGCCGAGTTTCAGCGCAAAAAGCGCGAGTGGCGCTGCCACGAGGATCAGAACCAGATCGCTGAAGAAATCGCCGCCATTGGATGCAAAAAGGGCGGCCCGCAAGGCGCGGATCGGTTGCCCTTTCTTTGCGAGCGGGTAGCCATCCAGCGTTGTTGCCGCCGCCTCGGGTGATCCCGGGGTATTCAGAAGAATGCCCGAGATTGCTCCGCCAAATGTCCCTCCCTTGTTGACACTGATCAGGAATGCGAGGGCTGTTAGCGGGTCCATGTAAAACGTCAGCGGCACTGCTATTGCGATTGCCATCGGGGCCGACAGACCCGGAATCGCGCCGACAATAATGCCGAGCATGACACCGGCGAAGATCATCAGAATATTGAAAAACGAGAAGGCCTCGAAGAAGGCTGTTGCAAGATCACTCATGGCAAGACCAGCCCCAGCCCGTACCTGATCAAGAGCGCCATAACCGAGGGAAACAACAGCGCCAGAACGGCAATCCAAATTGCTTTGCGATGATTGAAAGCCAAACCGACTGCCGCAATCAGCGCCGCGCCTCCGAGGATGAAGCCAACCGTATCGAGGACAATGAGAGCGACAACAAAGATGGCGACGCCAAGACCGCACACCGCCCAAAACACCCGATCTGCTGGCACCTCCAGAACCTCCCCTTCCGTTGGCGGTGCATAGCCGACCCGCAAGGAATGGATCGACCGGAACAAAAGAGCGACCGAAGAGAGAAGAATAAGCGTGGCTGCCGCATAGGGCATGACCGCCTGCGAGAATTCACCTTCGAAGCCTTCAGTCGTTTGACCTGGAATGACGAAAAGCAACACGATGGCAGCGCTGATAATCAGGGCCAGCGCGACCATCACATCGTTGCGTATCGCTTGCACCCGACTTACTCGGACAAGGCTTGCATCATTTCGCGATTGCGCGCTTCTTGCGCGGCAATTGCGTCAACGATTTCGTCACCCGTTGCGGGTGCCGTGAAATAAGGCGTTTTGGACATGTACTCACCAAACGCATCAGAGTCGCGGGCCGCCGAAACCGCCTCTGCAAGCTTTGCCTTCACGTCATCCGGCGTGCCTTTTGGGGCCACAATAAAGAAAACGTTTCCGAAATCGATCGGGTATCCGAGCTCGGTCAGGCTGGGAACATCAGGCGCATCGCGCAGGCGTTCAGGGCGCAGGCTTGCCAGAAACTTGATTTCGCCACGTTGGTACTGCTTGAGGTGGTTCCCACCGGTGAATGACAGGTCCGTGTGCCCGCCAAGGATGTTCTTGATCGCTTCCGAACCGCCCTTGGTAGAGATGTGTTTGATGTTGATGCCTTCTTTCCTGTTCAGGTATTGGATCAGGATTCTATCAAAAGGCGTCTGGCCCGAGTACGTCAGATCGTTACCGGCCTTTGCGTAGTCGATCATCTCCTGGAATGTGTCATAGGGTGCATCGGCGCGCGCCATGATCGCTTCACCAGATCCAACAAGGCCGACGATATAGTCGAAGTCTGCCGACGTGTAAGGCGTTTTGTCGGGAATAACGACTGGGTTGAACGCAAAAGTTGACGTGGCACCCAGCGCGATTGTGTAACCATCCGGATCAGCTTCTTTAAGAAGCGATGCAGCCTTTGCGCCGCCACCGCCGGGCTGCATGGATTTCACAACAGGCTGACCGAGCGCTTTCTCGATCTCGGGGATCAGAATCGAGGCAGTCGTGTCCATTCCGCCGCCCGCACGAAAGCCGATCATGAGTGTGACAGGCTTCTCAGGAAACGACTCGGCCATCGCCTCCCCAACCAGAACAGGGACCGGCGAAAGAGTAAGGAGCGTGGCAAGCGCCGCGGGCGCGAGGCAATAGCTTTGCAGGCTTTTGAGTAACAGTTTCATGTTCTTCTCCCATGTTTTGGTGCCCCGGAAGGAGCAGTTAATCAGTCCGGGCGTCTTTCGTGAGGCCATCTTATTATTAGTGTTGCAACTAATTTCACTTTCAACAAGTTGACAGTGAAGATGCCTTCCCATACCTTTTTTTGTCAAGGGGCACGAGTATCCCCTCACATGCCGATAGGTCAGTTGAAGTCATGAACAAGCAAGAACAGCTCGCCGCACTGGAACCGAATAGTCTGAAGAACTTCCTGAGTGTCAGGCTCACCAACTTGTCACGAAAGTTCATGCGCGGCGGGATCGCATTCTATCAGGATCGATACGAGTTTGGCCCCCGGGAATTTCGGATCATGCTTCTGCTGAACTGCGATCATCAACTGACCTCGTCAGAGCTTGCCGATAAGGCAAACATGGACAAGGCGACGATCAGCCGGGGCGTGAGCGGTTTGCGCAAACGTGGCCTAGTGACCGCGCGCGCGTCCAAGGACGACCTTCGATCCAGCAATCTGGTACTGACGAAGGCGGGCAAGAAGATCGCGAATGCCTGCTTTGCCGATGCACAGGCCAGAATGTACTCGGTGCTCGAAGTGCTGGATCCCCTGGAACGAGAGCAATTGTCGGGGTTGTTGAGCAAGATCGACCGCCGACTTGATGAACTGAATCTTGCAGCCGAAAACTTCAAGCCAACCGCCAAGACCGCAACTGCGCGTGAAGCTGCTTTGAATTGAACCACCTGAGGAACGACCGAAAATGGCCGATAACTTCACAGCTCTTCGCGCGAACCTGGCGGCAGCAGAGCAATCCAAGGACTCTGAAGCACATGTGCCTGACCCAAAACAGGCCGCGCCCCGGATTTTCGCAGAAGTGAGACTTCCGACAAAAGAGCTCGTCAAAGACATCCCGTTCTTCACCAGAACATTGAAGATGCGAATGGATACGATTTATCCGGCCGACAACCCGCGCGTGGCGACATTCTCTGGCCATGGGCTGCGCGTTGAGGTCAATGCCGATGCAACCGAAAGCCCGGGCACATTGCGGTTCCGGGTCGAAAATCCAGATAGCTTTGCCGAAGGTGAACGCGTTCTGATCGCTCCGAACGGGACACGAATCGAGGTCGAGGAACTTCACCCGCCGCTCGTGATGCCGAAAACAGAACACAGCTATGTGGTACACCGGCTCAAGGATTCCGCGCCTTGGATCATCGGTCGCGCGGGCATGCAGTATCGCGATCTCATCCCGACGCGTTTGGGAGGATCGATCATCGCGAGTCACATCCGAATCCCGAATGGCGGCAAGGTACCTGATATGGTCCATTTTCACCGCGTCGGCTTTCAACTGATCTTTTGCTATCGCGGTTGGGTAAAGGTCGTCTACGAAGACCAGGGAGAGCCCATCACCCTACAGGCTGGCGATTGTTTCATCCAGCCACCCGAGATTCGGCACCGGGTGCTGGAAGCAAGCGACGGGATCGAAGTGGTCGAGATTGGCGTGCCTGCCGAACATGTCACCGAGATTGACCATGACATGGAATTACCCACTCCGCATCTGCGCCCGGACCGCGAATGGCAAGGCCAACGCTTTGTTTACAACAAGGGCAACGAAGCCACCTGGCACCCCTTCCGCATCCCCGGCTTCGAGTGTCGCGATACTACGATCAACGAAAACACCAAGGGTGTGGCCGGGGTGCAAGTCGTCCGGAAGGTTGCGGGCGCCGAGGGTGTTTGGACAAGCCACGACACCGACATTCTATTTGCTTTTGTCATGGAAGGCCGCATGACGATAGAAGGAGAGGACCGCAACCCGTACCAACTGGAACTGGGCGATGCATTTGTCATACCGCCCAGCTTCAAGAATCGTTTCTCAGATGTCTCGGACGACATCGAAATCTTGGAAGTCTCACTGCCCGGGTCGTTCGTGACTGAATTGCACCCGTGAGGGTGTTATCACGTTAACCACCCTACGGTTGCTCGTATCTGGATTTGGAGGTAGGTGGCATCGACCAATTTGTCGCTTATCAACTACAAGCATCACCGATTTCCTCCTCAGATCATTACCCACGCGTTGTGGCTTTACGTTCGCTTCAATTTGAACCTGTCTGTTTTTCAGAGCAGGGTTCTAGAGCCAGCACAAAATCAGGTCACCTTTTTTCGGTTGAGCCAGGCAACCCCATCACTTCAGTAGACGGGTTCATATTCCGCATGACCGAGAGATGTTATGCGGTTGTGGACCTGCTAATTGAAGTTGTGCACCGCATCGCCACACGGTCCAAACGCATTGTGATCAGTAGAATTGCTGCCGACCTTAACAAGGTACACGGCAGGGAACGGTTGCAGGTGGATACACAGAAGCGGTCTTGTGTCCGGCGTGATTGGGTAGTTTTAACCGCTGGCCATGATCGGATCAGCGGATCAGGTTCCTTGCTGCTTGGTCCGGTCCCAATCCGGATGATCAGAAGGGATTACCTGAGTAATTTCGTGGAACAGGACCACCCTTTCGTCAAAAGTAAACCCATCCGGTGCTCGCATTCAGATCCTATGTCTCAACCGCGGCTTCCTTGGCTGGCAGCGAGACTGCGCACATGATCCGCAAAAGTCAGCTTGGATCCTCGACAAACGGATTCCGTCATTTTGCAGAGCTGATTGGGTAATTTCGCCCAGTCAGCGCACATGTTTCGATTAACATCAAAGTTTGCGACAATGTCGATTTGGTGCGTTTATTCGGCGCGATCAAAGTTACAAAACCGCACCCAACTTGCCAATGACCGTTTCGAGAGCGACCGTTTATTGTTACCAATTCCAAGCAACTAGAGCGGCGGATAGATCGATACTTGAATGTTGAGTTTGAATGATCAGATCAAACGTCTTCGTGTTATCACAGCGCTGCGTGTAGCAATTGTGATGGTGTTGTGTATAGCGTTGGCGGCGCTGTTGGGCGCGCAGACCGGTGTGTTTGTTATTTTTCCGGTCCTGGTGATTGCGTTCCTGATGCATGATGAATCGCCAAAGGCGGGGTTTTTACTGGTCGCCGGATCCGCCTTGGGCACGGTCATTTCATTTGGCACAATCGATCTCTTCCTGACTGCCCGTCCCCTGTTCATGCTCGCCACACTCATTGTGACCTGCATTTTGGGCTATTGGGCGGCTCAGGGCTTTCGTGGGCGCTGGCCGGGGGCGTTTGCAGCCTTCTTTGCAAACCTGATCGTTGTCGGCGCTGCTTTTGCAGCCATCGGGGGGGCGAAGCTGGGTGAGCAGGTCGCTTTTTACTGGACGTTGGAAATCGTCCTTGGACTGGCGGTGACCTGGCTGGTGATGCTGTGCCTCTGGCCCGCGCCAAGCACGCGCGATCTTGACAACCTGTGCTCTGGGATTGCGCAGGAATGTGCCGTGTTGCTGGACCGAACCGCAGACCGCCTAACGGCCGGGCAGGTGATTTCCTATCATCCCAGCCCGGTCAGCCTCATGAATTTCGGCAAGTGGCGGCATCAGGTTGATTGCCTGAAATGGCGTTACCGAGGTGAGCAGCAGCAATATGACGCTGTCCGCCAGCGTATGCGCAACCTGATGCTGGCCTATGTCAATGTCCGCCATATGGAACGCACCCTGCAAGATATGCCGCAGGGCGACGAAGTGGCGAAGGTCTGCGCTGCCATGAATTCGGTCCTGCGTGGGCTTGCCCAGGGCATGAAAGACCCCGCAGGTTTGGGTGGCCTGGATGCGCCCCTAAGGGTCATTGACCGCCACAGGATCATCGCAGCGGAGAACCTGCAGGAACCCGACATCGAATTGCGGCGGTTGCCGTCCAAATTGGCTGCCTTCACGACTGCCGTGCGCGAACTGCAAGAAAACCTAATGGCACTTGCCGACCCCGAGATGTCCGAGGTGCCGATCCCCGTCGAGCCCTCGCCAGCAGGGCAGACTGCGTGGATTGCACAGGACAGCGCAAAAGCCGCGCTCAAACTCACATTGGGTGTTGCCGTGGCGCTGCTGCTTCATCTGAGTTCCTTTGTGCCGGCTGGTGCATATCTGGTGCTAGGGCTGGTTGTGGTGATGGTGCAACCCAACCTCGGAAAGTCTCATCTGCGGGTCCGCCTTTGGTTTCCGGGTGTGCTGGCGGGCTCGGCCTACAGTCTCTTGGGGTTGGGGCTGATCTCTGTTGCGCCCCATTTTCCGCTGTTGTTGGCATGGCTTGCTACGGGGTTTCTGATCGGGGCCTATATCGGTGCGGGGCATGACCGGATTTCCTATTCCGGATTTCAGATTTGCATTGGTATTGCCGTCATTCTCGGCACCGCGGCCTTTCCCGTCGCGACGGTGGTTCCCGCCGAGGAGCGGGTGTTAGGTGCCGTTTTGGGATTTGTCGTGGCACTTGTGATCGGACAAAACCTCTGGCCGGAGCATCCGGCAGATATGCTGCGAAAGAATGTGGCCGACAATCTGCGGGCCTTAACGCCCGCCCTGCAGCGCATATCTTCGGCCAAGGACCCCGATCCGGCAATGCTGAACGCGCATCTGCTGCGCCTGCAGACAGACGTGCAGACAGATTTTGCGCTTCTATATGACTTCAGCTACATGTTGCGCGGAAAGATCCGCGCAAAATACGACTATGGTGGCATGACTCATGCAACCGGCAACATGTTTCACCAGATGTGGACATTGCATCAGGCCTTGCAGCGTATCAAAGACCCCGAAATCAGCCGAGCAATGATCGCGCCGACCACCGGCGCCCTCGAACAGGTGGGACTGTTGGTCGAAGCATTGGCAGACGAGTTGTCTGCGGGGCGCGCTTTGGAGGACGGAACAATTCGTGCGCGGCTCGCCGCTTTGGATGTAGCAATAGAAGAGGTCAAGTCGATGCCGATCAAAGCAGGAGAGAGCCAGCGCGCGTGGCTCTTTGGTGTCAATTTCATTCGCGAGATGCGCCACCAGCTGGCATTGGTGGTCACGTCGATAGAAGCAGAAAACACGCCGATCCTGCCGGACACTTCGAAATTGGCGCTCACATATGAAGGGATAGGATGATGGCGGCACTGAGGCATGGCAAGACAACCATCAGATTCTGGGTAACTTCGTTGTTTTGCCTGATCATCTTGCTTTTCATCTACTACATTGCATCCGATCGCTTCACGCCGATGACGCGGGACGCCTATGTGCAGGCTGCCGTTATCCCTGTCGCCCCGCAGGTGCCGGGTGAGGTGGTCGAGGTTCTTGTCGAAGAGGGTGCCAAGGTCAAAGTAGGTGACCCTCTGTTCCGTATTGATCCAGAGGCCTATCAAATCGAAGTGGACCGTCTGCAGGCCAAGCTCGACCATGCGGAACTGGCGCTTAATCAGCAGGGTACGACAGATTGGGAGCGCGCTGAACTTCGGCAGATCAAGTCAATGCTCGCCAAGGCCAATCTCAGCTTGTCGCAAACGACGGTGAGGGCACCGGCAGGCGGGCTTGTCGACAACCTGCAGCTTCATACAGGCGCTTACGCAACTGTCGGCCGGGCCGTGATGACGCTTGTAGATGCAGAGAATTGGTGGATCGTCGCAAATTTCGAAGAAAACGCGTTGTCGGTCATTCGGGACGGCCAGAAAGTGGAATTTGGTCTTTATTTGTATCCCGGGCAGGTGTTTGCAGGACGCGTGGAAAGCATTGGTTGGGGCGTGGAAAGAGGGCAGGGCATAGCCTCGGGTCGTTTGCCGCAGGTTGGCAACCCCTCACGATGGGTCAGTTTCTCGCAGAGGTTTCAGGTGCGCATAACACCGGAAGGTCCGGTTGCAGGGCAGCCACTCAGAGTTGGCGCGACGGCGCGGGTGGTCGTTTTCTCTGGAGACCAAGGTTTGATGAACTTGCTTGCGCAGTGGTTGATAAGGCTGTCTGCAACAACCGACTACCTTTATTGAATAAGGTATCCCGCGGACTCTTAAGGTGTAGATGCCCCCGCTGGCCTGGCGGTGCAATTGTGGATTTGCAACAACTTGAATGGGAGGGTCATTGTTGCACGAACACCATCTGTTCTGGTAGCTGAAGGTTTTGTTTCTGATCTGGACACCATCAAACCGTGGGATCAAACACCTAATCGGTTGGAGATGTTGTTGACACATTCCAAAAGAGGACCGGTATATCTTTTCTGTTCTTTGCTTAGCCGAAAAAGAGGAACTGAAACGCTGACAGCGGCAACCGGGTCGTCCCTGTCGCCAACTATGGCAGCTCCATAACACGCAATGCCGGCTTCGTTCTCTTGACTATCGAACACATAGCCTTGTCTCCGACAGGTTTCGATCTGTTCTTCCAAAGCCGCAGGATCGGTCGTGGTATATGGGGTGATAGCTTCAAGGGTCATGTTCGCAAGCAGGGATTGGAAACTCTGCACGGGCAAGGCCGAGAGGTAGGCTTTGCCAACGCCACTGGAGTGAAGGGGGACAAAGGTGCCGATGGTCGAGCTCATACGCACTGTTTCATGGCTTTCGATCTTGTCTATGTAAACCAGACCGTCCCCGCATCGGATCGCCAGGTGCACCGTTTCCCCGGTTTTATCCCGCAGAGTTTCCAGCAGGTCACGAGCGGTTTCGCGAATGTCTGTTTGCGCCAGCGAATGTCTGGCGAGGTTGATCAGGCGTGGCCCGGCCTTGTAGCGCCGATCAGCTGTCTGAACGATCAAGGCTTCCGCTTCCAGGCCTGCCAGCAGGCGATAAATTGTCGGCCGCGTCAGGCTTCGTTCCTCGACCAGATCCCGAAGTGAGGGCGGCTCGGATCGGTCGACGATATGCTGCAACAATTCAATGCTGCGCGAAAAGCTCTGCGTTCCTTGAACCTGTTTGGTCATGCGTGGCCTTTGAGTGATTGACACGATGGTTGGATATCGTATGTAGTCCATATATTGAACTGTGCATCCACACTATGGACAACTCGAGAATTGCGCAATGGCTGACACTCAAAGAGCTGCATTGGTCACGGGTGGGACTGGAGGGTTGGGTCTTGCAATTGCGCAGGGGTTCTTGCAGGCCGGGTTTCGCGTACAGGCTGCGGGGCTTGGCGAATTGCCAGCGTCGGCGACCGATCTGACTTTCCACAGTCTTGACGTGACCGATGACGCCGCAGTGCGGGCGCTGGTTGCAGACATTCCAAGGTTGGATGTGGTTGTGAACGCCGCCGGTGTGATCCGCCGAAGCGAAGAGTTGGAGCCAGAGGTCTTTGCGCAGGTCGTGGACATCAACCTGACCGGCACGATGCGGGTCTGTGCCGCTGCACGCGGCAAGCTGGCGCGGACCAACGGGTCGATCATAAACATCGCCTCAATGCTCAGCTATTTCGGAGGCGGGTTGGTGCCCGGCTATGCGGCCTCCAAGGGTGGTATTGCACAACTGACCAAGTCGCTGGCGATCGCCTATGCGCCTGACGGCATCCGGGTGAACGCGCTGGCGCCGGGCTGGATCGCCACACAACTCACGGAAAATCTGCAAAACGACCCCGACCGGAGCGCCGCCATTCTGGCGCGCACCCCGATGCGCCGATGGGGCCAGGCCGAAGATCTGGTCGGTCCGGCGCTGTTCCTTGCCTCGGAAGCTGCCGACTTTATTACTGGAACACTCTTGAATGTCGATGGCGGATACGCCGCTGCTTAGTCACGAAAGGAAGCTTGAATGCCACTGGTCAGTGAAGACGAAAATCCCCGGGTGCCCTACAAGCACCCGATGCCACAGGACGCCTTGCCGGACATCGTTGTGAAGGACGCACTCTCTGAAAATGACCCGCGCATGTGGGTGCAGCAGACCGAAACCGTGTTCTTCCGCCCACTCTGCCTGAATGTTTCCCAGGGCTATTGGATGAACCTGTTGAAAGTCACCAAGGCCGGTGTCCTGTCGCGCCACCGCCATCCCAACCCGGTGCATGGGTTCGTGCTGAAAGGTCGCTGGCATTATCTCGAGCATGACTGGGAAGCCGTGGAAGGCAGCTATGTCTACGAGCCTCCTGGTGAGACGCACACGCTGGTCGTGCCCGATGATGTGGATGAGATGATCACTTATTTTCAGGTGAACGGCGTCATGTACTATGTCGACCCGGACGGCAATCACCTTGGATACGAGGACGTCTTTACCAAGATTGATATGTGCCGCGCGCATTTCGAAAAGGTCGGCCTGGGGGCTGACTATGTGAAAACCTTTATTCGGTAGGTATCATGAGCAATGTGAGTTTTGACTTCTCGGATCGCGTCGCCGTCATCACCGGCGGCGCGGCCGGGATCGGGGCCGAGATCGCCCGTCACTATGCTGCGGCAGGGGCCAAGGTGGCGATCTGGGACATGTCCACGCCTGACAATGCACCTGACGGGGCGATCGCCTGTCACGTCGATATCAGCGACCCCAGCCAGATCGCCCAAGCCGTGGCTGATACGCGCGCGGCTTTTGGTGGGATCGACTTTCTGTCGCACAACGCTGGATTTGCGGGGCCAACCCTGCCGGTGGTCGACAACGACCCTGCCACCTGGGCCAAGGTTATCGAGGTCAACCTGACCGGCACCTTCTATCTGGCCCACGCCGTGGTGCCGGTGATGCAGGAAAAGGGCTTTGGCCGGATCATCAACATGGCCTCGCTCGCCGGTAAGGAGGGCACGCCCAATGCCTCGGCCTATTCGGCTGCCAAAGCCGGTGTGATCGGTTTTACCAAGTCACTGGCCAAGGAACTCGCGCTGACCGACATCCGCGTCAACTGCATCGCGCCCGCAGCAGTCAAGACCGCCATTCTGGACCAGATGACACCGGAGTTTGTGCAGATCATGATCGACAAATCCCCGATGAAGCGCCTGGGCACGGTCGAGGAAACTGCGCGGCTTGTCATGTGGTTGTCCTCCGACGATTGCACCTTCAACTCGGGCGCCGTCTTTGACCTGTCCGGCGGGCGGGCGACCTACTGATGGCACGCATTCGAAACTTCACACCGGGGCCGGTCGAGGTCTCGGAAAAGGTGCTGGCCGCGCAATACGGATCGCAGGGCCTGCACGTGGGCCCAGAGTTTTCGCAGGCATACGTCCGCGCGACCCGGAACCTGCAACCGGTGTTCGGCACCGATGGATATGTTGCCATTGTCCCGGGATGCGGGACACTGGCCAACGAGATGGCGGTGCGCGCGTTGCTGGACGAAGGCCAGACAGCGCTGATTCTTGACGCGGGCTATTTCAGCAATGTGCTCAGAAAGTCTGTCGAGGGATGCGGTGGGATCGCCGTTTTGCTGCCTGTCGAGCCGGGCAGACCTGCGGACCCGGATCAACTGCGCTCTGCACTTGGGCAACAGCAAATTGATCTTGTCTGTTTCACCCATGTCGAAACCTCGACCGGACTGCTGAACCCGGTCGAAGCCTTGGCCAAAGTGGCAAGCGAGGCGGGTGTGCCGGTTCTGGTGGATTCCGTCAGTGGTCTTGGAACAGCGGCCTCTCACATGGATGACTGGGGTGTCACCATAATGACTTCGGGTTCGCAAAAGGGGCTGGGGTCCGTACCCGGGCTTGGTCTTGTTGCTGTGTCCGATGCGGCCTGGCCCCGGATCGCGCAAAAAAAATCCCCCCGGGGCGGATTCACCGATATCCGCCGCTGGAAAGAACAGCTTGAGGCCGCACCCGACTGGCACCCGAGCCTGACCACCATGCCGGTCGGCGTGGTCCATGCGCTGGACGTTGCTTTATTGGAAATGCAGACCGAGGGGTTGGAAACACGCTACGCCCGGCATGAAGACGCACGCGCTTTTCTGTGTGACGCGATGGAAGGGGTGGGATTGGAACTCCAGATCGAAGAGGGCTCAAGATCGCCGGGCGTGACGGGGGTGAAAACCAGTGGGGCATTCCGTTCCTCAGACCTTGTGCGGTATCTGATCGAATACCACCAGATTCGCATTGCAGGTGGTTTCGGTGCGAACAAGGAAGAGGTGTTCCGCGTGGCCCACATGGGCGACAATGCCTGCCGCGCCGCCCTGCGCCCAGTCATCGCAGGCGTCAAAGCGTTTCTGGATTGACTACTCTGAATTGACACTGTGGGTCGGCAATTCTGTTCACCTACAGTTGCTAGGAAAAAAGCATGCCACCGTTGAGATCTATATTTGCGCCCGTGATGAAAGCGCTGTCCTCGCAGGCAAGGAATAGAACGAGGTTCGCTGCATCATCGACATGACCTTGACGCTTGAGCGGCGCGTTGGCCTCAAAGCCGCGGCGACCTGCATCCGGCGTGTGAACGTTGTGAAAATCGGGATCGATCATGCCGGGACAAAGCGCATTTACGCGAATGTCGGGACCAACTTCCTTTGCCAAACCGCGTGTCATGGTCATGACCGCGCCTTTGGCCGTGGCATATGCGACGGCGCCCGGCCCACCACCATCGCGCCCGGCTTGACTGGCGAGGTTGACGATGGTTCCGGACGTCATCCTGGACAGACACGCCTGCGTCATCAGGAATGTGCTGGTCAGATTCAGGCTCATCACAGCGTCCCAATGCTCAACGGACATTTCCGCAATGGTTTTGCGGGCGATCAGACCGCCAGCGTTGTTGACCAGAACGTCAACGCCACCAAAGGCTTCGACCGTGCGAGACACCAGCGCGTCAACATCCGCCTTCTTGTTCAGGTCGCCCTGCAGGGCAATCGCTTTACCGCCATTGCCTTCGATTGCAGCAACGTTTTCCGCCGCGCCATTCGAGCTGGAAAAATAGTTGATCGCAACATTTGCGCCTTCTGAGGCGAGTTTGATCGCAACAGCGCGGCCAATATCGCGGCCTCCTCCGGTCACGATGGCGGTCTTACCTGCAAGTTTCATATCGATCCTTCCTGTTGCGACGCGCGAGCTTCGCATTTGTCATGGGGTTAACTTGGCTGCCCTCGGAATGCGCTCATAGCGCAACTCGAGACGCCACTAGCGGAATGCCCCCGGCATAACTGTCTTTGGGAGCCACAGTATGATTTCGGGAAACGCTGCCAACAGAATGAGGATGACCAGCATTGGGGCAA
>NZ_JAMFMB010000031.1 GCF_023502395.1 Ruegeria spongiae | reverse complement strand
TGAAGGCCGCCCTTCCAGTGGGGCAGGATTTCACCTCGCAGGGTGATCCGATCCGCGCCCGGCCCGACATAGTGCTGCGCCGGTTTGCGCCCGATGCGATCCTGCTGTTTCCAGCGGTAGGAGGAGACCCGGCTAAGCCGCTGATAAGCGGCGGTGTCCAGCATGAAGGGGTAAGCCCCCAGCATCATCATCACGTTACTCATCGTGCAGCAAGCCCCTCGCATCGACCCGTGCGCGTTCTTCCACTTCCGCGATCTCCTGTTGCACCGCCGCGCGCACGGCCTCGGCGTCGGTGGCTTCATTGATGGTGATCGGGATGCTGTAGTTTGGGGCGAAATTCAGCGACGTGCTGCGCGTCTGGACGGCCCCCGCTGCGGCGGCGCTGCTCATATCGGGCACCTCCGGGGCGGCGTCTGTGCCTTCTGACGTGCGGCTGATGACGTGTTCCGGCACACCACGGCTGCGCAGCCATTCGACATGTTTCGCCCGCACCTGGGCTTGCCGGGACGCGCTCATCCCTGCATCGACGACAGCCGCCACCGGGGCCTCGGGCGCATCCGGCATGTGTGCGATATGGCGTGCGGTCTCATCGGTCAGGGGCAATAACGCCACATGGCGGCGCTTCTCGGCGATCTGACGGCGGAAGGCCTTGCCACGGCGGTTGACCTCCTCGGCCCCGCGCGGATCGAGAACGCCATAGGCGCGCTCGGGGAAGGCCTGACAGATCAGCTCATCGCCATCGAAACAGAACACGAATTCCGGGTTGAACGCAGGCACGCGCAAGGTGATGCGCCGATCATAACCCAGCAATTCATCCGCATAGTAATGCAGCGTCTCACCGCGCCGGGGCGTATAGCTGACGCGCCCGCGATCCGGCACCCGCTCGACCTCCTCGGAGAACGCCAGCGCCAGCACCTCGGGGCGCGAAAGCACCGTCTTGCCCCAGCCCTGGTCGATGAACCCGCGCAGGCACTCGTTGGGGCTGGCCCCCATCAGGCGGCCATGCTGGGGGCGCTTGTGATACCATTCCAAGGCCTGCCCGGCAGTATCGAGAAAGGCCGAGGCATCGCCCTGAAACGCCACCGGGTCTTTGCCCTTGGCGTGGGTTTTCTTGTTCATCCGGTCGCCAGCGGTCCAGCCCGGAATTGTCGCAAAGAACACCTGTTCGAGGTTGCCGAACGCGCCCTCGATGCCGGGCTTGCCCTTCGCGTTGTAGGGCCGCGAGCGGGTGATGGCTTCGCGGCCCTGGGCGACCCGCTTGGCGACATCGGGGCTGCCGTCCAGGTCATAGACCCCCCATACCGCCGCCGGTCAGCTTGGATAGCTGGGTGAACCCGCCGATCATCGCATCCCAGGAATACTCGGAACCGTTGTCCAGATAGAGCATCTGGGGCAGGCCCCATTCCTCGACCATGGCCTGAAAGCTCATCGCGACATGCTCGCGGGGGATGCCCTCTTTGGGTTCCAGCAGCACGAACGTCATGTGAATTTCGTTGGTCGCCACATCGACCCAGGCAATCGCCTTGGGATAGACCACAGTGCCATCGGGGCGGCGCATCATGATATCGACGGGGTGAACGTCGCCCACGACGATCTGGCGTGGCATCAGGTCCGAATAATCGCGGCGGATCGAGGGCATGTATTTGTCCTGGAATACCGCGTTATCCTTGTTCTTGACGGCGATGATCCGATATTCGCGCTCGGTCTCGACCTTGCGCCGGTTCACGTGGCAAATGCCGAATTGCGTCAGCGCTTTTGCGGTGTCGCCGCAGCGTCCCAAATCCAGCGCATCAAAGGACACCACGCGCAGATCGCGGGAAAGCTCGATCAGCCGTGTGGTGGAATTCTCCGAGATCGAGCGCCAGCCGCGCTCGCCCGAGGCCCAGAGCGACCGGATGTAACCGGTCAGCTCATCGCTCACCTTGGCCTGCGCGGTTGCGTCGATATGCTCGGCAAAGTACCTGTCCCAAGCGCGTGTGACCTGCTGGCGCTTCACCGCCGTGTCAGCGCGGCGCTTGCGGATCAACTCGTTCAGCCCCTCGGCCTCGAACGCTTTCACCCAGTTATACAAAGTCTGTTTCGTGACGGCCTTGCGAGTGCCGTTCGGGAATAGGCGCGGTGTTGCTGCCAGTTCCCCGATCAGCGCGGCGCGATCTGCCGACAGCTTTTCAAGGGTCAGGACAGGGCGGATTACCTCATGCCGCCACCGTGCCAATTCCAGATCGGTCTCAAACCGCGCATTGTTCTGATAGGTCTGCTCTGGGATCAGAACCGTTTCGCCGGTCGAAAGGTCGGGTTTTTCATGCAGGACGATGCCGCGTTCCAGGTACCACGCCTCACGTAGATCGGCGGGCAGGCTGTCCACATGCACCAGCAGCGATTTGCCGCCCCGCCCGCGCCCGGTGATCTCCTCGCGAACGAGGAGATCACAGCCGCGCCATGCCCGCGCCTCAACGGCCTTGGCTACCGCTCGATAAGATACCCCAGCCAAATTTGCGACCACTTGGACGGCCACCCACTTTTCGGGGTTCATTAGTCGGTTCATTTGAGCCGACCGAGGGGAGGCCAAATGCCCCCCCTCGATCACGTCAAGCTGGCGTACAAGCTGGTTCATGATTAGACGGCTCCCTCAAACATGGTGCGGACGGACTGGCGGCAGCCGTTGCACATCCGATGGTGCGCCCCCTCGCTCATGAAAGGGGTGGCGCAGCGCAGGCAGTTGCGCTCTTTCATGCGCGCCGCGTGTTCCAGCGCATCCCGCTTTTCCCCGGCCCGCCATTTGTTGCTGACTGCCTTGGTGACCGCCTCGCCATCCTTGCAGACCACCCAGCCATAGGCTTCGACTTCAACGGTAAAGCCGCTCATGCCGAACCCTCGCAGGTCGCGACGTGAACTTTGGTGATCATGGAGTCGATGGCATCTGTAGCCACTTGCCCTATCATCCTGATCTGGGCACTGGTCGCGCCTGATGCGATGCACAGGCCCAGAGCCTCGCCATAGGCATGCGCCAGGGCGTGCGCCACTTGACCCGGCGCGGCGCGCTCGATGCCCAACGCGGACGCAATCCGTTCCGCCGCCGACATATGCGCCTCAAAGGCGGCATTCTGGATGTGAACAGGCAGGTCGGCCATTACACGCACCCCCGTTCCGCAAGGCGCTGACAGGGCACACAGCGGCGCGCAAAGGGTGCGGCGGCCCGGCGGGCAGCCTCGATCTCTTCGCCGCAATCGTCACACATGCCGCTGCCATTGGCGGCCAGCGCCGCGCTGACGCGGCTGACGCCGTTGGCCCGTTCGGCATCGACAGCCTTTTCGGCCAATTCCACGAAACGCTCATCCATCAGCCGCACTCCGCTTCAAAAGCGTTGCGCAGCAGTGCGTTGGCATGCTCGCCCGCGCGCCTGGCGGCAAAGCTGAGTGTGCCGCCCGCTTCGGGATTGGCCACGCTCAGCATCAGTTTGAGTGCGAAATGCACCTTGGATTTGTCGGAAATGCCCGAAAGCATCTGCTCGGCGGCGTCTTTTTGCGCCATCTCAATTTGTCGTTGTTGGGGGATCATCCCGGTTCCCCAAGTGGTTCAGAGTGTTATTTTCTTGGTGGTATTGCAGTCAGGCCGCGACAGCCCCCCGCTCAATCGCGGGGGGCGAGAGTTCCAGGCGGCGTGCCTCCGCCAGCATCCGTTGACGGTACGCGGCGGCCACCAGATCACGCCCGGCAGCGTCAATGATCCGTTCACGCAGCTCAGCGCCGCGCTCACCGGACGATTGACCATAAGTGGCGTTTCGGGCGGTGCTGGGGTGGATGTCGTTTTCCCGGCACCAGACTTCGAACGAAGTGCAGGTTGCGCGAAAAAACCCTGCAATTACTTCATGAAGGATCGTTCCGGGCTGGAACGGAATTTTGTTTGGTGCCATGTTCGCCTCGCGATGTGAGTTGCATTGTAGTTCAGCAATGTCAGAAATGCACCCAAACGGGAATATCATTCAAGCACGGAGTGTACAATTGAGTGTATCGAATCGCATAAGAGAAGTGGTTGACGCTAAGGGTTTGACATTAAGGGAATTTACAGACCTGATAGAAATCAAGTACAGAACAATTCAGAACTACTTGTCAGGTGAGCGTAATGTGGGCGCTGAGTTTCTAGAAGCCATAAGTACCCAAATGAACATCTCTGCGAGCTGGCTCCTCACAGGCAAGGAGCCGATGTACCTGCCGGGCACTCACTTGAGCACATTCGCCGACGAAACCGCCGATTTTGTGCCCGTGCCGCGCTACACCGTGTCAGCCTCGGGGGGTGATGGTGACAGCTATTTGGGCGACGCGATGGATGTCACCTTCTATGCGTTCAACCTGCAATGGATCAAACGGCGGAACCTCGACCCTGACAATCTGCACATTGTCGAGGTCAAAGGCGACGGCATGGCCCCGACGCTCAGCGAGGGCGACCTGATCCTTGTGGATCGCGCACAAGCGGAACCGGCAGACGGCAAGGCCTTTGTGATCCGCATCTCTGAGGAACTGGTGGTCAAGAACATCCAGCGCGTCGGTAAGGACACGATCTCGCTGGTGAGCGCCAACATGATCTATCCGCCACGCGAGATTGCGGCGGACGATATGGGGCCACGGGCTGATATCGAGATCGTTGGACGGGTCGTTGCGTCGATGCACGAATGGTAATTGCATCCGCCCTCGGCTGGCGGTGGAAGTCAGCGGAAGCAATCAAATTTAATTTGTGCCACTTTTGGGTTTCGGGCGATTTTGCAGCACATCCTGAAACCCCTTATTTTAAGGGCTGCCCAAATGCCATTCAAATTTATCCCGTGCCCACCGTTCTAATTTATTCCGATCCCCCCCAGCGCCCCCAGGAACGATAATGGCCGAACATCTTCCACTCGACACGCCCGACGACCCGAAACTGGCGCAGAACATCATCCATTTTGCCCGTGCGCTGCGCAAGGCGGGGCTGCCCATCGGGACGGGCCGTGTGATCGACGCGATCCACGCGGTCGAGGCGGCGGGCTTCACCGCGCGGCACGATTTCTACTGGACGCTGCATGCCTGTTTCGTGAACCGCCCCGAACACCGCACCGTCTTTGCGCAGGTCTTTCGCCTCTATTGGCGCGACCCGCGCTATCTGGAACATATGATGGCGATGATGCTGCCCGCGATCCGCGGCGTGCAGGAGGATCGCACAGCACAAGCCGCCGAAAAACGCGCCGCCGAGGCGTTGCTGGACGGCGCAAATCGGGATCTGCCCGAGGTCGAGGATCAGGAAGAGGGCACCGAGATCGAGGTTGACGCCTCGATGACCATGTCGTCCGAGGAACGCCTGCGCAGCCTGGATTTCGAGCAGATGAGCACCGAAGAGGTGGCCCGCGCCAAACGGATGCTGGCACAGCTGGAATTGCCGGTGAAACCGATCCCGTCACGGCGCGGGCAGGCCAGCCATCTGGGCCACCGCCTTGACCGGGCCCGCACCTTGCGGCAGGCGATGCGGCAGGGCGGCGAGTTGCGCGACATTGCCAAGCTGCAGCCGCGCCCGCGCTGGCCCAATCTGGTGGTGCTGTGCGATATCTCGGGCTCGATGAGCCAGTACAGCCGCATCATCCTGCATTTCCTGCATGCGGTTGCCAATGCCAAGGGCGCGGGCTGGGCCAAGGTGCATGCCTTTACCTTTGGCACGAGGCTGACCAACATCACCCGGCACTTGCATCAACGCGACGTGGATGCGGCGCTTGCCGCCGCAGGGGGCGAAGCACAGGATTGGGAAGGCGGCACCCGAATCGGACATTGCCTGCATCAGTTCAACCGCGACTGGTCGCGGCGGGTGATGGGGCAGGGGGCGGTGGTGCTGCTGATCACCGACGGGCTGGACCGCGACGACCCCGACCAATTGGCGCGTGAGATGGAGCGTCTGCAACTGTCGGCCCGCCGCCTGATCTGGCTGAATCCGCTGCTGCGCTGGCAGGGGTTCGCACCCAAGGCGCGCGGCATCGCGGCGATGCTGCCCCATGTGGACAGCTTTCGCGCCGGTCATTCCATCGCCTCGCTCGAGGATCTGGCCAAGGTGATCTCGCGTCCCGACGATGTGGGCGAAAAAGCGCGGTTGCTGGCTGCCGCGCGGGGGTAGAACGGCCCCATCGGGGCCGCTCTGGTCAGCGGGTTACTGGACCAGCTTTTGGTTGCATTCCTGTGCCATCTCCAGCGCTTTGTAAGTGCCTTTCAGATTGACGACAAAGGCGTATTCCTTTTCGGGGAACACGGTCATCGTGTATTGTTTTGCGATGTCTTCAAAGAACTTGGGATCGTCGGACAGGACATAGCCCCCGGAATAGCCCTTGGTAATGTTGCCGCGCATGCCGGTGGCGTCGCCCAGAAAGATGTCATCCCCGATCAGGATCGCCACGGCTTTGGTTTCATCTTTCTTGATGTCGGTTTCGGCCTTGGTGAAGGCGCCGACATAGCCCACACCGCGATCGGTGGTCAGGCCCATTTGCACGACGTTTTCCGCCGCATCCACCGATTCCACGAAACAGGAATTCTTGGTGGTGTCCACATAGACGTTCCAGCCTTCGGTCGTGCCATAGGCCTTGAACTCATCTGCCTGCGCGACGCCTGCCATAAGGGCTAGCGCCCCGGCGAAACCCAGTTTTGCATATGTCATGATCTATCCTTTGTATCTGAGGAATAAGGGGAAATTCTTGAGGCCGCCGGGTGTACCCCGCCGACCTGTCGCGAGTCGGCGTCAGATTAGAGCGGGTTTGCCGGGGCTGCAAGCAAAGGTTGAGTGAATGGCGTGCAGTTTTTACGCACCCTCAAAAAGCCTGTGTGATTGCAGCGAAACACGCAAGACACCGCGCCGGGTCTGGTCCATAATCCCCACTGGGAGGTGCCTCATGCAACGTTTTGATAACGGGCCGGAAACCGCGCTTGACTGGTATCGCAACAGCGGCAGCGCTGCGCTGGCGACGGTGGTCGAAACCTGGGGCAGCGCGCCGCGCCGGGTGGGTGCACAGCTGGTGATCGGCGGCGATGGCCGGATCGAGGGCTCGGTCTCGGGGGGGTGCGTCGAAGGCGCGGTGATCGTCGAGGCGCTGGAGGCCATCGAAGAGGGCACATCGAGACTGCTGGAATATGGCGTCAGCGACGAGGATGCCTTTGCCGTGGGCCTCGCTTGTGGCGGCACCATCCGCATTCTGGTGGAACCGGTCGGGCCTGTCCTGTCCGAGGTAATGCTGGCGGAACTGGTCGCGATGCGGGCCGCCCGCATCCCGATCGCCTATGAGGTCAACCTGAAAAGCGGGCGCCGCGCTCTGCGGCGCACCCGGCACGCGGGGCGGATGCGGCAGGATCGCTCTGGCTTTGAAGAGGACGGCAAAACCTTTGTTGGGGTGCATAATCCGCCGCTGCGGCTAATCGTGGTGGGGGCGGTGCATATCGCGCAGGCGCTGGTGCCGATGGCGCGGATCGCAGGCTATGACCCGATGATCATCGACCCGCGCGAGGCCTTTGCCGCCTCCGAGCGTTTTCCGGGTGAGATGATCCTGACCGACTGGCCCGACGAGGCAGTGGCCGAGATCGGTCTGGACACCCGCACAGCGCTGGTGCTGCTGACCCATGATCCAAAGCTGGATGATCCGGCCCTTGAAGCCGCTCTGCGCGCCGATGTGTTCTATATCGGCGCCTTGGGCTCGACCCGCACCCATGCCAAGCGCGTTGCACGGATGCAGGAGGCCGGGTTCACCGAAGAGCAGATCGCGTGCATTCATGGCCCCGTCGGCCTCGATATCGGGGCCGCTGACCCGTCCGAGATTGCGGTGGCGATCCTGGCGGAAATGACGGCTGTGCTGCGGGGCAAGGCATGAAGTTCGGGCCGGTTCCCGTGGCCGAAGCTGCGGGAGCGATTCTGGCGCATTCGGTCAGCACCGGTATGCGCAAGCTGCGCAAGGGGCTGGTACTGGGCGGTGATGAGCTGTCGGTGCTGGCCGAGAACGGTGTGCAAGAGGTTACCGTGGCCCGGCTGGAACCGGGGGATACCCACGAAGATGCCGCAGCGCAGGCGCTGGCTGATGCGCTGGTCCCGGACCCGGCTGCCGCCAATGTCACGCTGAGCAAGCCCTTTACCGGGCGGGTGAATATTCTGGCCGCGTCACCGGGCATTGTCGGTCTGGACGTGGCGGCGGTCGAGCGCTTCAATCAGGTCCATCCGATGATCACCGTGGCGACGGTGCCACCCTATCAGCAGATGACGCCGCGCGGCATGGTGGCAACGATCAAGGTGATCTCCTACGCCGTGCCCGAGATCGATGTGACCCGCGCGGCAGAGGCGGCGCGCAGCGCGATCCGGCTGATTGCGCCGGTGCATGGCTCGGCTGGGCTGATCGTGAGCGATATTCCCGGCGGGCCGTCCAACGACAAGGGGATCGCGGCCATTCGCGGTCGGGTCGAGGCGCTGGGGATGGATTTGTGCGATATTCGCACCGTGCCGCATCGCGAAGAGGCGATGAGCGCGGCCTTGCAGGATGTGGCGGGGGACATGGTGATGATCCTGACCGGCTCGGCCACCTCGGACCCGCTCGATGTGGCCCCGGCGGCGCTGCGTTATGCGGGCGGCAGGGTAGACCGGTTCGGGATGCCGGTTGATCCCGGCAATCTGCTGTTTCTGGGCCAGCTCGGGTCCCGCCCGGTGATCGGCCTGCCGGGCTGCGCCCGTTCGCCCGCGCTGAACGGGGCGGACTGGGTTCTGTCACGGGTGGCTTGCGGAATCACCACCACCGGCGCGGATATCGCCGCGATGGGGGTTGGTGGCTTGCTCAAGGAAATCCCCACCCGCCCGCAACCACGCGCAGGGAAAAAACGCGGCTGAGACCTCAGGTGGGGGAGCAGTCTCCGTACTGCGCGGTGCAGTCCGAGCTAGGCAGACCAAATCGCACTGGACCCAAGGACGGGTTCAGATCGTTGACCTCGATCCGCTCGGGCGGATCGACCACATAGCGATGGGGATCAGCCTTGTCGGACTTCACGAACGGGTAGGCAACGAGGATGAGAAAGGTGAGGAGAATAGCGCGCATGTCTGTCCCTGAATTCAATGTTTTCGGGGATAGAACGCGACCGGGCGCACTTTCCGTCGCGCCATATGTCGTTTTTTCAGAGCGCGCTGTATAGCCCGAGTCCGCCGACTAGGATCAGGCTCAGCGCCCAGAGGATTTCCAGATCGAACCAGCCCTTCGACAGGAACCGCAACCCCAGCCACCGATAGACCGCGAACGCGATCGTTCCCCCGGCCAGCAGCATCGCGCCCGTGTGCAGCAGGGCCACCGCCAGGGTCAGCCCGGCATTGCGCGCCATCAGTTCCGAGGCGGCCAGATGCCCGGAATCCAGCTCGTCGAGTTTGCACAGCCCCAGATAGATCGGCACCAGCATCAGCGCCGCGCCATGGGCCAGCGCCACCAGAAAGGACCACAGCGCCAGCCGCGACGGCGGTACCCGCGCCAGAAAGCGCGGATGTTTGCGGGTGATCAGAATCCAGCAACCCCAGAGCAGGACAATGCCTCCGGTGGCCAGTCGCAGCTCGCGCTCATAAGCGATCAGTGCGGTCATCGCCGAGAGCGGCAGCAGGATCGCCAGCATGGCCAGAAAATGCCCCAGCGCCAGCGCCCCGAGTGCTGTGAACAGCGCGCCTTGGCGGCGCTCCATCAGGGATGACGACACGGCCAAGGGCCAGCCCATGCCCGGGTTGGCGCCGTGATAGAGGCCGCTCAGAACCACCGCCAGCCAGAGCGCGGCGGTGGTCATGTCAGGACTCAACGATCAGGCCGAGGGATAGCAGAAACTGTCGGTCGAACAGTCGCCGCCCTCCAGCCGGATCTGGTGCGAGCGGTAGCCATCGGGGAAATCGACCCAGAAGTTTTCATCCAGCGTCAGGCCCCCGGTCTCGCCCACATTGGCCATCACCATCGCCGCGCCCTCGTCATCGGGATAGAACTGATCATCCCAGGTGGAATAGAGCGAATTGGTCCAGTAGACGCGCTTGCCGTCGCGGCTGATCTCGACCATCTGCGGACCATAGTTAAAGTCCTTCCCATTGGGATGCTTGGTCTTTTTCACGATACCTCCAATCTCGACCTTGCCGGCCAGAACCGGGTTCATCGGGTCCGAGACGTCATATTGATGCATCTCGCCCTGACCCCAGCAGGCCACATAGAGGAATTTGTCATCAAGGCTGAGGTCGATATCGGTGACCAGCGCCGGAACGGCCGAGAAGCCTTTGAGCAGCTCTGGCAGGTCGTCCGGGTCCGCCGGGACCGGGTCGATGGTGATGGTCTTCTTGGCCCCGAATGTGCCGTCCGCGTTGCGCCACCAGGTAAATATCGCGCCTTGCAGATTGGTGGTATCGACCACCACGCCGCAGAAGCCATATTCCTTCGAGGGATCATGGGCCGGGCGGATTTCCAGCGCCATCTGGTGGTTCGCGCCCAGATCGATCGTCTGAATGTTCTTGCGCGCCCGCAGGTCCCAGAAATGGATCGAATGGCCGTATTTGTTCGACAGCAGGTCTTCGGCCACGATGCCATTCTCGAATTGTGGCGGCAGCCCCCATTCCGAACTGACCATGTAGTCGCGCGGCAGGTTCCACCAGAAATCATAATGCTTGTCCTGCACGCCGCGATCCATCTCGTAGCGGCCCAGAATCTCGAAGCTTTCACAGTCCATGATGAAGATGCCCGGCGGGCCATCGGTGCCATCCGCGCCACCACCACCCAGGGTCGAGACATAGATGCCCTCGGGGCCGCAATGGATCGTGTGCGGGCGGGAATAGCCGGTCTTGGCAAACACCTCCTCGGGTTCGATGATCTTGTGGATCTTGGCCTTGAGCGGCTCTTTCACGTCGATCACGTAAATCCGGGACGAGCGGATGCCCGGAATGATCAGATAGCGGCGTTCCAGAAAGGCATGGCCCGACAGCGGAGACAGCGCCGAAGAACAGGCGTTCCAGCCGAAATGGTGAAATTCATCGCCGGTGTTGGGCATCATCAGCGAATGTACGATCTTGCCGTAAGTTGACGAGGTCGGGTCCACGTCGACCACCGCCAGACCGTCAGGTTGCGACCCGTCGGGGCTGAGCATCAGGGTAAAGGCCAATGTCTCTGCCGGGGCTTCCATCGCGAGACGGGGGGATGGATGAAAGGTGGGATCCGGTCGTAAGTTCATGAATTCTCTCCCTAAGTTTTTGTTCGCATGCTTCGCGCCGAACTGGCCCAGGTGCTGCCTACCCGTCCTCCAACCTGGATATGGTCGGTGCCGGGCTTCCCTCAGGTCAAGGAGAATTTCGTGGGGCGCGACTTTCGTCGGTAGTCCGGGCGCGCGTCCTCACAACAAAAAACGCCCCGCGCGAGAGGCAGGGCGTTTCGAAAAATAACGGTATGACGGGTGGGTTACTTCTGCGGCAGCGGCCCGATCAGCATGATCATCTGACGGCCTTCCATCTTGGGAAAGTTCTCCACCTTGCCGATTTCCTTGGTGTCCTCGGCCACCCGTTCCAGCAGCTCACGACCCAGGTTCTGGTGCGCCATTTCGCGGCCACGGAAGCGCAGGGTGACCTTCACCTTGTCGCCGTTCTCCAGAAACTTGAACACGTTGCGCATCTTGACCTCATAGTCATGCGTGTCGGTGTTGGGGCGGAACTTGACCTCTTTGATCTCGATGATCTTCTGCTTCTTGCGCGCTTCGCTTTCACGCTTCTGCTGCTCATACTTGAACTTGCCGAAATCCATGATTTTGCAGACCGGCGGGTTCGCGTTGGGCGAGATCTCAACCAGATCCAGACCGGCATCAACCGCCATCTCCATGGCACGCGTGGGGGTGACGACACCCACGTTGTCACCGTCTGCGCCGATCAGGCGAATTTCGTTAGAACGGATCTTTTCGTTGACGCGCGGGCCGGTGTCTCGTTGCGGCGGCGCGTTGTGAGGTCTGCGAGCTATGGGTTCAATCCTTTGATGGTTGCAGCAGAAAGTGCCTGAAAAATAACGCTCTGTCATCAGCGATTCAAGCAGTTAGCGCCATATGCCGGTGTGCCGCGTGGTTTTCAAGAGGCGATTATGCGCCGAAACACCCCCACAAGGCGCCGTGGTGCGCGATCCTTCGGTTTTCCCCCTTGTGCCCAAAGGTGAATCCGACCACTTGGTCCCCGGGCGCCCGCGCTAGGGGCGTTGAGGCTAAAACAGGAAAAACTGTAATGAAATCAATTGTTGTCTTGATACTTCTCGCAGGGCTCGCCGCAGGCGGGTACTATTATTTTAATGCGCAGTCCGAGACCGCAGGTGCAGAGGCCACATCGGCAGAGCCCGCAGCGGATGCCGCCGCAGAGCAGGCCGAATCCGCCGCCGACAGTGCGGCAGAAACGGTCGAGCAGGCGACCGACAGCGCAGGCGAGGCGGTCGAAGCGGCTGGGGAAACGGTCAAGGAGGCGGTTGACGAGGCCGTCGACACCGCTACGGATGCTGCAAGCGATGCTGCGGACGCTGCCACTGACGCCGCAAGCGACGCCGTGGATGCAGCAAGTGACGCGGCAGATAGCGCCGTGGACGCAACCACCGATGCTGCCAGCGATGCCGCAGACGCAGCCACAGACGCGGCATCTGATGCAGTGACAACCGGAACCGAGGCCGCATCGGACGTGGCAACGGATGCAACCGAGGCCGCAAGTGATGTAACCGAGGCCGTCTCGGACACAGCGAGCGATGCGGCGGATGCGGCAAGCGAGGCTGCCTCGGATGCGGCGGATGCGGTCAATAACTCAGTATCGGATGCGCTTGGCACCGCCACGGATGCGGCCACCGATGCTGCCGGGGACACCACGACCTCGGGCAACTGATCCTTTGCAATGAAAAAGGGGCCGCGTTCCGGATTGGAACGCGGCCCCTTTCTTTTTGGGTCAGCGATCAGCCTACAAAGGCTTTTTCGATGACAAATTCCTTGGGTTCGGAATTGGCGCCTTCGCGCAGGCCGAACTCTTCGAGGATGTCCTTGATGTCGTGGTTGAAGGCGAGGCTGCCGCAGACCATGGCGCGGTCACTCTCGGGTGCGATGCCGTCGATGCCCAGATCCCTGAACACGGTGCCATCTTTCAGCAGCGTGGTGATGCGGCCCATCTTCGGGCTCTCTTCGCGGGTCGTGGTGGGGTAGTAACGGATCTTCTTGTGGAAATCCGCGCCCATCAGTTCGGCCAGCATCTCGTCCTGCTTGATGTCGTCGATCAGGCGGCGGCCATATTCCAGTTCCGCCACTTCGCGGCAGGTGTGGGTAATGATGACCTCGTCGTAATCCTCATAGGTCTGCGGTTCGCGCAGCAGCGAGGCAAAAGGCGCAAAGCCGGTGCCGGTGGCAAAGAACCACAGCCGCTTGCCGGGCAGCAACGCGTCATGGACCAGCGTGCCCACGGGCTTGGGGCGCAGGATGATCTGGTCGCCGGGCTTGATATGCTGCAGCTTCGAGGTCAGCGGGCCGTCCTGCACCTTGATCGAGTAGAACTCGAGCTCGTCGTCCCAGCTTGGCGAGGCGATGGAATAGGCCCGCAGCAGCGGTTTGCCATTGTCGCCCAGCAGGCCGATCATCACAAACTCGCCCGAGCGGAAGCGCAGCGAGGCGGGGCGCGACACCTTGAACGAAAACAGGCTGTCGGTCCAATGTTTTACATCCAGCACGGTTTGCGCATTTGGCAGGACAGGGGCCTTTACGGCAGAGGCGTCACTCACGGATTTCATCTCGGTCATGGTTTCACTATCCGGTCAGGTAGACCGGCATCTCCGTTTAATCTTTGATCCACGTCAGGAAAAGGGGCATCTTGCCCCGATCCGCTCACACGCTGGCGATTGGCGGGCTCAGCCGCGCAGGCGGGACTGATAATTGTGGTCCTGCCAGTCGGCACGGGCCAGCCATTGGTCCTCGGGCTGGCGCTTGGCCAGGGCATGGTCGATTTCAACCTCGTCAAACCCGCTGCGCCGCGCCATGGCGTATTGGTCGGCCAGCACATGACCCTTGGCGCGCAGACGGCCTGTGTAGCCTTTCAGGCGCAGGGTGCGCGCGATGGTAAAACCGCGCCCATCCGCAAACGAGGGAAAGTCGACACGCACCATTTTTGCGCATCCCAGCCGTTCGGCCAACTCATCGGGGTCGGTATCCGAGGCCACGTCCAGCGCAACAACATCATTGGCCGCATCGTCCAGCGTCACAAAGCCGTCGGTCCAGTCATCGGGGGCGAAGCCCTCATCACTCACGATTACATTCATGTTTTCTCTCCGGTCTTCTCTCCGGCGCGCACCATCTTGCCATCGACAAAATGGATGCCGCATTCTTCCTTGTTCTGATCGCGCCAGCGTCCGGCGCGGGGGTCTTCGCCCTCTTTGACCGGCGAGGTGCAGGGCGCACAGCCGATCGAGGGGTATCCTTTGGCCACCAGCGGATGCCGGGGCAGGCGGTTTTCGTCCATATAGGCGCGCACGTCTTCGGGCGCCCAATGGGCCAGCGGGTTGACCTTGATGCGCCCGGTGCCGTCCTCGACCTCGAAGAAGTCAAGCGCCGCGCGGGTGCCGGCCTGAAACCGTTTGCGCCCGGTGATCCAGCCGTCATAGCCCGACAGCGCGCGCTGCAACGGGATCGTCTTGCGCAGCGTGCAGCAGGCATCCGTGTCGCGCAGGCGCAGCGCGCCATAAGGGTCGTCGCGGGCGACATCCTCATCCGAGGTGCGGATGATGTGCACATTGCGCAGGCCCAGCCGCTCACTGACCTCCTGTTGGTACACCAGCGTCTCGGTGAACAGAAACTGGGTGTCCACGAACAGCACCGGTATGTCCTTGTCGACCACCGCCGCCATGTGCAGCAACACCACCGACTCGGCCCCGAAGCTGGAGACCAGCGCCAGGTGTTCAGCCTCCTGCAGCGCGCCATGCATCACGTCATGGGCGCTGTGGTGGCGGAACCGGGCGTTGAGCGCGCCGACCCGTTCAGTCAGCGCGCAGCGCTCGCGACCCAGCTCGGTCTGGATCTCGTCAAGCGGCATTGGCCTGCGCCTCGGGGTAGAGGGCCGCCTTGAACGGCGCCATGCCCAGACGGCGATAGGTCTGCAGAAAGGTCTCGTCCGCGTGGTCGCGCAGGTCGAGATAGGCGTGCACCAGACGTTCGATGGCAGGCACGATCTCGTCATAGGCAAAGCCCGGCCCGGTGCGATCGCCAATGGCGGCTGTCTCGGTGCCGTCACCGCCCAGAGTGATCTGGTAGTTTTCAACACCCGCACGGTCGAGGCCAAGGATACCGATATGGCCGACATGGTGATGCCCGCAGGCATTGATGCAGCCCGAAATCTTGATCTTCAGCTCGCCAATGTCGTTTTCCAGCTTCAGCTCTTCGAAACGGGTCGCGATCTGCTGCGCCACCGGGATCGAGCGGGCCGTGGCCAGCGCGCAGTAATCCATGCCGGGGCAGGCGATGATGTCGCTGATCAGCCCGATATTGGCCGTGGCCAGAGCGTGCTCTTTCAGACGCGCATGGATCGCGGGCAGGTCCGATTTATGGACATGGGGCAGGATCACGTTCTGCTCATGGCTGATGCGCAGCTCGCCATAGGCGAACTTTTCGGCCAGATCGGCCATCACGCGCATCTGTTCGGCAGTGGCATCACCCGGCGTGTCGCCCTGTTTCTTGAGCGAGATCGTGACGATCGCATGATCATCCTGCTTGTGGGCGGCGATATTGGTGTCGACCCAGGAGCGGAACACCGGATCATGGTGATAGGCGTCCTTGAACACCGCGACCGAGCCTTCGCGGAAGGCAGGCGGCGCAAAATGGCCCTTGATTTCCTCCAGCAGCGCCATGTCGGCGCCTTTGAACTGCGGGCGCACCTGCAGGAACCGCTCGTTCACCTTGGCGCGGATGGCGTCGATGCCATGCTCATGCACGGTAATCTTGATGCGCGCCTTGTATTTGTTGTCGCGGCGGCCGATCTGGTTCCAGACGCTGACGGTCGCTTCCAGATAAGCCAGCAGATCGTCAAAGGCCACAAACGGGCTTAGTTCCTTGCCGATCATCGGGGTGCGGCCCAGACCGCCGCCCACGATGACGCGGGCGCCCAGCACACCGTCACGCTCGACCAGTTGCAGACCGATGTCATGCGCCTTGATCACGGCCCGGTCGTTTTCCGAGCCGGTAATCGCGATCTTGAACTTGCGCGGCATGAACTGGAATTCCGGGTGGTCGGTCGACCACTGGCGCAGCAGTTCGGCATATGGGCGCGGATCGGCGACCTCATCAGCGGCGGCACCGGCGAAATGGTCTGCGGTCACGTTGCGAATCGTATTGCCGCTGGTCTGGATGGCATGCATGCCCACTTCGGCCAGCGCGTCCAGCATATCCGGCACATCGTTCAGCTTGGGCCAGTTATACTGGATGTTCTGACGGGTGGTGAAATGGCCATAGCCCTTGTCCCACTTCTGCGCCAGCAGCGCCAGCTGACGCATCTGGTCGGGGTTCAGCGTGCCGTAGGGGATCGCCACCCGCAGCATATAGGCGTGCAATTGCAGGTAGAGCCCGTTCATCAGGCGCAGGGGTTTGAATTCATCCTCGGTCAGCGAGCCGTCGATGCGGCGCTCGACCTGGGCGCGGAACTGCGCATTGCGTTCGGCGAGGAAGGCGGTGTCAAACTCGGAGTAGCGATACATCGTTTGCTGTCCTTGCGAATTCTTGGGTTATCTGGTGCAGCCCCGGGTCCGGGGCCTTTTGTGGGGAGAGAAGGGGCCTGTCGTCAGGCCCGGGGCTGCGGGGAAGTTTCCTGCTTGCCATGCCGGTAGTTGGAGGGTCCGGTACGGCGGAAATCTTCCCTAAAATGTGTCGGTTCGGGGCCATCATGTCCGGCGATGGCATCAGCGAGATAGGCACCGACGATCTTGCTCGGCTGGCTTTCGGCATCCAGCAGGCGCAGCTGGGCGTGGGCCTCGTCAGTGATCAGCTCGGCCTCGGCCAGATCGCGCGACCAGCGGTCGTCGGCGGTCAGGTAGATCACATCGCCTTCCAGCAGGTCATTGGCGGTGATGACTTTGGGAGTAAAAGCGCGGGCCATCAGGCATGCTCCTTGTTGAATTCTGTCAGGGCCTGCACCGCCGCTCGCGGGGCAAGGCCATAAAGTGTCAGGGCCGGGCCGTTCATCCCGGCCTGCGCCAGATCGGCGGGCAGGTGATCCAGCGTGGTGGCCAGAACGCGCTGATCGGGGCGCGAGGCGTTTTCGACCAAAGTGACCGGCGTGTTGCGCGCCGCGCCATGCATGATCAGACGGCCCTGGATGAAACGGGCGGTTTTTTTGCCCATGTAAATCGCGGCGACCTCACCGGCACGGGCCAGCGCGGTCCAGTCGTGATCGGCAAAGCCCTTCATGTCGAGGCCGGTCAGGAAGCGGATCGACGAATTGCGCCCGCGCCGGGTCAGGCTCTGCCCGATACCGGCCACGGCGGCAGAGGCGGCGGTGATGCCCGGCACGATGCGCCAGTTCAGCCCGGCGGCTTCAACTGCTTCGATTTCCTCGTCCAGACGACCGAACATGGTCGGATCGCCGGATTTCAACCGCACGACATGCCCACCGTTCTGGCCGTGCGCGACCAGCAGGTCGTTGATGTCGCCCTGATCCCAGGACGGGCCGAACCCGGCCTTGCCCACATCGACCAGCCGGGCGCTGCGCCCCGCCAAGGCCAGCACCGCGTCCGAGATCAGCCGGTCATGCAAAACCACATCCGCCGCCTCAAAGGCGCGCAGAGCCGCGACGGTCAGAAGGTCCGGATCACCGGGGCCTGCACCGACAAAGATGATCTGTCCTGTCGTCCTGTTTGCGTGTTGCGTGGTCATGGGTCGATCTGTTCTGTTTGACGTGACCCTCAATATAGGAAATATTCCCACCTGACCGCCATATGGCGCGACAAATAAGAACAGGTGTCTCGGTTGCCTCTGGAAATGGGATGCTGGTTTCGATTGAAGGGAAAAACTGGAATGTCAGTGCGCATAGACGACACGGATCGGAAAATTCTGGCTGAACTGCAGCGCGATGCCAGTCAATCGCTGGATGAAATTGCCAGTCAGGTGGGCAGTTCCAAGACGCCGGTCTGGAATCGCATCCGCAAGCTGCGCGGGGCTGGCGTGATCGGCCAGCAGACAGTTCTGCTCGATGCCGAAGCGCTGGGATACGAGGCGTGTTTCTTTGTGCTGATCCGCACCTCCGAGCATGAGGCCGAATGGCAGAACGCCTTCCTGAAAGCGCTGCAAGACCGCCCCGAAGTGCAGGAGGCGCACCGGCTGGCGGGCGATATCGACTACATCCTGAAAGTGCGCGTGCGGAACGCCCGCGCCTATGACGCGTTCTATCAGGCGCTGATCTCGGAGGTGCGGGTGCACAACGTCACAGCGCTTCTGTCGATGGAAGAGATCAAATCCACAACCATGCTGCCGCTTTGAGCGCGCATCAGCGCTGAACCATCAGACTGGCGAGGCCGTGGAAATGGTAGCTGTCGGAATAGCTGGGCGGCTCGGTCAGCCGCAGGTTCGGGCAACGCGCGAAGAGGATCGGCAGGGCGATGCGCATTTCCAGCCGGGCCAGTGGCGCGCCGACGCAGAAATGCAGCCCGCCGCCAAAGCTCGTATTGGTTCGGATCGGGCGCGTCGGGTCGAAACTTTCCGCGCGCTCCCAGATTGCCGGATCGCGATTGGCCGCGCCAAGCAGCAGAGCAACCTCGTCGCCGCGTTGAAACCTATGATCAAAGACCGTCACCTCTTCATAGGCGTAGCGGGAGAACATGTGCAAAGGCGGGTCATATCGCATGATCTCTTCGACGGTGCGGTCGATGGCGTCGTGCGCCAGTGCCGCCGCGCCGGTCCCGGTTTCCAGCAGGGTTTTCACCCCGTTGGCAATGGCATGCACGGTCGCTTCGTGTCCGGCATTCAGCAACAGGATGCAGGTGCCGATCAACTCGTCGGTTGAAAGTTTGGTGCCTTCTTCTTCGGCGGCGATCAGGCGGGTGATCAGATCGTCGCGCGGGTCGTTGCGGCGCTTGTCGATATAGCTGCGCAGGAAGGTGGTGAATTCACTCGCGGCCCGCGCCGCCGCATCCTCGGTCGTAGGGGTGCGACCCGCCTGGTACATCGCCACCATCGCATGCGACCAGCGCAGCAGGTCAGGCGCCATCGCCTCGGGTACGCCCAGCAACCGGCAGATGGTGATCACTGGTACCTGGGTGCAATAAGCCTCGAGCAGGTTGAAATCGCCCTCTGGAAACGCATCAATCAGATCATCGCACAGCGCCTCGATCCCCGGCGCTAGGTCGTTGATCGCGCGTGAGGTGAAGGCGCGCAGCACCAGCGCGCGCAGCCTTGTGTGGCGCGGCGGTTCGGCATCGAGCAGCGAATGCGCCTCGACCGCCAGCCAGGGGGCAAGATGGTCCGGACCTTCGGTCACCAGTTCCGGCGGTATTTCCCGCCCGAAGCGGCGGTCTTTCAGCAGGGCCTGCACAGTATCGTGACTGAAGGCGGCGACCTTGCCGTATTCCTGCCAATAGGCCAGCGGGCCTGCGGTGCGCATGCGGGCATAGAACGGGTAAGGGTCCTGTACAAAGGCGGGGTCGGTGGGGCTTTGGTGGCATGTCATCATCGCGCGCACCCTTGCCTTGTGCCGTCCGCAATGCAAGACCCTATGGACGATGCGAAGGCTCTGGATCATCGTCGGTTTCCTCGTTCTGGTGGGTTTGCTGGCCACCGGGGTCTGGACCTATGGCTATCGGCAGGCCGTGGGGCAACTGGCCGAACGGGCCGAGGCCGATCTGAAACTGGCCAGCGACCGGCTCAGCGCACAATTGCAGCGTTATCAGGAAACCGCCGTGCTGATGGCCGAACATCCGGCGCTGGAATATCTCGACCTGCCCGGAGGCCGCGACGCCGCGCGCGGCCTGCTGCTGGATGTGGCCGACAAGACCTCGGCACTGGATGTGATGTATGCGGATCGGTCTGGCCGGGTACTGGTGGCGGCGCGCGATCAGAACCCCCGTACACTTAGCGGAGCGCCCTATTTCGAACGGGCGTTGCAAGGCGCATTGGGCAGCGATCACGGGGTGATTGCGCCTTTCGATCAGCGGGCGTTCTATTATGCCGCGCCCGATTTCGGACCCGATGGCAAGGTCCGGGGCGTTCTGGTGGTTGTGGTTGATATCGACAATACCGAGTTCGACTGGCGCGGCAGCTCTCCGGCGGTTCTGTTCGTGGATGAGGCGGGCGAGGTCTTCATGTCCAACCGGCCCGAATTGCTGTTCTGGCGGCGCGACGGGGTGGATGCGGGCTTGCAACCCGCCAAAGGGCCGCCGCGCCCCTTTGAGACCGATCTGTTGGGCCGTTTCGAGATCTGGACGCTGGACTGGGGCCCCTACCTGCCGCGCTATGCGCTGCATCTGGTGCAGGACCTGCCCGTTATCGGGATGAGCGGCGAAGTGGTGGTTGATCTGGCCCCGGCGCGACGTCTGGCGTGGCTGCAGGCCGCAACGGTTGCGGCGATCTGCCTGGCCTTCGGGGCGCTGCTGTTTCTGGCCACCGAACGCCGCCGAACCCTGGCCGAGGCAAATGCGGTGCTCGAAACCCGCGTGGCCGAGCGCACTCAGGCGCTCTCCGAGGCCAACACCCAACTGCGCCGCGAAGTGGTCGAACGGCAAGAGGCCGAGGCCGCGCTGAAACGGGCGCAGGCGGAACTGGTGCAGGCCGGCAAGCTCAGCGCGCTGGGCCAGATGTCGGCCGGAATCAGTCATGAGTTGAACCAGCCGCTGATGGCGATCCAGCAATTCGCCGATAATGGCAGCGCGTTTCTGGATCGGGGCAAAACGGAAAAGGCGGGCGAGAACCTTGGCCGGATCGCGCAGATGGCCAAGCGCATGGCGCGGATCATCAAGAACCTGCGCGCCTTCGCCCGCAACGAAAGCGAGCCGATGGGGCGAGTCGATCTGGTTCAGGTCATAGAAACGGCGGTGGATCTGAGTAGCACGCGGCTGAGCCATGACGGTGTTGCGCTTGACTGGACGCCGCCCTCTGCACCGGTCCCGGCCTGGGGCGGCGACGTGCGGCTGGTGCAGGTTTTTGTGAACCTCATCAACAACGCTGCCGATGCCATGACCGGGCAGGACACCCGCCGCATCAGCATTGATATCGAAGAACACGACAAGCTGACCGTCACCATTCGCGATACCGGGCCGGGGATCGAAGATCCCGAGAAAATCTTTGAACCCTTCTATTCAACTAAGGCGGTCGGATCCTCCGAGGGGATGGGGCTGGGCCTGTCTATTTCCTACGGTCTGGTTCAGAGCTTTGGTGGCAATATCCGGGGCAGCAACACCGACAGCGGCGCGATGTTCACCGTCGAGCTTGACCGGTTCAGAGAGGAAGAGGCCGCATGATCCGCACCGTTCTGCTGGTCGATGACGACGCCGCCGTGCGCGAGGCGCTGGGCCAGACGCTGGAACTCAGCGAGTTTCAGGCGATCACGGCGGGGTCTTTCGTGGCGGCCAAGGATCACATCACGCCCGGATTTCAGGGCGTCATCGTCTCGGATATCCGCATGCCGGGCCGCGACGGATTTCACCTGCTATCTTATGCGCGCGAGATCGACGCGGAATTGCCGGTGATCCTGTTGACCGGTGAAGGTGACATTCCGACGGCTGTCAGCGCCATGGGGCAGGGCGCGTTCGATTTTCTGGAAAAACCCTGCGCCCCCGCTGATCTGGTGGCGGTGCTGGAGCGCGCCCTGAAAACCCGTGCGCTGGTCTTGGAGAACCGGGCTTTGAAACGGCAGCTGGAGACCGGCGACCCGGCGGCGCGGATGCTCTTTGGCTCTTCTCAACAGGCCGAGGCGCTGCGCGCCCGGGTGCGCGGTGTGGCGGCCACCGGGGCCGAGGTTCTGGTGACCGGTCCGCCGGGCAGCGGCGTGTCCAAGGTGGCCGAGGTCGTGCATTTGATGTCTGCCACTGCGCAGGGTCCCTTCATGAAGCGCTCTGCTGCTGATCTGAGCCCCACTGATCTTGGCGCCGCAATTGGCGATGCGGCAGGCGGATCGCTGTTTCTGGACGAGGTTTCCGCCCTGCCGGGACCGACGCAGTATGCAGCCCTTGAGATGTTCGAGCAGGGCATGGGTGCGCGGCTGATTGCGGGCACCACCGCCGATCTGGCCGCCCAGGCCGAGGCAGGACGTTTCAACCCTGAGCTTTTCTACCGCCTCGACGGCATGCGCGTCCGCATTCCTGCGCTGTCGGAACGGCCCGACGATATTCCGGTGATCTTCCGCCATTACGTGGCGCAAGCCGCCGAGCAGGCCGGGATCGCGCCGCCGGAGGTCACGCCGGACCATCTGGCCGCGCTGATGGCGCAGGACTGGCCCGGCAACGCCCGGTCGCTGATGTCGGCGGCGATGCGCTTTGTGCTGGGCATGCCCGAGGACGTGGCGCAGGCGGCTGAGCTGGGGCTGGCCGAACAGATGGCGCGGGTGGAACGGTCTTTGCTGGTCGCGGCCCTTGGGCGGCACAATGGCAAGGCCGCGCAGGCGGCGCAGGCGCTGAAACTGCCGCGCAAGACCTTCTATGACAAGCTGGCCAAATACGCGATCCGGCCCGAGACCTTCCGGCGCTGAGCGCCCTGATGTGCGGGGTGGTTTTGGTCGCGGTTTTGGGTATTCTGGACCGGCAAGGCGCGTGTGAGGTCGCCTTGGACCCGGTTATCTCAGAGAGGTTGGCGTGGCGAAGAAATCCAAATCCGAACTGGCAGCCGAGGCAAAAGAGGCCGCGACCATCATCGCCGCCGCGCGCAAGATCCGGCACAATTTCGCGCTGTTTCACGGCAAGGACGACCTGATCTTCAAGGCCCACAAGTCCAAGAATAAATCCGCCTGCCGGAAGATGGCCAAGGATGACGGGGCCGGGGCCAAGGGCGCGGTGGGTGCGCTGGAGGTGGATGGCAAGATTGCCAACCTCATCGTCGAAGACCCGGATTCGACGCCCGCCAATTTCGCCAAGACCTTCCGCAAATATCTGTCTGCGCGCGGGTTGAAGATGCAGGTACGGCTATTGTCCGAAGAGGGCGACGTGATCGACGACGGCGAGGAGGAGGCCGAAGAGGCCGCCTCGGACGCGCCGCCCGAACTGGGCGACGACATCGAGCAGGTTCTGGAAAAGATCGCGGCCCGGTTCGACGCCATGAAGACGCCGCTGGTGCGCAGCCTGAACTCGGCCCCGACCGAGTATCGCGACAAGATCGTCAAGGCGGTCGAGCTATACAAGAAGGCGATGAAGGCCAAAAGCCCCGACACCGCGCTCAAGGCGCTGGCGGCGGTGAACAAATTGGTGATGGCGACGCCCTCGCCGGTGCGGATCACTGACCGCCTGAGCCGTGCTGGTGACGACCCCGAGGCGCTGGGTAAGCTGGACAGCATGGTCAAAACCTGCGCCGCTCAGGTGACCAGCGACCCCGCATTCATGGACCGCGCCTTTCCCGAAATGCGCGACATGCGCAAGGCGCTGAAAACCGCGATGAACAAGAAACCGCCCCCCTCCAACCTCGCCGAGCTCAAGGCGATGAAAGAGGCGCTGGACACGATGTTCTTCGATCATGTCGACAAACCGCCGCGCGCGCATGGACCTGAGTGCCACGGTCCGGGACTGACCATTCCACAGCAGGAAGACCGGATTCTGAAAAAGAAGAACCCGCGCACGGGCCAGAAATTCAAGGGAAAGCCGGTGCACAAGGCGTCGAATTTCCTCGACAAAGCGGCTTTTGTGGAAAGTCAGATGGCCCTGCGGACCCAGGCGCTGGACCATATCGACGACAATGGCATCAAGCCGCCGCCAAAGGGCGCAAAACCCGTCAGGCTGCCTCCGATGCAGGCCAAGCTGGTCGATGTGCTGGGCGCAAACTGGAAGACGTCCGTGCAGGGCGTGAAACGGAAAAAGAAAAAGGGTCAGAAAGACACCTGCGTTGACGCGACCTGGGGTCCCAACAGCAACTGCAAGGCAATCTATGATCTGCTTGACGATGGCACCCTGCGTCTGGTGACACTTTACCCCAACCCGATCGCATGACCGGCCGGTCCAGAAGACCCGCCGCAAAACCAAGAGATGGAGACCTCCGACATGGCTGACCGCACACCCCAGCAGGTCCTGAGCGACATGGCCAGCGGCTATCTCAACCCGCAGGCCTATGATGTCGATGAGTTGAAAGGCTTTCTGGAAGAGGCGCATAACGCTGGTGCGCGCACGGCGTTCCAATCGGCCCTGTCCGAGACCTTGGGTGGCAACGGCATCGGGCGCGGCCAATGGGAAGAGCTGACCGATGATGAGTTCGAGGATGACGAGGAATGGCGGGGCTACCTGACCGCGCTTCAGACCTATCTGTTCGAAGATGGTCCTTATCCCATCGCGGATGACGAAGACGAAGACTGAACCCGTCATTCGGGATTCGAATCACGACTGGAACACTTGTGCGGAAATCCGCACAAGCTGGGTTCGGCCTGTGCGAAATTCCGCACATGCTGTAAATGCCCGTTTCAAAGGCACCTTCAATTATCGTTGTAACTGACTGATAAATAACGTGAAAACTCTATATCGCGCCCCCGGATATGGCAGGGTTGAGTGGTCGCCGGTGATTGGCTTCACTCGGAGTCGATCAGGGTTGACCCCTTGACCCAATGAAAGCTTCGGGAGGAGATCAAATGAAATTCCTGGCAACCGCCGCCACCGCGCTGGCACTCACCGCCACTGCCGCTTTTGCGGCCTGCGACGATGGCGAGATCGTGGTGAAATTCGCCCACGTGACCAATACTGACAAACACCCCAAGGGCATCGCCGCCTCGCTGCTTGAGCAACGCGTCAATGACGAGATGAACGGCACCATGTGCATGGAGGTCTACCCGAACTCCACGCTTTATAACGACAACAAGGTGCTTGAGGCGATGTTGCAGGGCGACGTGCAGCTTGCCGCGCCGTCTCTGTCCAAGTTCGAGAAATTCACCAAGCAATTCCGCCTGTTCGACCTGCCGTTCATGTTCGTGAACATCGACGCCGTGGACGCATTCCAGGCCTCTGATGATGGTCAGGCGATGCTGGACAGCATGCAGCGCCGGGGCCTGCAGGGGCTGGCCTTCTGGCACAATGGCATGAAGCAGATGTCGGCCAACACGCCGCTGGAAAACCCCTCCGATGCGGATGGTTTGAAATTCCGCGTGCAAAGCTCGGACGTGCTGGTCGCCCAGATGGAAGCGATCGGCGGCAGCCCACAGAAAATGGCCTTTTCCGAGGTCTATGGAGCGCTGCAGCAGGGTGTTGTGGACGGGCAGGAGAACACCTGGTCCAACATCTACGGTAAAAAGTTCTTTGAAGTGCAGGACGGCATCACTGAAACCAACCACGGCATCATCGACTATCTGGTCGTGACCTCGGTGGATTGGCTCGACAGCCTGGACCCGGAAGTGCGCGAACAGTTCCTGACCATTCTGTCGGAAGTGTCCGAGCAGCGGAACAAGGAGGCCTTTGCGGTGAACGAAGCGGCCAAAGCCTCGATCACCGACGCGGGGGGCATCATTCGCCAGCTCAACCCTGAACAGCGTCAGGCCTGGGTCGATGCAATGAAGCCTGTCTGGGACAAGTTCTCGGATGACGTCGGTCAGGACAAGATCGACGCCGCACAGGCCATCAACGCCGGGTTCTGATCCGGCAAAAGGGGCCGCACCGCAACTGGGGAGTGACCGGTGCGGCACCCGGCGGGCCTGATCCAGGGCCCGCCGCTCATTCCCAACTTGCAGATAATCGGGGACAGAAAGATGTCTGGTTCGACTGCCGGTCCGTCCGGCTTCATCGACCAGATCGAGGAGACCGTTATCGCGGTGCTTCTGGGTCTGATGACGGCGGTGACCTTCGCCAATGTGATCGCGCGCTTTGTTTTCAATTCCAATATCCTCTGGGCGCTGGAACTGACCGTGTTCATGTTCGCCTGGTTGGTGCTGCTGGGCGCGTCCTACGCGGTGAAGAAACACGCGCATCTGGGAGTGGACGCGATCCTGAACATGCTCAGCCCCGCGCCGCGTCGGGTGCTGGCGCTGATCTCGGTCGGGTGCTGCCTGCTGTTCTCGCTGCTGATGCTCAAAGGGGCCTATGATTACTGGGCGGTCTTCGCCGATCTGCCCCCTACTTCGGGCCGCTGGTTCCCCACCGGGTTTGACCTGAAGGCGCGCTCGCAAAGCTTCTATGAGGTGCAGGATGTGCCCATGGTCGACATGCTGCGCTGGCTGGAAGGGGCGATCAACTATGACGAGGCTTATGAGAAGCTGCCCAAGGTCGTTCCCTATATCGTGTTGCCGATCTCCATGCTGCTTCTGGTGATCCGTTTCGTGCAGGCCGCCCTCGCGATCTGGCGCGGCGAGACCGACCGGATTGTCGCCAGCCACGAAGTCGAGGACGAGCTTGAGGAAGTGCGCCAGCAGCAGGGAGGGCAGGGCTGATGGAAGTTGTCATTCTCTTCGGCATGGTCATCGGCCTGCTGTTGATCGGCGTGCCCATCGCGATCTCGCTGGGCCTGAGTTCCACGATTTTCCTGCTGATCTATTCCGACAGTTCGCTGGCCTCGGTCGCCGGAACATTGTTCGAAGCCTTCGAGGGGCATTTTACCCTGCTGGCGATTCCATTCTTCATTCTGGCCTCATCCTTCATGACCACGGGCGGCGTAGCGCGGCGGATCATCCGCTTCTCCATCGCCTGTGTCGGGCATTTACCGGGGGGGCTGGCGATTGCGGGCGTCTTTGCCTGTATGCTGTTTGCCGCGCTGTCGGGGTCATCTCCGGCAACGGTTGTCGCCATCGGCTCCATTGTGATCGCAGGCATGAGGCAGGTGGGCTATTCGAAGGAATTTGCCGCCGGCGTGATCTGTAATGCGGGCACCTTGGGCATCCTTATTCCGCCCTCCATCGTCATGGTGGTCTATGCGGCCGCCGTCGAAGTGTCGGTGGGCCGGATGTTTCTCGCCGGTGTCATTCCCGGCCTGATGGCGGGGCTGATGCTGATGGTGACCATCTATGTGATGGCCAAGGTCAAGAACCTGCCCAAGGGCGACTGGAAGGGCTGGGGCGAGATCTTTGCCTCGGCGCGCGAGGCGGGTTGGGGCCTGTTCCTGATCGTGATCATTCTGGGCGGCATCTATGGCGGCATCTTCACCCCGACCGAGGCCGCTGCGGTGGCCGCTGTATACGCGTTTTTCATCGCGAGTTTCGTCTATAAGGACATGGGGCCGCTCAGCACCGAAGGTGAGGCGCAGAACCTGTCGCTGATGCGCAAACCGATCGCGCTGGTGACGGCCCTGTTCCATCCCGACACCAAGCACACGCTGTTTGAGGCAGGCAAGCTGACGGTCACGCTGCTGTTTGTGATTGCCAACGCCCTGATCCTGAAACATGTGCTGACCGATGAACAGGTTCCCCAGCAGATCGCGTCAGCGATGCTCTCGGCGGGCTTTGGCCCGGTCATGTTTCTGGTGGTGGTCAACGTGATCCTGCTGATCGGTGGCCAGTTCATGGAGCCTTCGGGCCTGCTGGTCATCGTCGCGCCGCTGGTCTTTCCCATCGCGATCGAGCTGGGCATCGACCCGATCCATCTGGGCATCATCATGGTGGTCAACATGGAGATCGGGATGATCACCCCGCCCGTCGGTCTGAACCTCTTTGTCACCTCGGGCGTGGCGGGGATGCCGATGATGGCTGTGGTGCGGGCGGCCTTACCGTTCCTTGCGGTCCTCTTCGTTTTCCTGATTATGGTGACCTATATTCCCTGGATCTCGACCGTCCTGCCCAATACCTTCATGGGGCCGGAGATCGTGACGCAATAGCCTCGCTTGCTGCACAAAAGGCCGGAGCGCAGGTGCGGTCCGGCCTTTTTTAGTTGCTGCAGGGCCGGATGCCGGGATGTGATGAGGGCATCAACCAGCGGTCACGAAAGGTCTGTGTGATGCAGAATGTGGCAACAAGCCGGGGTCTGCTCTTTGGGCTGCTGGCGGCGTTTTTCTGGGGCATGCACAGCGTCATTGTGCGCTATCTGACCAGCGACATGGGTGGGCTGCAGATCGCGGCGATGCGCCTCTTCATCGCTGCCGCAGCGATCTATGTGATCCTGCGGGTGCTGGGGGCGGTCGTGTCGATCAATCTGCGCGACTGGAATTTCCGGCTGGCGGTACTTTCGACGGTCGTGAACTACATCTTCTTTCATATCGGGTTGGAGCGCACTGGTGCTGCCAATGCGATGGTGCTGGAAAACACCGCACCGGTCTTTGTGCTGATCTTTCTCTATTTCTTCGCCAAGGCCCCGGTGGGCTGGCGCGATCTGCTGGCCACCGCCATCGCCGTCACTGGCGTGGCGCTGACCGTTCTGCCGGATTTCCAGACCGGAGGCGCGCGGTTCGCTGGTGATCTGCTGGAAATCGCTGCCGGACTCAGCTGGGCGGTGTTCCTGATTTCCAGCAGCCGGGCGATGCAGGGGACGAGTTCCACACCCGAGCGGTTGAACTTCCTCTTCGGTATCTTCCTCTGTGCGGGCATTCTGATGGCCCCGCTTGGGTTGATTGACCCCGTGATGCCAAACGTCCGGGATGGCCTGTTCCTGACCCTGTTGGGCGTGCTGCCCACCGCGCTGGCCTATTACCTGTGGTACGAGGCTGCCGCCCGCGTCTCGACCCTGTCGGCCACTTTGATGTTCGCGCTGTCGGTGGTTTTTACCTTCGTGAATGCCGGGTTGTTTCTGGGGGCCGAGATCACCGGCGCAGGCCTGATCGGGGCGGCGATGATCGTGTTTGCGGTGATCCTGACAAGCCGTGAAAAGACCGATTAGGCTTCTTCAAGCGCGGCGATGATCGGAGCGAAATCGCTGGCTTTCAGGCTGGCGCCGCCAACCAGCGCGCCATCCACATTGCTGACGGAGAATATTTCACCTGCGTTGCCCGGTTTGACCGATCCGCCATAGAGCAGACGGATGCCGGATGCCGTGGCCTCTCCGAACCGCTGGGTCAGTCGCGTGCGCATGAAATCATGCACCTCACCGATCTGTTCCAGCGTCGGCACCTTGCCGGTGCCGATGGCCCAGATCGGTTCATAGGCGATCACCAGCGTGTCCGCCGTCATCCCATCCGGCACCGAGCCGTCCATCTGCGCGCCGATCACATCCAGCGTCTGCCCGGCCTCGCGTTGGTCCAGGCTCTCTCCGACGCAGACGATGGCGATCAGACCGGCAGCAGTTGCCGCCTCGGTCTTGGCCCGCACGTCACCATCCGTTTCACCGTGGTCCTGGCGGCGCTCGGAATGACCAAGGATCACCGAACCGGCCCCCGCATCCAGCAGCATCGCCGCGCTGATATCTCCGGTATGCGCCCCCGAGGGCGCGGCATGGCAATCCTGACCACCAACGGCAACGGCACTGCCCGAGGCCACCTCTGCCGCGCGTGACAGCAGGGGGGCGGGCGGGCAGATCAGGATGTCCACGGAGGCAGAGCGGTGGCCTTCGGCAAGTGCCGAAAGCTCGCTCAGGCTGTCGCCTGTGCCGTTCATTTTCCAGTTTCCCGCCGCCAGTTTCCGCTGCATGCCTGTCCCCGATGCCCAATTGATCTTTGTCCTTTCTCCGATAGCACTCCCGGCACGGCGAAACAATTGACTGATCCCGAATGCCCGCACCCGCGCCGGAGGAGTGTGCAAAGCGTGTCGCAGCGCCTAGTGTAGAAGTTGGGGAACATTGGAGAGGGGTGCAATCCATGGGTATGACAGACCGCTACGGAAACGATCTTTCGACCGGATCTTCAGTGGCGCGTGATCACTATGACCGGGGTGTTGCGCTGTTTCTGGCGGCTGAATTCGGAGCCTCCGAGGCGTTTGGAGACGCGATCGCGGCGGACCCCGAGTTTGCCCTTGGCCATGCAGCGCTGGCCCGCGCGCTGATGATGGAAGCCAGAATGGGGGATGCCAAAGCCGCGCTGGCACGAGCGACAGAGCTCGCCGGGCGCGGCAGCGACCGGGAACGCCAGCATGTTGCAGCGCTTGGCTTGCTTCTGGCGGGCAAACCCGCTGAGGCCCGCGCCGCCGTGCTGTCACATGTGCGGACCCATCCGCGGGATGCGTTGGTTGCGCAGCTTTGCACCAATGTCTTTGGCCTGATCGGGTTCTCCGGTGAGGTCGGGCGCGAGGCTGAACTGCTCGCCTATACCTCGGCGCTGCTGCCGCATTATGGCGAGGATTGGTGGATGATGTCGGTCCATGCCATTTCCCTGTGTGAAACCGGGCAGATCGAGGCGTCGATGCAGTTGATGGAACAGGCGCTGGCGTTGAATCCAAGGAACGCGAACGGGTCGCACTTCAAGGCCCACGCGCAGTATGAGGCAGGCGAAACGCAGGCCGGGCGCGTCTATCTGGGAGATTGGCTGGAGCGTTATGACGAGCGCGCCGTGCTGCATGGTCATCTCAGCTGGCATTGCGCGCTCTGGGCGCTGCATGCGGGCGATTCGGAGGCGATGTGGCAAGCCGTCGATAGCGGTGTCGCGCCCGGTGCCGCCAAGGGGCTGCCCATCAACGTGCTGACCGATACGGCGGCGATCCTCTACCGCGCGCAGATTGCGGGACTGGCCGTTGACCCGGACCGCTGGGCGCGGCTCAGCGACTATGCTGCAAGGTGCTTTCCGGAAACCGGCCAGAGCTTTGCCGATATGCACGCGGCATTGGCGCATGCGATGGCGGGCGAGGGTGCGCGTCTGGCGAAAATTGTCGAAACCGCCAAGGGCTTTGCGGGTGATCTGGTGCGCCCTGTCGCCCGGGCCTGGGGCGCGATTGCGCGTGAGGATTGGGCCGGAGCGCTAACCGACCTGTCGCAGGCGATGGCGCGCACCGAACGGTTGGGCGGCAGCCGGGCGCAGCGGGACCTGTTGGAGCTGACCTATGTGAATGTGTTGCTGAAGCTTGGCCGGACCGACGAGGCCCGGCGCAGCCTGTTGACACGCCGCCCGGTTCTGGCCGACGCGCCACCGGTTGCCGCGTTTCAATAAGCGTTACTTGGTCGCGGGCAGGCTTTCGTCGAACTTGATCGACTCGCCGCAGCCGCAGGCATCGACCACGTTGGGGTTCTTGAATTTGAACCCCGATTCCAGCAGTGAGACCTCATAGTCGATCTCGGTGCCGAATAGGAACATCTGCGCCATCGGCGCGATCAACACGCGCGCGCCGTCTTGCTCCACCACCTCGTCATGGGATTCAGAGGCGTCGACGTAATCCATGGTATATTCCATGCCCGCGCAGCCGCCTTTCTTGACGCCGATGCGCAGGCCCGAATGCCCGCCCTTGGCCATCAGCTTGGCGATCTGCGCTGCGGCGCGCGGTGTCATCGTCACCGCCTGTTTGCCGGGAATGCCGAACATGAAAGTCTCCGTCTACGCGTCACACTGAATCTAGGCTGTCTGCGGCCCTGTCTCAAGGGGGGCTTGCCAGATCAGGGATACTGCGAGTATTGGGTTCAATTTACGCATCCAGATCAAAAGGTTACGCATACAGATCAAAAGGTTGCGCGTGGTTCTTTACATGAAGCCAAGTTCCAGCCGGGCTTCATCCGACATCATCTCCATGCCCCAGGGCGGCTCCCAGGTCAGTTCCACCTCGACCTGCTTGACGCCAGCCAGCGGTTCGATCGCCTCGGCCACCCAGCCCGGCATCTCACCGGCCACCGGACAGCCTGGTGCGGTCAGGCTCATGATCACCCTGACCTCGTTCTGGTCGCTGATGTCGATCGTGTAGATCAGCCCCAGCTCATAGATATTGACCGGAATTTCAGGGTCATAGACGGAACGGCAGGCCTCGACCACCGGCTCGTATAGCGGGTGGCCAACGGAAGAGGGCGCAATCAGCGGCACACCTTCCATATGTTCATTGGTGTTGGTCATTCGGGCCTCGGTTTCTAACTTGAGTGATTATATAGGGAAAGCGAGGCGGGGCGTCCAGAGGAGCCAGGCCGCCTTGTATCCGGTTTTCCCCGTATGCAAGTCGCGCGGATTTCGTGCTATGGTGGTTCTTGCGCGAGGGATCACACATGTAGCGCAGAACCAAAGCGGGAGGACGAACTGCGATGGATATGGTCAAGACAACGGAATATGCACGCGCGCTTTATACCGCGCAGGGGCCCAAGGCCGAGGCCGAGATTGCCCGGAAAATACAGGATTGCAAGGATAAGGGGCAGGATGCCGAGGCCCAGGACTGGCAGGCGGTGCGCCGTGCAATCATCAGCATGCGCGGGCCTCATCAGGGTTGATCCGCGCACCACTCATGATTGAAACCCGCGACCTGAAAAGTCGCGGGTTTTTCAGTCGTTGATGTCGCGATCGAATTTTTTCACCTGCCCGGCGGGCAGGGCGAAGAAATGCCGCAGGCCAAGCCAGGCCAGCAGCGACAGTCCGGCAAAAATCAGCAGCAGAACCGCAGCCCCCATGGTGAAGAGCGAGAACAGAACCAGCAGCCCGGTGATTGCCGCCCCGATGGCGAAGCCGAGGAAGATGAAGCCGGGAATGGCGACCTCCAGGATCACCAGCACCAGCGCAAACGCCATCCAGACCCACCAGAGCAGGACCAGATCAAGGATCATGCGCGGCCTCCTTTCAGCATCTTGAAGGCATCGCCAAAGGCCTCTATCGCGTTGGCGGGCAGCACGATTGTCTGTTTGCCCTCACCACCCCCAAGCGCGTTCAGCGCCTCGACCTGTTTCAGCGCGACCTGATATTGCGCCGCCTCGATGCCGTTATCCTTTATGGCGCGGGCGACCACTTCGGTGGCGTAAGCCTCGGCGTCGGCCTGCACCCGGCGTGCCTTGGCGCTTTGTTCTGCAGCATAAAGCTCGGCATCAGCCTGCAATTCGACCGAGCGTTTCATGCCCTCGGCCTCGGTCACCTGCGCGCGGCGGGCGCGTTCGGCGTTGAGCTGCTGCAGCATCGCGTCGCGGGTGGCCTGATCCAGATTGACGTCGAGAATTTCCGCGCGCGTCACCTCGATCCCCCAGTCATCGACGGCGGTTTCGACGCTTTCCTGAATGCGGGTGATCAGTTGCGAGCGGTTTGACTGCACCTCGTCCAGATCCATCTTGCCGATCTCGGCCCGCACGATCCCGGCCACTGTGGTGGCAATCGCACCATCCACCTCGCGGATGCGGTAGACGGTCTTTTCCGGCTCGAGAATGCGGTAGAAGACCGAGGTATCGATCTGCACCAGCACATTGTCCTTGGTGATCGCATCCTGCGTCGCGTTGGGCAGTTGGCGTTCCAGGATGGATATCTTGTGCCGCGCAACATCCAGAAACGGGACGATAAAGTTGATCCCCGGCCCAAGCACGGAATGCAGTCGGCCAAAGCGTTCGATCACGTATTTCTCGGATTGCGGCACGATCTTGATGCCCTTGAAGATTACCAGGACGATCAGGATCGCAGCCAGCAGGTAAAGGATATTGGACGAAACCAGTTCGAGGATCGCGTCTTCTGACATTGAGGCTCCTATTTTTTGTGTACTATAGTATACATTTGGGGGTTGAGTCGTCCGATTTCAAGACAGGTATGGCGGGTTTCGCGGTTGCTTCAAGTCCTAACCGTGTTTCGCCAAAGATCCGCGCCAAGTCTACATATAGCGGTTTTTTGCGCCAAGTGCGCAAAATCAGGGTTTGAGAATGGCATATCCTGTCGTAGGTTTGCGGAATGAAGGTCATTCTCGATACCGATCCCGGCATTGATGATGCGCTTGCCATCGCCTATGCCGCCGCCGCGCCCGAAATCGATCTGGTCGGATTGACCACGATCTACGGCAATGCCGATATCTCTCGGGCCAGCCGCAACGCGCGCTATCTGGCTGATCTGCTCAAGCTCGACATTCCGGTGGCGCGCGGGGCAGAGGCACCGCTGGGGGCAACGCATTTTCAGCCCAGCGGCCATCTGCATGGCAGCCAGGGGTTCGGCGATGTGACCGAAATTCCCGATCTGGGCGTCGAGCACGCCGAACCCGCCGCCGAGTTTCTGCTGCGCATGGCGCGCGAACATGGCGAGGACCTGACCATCATTGCGTTGGGGCCGCTGACCAACATCGCCGAGGCGCTGGCACTGGACCCCGAATTCTCCCGGATGCCGGGCCGGGTGATCGTGCTTGGTGGCGCGGTTGCAGGACCCGGCAATGCCACCGACGCCGCCGAGGCCAACATGCTGAGCGATCCGCTTGCCGCGGACGCGGTGTTCGCCTCGGGTCTGCCGATTACGCTTGTTGGGCTGGATGTGACGCTCAAGCCGCTCTATGGCATCGCGGATTTCGCGGTTTTGTCGGCGGCGTCGCCGATGGTGGGCGGGTTTCTGAACCGGGCGGTGCAATCTCATCTGAACTTCTTTTGCGTCACCCTGGGAATTGATGGCTGCGGGTTGCAGGACCCGACAGCCGTGGTGGCCTGCACACATCCGGACCTCTTCGAGATGGTTGAGAGTGGTATCCGCGTGCCCTCGGACGGGGATCGCGCAGGTGCGACCGAGCCTGCCGAGGATCGCCCTCGGGTCTCGGTCTGCCGGGACATGGATACGCAAGCGGTCATGCACTTGCTGACCAGCAGGATCGCATCGCTGCACTGAAGCGGTGCCCTTGCATTGGCGAGGCTGATCGGGCACATCCCGCCCGGTTGAGCGATCCGGAGCGCAGATATGACCAACAGAATTTCGTTTCAGTTGAATGCCAGTGACGGCAAGGCGCGTACCGGCGTAATCGCGACACCGCGCGGCGAGATACGCACACCGGCCTTCATGCCGGTGGGCACGGCGGCGACGGTCAAGGCGATGATGCCGGAAAGCGTGCGCGCCACCGGCGCGGACATCCTGCTGGGCAACACCTATCACCTGATGCTGCGCCCCACCGCCGAGCGCATCGACCGGCTGGGGGGCTTGCACAGGTTCATGAACTGGGACCGGCCGATCCTGACCGACTCGGGCGGGTTTCAGGTTATGTCGCTGGCCGGGTTGCGCAAGCTGACCGAGAAGGGCGTGACCTTCAAATCCCATATCGACGGATCAAAGCACGAATTGACGCCGGAACGCTCAATGGAGATCCAGCGGCTGCTGGGCTCTGATATCGTGATGTGTTTCGATGAATGCCCGGCATTGCCTGCCGACCGCGACCGGATCGCGGAAAGCATGCGGCTGTCGATGCGGTGGGCGCAGCGCTCGCGTGAGGCCTTTGGTGATCGGCCTGGCCATGCCTTGTTCGGTATCCAGCAGGGCGGGCTGGAACAGGATCTCCGCCAGGAAAGCGCTGAGGCACTGCGCGAGATCGGCTTTGACGGCTACGCGGTGGGCGGTCTGGCCGTGGGTGAGGGGCAGGAGGCCATGTTCTCTTGTCTTGAATATGCGCCCGATATGCTGCCCGCAGACAAGCCACGCTATCTGATGGGCGTGGGCAAGCCCGACGATATCGTGGGCGCGGTGGCGCGTGGCATCGACATGATGGATTGCGTGCTGCCGTCGCGTTCGGGGCGCACCGGGCAGGTGTTCACGCGGTTTGGCGTGGTCAACATCAAGAACGCCCGCCATGCCGACGACCCGCGCCCGCTGGACGAGGCCTGCACCTGCCCGGCATGTTCGCAGTATTCGCGCGCTTACCTGCACCATGTGTTCCGCGCCAACGAGATGATCTCGGGCATGCTGCTGACCTGGCACAACCTGCATTATTTTCAGGAAATCATGGCGGACATGCGCAACGCGATTGCTGCGGGCAGCTTTGAGGCGTGGCAGGCGGGTTTTCACGATCAGCGTGTGCAGGGCGATATCGACCCGCTGTGAGAGCACGGCACCCAAAGTGACAAATGTGTGATCCCAGGTTAGACTGGCGGTGAATTTCAGCCGGTGTTTTCCGAGTGCCTTTTGTATTGGAGGGGTCACATGTTTCGCATTTTTTCCTTTTGTTTTCTGGTCTTTTCTGCGCCGGTCCTGGCGGATGTCTGGACTTTTGAGACCCCGTCGGAGAACATTCAATGCGTGGTGGGGCAGGGGGCTGGCTCGTCGGATCTGGAATGCACCATCATTGAGCGATATGGACCCCCCGCATTGCCACGCCCGGCAAGCTGCGCCTCGGATTGGGGGCACAGTTTTTTGATGTATGATACCGGCCCGGTGCAGATGCTTTGCGCGCCGCTCAACCACAGCCGGGGTGGCTATGATCGGGCTGAGTATGGCATTACCGGGCGGTTTGGCGGGTTTACCTGCCATTCCTCGCGCAAGGGGCTCGATTGCCGCAATCTGGATGGTCACGGGTTTTTTCTTTCGCGCGCGGTGCAATCGGTTTTTTGATTTTTGGGACTGCGAAACGGCGCTCCCGCGCGGTGCGCGGATCGCCCCGCCCGCCGTCCCGTATCGCGTGGTTTTGCCCGAATGTGACACGTTATCGCCTTGCGGCTCTTCGGGCTTCGCGCCATTGTGGGTCGCGTACAGGTAAGGTTGAAATGTGAGCGCTCGCGCCCCATTTCACCCCTCTTAGACCGGAGATGGCCAGAGGTTGCCTGCATCAGGGACCCGCGCCGTCTTGCCAATGATAAGGAAAGAGCATGCAAGAGCCTCTCAACTCGTCCTACCCCGTCCTGCCTTTGCGCGACATCGTGGTGTTTCCGCACATGATCGTACCGCTTTTCGTGGGCCGCGAGAAATCGGTCCGCGCGCTGGAAGAGGTGATGCAGGACGACAAGCAGATCCTGTTGTCCAGCCAGATCGACCCGGCGGTCGACGACCCCGAAGCTGATGGCATCTTTACGGTGGGTGTTCTGGCGAACGTGCTGCAATTGCTGAAACTGCCCGATGGTACCGTTAAGGTGTTGGTTGAAGGGCAGGCGCGGGTGCAGATCACCGAGTTTCTGGAGAACGAGGATTTCTTTGAGGCGCGCGCCGAATATCTGATCGAAATTCCTGGCGACGTGACCACCACCGAGGCGCTGCTGCGTTCGGTCGGCGACGAGTTCGAACGCTATGCCAAGGTGCGCAAGAACATCCCCGAAGAGGCGCTGGCCGCTGTCGGCGAATCCTCGGAACCGGCGAAGCTGGCCGATCTTGTCGCGGGCCATCTGGGCATTGAGGTGGATCAGAAACAGGACCTTCTGGAAACGCTGAGCGTCAGCGAGCGGCTGGAGAAGGTCTATGGGCTGATGCAGGGCGAAATGTCTGTTCTGCAGGTCGAGAAGAAGATCAAGACGCGGGTCAAATCCCAGATGGAGAAGACCCAGCGCGAATATTATCTGAATGAGCAGATGAAGGCCATTCAGAAGGAGTTGGGCGACAGCGAGGATGGCGGCAATGAAGTTGCCGAGCTGGAAGCCAAGATTGCCGAGACCAAACTGTCGAAAGAGGCCCGCGAGAAAGCCGAGGGCGAGCTGAAGAAGCTCAAGAACATGAGCCCGATGTCGGCTGAAGCCACGGTGGTGCGCAACTATCTCGACTGGATTCTGTCGATTCCCTGGGGCACCAAGTCGCGCGTAAAAAAAGACCTCGGCAAGGCGCAGCAGATCCTTGATGACGATCATTACGGGCTTGAGAAGGTCAAGGAGCGGATCGTCGAATATCTGGCGGTGCAGCAACGTTCGAAAAAGCTGAAAGGCCCGATCCTGTGCCTTGTAGGCCCTCCGGGTGTGGGCAAGACCTCGCTTGGCAAGTCCGTTGCCAGGGCGACGGGGCGCGAGTTCATTCGCATCTCTCTGGGCGGCGTTCGGGACGAATCCGAAATTCGCGGCCATCGCCGGACCTATATCGGTTCCATGCCGGGCAAGATCGTTCAGGCGCTGAAAAAGGCCAAGACAACCAACCCGCTGATCTTGCTGGATGAGATCGACAAGATGGGGCAGGATTTCCGCGGTGACCCGGCCTCGGCCATGCTCGAGGTGCTGGACCCGGAACAGAACAACACTTTCATGGATCACTATCTGGAGGTCGAATATGACCTCAGCAACGTGATGTTCCTGACCACCTCGAACAGTTACAACATGCCCGGGCCGCTGCTCGACCGGATGGAGATCATTCCGCTGGCCGGCTACACCGAGGATGAAAAGCGTGAGATCGCCAAGCAGCATCTGATCAGCAAGCAGGTCAAGAACCACGGGCTGAAGAACAAGGAATTCGCCCTGACCGACGAGGCGCTGACCGAGATGATCCGCACCTATACCCGCGAGGCGGGGGTGCGGAATCTGGAACGTGAGATCGCCAAGGTGGCCCGGAAATCGCTGACCAGGATCATCAAGAAAGAGGCCGAGTCAATCGAGGTGACGCCAGACAATCTGGATGACTTCCTGGGCGTGCCGAAATTCCGCTATGGTCTCGCCGAAGTCGAGGATCAGGTCGGTGTTGTCACCGGGTTGGCCTATACATCGGTGGGGGGCGAGTTGCTGTCGATCGAAGCGCTGCGCCTGCCGGGCAAGGGCCGGATGAAGACCACCGGCAAGCTGGGCGACGTGATGAAGGAATCCATCGAGGCGGCCTCGAGCTATGTGCGCTCGATCAGCCCGCAGATTGGCATCAAACCGACGCGCTTTGACAATTGGGATATCCATGTGCACGTGCCCGAGGGGGCCACGCCCAAGGACGGCCCCAGCGCCGGTCTGGCCATGGTGACCTCGATCGTGTCGGTGCTGACCGGAATCCCGGTGCGCAAGGATATCGCCATGACCGGCGAGGTCACTCTGCGCGGCAATGCGCTGGCCATCGGCGGGCTCAAGGAGAAACTGCTTGCGGCTCTGCGTGGTGGAATCAAGACAGTGCTGATCCCGCAGGAAAACGAAAAGGACCTGCCCGAGATTCCCGACAATGTGAAGGAAGGACTCGATATCATCCCGGTGGCCCATGTGTCCGAGGTGCTGAAACATGCGCTGATCTCAACGCCCGAACCCATCGAATGGGATGAGGCAGCCGAGGAAGAGGCCGCTGCAGCCCGCGCCACAACGGCTGCGTCCGGGCAGGGGCCTGTTGCGACCGCGCACTGACGCGACACCTGTTTGACATCAACGGGGCGGGCCGATTGGTCCGCCCTGCATCGTTTCTGGGGCTCATGTTGCACTTGGGGACCAGAGACCGACAAAGATGGCTCAATCACTAGCGGTTGTGGCAATTACGGGTGTGGCCCGCTAAACTTGCCTCAAAAGTCACTCAGTGAGGCAGGCAATGGCACGGAAATCCACCAAAACGTCCAGCGACGCGCGCAAGACATCCGCAGCACCCAAACCGGCTGACACCGCAGCACCGGAACCGAAAGTGGTCACCGTATCCTCACCGGTCGTGAGCGCGCCAGAGCTGCGCAAGAAAGAGCTGATCGAGCAGGTGGTTGCCCGTTCAGGTGTCAAGAAAAAGGACGCCAAACCGGCGGTCGAGGCGCTGCTGGAGATCCTCGGCGAAACGGTTGCGCAAGGGCGGGAACTGAACCTGCAGCCATTCGGAAAACTCAAGATCAATCGCAGCGAAGAAAAGGCAAATGGCCGGGTCGTGATCTGCCGGCTGCGGCAATCGGCAGCGGGGGTGGGGCAGGAAAAAGAACCTCTTGCGCAGCCTGTCGACTAGCGCTAATACCGCGCGCACGGGTGATTAGCTCAGTGGTAGAGCGCTTCGTTCACATCGAAGATGTCAGGAGTTCAAATCTCTTATCACCCACCATTGTTTCTTGTTTTAAATCAGCAGCTTGAATGCTGATCGTCCGGCCAAAGTAGTCACTAATGATCGGTACTGCTGCAACTGCGCTGCAACGAGTACCCGCTAACCAGCGGAGAAGGCAGCAATGGCCAGCATCTCGAAGCGCCCGAGCGGAAATTGGCAGGCGCAAGTTCGCCTCAATGGCACAAGCATTTCGAAGACATTCACAACCAAGAAAGATGCGTCGACATGGGCGCGCGAAGTAGAAACAAGTGCGGAACGTGGTCATTTGTCTGTCGATCTGTCACGATTGAAGTTAGCTACGCTTGGCGACATGCTTGAGCGCTATATGCGCGAAGTAATTTCTCGTAAACAAGCAGGCCGGAACGAAGCATGCATGATCGAAAGCATCTTGAGGGATGATGTCAAACTATGCGGCACGCGTTTGGACAGATTGCGGGCAGAACAGTTTTCGGAGTGGCGAGACAATCGGCTCAAGAGAATGAAACCTGCAAGCGTTTGTCGATACTTAGGGGTTGTTCAGCATGCGCTTGATATTGCGAAACGGGATTGGGGCATGCCCCTCCCAGTAAACCCTGTGCGGGAGGTTCGTAGGCCGGTTGTGCGCAATCGACGTGAACGTAGGATCACGACGGAGGAACGCGTTGCTCTTCTAGACTGTGCAGGTAGATATCAAAACCCGTTGTTGCAGCCGCTGATCACGCTAGCTCTTGAAACCGCCATGCGACGTGGTGAGTTGTTAGCGATCCGTTGGTGCGATGTCGACACGCGTTTGTCGGTAGTTCGGTTACGAACATCCAAGAACGGTCATGCCCGAACGGTTCCTCTTTCAAGCGAAGCGTTGCGAATGTTCGATCGGCTACGCGAGGACGAAAGGAACTCTAATCCTGACGCACATGTGTTTCCGATGAAGGGTAACGCCGTGCAACTCGCATGGGGCAGGATCGTGCGCAGAGCAGGGATAAGAGATTTACGTTTTCATGACTGTCGACACGAGGCGATCAGCAACTTCTTCGAGCGTGGCTTTTCGCTGCCCGAAGTAGCATTGATAAGCGGGCATCGCGACACGCGCATGTTGCTCAGATACACGCACCTCAATGCAGTGAGTATTGCGGCGAAGTTGGCCGCCGAATAACGAACATGGAATTGTTGTGCATTGTCCCACAAAGCTATGATAATTATGCATTAATTATTCTGGAAGATTTGACTTTGTCGGTCCGATTAGTTACGATCTGGCCATAAGTCGTACGAAGATGACACGCTAAGGTTGATGTCACGGCGCACCCATCAAATCATAGGAGAGTGCCGTGGCAGACGTATCATCTGCATCCAGTCCATCCGGCTTGTTGACCCCGGATCAGGTCGCCCATCGCCTCGGGATTAGCCCAAGTACGCTTAAGCGGATGCGATTGCGCGGCGAAGGCCCAAATGCTGTCAAGATCACAAGGCGAACCATTCGATACCAAGCTGCCGAACTCGACGCTTGGTTGAACGGTAAGGTCGCTTCAATCGAAAATGGAAGGAGGGTAGGACATGGCTGATAGCACTTGGGAGACTTCGGCTCGGATACGAGCATTTAAGATCGTCGAGACTGAGTGTGTGCACGTTGACGAGTTTGGATGTATGTTCGTTGATCGATCCCATACTGGGGGCCGTCCAACATTCAAGCACCAAGGTCGTAAGTCGACGATCGCACAAGCAATCGCAGCGCCTATCAAGGGACAGCATACGCGTCACATTTGTGGCAACGAGGCGTGCGTTAATCCCGACCATCTGATGGTTGGGTCGCCTAGTGAGAACACGCATGATGCTTATGATCACGGTGTATTAGAGCGCGGGGAGCGGCATCCAAGGGCAGTCGATCTAACGCCGCAAGCGGTGGCGGCCATTCGAGTGGATAAACGGTCACAGCGGATCATTGCCCACGACCATGGCATCGCACAATCCACTGTTGGCCAGATCAGAAATAGGCAAGGCAGATGGGCGGACGAATGAAGCGGCTACCTCTTTCAGACAGGGTGGCGATTTCCCCCCAACTATACCCGTGGTTGGAGGGAAATCGCCACCCGACCTCCGAACAGCCAGATTTCGCACAGATCAAGCGTCGGTGGGGTGCGAGAGGTGCGCGATTGCCTATCGAATTGCAACCGCCGAGTGCTTTCAAAAAGTGGTCAAAAGGTGCCAACCGGTTTGTGGCGGCACTGCGTACTCAACACGGTGCGCCGGGCCAGAAGCGCATCACACAGAACGAAACCTCGATACGTTTGCGCATCGCTAGGTCTGTCGCCTGCGGCAACTTCACCGACGCCGTCTTGGATGCGCTTAGATTGCGGCTTGAACATGTGGCGGATGACGACATCAGATGGCATGGGAGCCAAGCCGATTTAGACGAAAATGGCGACGCCTTTGTACGGGTCACCAACGACGCTGCGTTCTTGACGCATGAGGCGGGCAATGGAGGCGAGTTCGTGCTGGAAATGGCTGACCTTCCAGCGCGGTCGTTTTGCATTATTGATGCATCACCAGAACGAGTGTTGAACAGCATCATTGGCGCATTGAAGCAAGCCGAGTTGATAGCGAGTGCCGAACGAGAGGCGTGGACTGGCGGCACCGATGGCAGCGAAGTGGAAAGCTGGCTTGCGGAAACGTTCAAGGTCATCAGAAGAAATCCTCCGACACTAGGCGATGTTATCAACGGTTTGGTTGAGGCCCAGCGATCGGGTGAGTTGGAGGTGATTGGTGCCGATGGCGCATTGCTGAACGTCTGGCAATCAATGCAAGGGCCGGGCGGAATGGTGAGATCGGCGACGCAGTCGGTTACTAGTCTGCGTTTCGGTGATGATGACCTGTCTGTGCGCGCTGAATTGCCTGAGCACCCAGCAGACGACATCACGAAACGCGCACGCGAGTTGTCGAGTGCTCAACGAACTGAGCGGCAGATGACGCGCTTGTTGAACCAGCACAACGAGGATCAAACTAAGGTTCATAAGTTGTTGGGTTTGCTGGACGAACATGCAAGGCGAACAAATGAATTGGTTCGGCGGGCACATGAGATAGCGAGCCGAGATGATCTTTCTGGCGATGAGAAATTCGATGAGTTGTTGGCAGTCTTCGAGGGAGATGAAACTGACAAGTCACAAGTAAGTAGGGAGGCGTACGGATGATCGCGACTGAGACCAAGGCACTGAATATGGGGCCATCGCAGCCGATCAATCTGTCCGATGTAGGAGCATGCCGCGCGTTTGATTTGCTGGGTCCAGATGCGGCGACCTTGCTAATGGGTATGATCCGGGTCACGAGCCGCGCCAGTAGTGGCGAGGCTGTAATTGCACAAGCCGCGGCGTCGATGAAGATGTCACGCAAGGCCGCGCTGCGAGGGTTTCGAGACTTGCGTCAATCTGGGTTATTGAGGCAGCGCGATGATGGCGTCTTAGTCCTGCACCGGTTGTTCAGTAGCTACGGGCATGAACTTGCACGGCGAAAGCAAGCTGGTGTTGGTGCAGTAGGCCAAGTGGTTCTGCTCAATCGGGAGTTGGCGTGATGGCAAGAAATCGCGTTTTAAGGCAGCGACCGCTCAGGGTGCAGCCATCACCTACCCAAAGGTTGCAAAGCATGCTGGCAGAATTGCATCGCAAGAAGATGATGAAACAAATGGTAATCGAAGCAGCGCTTAGGCATGGGCTCAAGGTAAGCGAAGATGAGAATACCGATGACAACGAATGAACAACGACCTGACGCGGCGCAGCCGCTTCAGGAAACGCCGATAGGTCTAACTCAATCTTCTGTCGACTATGCTACTAGCGCACCTGATCTGGTACGAATGATACGTCGCGACGGTACAATCTATGCGCACGAATTCTGTCGGGTCTGCGGGATCAAGCCCAATACGTTGCGGATGTCACGGCTGCGGGGAAAAGGTCCGCCCGCGCGACGAGTTTCAAGCAATCGTGTCGTGATTTCGCTTCGCGATGCGGCGACTTGGTTGCAAGCGACGGGCAGATACAATGCAGCGCTCAGATTGGCAGAATGGCTGGATCAAAGGTGGCGTGAAGCAGAACAAGAACATAGGCGTGTCGATTTGCCTATGGTTCGCATCATGATCTGATGAACACTATTGTATGAAGCAGCTTGGTTGAGGTCGTTCGGGTATTACTTCGTAGCGAATTTTTCGGGCTTGGTGACTGTTGGTGACGGCCAGTCCGCAAAACGCGGGTCAGTGTTTTGCATTAACCACAGCGTAGTGCAAAGTAACTGGGCCTGATATTTACGCATAGAGTGCCCGGGGGTATTGCTAGTTGGGCATGGTTCCATATTAACGGAGGCTAAATTGGAAAGTACGATTGCGCAAATTTTAGTCCTTGTGGTTCCGTTTGTATTCGTTGGTTTCTTGCTCCCCAAGCTAAACGCGAACTGGATCGCAATCCCGATTGCTTTAGCTGCTGTATTATTTGTTTCCAATGGTTTGTCAGATGCTTTTGATCCAAATTCTCCCATCGCAAGTGCCTTAGATCAAGGCGCTGCTCGCCCATTAGGCATGGCGGTGCCGTTGCTCGGCGTAGTATGTTATATCGCGGGCTTGTTGTTGGTGGGGCTGGGTGCGTGGCTCAGGCGAACTTTTTTTGATAGTAAAGGGATTTACACACCACCGCCGCCGCCGCCGCAAAGAAAGCTTCGCCATCCGATTACAACAGAGCACTGTGCGTCTATCGCTGAAACGAACTGGCAAGAGCTGGATGCAAACGAGCGCGCGCTCCTCATCGCTTATTGGCGTTCGGCGATTGCATCTCTGCATCACTACTATGAAGTAAGTGAAGGTGATGCTGCGCTGGTAATGACGTTAGCTTCGATCCTGAGCGACAATGAGACCGAAGAGAAGCTTGGCAAAGAAACAGAAGCGCTTCAGCTTGAGATCGCGCAACTGGACGATACAAAACGAGCGCTCCGATTGGCGCTGATGGTCAGAATGTGCGAACCAATGCTTCGGGAACATCCTGAGCTTATCGAACCGACCGCCATGCTTACTGGCTACCAGTGGTTGAAAGATAGCAAATGGGAACGAAAGTTGTTCCCGAACTTTAGACCTATGCGCGTAGCTAGCGTTTGATACTTAACAGAGACGATCCGTCGTGCGGTTAGCCTTTTTTGATCAGAGCGCTTCGCAGAAACGCATCTTTCGAATGTGATGCGCCAAATCAAAGTCTAAACTGAACCTGTGGATCAACTATAGTGGGAAAAAGTGCGCACGGAGATGGTCGAAGCAGTGCTTGCGTCCTACTTGTCCGAGAAAAGCGCCATTTAACCGGTGCTAGAGGGGGCAGGACGATCTGAAAATGATTGGTCTTACAATAAGCCAGCCATAGGGGTGCATGCCTGACATCGCACCTACCAGCGATCGCATCACATGCCCACGCATTGGTTTTGGGCGGGGGGAGTGCAAGATTGTGTTGCCATTGTTGTCTTCAGGGTTTTCATATGCAGCTTAGTTGCTTGGTAGCACCTCGCCTA
>NZ_JAMFMB010000030.1 GCF_023502395.1 Ruegeria spongiae | reverse complement strand
ATGAGTCCACCTGCATATGCGAGGTTTCACGCGAGTATTGAGCCCGGTATTATCCCTCTGGCATCTACCAGATCCCATAAGTCTCTTGGTGTTTCCGCAGGCTCGACTTACGAAGGATGACCGGACCCTTCCACACCTGCGACTGTGCCAATCGGGCCTCACCGGTTGACCTGACCCGCATGTCGTGCTTTGCCGGACCCGACCAAGAGGCAGTGAGCACAACATTCCGATGCTGAGAAATCTCTATGACAGGACCATGCGTCTTGCCGAACACCCGCATGCGCTCTGGGCGCTGGCCGGGGTTGCGTTTGTGGAAAGCTCGGTCTTTCCGATCCCGCCCGATGTGCTGATGATCCCGATGATCCTCGCCGCGCCGTCGCGCGCCTTTCTGATTGCCACCGTTGCGCTGGTTGCTTCGGTGCTTGGCGGGTTGCTGGGATATGCGATCGGGGCGTTTTTCTATGAAGCCATTGGACAGCCCGTGCTGGCGGCCATGGGCAAGGCGCAGGCGATGGACGCGTTCAACACCCGTTTCAACGATTTCGGGTTCTGGGCCGTCCTGACCGCTGGCGTCACCCCGTTCCCCTACAAGGTCATCACCATCATGTCGGGCTGGACCGGCATGCCGCTGGGCACGTTCATCGCCACCTCGATCCTGGCGCGCGGTATTCGCTTCTTTGTCGTGGCCGGGCTTTTGTGGAAATTCGGTGCGCCCATACGCGATTTCATCGAAAAGCGTCTTGGTCTCATGTTCACCCTGTTTATCGCGCTGCTGATTGGCGGCTTTGTCCTTGTGAGGTTCCTGTGACACGTCGAAACAGGCTGGTTCTGACAGCGACTGCCACCTCGACCGCGCTGCTTGTCGGGGCCTATATCTCGCAGATCTTCGGGTGGGAGCCCTGCGCCATGTGCCTGTGGCAGCGCTGGCCGCATTTTGCCGCCATCGTCGCGGGGCTGTGCGCGCTGGCGATCCCCGGTCCGATCTTTCCCCTTCTGGGGGCTGCGGCCTCGGCCACCACCGGTGGCATCGCGATCTATCACTCCGGTGTCGAGCGCAAGTGGTGGGAAGGCCCGGCAAGTTGCACCGGCAGCGGAGACAGTCTGGCCGGGATGAGCGGCGACGCATTGCTGCCCGGAGGTGCCGATCTGGCCCCGCTGGTGATGTGCGACGCGCTGCAGCCCTTCTTTCTGGGCCTGACCATGGCGAACTGGAATGCGCTGTTTTCGGTGTTCCAGATCTGCGTCTGGCTCTCTGCAGCCCGCGCCGGGCGGAAGTGATCAGACCGTTTTCTTGGTCGACAGAAGCAGACTGGTTTCGCTGGTCTGCACCCCTTCGAAACTGCGTATTCGCGCCAGCGCCCGATCCAGCGCCTCCAGCGTTTCGGTGCCAAGCTCGACGATTAGATCCCAGCGCCCGTTGGTCGAATGGATCGCCCGCACCTCGGTCAGCCCCTGCAACTGGCGGGTGATCCGCTGCGCGCCGCGTCCCTCGATCCCGATCATCATCAGCCCGCGCACCGGGTCCTGCGCCGTGTCCTCTTTCAGCACCACCGAAAACCCCAGGATGTCACCGCGTTGGATCAGCCGCTCGATCCGGGCACGCACCGTGGTGCGCGACAGGCTGAGTTGCAGCGCCAGATCAGACAATGACGCCCGCGCGTCGCGACGCAGGGCAGACACCAACCGCTCATCCGTTTTGTCCATCTTGTGTATCCATTTCGACCATCTATCCTCCCAATCGACCAATTTTACCTCTGGATTGCAACACAATTTGCACAGATTCTGGACGCAGACTGAAACGACAGGCGAATGATGATGTCCCGAAAATGTATTCTGATCGGCGCGCCCGTGGATAGCGGCAAGCGGCGCACCGGGTGCCTGATGGGCCCCGATTCCTACCGCACCGCCGGGCTGGCGCAGGCATTGAGCGATCTGGGCCACACGGTCGAGGATATGGGCAACCTGAGCCCGGCCACTCATGCGGCGGAACCCGACGATACCCATCTGCACCAACCCAACCGGACCATCGGCTGGACAAACCGGCTGATCCGGACCGGTCAGGAGGCCGCGCAACGCGGGCTGCCGATCTTTCTGGGTGGCGATCATGCGCTGGCGCTGGGCAGCGTGGCCGGAATGGCGAACCATGCGGCCTCGGTCGATCGCCCGCTTTTTGTGCTCTGGCTAGACGCCCATAGCGATTTCCATACGCCTGATACTACCGGATCGGGCAATCTGCATGGCACGCCGCTGGGTTATGTGACCGGGCGCGGCGGGTTCACCGGGTTTCCGGTGATCACCAACCCTGTGCCCGAGGAAAACATCTGCATCATCGGGTTGCGCTCGGTCGACACGGCGGAGCGCGAGGCGCTGCAGAACTCGGACATCCGCTTTCACGACATGCGCCAGATCGACGAACATGGCATTGCCCGCCCGCTGGCTGCGTTCCTGCAGCACGTGGCCAGCCAGAACGGTCTGTTGCATGTGTCGCTTGACGTGGATTTCCTGGACCCCTCGATCGCGCCCGCAGTTGGCACCACGGTGCCGGGCGGCGCCACCATGCGCGAGGGACATCTGGTGATGGAGATGATCAGCGACAGCGGGTTGATGACCTCGCTGGATCTGGTCGAGTTGAACCCGTTTCTGGACGAGCGCGGGCGCACCGCCCATCTGATGGTCGATCTCACCGCCTCGGCACTGGGCCGCCGCGTCTTTGACCGCCCCACGAGGAGCTTCTCGTGAGCATCATACAGGCCCCCTCCTCGGTCGTGATGATCCGGCCGCACGCGTTTCACCCGAACCCCGAAACCAGCGCCGACAATGCGTTTCAGACGCAGGCTCTGGCGGAGGACGTTTCAACCCGTGCCCGCGCCGAGTTCGACACCGCCGCCGGAACCCTGCGGGCGGCAGGCGTGACGGTACATGCGTTTGACGATTTCGGCGACGGCGACACGCCCGACAGCGTGTTTCCGAACAACTGGTTTTCCACCCATACCGGCGGGCATGTGGCGCTGTATCCGATGTACGCCGAGAACCGCCGCCGTGAACGGCGCGCGGATGTGATCGAGATGCTCAAGCGTGACTACCGCGTCTCGGACGTGATCGACTATAGCGGGCTGGAACAGGATGGGCTGGCGCTTGAGGGAACCGGTGCCATGGTGCTGGATCATATCGGGCGCATTGCCTATGTGGCCCGGTCGAACCGCGCCGATCCGGTGCTGCTGGAACGGTTCTGCGCGCATTTCAATTATGAACCGATCAGCTTTGACGCGACAGATGCGCAGGGCACCGCGATCTATCATACCAATGTTCTGATGGGGATCGGCACTGACTACGCGCTGATTTGCCTCGACATGATCCCCGACCCCGAACGACGTCAGACCGTTGCCGACCGGCTGGCAGAGAACGGGCGCGTGGTGATCGACCTGACCCATGATCAGGTCGCCAATTTTGCCGGAAACGCCATCGAGCTGACCGGACGAACTCGTGTGCTGGCAATGTCGGCGCGCGCCTATCAGGCGCTGCGCCCCGATCAACTGACCATCATCGAGCGCTCGGCTAAGCCGCTGCCGCTTGCCATTCCAACAATCGAAACCGCGGGAGGATCGGTGCGCTGCATGCTTGCCGGCATCCACCTGACCCGCCGCCCCGAAAGGATCGCCGCATGAAACCCTCCGACAAGGCGCCCTCAGAAAAGGCACTCGTGCCGTTTGTCTCTGTCGACCACATGATGCAACTCATCCACCATATCGGCGTGGAAGAGATGATGTCCGGCATCGCCGGGTATATCGAGGACGATTTCCACCGCTGGGAGCTGTTCGACAAGACCCCCCGCGTCGCCAGCCATTCCGAGGTTGGCGTGATCGAGTTGATGCCCACCTCCGACGGCGAGATGTACGGGTTCAAATACGTCAACGGCCACCCCAAGAACACCAAGGAAGGCTTGCAGACCGTCACCGCATTCGGCCTGCTGGCGAATGTCGAAACGGGCTATCCGATGCTGCTGAGCGAGATGACCATGCTCACCGCCCTGCGCACTGCTGCCACCTCGGCCATGGTGGCGAAACATCTGGCCCCGAAAGGCGCCGACACGATGGCGATGATCGGCAACGGGGCGCAGTCCGAGTTTCAGACCCTGGCGATGAAGGCGATCTGCGGGCTGAAGTCGGTCCGGCTCTATGACATCGACCTGGCCGCGACCGAGAAATGCGCCGCAAACCTCGCGGCGCAGGATATCAAGGTCGTGATCTGCAAGACACCCGAAGAGGCCATCGAGGGCGCGCAGATTCTGACCACCTGCACCGCAGACAAGCAAAACGCCACGATCCTCAGCGACAACATGGTCGGCAGCGGCGTGCATATCAACGCCATCGGCGGCGATTGCCCCGGCAAGACCGAGTTGGCCGCAGGCATCCTGCAGCGCTCCGACATCTTTGTGGAATACCCGCCGCAAACCCGGATCGAAGGTGAAATCCAGCAACTGCCCGAAGATTACCCGGTCACCGAGCTCTGGCAGGTCATCACCGGCACCGCTGCGGGCCGCACGTCAGAGCGCCAGATCACGCTCTTTGACAGCGTTGGCTTCGCGATCGAGGATTTCTCGGCACTGCGCTATGTGCGCGATCAGTTGGAGGCCACCGGGCTTTATCATGCGCTTGACCTGCTCGCCGACCCGGATGATCCGCGCGATCTGTTCGGCATGCTGCAACGGGCCGCGCCGGGCAACGCCTGAAAAAACCCGCGACCGGGGCACAGCCCCCGGTCTGGCCATGCTCGTTTTCCCGGCGGGGTTACCTCCGGGTGAACAGGAATAGCGCCCGTCGACAGGCTGGCGCGTTCGAGTCATTTACGAGGTGGCTCAGCCCATCACCTTGGTATAAGTGCCCTCACCCGCCAGAATGCCCCGGAACCCGCCCGGCTCGTCCAGCGAGAACACAATCAGCGGCATGTTGTTGTCCCGCGTCAGCGCAATGGCCGAGGCGTCCATCACCTTGAGGTTCTTGGTCAGCACCTCGTTATAGGTGATCCGGTCAAAGCGTTTGGCATCGGGGTTGGTCTTGGGATCGCTGTCATAGATACCGTCCACCTGCTTGCCCATGAAGATCGCCTCGCAGGCCATCTCGCTGGCGCGCAGCGCTGCCGCCGTATCGGTGGTGAAATAGGGGTTGCCGGTACCGGCGGCAAAGATGCAGACCCGCTTTTTCTCAAGGTGGCGCACCGCGCGGCGGCGAATGTAGGGCTCGCAAACCTGATCCATCGGAATGGCCGAGATCACCCGGGTGAACACGCCCAGCTCTTCCAGCGCCGATTGCATTCCCAGCGCGTTCATCACCGTGGCCAGCATGCCCATATAGTCGGCGGTGGTGCGCTCCATCCCCTGGGCCGAGCCCTGCAGACCCCGGAAGATATTGCCGCCGCCGATGACCATGCAGATCTCGACGCCCATGTCGTGAACCGATTTGACCTCTTCGGCGATGCGCTGCACGGTGGGCGGATGCAGGCCGAACCCCTGATCCCCCATCAGCGCTTCGCCGGATATTTTCAGCATCACCCGATTGTATTTGGCTTGCGTCACGAATTCGGGGGAAAGAGAGGTCATGTTGCGCTCCGCTGCGGCACCAGTTTAATTGCGGCGCAAAATGAAGCAAAACGCAGCGAGGTTCAATGCGGGTCAGGCACCAGACAGTCAGGAATTTGCCGCACGGGTGGGCCGTCACATGAGGCTTGCCGCGCAACTGCCTGACATCCCCGAGGATCTGCCGGTTCTGATCGCCGGTCCAACCGCCTCGGGCAAGTCCGAACTGGCGCTGCAGATCGCCGAAAGCCATGGCGGTGCCATCGTCAACGCTGATGCCAGCCAGGTCTATGACTGCTGGCGCGTGATCACCGCGCGCCCCTCACCCGAGGAAGAAGCGCGCGCGCCGCACCTGCTTTATGGTCACGTCCCCTATGACGTGGCCTATTCGGCGGGTCACTGGTTACGCGAGGTGACACCGCTGCTGACCGGCCCGCAGCGCCCGATCATCGTTGGAGGCACCGGGCTCTATTTCAGGTCGCTGACCGAAGGTTTCGCCGACATCCCGCCAACACCGCCCGAGATTCGCGCCGAAGGCGATGCCTTGCCCCTTGCGGCACTTCTGGCCGGGCTGGATTCAGGTACCACGCAGGGAATCGACCGGCAAAACCGCGCGCGGGTCCAGCGCGCCTGGGAGGTACTGCGCGCCACGGGCCGCCCGCTGGCTGACTGGCAGGCCGAGACCTCTGCGCCGATCCTGCCGCTCAGCCAGACCGTGCCGATCGTGATGGAAAACGACCGCGACTGGCTGCTGGGCCGCATCAACCGTCGCTTTGACGCAATGCTGGCAGGTGGCGCGCTTGAGGAGGTGGCGGCAATGCGCGACCGCTACGATGCCGCCCTGCCCTCCTGCAAGGCCATCGGCGTGCCCGAGATCATCGCCTATCTCAACGGCGACATTGAGCTTGAGACCGCCCGCGAGCACGCCACCATCGCGACGCGGCAATTCGCCAAACGTCAGCGCACGTGGTTCCGGGCGCGGATGGCGGGGTGGCACAGGCTGCGGCCCGACCTTTGATCGGCGCGGCTGGTTGTCCGGCCATCGCTTTCATGGTGTAAATGGCGCGAACAGAGTGTTTCCTACCGGACCCAACCTATGACGAGCGGACCCAATCAGGCAAATGACGTGCGGCTGCTGAGCCTGCCGCAGCTTGCGCCGCTCGGGCGCTGGCAACTGGAACTGCCCCATGACCGGGCGGACCATCTGCTGCTCTGGGTCACCCGCGGTCAGGGCGTGGCGCTGTTTGATGGCGCGCGCGCGGGCATCGGAACGCATAACGCCATTTTTGTCCCCGCACGGCAGCTACTGGCCATTGACCTGGGACGGCAGTGTTTTGGGCAGGCATTGGTGTTGCCGGTTGGCAGCGCACCCTCGCTGCCCGACCGCCCGGTGCATCTGCGGGTACGCGATGTCACAACGCAGAACGAACTGGCCGGGTTGCTGGACGCGATCACCCGCGAACAGGATAACGGCAAGAGCCTGAACTCAAAGGCGGTTCTGGCCTATTGCGAACTGGCCGCGATCTGGTTGCAGCGCGTGATCGAGACCGAGCCCGCCCCAACCCGCGCCAGCGCCGCACGACGGCTGGCGCGCCGCTATTTCGACCGGCTGGTCCACGCCCATGCCACCGGCGCAAGCATGGCCGACCATGCCGCAGCGCTGGGCGTGACGCCGACCCACCTGACCCGGGTCTGCAAATCGCAGACCGGGCGCACGGCGGCGGCCCTGCTGACCGGCCGGGTTCTGCACGAAGCGCGCGCCGCCCTGGTCCAGAGCAATCGCCCCGCCAGCCATATCGCCAAAGACCTCGGCTTCAGCAGCGCGGCCTATTTCACCCGCTTCATGCAGCACCATACCGGCCTTGCCCCGTCGGCGATCCGCCGCAGTGCGGCATAAGCCCAGCCTGCAGGTCCTCCAAGCCGAGCTTTGCCCGAAAGTCGTTTTTAAATCATCACGATGTCGTTTTTGATCCTCGAAAAGGCGAAACCAATCGTTGACGCCCGGGATTTTCTGTTGCCGTATATTGGCATGGGGAACTTGAAAGGACCATCGCGCCTGTGGCGCGCCACAGGATAACCTCCGGCGCAGCCGTTCCCGATCACAATCAAAAACAAACTCACTTACGGGGAGAATTAAATGACCAACAAGACATTGACCGGAAAACCGGTGCACCCGGCGGCCGAGATGCACGCCGAGGAATATCGCGATGGCAAGCTCAGCCGGCGCGAATTCATGGCGCGGGTCACCGCCCTGGGTGTTGCCGTACCCACGGCCTACGGCATGATCGGGCTGGCCTCGCCCGCACAGGCCCAGGAGCCCGAAAAAGGCGGCACGATCCGCTTCCAGATGGAAGTGCGGGGCCTGAAAGACCCGCGCACCTATGACTGGAACCAGATCGCGACCTTCACCGCTGGCTGGCTGGAATATCTGGTCGAGTACAACAATGACGGCTCGTTCAAGCCGATGCTGCTTGAAAGCTGGGAAACCAATGACGATGCGACCGAGCACACTCTGAATGTGCGTCAGGGCGTGAAATGGAACAACGGCGAGGACTTCACCGCCGAGGACGTGGCCCGCAACATCACCATGTGGTGCGACGGCTCGGTCGAGGGCAACTCGATGGCCTCGCGCATGTCCTCACTGGTTGATCCCGAGACCAAGAAAGCCGCCGAGGGCGCGATCACGGTCGTTGATACCCACACGGTAAAGCTCAAGAGCAGCAGCCCCGACATCACCATCATTCCCGGCATGTCGGACTATCCGGCAGCGATCGTGCACAGCAGCCACGACCCGGACAGCATGCTGGACAATCCGATCGGCACCGGCTTCATGCTTCCCGAAAGCCACGAAGTTGGCGTCAAAGGTGTTCTGGTCCGCAACGAAGACCATGACTGGTGGGGATATGCTGCCGGCAAGGGTGGCTATATCGACCGGATCGAGTTCATCGACTACGGCACCGATCCCGCGGCGTTCCTGGCGGCTTATGAGGCCGAAGAGATCGACATGAACTGGGAATCGGTGGGCGAGTTTGTCGACATTTTCGACGGTCTCGGCCTGACCCGCTCGGAAATCCCGTCGGGCTTTACCATCGTCATCCGCACCAACCAGCTGGCCGAAGACGCCGATGGCAACAAAATCTACGCCGACCGGCGGGTGCGACAGGCGATTGCCATGGCCGTGGACAACGAGGTTTGCCTCGAACTTGGCATGGCGGGTTACGGCATCCCGGCTGACAATTGCCATGTGGGCCCGATGCATCCCGAGTTTGATTCCACCGTCAAACGTCTGCCCTTCGACCCGGAACGGGCCAAGGCCCTGATGGATGAGGCCGGATTGGGCGATTACGAACACGAGGTCAAATCGATCGATGATGACTGGCGCCGCAACACAACTGCGGCTGTTGTTGCCCAGCTCAACGATGCCGGGATCAAGGCGCAGCATACGGTGCTGCCGGGGTCGACCTTCTGGAACGACTGGGACAAATACGCCTTCTCATCGACAAACTGGAACCACCGCCCGCTGGGTACCCAGGTTCTGGCATTGGCTTATAAAAGCGGCGAAGCGTGGAACGAAACCGGGTTTTCGAACGCGGAATTCGATGCGCTGCTGGCAGAGGCGAACTCGATCGCGGATGTGGACAAGCGCCGCGAGGTGATGGGCAAGCTACAAGGCATCATGATCGACGAAGGCGTCGTCATCCAGCCTTACTGGCGGACGGCGATGCGCCATCACCGCGACAATATGGTAGGCGTCGAAAAGCACATCGCCGATCTGCCGCAAATCTACAAGTTCGGCCTGATCGGCTAAACGCAAAAACCAAACAGGCCGCGCCCCCGGGCGCGGCTTTTTCGTCCATCAGCGGCGAACAAAAAACAGCGATGCGCGAGGCCTGAATAGCCTCGCACCGGCCACCAACAGGGGCACCTATGGGACTATTCATTTTAAAGCGTGTCGGCGTCATGATCTTGACCGCATTATGCCTGACATTCCTCGTCTTCTTTCTGACCAACCTCTACCCCAACCTGGAAAAGCTCGCCAAGACGCAGGGCAATTTCCGGATGTCGGATGAGCAGGTCAGCAGTTTTCTGGAAAAGGGCGGATATCTACAGCCGATACCAATCAAATACGGTGAATGGCTGGGTGTTCTGCCCTCTTACCGGCATACCAATGAAGATGGCAGCGTTCAGGGCCGGTGCATCCTGCCCGGCAAGACGGCAGAGGAATCGCCCAAATTCTGCGGCATCCTGCAAGGGTTCTGGGGCTATTCCACCGTCTTCAAGGACGAGGTCGCCGGCGTCGTCTCGACCCGGCTGGCGCTGACCGGCAAGCTGATGTTCTGGGTGATGCTGCTGATGGTCCCGTCAGCGCTGTTGCTGGGCATTCTGGCGGGCATGAAGGAGGGATCGAAAACCGACCGGACCCTGTCGACCTTCGCGATCACCACGACGGCAACACCGGAATATGTGTCCGGCGTGATCTTCATCGCGGTCTTTGCCTCGTCTGCCGTTGGGCTGAAATGGTTCAAGGGCACCGCAACCTCGGCGATGGAACACGCCACGTTCGAGAATTTCTTTCTGCCGGTCCTGACCATCTCGCTTTATGGCATGGGCTATATCGCCCGGATGACCCGCGCCTCGATGACCGAGGTGATGACGGCGCAGTATATCCGCACCGCGCGGCTGAAAGGCGTCAGCTTTCCCAACATCGTGATGAAACACGCGCTGCGCAACGCGCTGATCGCCCCTTTCACCGTCATCATGCTGCAGTTCCCGTGGCTGCTGAACGGCGTGGTGATTGTCGAGACGCTCTTCAACTACAAGGGTTTCGGTTGGGTGCTGGTGCAGGCGGCGGGCAATAACGACATCCAGCTTCTGCTGGCGGTGTCGGTGGTGTCGGTCATTGTGGTGCTGGTGACACAGCTGATATCGGATATCGGCTATGTCTATCTGAACCCGCGTATTCGAATTGCTTAAGAGAGGAAATTGAGCATGGAACCTCTCACAACATTCGGAATCATTGCCCGCATGTTTTATCAGTTCACCTCGGTCTGGGTTGCGCTGATCCTGCTGTTTGCCGTCTCGATGGCGTTCAAGCGGCGGCTGGGGCTTTATGGCAAGCTTTATGACAGTCCCATCGGCATGATCGGCTTTGGCCTTGTCATGTTCTGGGTCTTTACCGGCATCTTCGGCGCCATGGATCTGATCGTGACGCAGGATGCGCTGTCGCAGGTCTCTGGCATGAAGAACAAGCCACCGGGAACGCCGATCTCCGGCGCGGAAGAAGGCCAGTATGCCTGGTATCTGCTGGGCGGCGACAATCTGGCGCGCGACGTGTTCAGCCGCATGGTCAAAGGGGCCTGGATCGTGGTGCAGATCGCGCCGCTGGCCACTGTCTTTGCCTTCATGGTCGGGATCACGCTGGGCCTGCCCGCAGGCTATTATGGCGGGCGGCTGGATACGCTCCTGTCCTTCCTGTCGAACCTGATCCTGGCCTTCCCTGTGATCCTGCTGTTCTACCTGCTGGTCACGCCCGAGATCGTGGCAACCGGCGTCCCCAACTACATGGCGACGGTGCTGTTCGTGTTTCCCATCGTGTTTCTGGCCGTACTGCTCAACTCGCGGTTCTACACGCAGCCGAAGTTCCGGACACCGCTTCTGATCGGTGTGCTTGGGGTTGCGATCTGGCTGTACCTGTCGCTGATCTCCAATGACGGCGCGATTGTCGCGACCGACACCTATTGGATACCGGGCATCCCCGGCATTCTGGATCTGTTCGACATTCCCGGCGGTGTGCTGGTGGTGTTCGTCTCGGTGGTCTTCGTCAACTCGCCCACGGTGTTCCGCATCGTGCGTGGCCTGACGCTGGACATCAAGACACGTGACTATGTGGCCGCCGCCCAGACCCGCGGCGAAGGCCCCTGGTACATCATGCTGTGGGAGATCCTGCCCAACGCGCGCGGGCCGCTGATCGTCGATTTCTGCCTGCGCATCGGCTACACCACGATCCTTCTGGGGACATTGGGCTTCTTCGGCCTGGGCCTGCCACCGGAAAGCCCGGATTGGGGCTCGACCATCAACGAGGGGCGCAAGCTGCTCTCGGTCTATCTGCATCCCGCATTACCGCCCGCGCTGGCGCTGCTGACCATAGTTCTTGGACTGAACCTGCTGGCGGACGGGCTGCGCGAAGAGAGCCTGAAGGACTGATGTGATCGAGGCCGGGGGCAGCCCCCGGCCTGCAACCGATTTTAGCTAGATGAAGGGGACGCCCTGACTCTCGCGAGGAGATGACAAGATGAGCAAACTGGCGGAATATGACGGGCCCATTCTGGAGATCGACAAGCTGTCGATTTCCTTCTTCACCCGGTTGCGGGAAATACCGGCGGTGATGGATTTCTCGGTCACGGTGCAGCCCGGCGAGGCGGTCGGGCTGGTGGGCGAATCCGGGTGCGGCAAATCCACCGTGGCGCTGGGCGTGATGCAGGATCTGGGCAAGAACGGCCGTGTCGTCGGCGGCACGATCAAGTTCAAGGGCCGCGATCTGGCCGAGATGAGCGCAGAGGAGTTGCGCGACATTCGCGGCAACGAGATCGCGATGATCTATCAGGAACCGATGGCCTCGCTGAATCCGGCCATGAAAATCGGCAAACAGCTGATGGAAGTGCCGATGATCCACGAGGGCGTCAGCGAGAAAGAGGCCCGTGCCCGCGCGCTTGAGGTGGTCACCGATGTGCGCCTGCCCGACCCCGAGCGGATGCTGAATTCCTTTCCGCACCAGCTTTCGGGCGGGCAGCAGCAGCGGATCGTCATCGCCATGGCGCTGATGTCGAAACCCGCGCTGTTGATCCTGGATGAGCCGACAACCGCGCTGGATGTGACGGTCGAGGCGGCGGTGGTCGAACTGGTCCGTGATCTGGGCAAGAAATACGGCACCTCGATGCTGTTCATCAGCCACAATCTGGGGCTGGTGCTGGAAACCTGCGACCGGCTCTGCGTGATGTATTCCGGCGAAGCGGTCGAGCGCGGCTCGATCAAGGATGTCTTCGACGAGATGCAGCACCCCTATACGCAGGCGCTGTTCCGCTCGATCCCGCTACCGGGCGCGGACAAGAACGCGCGTCCGCTGGTGGCCATTCCGGGCAACTTCCCCCTGCCCCATGAACGCCCGCCGGGCTGCAATTTCGGCCCGCGCTGCGACTATTTCGAGGAAGGCCGCTGCGACAAACAGGACATCGTGATGGAAGCGGTGCCCGGCAATGACCGGCACCACACGCGCTGCCTGAAATACAAGGAGATCGACTGGAACGCGCCGATCACCCTGGCTGAGCAGAAGGAAAAGGGCGAGATCGGCAAAGTCGTCCTGAAGATGGACAACCTCAAGAAATACTATGAGGTCGCGGCCAATGCCCTGTTCGGCGGCGGCGAAAAGAAGGTGGTCAAGGCCAACGAGACGCTCAGTTTCGAGGCCCGCGAATCCGAGACGCTGGCGATTGTGGGCGAATCCGGCTGCGGCAAGTCCACCTTTGCCAAGGTGCTGATGGGGCTTGAGACAGCCACCGACGGGCAGATCCTGCTGGACAACCGCAATATCGAAGGCGTGCCCATCGAAGAGCGCGACACCAAAACCGTGTCCGAGGTGCAGATGGTGTTCCAGAACCCGTTCGACACGCTCAACCCGTCGATGACCGTGGGGCGGCAGATCATCCGGGCGCTGGAGATATTCGGGATCGGCAATTCGGAAGCCGAGCGCAAGAAACGCATGCTGGAACTGCTTGATCTGGTGAAACTGCCGCGCGCCTTTGCCGACCGCATGCCTCGACAACTTTCGGGCGGGCAGAAACAGCGTGTGGGCATCGCCCGCGCCTTTGCCGGGGACGCAAGGATCGTGGTCGCGGATGAGCCGGTCTCGGCGCTGGACGTGTCGGTGCAGGCGGCGGTGACAGACCTGCTGATGGAGATCCAGCGCGAGCATAAGACCACGCTGCTGTTCATCAGCCATGACCTGTCCATCGTGCGCTATCTCAGCGACCGGGTGATGGTGATGTATCTGGGTCATGTGGTGGAACTGGGCTCGACCGATCAGGTGTTCAGCCCGCCCTATCACCCCTATACCGAGGCGCTGCTGAGCGCGGTGCCGATCGCCGACACCTCGATCGAGAAAGAGCATATCGTGCTGGAGGGTGACATCCCTTCGGCGATGAACCCGCCATCGGGCTGTCCGTTCCAGACCCGCTGCCGCTGGAAAACCGAGGTCAGTGGCGGCCTTTGCGACAAGGACGTGCCACCGGTCAAGACTCTGGCGGACGGGCATCAGATCAAATGCCACCTGTCCGACGAGGTACTGGCCCGGATGCAGCCGGTCATCAAGATCGCCGCCGAATAGCCACTTGCCCCGAAAAAGAAAGGGCTGAGCCAACCGGCCCAGCCCTTTGATCGTCGCCGCTGTCAGGACTCGGCGGCGACGGTTTGGTCTTGACGCCTACTCCGCCGGTTCCTGTGCCACGGTGGTGGGAATCCCCGCCTTTTCGCGTTTGCCGTCATTGTAGATCGCCTTGATCAGCGCAATACACTGCAACACCATCACGACCGAGAACGGCAAGGCCCCGATCACCATCGCAGTCTGGATCGCCTTGAGGCCCCCAACCAGCAACAGCGCGGTCACCACAGCCCCCAGCGCAAAGCCCCAGAAGATGATATGGGGGCGGGCTTTCGGGCCTTCGTCGCCCGCAGCATTGATGGTGTTCACGATCAGCACGGCGCTGTCCGCGGTGGTCACCAGATAGGTCATCAGCAGGACAACGATCATCACCGACATGGCCCAGCCGAGGAACGGCGTCAGCATGTATTGCACCATGGCAAAGATCTTGTCGCCATCCGGCGCGCCCTTGATGATGCCCTCGGCGCCGTTGATCTCCAGATTGATTGCGGTGCCACCGGCCCATGTGAACCAGACAAAGCACATCAGCGACGGCACGAACATCGCGCCCAGCACAAACTCGCGAATGGTCCGGCCCTTCGAGATACGCGCCAGGAACAGCCCCACGAACGGTGCAAACGCGATCCACCAGGCCCAGTAGAACACCGACCAGCCGCCCTGCCAGCCTTCCAGCTTCGAGGCGATGCTGTCGGGATTGCCGTCACCCGACCAGACACGGAACATCATGTCCGGCAATGCGATTATGTAATCCCACAATCCCAGGAACAGCGCCTGCAGCCCGAAGAAGGTCGAGCCGAAGATCAGGAAAAACGTAAGCAGCGCAATGCTGAGCACCATGTTGATGTTGGACAGCCACTTGATGCCCTTGCCAACCCCCGACAGCGCCGAGGCGGTCGAGGCGGCCATGATGACCACGATGGCGATCAGCACACCGGTGGTGTTGGCCGTGCCTTCGGCATTGGTCAGGCCGCCGATCCCGATCCGGGTCAGGCCCGCAACAAACTGCTCGACGCCAAAGCCCAGCGTCTGCGCAACACCCAGAATGGTCGCGACCACGGCGACGATGTCCACGACATGGCCCAGCGAACCGGACAGGCGCGCACCAAAGAGCGGCGTCAGCGACGACCGCATGGTCAGCGGCAGGCCGCGACGATAGGCAAAGAAACCAAGCGCCAGTCCGGCAATCGCATAGCATGCCCAGGCCCCAAGCCCCCAATGCAGGAATGACCATTTATAAGCCATTCTGACATTGCCGTCCGTACTGCCCTCGGTGATGCCCTGAATGACCTCTGGGTTATTGGTCCAGTGATACATCGGTTCAGCAACGGCCCAGGTGAGCATCCCCACCCCGATCCCGGCCCCGAACATCATGGAAAACCAGGAGAAATTTGAAAACTCCGGCTCATCGGTATCGAGTCCGAGTTTCAATCGGCCCGCTGTTGGCCAAAGCGCAAAGGCAATACAGCAGATGATGAACAGCGCCACGGTCCAGATATACCAGGCGCCAAATGATGAGAGAATGAACGCGTTGATCGAATTCAGGACCGCACCCGACTGTTCCGGAAACGCAATGGCCCAGACCACAAGCCCACCAATCGCCAGCTTGGACGAAATGGTGACGATGTGGCTGAAGCCCCGATAGAACCCTTCATCGGCAACACCGATGGGCAGGTCTGTTAAGGGTGGTTTGATTGACATGTAACTTCCCTGTTCTGTTCGCAGTTTTATTATTCACGTAACAGAGTTTACGCAATTTTTTTACCTTAGCGAATTTTATTAACAGTCGGGTGTGCTTTTGCAGTAGTAAATTGTTTATGACTGACATTAGCAGGGTTAATAGGAAACTTGGCCATTCGCTCGTCGCGCTGCATGCGTTCGAGCTGGTCGCGCGGTTCGGAAACCTCTCTGGCGCGGCCGAGGCGCTGGGGGTGACGCAATCTGCCATATCGCAGAAGATCAAGGGGCTGGAGGTTGAGCTGGGCGTCGCCCTGTTCAAGCGCGAGCATCGCGGCGTCACCCTGACCAACGAAGGGGCGCGCCTGCTGAAAGTGGTTCGACCTGCCATGACGCAGATGGGCGACTCGGTCGCCGCCTTGCTGGAGCGCAAGTCGAAACCGCGCGTGCGCATCTCGTCGGATTTTGCCTTCGCGACCTTCTGGCTGCTGCCGCAATTATCGGAACTGCGCAACGAACTGGGCGACGAGATCGAGATCCAGATTCTGGCCTCGCAATCCCCGCCTGACAAAAGCGCCGAGGATTGGGATATCAATATCCATGTCCAGTCCTTCAGCACGATCGGCAAAGGACAGGTGGCGCTGCTGCGCGAGCGAGTTGCTGCCGTCTGCAGCCCGAATTTTCTGGCCCGGAACGGACCGATCCCCGCTGCTGCGGATTTGCTGGACCTGCAGTTGCTCAGCCTGTCCAAACCGCCATCGGCGCATTGGCAGACATGGCAGGGATGGTTTGACGGGCTGGGCATCTCGGGCGCGCGGTCCAAGAACTATATCAGTTTCAACAATTACGACATGGTCACCCAATCAGCGATTGCCGGGGACGGCGTTGCGCTGGGATGGCTGGGGCTGGTGGACGGGCTGTGCCGGCAAAACCTGCTGGTGCAGGCCACCGAGGATGTTGTGGTCAGCAATGCCGGTTATGTCATGTCGCGCGATCGCTCCAGCACGCGACGGGGTCCCAACCTCGTCTTTGAATGGATCGAACAGCGCGCCGCCAATCCCGTTGCCCGGCCCGCGCTACCCTCCGCGGCGCAACTCTGAAACCGCCATCCTTCTACGGCGACGGAAGCGCGCAGGTACTGCCGCACTGCATGCCATCCTCAAATCCGATCAGATATTCGTACCGCGCATCGGTCAGGGTTTTCAGGAACGCCACCAGCGCATCAATGCGCTGATCGTCCAGTGCAGGTGCGTCGGTCAGCTCCTTGACCGACAGGGTTCGCGCCACTTCCGGGTCACGCCAGGGCGCGCCGGTTTCCGGGTTGATCTGACGGGCGGCGGCCTTGGTGTTGAATTTGTTGTAGAACAGCACAACGGTGCGCAGATCCTCAAAGACTCCATTGTGCATATAAGGCCCGGTCACCGCGACATTGCGCAAGGTGGGCACCCGGAACTTGCCCTCCTGCGCCGGATCGTCAATCGCCGGATTGGCCAGCAGCCCGGCATCGGCCAGATCAGCCGGTACGCCGTTACGGGCGCGCACCGCCGCGTGGGTGGGCACGCCGATATTGTGATATTCGTGATTGGTAAAGATCTCGCCTGGGTCGATCTCGCTGCGCTTGAGCTGGTGGCATTGGTTGCAGTTGCTGAATTGCTGCGAGAAGAACAGCAGACGGCCCAGTTCCTCTTCCTGGGTAAGCTGGTATTCGCCCTTGAGAAACCGGTCATATTTGCTGTCAAACGGCGCGAAGACCTCGGTGCGCTCGAACGCGGCAATGGCCGAGGTCATGGCTGCATAGGCCTGTTCCGCATCGTCAAACACCGCCGCGTCGAACAGGCTCTGCATGGCGGTGACGTAATCGGGGTTCTCCTGCAACCGCGCGACGACTGCGGCCTTGTCGGGCATACCCATCTCGATCGGGTTCAGCGGCGGCCCTCCAGCCTGATCCTCCAGCGTGGCTGCACGCCCGTCCCAGAACAACCCCCCGGCCCAGACGCCATCCTTGGTGCGGTGCAGGCCCGGCACCAGCGCGGCATAAGAGGCGGTCGGCGCGTTCCGGTCGCCCAGCGAGTGCCCGTCATCGCCCAGCGACACCGCCCGGCCCAGATCGGTTTCGCGCGGATCGGCGAATCCCGACATCGGGTCGTGGCAGCTGGCGCAGGACATGGTGCGGTTGGCCGACAGGTTGGTGTCAAAAAACAGCGCCTCTCCCAGCGCTTCCAGACTGGTCTGCGGCTCGGCATGAACCGTCCCGGCGGTCAGGCCAAAGATCACGGCGATAAGAATCGGTCGCATGAGGATAAGGTCTCCGAAGCGATAAGAATTTGGCTTCGGTATACCAGATAAAATCAATCAGGATTTGATTCAACGCAAACCTGCGTCACCCGCCCCAGATCTTTTTCACGTAATTCTTGGTTTCTTTGTACGGTGGCACCCCACCATGCTTCTGAACTGCTTTCGGCCCCGCATTATAGGCAGCCAGCGCCAGACGCCAGGATTTGAACTCGCGGAACTGGATCGACAGATAACGCGCGCCGCCATCGAGGTTTTCGTAAGGATCATGCGGGTTCACGCCCAAGGACCGTGCGGTCGCTGGCATAAGCTGAGCCAGCCCCAGCGCCCCCTTGTGCGACTTGGCGCGCGGGTTCCAGTTGCTTTCCTGCTGCACCAGACGCAGAAACAGCTCTTCGGGTACATTGTGGCGCCGCGCGGCATCCCGTGCCATGGCGGTGTACTGGCCCCGGTAATTGCCGGTATAGCGCTGATTGAAGCTTTTATGCGCCGAAGGCGGTCGCAGACGCACCGAATTCTCGTACTGGCTGGCCCCGCGTGTATCGAGGAATTTCGCCTGGTTCTTGAACAGGTCCCTGCGGTTCTTGGTTCCGAACATGTCCGCCGCCGCCGGCACAGCCGACACCGCAACACACACAACAACAAGCCCCGAAAAAAACCTGCGCATACTCACTGCCCGTCACCTACACCTCGACGCGGGACTATACATATTCCCAGAGAAATTGGAAGGCATCCGCCCCGCGCCACCCGAGGGTGTGACCTTGGATGTCCGCGACCCCTGCATATGGTGTTCCAAGCCTGCTGCGCTCCGTATAGGGTCTCCGCGACGGATCGCGCAGATTCGCGACACCAAGACAAAACAACAGATGGGGAAAGCCATGGCAGGCTCGGTCAACAAAGTCATTCTTATCGGAAATCTGGGCCGCGATCCCGAAGTTCGATCATTCCAGAACGGCGGCAAGGTCTGCAACCTGCGCATTGCCACCTCGGAGAACTGGAAAGACCGCAATACCGGCGAACGGCGCGAGCGGACCGAGTGGCACTCGGTCGCGATCTTCAACGAAGGTCTGGTCCGCGTTGCCGAGCAATACCTGCGCAAAGGCTCGAAAGTGTATATCGAAGGCCAGTTGCAGACCCGTAAATGGCAGGATCAATCCGGTCAGGACCGCTATTCGACCGAGGTTGTGCTGCAGGGCTTTGGTTCGACACTGACCATGCTGGACGGCCGCGGTGAAGGCGGCGGCGGCGGTGGTGGTGGCAGCTATGGCGGTGGTCAGGGCGGCTATGACAGCGGACCGCAGGGCGGCGGCTATGGCGACTCGCGCGGTGGCGGCGGCAGCGCCCCTGCCCCGGCCTCGGGCGGGATCGACGATGACGAGATTCCGTTCTAGGACCCGACAAAGGTGACATGGTCCTTCCCGATAGGCCGTCTGCTGGGATCGGAACTCAGGGTCCATGTCACGTTCTTTCTGCTGATCGCCTGGGTCGGGTTTTCGGCTTATGGCAGCGGCGGCGCATTTGGCGCCGCCTGGAACATACTCTTCGTGCTGGCGCTGTTCGCCTGTGTTGTGGCCCATGAGTTCGGCCATGCGCTGATGGCGCGCCGCTTTGGCATCCGCACCCCCGACATCACCCTGTTGCCGATCGGCGGTCTGGCCCGGCTGGAGCGGATGCCCGAAAAACCGGGCGAAGAGATCGCAGTGGCCCTGGCCGGGCCGGCAGTGAATGTGGTGATCTGCGCGCTGCTGTTCGTGCTGGGCGCGCGGATCGGGCCTGACACGCTCAGCGGTGTCGAGAGTCTTGGTTCCGATTTCTGGAGCCGTCTGGCTTTGGTGAACCTGTTTCTTGCGGTGTTCAACATGCTCCCGGCTTTTCCGATGGATGGCGGGCGGGTGTTCCGCGCCGCTCTCAGCCTGTGGATGGACCGGGCAAAGGCCACGCGGGTGGCGGCGCTCACCGGTCAGGGTCTGGCCATTGCTCTGGGGTTTTATGGGCTCAGCACGGGCAGCCCGGTTCTGGTGCTGATTGCGGTCTTCGTGTTTTTTGCGGCCGGTGCGGAAAGCCAGGATGTCGCCATGCGTGCGATCTCGCGCCGGTTGGTGGCACGCGATGCGATGATCACCAGCTTCGAGAAACTGACACCCGAAGATACCCTGAATTCCGCAGCCCAGGCGGTGATCCGCACCACGCAGCATGAATTTCCGGTGGTGGATACGTCGGGCGCGCTGCTGGGTTTCGTGACCCGCGCGGGCCTCTTTGCGGCGCTGGCCAGTGATCAGCCCCGCACGACCCCGGCAAGCTCGGTGATGGAGCAGGACATCCCCCGCGTTGCCCTGACCGCCAAGCTGGACACCGTGCTGGCCGCACTGCATGAAGGCGCCCCGGCGGTTGCCGTCTGCGCCAGCAACGGCATCATGCTGGGCTATATCACCCGCGAGAATGTGGGCGAGTTGATGGTGATCCGGGGACGTTGAATATTTTCAACGGCTTGCAAGTGCATCTTCAAGCACTTGATACACCGCATCGGCGGGCACGTCCGAGGTGACAAAGGCTTGCCCGATACCACGCGCCAGAATGAACCGCAATTGACCGTCGATCACTTTCTTGTCCTGCGCCATCAGCTCCAGCAACGCCTCGGCCCCGGGCAACTCGCCGGGAATATCGACCAGATCGGTCTTCATTCCCATCGCCTTGAGATGCGCGCGGACCCGGCTGGGCTCCTCCTGCGGGCACAGCCCCAACCGCGCCGACAGCTCAAAGGCCAGCGCGCAGCCGATGGCAACGCCCTCGCCATGCAGCAGACGGTCGGAATAGCCGGTGGCCGCCTCCAGCGCGTGGCAGAAGGTGTGGCCGAGGTTGAGCAGCGCACGGTCGCCCTGTTCAGTCTCGTCCCGGGACACGATATCGGCCTTCATCTGTACCGAGCGGGTCACTGCCTGCACCCGTGCACCCATGTCGCCCGCCGACAGCGCCAGTCCGTTCACCTCGAGCCAGTCGAAGAACGCCGCATCGCCCAGCAGGCCATACTTTACCACCTCACCATAACCGGCGATGAAATCGCGCGGGGTCAGAGTCTGCAGCACCGACGTATCGGCCAGCACCAGCGAGGGTTGATGAAAAGCGCCGATCAGGTTCTTGCCCTGCGGCGCGTTGATGCCGGTTTTGCCGCCCACCGAACTGTCCACCTGCGCCAGCAGCGAGGTTGGAATCTGCACGAAGCGCACGCCCCGGCGCAGCACCGCTGCCGCAAAACCCACCAGATCGCCGATCACACCGCCGCCAAGGGCCACGACCAGATCGTTGCGCTCGACCTTCTCACCCAGCAGCCATTCCACCGTGCGTTCGAAATGCGGCCAGCTTTTGGTAGCCTCTCCGGCGGGCAGTTCCAGCGAGACCATCTCGATCCCCGCTGCGGCCAAACCGGCGCGCAGCCCTGCAAGATGCAGTGCCGCCACCTGTTCATCCGAGACAACCGCCACCCGCGGTCGCCGCAGCATCGGCGCGATCCGCACGCCTGCCTCGGCCAGCAGATCCGGGCCGATCACAACATCATAAGACCTGTCGCCCAGGTCCACATACACCGTTTCTTGCATTCAGTTCCGTTCCAACACGTCGGGCCGGGTCTCAAGCACCCCGATCACCCGGTCCACCATCTGTTCGATCGCGGCCTCGCCATCCGACACCACACTCAGATCCGACTTGGCATAAAGCGGCACCCGCGCCTGATAAAGTGCGGCCAGCGTCGCATGCGGATCGTCGGTGCGCAGCAGCGGGCGGGTGTCCTTGTGTTTCACCCGGTTCCACAACACGCCAAGCTCGGCATTCAGCCAGACCGACACACCGCGCGCGGAAATTATCGCGCGGTTGGATTCGGACAGGAACGCACCGCCACCGGTCGAGAGTATCCCGCGCTCTTCCTCCAGAAGCCGGCTGATCACCTGGCTTTCCTTGCTGCGAAAGAACGGCTCGCCGTCACGGGCGAAAATTTCGGGTATTGTCATGTTTGCAGCTGATTCGATCTCGGCGTCGCTGTCCAGGAAGGGGACCGCAAGACGCTGCGCAAGCGCCCGGCCCACAGCGGTTTTCCCGGCTCCCATCATGCCGACCATAACCACCGTCTTGTGCAGCCGCCATACGCCATGCGAAGGAGATTTGGCCAGGTTGTGCTCAATTTCGCTCATTTGCCCTTGAATGACGTGATCTTGTGAAAAAGGCTAGCTATAACTTGGGGCAAAACGACGAAAAGAGGCAGTTGCAGCTATGGGCCGTCTGATTAAATTTTTGCTATACGTGATCTGCCTGTGTTTCCTCGGGTTGATTGGATATGCCTATCTTGGCCCGTTCTTCGGTGTGGATTTCAGCGCCCCGCAGAGCGAGGTGCGACAACCGGTGACACTGGATGCGAACTAGACTTGCGCTGCTCCTTGCCGCGCTGCCGGTGTTGGCATCGGCGCAACATCCACTGTCCGCGATCGAGTGGCTGAATGACCCGCCCCCGGTGACGCTTCCGGGCACGGTTTTGATGGAACCGCCGGTGACCACTGTGGGACGGCAACCTGAGATCGCGGTGCGGCCACTGGATGCGCCCAGCCCGGCCATCGGGCTGGTGCCGTCTGCGGTGACCGGCCTGCCAGTGGATTTGTGGCGCGGCAGCGATCCGGCGCGGCTGGCGCAACTGATCGCGCAGGTGCCGGTGCGCAACTCGCCGGCGATGCAGAAGCTGCTCTATTCGCTCTTGCTGACCGAGGCGACGGCCCCTGCGGGCACCGGAGCCGAAGAAATCCTGCTGCTCGCCCGGCTTGACCGGCTGCTGTATCTGGGCGCGACCGATCCAGCGCAGAATCTGGCGCAGGTGGCCGGGGCGACCCGGAATGCCGACCGCTTTCGGCGCTGGTTCGACGCGACACTGCTGACCGGTGACGAGGATCGCAGTTGCGAGGTGCTGGCCTCGGCCCCCCATCTGTCGCCCGGCTATGGCGCGCTGATCTTCTGTCAGGCGCGCCGCGGCGACTGGCCAGCCGCCGCCCTGACGCTGGAGGCCGCCCACGCACTTGAGCTGCTTGAACCTGACCGGCTAGACCTGATGGACCGGTTCCTCAGCCCCGACCTGTTCGAGGGCGCACCACCCCTGCCCCGGCCCGATGCGCCCGACCCGCTGACCTTCCGCCTCTATGAGACGATCGGCGAGCGGTTGCCAACCGCACCGATGCCGCGCGCCTTTGCGACCGCCGATCTGCGCGATGTGGCGGGCTGGAAGGCGCAACTGGAAGCCGCCGAGCGGCTGACACGGATCGGCGCGCTGACACCGAACCATCTGCTGGGGCTTTATACCGAACGCAAAGCTTCGGCCTCGGGTGGGGTCTGGGACCGGGTGGATGCCCTGCGGCGGTTCGACAAGGCCCTGCAAAGCGGCAGCCCCGAAGCGGTGGCCAAAACCCTGCCCGCTGCCTGGTCCGCCATGCGCGAGGTCCAGCTTGAGGTGCCCTTTGCCGAGCTGTTCTCCGAGCAGCTGGATCAGATCGCGTTCACCGACCCCGATGCCACCCGTCTGACCTGGGAAATTGCGCTGCTTGCGGGCGCGCGGCCACGGGCCTCGGACGGGGCGGCGGCCTCGTTGTTTCTGGCCGCGCTCGCCAATGGCAATCCGCGTGACCTGACCGCGCCCGACACCACGGGTCAGGCCATCGCCGAGGGGTTCGCCGCACCGCCGCTGCGCCCCGAGTTGCAGGACATGATCAATGGCGGGCGATTGGGTGAGGCCATTCTCGAGGCGATGATCCTGTTCGGGGACGGCGCGAGCGGCAACCCCGCCGATCTGACGGCGGCGATCGCGTTGTTCCGCGCGGTGGGTCTGGAGGACACTGCGCGGCAAGCGGGCCTGCAGCTGATGCTGCTGGATCGGGGATGACCATGACAGCACCGCAGACACAGGACCTCTGGATATCCAGCTTTCTCGAAGCGCAGGCTGCCGAGTTGGGGGCCGCCACCAACACATTGTTGGCCTATGGCCGCGACTTGCAGGATTTCTCCGCCTGGCTGATCCGCAAGAAGTTCGATTTCGCCCGCGCCGAACGCGATCAGGTCGAGGCCTATCTGATCGCTTGCGATGCCGAGGGCCTGTCGCGCGCGACCCGCGCCCGACGGCTGTCGGCGATCAAGCAAATCTACCGCTTCGCCTTCGAGGAAGGCTGGCGCAGCGACAATCCGGCCATTCAGATCCGCGGTCCGGGGCGGCAGAAATCGCTGCCCAAGACGCTGGAGGTGGTCGAGGTCGACAGGTTGCTCGCCGCCGCCCGCGAGACCGGGCGCGGCAAAGCGGACCGCGTGCGCAACACCTGCCTGATGGAGCTGCTCTATGCCACCGGAATGCGGGTGACCGAACTGGTGTCGCTGCCGGTGTCGGCTGCGCGCGGCGACCCGCGCATGCTGCTGATCCGGGGCAAGGGCGGCAAGGAACGCATGGTGCCGCTGTCCCCTCCCGCCCGCGACGCGCTCGCCGTCTGGCTGACCCTGCGCGACGAGGCCGAGGACTTGGGCGCCACCAAAGGCAAACCCCGCTCGCTCTTTCTGTTCCCGTCGCGCGGCAAGCTGGGGCATCTGACCCGGCACCGGTTCTATCTGCTGATCAAGGAACTGGCCGTTGCAGGCGGCGTGTCCCCGGCCAAGGTCACGCCACACACCCTGCGCCACGCCTTTGCGACCCACCTGCTGGCCAATGGCGCCGATCTGCGGTCGATCCAGACGCTTCTGGGCCACGCAGACGTCGCCACCACCGAAATCTACACCCATGTTCTGGACGAACGGCTGGCCGAGCTGGTGCTGGATCACCACCCCCTGTCGAAGAAACCGCGTTAAGCTCTTGAACGAGCAGAACATGGTGCCCATAACGGGCATGTATCTATGATAGTCTAGGACCAATGGACCCGACCCCTTCCGTGATCGACAGCGCATTCTGGATCACCTCTGGCGCAATCCTGTTTCTGCTCATCCTCTCCGGCTTCTTTTCCGGCTCCGAGACCGCGTTGACCGCAGCCTCGCGCGGCAAGCTGCGGGCGCAGGCCGACAAGGGCAATCGCGGGGCGCAGCGGGCGCTCAACATCACCGATGACAATGAGCGGCTGATCGGCTCGGTCCTGCTGGGCAACAATCTGGTCAACATTCTGGCTGCCTCGCTGGCCACCGCGCTATTCACCCGCATCTTCGGCGAAAGCGGCGTGGCACTGGCGACGCTGGTGATGACGCTGCTGGTGCTGATCTTTGCCGAGGTGCTGCCCAAGACCTATGCGATCACCAATGCCGAAGAGGCCGCATCGCTGGTGTCGCGACCGATCAGCATAGTGGTGACGCTGTTTGCCCCCATGGTCAGCGCGGTCCGCCTGTTCGTGCGCGGGGTGCTGCGGCTGTTCGGGGTGCGGATCGACCCGGATAGTCGCATCCTTGCGGTGCGCGAAGAGATCGCCGGTGCGCTGCAACTGGGCCATTCCGAAGGCGTCGTCGAGAAAGAGGACCGCGACCGCATTCTGGGCGCGCTCGACCTCAACGACCGGGCGGTCGAGGAAATCATGCTGCACCGCTCGAATATCGAGATGATCGACGCCGCCGCCGAGCCCGAGGCGATCCTGGAACAATGCCTGCAAAGCCCTCATACCCGCCTGCCCGTCTTTCGCGACGAGCCCGAGAACATCATTGGCGTGGTCCATGCCAAGGACCTGTTCCGCGCCATGTATGCGCAGGTCGGCGGCGCGGGTGGTGACGCCGATCAACTGCGCAACTTCGACATCTCGAAAGTATCAAACGATCCCTATTTCGTACCCGAGACCACCACGCTGGACGACCAGATGCGGGAATTTCTGCGCATGCGCAGCCACTTTGCGCTGGTGGTGGACGAATACGGCTCGCTGCGCGGGTTGATCACACTCGAGGATATTCTGGAGGAGATCGTCGGCGAGATCACCGACGAGTTCGATCTGGACGAAGAGATCCAGATTCAGAAGGCCGAAGACGGCCAGTATCTGGTCGAGGGCGCGATGACGATCCGCGACCTGAACCGTGCCACCGACTGGCATCTGCCCGACGAAGAGGCCAATACCGTCGCCGGTCTGGTTATCCACGAGGCGCAGATGATCCCTATCGTGGGCCAGGTCTTTGCGTTCCACGATTTCCGCTTCGAGGTCACCGCGCGCGAAGGCAACCGGGTGACCGAGCTGAAGATCCGCCCCCTGCGCCTGGCGAGCTGAGCCTCCACGAATGTGATTTCAGTGGTCAGGCGGGTTTGCTTGCGTCAGTTTGGCGACAGGAGGACCCCTTATGCCAAGCCTGAAACGGAAACTCAGCGACCCGGCGCGCCGGCTCACATCCGCGATCTGCACCATCCCGTCCGCGATCGTGACCCAGGCGCTTGCGGCGTCGGGGATGGATTTCGTCATGATCGACATGGAACATGGCGCGGTGGATCATGGCACATGCCACGCGATGATCGCGGCCACTGCCGGGACTGAGTGCGCCCCAATGGTCCGTGTCGCCCAGAATGACCCCGCGCAGGTCAAACGCGTGCTCGACATGGGGGCCGAGGGGATCGTCTTTCCACTGATCCGCGATGCCGAAGATGCCCGCGCCGCCGTTGCCAGCCTGCGCTATCCGCCGCGCGGCACACGCGGGTTTGGTCCGTTCATCGCGCAGTCCCGCTGGGGCACCTCCCTGACCGGCTATCGCGCGGAAATCGAGGATCATCTGGTCTGCTGCCTGCTGATCGAAACCGCCGAAGCGGTCGCGAATATCGATGCGATCTGCGCGGTCGACGGGATCGACCTGCTGGTGGTGGCCGCGTTTGATCTGACCACCTCGCTTGGGATCAGCGGCCAGTTCGACCACCCCGATTACCTGCGCGCCCAACAGATCATCGAAGAAGCCGCGCTGCGCGCCGGGCTGCCCCTGGGAGGTGCCGCGCTGAACGCGACGCAGGCGGCGGCGCTGTTCGAACGCGGCCACCGGGTCATCGCCGGGTTCGACGTGTTGTGGCTGAAACAGCAAACGGCCGAGATGACCTCATGGTGCGCGGGCTGACCGACGCGACACGGTGATGTCGCAATCCGAACAGCCCATGAGATCAACGCCGCCCAAACTGGTCCAAATGACCGGAGTTTAGCGCATGAAAACCACCACCAGAGTGGCCGTCATCGGTGGCGGCGTCGTCGGATGTTCCGTCCTCTATCACCTGACCAAGCTGGGCTGGTCGGACGTGATGCTGCTGGAACGCTCGGAGTTGACCTCAGGGTCCACATGGCACGCGGCGGGCGGGTTTCATACGCTCAACGGCGACACCAACATGGCCGCGCTGCAGGGCTATACTATACGGCTCTACAAGGAACTCGAAGAGATCACCGGCATGTCCTGCGGGCTGCACCATGTGGGCGGGGTGACCCTGGCCGACAATCAGGACCGGTTCGACATGCTGCTGGCCGAACGGGCCAAGCACCGCTTCATGGGGCTGGAAACCGAAATCGTCGGACCCGATGAGATCGCCAAAATCGCCCCCGTGACCAACACGGATGGTATCCTCGGCGCGCTGTATGATCCGCTGGACGGGCATCTGGACCCGTCGGGCACCACCCATGCCTACGCCAAGGCGGCGCGCATGGGCGGCGCCACGATCGAGACCCACTGCATGGTACGCGAGACCAACCAGCGCCCCGATGGCAGCTGGGACGTGGTCACCGACAAAGGCACGATCCATGCCGAGCATGTGGTGAATGCCGGTGGCCTGTGGGCGCGTGAGGTTGGTGCGATGGCGGGCATCTATTTCCCGCTGCACCCGATGGAGCATCAATACATCGTCACAGATAACATCCCCGAGATCGAAGCGATCATAGATGGTGGCGGCGAGCATCCCCATGTGATGGACCCGGCGGGCGAAAGCTATCTGCGGCAGGAAGGCCGGGGCCTGTGCATCGGGTTTTATGAACAACCCTGCAAGCCCTGGGCGGTGGATGGCACGCCCTGGGAATTCGGTCATGAGCTATTGCCGGACAACTTCGACAAAATCACCGACAGCATTGAATTTGCGTATAAACGTTTCCCAGTTCTGGCCGAGGCCGGGGTGAAATCGGTGATCCACGGGCCGTTTACCTTTGCGCCCGACGGCAATCCTCTGGTCGGGCCGGTGCCGGGCCTTCGCAACTACTGGTCGGCCTGCGGTGTGATGGCCGGTTTCAGCCAGGGCGGCGGTGTCGGTCTGACGCTGGCGCAATGGATGATCGAGGGCGAGCCGGAACGCGATGTCTTTGCCATGGATGTGGCTCGCTTCGGCGACTGGATCAGCCCCGGCTATACACGGCCCAAGGTGATCGAGAATTACCAGAAACGCTTCTCGGTCTCTTATCCGAACGAGGAACTGCCCGCCGCGCGCCCCAACCGCACCACGCCGATGTATGATATCTTCAGCGATCTCGGCGCGGTCTGGGGCCAGCAATACGGGCTGGAGGTGGCGAATTACTTCGCCCAAGTTGCAGAACCGACTTATGAAACCCCGTCTTTCCGCCGCTCGGACGCGTTTGAGGCAACAGCCCGCGAGGTGCGCGCCGTGCGCGCGGGCGTGGGCATCAACGAGGTCCACAATTTCGGCAAGTACCGGATCAGGGGCGCCGGTGCGCGGGCCTGGCTCGACCGGATCATGGCGGGACGTGTTCCACAGCCCGGCCGCCTGTCACTGACCCCGATGCTGTCCCCGAACGGCAAGCTGATCGGGGACTTCACGATCTCCTGCCTGAATGAGCGCGACTTCCGGCTGACCGCCTCATACGGCGCGCAGGCCTTTCACATGCGCTGGTTTCAAAAGCACGAAGTTAGCGGCGTAACCATCCAGAATATAAGCGATACCTGCAACGGGTTCCAGATCGCAGGCCCGCGGGCCCGCGACGTTCTTGCCGCCTGTACCCGCGAGGACGTGAGCAGCCTGCGTTTTCTCGATGTGCGCCCCATGGTGATCGGCATGACGGACTGCATCGTGCAGCGCGTCAGCTATACCGGCGATCTTGGGTATGAGATCTATTGCGATCAAATGGCGCAACGGCAACTCTGGTGGACGCTGTGGCAGGCGGGACAGGATCACGGCATCACACCCTTCGGGATGCGCGCCATGATGAGCCTGCGGCTGGACCGGTTCTTCGGTTCGTGGATGGCCGAATTCTCGCCCGATTACACGGCGGCGGAAACCGGGCTGGACCGGTTTATCTCTTTCGGCAAAGAAGTTGATTTCATTGGCAGAACAGCTGCAGAAACGGAACGCCAAACCGGCCCTGCGCGCCGCTTGTGCGCGTTTGAGGTCGCGGCGCTGGACGCCGATGTGCAGGGCTATGAACCGATCTGGCTGAATGGCGCTGTGGTCGGGTTCTGCACCTCTGGCGGTTATTCGCATCATGCACAGACATCCATCGCCTTGGGATTCCTGCCCTGCGAACGTGTTGCCCCCGGCCTCGAGGTCGAGATCGAGATACTCGGCCAGATGTGCAAGGCGCGTGTTCTGGACAAGCCGCTCTTCGATCCTGACGGTACCCGCCTGCGCGGGTGACAAAGCCGCGCGCGATGGCCATGGTGGCGGCATGAGTACGATCCCGATCATCCTGCTGGCCGCCGGGGCCTCAAGCCGTATGGGGGGCGCAGACAAGCTGATGCGCCCTATCGACGGCGAACCCCTGTTGCGGCGCACCGCGCGGCGCGCGCGCGGTGCCGGGCCGCTTTATGTCGCCCTGCCGCCCGCCCCGCATCCGCGCCACGACGCGGTCGCAGGGCTTGATGCCCATATCGTTCCCGTACCCGACGCGGCAGAAGGGATGAATGCCAGCCTGCGCCGCGCGGTCTCTGCGCTGCCACCTTCCGCGCCTGCGGTGATGATCCTACTGGCTGATCTGCCGGATATTACCAAAAATGATCTGAAAAATGTCTTGCAAGCCGTTGATCTAAAAACTGATACCCTGATCTGGCGCGGTGCGACCGAGGCCGGAAAACCCGGCCATCCCGTGATCTTCGCCCGCGAACTTTTTCCCGACCTCCTTGCGCTGACCGGAGATGCGGGCGCACAGAGCGTGGCCCGCCTGCACGCCGCGCGAACCGTTTGCGTGCCCTTGCCCGGCACCAATGCGCGCCGGGATCTGGATACTGAAAAGGATTGGTCCGACTGGCTGGCCCGCCAGTGATGCCTCAGATCAAGTCATGAGACGCAGATCGGCCCCGTTTTCCGCAGCGGATTCGCGGACCGAAACAGAACTTTGGCGCGTCTTAAGCGCCGGAAACAGCTCAAAAAGCTCATTGCGTTGCGCGTTGCCACCACCCACCCCGGTGCGGGATGGATCGTCGGGTTGAAAGCACTCGCTCCAGGTCCCATCCGACAACACCACCTCATGGCTGTCAAAGGCGATATGGATATAGCTGATCTCGGGCAATCCGGCCCGCGAAATCCCGACCAGCCCGGTCAGATGCTTGGCCGCCGCCAGCGCCTCGCGTTCTTCGAAATAAAGCGCGGTCTGGTCGTTGGCGACCAGAACCCGGTGGTTCGGACTGACCAGCATGTCACGCTCGGGCAGATCAAAATCCAGTGCCCCCGCACGGATCAGCACGGGTTGCAGATGTTCGGCGTGGGCCATCTGATGTGGCCAGACCCGCCGCCGACCGGTCGAGGACAGGGTCCGGATACCATTGTCACGCGTCACAACGCGATCGCCGGCGTGCAATTCTTCGACCTTTCGCTCGCCCTTGGGCGTGGCAATCAGGGTTCCGGGTGTAAAACAGGACACACAATACTCACTTTCACAACTCAACCATATTCAGGGCGGGGTTACGGATGCTGGCGATACAGGCGCCAGCCCGCCACTCTCAGCCACTATGCTGAACCATCGATACACACGGGCTGACCAACAACACAGCCAGGCCTCGCAAACTGCGACACCGGGCCGGAAAGCGCTGCCGAATGGGCATTCCGCCCGTCAACATCCTCTCCGGCCCGGCGTCTAATGAAAGTTGTGTCAGTTGCGCCCCCAGCTCGAACACCATAGTCACCAGCGACAGCCGCAAGGCCGTCCCCCTCTCCGATGACACTCGTTACGGTCCCCACACCACTCAAAACGGCATTCCTACTGTCGCTCGTCACACGTCCTTCATATCTGGTGTCAGTGCATACATTGACACCGTGCTGCATGCCCCCTTGCCCGGATTCCATACCCCCGCAAACACTTAACCTCTTGCCAGTCCCCGCCGGAAAGGCGGTCGAGGTGCCAAGCTCCGTGCCAATACCCCCAGCACGATGCGACACCCCGGCCTCCCCATTCGGGTTGCCCCGAATACGGCCAAAACTGTTTGTTTGCGATGAAACCTTACCCACAAGACCGCAAGACGCCCCCAAGCCAGAGGCATCACGCGGCAATCCCGCGATCCGTTCCGTGCCTGAGTTGTAGCGACTGCGCGTCATATTCGTCTCCGCAATGGGTTATGCTGGCCTCCAACACTCAGAAACCTCAGCCCATCCGCAAGACAGCCCGACCCGATCCAACGCCGCACGCAACGACGAAAGCGAACAAGAGGGGGTACACAACGATACCAATTAACACCCGGCACACCACGCGGCATACCGGTCAAGCACTCGTCACACGGCGAAAAATACCGCTCGCGACGTCGCGCCCCCCTCTTGCATCTCTCGATGCGTTTTTGTGCGGTCGCCCCCGTGACCAACTCAAACCGCCCCCCAGTCGGGCTGTTTTATGGATAGCGAAGAGCACGCATTCAAAAAAGGAAAAATGTCACATAAATTCTTTCCAAACATCTCAGGTACGGAGGTTAACCCGTGCGCTGATCAAGGCCTCCTCGCCCAATGGTTGATCACTGTTTCCTGACCTCCACAGTGACAACCTGCCCTTCATGCCTGTTTCGCAAGGCTGGCACGTACCACACCATGCGCCAGACCAGAGGCGCGTTTGTCGCCGTAACGAGAACAACCCCACTTCCAACTCAACCGAACTGTACACGTCAAAGTGATGCCATTTTTTCGCCCCAATCCCCCAAAACGGTCGAACCAATGACCTGATAAAGCGAGGTATTTTTCCATGTACGGGAACAATCAGGGTCTGACGCACCACGATTCGGGTGACCAGCGCGTCACTTTCAATCGCCGCAGATCCGGGCGGTCGCTGCGCTGATCGTGCTGGCGCTTGCAGCAGCAGGACTGCAACAGGCGAACGGCAGGGCTGCAATTGGGTTGACCCGACCGGCGGCGGATGACGCCAATCTTAACGCGCATTAAGAAATCTTCATGTCTCCAAAAGAATCCCGAAAGGCGCCTTGCCTATTTCAGGTGCGGACCCGGATTGAACCGGCGCCTATACAGGAGACTACCATGAGTGATCGCAGCCATTCCGGCTTACCTTCCAACTTTTCGAAATGGGCTGGCGCCTCGGCCCTGAGCGCGCTGCTGCTGACCGGCGCGGCGCTGCCTGCCGCCGCCGACGCGGTACTGGCCGATCTGGTCGACGAGGTGTCGCCCTCGGTGGTGACCATTCTGGCCAAGCAGAAGGTCCAGCCGCAACCCGCCAACGCGCCGAACCCCGGCGCGACCGATCCCCGCTTCGATGAATTCTTCAAGCGTTTCGACCTGCCCGAAGGGTCGTTCGGCGGCACACCGATGCCCGCCCCCGGCCCACGCAGCGGTCTCGGCTCGGGGTTCGTGCTTGAGGAAGACGGGCTGATCGTGACCAACCATCATGTGGTCGAAGACGCCGACAGCATCACTGTGCGGCTGAGCGATGACCGTGAATACGAGGCCGAAGTTGTCGGGACCGACCCGCTGACCGATCTGGCCGTGCTCAAGATCGTGGTCGACGAGCCGCTGCAGGCGGTGACATTTGGTGACAGCGAAATCATCCGCGTGGGCGAGGACGTGGTGGCCGTGGGCAACCCGTTCGGGCTGAGCTCGACCGTGACCACCGGCATCATCTCGGCCAAGGGCCGCAACATCTCGGCTGGGCCTTACGCGGAATTCCTGCAGACCGATGCCGCGATCAACAAGGGCAATTCGGGCGGACCGCTTTTCAACATGGAGGGCGAAGTGGTCGGCGTGAACTCGGCCATCTATTCCCCCACCGGCGGCTCGGTTGGTCTGGGCTTTGCCGTGACCTCGAACATCGTCGAGGATATCGTGGCCGATCTGGTCGATGACGGTCAGGTGGATCGCGGCTGGCTGGGCGTGTCGATCCAGAACGTGAACCCCGAAATCGCCGCCGCGATGGGGCTGGAAGACGCGCAGGGCGCGCTGGTCTCGGATGTGGTCAAGGGCAGCCCGTCAGAGGGTATCCTGAAAACCGGCGACATCATCACCACCTTCAACGGCAGCGCTGTCGATGACAGCTCGGACCTGCCCCGTCTGGTGGGCGGCACCCAAAGCGGCAAAGCCAGCGAGATCACCCTGATCCGCGACGGCAAGGAACAGACCATGACGGTCACGCTGGGTGCGCATCAGGACAGCGCCAGCGCAGCGGATGTCCTTACCGACAAGGCAGATGACCCGAAACTGGGTGTCACCGTGGCCCCATTGGATCAGGCCGCGCGGGCCGAGATCGGCGTCGGTGAGGACGTGAACGGCGTCATCATCAAATCGCTGGCCCCGGACAGCCCTGCGGCCGAAGCGGGACTGCGCGCCGGTGACGTGATCGTCCGCCTGGGCGATCAGGAGATCGAAACGCCCGAGGCGTTGATGAGCGCACTGCAATCGGAAAAGACTGATCCGGCGCTGTTGCTGATCAACCGCTCGGGCAGCCAGATCTTTGTTCCGGTGCGGATCGCGTAAGACGATCCACCCAAAGAACGACGCGCTGCCTGGGGAGGTGCAAGCGCGTTAGGTCCGACGGGTCACTTCTGTCCCCGACCTGCCGGTCCTGCCGGGCGCAAACAAGATGCGCCCGGCGCGTGCAATCCGATGAAACCCGGCCTATACCTTTTTCCCAAGCACAGGATTGATCCCATGAGCAGACGCGTATTGATTGTCGAAGATGATGCGGAAACCCGTGATTTTGTTGCCAAAGGCTTCGCCGAAGAAGGCTTTGCGGTCGAAACCGCCGAAGACGGGCGCGAGGGGCTTTACCACGCGACCGATGGCGGGTTTGACGTGGTGATCGTCGACCGGATGATGCCCGGTCTCGACGGGCTGTCGCTGACCAAATCCATCCGCGCCGCGGGTTTGCAAACCCCGGTCCTGATGCTCACCGCCATGAGCGCGGTGGACGAACGCGTCAAGGGTCTGCGTGCCGGGGCTGATGATTATCTGGTCAAGCCGTTTTCGTTTCAGGAACTTCACGCAAGGATCGAGGCACTGCTGCGCCGCCCGCAGGATACCGAAGAGACCGCGACGCTCACCTGCCGCGATCTCGAGATGGACCTGCTCAAGCGCAAGGTCACCCGCGACGGGCGCGACGTCACCTTGACCCCGCGCGAGTTCCAGATCCTGGAGTTCTTCCTGCGCCGCCAGAACCGGGTCATTTCACGCACCATGCTGCTGGAGGGCGTCTGGGACTATCACTTCGACCCCAACACCAACATCGTGGATGTGCATATCTCGAAACTGCGCCGCCAGATTGATGAAGGGGCGGACATCCCCCTGATCGAAACCGTGCGCGGCGCGGGGTATATCATGCGCGATGGCTGAACCCCTGTCGGTCTTTCGCAATGCGCGCACCCGGCTGGCGCTGGTCAGCATCGCGCTCAGCACCATCCTGACGGCGGCGGTGCTTGCGCTGGTCTATGTCAACGCCAACCGCACCATCTCGAGTGAGACCCGCAGTGTGGTGACCGCCGAACTGGCGGGACTTGCGGATGAATATGAACGGCTGGGCATGATCGGTCTGATCACCGCGATCAACCGCAGAACCGTGAACGCCGCCGAGCGCGACGCGATCTATCTGCTGACCAGCACCGATGGTCGCGTTCTGGCCGGCAATCTCAGCCACTGGCCCGAGGCGGTCGAGCCGGGCAGCGGCTGGGTCGAACTGACCCTGCAACGCCCCGATACCACCCAGACCCTGCCGGTCGCGGCGGCCTCGATCCGTCTGCGCCGCGGCGAGAGACTGCTGGTGGGACGCTACACGACCGAGGCGCGCAAGTTCGATCAGGTGCTGTTGCAATCGGTGGGGCTGGCCCTGCTGGCCTCGGTCGCGCTCAGCCTGCTGACCGGATGGCTGTTGACGCGGCTGGTCTTCTCGCGGTTGGCCGATATCACCCGCACCGCCGACGAGATCATGTCGGGCGATCTGTCCCGGCGGATACCGTTGCGCGGCTCGGATGACGAGTTCGAGCGTATGGCCGCGACCCTCAACGACATGCTGGACCGGATCGAGCAACTGATTGGCAATCTGCGCATGACCACCAATTCGATCGCCCATGACCTGCGCTCGCCGCTGTCACGCCTGCGCCAGCGGGTCGAGTTGCTGACCTCGCCCGATCGCACCCCGGCAGAACGCGAGGGGGATGCATCCCGCGCCATGGGCGAGGTCGACCATCTGCTGCGGGTGTTCTCGCAACTGACCGAGATTTCACGCGCCGAGGCGGGCCTGGGCCGCGAAGAGTTCGAGCCGCTGGACCTGACGCAGCTGGTCCATGACGTGATGGAGTTCTATGAGCCCGTCGCCCTGGACAAGGGGATCACCATCGCCGAGTCCGGGACCGCCACGCAGGTGCGCGGCCATCGGACATTGATCGCGCAGGCTTTGTCGAACCTGCTGGAAAACGCCCTGCGCTATGCGCCGGAGGGGTCGCAGATCGCGATCATGGTGGCGGACGGGGTCGATCACGTATCGCTGGGCGTCCGGGATGCCGGGCCCGGTGTGCCCGAGGTCGATCTGGACAAGCTGGCGCAGCCCTTCGTCACCCTCGATCCCAGCCGCACCGAGAAAAACGCCGGTCTGGGCCTGGCGCTGGTCGCGGCCATCGCGCGGCTGCATGGCGGCGCGCTGACGCTGGGTAATGCACAGCCCGGCCTGGTTGCCGAATTGAGCTTCTCTCGCGCCTCCGGGCGCTAATGCGCCGTCAGCCCGTCACCGCAGGCAGGTGCGCATAGCCGCGAAACCGGATCCGACCGCCCCGCACCCGCCCCGGCAACAGGTGATAATCGGGAAAGCGCCGCAGGAACCGACCGATCGCCACCCGCCCTTCAAGCCGTGCGAGGGTCAGCCCGACACAGACATGCGGGCCGCCCGCAAAGGCCAGATGCCGGTTCGGCTTGCGGGTAATGTCGAACCGCGTCGGGTCCTCGAACACAGCCGGGTCGCGATTGGCAGCGCCGATGCACAGATGCAGGTTGGTGCCCGCCGGGATCACCAGCCCGTCTATCTCGACCTCGGCGGTGGTCTCGCGATTGCCGAACTGGTTGGGCGAGCGATAGCGCAGCACCTCTTCAACGGCAGAGGCCAGCAGATCAGGCTCTGCCAGCAGGCGCGCGCGCTGATCGGGATGATCGTGAAACAGGGCCAGGCCGTTGCCGATCAGGTTGGTCGTGGTCTCATGCCCGGCATTCAGGATGAAGATGCAATTCTGCAGTAATTCCGTCTCGGACAATTGCGCATCCGCCCCCTCGCCCCGGATCAACCGGGTCAGCACATCCGTTTCCGGATCGCCCGGTTCGGCCCGGCGCCGCGCGACAAGGTCGGCCAGATAGGTCTTGAAGGACGTCACCGCCTGATGGCCGCGCGCCAATTGATCGCCGGTCAGGCTGGGTTCCAGCGCGCCCAGAATGGCCAACGACCAGTCGCGCAGCGGCGCGCGTTCCTCTGGCGGGACGTCCAGCAGGTTGCCGATGATCTGGATCGGGATCGTGGCGGCAAAATCCTCGATCAGGTCCACTTGCCCCTGCCGCACCAGCCCGTCCAGCAGGTGATCCACCGTCGCGATCAGCCCCGGCTCCATCTTCGCGATGGCACGCGGGGTCAGTGCCGAGGTCATGATCCGTCGCACCCGCGTATGCAGCGGCGGGTCAGAGAAGACCAATGAGGTGGTGTGATGTTCAAACAGCGGCGAGTCCAAACCGAATTTCGGACCAAACGCCGCCTTTTTGTCCGAGGAATAAAGCACCGTGTCGCGATAGATACGATCCAGATCTGCGTGACGGCACAGCAGAACCGACCCATCGGGTTGCGGCAGAACCGGCACATGCGCCAGCAGAGCATCAAAGTAGACAAACGGATCGCGCAGGAAACCGACCGGCGCACGGGCCAGGTTGAACCTCTCGATATCCGTTTTGGCTAAGCCCACATGCTCTCCCGCACCGCGCGAAACGCGCCGCCTTGGGTAGGTTACAGTAGGAAATCCCCTTCGGACAACTGCGCTAAATTCAGAACCTCCAGCCGGAAATCTGCATCGCCATCACCGTTGATATCGGCCTCGACAATTGTGTCACCTGCGTTGCTGAAGCTACGGACCGATACTGCACCCTGCGCAAAATCCCCTTCGAGGGCCAGCGTTGGTGGACCGTCGAACAGACCGGACAGTTCGATCACATCAATCCCGCTCACGAAGTCATGGATCTTGTCGACGCCAATTGCGCTGTTGCTGTCCGAAGCTGAACTGAACCGAAAACGATCCGCCCCTGCGCCACCATAAAGCTGATCTGCTCCAAGGCCTCCGATGATAAGGTCGTCCCCTGCTCCTCCTTTGAGAGTGTCTTGCCCTTGCAGACCGACAAGCCGGTCATTCCCGGCACCGCCAAAGAGGTCATCCTCGCCAACGCCTGCGAACATCAGGTCATCACCGTCGCCGCCCAGCAACGTGTCGTTTCCAAGGCCGCCATGGAAGTGATCCCCTCCTTGATGCCCGTACAACCGGTCGTTCCCGTTGCCGCCATAAAGCGTGTCATCCCCACCGTCTGCGAAGATCATGTCATCGTCGCTGCCGCCCAGCAACGTGTCGTTTCCGAGGCCACCATGTAGGCGATCCAGCCCTTGATGTCCGTACAACCGGTCGTTCCCGTTGCCGCCATAAAGCGAGTCATTCCCACCGTCTGCGAAGATCATGTCATCGTCACTGCCGGCCAGCAACGTGTCGTTTCCAAGGCCACCATGTAGGCGATCCCGTCCTTGATGTCCGTACACCTGGTCGTTCCCGTTGCCGCCATAAAGCGAGTCATTCCCGGTGCCGGCAAAGATCACGTCATCGTCACTGCCGCCCAGCAACGTATCGTTTCCGAGGCCGCCATGCAGTTTGTCTGCCCCGTCACCACCGGACAACCAGTCTTGATCATCGGCGCCAAAAAGCCGGTCGTTGCCAAATCCGCCGATTAGCCTGTCATTGCCCACACCACCGTTCATGTCGTCATTCCCGGCGCCGCCATCCAATTGATTGGCCGCTGAATTTCCGACGATCACATCGTTGCCGCCGCCGCCCACCACATTTTCAATCAGCGCACGGGCGTCACCGTCAACCAGCCGGGCATTGGCCACATTGCCCGCCGCGATTCGGCCCGGATCGTTCGAGTACCGATCGAGATCTGCCAGCTGCGCCTTGGAAAAGGTCGAAAACGCCCCGGGACTCAGATCGACCCGCAAATGGGTCGCATAATTGCTCAGATCGTAAGTGTCGTTTCCGTCGCCATCCCATATCGTGCGAAAGATCCGGTTCCCGGCAGGGACGCCCTGCCCGTCGCCGTTGATCGACATTTCACCGGTATTGGGATTGAAACGATAGGTCGTGTCGCCACTCCAGACCTCGCCGGAACTTGCGTAGTTCGCACCATAGAGGAACTGCATTGCAGCGATATCGAGTTGCATGAAAGATTGCGCCCAATCGATCGGTCCGGTTTCAAAGGAATAGGTTTCCCTGTCGCCCACATAGTTGGAATAGGTCACGACGGTGTATTCATGGCTGTCCAGTTCGCTTACGACAAAGTCTCGGTGTTCGTGACCATGAAGAAGCCCCATTGCATGGCCAATCTCATGTAAGATGACGAAATTCGCCCTGTTCCCGGCAACCGGATTTGTCACCCACGTCCCCAGTGCGATATTGCCTGCCAGTTGGAAACTCCCTGGCAAGTACGCATAGCCGCCGTCAAACGATGGGTCCATGGCGATTTGAATCGGGGCGTTGGTGCTGTTGCTTTGAGTGATCGAGATATTCGTGAAACTGGCTACTTCGGCAAATGTTTTGTCAACGGCCAACCGCGCCTCTGCGGTGGTCGGTTTCAAGCCGCTAAATTGCGGTTCGAAATCAAACGCTCGCGCCATGTTCGAGGCATTGGGAAAGCTGTATTCCAGCACATTCAGTGTCGGTGTCGCCCACTGGGAATAGGTTTTCCCCGCTTCCTTGAGGTCCCAATGATAGGTGGACAACCAGGGGTCAAAAACTTCGGTTGAGGTTAGTGTGTAAACCGCATTACCCATTACAGTAATTGCTCCAGATATTCCGCGACGCTTTTGATAGCGTCTTTTTCAACATTTACGAAAGTCATATACGCGCAACTCGCCTATAATGTGAAACAAAAACGAGGCGAAATCTGGGTTTTTTGGTGAACTTTCTTCGTGGCGCGACCCGAACGTGACAGGACCGACATCACCAAATATGGTCGACCCATGTCAAACCCCATCTCCTCTATCCGCAACCTTGGCCCCGCTTACGAGCAATCCTGCGCGCGTGCAGGTATTCACAGTGCCGAAGAACTGCGCGAATTGGGCGCAGATGCAGCCTATGCGCGCCTGCTGCAATCGGGATTGCGGCCGCATTTCATCGGCTATTACGTGCTGGTCATGGCCTTGCAGGGGCGTCCCTGGAACGATTGCAAGGGCAAGGAAAAAGCCGAATTGCGCACGCGTTTTGATGCGCTGGTGGCCGGGTCATACGACAAGGGCCGCTCCGATTTCGAAGCGGCCCTTGATGCGATTGGGGTGATCGAAAAGCGGGGTTAGCCGACCAGTTCGATCCCCGAGAAGAAATAGGCGATCTCAACCGCTGCGGTTTCCGGCGCGTCCGAGCCGTGGACCGAGTTCTCGCCAACCGATTCCGCGAACTCGGCGCGGATGGTGCCGGGGGCGGCGTCGGCGGGGTTGGTGGCGCCCATCACTTCGCGGTTCTTGGCAATGGCGCCTTCGCCTTCAAGAACCTGGACAACCACCGGGGCCGAGGACATGAATTCGCACAGTTCGTCATAAAACGGACGCTCGGCGTGCACTTCGTAGAACTGGCCTGCCTGTTCCTTGGTCATGTGGATACGCTTCTGTGCGACGACGCGCAGGCCTGCGTCTTCGAATTTGGCGTTGATCTTGCCGGTCAGGTTGCGGCGGGTTGCATCGGGCTTGATGATCGAGAATGTGCGTTCCAGTGCCATGTGCGGCTCTCCTTGCTCTGACGGCGCGGGCGCGCGCCGGATTGTTCCGGGCGCCGCCTAACACGGGAAACCGCGCGTGAAAAGCGCTATGATGGGCGCAGGCTCAGGTCGCGTCCGGCAAGGGGTCGCGCAGATCGACGCGCAGCACGTAAAGCGCCGACAAAAGCCCCAATGCGCTGGAGCCCAGCATCATGCCCAGAACCGCGAAGGGCGCGGTCTCGGGGGTCACCATGATGCCGGTGGCCGAGGTCAGGACTGCGCCCAGCACAACCACCAGCGCCCCCGAGAGCCCCGAAGCGCTGCCCGCAAGAGCGGGACGCACCGACATCAGCCCCACGGTGGCGTTGGCAACGGTCAACCCATTGCCAAAGCCCACAAACACCGCCGCGCCGAAAAAGACCCAAACGGTGCCCTGCCCGGCCAGAAACAGGATCAACCCCAGCAGCGGGCCAGCCGTCGCAACCACCCGCCCGGCGATGATCATCCAGATCAGCTTGGTGCGTTTGGCGATCAGACCGGTGACGAAATTGCCGACCACGAAGCCTGCGGTTATGATACCGATGCCCAGCCCCAGCAGTGCCGGGCTCAGATCGAACCAGGCCGCCGCCACCAGAGGCGCGCCGGTGATGAAGGCATAGAACCCGCCGATCGAGAAGGCCGCGCACAGGCTGTAGCCCCAGAACCTGCGCGAGGCGAACAACTCGGGGTATTGCCGTATCTGCGCCGCAAAAGTGGCTGGCTGGGTGGTATTGGTCTCGCCGAAATCGAGCCAGAGCAACAGCAAGATGCCAAAGCCCATACCAGAGTAGAGCCAGAATGATGCCCGCCAGCCAAACCCCATCTCCAGCACGCCGCCCAGCATCGGCCCCAGCATCGGTGCCAGCGCCATGGCCATGGTCACATAGCCCAGCTTGCTGGCGGCCTCGTTGGGCGGGTACATGTCGCGGATGGCGGCGCGCGCGACCACCTGCCCGGCCACAACCGTGCCCTGCACCATGCGGCAGGCCAGAAAGACCTCGATGCTCTCGGCCAGCGCACATCCCACCGAGGCCAGCGCAAAAATACCCATGGCCCCCAGCATGGCAGGCCGACGTCCGAACCTGTCCGACAGCGGCCCGACCCCCAGTTGCATCACCGCCGTGACCAGCAGATAGCCCGCCACCGACAGGTTGATCACCCCGTAATCGACCCCGAAGGCCACGCTCATGTTGGGCAGCGATGGCAGGAACATGTTCACCGACAGCACCCCGATCGCGGTCGCAAGGACCAGTGTGATCAGATGCGGTGGGGTACGGGTTTCGGCCATGTCTCGCGGCTAGCACGGGGGTCGCATGTTGACCAGAGCTTGGTGCTGGCGGCGCGCCGGAGGCTCTGTTAAGAGCCGGGCATGTTACGGATCCAAGACATATCCTACGCGGTCGAGGGACGGCCGCTTTTTGACGGCGCCAGCGCCACCATTCCCACCGGTCACAAGGTCGGTCTGGTCGGGCGCAACGGCACCGGCAAGACCACGCTGTTCCGGCTGATCCGGGGCGAGCTGGCGCTGGAATCAGGCGCCATCTCGATCCCGCGGCAGGCCCGCATCGGCGGCGTTGCGCAGGAGGTGCCCTCCTCCGATGTCTCGCTGATCGACACGGTGCTGGCCGCCGACACCGAGCGCAGCGCACTGATGGCCGAGGCCGAGAGCGCCGACGACCCCGCGCGCATCGCCGATATCCAGACACGGCTGGCCGATATCGACGCCTGGTCGGCCGAGGCGCGTGCCGCCTCGATCCTCAAGGGGTTGGGATTCGACGATGCTGACCAACTGCGCCCCTGCTCCGATTTCTCGGGCGGCTGGCGGATGCGGGTGGCGCTGGCCGCTGTCCTCTTTGCCCAGCCCGACCTGCTGCTGCTGGATGAACCGACCAACTACCTCGACCTCGAAGGCGCGCTGTGGCTGGAAAGCTATCTGGCGAGATACCCCCATACGGTCATCATCATCAGCCACGACCGGGGCCTGTTGAACCGCGCGGTGGGCGCGATCCTGCATCTGGAGGACCGCAAGCTCAGCTATTACGCGGTGCCATACGACAAATTCGCCGAACGCCGCGCCGAGAAGCTGGCGGCAGCACAGGCCGAGAATACCAAGGCCAAGGCCCGTATCGCCCATCTGCAAAGCTTCGTGGACCGGTTCCGTTACAAAGCCTCCAAGGCGGTGCAGGCGCAGTCGCGACTGAAGATGATCGAGCGGATTCAGCTGATCTCGACCCCGCAGGAGGCCGCGCTGCGCGCCTTCACCTTCCCCGAACCCGAGGAATTGTCGCCCCCCATTGTCACCCTCGAAGGCGGCGTCACGGGATATGGCGAGACCGAGGTGCTGAAGCGGCTGGACCTGCGCATTGATCAGGACGACCGGATCGCGCTTCTGGGCAAGAACGGTCAGGGCAAATCGACGCTGTCGAAACTGCTGGCCGACCGGTTGCCGCTGATGGCGGGCAAGACCACGCGGGCGGGCAAGCTGCGGGTGGGGTACTTCGCCCAGCATCAGGTGGATGAGCTGCGCGTGGATGAAACCCCGCTGGATCACCTGCGCCGGTTGCGCCCCAATGAAGCGCCCGGAAAATGGCGCGCGCGGCTGTCGGGCTTTGGCCTGAACGCCGATCAGGCGGAAACCCTGGTGGGGCGGCTTTCGGGCGGGCAGAAGGCGCGGCTCAGCCTGCTGCTGGCCACGCTGGATGCGCCGCATATGCTGATCCTCGACGAGCCCACCAACCACCTGGACATCGAAAGCCGCGAGGCGCTGGTCGAGGCGCTCACGGCCTATACCGGCGCGGTCATTCTGGTCAGCCACGACATGCACCTGCTGGGGCTGGTGGCGGACCGGCTCTGGCTGGTCTCGGACGGCACGGTCAAACCCTTCGAGGGCGATCTGGACGCCTATCGCACCATGCTGCTGGCCCGCGAAAGACCCACCTCGAAAGAGCCCCGCGCCGCCAAGCCCAAACGCCCCTCGCGCGAGCGGCTGCTGGCGCTGCGCTCGGACGTGCGCAAATGCGAAGAGCGGGTTGGCAAGCTGAGCGACATGCAAGACAAACTGGCCGCGAGACTGGCCGATCCGGCGCTTTACGAAGACGGCAGGACCGGCGATCTGAGTGTGTGGAACCGCAAATACGCCGAAGTCGCCGAGGCGATGGATCGAGCTGAGGCCATGTGGTTGAAAGCGCAGGAAAAACTCGAAGCGGCAGAGGCGATATGATGGACACGGCTTTTCTGATCTCGGCCTTCACCACACTTTTTGTGGTGATCGACCCGCCCGCGCAAACCTCGATCTTTCTGGCGATCACCCATGAGATGGATCTGCAGACCAAGCGGCGCATTGCGATCCGTGCCTGCATCACCGCAACGCTGATCCTGATCCTGTTCGCGGCCTTTGGCGAGGCGCTGCTGGGCTTTGTGGGCATTTCGATGTCGGCCTTCCGCGTGGCAGGTGGGGCGCTGCTGTTTCTGACCGCCATGGACATGCTGTTCGAACGGCGCACCAAACGGCGCGAAAACAGCGCCGAGGAAGAGGAACACCCCGACCCCTCGATCTTTCCCCTCGCCATTCCACTGATCGCGGGGCCCGGGGCCATCGCCTCGATCATCCTTCTGGCCGGGCAGAACCCGGGGATAGAGGGGCTGGCGACCGTGATCGCGGTGATGCTGGCGGTGATGGCGATCCTGCTGGTGTTCAACCTCAATTCCCACCTTTTGGGGCGGCTGTTGGGCAAGACCGGGTTGAACGTGGTCACGCGGCTGTTGGGCATGTTGCTGGCCGCCCTAGCGGTGCAGTTCATCCTCGATGGTCTGCGGGACTTTGGTTTCGCGGGCTGAGCGCCTATATCGATCCCGTATCAGTGATTTAGGTGGCGCGTATGGACGGCGACAACATTGCCCGGCTTGCTTATTTGTCCCTGCTCGGGGCGGTCTTGCTGTTCTGGTTCTTCACCCAGAACCGGCAGGGCATGAACAAGACACTGCAACAGATCGCGGCATGGGCGTTCATCTTCATCGGCGTGATCGCGGCCTACGGGCTGTGGGAGGACATCCGCGGCAGCGTCGATCCGGGCCTGCGCATGAGCGTCAGCGACAGCGGCATCTCAGTGCCCCGCGCGCCGGACGGGCATTATTACCTGCAACTGATGGTCAACGACAAACCGGTGGATTTTCTGGTCGATACCGGCGCCAGCCAGGTGGTGCTGAGCCATCGCGACGCCGAGCGGGTGGGCATCGACACCAGCGCGCTGAACTATTTCGGCCGCGCCATGACCGCCAATGGCGAGGTGCGCACCGCCCCGGTCGAGATCGAGACCATCGGGCTGGACGGCTTCACCGAAAGCAACCTGACCGCCTGGGTCAATGAAGGCGAGATGGACCGGTCGCTGCTGGGGATGGAGTATCTGCAACGCTTGCCCAGCGTCCAGATCACAAACGGTGCGCTGATCCTGCAGCGTTAGAGCGGATTGACCCAATCGATCTCCAGTGAAAGCCTGCTTTCAGGAAAAAGCAATGGATGGCTGGTTTCGAGCCCAGTATGACGGTTTCTGCGCCGTGCACCAATGTCCGCAATCAGCATCGAAAATGCACTTGGGTTGAGAGGCTCTGAAACTAACTCAGCAACTTCCGAAGTCTCGGACCGACTTCCTCAAACCCATTTCGAAGATAAAATCCAAGCGTGCGGTGCCATCTGGGTTGATCAGGAGCACCAACTTCTAACCGCCGCCAACCACGGTCAATTGCCAGGGATTGCGCATGTTCCAAGAAGTCGACGGCTACCCCCTTGGAGCGGTATTCAGGACGCACGTATAGTTCAGATATCTCAGCGAACTTGCCCCCTGCATAAATCGCAAAACACTCGTTTAGCATCATGACGCCAATTGCCTTGGCTCCATCGGATGCGATCAAGGCAATGACGCCTGACTCTGCCAGTGCCTCATCGGCGGCTTCGATGACGGTATCTATCGAACTGCCTTTCTCATCAGACAGTTCATCGAGCAGGTCGTGAACAAGATTCCCGACGAGAGGTGCTTCTGAAGGTTCCGCCCGTCTGATCGAGATGGTGACCAATGAAATATCCTCAGTACTTGGAATCGTATTGTATCAACGTTGTACTCACGTCAAAGACCTAAAATGTCCGT
>NZ_JAMFMB010000003.1 GCF_023502395.1 Ruegeria spongiae | reverse complement strand
ACTCACTGGTCCTAAACGTCAATCGCGGACCGACCCGCTACTTACGAAGGACCTGCTCTACCAGCTGAGCTATTGAGGCTTTCAGGCCCGTTATGACCCTACTAGTTCTATGTGTATGCTGCGAAGCCTTTGGCTTTACGGGTCATTCCCGCAGGGACCGCTACTTACGAATGACGCACTCTGCCATTTGAGCAAAAGCAGCGACCTGATAGAAAGCGGGGTGGACCCGGATACGCTTGCGGGGGTTGATTACATCCGGGGCACGGGAATGGCAAGCCAAACTGATAGCGAATGGGGATTGATCGCTGCGACTTGCGGATTGACAAACCGGCCCTCATTGGGGCCGGTTCCAGAGTTTATCCGCCAAAGTCATCCAGCATGATGTCTTCTCGGTCCACGCCCAGTTCCAGCAGCATGTTGATGACCGACTGGTTCATGATCGGCGGGCCGCACATGTAGAACTCGCAATCCTCAGGCGCAGGGTGGTTCTTGAGGTATTCCTCGAACAACACATTGTGGATGAAGCCGGTATAGCCGTCCCAGTCATCGCCCGGTTGCGGATCGCTCAGCGCCACATGCCATTCGAAATTCGGGTTGTCCTTGGCCAGCCCGTCGAAATCCTCGACAAAGAACATCTCGCGCTTGGACCGCGCACCGTACCAGAAGCTGATCTTGCGCTTGGACCCCAGCCGCTTGAGCTGGTCGAAGATATGGCTGCGCATGGGCGCCATGCCGGCACCGCCGCCAACGAACACCATTTCCTTCTGGGTGTCGCGGGCGAAGAACTCGCCGAAGGGCCCCGAGATGGTGACCTTGTCGCCCGGCTTCAGGTTGAAGATGTAGGACGACATCTGACCCGCCGGAATACCTTCGGAGCCCGGAGGGGGCGAGGCCACGCGGACGTTCAGCATGATCATGCCTTTTTCGTCCGGGTAATTGGCCATCGAATAGGCGCGCTCGATCGGTTCCGCCACCGTGGATTTATACTGCCACAGATTGAACTTGTCCCAATCCTCGCGGTACTCGTCCTCGACGTCGAAATCGGTATAGGCGAGCTGATGCGCGGGCGCTTCGATCTGAATGTAGCCACCGGCGCGGAAATTCACGTCCTCACCTTCGGGCAGGTCCAGCGTCAGCGCCTTGATGAAGGTCGCGACGTTCTCATTGGACCGGACGGTGCATTCCCATTTCTTGACGCCAAAGACCTCTTCGGGGACCTCGATCTCCATGTCCTGCTTGACCGCGACCTGACAGGACAGGCGATCACCGCAAGAGGCCTCGCGTTTGGTGATATGGCTTTCCTCGGTCGGCAGGATCGACCCGCCGCCGGAATGCACCCGCACCCGGCATTGCGCGCAGGTGCCGCCGCCGCCACAGGCCGAAGGCACGAACAGTTTCTCGGCGGCCAGTGTTTGCAGCAGCTTGCCGCCTGCCGGGACCGAGACGGTTTTCTCGCCATTGATGGTGATGTTCACATTGCCGGTCGACACCAGCCGCGAGCGCGCCGCGATGATGATCGTGACCAGCGCCAGAACGATCAGGGTGAAGAGGACGATGCCAAGCGTAAAGGTTTCCATCTGCCCGCCTCCTTACAGTTTCACGCCCGAGAAGGACATGAAGGCCATCGCCATCAGACCCGCGGTGATGAAGGTGATGCCAAGCCCCTGCAAGCCGTCCGGGATATCCGAGTATTTCAGCTTTTCCCGAACGCCTGCCATGGCGGTGATCGCCAGTGCCCAGCCAAAGCCGGAAGACAGGCCATAGGTCGCCGCCTCGGCAAAGTTGTAGTCGCGTTCCACCATGAACAGCGAGCCGCCCAGGATGGCGCAGTTCACCGTGATCAGCGGCAGGAAAATCCCCAGCGCGTTGTAGAGCGGCGGAAAATACTTATCGAGGATCATCTCGAGGATCTGCACCATCGCCGCGATCACCCCGATATACGAGATCAGCCCGAGAAAGGTCAGGTCCACATCCGGGAACCCGGCCCAGGCCAGCGCGCCGGGTTTCAGCAGGTAGGTCAGCAGCAGGTTGTTGGTGGGCACGGTGATGGCCTGCACCACCATGACCGAGATACCCAGACCAATCGCGGTCGAGATCTTTTTGGACACGGCGATGAAGGTGCACATCCCGAGAAAGAAGCTGAGCGCGAGGTTTTCGACAAAGATGGCCTTTACGGCCAGGGAAATGAGACCTTCCATCAGTGTGCCTCTGCCTGCTGGATTTTGTATTCACGGTCCTCGACCTGGCCCGGCTTCCAGGTGCGGAAGGCCCAGATGATCAGCCCGATGATGAAAAACGCCGAAGGCGGCAGCAGCAGCATGCCGTTGGGGACATACCAGCCGCCGTTGTTCACCGTGGGCAGCACGGTGATGCCAAACAGCGACCCGGCCCCGAACAGCTCGCGGATGAAGCCCACCAGCAGCAGGATCAGCCCGTAGCCCAGCCCGTTGCCGATCCCGTCGATGAAGGATGCCATGGGCGGGTTCTTCATGGCAAAGGCCTCGGCCCGGCCCATCACGATGCAGTTGGTGATGATCAGGCCCACGAAGACCGACAGCGTTTTCGAGATTTCAAAGGCATAGGCCTTGAGCAGCTGATCGACCAGGATCACCAGCGAGGCGATGATGACCATCTGCACGATGATCCGGATCGAACCCGGGATCTGGTTGCGCAGGATCGAGATGAAGAAGGACGAAAACGACGTCACGAATGTCACCGCCAGCGCCATCACAAAGGCCACCTGCAACGATGAGGTCACCGCCAGCGCCGAGCAGATGCCCAGCACCTGCAGGGTGATGGGGTTGTTGTCGACCAGCGGATCGACCAGAAGTTCCTTGCGTGTCTGCGCCATCAGATCTCTCCTGCCTGCAGCCGGGTCAGGAAGGGGCCGTAACCCTCTTCGCCGACCCAGAAGCGCACCAGATTGTCCACGCCCACCGAGGTCAGTGTGGCGCCCGCCAGCGCGTCAACGTAATAATCAGGGCCTGCGGCGGGTTGCGATTTGGCAACGGTGATCTGCACCTCGCCCGTCTCATCCCGCAGCTTCTTGCCGGACCAGAGCGCCTTCCAGCGCGGGTTGTCCACCTCGGCACCCAGACCCGGCGTTTCGCCATGCTGGTAGAATTGCAGGCCGAAAATGTCGTTGCCGTTCTTTTCCAGCGCGATAAAGCCGTAAAGCGTCGACCAGAGCCCATAGCCATGTACCGGCACGATCACCTTGTCGAGCGCGCCATCGGGGCTGCGCAGCAAGTAGATCACGCGATACTTGGCTTTGCGGCCAATACCCGCCGGATCATTGTCCAGCGCCACGCTCAGCTCGGGGTCCGAGGCGGCGGCGATATCGTCAAAGGTGGTCGCGTCGAACTGGTCGGTGAACTCTCCGGTGCCCAGATCGAGCACCTTGGGTTGAAAGGCGGCAAAGGCTTCGGCCACATTCATGCCGGGCTCGTAGACACCAGCAACCTGCAGCACGTTCAGCTGCTTGTCGCGCAGTTTGTTGGCCTCTTGCACCGGGCGCAGCGACACGGCAGCAGCCGACACCACCATCGAGGCAAAGAGGCACAGCGCCACGGCAACAACCAGCGTCTTGCCGACGGAATCCGGCGAGGCGGCCAGGAAGCGGCCGATCAGGCCCCTTGGTTCAGGGTTCTGGGCATCAGACATGACGACGCGCCCTCCGCTTGATATTGGCCTGCACGACGAAATAGTCGATCAGCGGCGCAAAGACATTGCCGAACAGGATGGCCAGCATCATGCCTTCGGGGAAGGCCGGGTTGACCACGCGGATCAGCACCACCATCACCCCGATCAGCGCGCCGTACCAGTAGCGGCCCATATTGGTGTGGCTGGCCGAGACCGGCTCGGTCACCATGAAGGCCAGACCAAAGGCATAGCCGCCCAGCACGATGTGCCAGTACCAGGGCATGGCGAACATCGGGTTGGTGTCGGAACCAATCAGGTTCAGCAGCAGCGAGAACCCGATGGTGCCGGCCAGACAGCCCACGATCAGCCGCCAGTTGGCGATTTTGGTGATCAGCAGGAAGGCCAGACCGATCATGCAGGCCAGCGTCGAGGTTTCGCCCAGCGAGCCCTGAATGAAGCCCAGAAACGCATCCATCCAGGTGAGGCCCTGCGCGGCCAGCTCCTTGTAGCCATCGGCGGCGGACACGGCCAGCGCGGTCGCGCCCGAAAAGCCATCCACCGGGGTCCACACCGCGTCACCCGACATGTTGGCGGGATAGGCGAAGTACAGGAACGCGCGACCCGTCAGAGCCGGGTTGAGGAAGTTCTTGCCGGTACCACCAAACACCTCTTTGCCGATCACCACCCCGAAGGAGATACCGAGGGCCACCTGCCAGAGCGGCGCCGTTGCGGGCATGATCAGCGTGTAAAGCATTGAGGTCACAAGGAAACCTTCGTTCACCTCATGGCCGCGCACGGTGGCAAAGATCACCTCCCAGATACCGCCGATGATCAGCGTGGTCAGGTAGATCGGCAGGAAAAAGAGGAACCCATGCGCCATGTTGGCGAAGATGCTTTCCGGGTTCAGCGCGATGCCGAACATCTGCAACAGCGCGATCCGCCAGCCGGTGGCGGCCTCGGGGCCGAGCGTGGCGATGGCCTGATTGGCCTGATAGCCGTTGTTGTAGAAGGCCATCAGGATACAGGGGATCGTGGCGATGACCACATAGGTCATGATCCGCTTCATATCCACGTAAGACCGCGCATGAGGCGCGGCACTGGTCACCGTCTTGGGCGTGTAGATGAAGCTTTCGACCATCTCGTAGATGGGGAAAAACTTCTCGTATTTGCCGCCCTTGGTAAAGTTCGGCTCGATCCGGTCAAAGAAGCTGCGCAAACCCATTCGGCTCAGCCCTCCTTTTCAATCTTGGTCAGGCAGTCCCGCAGGGCCATCCCGTATTCATATTTCGCCGGGCAGGCAAAGCCCACCAGCCCGAGGTCCTCTTCGTCCAGCTCCAGCGCGCCAAGCGCCTGTGCCGTGTCGGTATCCATCACCAGCATCGCCCGCAGCAGTTGGGTCGGCAGGTAATCCTGCGGCATCAGTTCCTCAAAAGTGCCGGTGGGCACCATGGCGCGGCGGCCGCCGTTGAGGTTGCTGGTCAACCCATAGACCTTCTTGGCAAAGGCCGATCCCAGCACCGGCTGCACCGCGTATTTCGACGGCATCGGTCGGATCCAGCCCATCGGGATCTGGTCGGGGTCCTCGCGGATCAGGGTGATCTGGCGGGCGAAGCGGCCCAGATAAGCCTCTGGCCCCTCAGCCTTGCGTCCGCTCAGGATCGAGCCCGAGATCACGCGGACCGGATCGGCGCCGTTGACCTCGTCCTTGGTTAGATCCTCGGTCGAGGTGCCCATCACAGTGCGCACCAGACGCGGACGTGCAGCCATGGGGCCAGAGATCGCTACAACGATACTGGGATCGACATGCCCGGTCTGCACCAGCCTGCCGATGGCGATCACATCCTGATAACCGATCGTCCAAACGACCTCATCGGCGCGCACGGGGTTCAGGAAGTGGATATGGGTCCCGGCCAGCCCCGACGGGTGCGGGCCCGAGAAAGCGGCGGCCTCGATACCGGGCAGATCGCCGCCGGGCACCGCATCGCCCGCTTTGTGGCAGAGATAGGTGGTGCCATCGGTCAGCAGAGAAACTGCTTTCACGCCCGCTTCGAACGCCTGCGCTGCATCCGCGATGATCAGGGCGGCATCGCCAGCCAGCGGCTCGCTGTCCATGGCCGTGATGAAAATGGCCTTGGGCGCGGTGCCGGGGAGGGGCATTTTGGAATAGGGACGGGTGCGGAAGGCGATCCAGAGACCGGCGGCGCAGAGCTTTTCGGTCAGACCCTCGGCGGTCTCGACATCACCGGTGTTGCTGAAATCGACGCCACTGTCATTGGCGTCTCCGACCTCGATCACCACGCTTTGCAACACCCGGCGTGCGCCGCGGTTGATCGCGGTGACTTTGCCACTCACCGGGGCGACCATCATCGCCTGTGCCGCATCCTTGTGACAGAAAAGCGGTGTGCCGCGTTGCACATCGTCGCCTTCCTGCACCAGCATTTTGGGTTTCAGGCCGATCGTGTCGCAGCCCAGAACGGCAACGTTCCGGTAGTCCGGCCCTGGGTGGATGGTCTGTTCGGGCGCCCCGTCCACCGGCAGGTTCAGCCCTTTTTTCAAATCGAATGTCCGCATTGGCTCGCTACGTTGTTGCACGCTCGACTCCGCAAGTGGTGCCTCCCTAACGGATGCCCGCCACAAAGCAAATACCTTCGCGCGGCAAAGTCACAGCGCGCGTTTGGCTGCCTCTTATTGCGCCTGCGACGGCATGGCAATCTGGTTGGGCAATAAAGCCGTGATTTCCGTCAATTTCCCCCCCGTTTCACCTGTCATCCGCCATCCAGCGCCGCCCGGGCCAGCGAGTCTGCGCGTTTCAGATCACGTTTGCGAAATGCCTCATCCAGCGCGTTCAGCCCGGACTGCGCCGCTGTCTTGTCGCCGCCCTGTGCCAGACGCGCCAATGCCGCGCGCGCGGGACGCACCGTGTCGGCATAGAGATGTGCAGCACGCAAACCGGTCTGAAGCGTCTTGGCTGCCGCGTCCACCTGCGCGATCGCCGCAGGGAAATCCAGACGGCGGGTCAGGCTGTCGGCCTCGCGCAGCAATTTAGTCACGCGCTTGATCTCGGGTTGGGCGCACTTGTCCTGCTGGACCTGCCGCAGTTGATCGCGCTGCCGGAAGAGCTGCTTGAACGAGCTGGCATAGCGACCATTTTCCAGCACCGCCTGGGTCAGATCGATGCAGGCGGCGCGGCACTGGTTGAGCAGATGCAGCGCTTTGTTTTCATCGGGCAGCGCCTTGCGGGCATCTTTGGTCATCTCGACGATGCGCCGCAACTCGCGCTGAATCGGCCCCCCGGATTTGAGCCCCTGTAGCGCCTTGATATGAGCCAGAATCTGCACATGCGCGCGAGTGAATTCGGTTGCTTCCTCATCCGGGCGCAGCTTTTCCATCAGCTCCAGCCCGCGGGTGCCCAACTGCAATTCGGTGCGCGCTTTGCGCATCGTCAGCGCGGCACCGACCCAGTTGGCGCTTTTGCCAAAATTGTCGGCGTCATTCATCATCTCACGTACCGTCGCGATCACCGGTCTTGCGTTGCCGCCACCCGGGGCATGTGATTCCAGCCGCGCGATCTCGGACTCGATCTCGTGCCGGACCTTGTTGCAATTGGTGGCGCGACCGGCTTCCTGCATCATTGCCGCGTGGCGGGCCTCCTGCGCTTCGCAGGCGATGATGGCCTGATCGAATTCGCCGCGCGCCTCGGCCGCCTGACGGCGTTTGTCGTCATTTTCGAGCCGTTTTAGATAATCCTCGACTGCAGCGGCACCATGCCCGCGCGCCTGAGCTCGGGTCTCAGCCAGGCGGGCTGCAAACCCCTTGGCCTCGCGCAGGTATTCGGTGACAGTGTCGACTTCCCGGTCCAGCTTTCGCCCGAGCGTCACCTGCGCCGACAGAGTTCCCACCGCGTCGTCCTGTGCGCCCTGCGCAGCTGCTTTGCGCGCAGCGGTGACGGCGGCAGCGATCGGGCCGGTCAGATCCTTCAGCAATTGACCGGCCCTGGGGGGCAGGGCGCGGACGCGGCTCAGACGGTCTTCGGCCTCGGAAAGCAGAGCGTCATATTCCGTCGCCGCCCCGCCGGAACCGCCTCGGTCGGTGATTCCGAATCGTTCGAGAAAGCTCTGTTGAGTTTGTGTCAGCATCTGATCGGGCCTCGGGTGGTGCTCTGCCGGGCAGTCTTTGGGGCAGTGTGGCGTCCAAATGCGTATCCGCCAACACCTTTTGTGAGCGATGCACAGAATCCTACCTGTCGCAAATGTTGGTTCTGCGCCCCTTGCGAAAGGGCGCGGGATTGGGTTCTTTAGGGCAAGTCATTTGTTAAGGCAGCGCAATGGCATATTTGACCTTCGGTAAAATCCGGAAGGGTGTAACCCTTTTGGCAACCTCGTTGACCGCGATGATGCTGTCTGATGCGCCGGTTCTGGCGCAATCGGCGTCCAACCTCGCACCGTCCACCTTTCAGCCCGAAGCGCTGCGTCCCTCAAGCGGGCCCGTGACGGTAGCTCGTGACCCGGGCGCTTCGGCACCGCCGGGGTCCGAGAATCTGTTCGTGACTGTCGGCGATGTCGAACTGCAGGGTGCCTTGCCGCAGATGGCGCAAGCGAACGCCGCGTTTCGGCAGTCGCTGATTGGGCAGCAGGTCGCCGTTGCCCGGATTTTCAGTGCCGTGCGACGGCTGGAATCGGAATATGCCGAGGCGGGCTATGTACTCGCACGGGTGGTGCTGCCACAGCAGACGCTGCGTGACGGTGGCACGCTGCGTATCGTTGTTGTCGACGGATTTATTGAAAGCATTGATTCCGCCCGTGTGCCGGAACCGGTGCGCAATCGGATTGTCAGCCTGACTAACCCGCTGATCGGTAAACGCGGCATCCGCTTGCGCGATATCGAGCGCGCACTGCTGCTGGCGGGCGACACCTATGGGGTCCGGCTGTCTTCTGCTCTGAAGGCCGGGCAGGCGGATGGCGGCACGGTGTTGGTGCTGGACGGTGAATACAAGCGGCTTACCGGGTCTTACGGGTTTGACAACCTGCTTGAAAACAATTTGGGCACTGTCAATCTCAACGCCGGGCTGGAGTTGAACAGCGCCCTCGGTCTGGGCGAGACGTTCTACGGCAGGATCGGCGGCGCGGTGCAAGATTTTTTCTCGAGTGATCCGCGCTATCGCATCTTTGCGTTGGGGGCAGTTGTGCCGATCGGCACAGAGGGTATGACCTTCAACATCGAGGGGACCGCCAGCCGGGCCAATCCCGATCTCGATTTTGCGCCGACTACCAGCGAGTTCGACCGGCTGTCATTCCGGTTGTACTATCCCTGGATAAGGTCACGGCAGCTTAACCTTACGTCGCAACTGATCCTGGATCGCACCAACGACAAGCAGAATTTTACCGACGAATTCGGAGGTGGGCCGATCTATAACGACAAGCTCAGCGTCTTGCGGGCCACGCTGGACGGTAGTTGGCGGTTCGAGAATGGCGCGGCCTTGCAGGGTGGGGCGGTTCTGTCACGGGGATTGGACGCCTTCGGGGCGCGCACCGCGTCGGTCGACGTGCCCTTGTCGGCGCAGGGCGCTAGCCCCGAGTTCACCAAATTGGTAGTCAATGCGCGCTATGACATGGGGTTCAATACCAATTGGGTTCTTGGCCTGAGCGGGCGGGCGCAGACCAGTTTTGGCGATCCGCTGGTGACCTCGGAACAGATGAGTGTCGCGGGAACCGGTGAGATGTCGAGTTTTGATGCAGGCACGCTGCAAGGGGATGACGGCTATGTGCTGCGCGCCGAGATCGGTCGTCAGAACCGTACGACGGTCGGGGGATTCCCGCTTCTGGTCAAACCTTACCTGTTTGGCGCCTATAGCCAACTTGGGCTGGAAGAGCCTACCTTTTTGGAGCAAAGTACAACAAAAGCATCGGCATATGGCGTGGGAGTCGAGATTTTGACGCTGGAGGACTCATCCTTCAGCTCAGGCACCCTGCGACTTGAGTTCGGTAGGGGAGAACGCGATGACAATGGCCCGGAAGGTAACCGCTTCGGTATCGTTGCAAGCCGCAGGTTCTAAACGGCTGGCAGTACGGCTATGGCTGAGCGTGGCTCCGGCGGCGCTGCTGATCGCGGCGGCACCGCTAGGCGCGCAGGAACTGCCCACCGGCGGGACAGTCGCTGCGGGCAATGCAATGATTGCAACGCCAGCGCCCGGTCAGATGACCATCAATCAGGGCAGCAATGCTGCCGTCGTCAACTGGAACACCTTCTCGGTCGGACAGGGGGGGCGAGTCGATATTACCCAGCCTTCGGCGCAGTCGACGATACTGAACCGGGTGACAGGGAATGCCACCAGCGCCATTCACGGCCAGATCAATGCCAATGGCCGGGTCTTTGTTGTCAATCCCAACGGCATCTTCATTGGGCCGCGTGGCCAGATCAACACCAGCGGCTTCGTGGCTTCGACGCTTGCTATTCGCGATGATGATTTCATGGCGGGTCGTTACCGGTTCGAGGGCAACGGCGCTTCGGCTGGAGTCGAGAATGCGGGCCTGATTCAATCGGTGCCGGGCGGTTATGCGGCGCTGATCGGCGGCAAGGTCAAGAACTCAGGCGTCATTCGCGTACCGCTGGGCAAGGTCGGCCTGGGCGCGGGTGAACAGGTGACGCTGGATTTCACCGGCGACGGGTTCCTGCAGGTGGCGGTGCCGTCGAATGGCGACGACACGATGGACGCACTGGTCGAGAACTCTGGCGTGATCGAGGCCAATGGCGGTCAGGTGCAACTGCTGGCGGCCAGCGCCCGCGATGCAGCGCGGCAGGTGGTCAACATGTCGGGCGTGATCGAGGCCCGCTCGGTCAGCGGGCGCAATGGCGCCGTGGTGCTGGGCGGCAGCGGTGGTGGCGTCCGGGTGAGTGGGCGCATCGACACATCGGCCGACGTGGTGCTGGTCGAAACATCGCCCAGACCGGTGGCGCGCCCGGTTCAGGGCGGTGACATTACCATCACCGGCGAGGCGATCGCGCTGGCCGGGGCCACTTTGGACGCAAGCGGAGCCGGTGCCGGCGATGGCGGCCTGATCCGTGTGGGCGGCGATTTCGAGGGCAAAGGCAACCTGCAACGGGCGGTCACCACCTTCGTGGATGCGGCCACAAGGATCAACGCCGATGGCGGCGCATCCGGTTCGGGCGGTCGGATCGCTGTCTGGTCCGACATATTCACCGAATTCAACGGCACCATCTCGGCCCGCGGCGGCGATTTGGCCGGCGACGGCGGCTTTGTCGAGGTTTCGGGCAAGGATGACATGCGTTATCGCGGCCTGACCGACACCCGCGCGCCAAATGGTGCAACCGGCATGTTGCTGCTTGATCCGGGCAACATCACAGTGGGCAGCGATCCTGGCGACACGTTTGATGCAGCTACGATTGAGGCCAATCTCGACAGCACCGGTTTCACACTGGACACATCGGTGGACGGATCGGGCGAGCCGGGCGATATCACCATCAACGAATCGATTTCCTGGTCGTCGGGTACCCTGTTCCAACTGATCGCGGATAACGATATCGCGCTGAACGCCGCCATCACCGGCAACACCGGCACCTTGTCGCTGGATGCCGCCGGGACGATCACCACCAGCGCTGATGGTGCGATTGATGTGGATACGTTCCTTCTGGAGGCAGGCGACTGGGTGCAGAACAGCGCCACCCTGCCGGGGTTCGACGTCACGGATTTCCAACTGAACTCGACCGACGGCAGTTTCCTGCGCGCCCTCGATGGTGACGGAAGCGAAGCCGACCCCTATGTATTGACCGATGTGTTCGGTCTGCAGGGAATGGACAGCGACAGCCTGCACGCCTCGCATTTCCGGCTGAACAACGAGATCGACGCAACAGGGACCGAAAACTGGGGGTTTGGCGAAGGCGGCTTCGTCCCGATTTTCAGCTTCGATGGCTCACTTGACGGGGCCGGGCACGGAATCGACGGCCTTATGATCATCGACGCTTCGCAAGGCGGTTTGTTCGAGAATTTGAACGAAACGGCCCGGGTTTTCGATCTCGGCGTGACCAACGCCTCGATCAACGGCTTCGAAGGCGGCGTTCTGGCGACCAGCAACGATGGCGCGATCGAGAATGTGATCGTTACCGGAACAGTAGACAGCTTTGACGGTCTGGCGGGCGGCATGGTGGCCTTCAATAGCGGCACTATCACCGACAGCACAGCCGATGTCAGCGTGAGCGGAAGCGTTGGTGAGGGCAGCGAAGGCGATGGTGCAATTGGCGGCCTTGCCGGTGTCAACAGCGGAACCATCACCCGGTCTCATGCGACAGGTGACGTGCAGGGCGTCGATTTCGGCTCTGGCCTGGCTGTCAATGCTGGGGGTCTGGTCGGAGTCAATTCGGGCACGATCCAAAGCTCTTACGCGACCGGTGACGTCAGCGCCGCGCAACAATTTTCCGGCGGTGGTACCGGGAATGGCGGCGGGCTTGTTGGCCTCAACCAGTCGCTTGTCGAGCGCAGTTATTCCACTGGCACCGTCTCGGTCACCGATTTTACGACGAACAATCCAGGAGGGCTGATCGGCCTGACCTCGGGGGGCACTGTTACCGCCTCCTTCTGGGACACAGATTTGTCGGGACAATCCGCGAGCGACGGGGGCACCGGGCTGACCACTGCGGAATTTCAGGACACGCAGAGCTTCTTCGATCTGACCAGCCCGCTGGGTTGGGACTATGTGAACGATTGGGCGCCCGGGACCCAGGGGCAGCACCCGCTGAACCTGACCACCAGCGCGGTTGTGTTCGTGCAGCCTGATCCGCTGTCGGTGCAATATGGCCAAACGGACAGTGCAACCGGCACCGGACCCATCTCGGGTGGTACAGGAACCTATGTCTTCGGCCCCGACGGGGATTCGCTGGATACATCCGGGGCGCTGTCGAATCTGGATTTTGGACAGGTGAGTGTGGGGGAAACAACCTATGTGCTGACCAATACCAGCCTGACCAGCGATCTCGGGCTGTCCTATCAGGTGATCTCACTGACCGGAGACGCCACGATCACACCGGCGCCGCTGACTGTTGTTGCGGATGACCAGAGCCGGACCTACGGCGACGAATTTTCGCTCGGGACCACGGATTTCTCACTGACAAGTGACCTTTTCTTCGAAGACACCATCGACTCAGTTGCCCTTTCAAGCACCGGAGTGGCTCAGTTTGCGCCGGTCGTGGACAGCCCCTATATGATCACTCCGAGCGACGCTCAGGGAACCGGGTTGTCCAACTATGTCATCACGTATGAAACTGGCAACCTGACCGTCAACCCGGCGCCGCTGACGGTGACCGCCGATGACCTGACGCGCGTCTATGGAGACGGGTTTTCTTTTGAGGGAACTGAGTTCACGGTTCAGGGCCTGTTGACCGAAAGCGATATGGTGGACAGCGTGACCCTGACCAGCACGGGGGCAGATCGGTTCGCGCAGGTTTCGACGGGCTATGACATCATAGGCAGCAACGCGACCGGCAGCGGAGCTGGGAATTACGACATCACATATGAAACCGGTTCGCTTGATGTCACTCCGGCATCGCTGACGGTCACCGCGACCGATCAATTCAAACTGGAGGGTCAGAACTTCACGTTCTCCGGTACAGAGTTCGTTTCATCAGGCTTGTTGAATCCAGCGGATAGCGTTGACTCTGCTGTGCTGTTCAGCGATGGGGCAAGTGCCGACGCCACTGAGGATGGATCGCCTTATATCATTGATATTTCAGGCGTCTCTGGCACCGGCCTTGAGAACTATATACTGACATTGAATACCGGCGAGTTCTTCATTCTGCCACCTGGGAGTACGGTCGACCCGCCGCCGATCCCGGTGATCGAGGTTACTCCCCCCGGTCGAACCAGCTTTGAAGGTACGCTTGAAACCGAGACCGGTGGCGGCGATTCAGGTAGTGGCAGCGGTGGTGGCACAGCGGTGAACCCCGTTGTTACAGCCGAAGGGACCCTGGAAACCGTGCAGGGGGCGTCGACCGAGTTCGAGGCTCAGGCCTCTGGCTGCGTGAGCGAGGATGTGTCGACTTATCTGGCTTGCGTGGCCGATGCGATGGACGATTATGCCCAGGACCTGGACGCCATTGCCCAAGGTCTGCCGCCGGGGCTGGAAAGCATCGGCGACATCATCAACGGTGCCAGCGCGGGCGTGCGTGCGGCTGGCGACAAGGCGCAGGCGCGGCTGGCGCTGGCCACTACCGAGGCCGAACGCCAGCAAATTCGCAGCGAGGCCATTCAAGAGGCCCGTGTGGCGATCCGCAGCGCTCAGACCGAGATTCGCAAGGCGATCACGCTGATCCGCGCCGAAGATCCCGAGCTTGTGAGTTTGCAAAGAGAGCAAGTAGAGACGATAGTAGCCGCCGTGGGCAGTGCCGAGATCGGTCTGTCCCGCGTGTTGGAACTCTGACGGCTGGGAAAATAAAGAGTGCGATTGATCCGTTTGATCATGGCTTTTGGCCTGTTTTTGCTGTGCGCCACGCAGGCCTTTGCTGAAAAGCGCGTGGCGCTGGTGATCGGAAACTCGGATTACGACTCGGTTGGCGGATTGGACAACCCGGTCAATGACGCGTCGGACCTGGCCATCGCGCTTGAGGGGCTGGGCTTCCGGGTGTTTCTGGGCACCGACCTCGACCGGGACGAAATGCTGTCGCTGGCCGAATCCTATGGCGTGACGGCGGCTGATGCGGATGTGTCTTTGTTCTTTTATGCCGGGCACGGGTTTCAGGTCGGCGGGCAGAATTATCTGGTTCCGGTTAATGCGCATCTCACGTCAGGCGCGGATATCCCGGAACAGACCGTGGCGATGGGTGACATCGTCAGCCGGATGGAACGGTCGGACGGGCTCAAACTGATCATTCTGGATGCCTGCCGCGACAACCCGTTTGAAGAGACCACTGGCGAGGGCGGTCTGGCACGGATCGGCAGTGCGGCGGATTTCATGTTCGCCTATGCCACCCAGCCTGACAATGTGGCCTATGACGGAACCGGGCGGAACAGTTTCTTCACCGAGGCGCTGCTGAGCCATATCTACACGCCGGGGCAGGATATCTCGGACTTGCTGATATCGGTCCGCAAGGATGTGATCGCGTCCACCGGCGGGCGGCAGATCCCGTGGGACAATTCCTCGCTCACCCGTCAGTTCCGCTTCGACACCAGCCCGGTGACAGCATCCGAGGAGACCCTGCTGTGGCAGGTTGCCGCCAGCGCGCAGGACCCGCAACTGATGCAGCTTTACATGGACCGCTATCCGCAGGGTTCCCATACCAGCGACGTGATGGCCTTTCTGGACAGTTCCGAACCACAGACCCGTAAGCTGAACATCGACGATCAGGATGTGCAGGCCGACCGGTTGTGGAAACTGGCTCAGCGCAGCCGGATGCGGCCCTTGCTGGAGTTCTATCTGGAACAATATCCCGATGGCGCCAATGCCGAGCAGGCGCGCCGTCTGGTGCAATCCATCCCGCGCCGCGAAGATACGACGCCCGGTGGCATGTGCGAACGGCTGGCCACCCATCCCCGCGACAGCACGGCCAGCCTGACGGGGGTGCCGTTTTCACGGCTCAAACAGAATGCTCTGACCGCGATCCAGGCCTGTGGCGCGGCAGCGGCGCAATCGCCGGATCTGCCGCATTACGTGGCGCTGCTGGCACGTGCGACGATTGCGGCGGGGGACGTGGAGCGCGCCGTGACGCTCTATCAACGCGCCGCCGAGCGGGGCGATTTGCGGGCTATGGTCAGCCTGGCGCAGCTTTACGAAAGCGGCATGGGCGTCCCGCAGGATGTGGCGCGCGCTGTCTCCTTGAACGAGGCGGCGGCAGAGGGTGGATCGTTGGATGCGATGATCAATCTTGCCGTGACCCTGTTCGAAGGCACGAGCGTGCCAAAAGATGATGCCCGCGCAATTGAGCTTTTGCAACGCGCCGCGCGTGAGGGGTCGGCCAAGGCCACATTCAATCTGGGCGTGTTGGCGCAGGACGGTTTGGTCGGCTCACCGGAAGAAGCGCTCGCCCATTTCCAGAAAGCCGCGCGGGATGGCGAGCATCAGGGCTATCTGGCTGCGGCCATCCTGCTGGACGAGGGCAGGGGCCTGCCGCGCGATCCGATGGCTGCTGCAGAAATGCTGCTGCGGGGTGCTGCCGAAGATGATGGCGCGGCCATCGTGCAGATGACCGAAGGGGCCGCAAACTGGTCGCGCGATACCTTGATGGAAGTGCAGAAACGTCTGCAAAAGGCCGGATATTACAACAGCACCATCGACGGGCTGTCCGGTCCGGGGTTCGAGAATGCACTGGATCTCTGGCGCAATGGCGGCTTTGTCGCAGAGGTGTTGTAAAGGGGCGACCCACGCCCCCTCACGTTCTAGCGATACATAGGCGGGCGGGCGTCGACCCAAGTCCCGTCCTTGCTGCCCGACTCAGCCACCGCAAACACTGCCGCCATCGACCGCAACCCGTCCTGCGCACGCGGATAGTGATCCGCAGCGGGGTCCATGGCGTGGTTTTCCTTGCGGGCACGGATCGCCTCAGCCAGATCGCTGTAGATATTGGCGAAGGCCAGCGGCATCCCTTCGGCATGGCCGATGGTGACGCGGGTGGTGCGGTCGGCCTCGGGTGACAGGTTGGCTTCGCCACGCTCAATGGTCTGCAACCGCCCGTTCAGCGGCATGTAATAAAGCTGGTTGGGGTGTTCCTGAGACCAGCGCAGCCCGCCGGTCTCGCCAAAGACCTGCAGCGTCAGACCATGCTGGCGACCAATCGCCACCGATGAGGTCCAGAGCCGCCCGACTGCGCCATCCTCCATGCGGAAGTTGACCATCGCGTCATCCTCCAGCACCCGCGAGGCGATGCAAGAGACGGTATCGGCGGACAGGCGGTGCACCTCCTGCCCGGTCACGAAGCTGGCCATATGCAGCGCGTGAATGCCACAATCGGCAAATTGTGCCGACACGCCCGCCTGCGCCGGGTCATAGCGCCAGCGTACGCGCGGATTGTCGGCATCCTCGGCATCGGCGTGGTGGCCATGAGCAAACTCGGCTTTGACCAACCGTATCTTGCCCAGATCGCCACGGGCGATCATCGCCTTCATGTGCCGCACCAGCGAATAGCCGGAATAGCCGTAATTCACCGCGCAGATCGCGCCGGTGCGCTCGGACGTGCGGACGATGTCCTCGCCTTCTTCGACGGTCATGGTCATCGGCTTTTCGCAGAGCACGTTGAACCCGGCCTCAAGAAAGGCCTTGGTGATCTCGTAATGGGTCGCGTTGGGTGTGGCCACGGTCACCAGATCGATGCGATCTTCGCGCACCTGTTCGCCTTCAAGCATCTCGCGCCAATCGCCATAAGCCCGGTCAGAGGCAAGACCCAGCCGCTGGCCATAGTCACGCCCCACGTCGGGCCGGTGATCCAGCGCGCCTGCGGCAAAGTCGAACGCTCCGTCCAGCCCTGCGCCCAACCGATGTGCCGGGCCGATCTGGCTGCCTTCACCGCCGCCGATCATGCCCCATTGCAGTTTTGCCATCTGCCTGCTCCTTACCTGAAACCGATCGATTCAAGATATTCCCGATTGGTGCGCGCATCGTCCATCGGCCGCACATCCATCGTCGGGTCGCAATCCTGTTCCACCGTGCACCAGCCGGTGAACCCATTGTCCAGCAGCACCTGACGCACAGTGGTGAAATCAACGTCACCCTCGCCCAGATTGCAAAAAATACCCTGCCCGCAGGCATCGTAGAAACCGGTGCGTTTCTCGATCACGTCCGCTTTAACTGCCGGGTCGACATCCTTGAAATGCATGTAGGAAATACGATCCACATAGCGGTTCATGAACGCCACCGGGTCAAAGCCCGCATAAGAGTGATGGCCCGTGTCAAAGCAGATCTTCAGCAGCTTTTCGTCCACTTCGTCCAGCAGCCGCTCAAGCTCGGGCTCGAAATCCATGAAGCCCGCCGCATGGGCATGGATGCCCACGGTCAGCCCGTATTCCTCGGTTCCGATCCGCGCGGTTTCCGCGATCCGGTCGCGATAGGCGGCCCATTCGGCACCGTCCATCTGCTCGGCTTCCTGCGCCCGCCCGGCAGTCGGTGCCCGGCGCTCTGAAATCGAATCAATCAGCACCAGATGCTGCGCGCCATGGGCCGCCAGCGCCTTGCAAGTGCGGTGGGTGCCATCCAGCACGTCCTCCCATTTTGCCGGGTCGTGATAGGGGCGGAAGACAACGCCGCCGATCAGTTCCAGATCATGCTCGGCCAGCGCGTCCGCAACCTGCGCCGGGTCTTCGGGCATGAAGCCGACAGGCCCCAGTTCGATGCCCTTGTATCCGGCCTCGGCACATTCTTTCAGCACGGTTTGCCAGTGGGGATTGCGCGGATCATCCGCAAATTCGACGCCCCAGGAACAGGGTGCATTGCCAATTTTTATGCTCATATTGGTGCCTTTCGGATGCTCAGAGCGTTGCAACATCTTGCCAGGACCGCGTCTCGGACGAGGCCCAGGCCGCTTCGATTAAGTGGTTTACCGCCAGCCCGTCGCGGAAGGTCGGGTAGACAGGTTCGCCGGTCTCGATGGCTTTGAGGAAATCATGCGCCTCGATGATGATCTGATCCTGATAGCCGGTGCCGTGTCCCGGCCCCTGACAGAAGGGCAGGTAATCTGGATGCGCTGGCCCGGTCAGGATCTTGCGGAAACCGCGTTCTGCCTCGGGTCCTTCGGCGCGGTAAAGCCAGAGCGCGTTCTGGTCTTCCTGATCGAAGCGGATCGCGCCCTTGGTTCCAAAGATTTCATAGGCATAGCCCATCTTGCGCCCGGTAGCGGTGCGACTGATATAGAGATGTCCCATCACACCATTGTCGAACCGGCACATGATCTGCGCCTGATCGTCATTGGTCACAGTGCCGCCGGGGCGGTCGGCGTGGACGGTTTCGATATCCGCCATGATCGAGCGGATCGGGCCAATCAGCGCTAGGGAGGCATTCAGGATATGTGGTGCCAGATCACCCATGTTGCCATTGGCGCGGCCTGTCGCGCGCCATGTGGCGGGGGCCTGCGGGTCGGCGTAGAAATCTTCGGTATGTTCGGCGCGGAACCATGTGATATCGCCGATTTCGCCATCGGCAATCAGCTTGCGAGCGAACTGGCTGGCCGGGGTGCGGATGTAATTATAGGCGACCATATTGGCCTGTCCGCTGGCCTCGGCAGCGTCGACCATAGCCTGCGCCTCGGCCACCGAGGTGCCCATGGGCTTTTCGCACATCACTGGTTTGCCAAGGGCAAAAGCGGCTTCGGATATCTCGCGATGCAGGGCCTGCGGCGTGGCGATGATGATCGCGGCGACCTGCGGGTCCTCGACCAACGCCCGCCAGTCATGCGTGGCCCGCGCAAATCCGAAAGCGCGGCGATAGCGCTCGGCGGACTCGGGGCTGCTGGCGCAGATCATCTCAAGCCGGGGCCGCAGTCGCGTTTCGAACACGGCCCCAACAGCAGCCATGGCAACCGAATGCGCCTTGCCCATATAGCCACCACCGACAATGCCGATTCCAATTTCTGCCATGGCCATTCCCACCTTTGCGCAAATACAGTTTGCAACCGGTTGCAAAATTAGTATCCTCGGAATCGATCCTGCGCAAGTGGCATTTGACTGGCTTGCGACGCCCGCACCGTTTTGAGGGAACCAAACAGATGAGCGACGACACGATCCGCCTGACCACCGCGCAGGCCATTATCCGCTGGCTGACAAACCAGTTCATCGAAATCGACGGGCAGGAATACCGTTTGTGCGGCGGTGGCTTTGGCATCTTTGGCCATGGCAATGTGACTTGTCTGGGCGAGGCGCTGCATGGGGTTCAGGACGAACTGCCGCTTTATCGCGGTCAGAATGAACAGAGCATGGGATTTGCCGCCGCCGGTTACGCCAAACAGTGGTTGCGCCAGCGCTTCATGTTCTGCACCGCCTCTGCGGGGCCGGGCACGACCAACTTGCTCACCTCCGCCGCGCTGGCCCATGCCAACAGGTTGCCGATGCTGATGCTGTGCGGCGACACCTTCCTGACGAGGCTGCCCGACCCGGTGCTGCAACAGCTGGAGCATTACGGGAACCCGGCGCTGGGGGTCAACGATGCGTTCAAAGCCGTCAGCCGTTACTGGGACCGGATCACTCATCCGGCGCAAGTGATCCAGTCTTTGCCAGCGGCGATTGCCACCATGCTGGACCCCGCCGATTGCGGCCCGGCCTTTCTGGGTCTGCCGCAGGATGTGCAGGGCTGGACCTTTGATTACCCGCAGGTCTTCTTCAAGAAGAAGGTCCACCGCGTCCGCCGCCAGGCCCCGGATGAGGCGGAACTTGCCGCCGCCGCCGAACTGCTGAAAACCGCCGAACGCCCGATGATCATCGCGGGTGGCGGAGTGCAATATTCCAGGGCGGTGGCCGAACTGGCGAGCTTTGCCGAGGCGCATCAGATCCCGGTCGTCGAAACCATCGCGGGCCGTGCCAACATGCTGGATACCCATTCGCTGAATATCGGTCCCATCGGGGTGACCGGATCGGACAGCGCAAACGCGGTTGCCGAGGCAGCGGATGTGATCGTGGCTGTGGGCACAAGGCTGCAGGACTTCACGACCGGGTCCTGGACCGCCTTTGCCAAGGACGCTCGCTTCATCTCGATCAACGCCGCGCGCCATGACGCGGGCAAACATATGTCGCTGCCGGTGGTGGGCGACGCGAAACGATCGCTCGACGCTTTGGCCAGTTCCATGACCGGCTACAAGACCCCCGAAAGCTGGACCCAGTTCGCCCAAGGCGAGCGTCGCACCTGGGACGCCTATGTGGCCGAGAACGTGGCCCATGGAAATCGCCCGAATTCCTACGCGCAGGTCATCGGTTTGGTGAATGCGCTATGTGATCCGCGCGACCGCGTTGTGGCCGCAGCGGGTGGGTTGCCCGCCGAAGTCACCGCCAATTGGCGCACACTCGATATTGGCACTGTGGATGTGGAGTTCGGCTTCTCCTGCATGGGCTACGAGATTTCCGGTGCCTGGGGAGCTCGGATTGCACAGGCCGAGACTGAACCCGATCAGGACACCATCGTCTTTATTGGCGACGGGTCCTACATGATGATGAATTCCGACATCTACTCTTCGGTCCTCAGCCGCAAGAAACTGATCATTCTGGTGCTGGACAATGGCGGCTTTGCGGTCATCAACAAGCTGCAGAACAACACCGGCAATGAAAGCTTCAACAACCTGATCGCCGATTGCCCGACGGTTCCCGAGCCCTTCGGCGTTGATTTCGAAGCGCACGCGGCCGCAATGGGGGCCATCGCGGAAACCGTCGCGAACCCCGCTGAACTGGGCGAGGCGTTCACCCGTGCCAAGGCAAGCGACAAGACCCACGTGATCTATATGAAGGTCGATGCCTATGACGGCTGGACCACCCAGGGCCATGCCTGGTGGGAGGTAGGGACGCCTCATATCACCGAAAGCGACAAGGTGCGCGACGCCCATGTAGAGTGGGAAAGCAGCCGGTCCAAACAGCGGCGGGGCGTGTGATGAGCGCGCTTCTGGACGGCATCAAAGGCAACCGCTTTGCCGTGTTTGGACGCGCGGGCATGGATATGTTCGCCGACCCCATCGGCACCAAGAGCGAAGATGCGACAAGCTTTCGCGCCGATCTGGGCGGTTCCTCGGCCAATATCTGTGCCGGGCTGGTCAAGCTGGGATCGCAGGCGGCGCTGGTGACATCGGTGTCCGATGATGCGGTAGGCCGATTCTGTGTGAACCGGTTGCAGTATTACGGCGTCGACACGCGGTATGTCCGGGCGGTGGGCGGCGAGGCGCGCACCTCGCTGGCGGTTTATGAAAGCTGCATCGAGAATTTTCAGAATGTCATCTATCGCAATGGCGCGGCTGATTTTCAGGTGACCGAAGCGGATATGGACGCGGTGGAGTACAGTGCCTTTACCGCACTGATCACGGCTGGCACCGTCTTTGCCGCCGAACCTTCGCGCAGCGCCACCTTCCGGGCGTTTGAGAACGCCCGCGCCGCCGGGTTGCCGGTGATCTTCGACATCGATTACCGCCCTTATAGCTGGCCCTCGCCGGACGTGGCCGCCGAGGTTCTGTCGCGCGCAGGCGAGGAAAGCGATCTGATCGTCGGCAATGATGAAGAGTTCGGCTTCATGGCCGGTGGCATCGAAAAGGGCCTCGACAAAGCCCGCGAGCTGGCAGAAATGCCAGGCCGGATCGTCATCTACAAGAAGGGTGAAGAAGGCGCTGTAACCTTTTCTGGTGGAAAGGAAATCCGTACCGGTATCTACCCGGTCACCGCCGTCAAACCAAACGGGGCGGGCGACAGCTTCATGGCGGGACTGCTAGCGTCGATCGCGGCAGGGTATTCTCTGCGTGACGCGGTGTTGCGTGGCTCTGCCTGCGCCTCAATCGTGGTGTCGCAGCCCGGCTGCGCGCCAGCCATGCCCTCCACGCCCCAGCTCGAAGACTTCATCGCATCCCATCCCGGCCCGTCCGAGGCCGCATAAGAGGATCACAACATGCATATTCCCCCCTTTGACAACCAGAACAAACCCATCGTCGATGCCGATGACGGGCTGGTGCCATTGAACTACTTCAATATCGTCAAGCTCAAGAAGGGCGAGGCCTTCGAGTACCAAGTGCCGGGATACGAGACCTGCATCGTGCCCGCCACCGGCAGCGTCGATGTTGAGATCGAAGGCGTCGCATTCCGCGCATTGGGCAATCGTGGCGAGGATGTCTGGGATGGCGAACCCGAAGGCGCCTATGTGCCGTCAGGTGCCAAGGCGCGGATCGTCTGTGTCTCGGACGAGACCGAGACCTTCATCGCGGGGGCGAAATATGACAAGGTTCTGGACCCTTTCGATGTGCGCGCCGGCGGGATCGACCTGGTGCAGTATGGTAGCGACGACACCAAGACCCACCGCAAGATCAAGCATATTCTGGGCCAGAAACAGGCCGACAAGGTCGGGCGTCTGCTGGTTTCGGAATTGTTCACTGTGGGGCAGGGCGGCTGGTCGGGCTTCCCCTCGCACAAACATGACACCAACCGCCTGCCGGACGAGACGCGCCATGATGAGACCTACAATTTCAGGTTCAAACCGAACTGGGGCTCGGGCCTGCAAATGCTGCAGCGCGAGGAAGGCAAATCGGGCGATGCCTATCACATCGTTGACGGGTCGACGATCTGCATCGACAAGGGCTATCACCCCTGTTCGGTGTTGCCCGGCTACGAGATGTACTATTTCACAATTCTCGGCGGATTGACCCAACGCTCGCTGGTGCAGTTCTTCCAACCCACCCATGCCTATCAGATCGAGACCATACCGGGCATCAAGGACATGGTGGCAAAGTTCAAATGACACTCGCGACACTCGCAGACGTACTGCAACCCGCCCTGCGGCAGGGTCATGCCGTTGGCGGCCTTGTGACACTGGGCTGGGAAGACATGCGCGCCTATGTGGCCGCCGCCGAGGCCGAGGACGTGCCGGTGATCCTGCAGGCCGGGCCAAGCTGCCGCGCCCATACGCCGCTGCCGGTTCTGGGCAAGATGTTCCGCCATCTGGCCGAAGGCGCGTCGGTCCCGGTGGTGGCGCATCTCGATCACGGCTACACGGCTCAGGAATGCCGCGAGGCGCTCGACAGTGGGTTCACCTCGCTGATGTTCGACGGCTCGCGCAAACCCCTGACGCAGAATATCGACGAAACTGCGGCGATCGCGGAAATGGCCCATGCCGCGGGTATCTCCTGCGAGGGCGAGATTGGGTTTGTGGGCTATTCGGGCGGCGAAAACTCTGCCGGGACCGACCCGGAAGAGGCTGCGCAATTCGCGCGCGAGACCGGTGTGGACGCCATGGCGATCTCGGTCGGCAATGTGCATCTGCAACAGGAAAGCTCTGCCGGTCTTGACGAGGCGCGCATCCGCGCCATTGAGGCAATGACGGATGTTCCATTGGTCATCCATGGCGGCTCGGGTGTGCCCGAGGCGCAGCGGCGGTTGCTGGCGCAGGGCTCGAAGATCTGCAAATTCAACATCGGGACTGAGCTGCGCATGGCCTTTGGCGCAGCCTTGCGCGACGCGGTAAACCGCGATCCAGACCGTTTCGACCGCGTGCAGATCCTGTCTGAGACACACGATCCGCTGGTTACCGCCACCCGCAAGGTGCTGCGCGCTTTCGGCGGGGCAAGCTAGCTGCGGTTCACTCCCCGGCACCGGTAGCCGTGGTAGCAGGTGGATGGATCATACACCCGGCAGTATTGAGCTTTCGTCGGCAGATCAGTAACGATCCGGGCGCAGCGCATCTCCTGGCGCGGCCTGCCGGTCAGCTTTTTTGGCATGTCAAACAGGCGCGAGACCTGTGATGGGGCAATGGATAGCGGCCGAAGTGATGCGTCGCGACCTCGGACTCTTTGACGCGCCGACCCTTGTTCGCCACCGTGCTCGACCTGCCACATGGCCGCGTTGTGCGAAAAGGTGCATCAAAAGACCTCGAAACGAATTGATACCACCGCGCCGCTGCGCCACAGTGTTGGCGCAGGCCAGAGAAGAACGCAGGTAATAGCCCCATGTCTGACAAGGACCCGTTTGCCGAACCGGATGATACGGACAAGACGGTGATCCGCCCAAATCCCGGCGGGCGGCGCTCTGCGCCTCAACAGCAACCGCCAGCGCCGGGCTACCCCGATCCGAACATGGCCCCGCCACAGCAGCCCTATCCGCCGCAGGGTCAACCCGGCTATCCCCCTCAGCAACCGGGCTATCCGCCGCAACATCCGGGCTACCCGCCCCAGCAGCCCCCGCAGCAACCGGCCTATGGCGTGCCGCCTGCGCAGCCTTATCCGCCCCAGCAGCCACCGCAACACCCATCCGGCGCCGAAGCCTATGGCGTGCCGCCCGCGCCGCAGCCGCAGGCCCCGCAAAGCCAGCCCGCGCCCGAGACCGATGCGGTGGTAATGACCGGCATGAACCGGCTCAGCGCCTGTGCCACACCGCTCTTCTCGCTGGTCAGCCGTATCCGCAACCGCGCCCAGCATATGGACCCCGACAAGCTGCGCGATAGCGTCGTGTCCGAAATCCGCGCCTTTGAAAACGCCGCCCTGCAAGCGGGTATCCCGGCGCAGACGGTCAAGATTGCCCGCTATGCGCTCTGCGCGACGCTTGACGACGTGGTTCTGAATACGCCCTGGGGTGAGCAATCGGTCTGGGCCACGCAATCGCTGGTCGGCACCTTCCATCGCGAAACGGTGGGCGGCGATCGGTTCTACGACCTGCTGGCCCGGTTGGAGAAAGACCCGGCAAACAACATCGAACTGCTTGAGTTCGTCTATATGTGCCTCTCGCTTGGCTTCGAAGGGCGGCTGCGCGTAGAGCAGGGCGGCAGCGACAAGCATTTGCAGATCCGTCAGGGTCTGGCCCGGATCATCCGGGCACAGCGTGGCCCGATGGAGCGTGATCTCTCGCCCCATTGGGAAGGCGTCGACAAACCCTATCGCGCGCTCAGCTTGTGGCGACCGGTCTGGATCGCCGTTGCCGTCACAGTGCTGTTGCTGATTCTGGAATTTTCAGGGCTTTCTTACGCGCTATCCAACCGGACCGAGAACCTGATCGGTCAGCTTACGGTGATTGATGCCGGGCCGGTGGCTGAATTGCAGCGCCGCGCGCCGCCGCCGCCGCCGCAGCCGGTACAGGAACAGCCGCAGGTCGAAAAGGTGGTGGAATTCCTGAAGCCCGAGATCGACGAGGGGCTGGTCGAGGTGTTCCAGAAAGGCAATACACTGATCATCCGCATCAAGGGTTCGGGCATGTTTGGCTCGGGGTCCGACAAATTGCAGGGCAAGTATGAAGACCCGGTGCGCCGCGTGGCGGTTGCGCTGAACGATGAGCCGGGCAAGGTGATCGTTGCGGGCCATTCCGACAATGTCCCGATCCGCACCTCGCGCTTTCCGTCCAATCTGGCCCTGTCGCTGGCGCGGGCGAAGTCGGTGATGAACCAGATGGCGGCCTCGCTCAGTGATCCCGCCCGGCTCAGCGCCGAGGGCCGGGCCGATAACGACCCGATTGCCGATAACGCGACCCGAGAAGGCCGCGCCGCCAACCGGCGCATCGAAGTCCTGCTGGTGCAGGAGGAGACCTGATGTTCATCCGCAGATACCTGTTCCCCCTGTTCCGCTCGATCTATTTCGTCCTGTTTTTCACCGCCGCCGTTCTGGCCGGGGCGCTCTATTACTTTGGTCCGATGATCGGCAGCGAAGAGTGGCGTCCGTTTGACTCCGTTTGGTCGCGGCTGATCTGGTGCGGCGCAATCTTTGGGCTCTTTTTCGTGATCGCGATGATCATTTTCTTCATCCGTCGCCGGCGCGACAAGAAGATGGAAGAAGAGATCACCGAAGCCGTCGCCGAAGAGCCCGACATGCTGGGCAGCGAGTTGGACGAGCTGCGCGGTAAGCTGAAACAGGCGATGGCCGCGCTGCGCAAGTCCAAGAACGGGCGCAGGCATCTGAACGAACTGCCCTGGTATGTGATGATCGGCCCGCCCGGCGCGGGCAAGACCACGGCCATCGTCAACTCGGGCCTGCAGTTCCCGCTGGCCGGAGAGATGGGCAAGACCGCCATCGGCGGGGTCGGTGGTACGCGAAATTGCGACTGGTGGTTTACCGAGAACGCGGTGCTGATCGACACGGCGGGGCGCTACACGACGCAGGAAAGCGACGCGGAGACGGATAGTGCCGCCTGGGTCGGATTTCTGAGCCTGCTCAAGAAATACCGCAAGCGCCAGCCGATCAATGGCGCGATGATCGCCATTTCTCTGTCCGACCTGTCGCTGCAGGATGAGATTACCCAGAAGGAAAACGCCAAGGCGATCCGCCGCCGTCTGGAAGAGCTTCGCGAGAAACTGGGCGTGCGGTTTCCGATCTATGTGCTGTTTACCAAAGCCGATCTGATCGCCGGATTCGCCGAGTTTCACGACAATCTCGGTAAGGAAGACCGCGAACAGGTCTGGGGCTTTACCCTGCCGCTGGACAAGACACGCGGCGAGGCTAGCCCGGTGGCGGCCTTTGACGAGGAATTTGGGGGTATTCTGGCACGGCTGAATTCGCAAGCGCTGGAGCGGATGCAGACCGAAACAGACCCGCAGCGGCGCGCGTTGATTGCCGGGTTCCCGGTGCAGGTGGCCAGCGTGCGCAAGACCGCGCGTGAGTTTCTGGCCGAGGTGTTCAACGACAACCGCTACCAGCATCGCCAGATGCTGCGCGGGGTCTATTTCACCTCCGGCACGCAGGAAGGCACACCGATCGACCGGCTGATGTTGGGCATGGCTCGCACCTTTGGCATCGGGCGGCAGGCGATCGGGTCGGGGACGGGCGCCGGGCGATCCTATTTCCTGACGCGGCTCTTTGATCACGTGATCTTTCGCGAGGCCGGGCTAGTCAGCGCTGATGACAAGGTCGAACGGCGCTACAAGATAACCAAATGGGTGTCGATTGCCGCGACGATCATCGCGGCGCTTGGCATTGGCGGGCTGCTGGTGCGGTCCTTTATCGGCAATTCCGACCTGATCGCCGACGCGCAGGATCATGTCAGCGCCTATCAGGCCGCCGCCGCCACCCTGCCACCCAGCCCGGTGGGCGACACCGATCTGGTGCCCGTCGTCGAGGCGCTGAACAATCTGCGCGACATGCCCGCCAACCCGGTGCTGTCCGACCCCAGCCCGGACCCGAAACTGACCTATGGCCTCTATCAGGGCGAGGTGATCGGCACCCAGGCCTCGCAGACCTACCGCGCGGCGCTGAACCAGCGCTTCCTGCCGCGTCTTCTATTGCGGCTGGAAGAGCAGATGGCCGCCAATATCAACAACCCCGATCTGCTCTATGAGGCGCTCAAGGTCTATCTGATGCTTGGCCTGCAGGGGCCGATGAACCAGGATCTGGTCAAACAGTGGATGAACCTCGACTGGTCTGTCTCGTTCCCCGATGGCAGCAGGGCAGAGTTCCGGCAGGACCTGAACGATCATCTCGACGCGCTGCTGACCCAACCGATGCAGGAAATTGCCCTGAACGGTCCGCTGGTCGAACAGGTGCAGGGCATCCTGTCGCAGATGCCGCTGGCCCAGCGGGTCTATAACGGGATCATCGCCAGTCAGGCGGCGCAGGCCTTGCCGGAATGGCGTGTCACCGATGCAGGTGGTCCGGCGGTCAGCCGGGTCTTGGTCCGCTCGTCCGGTCGACCGCTGAATGACGGGATCGAGGGCATCTTTACCTATGATGGTTTCAACAATGTCTTCCTGGGCGAGGCTCTGGGTGTCGCCCGACGGGTGCAGGGAGAAAGCTGGGTGCTGGGCCCGCGCGGCGAGGCGGAGCAGACCGAACAGGCGCTGGCCGCGCTTAGCCGCGACGTGCTGGACCTGTATTACAACGATTATATCGCCCGCTATGATCAGGTGCTGGGCGATGTCGATATCATCCCGATGGAAAGCCTCAGCCATGCGGTGGAGGTGACCAATGTGCTGTCCGGTCCGACCTCGCCCATCGTCAACATCCTGAATGCCATTTCGGAGGAAACCAAACTGGCCGAGGATCGTTCGGTTCTGGGCAATTCCGAGGTCAGCGAGGGGCTGGGTACAGTCGCGGGCATCGAGTTGCAGGCCAATACATCTGTCCAGACCCGTATTCTGCTGGAAGCGCTGGCGAAATCCGCATCAGCCCAGGGCGGCCCACCACCCGCACCACCGGGCACCTATGTGCAGGACCGGTTCGAGTGGCTGCACAATCTGACCGCGCGGCCCGAAGGCCAGCCCTCGCAGCTGGATCAGTTGATGGGCAGCTTGACCGAGGTCTATCAGGAGTTGAACAAGATGTCGTTCAGCGGCGTGTCGGGCGGCGAAACCGGCGTGGCACTGCAGCGGTTCCAGCAGGAGGCCGGTCGCGTCGACGGGCCGATGGAACGCTGGGCCACGCAGGTCATCACCGGGTCGAGCGGGATCACCAGCGATAGCACCCGCGCCTCGATCAATGCGCGCTGGCAGGCGGATGTGCTGCCCTTCTGCAGCCAGGTGCTGGACAACCGCTATCCGTTCAGCCGCCGGTCGCGCGCCGATGTGGCGATGGGCGATTTCGCCAAACTGTTCGGCCCCAGCGGGCTGATCGACAGCTTCTTCACCCAAACACTGGCCAAGCACGTGGATATGCGCACGCGGCCCTGGTCGTGGAAAACCGGCGTGAACCAGACCGATCTGGGCATCAGCCCGGCGGTGCTGCAGCAGATGCAATATGCCGCCGAGATCAAGGAGGCGTTCTTTGCCAATGGACCGCAGCCGCAGATCCAGTTCCAGATCATGCCCGAGGCGCTGGATCCCAAAGCCAAAAGCGTGAAGCTTGAGATTGACGGCCAGACGCTGGACTTTCGCCATCGCGGCGGGTTGCCTTCCCCCATGGCGATCAACTGGCCCGGCCCGGTCGGTTTGGCGCGGGTCAGCTTTGAACCGGCCAAGCGCAATATCGAAAGCGTTCTGACGCGGGACGGACCCTGGGCCTGGTTCCGTCTGCTGGACGCCGCCGAGGTGCGCCGCACCAATGTATCGGACCGCAAAAAGGTGATCTTCAATGTGGGCGGGCGCATCGCGATCTTCCAGCTGCAGTCCGGCTCGGTGCTCAACCCGTTTGCGCTGCCTGCGCTCAGTAAGTTCAGCTGTCCGAAGTCGTTCTGATGGAACACCCCGGTTTCGGAGCGTTTGGCAAGATGCCATCGGTGGGCGATTTCTTTCGCCTGAATGTCCCGGCCTCGTTCGTGCAGGTCTGGGACGACTGGATTCAGCGTGGCATGCTGGAGGGGCAAGGCGCATCCGGCGAGGCTTGGGACAGGCAATATATGTCCGCGCCGATCTGGCGGTTTTGCCTGTCGCCCGCTCTGGCGGGGCCTCAAAAGATGCTGGGAGTGCTGATGCCCTCGGTCGATCGCGTCGGGCGTCGGTTTCCCTTGACGCTGGCTGCCCCGGCCTCGGCTGAAGGGTCGGCCATTCTGGACCATTTCCGCGAGACAGAGCTTTATGTTCAGCTGGAAGATGTGGCTCTCGCCGCGTTGGAAGACGACATGACCAAAGACCGGCTGGCCGAGGCGCTGAGTGATCTGCCATCCCCCCAACGCCGCAGCGACGCCCGCGTCAGAAAGGCCGGCAGCACGCTGGTCCTGACCCAGGGCGAAGGAATTGGTGACATCCTGCCCGACCTGGCCGCCGGGCTGATGACGGGCGATTACCGCGCACCCAGCATCTGGAGCACGGAAATCGCCGGTGTGCCGCGCCTGATGATCTGCGAAGGTTTACCGACGGGTGCAAACATGCAAGGTTTGTTCAACCTGACCGCTGCAATCTGGACCGAGGCAAGGCCCATATGAATTCACGACCCCGGGTCCGATACAGCGCCCGTAGCCATGTTGGCCTGGTGCGAAAGGTGAATGAAGACGCCATTCTTGCCATGCTTGACGAAGGGCTCTGGCTGGTGTCCGACGGGATGGGAGGGCACGAGGCCGGGGATTACGCAAGCAGGTTGATTGCCGACATGACAGCCTCGATCCCGCCGGGCTTGCCACCTGCCGAGAAGTTGAACGCGCTGCGCGATACCCTCAGCAAGGCGCATAAGGTGATCCGGGCCGAGGCCGACAAACGTGGCGGCAAGACCATTGGCGCAACCGTGGTTAGCCTGATGCTGGCCAACGGGCATTTCGTCGGGCTCTGGGCCGGGGACAGCCGTATCTACCTGCTGCGCGATGGCAAGATCCAGATGCTGACCAGCGACCATTCCTTCGTCGCCGATTTGGTGCGTGACGGCAAGATGACCTGGGACGAGGCCGAACATCACCCGCAATCCAACGCGATTACCCGCGCTGTCGGTGTCGGGGACGAGCTGGAGCTCGACAAGATCCGAGGCGAATTGCAACCGGGCGACCGGTTCCTGCTGTGCTCGGACGGGCTGACCAAATACGCCACTTTCGCCATGCTGGAGAAGGCACTGAAAGAGCTGCCGCTTGAAACCGTGTCCGACCGGTTGGTGCAAATGGCGCTGGATGGTGGCGGTGCCGACAACATCTCTGTCATCGTGGTCGAGGTTGTCTGACCACTAACCGCTGCTCATCCCGACAAGCATCGCCCCAAGCGCCACGATATGGATCAGCATGATGGCCCGGTCGTTCCACAACACGCCCACAGCAAACCAGCCCAGTACCCCAACCAGAAACAGATAGAGGTTCATCGGCGTCCACCCGACTGCGGTGGCCGTGTACCCCATGATCTGAATGATTGAGGCCAGCCATTTGACGGTGAATGCGATCCGCTCCGATTGGGTCGCGCTCGGGGTAATTGCGTGTAGCATCAGTGTTATTCCTCGGGCAGTTTTTCTTCGGCGCGACCAATCTGATCTGGCCCGCCAGCATTGGGGGCGTAACACGGGCAGACTGACAATTCGCTTTGGGTTTGATGTTTCTTGACTGTAGGAATACTATTGCCGAATGGCGCAGCTTCCCCCTCTTAACGCGTTGCGGGCCTTTGATGCGGCGGGCCGGCATCTGAACTTTCGCGCAGCGGCGGATGAGTTGGGCGTCACGCAAGGCGCCGTTGCCCAGCATATTCGGCAGTTGGAGGCGCAACTGGGTCAGCCGCTGTTTGAACGCCAGACCAAGGGGGTGTCGTTTACCCCTGCCGGGCGCAGTTATCATGCCCGGATTGCAGCGGCGTTTCAGGACCTGCGCGTGGCCACGGACGCGTTGCGCCCTGCGCCGGGTAAGGTTCTGATCAGCGTGACGCCGAGTTTTGCGGCCAAATGGCTGATCCCAAACTTGCCGGATTTTGCAGCCCGCCATCCCGATATCGATCTGGAGATACTGGCGACCGAAAATATATCGCGTTTTCATGGCGATGGCATAGATTTGGCGGTTCGTCAGGGGGACCCGCCCTTTGGTGCAGCGCTGGAGGCGATACGCCTTTTCCGCCAGGAAATCATCGCCGTTGCTGCGCCGTCTCTGGTGGCAGACCAGCCGCTGCCGCTTGATCCCGCTGTCTTGGCAACGTTGCCCAAGCTGCATGACACCCATGATCATTGGCCTGACTTCCTGAAAGATCTGCGCATCAATGATCAAAGCGGGCGTGGATTGCACCTGAGTCAGACCGCCTTGTCGATAGATGCCGCGCGCGCGGGGCAAGGGGTCGCCCTGGTCAGCCGGTTTCTGGTCGTTCACGATCTTGCTGCAGGGCAGCTTTTGCAGGTCAGGCCAGAGGCACTGGTCGGAAAGCAGGATTTCTATCTTCTGGCCACGCGCAGCAAAAGACGCGATTCTGCGACGCAGGCCGTGATGGACTGGTTTTCCTCGAAAGCGCACACCGGGGGCTGATTAGCCAGAGAGGGTTGTACAATCGACGTCGGTTATTCGGCGACAGTCGTGAGGATCTTGCTGTTGATCGACAGGATATTGGTGTCCTGGCTGCGGCTGCGATCCCGTAGCGCTTCGGCATAGCCGGTGGCGGATTCCGTGGTCGGACGCATGTCAGTAAAAAGTGGCTTGTCCGAACGGATCGCGATGACCTTGCTTTTGCCAAGCGCGCTGTCATCAACCATGAAGGCGATACCGCCGTTCTTTTCGCTCTCCTCCAGCGAATAGGCCACGCGGACGGATTTGATGCCGTTGTCGCCCTTGCGCAGGTCCGTGATGTCGTTGTCCGCGCGCGAGATATTTGGCAGAAGATGGAACACGTTGCCGGAAACGTCGATCACCGAAACCGACAGGTAGCCGTCCTGGATGTCACGGGGCAGGATCACGTCGATGATCGGGTTCTCGCCAACCACAAAGGCGCCATCGGGCCGCCGCCACTCGTCTTCGCCGCCCTTTCTGAAATCAATCCCGATCGGACCCGGCGGTGCGGCAGGCAGAAAATTCTCGATCAGGCACAGCGACGGGTTCAACACCTCGACATCGGCCTCCACGGGCCGGTCGCCCGCAACCGCTCCTAGCCCGGACTGCAGTGCCGCCATCGTGGTTTCGGCGGCCACGGTGCCGGAGAACGCGATCGATGTATCGGGGCCATACCCGGTAGAGGGCGGCCGGATCAGATCGAGCGGGCCGCAATCGGCCATGCTGTCCAGAACCGTCTGCACCGAGGCCGCGGCCAGAAACAGCGGTTCAAGCTCGATATCGACATCGCCGGTCAACCCGCCAGGCAGCCCATTCACAAAGGCCTGCATTACCGTGTCATGCACCTGCCGGTCGGTGGTATCGCCGCTGATTTCGGCGCTATTGCCGCTGACCGAAACTCGCCAGGTATCCAGATCGGCCATCGTATCGACGATCGACGTCACGCCCTGACCCCAATCAGGAGAAATATCACCCGAGGCCAGCGTCAGATCGGCAGTGCCCTGTTGCAGCGTCATTTCGTCGGTCAACTCGGTACGAACCTCTTCCGAAGGGGCAAAACCGGTGGCGCGTGGCGGCAGGCCTTCGCGCTTTTCAACCACCAGCGTATAGGGCTGAACCACTGGATAGATCGGCCCCATGAAACTGTCGAAGACGCCACTGAAATAACCGCCTGCCCCAAGCGCGACCATGGCCAGAACACCACCCCCCAGGATCAGCCCGCCGCGCCCGCCTTTTTCCTGCGCAGCCTTGGGCCGGGCAGGAGGCGGGCTTGATGGCGGAATGCTGGCGGGGGGGACCGAAACCTCGTCACTTTCAACCGAAGCCCTGCGCGGCACGATGACGGTGGCGTCATCCAGTACCGGATCGTCTGCGACCGGCACCGGCCCGCCATTGGAGAGCGCCTGCAACACGGCCGTTGCGCTCTGGAAACGATCGGCGGGGTCTGGGGCAGTCATCCGGTCGATGATGGATTTCAACGGCTCGGGTACGCCGTCAGTCTCCAGCGGGTTTTTCTTGTTCTCGACCACTTCCATCGGGTTGCGGCCTGCCTGTGGGGATTCGCCCCGATAATTGGCCAGCAGCAGCGCGCCCAGAGAGTAGATATCGGTGCGGGTGTCGGTCTTGCCCGAAAGCTGTTCGGGCGCGGCATAGGCGTATTTGCCGGCGAATTCGTTGCCCACAATGGTTTCGGCACCCGGATTGGTATCCTTGGCGATGCCAAAATCGATGATCACCGCCTGTGACGGATCCCCATCTCGCAGGATGATGTTGTCGGGGCTCAGGTCGCGATGCACGATATTGCGGGCATGGGCCGCTTCCAGCCCCTCGCAGACCCGTTTGCAGACCGTCAGCAACTGATCGGGGGGCATCGGGCCCTGTTTCAGCTTCTGGTCCAGGCCGGGACCATCAATGAAATCCATCACCAGATAGACATGGCCTTCGGGCGTGCGGTTGTTTTCGGAATAGCGCACCACTGCATCATGGCGAATCTCGCGAATTTCCTCTTCGCGCGTCAGCAGGACCAGGAAATCTTCGTTGCTGGAGAACTCGGCCTTGAGCACCTTGAGCGCCGCCAACCGCCCCGATATCTCGGAGCGGGCGCGATAGACATCCGAGGTTCCGCCCCGCCCCAGAATGGCCTCGATCCGGTAGGTATTGTTGACCAGGTCTCCGGGTTGGAACAGGTCACCGGCGCGGGATTCGGTCATGCAGGCCTCGGGAATTTACGCGTTCTGCAGTGACCCTATCAGCCAAGCGCCTGAAATTCGACCCGCCGATTTTCATCCGCGCGCGGATTGGATGTGTTAAAGGGCTGGCTTTCACCTGCGCCGACCGCCTCAAGCCGAAACTCGTCGATACCGCAATCACTTACAAGGTGACGTTTAACCTCTTTGGCGCGCAGCAGCGACAGGTTCTCGTTATAGGCTGCCGAGCCGGAGCTGTCAGTGTGACCGATGATCTGGAACACATTCACATCCACATCCTTCATGGCGTTGCACAGCGCGCTCAGCTTGGGCTTTTGGTCGTCACGCAGCGCCGCGCTGTCGAAATCGAAGCTGATCTGGATGTTGACCTGCTGATCTTTCGGAACCGCGGTGTATTCGGTTGGCGCCGTCGCAACGGTGGTTGCGGCGTCTTCCGTTGCTGGTTCCTGCTGACCCGAAGGCACGATCACCAATCCACGCGTCTTCTGCTTGTTGAAGGCATCGGTGATCTCTTCGGCCGTCAATCCGGCATCCTGCGCAAGCGCTGTCTGAACCGAAACCACTGCAATCAGGGCAGGGGCACATAACCGGGTTAGTGATTTGATCGCGCACATATTTCTGGCTCCTTCGTCGCCGGTGACCATATCTTAGTTCGTCTTTGGGTGCAAAGCTACTTCATGCTGATTGCAAGGAACAATGAATAAGGTCACACAAACCGTAACATTCCGTGCGCGTGCCCCGTGACAACCATCGGAGCGGATTCTAGAGTGCCCGCTGGAACGACAGGCAACGAGGACAACAGGCATCATGCGTATCGTACCAGCGATCATTCTGGCCGTGGCGATCATTCTGGCCCCGATCCTGTGGTATGTCTTTCCGATCCTCGTCCCGATGGAGGAAAATTTCGAAGGGCCTGCAATCGATTCGGGTGCCCGGATCGAGATCGAAATGCTGAGCCAGCAGATCGAACATCTGAACAACAAAATCGATCGCATGGCCAGCGAGTTGAGCCAGGTCCAGATCGGCGGTGTGACGCTGTTGCAGGACTATGACGATGCGGCTGATTCTTTCGGCTATGACAGTTCGACTCCAAACGAAATCATCGATGCCTATGCGCAGGTTGTGCTGATTGCAGAACGCGACAAGGTCAATGATGGCCTCCAGCTCGCGCGGCCCTCGTTCCTGCGCGAAACCTTCGGGCTGCCCCGCGAAGACCTGAACAACGATTGCCAGTCGATGACCAACGAGCGATTGAAATCCAAGCTGGTGCTGGAGGAGGTAGGCCCGGTTCGGGTGCGGATGCTGAAACCTGCGGTGGAATCCCTGCGCGATGTTTTCGACAATATTCAGCGCACCGACCCCGACCTTTATGCCCGCATCAACACGGCAGGCTCGCTCTGCGTCAGGTTCATTCGCGGCTCGACCACCTCGGCCTCGGCGCACGCATACGGTCTGGCGGTCGATCTGAACATCGACGGCGTTCTGGATACGTTGGGGGATGGCAAGACCCAGCTGGGCCTGACCATCCTGGCGGATTTTTTCCGGCAAGAGGGCTGGGTCTGGGGTGCCGCCTGGGGCCGTGAGGATTCGATGCATTTCGAGGTGAGCCGTAACAAGCTCGAAGAATGGCTCGATCAGGGTCTGCTGTAATCCGGGTTCAGCGCAAAATTCACCTGCTATCTTCCTGTTTTAATTAGCATTTGAAGGTAGGCAGTGCGGTGACATCACAGCTTGCGAGCGATCAAAGATTGCATGAACGCCGCTTTGGCAGGCCCGAGGAATTTGACGCGGTGGCGGCTTTTCTGGTCAACGAATAGGCTGGATTCATCACCGGTCAGATCCGGTTGCTTGACGGTGGCGCCTTCCCCGGAACCATGTAAGGGTACCACGATGACTCGCCATGCCTTTCCGATCGCCGAGCGTTCGACCATTCCCGTTGTTGACTCGGATACCGTCTTTCCGGTCAACCGCGTGTTTTGCGTCGGGCGCAACTATGCCGCCCATGCGCGCGAGATGGGCGCGGATCCGATGCGGGAGCCGCCTTTCTTTTTCGCCAAACCGGCGGATGCCATCTTGACGGGGGCTGATCTGCAGTTGCCGTACCCGCCCAAAACGAATGATCTGCACCATGAGGTCGAGATGGTTGTTGGTCTCAGATCCGGTGGGCTCGACATTCCGGTCGAAGAGGCGCTCGGGCATGTTTTTGGTGCCGCGTTGGGCATCGAATTCACCCGCCGTGACTTGCAGGGCGAGGCCAAGAAAGCCGGCAGACCCTGGGAGATGGGCAAGGGTTTTGATGGCTCGGCGGTGATCGGGCCAATGACGGAGTTTGACCCTTCCACGCTGCCGCAATCCGGTCCCATCCAGTTGGATGTGAACGGCGCACCCCGTCAATCGGGCGATCTGTCCGATATGATCTGGGGTGTCGCGGAAACCATTTCGGCCTTGTCGGCTTTCCTGACCTTGCGTGCGGGCGACATCATTTACACCGGCACCCCCGAGGGTGTCGGCGCGGTCGATGTCGGCGACCACCTGACGGCGACGTGCCCCACTCTGCAAACTTTGAATGTAGGCATTGTGGCTAGCCCGCCTCAGATTTGCCCCGAGACCGAGACAGGTCGAATTACCTGACTGACAGCACCGGCAGCGGCGGATTTCAAATGCGCCGTCATCGGTTTGGCTGTATTCGGCAATCAATGAATGTCCAGCCAATCGCGTCTGATCCTGTCCAACGATTGAGGATTGGCTCAGGATCTAGGCGCTGCTGAAAACCTGGATTCACAGAACGCCCAGGACAGGCCGATCCTGGTTCAGCAGCCCAGCCAGTAGATGGCCAAAGTACACGCGGTTCTGCGACAAAAAACTGGCTGTACCAAAGATTGACGATTATGATCGTTACATGCGCCGCCGTATTGAAAATCCTGACGATGATGAAGAGGCCACGCCGCGTTCGATTTACGATCCCGAGCCAATCGAGGACGCGGACCTGTGGTTCCTGCCGCAGCCTCCCGAGGATATGGCTCCCGGCGAGATGCCCTGGCCCGTGGCCGCCCGCGAGGTGGGGTTGGACGGGCGTACCTGGCAAGCGGCCGAGGCTGCGCAATATCCGTTGCTTGTGGCCGCAGCGCAGGCGGTAGCGCGCTTTGGCGAACGGCTGCGGCATGCCGCACCAGGCGTGAGCGAGCGTCTGGCGTTGATGACGGTGTCGGCGTTGCTGCGGGCCGAAGGTATCTGGCTGGGCTCCGACCAGATCGCGCTCTACCGCGCCTTCCGGCTGGGCAGCGACGACATGGCCCGCGACCAGAGCCGCGCGGATTGGGCGGTGCGGCGGTTGTTGGCGGGGCCACTGCCGCAGGACGGAATGCGGGATTTTCTGGGCCGCGTCTCAGTAAGCGACCCGCATCCCGACGAAGACCGCCCCATCGGGCCGGAACTGGATCTGGCCGGGCAGGACTGGGCCGAGGGTCTGCCGGAAACCGGCCATCTGCTGACCCGTGCTGCGCAGAGCTTTGCCGCCTGGCGGCAACAGGCGCTGACACCGTATGAGCAGATATTGGAGCCATCGGTTGCGGCGCTACTGCTGGGCGCGGGCGATGAGGCGCCGTTCCTGCCCATGGCCGAGGGGCACCGGTTCGACCGCCACCAGCTGGCGCAGAGCTCGGATGCGGCGGTGGCACGGCTGGTCACCTTCCTGACCGCGATCGAGGCCGGGGCACTGCGCGCCGCGATGGAGTTGGATCGACTGGCGGCCTGGCGCACCAAGGCGGTTCAGGCTACGGCTGGATTGTCGGGCCGTACCCCGCCGCTGCTGATCGCGGCGCTGTTGCGTTATCCGATATTGTCGGCGGAACTGGCGGCCGAGGCGGCTGATTGTTCGCGCCCCTCGGCCCGGCGCAACCTGACGCTGTTCCATGAGTTGGGTCTGATCCGCGAGGTGACCGGGCAGGAGCGCTACCGGTTCTGGGCGGCGCTGGTGTGAGGCGCTTTGGCAGCATAGCGTTATTGCCAGTCAAAAGGTGCAGCCCAAGCGACGCGGGTATTGCCGCCGTTATGTTGACATAGGATCAAGTGGTTTGACCCAAGCGTGACGGCAGTCTGTGTGAACTTCTTTGCGGGGCTTCGGGAAACCCGGATCACCGAACGATCCAACGCCAATTGCGAACATGTCAGGCTTGCGCAATGGTTCCCAGAAGACGGTTGAACCACATCTGGCGCAAAAGTGAAAAACCAAGTCGTAGCCAGCATCCGACGAGCGCCGATAGTTCTTGTAGGAACCACTGACTTCGACGTGCTGTTTCAGAAAGAACGCTGCAACGCCATAAGGGGCGCTCGTACGCTTTTGGCAGGCGATACAGTGGCACAGAGAGACCAATTCTGGTTCCCCGGTACAAAGAACTCTCAAGTTGCCACACGAGCAGGTTGCCTCTCGCGTCATAAATATCCCCTAGTGACATTCCGAGTATGGTTGACACCCGGTTTTTTGCAACTGGGTTGCGTTCGGGAAGAACACAAAGGGAAATAAGGCGACATTCCTTGCGACCCGGTTATCCGAGTATCAGGTCCCGCTGGTCCGCGCGGCCCATTGAGAGGAGGCGCGGGGGCTCCGACGTCTGGACGCTCGCTTTGCCGAACCAACCGCGCCAGTGCGACAGGATCAGGCTTTGCGCCACGGCCCCGCCAAGCGTGGCGCCGGGGCCCAGAATAATAAACACGTCCGGCATAAACTCACGCGCGGCGGTGCGGATGGCGGTGGTGAAGTCGTAGGTCTTGGTCACTTGGTGATCCAGCGTGTAGTCGCGCAGGGCGGCCAAGTCGCTGGATTTGGGCCGCCAGATCGCGCCGCGCCCGTCAATCAGGGGAAGCTGCGGTTGGTCAAAAAGGCATTGGTCCAATTGGCTCTGACCCAGTTTCGCGACCGTGGCCTGCAGCGCGGTGTGAAATCCGGCATGGTTGGGCAGGCGCATCGGGAAACGGTCCTGCAGTTGCGGTATTTCGACTTCAAAGGCGGCGAGACCAGCGGCGTTGCCAGCCAGTACCAGCATACCACCCAGATCAATGGACAGGTCCAGCGCGTGATCGGGGCGGGCGGCGATCTGGGACACTTTGGCGAGGGTTTTTTCGCGCGCGCCGGGGATCACCTGCCAGTTGCTATCCATGAAGGGATAGATCACCTGCCCGCCGATCATCTGCTCCTGCATCAGCGTGCCCATCGTGTTGACCACGCGCAGCCCGTTCATCGGGTTCAGAGCGCCCGCGCAGGTAAGTGCGATGTACCAGCCCATCGAATTGCCGGTCACCCCGAGGATCTCGAACTTGTCGCGGTCGATGGACAGGAAATCGCAATAGGCGCAGGCATGGATCAGGGCCGAGGCATTGTCGCCGCGTGTATGCACCGCGCCGGAAAACCGTGCGGCAGTGTCCAACTCCGACAGCGGGGGCTGCCCTTGCGCACGCCGGTAGGTATCGAACGCGTCGATCAGCGCGGATTTGTTACCGTGGTAGCGGGTGAGATAGCCAAGTTCCTCGCGGTTATAGGTGCCGCGTCCCGGCGCGATGACGATGGCAGTCTGTTTCATGGCGCGGCCCACAGGGTGCGCGCGGCCTCCGAGATGCTGGCGCGCGAGGGCATGGTGGCGGCATAGGCCGGGCCGGTGGCGATGAAGCTGTCACAAGCGGCGAGTCGGGCATGGGGCAGGGCGGTCTGTTCCTGCAGCATCGCCATCAGCGCCTCGGACAGGCTGCCGGTGCTGCGGCATTCATCGACGATCAGCACTTTTTCGGCACCCTCCAGCGCGGCAAGAATGCCCTCGACCGGCAAGGGCGCGATCCAGCGCAGGTCGATCACGCGGGTCTCGATGCCCTGATCCGCGAGGTCGCTGGCGGCCTGAGTGCTGAGATAGCGGCCATTGCCATAGGTCAGGATCGCCAGCGGGCCATCGTCTGAAACACCGACCTCGCCCAGGCCAATCCGGCGGTCGGGGCTGGGATAGGTCGCCATCCAGCCGCTGTCTTTCTCGGCCATCAGATCGCGCATCGGATAAAGCGCGATGGGTTCGACCATCACCACGACGCGCTGTTCCTCGCGCGCCAGCCGCACGCATTCGCGCATCATCATGGCGGCCTCATCCCCGCGCGAGGGGCAGGCGATGATCAACCCCGGAATATCGCGCAGCACCGCCAGCGAGTTGTCGTTGTGGAAATGGCCGCCAAAGCCCTTCTGGTACCCCAGCCCCGCGATGCGGATCACCATCGGGTTGGTGAACTGGCCGTTCGAGAAGAAGGGCAGGGTGGCCGCCTCGCCGCGCAGCTGGTCCTCGGCATTATGAAGATAGGCGAGGAACTGGATCTCGGGGATCGGGACAAAACCGTTATGTGCCATGCCGATGGCCAGCCCGAGGATGGATTGTTCGTCCAGCAACGTGTCGATCATCCGGTCCGGTCCAAACCGCTCGGCCAGTTTCTGGGTGACGCCATAGACGCCGCCCTTGGTGCCCACATCCTCGCCCATCATGACGATCTCATCATGCGCCAGCATCAGGTCGGTGAGCGCCCAGTTGATCAGCCGGTTCATGGTCTGGGGCGCATCAAGCTGCTTGTGATCCGAGCCGAAGGCCGTTTGCCGTGCTGTTTCACCGGCTCCGTTGCTGGGCGCGCAGGCGCGGGGTGGCGGGATCAGCGAGGCCATCACCTGCTCGGCGGTTTGCAGGCGGGGCCGGGTGACAACCTCGGCTGCGACGCGGGTGCATTGATCTTCTGCTTGCTGGTAGATATCCAGCACCTCGTCAGCACTCAGGATGCCACGCTGGATCAGCAGCCGGGCGGAGTGCAGCAGGGGATCGTCCGCCTCCCAGCCCTCAAAGACCTGTTTGGGCAGATAGGCCTGTTGCAGGTCCGAACCCGCGTGGCCGTAGAGCCGCACCAGAGACAGATGCAGGAAGGCGGGTTTGCGCTGGTGGCGGGTGTGTTCGACGGCCTCGCGCGCGACCCGGTAGGTGTCATAGAGGTCGAGCCCATTGGCATGAAAATATTTCAGCCCCGGGCGCTGCGCGAAATTCGCCGCCACCCAGCCGCGCGGCGTGCGGGTCGAGATGCCGATGCCATTGTCTTCGCACACAAACAGCAGCGGCAGGGGGGTCGACTGATAAGCGGTCCAGGCGGCGGTGTTGAAGGCGCCCTGAGCGGTGGAATGGTTGGCCGAGGCATCCCCGAAGGAACACATCACAAGGCTGTCTTGGGCCAGCACCTGATGTTCGGGCGGATGGCGTTTGGCAAGGCCGATGGAATAGGCTGCCCCAACTGCTTTGGGCACATGGCTGGCGATGGTTGATGTCTGCGGTGGGATCAGCAGTGGTTTCGATCCCAAGACCTTGTGCCTCCCACCGCTGATCGGATCGTCCATCGCGGTGGCAAAGCTCAGCAGCATGCCCCAGGCGGGTGTGACACCAGGCACCTGCTGACTGCGCATGCACTGAAACGCGCCGTCGCGGTAATGCAGAAACGCCATATCGTCAGGCCGCAATGCGGCGGCGACAGCAGCCATGCCCTCGTGCCCCGATGAGCCGATGGTATAATACCCCTGCCCCTCGGCCTGCATCTTGCGCGAGCGACGGTCGAGATTGCGGCTGAGGCACTGCGCCCGAAAGATCGCCACTGCCAGCGTATCCGAAAGCGGCCCATGCGCCGGGTTACCCCTGGGTAGATCGCCCGAGGCCAGTCGCGTGCGAAACCTCTGATCGACAATATCGGCGCGGTCCATATTCAACCCTTTGCGTTCACTCGCCCTGTTCACGCCAGCATAGGAGCCTAGGTGGCCGATCAAAACCGATCTTGTGGAATGCATCTATGAGGAAACGGAATAGACGGCAGCAATGAGCCCATTTTGGTCGTAGGTTTGATCGCAGGGATCGCCTCGCAATTCGAACCTCTTAAGAGACGATCATATAGTACTTCCGCAAATTCTCGGTGATCCCCGAGATCAACCTGCTCCCTTTTTTGATAAGAAACGCATCACCAGCCGTGAAGGTCTCGGCGTCTCCGTCAGGATGGGCTAGTGTTACAGACCCGGAAATCACAGTCATCATTTCATATACCGGATAGGCGTCGATCTCTTCACGACAGGGTGGGCATTCCCAGACGCCCGTTAGAGTAGTTTCGTCGTCGCTCGCAAACTTGAACCAGATTCGTTCGTATCACTGTTTGCGAAGGCGCCAGGATCGGTGAAATCCGAGGCCACCATGTTACCTGGGTTGGGTATCAGCCTGAAAGACATCTTGTTCATTGAACTCCCTTGTTGCATGGCGATTAATCGAAGACTCAGCTTTTGATTTCCTGAGCTGTGATCTTGGCACAAATCGGCTCGTCGTCCGCGCAGCTGTCGATCGGCAGGTAGAATTCGAATGGCTGCTTCCGGCTGCCACCGGCCAATCGAACTGATTGCAGAGAATGTTATTTCTCAGTCCTTTTTTCTTATGCTGCAGTACGCACGAACGACCATAGCCCGTAGATGACTGCCGTTATTGTCTGGACGAGGGGTCCAAGCCAAACTTCACCAACGATCCAACTTCGCCGGATCGTCGACAGCACTTTCGCCTTATCGCGTAGTATTCCGAAATACACACTTCAGGCGAGCACTGGGGCTATTTCAAGGTTCCCGGAATTGTTCCGCTTTAGCCGACGAATGCTTCTGTGGAACACAATCGGGGTCGTGTCACTTACCTGCCCCGGCGGGCTGCAGGCCCGACGAGACGTCTTTGACCACGTCCACGAACTCATCCACCATTTTCGAGTTTCCCGCTGCCCGTCGCGCGACGTAGAGTTCGATGCTCTGACCGTCCGTTTGGTAGGGGATGCAACTCAAATGCGAAGGTGCCAGGGCGCGGATCCAGGCAGGTGCCAGTCCAATGCCAACCCCGTGCGCCACCAGTTGCAACATGGTGGACTTGTCAATGACTTCGCAGGCGATGTCCGGTTGCCACCCATGGGCGCGATAGCTGTTCCAGAGCAGGTCGTGAAGGATCGGGCGGGCGTGTTTTGGAAACCCGATAATTGGGTGATCTCGGATATCCGCCGCTGACAGTGATGCCCGGCCCGCAAGTTCGGATGCGGATGGCAAGACCACGACAGCATCCTGCCGGTACAAAAGGTCCGCTTTCAAAAACCCTTCTTCAGGGGGTTTGCGGACAAAGGCAATGTCAGTGCGGTGATTTGCAAGCTCTTGCGTATGGTAGTCTGAAGATGAAATCTCAAGAATTTCCACATGCACCGAAGGTTGCCGTTTGCGGAACTCCATCAGCGCGGGTGGCAGCAGCATCGAGATCGCCTCGTCAACGCCGCTGACCCGCAACGTTTTCAGCTCGCTGTCGGCTGCGTGCCGGGCCTTGGAAACGGATTTGTCGATATCCGCTAGAATACGCTTGGCGTCGCGCAGGAACTCGGACCCCGCTTGCGTTAGGCTGACCTGTCGGGTTGTCCGAAAGAACAGGGCAAAACCCAACTCATGTTCCAGCGCGGAAATACGATCGGACAAGGCAGGCTGGCTGATGCCGAGGCGTTCGCCCGCCTTTCGAAAATGCAGCTCTTCGGCGACCGCTACAAAGCACTGTAGTTGGCGAAGTTCCAAGTCAACCTGTCCTAACTACTGTATGACGCGCACACGTTGCTGATCGTCCAGTCCGCGTTCATAGTTGCGGTTCGCGTCCGCAAACTCCAGCGAGTTCAGGGTGTCTTCGCGCCCCTCAAGATGGGCGGTCTGCGTCGCGTCGTCCATGTCAAACGGCAGTTCCGTCTCGCCGGTTCTGATAATCCGGTTTTCGATATCAATCGTGTAGCTAACGCCATCCTCATGGGACGCCGCCTGCATCAGCTGATCCCGCACCTCGGGGCTGACGATCGGCAGGGCCAGGCCGTTCTTGCGCGCATTGTCATAGAAAATGCCGGCAAAGCTGGTGCCTATGATGCCCTGAATGCCCAGTTGAACCAGCCCCCAGACCGCGTGTTCCCGGCTGGACCCGCATCCGAAATTATCGCCGACGACCAGTATTCTGGCGCCGTGCCACGGGCGTGTGTTAAGCACGAAATCCGTGCGCGGCGTATCATCGTCGTGAAAGCGCAGATCGGCGAAGGTGCCCTCTGCCAGCCCCTCGCACGTGATGGTGATCAGAAAGCGTTTGGGCATGATCACATCGGTATCGACATTTGCCAGCGGCAAGGCGGCGGCCAGCCCGTGGACAATCTTTGGCATCTTATTCCGCTCCTTCGCTTAGAAAATCGCGAACATCGGCGATACGGCCATGGATGGCGGCGGCGGCCACCATCTCCGGGCTCATCAGATGGGTGCGCGCCCCGCGGTCCTGTCGACCTTCGAAGTTGCGGTTGGTGGAGGATGCGATCCGCTCGCCATCCATGGCGATATCGTCATTCATCGCAAGGCACATCGAACAGCCGCTTTCCGGGCGCCAGTCAAAGCCCGCTTCCTTGAACACCCGGTCGATCCCCTCAGCTTCGGCCTGCAGGCGGGTATAGGTCGAGCCGGGAACGACGATGGCGTTCACCGATCCGGCGACCTTTTTCCCTTTCAGGATTGCGGCAGCGGCGCGCAGATCCTCGATGCGGCTGTTGGTGCACGAGCCGATAAAGGCGCTGTCGATTTCGATATCGATCATCGCCTGACCTGCCTTCAGGTCCATGTAGTCCAGCGCCCTGTTCAGCGCCTCGCGTGCCTTGGGCGTCATCCCTTCGGTCTCGGCGGGGACCAAGCTGTCGACGGGAACCGACTGATCCGGGCTGGTGCCCCAGCTGACAAGCGGAGCAATGTCGGCGGCGTCAATCTCGAACTCCGTGTCATAATCCGCGCCCGCATCCGAGTTCCATTCCAGCCCGCCAAAATCCAGTGTGCCGCTATGCGCGCGCCCCTTGATTGCCTCAAGCGCCTTTTGGTCAGCCCCGATCAGGGCGGCCCGTCCGCCCAACTCGACTGCCATGTTGCAGATCGTCATCCGACCGGACATTTCCTGCGCGCGGATGGCCGAGCCGGAAAACTCGACGGCATAGCCATTGGCACCGCCCGCGCCGACCACCTGAACGACCTTCATGATGATGTCCTTGGCGGTCACACCGGGGGCAAGATCGCCATCGATTTTGACCAGCATTGTCTTCAGCCGCTTATAGCGCAGGGTTTGCGTCGCCAGCACATGTTCAACCTCGGACGTGCCGATGCCAAAACCAAGCGCTCCAAAGGCCCCATAGGTGGTGGTGTGGCTGTCACCGCAGGCGATCAACATCCCCGGCGCGACAAGCCCCTGTTCAGGCACAACAACATGCTCGATCCCCTGGCGGCGGTCACCCAGGCCGTAAAAGGCGATATTGTGCTTTTCACAATTGGCTTCCAGATTGTCGATCAGCAGCTTCGAGGCCGCATCATGCGGATCGCGCTGCCGCGTGGCATTCACGTGATCGACGACCGACAGATGAGCCTCGGGCCGCCAGACGGAGAGCCCCTTCTGATCCAGCCCGGAAAAGGCCTGCGAGCTGGTGTATTCATTCATGATGTGGAAATCGACATAGATCAGCATGTCACCGTCGGGCAGGTCGCAGACTTTGTGTGCGTCCACCAATTTGTCATAAAGCGTCCGGCTCATTCGGCAGCATCCTTCTGTTCGGTCTGGCGCAGGAAAAATGCGCGCATTCGGCTGGCAATTTCGTCCGGGATCTCTTCGGCCATGTAATGGGTGGCATCGACGGCTTCGCCTTCGACCTGGTTTGCACGCTCACGCCAAAGCGCCATCGCGTCGAAACAGGTCTCGATCACCCCGCGCTTGGCCCATAGGACCATCAGCGGTTGTTCAACCTTCTGCCCGTCGTCCTGATCGTCATGTTCGATGTCGATGGTCGCGGCGGCACGGTAGTCCTCGCATGCGGCATGGACCGCCTCGGGTGTGCTGAAGGCGGTGATGTATTCGTCGAGCGCTTCGGTGGTGAAGGGGTTTTCACCCTTGGCCTGATTAAAGCATTTCAATTTCCAGAACTGCGCGGGGTCATTGCCGATAATCTGTTCCGGGATGGGGTCGTTCTGAATCAGAAAGAACCAATGCCAATAGGCGCTCGCGAATTCCTTTGAGGTATCGCGGTACATCTCGCGCGTCGGCGCGATGTCCAGCAAGACCATCGCACGTACATTCTGCGGATGATCCAGAGCCATCCGATGGCTGACCCGTGCGCCACGATCATGGGCACCGACCAGAAACGCCTCGTGCCCCATCTGAGACATGACCGAGACCATGTCTTTTGCCATCTCACGTTTCGAATACGGCGTATGCCGATCATCTGAGGCAGGTTTGGACGAGCGGCCATATCCGCGCAGGTCGGCGCAGATGACATGAAACTGATCTGTCAGTTGCGGGGCAACAGCATGCCACATGGCCGACGTTTGCGGATAGCCGTGCAATAGCAAAAGGCCGGGATTGCCGGGGTCGCCACCGTGGCGCACAAAAATCTTCTGCTCGCCGACATTCAAAGTCAGTTCCTCGAAATCCAGAAACATTTCGGTGCGCTCCGCTAAATCGGTTAGTTATTCAAGATAGCCGACTTTTTCGACAATACTGATCGGATTTACTGATCAATTCTTCCGAAAAATCATCGCTGCCACAGCATGTACCCTCGATCAGCATATTTGATCGGGTCAGACCGGCCTGACAGAAAGGGAGGAAGCTATGAAGTTCTGGAAGACATCAAGTCTGGTCGTTGCGCTTGTCACCGGTGCAGGTGCGGCCTTTGCCGCCTGTGATCCGGGCGAAGTCGTCATCAAGTTCAGCCACGTTACCAACACCGATAAACACCCCAAGGGCATCGCGGCGACGCTGCTGGAACAACGCGTCAATGATGAGATGGGCGGAAAAGCCTGTATGGAGGTTTTTCCGAACTCAACTCTCTACAATGATGACAAAGTGCTTGAGGCGCTGCTGAACGGCGATATTCAACTGGCGGCACCATCGCTGTCGAAGTTCGAGAAATTTACCAAGAAATTCCGCATCTTCGATCTACCGTTCCTGTTCAAGAACATCGAGGCGGTCGATGCATTCCAAACCTCTGACGCCGGGCGGGCCCTGCTGGGTTCGATGCAGCGTCGCGGCCTTCAGGGGCTGACTTTCTGGCACAACGGCATGAAGCAGATGTCGGCCAACGTCCCGCTGGTTACGCCGGTCGATGCGAATGGGTTGAAATTCCGGGTCATGTCCTCGGACGTGCTGGTGGCGCAGATGGAAGCGATTGGCGGCAGCCCGCAGAAATTGGCCTTTTCCGAGGTCTACGGCGCGCTTCAGCAAGGTGTTGTCGACGGTCAGGAAAACGTCTGGTCCAACATCTATGGCAAGAAGTTCTTCGAGGTGCAGGACGGCATCATCGACTATATGGTGGTGACTTCGGTGGACTGGCTGGACGGCCTCGACCCCGAAGTGCGTGATCAGTTCCTGACTATTCTGGGCGAGGTAACCGCGACCCGTAACTCGGAATCCTACGCTGTGAACCAGAAAAACCGACAGGCAATACTGGATGCGGGCGGAACCATTCGCTCGCTGACGGATGAAGAGCGCGAAGCCTGGATCGTCGCCATGCAACCGGTATGGGAGCAGTTCTCGGGCGATATCGGTCAGGACTCCCTCGACGCAGCAGTTCAGATCAACTCTGGCTTTTGAAGCACCCGGCGCGGGCAGGACATTCCTGCCCGCTTTCTATCATGTTGAAAGGGTAGGCTATGGTCGACAACCACTCGTTCGCTGACCGGATCGAAGAGACTTTGATCGCCGGTATTCTGGGTCTGATGACCGCACTGACATTTGCCAACGTCGTTGCCAGATATGTCTTTGATTCAAATATCCTTTGGGCGTTAGAGATGACAGTCTTCCTGTTCGCCTGGCTGGTTCTGCTGGGGTCGTCCTATGCGGTAAAAAAACACGCGCATCTGGGGGTCGATCTGGTGGTTAACATGCTGAACGCCGACGCCAGAAAATGGCTGGCTTTGACCGCTGCCGCTGTTTGTGTCGCCTTCTCGCTTCTGATGCTGAAAGGTTCGTGGGACTACTGGGCCAACTTCGCCAACCTGCCTGCCACCGAAGGGCGCTGGTTCCCGCTTGGGTTCGAGCAGGATTATCGCGAAAAGGGCTGGTACGAGACCAACGACATCCCGATGCCCGGTATCCTCGTCTGGATGGCAGACACATTCAACGAGGGTGAGGCCTATGAAAAGATCCCGCGTTTTTTGCCCTACATCGTGCTGCCGATTTCGATGGGCTTGCTATTGCTGCGGTTTGTTCAGGCCACGTTTAGCATACTGAACGGCAAGATGGATCGACTCGTGGCAGCCACGAGGTTGAAGATGAACTGGCTGAGATTGAAGCCAAGAACGCGGAGGCGAAGTAATGGATGTCGTCCTTCTCTTTGCCATGGTCATCGGATTTCTGATGATCGGTGTTCCAATTGCAATCTCGCTTGGGATGTCTTCGATCCTGTTTTTGCTGTGGTTTTCAGACAGTTCACTGGCGTCGGTCGCGCAAACGCTGTTTGTCGCATTCGAAGGCCACTTTACTATGCTGGCGATCCCGTTTTTTATCCTCGCCTCGGCCTTCATGACGACAGGCGGCGTGGCGCGGCGGATCATCCGCTTCTCGATAGCATGTGTCGGCCATTTCCCCGGCGACCTCGCGATTGCGGGTGTGTTTGCCTGTATGCTGTTTGCCGCGCTGTCAGGTTCCTCGCCTGCCACCGTTGTCGCCATCGGCGCAATCGTGATCTCTGGTATGCGGCAGGTCGGATACACTAAGGAATTCGCCGCCGGTGTGATCTGTAACGCTGGTACGCTGGGCATCCTGATCCCACCCTCCATCGTCATGGTGGTCTATGCCGCCTCGGTCGAAGTATCTGTGGGCCGGATGTTCCTTGCAGGTGTCATTCCCGGGCTGTTGGCCGGTGTGATGCTGATGGTCACCATTTATGTCATCGCCAAGATCAAGAACCTACCCAAGGGCGAGTGGAAGGGCTGGGGCGAAGTGTTCCAGTCAGGTCGCGAAGCCGGTTGGGGCCTGTTCCTGATCGTGATCATTCTGGGCGGTATCTATGGTGGTATCTTCACCCCCACCGAAGCCGCCGCCGTGGCCGCCGTCTATGCCTTCTTCATCGCTACCTTTGTCTACATGGACATGGGGCCGCTGGCCGCCCCAATAACGCGTAGTCTGTCCGCCGCCGCGGTGATCGAGGACGCGCCCGCCGGACCGCGCATTCCCCTGAAAAGCAAGCCCTGGGCAGTTGTTACCGCGATTGTGCATCCGGACACTCTAAAGACCCTGTTCGATGCGGGGAAACTGACCGTGACGCTGCTGTTTGTGATCGCCAACGCGCTGATCCTGAAACATGTGCTGACGGACGAGCAAATCCCGCAGCAGGTCGCCAATGCAATGCTGTCGGCAGGCTTTGGGCCGGTGATGCTCCTGGTGGTGGTCAACATCATCTTGCTGATCGGTGGTCAGTTCATGGAACCCTCGGGCTTGCTTGTAATCGTGGCACCGCTGGTCTTTCCCATCGCTATCGAGCTGGGCATCGATCCGATCCATCTGGGCATCATCATGGTGGTCAATATGGAGATCGGTATGATTACCCCGCCGGTGGGCCTGAACCTCTTTGTCACCTCGGGCGTTGCCGGGATGCCGATGATGAGCGTGGTCAAGGCAGCCCTGCCGTTCCTGGCTGTGCTGTTCGTGTTCCTGATCATCGTCACCTATGTTCCGTTCCTGTCCACATTCCTCCCCAACACATTCATGGGACCGGAAATCATAACCCAGTGACGCGCACTGCGCTGGCGGCATCTGTCGCCAGCACATTTTGTTCAAGATAGTAGGGTTTGTGCGACTATTGTGATGGTTCAACGGAGCAACAATGCCAGAAGTCTCCTTTCCTCGAGGTTGAGGGTTTAGGTGGTCAGTCTGGGAGTGGCTCAGTCGAATAATACGGCTCATTCTCTGCTTTATGCGCAGGCCGATTCTTACGGTTGTTGTGAAGCGAACATAGCGGTCTCTTAGTGCTGAACCAACCGACGTCAGTTTTGTCCGCAAAACCATCATGAAGGCAATAAGCTGCTTTGCCTGATCTTGCTACGGCGCTAATGATCAGGGATGGACACGCTAGACCGCAAAATTATCGCCGCATTAAGCCACAATGCCCGGCAATCGACCACCGCGATTGCGGCGCAGTGTGACGTGGCGCGCACCACCGTGCATGAGCGTATCACGCGGATGGAGGCGCGCGGTGTAATTGCCGGGTACTCGGTCGTTCTGCGCGACCCTGACGAGGGCGGCAAGGTGCAGGTCATCGTAATGCTTGAAGTGCAACAACAGGAAACCACCCGTATCATCAAACGGTTGGAGGCTTACCCAGAGGTCAAGCTGTGCCTGTCGATCAATGGAGAGTTCGATCTGCTCCTCTCAGCCGAAGCGCCACGGATCGAGGATTTAGATGTGCTGGTCGACGAACTGGCGCGTATCCCCGGCGTGCAGCGAACCAACACGTCCGTGGTGTTTGGTCGCAAAATCGACCGAGCCTGACGAAACGGCAAGTATTTCGTCATTTTAACGGCATCATGAGTCATTCCGACACTCTGTGCCCTATGATCCGGACGGGTTTTTCCCCAGAATCTTAGGGAAGGAAACCGGAGGCATGCCATGCATTGGAACATCTGCATCGTTGGGGCGGGCAAAATTGGGCGGATGATCGCAACGCTGTTGACCGGGTCGCGCAATTATGCGGTCACCGTGGCCGATCGCGATCTGGCGGCCTTGGGCACGCTGAACCGGGCCGGGCTGCCAACCATGCAGATCGACGCCGACGATCCGAACGGGCTGGTCGAGGCGTTGCATGGCTTCGACGCGGTGATCTCGGCGGCGCCGTTCTTTCTGACCCCGGTGATTGCCGATGCGGCCAAACAGGCGGGCGCGCATTATTTCGACCTGACCGAAGATGTGGCAGCCACCCAGGCCGTGCGCGAACTGGCGCAGGGCAGTCAAACGGCGTTCATGCCGCAATGCGGTCTGGCGCCTGGCTTCGTGGGTATCGCGGGCGCGGCGTTGGCGGCGGAGTTCGATGAGTTGGACAGCCTGCATATGAGGGTTGGCGCGTTGCCGCTCTTCCCGACCAATGCGCTGAAATACAACCTGACCTGGTCGACGGACGGGTTGATCAATGAATATTGCAATCCCTGCGATGCCATCGTGAATGGCGCACGCGTCAAGACCGCACCGCTGGAAGATTATGAGTTGCTGGGCCATGACGGGGTGGAATATGAGTGTTTCAACACGTCTGGTGGGTTGGGCACTCTGCCGGAAACGCTGGAGGGACAGGCACGGGCAATCTCCTATCGCTCGATCCGCTATCCGGGGCATCGCGATATCCTGAAGCTGCTTCTGAACGATTTGGGGTTGGAACGGCGGCGCGATCTGCTGAAAGAAATCTTCGAGGCCGCCCTGCCGCGCACCGATCAGGATGTGGTGCTGGTCTACTGCACCGCCAAGGGGTTGAAGGACGGACAACTGCGCGAGCAGAGCTATATCAATAAGTCCTTCGCCCGCGAGATTGATGGGCGGGTCTGGAGCGCCATTCAGGTGACCACCGCCGCTGGCGTGCTGGGTGTGGTTGATTTGATGCGCACCGGCCAGTTGCCGCAATCAGGCTTCATCCGGCAGGAACAGGTGCCGCTGGGGGCGTTCCTGCAAACCGAGTTCGGGCAGCTTTACCGGGCGGGGGACGTGACACGTCAGAACGTGGCGGCGTGAATTCCGCGTTCCAGATTTTGCGCGTTGCAATCAGCCGGCGTGCTTGGTGAATTCCCCACTGTTGTAAGCATATGTCGTCTGGTCTTGTGTTTCATTGGTGCAACCGCCAGTATCCTCCGATACTTCCATCCCGCTCGCGATCTGAACAAGAGACATTGCTGCAAGCTGTAAGCGCAAGCAGAAGCGCCAAAGTCAAAAGGGTTCTCATTCATCTGTCTCCACATGGAAGTAACCACCGCCGCGAAAGCGCGCGGGTCCGTTTTCTCTGACTTGGTATTCTAGTGCTTTGGCGTTCACTTCCTGCAGCACTGGCCCCATGCGCGCGCGCCAGAGCTCTTCGAGGGCTCGGGCGGCCTCGATGCTTAACCCATCGTAGTGAACCGCCAGATCGTAGGCGGGTGGGTCGCCCAGAACATTGCCAACCGCAGTTGCAAGATGATCGCCAACATTTTGCCCCAGATAGCGAATCTGAGCATCCGATCCTTCAAGGGGTACATGCGCGTTTCTTAACAACCGTACCTTGGGGCCATCAATCGCAACTGTTCCAACTTCGATCAGCGCATCGAGCATTGATTTGGGGTGAACATCCTTGCGTATGGATTTGGCCAGAGCGTCAGACGAGGCGCTTGATCCATGTTGTGGCAATGGCGTACCGTCATAATTTGCAAGCCAAACCGCCACGAGCCGTGACAGTTGATCCGGTCGCTTAGTTTCCAGACTGTCTTGGCTTTCAAGCAAGCGCGCCACATCGCGCCGCTGCAACCCCGTCATCACACTCAATCTGCTGACGGTGACGTTGGCCCCGGCCAATTCGACCGCGACTTCAACGTATGCCCTTCGCAAACGCTCTGCCACGTCAGCAAACCGCAGCCCTTTGGCGATCGCAAGGCGCGCAAGCGGTCGAAACAAATGATCAAGTACATTTTTTAGGAGATCCCCATGTTCCGGTTTATTGTTATTGTCACAACGGTAGCGATTTCTGCCTGTTCGCCCGAAATGCAATATACGTCAGGCCGCGCCTACCTGGCCGCGACCGGCTTTGATGGGTCTGCTGTCGCAAGACACGCTGCTTACGAGCCAAATCTGAAGTTTCCCGCTCGGGTCGGTGTCGTTAGGCTGGTCTATGGGGAAGTCACAACTATGCCAGACAAGGAGCGCCGTTTGTACGCCGAAGGGTTACCTGATGCGCTCGGAAAACTTGTGCACTTGGGTCCACTGGAAGCACAATTGGCAAAACTCCAGCGGTTTGCACGGCTGGATCAAGCGGGCATCAGGCAACTGGCGGCATCTCGCCATCTAAGCTATGTTTTGGTGCTGTCCTTCGATCCTGGGAAGAACACCGCAGAGGCCCTCTTTCTGGATGTGGGTACCGGGTATCCCTATGCCAGCATCGAAACCGACGTACCAGGACGCGGCAGGACCAACTTCTGGGGCGGCCGCCTCAGAAATCAAAATCGTCTGGATAGAGCGACCCATGAGCTTGCGCGCAACCTGAAACCGAAACTTGAAGCCCTGGCGGCGGCGCTCATAGACGAGGCGGAGGTTGATTAAACCCGTATGTTCTTCGTGCTGCAAAAAACAGGGTCTCGCGTCAAGATCAATGAGACCATGATACGGGCCAGTGACCCGCGCCGATGCTGCCTCAACGCAGGCGCGTGCCGCTTTCGGCGTCGAACAGCATCGCCCGGTCGGGGCGCAGGATAAGGCTGACGCGGCTGCCTTCGGTGCTGCGTTCGTCATCGCGCTCCTCGACGATCAGCTTGTCGCCATTCGATGCGGTCAGGTAAACGTAGGACACGCCGCCAAGCGCCTCGGTCAGGTCCACCGAAAGCGCGTCTCCGTCGTGGTCCAGTCCGATATGTTCGGGGCGCAGCCCCAGCGTGACTTTGCTGGCCCCGGCCGGAATCGGCGCGGGCGGTTCAAGCGGGGCGGAGAGGGCCGGGTGTGTCAGCTTGCCATCGACCACGTCGCAGTCGAAGAAGTTCATCGAGGGCGAGCCGATGAAACCCGCGACGAACATGTTGTCGGGATTGCGGTACAGTTCCAACGGCGCGCCGACCTGTTCGATACGTCCGTCGCGCAGCACCACGATCTTGTCGGCCATGGTCATGGCTTCGACCTGATCGTGGGTCACATAGATCATCGTGGCACCGATTTCCTTGTGCAGACGGGCGATTTCCACCCGCATCTCGACCCGGAGTTCGGCATCCAGATTGGACAGAGGTTCATCAAACAGGAACACGTCAGGTCCGCGCACGATGGCGCGGCCGATGGCGACGCGCTGGCGCTGACCGCCCGACATCGCCTTGGGTTTGCGTTTCAGGTAGGGGCCAAGCTTCAGGATGTCCGAGGCTTCCTGCACCTTGCGGTCGATCTCAGCTTTGGCGACGCCATTCATCTTCAGGCCAAAGCCCATGTTTTCGGCCACGCTCATATGCGGATAAAGCGCATAGGTCTGGAATACCATCGCCACGCCGCGCTTTGCCGGGTCCAGATGGGTCACATCGCGTTGGCCGATGCGAATAGTGCCTTCGCTGGTCTCTTCGAGCCCGGCGATCATCCGAAGCAAGGTGGATTTGCCGCAACCCGAGGGGCCGACAAACACACAGAACTCGCCATCCTCGATCTGCAGGTCGACCCCATGGATCACCTGGGTTTGTCCATAGCGCTTGATTGCGCCTTCCAGCGTCACACCTGTCATGTCGCCATCGCCTCTTTGTGGAGTGTTTCGGGAAAGCGCCAGGCCTGTGCCTCGCGCCCGATATCGTCAGCGGCCTGCCGCACGCGTGGGGCCCATTTTTCGAGTGTTTTCAGGTCGGTCCGGCTGGTCGGCCCGGTGATCGACATCGCCCCCAGCATCCGATCGCCCGGGGTCAGGATGGGGGCGGCGATGCAGATGATGCCGGGTTCGTGTTCCTCACGGTCGAAGGCATAGCCGCGGGCGCGGATCGCGTCGAGTTCGGCGCGCAGCTCTGCCTCGGACCCCAGCGTATGGGGCGTGAAGCGGTGAAAGCTCTGCTGCTGGATCGCGCGGGTCAACGCGTCTTCGGGCAGGAAGGCCAGCATCGCCTTGCCGACCCCGGTACAATAGGCCGGACCGACCTTGCCGGCCTGCGAATACATCTCGACCGGGTCATCGGCGTTGCGCTTGTCGACATAGAGCACCTGGCTGGCATCGAGTTGCGCCAGATGTACGGTTTCACCCAGATCACGGCTGAGCGCATCCAGATGCGGTCGCGCGACGGGCGCCAGTGAACTTTGGGTCCAGGCGGCATGGGCCAGCCGCACCAGCCTGATACCCAGCGTGTAAGATTGCCGGTCGCTGTCGTAGCTGAGCATGCCCTGATTCGTGAGGGTCTGCAAAAACCGGTAAAGCGTGGCCTTGGGGAAGGGGCTGTGATCCAGCAATTCGCCAAAGCGCACAGGGCGATTGAACCCCGCGACAAGGTCCAGCACATCACATGCTTTTCCGACTGTTCCGTCCCCTGACATTGGGTGACGTCTCCTCCTGTTGTCCTGACCTTGCGCAGGATTATTGTTGACAACCCTAGCCGAAGTGATGTGTAGTTTTCAATATGTAAAACATGGTTTCAAATAATGGAACTAATTGGAAGCTACAGGGAGGACACCATGCATTCCATGACCAAGCGGACTCTTGCCGCTCTTGCAGCCTGCACGGCATTGTCGGCGCCGGCCTTGGCGCAGGTCAGCGGCGATCTGTCGATCTTTCTGGATACGTCGAACCCCGCGCCACGCGCGACGATGGAAGCCATGATCGAACGCTTTGGTGAGAAGAACCCGGACCTCAACATCGAGATCACGGTGATCGATCGCGAAGCATATAAGACCCAGATCCGCAACTTCCTGACCGCCAATGCGCCAGATGTGGCGACCTGGTATGCCGCCAACCGGATGAAGCCTTATGTTGATGCGGGCCTGTTCGACGATGTGTCGGACCTCTGGGCCGAGCCGATGTTCGCCGATGATCTGAAGTCCACCAAAGGTGCGATGACCATCGACGGCAAGCAGTGGGGCGTTCCCTATACCTACTACCAGTGGGGCGTTTATTACCGCAAAGACATCTTTGACGAGTTGGAGCTGAGCGCGCCGACCACCTGGGAGGAGGAAAAGGTCAATTGCGAGAAGATCGTCGCCTCGGGCCGCGCTTGCTACACGATCGGCACCAAGTTCCTGTGGACCGCCGGTGGCTGGTTCGACTATCTCAACATGCGCACCAACGGCTATGATTTCCACAATCAGCTGGCCAATGGCGAGATCAGCTGGGAGGACGACCGGGTCAAGCAGACTTTCGCGAACTGGAAAGAGCTGATCGACATGGGCGCCTTCATCGACAACCACCAGACCTATAGCTGGCAGGAGGCGTTACCGTTCATGGTCAATGGCGAGGCGGCCGCCTATCTGATGGGCAACTTTGCTGTGGCACCTCTGCGGGATGCGGGTCTGACCGACGATCAGTTGGATTTCTACCAGTTCGTTTCGATCAACCCGGATGTCGAACTGGCCGAGGACGCGCCCACCGACACGTTCCACATTCCCTCTGCGGCCAAGAACAAGGAAGCCGCGCGCGAATTCCTGCGTTTCGTGGCCTCACCCGAAGAGCAGACCATCATCAACGATGGCAAGAACCTCGGACAGTTGCCGGTAAACTCGAAGTCCAGCGTGGATGACGATAAGTTCCTGCAAAAGGGCTTTGTCATGCTGAGCGAGAACAGCCCCGGCGGCGTGGCCCAGTTCTGGGACCGCGATGCCCCGGCCGAAATGGCCAAAGTGTCGATGGAAGGCTTCCAGGAATTCATGGTCAAGCCAGATCAGGTTGACAAGATCCTGGCCAAGCTGGAACGCGCACGCGGGCGTATCTACAAATAACAAAATGCGGGTGGGGGTGACCCCACCTGACGCCTAAGACCGCGGCAGGGCGGGGCCTGTTCCCGCCGCCGCACCCCCTAAAGTCTGAAAGAGATGGCCGCCATGTCCGCCTCGACCGATATCATTGATTCCGAACCCGAAAGCTGGTTCCACCGCAATCAGCAAGCCATTGCACCCTGGTTGTTTCTGGCACCGGGTATTTTGTTCTTCGTCGTTTATGTGATCGCCCCGGTTTTTCAGTCCTTCAATCTGTCGCTTTATGAATGGGACGGGTTGGGGCAGGCGGAATATATCGGCATGCGCAATTACGAGGACCTGTATTATGAATGGGTCGATCGCGACGCGTTCTATACCTCGCTCAAGAACAACCTGATCTGGCTGGTGCTGTATCTTCTGGCGATCCCGGCGGGTCTGTTCATTGCGTTGCTGCTGAACCAGACGGTGTTTGGCATCCGGCTGTACAAATCGTTGTTTTTCTTCCCCTTCGTGATCAGCCAGGTTGTGGTCGGGCTGGTATTCACCTGGTTTTATGACCCGACCTTCGGGCTGCTGAACCAGATGCTGGGCGTGTTTGGCATGGGGCCGATCAACGTGCTGGGCAATGAGCATCTGGTGACCTATGGCATCATCGCAGCCGGGCTCTGGCCACAGACCGCCTATTGCATGATCCTCTACCTCACCGGCCTGAACGCGGTCGATCCCGAACAGATCGAGGCCGGGCGGCTGGACGGGGCCAAGGGTATCAAGATGCTGTGGTATATCGTGCTGCCGCAATTGCGGCCCGCCACATTCATCGCCTTTGTAGTGACGATCATCGGCGCACTCAGATCCTTCGACCTGATCTCAGTGATGACCCAGGGCGGACCGTTCGGATCGTCCCGGGTGCTGGCCTATTACATGTTCGAGGTGGCGTTGTCCGAATACGGTTTCCGCATGGGCTATGGCGCGGCGATCGCAGTGGTGCTGTTCATGATCATGATGTGCTTCATCACCTACTTCCTGTGGTCGATGTACCGCGAAGAGAAGGGGCATTGATCCATGTTTCCCACGCCGATTGAAAAACAGCCCAAAGCCGCTCAGATCACCTATAAGGCGCTGCTGCCCGTTGCCCTGTTGCTGTGGCTCGGGCCGCTGCTGGCAGTGGCGCTCTTCTCGGTCAAGCCGGATGCGGATTTCGTCAACGCCAACTACTGGGGGATGCCCAGCTCGTTCGAGTTTTTCCAGAACTACGGGCAGGTGTTCTTCAACAGCGACATGCCGCGCTACATGCTGAACTCGATCCTGATCACCGTGCCGACGGTGATCGGGGCGGTGGCGCTCAGCTCGATGACCGGCTTTGCGCTGGGGATCTACAAGTTCAAGTCGAACCTGTGGATCTTCTTCATGTTTGTTGCGGGCAACTTCGTGCCCTTCCAGATCCTGATGGTGCCGGTGCGCGATCTGACGCTGGATCTGGGGCTGTATAACACCAAGACCGGGCTGGTGCTGTTCCATATCGCCTTCCAAACCGGGTTCTGCACGCTCTTCATGCGCAATTTCATCAAGGCGCTGCCCTTTGCCCTGATCGAGGCAGCGCGGGTCGAGGGCATCAGCGAGATCAAGATTTTCTGGTATGTGGTGTTGCCGCTGATGAAACCGGCGCTGGCCGCACTCAGCGTGCTGATGTTCACCTTCATCTGGAACGATTACTTCTGGGCGGTGGTGCTGACGCAAGGGGCGGAAAGCCAGCCGGTCACGGCCGGGATCACCAGTTTCAACGCGCAGTTCCGCGCCGCCTATCACCTGATGAGCGCGGGCAGCATCGTGGCCGCATTGCCGCCGGTGGCGATGTTCTTCCTGATGCAGAAACATTTCATCGCGGGTCTCACCCTCGGAGCCGTCAAGTAATGATACGCACGTGGTCGCTGCATGATGAGCGGCAATCTCTGGTGCTCGCGGCAGACCGCGAGCGCCTGCCCGAGATCGTCTATTTCGGGCCACGCCTGCCCGAGGGCGAAAATGAGAAAACACTGTTCAAGGCCTACGGGCTGGACGTCACCGGGGGCATGCTGGACGCCAACCCCGAGCTGTCGATCTGCCCCGAGGCGACGCGCAGTTTTCCGGGCCAGCCGGGCCTGATTGTGCGCGATGGGGACGGCACACCACTGCTGCCCAAGTTCTGCTATGTGGGTGAAGAAGTCGATGACCAGCACATTGTCCTGACCTATCGGGACGAGGCACATCGCCTGACCTATGTGGCGCGGTTTTCGGTCGACCCCAAGACCCATATCATCGAGGCGCAGGCCACGTTGGAGGCAGACCGCCCGGTGCTGCTGCACTGGCTCAGTGCGCCGGTCTTTCCGGCGCCGCAATTGTCGGATGAGATGCTGGATTTCGCCGGGCGCTGGTGTGGTGAGTTTCAGATGAACCGCACCGCCTGGTCGCCGGGCATTCGCTACCGCGAGAACCGGACGGGCCGCACCGGGCACGAACACTTTCCCGGCCTGATCGTTCCGGTGCGCGGGGCGACGAATGCGCAAGGCCAGGCCTATGGATTCCACTATGGCTGGTCCGGCGGCCATCGGATGGTGGCCGAAGAACTGCCCGATGGCCGCCGCCAGATTCAGTTCGGGCATGCCGCGCGGATGGAACGGCAGGCGATGACCCGGTTCCAGAGTGCACCGCTTTATGCGGTGTTCTCCAATGACGGGATCAATGGCTGCGCGGTGGCCTTCCAGCGCCATCTGCGTGACCGGATCGTGGCCTTCCCCAAGCCGGATCGCGCTCGCCCGGTCCATTACAATTGCTGGGAGGCGGTCTATTTCAACCACAACCTGCCGGAGCTGAAGGACATCGCAGAGCGTGCCGCCAATCTGGGTTCCGAACGCTTCGTGCTGGATGACGGATGGTTCGGGCAGCGCGATGATGACACCTCATCGCTCAGCGATTGGGAGGTCGATCCACGCAAATACCCCGAGGGACTCGACCCGCTGATCAAACATGTCCATTCGCTGGGCATGACCTTTGGCATCTGGTTCGAACCCGAGATGATCAATCCCGACAGCTCGATCCACCGGGCGCATCCGGAATGGGCGCTGGGAGGTGAGGATCAAATTCTCGGTCGCCAGCAAAAGGCGCTGAACATGGCGCTGCCCGAGGTGCGCGAGTTTCTTTACGAGCGGATGGCGGCGATCCTGTCGGCCCATGACATCGACTATATCAAATGGGACCATAATCGCGTGCTGCCGATGCCGGACGCGGCGCAGACGCGCGGGTCTTATGCGCTGATCGACCGGCTGCGCGCCGATTTCCCGGATGTGGAAATCGAAAGCTGCGCCTCGGGCGGCGGGCGGATCGATTTCGGTATCCTCAAGCGCACCCAGCGAGTCTGGCTGAGCGACAGCAACGACGCGCTGGAGCGACTGCGCATTCAGCACAACGCGGCGATCTTCCTGCCGATGGCAGTGACGGGCAGCCATGTGGGTCCGCGCGTCTGCCATACCTCGGGCCGGGTGCTGGACATACGCTTCCGCGCCTGGGTCGCCGCCCAGCGGCATATGGGGTTCGAAATGGACCCGCGCGAGTTGACCGAGGAAGAGGCCGGGGTGCTGCGCGAGGTCACCGAGTGGTGGAAGGACAATCGTGACTGGCTTTACTACGCCGATATTCTGCGGCTCGACAGCCCCGATCCGGCGGTGCTGGCCGAGCAGCAACAAACCAGCGACGGCTCGCGCTTTGTCGTCTTTGTGGGCAAGGTCGATACCTCGGCCCAGATTGCACCGCGCCCCTTGCGTTTGACCCGTCTGGAGGCAGATGCGCAATATCGCGTATCGCTGCGCAAAACGGCCGAAGTGCCACCGACCCTGTCGCGCGGGCATCCGATCCTGAAGCAGGAACCCATGACCGTCAGCGGTCAATACCTGATGAGCCATGGCCTGACCCTGCCGTGGAGCTTCCCGCAGAGTATGTGGGTTATTGAAGGCAGCAAACTATGAGCGAGCGCCGCAATCGCACCTGGTATGGAATGCTGGACAAGGATGGCTTCATCCGCCGGAGCTGGATGAAGAACCAGGGCTTTCCTGACCATGTCTTTGACGGGCGGCCTGTCATCGGCATCTGCAATACTTGGTCGGAACTGACACCTCGCAATTCCGGTCTGCGCGATCTGGCCGAGGGGGTGAAACGTGGCGTTTGGGAAGCAGGCGGGTTTCCGGTCGAATTTCCGGTGATGAGCCTGGGCGAGACCCAGATGAAACCCACCGCAATGCTGTTCCGCAACCTGCTGTCGATGGATGTGGAAGAAAGCATTCGCGCCTATGGTATGGACGGCGTGGTGCTGTTGGGCGGTTGCGACAAGACCACGCCGGGGCAATTGATGGGCGCGGCCTCGGTCGATCTGCCGACGATCGTGGTCAGCGCCGGGCCGATGCTGAACGGCAAGTGGAAGGGCCGCGATCTGGGCTCGGGCACCGATGTGCGCAAGTTTGCCATGGACGTGAAGGCGGGGGATATGACGCTCAAGGACTTCATGGCCACCGAGTCCGGCATGAGCCGGTCCAAGGGTGTGTGCATGACCATGGGCACCGCCTCGACCATGTCTTCATTGACCGAAGCGATGGGGCTGGCCCTGCCGATGAACGGCTCGCTTCCGGCGGTTGATGCGCGCCGCATGGCGCTGGCACATATGACCGGCAAGCGCATCGTCGAGATGGTGGAGGAAGAGCTGAAACTGTCGGATGTTCTGACCAAAGAAAGCTTCGAGAATGCCATACTGGCCAATGCCGCCCTTGGCGGGTCGACGAATGCGGTCGTGCATCTGCTGGCGCTGGCAGGACGCGTCGGCGTTGATTTGACGATGGAGGATTTCGAGATCGGCGGAGAGATTCCGCTGCTGGTCAATTGCATGCCATCCGGCACCTATCTGATGGAAGATTTCTGTTACGCGGGCGGCGTACCGGTGGTTCTGAACGAACTCAGCCACAAATTGCGCCCCGCCAATACGGTTATGGGCAAGGATATCTCGCATTATTATGACGAGGCCGAATGTTATGATCGCAATGTCATCCATGCCTATGATGCGCCGCTGAAACCGGCGGTGGGCCTGCGCGTGCTGCGCGGCAATCTGGCCCCGAAAGGGGCGATTGTGAAACCCTCGGCGGCCAGCGATCATCTGCTGGAACATGAGGGCCCGGCCTATGTTTTTGAGACAATCGAAGAGCTGAAGGTCAATATCGACCGCGATGACCTGCCGGTGGATGAAAACACCGTGCTGGTGCTGAAACATTGCGGCCCCAAAGGCTATCCCGGCATGCCCGAGGTCGGTGATATGCCGGTCCCGGCCAAGCTGGTGAAACGCGGCGTGCGCGATATCGTACGGGTCAGCGATGCGCGCATGTCGGGCACCGCCTTTGGCACGGTCATCCTGCATGTCAGCCCCGAGGCGACGGCGGGCGGGCCTCTGGCACTGGTGCACACCGGCGACCGGATCAGGCTCTCGGTCGCGACCGGCGTGTTGGAGCTATTGGTGCCGGAGGCAGAGCTTGCGGCTCGCTGCGCAGATTGGACCCCACCCGCACCGCATTATACGCGCGGCTATGCGAAGATGTATGTCGATCACGTGCTACAGGCCGATCAGGGGGCTGATCTGGACTTTCTGGTCGGCAAGGACACCCGTCCGGTCACACGGGAGAGTCATTGATGCCGGGCGGGAGCAAGATTTTTAGGAAAATTCCGGGAAGAAAAATCGAGTGTTCCTCCTGGACAAGCAAAGAGGTGAGCGAATGACACAGGTGATACATCCCGATCTGAAAGGCGCGTCGGTCTATATCACCGGTGGTGGCTCGGGTCTCGGCGCGTCCTTGACTGATGGGTTTATGGGGCAGGGGGCCAATGTCGCCTTTATCGGACGCTCGGATGCGAGTGACTTCGTTGCCGAGATGCAGGGCAAACACGGGCGCGCGCCGCTGTTCCTGCAGGGCGACATCACCGATACCGACCAGTTGCTGGCGACCATGCGTCAGGCCGAGGCGGCCCATGGTCCGATCCGGGTGCTGGTCAACAATGCTGCCAACGACAAGCGCCATTCTTTGGAAGAGGCGACGCCCGAATTCTGGGACTGGATGCAGGCGATCAACCTCAAGGCCTATTACTTTGCCTGCAAGGAAGCCGCGCGGCAGATGCGAGGCACAGGCGGCTCGATCGTCAATTTCAGCTCGATCAGCTACATGATGGGCAATGCGGGCTATACCGCCTATACCACCGCCAATGCGGGTATCACCGGCATGACCCGTTCGCTCGCGCGCGAGCTGGGGCCGCAGAATATCCGCGTGAACGCCCTTGCACCCGGTTGGGTTCTGACCCAGAAGCAGCTCGATCAATGGGCCACCCCCGAAGGGCTGGAGGCCCATATGGAGCGGCAATGCCTGAAAGAGCATCTGACGCCGGATGACATGATCGGGCCGGTGCTGTATCTGGCCTCGGATGCCAGCCGGATGATGACAAGCCAGTGCATGGTCGTGGATGGCGGCGTTGTGGTGACGGGATAGGACATGAGCGTCAAAGCCGAATGGATCGCGGTTGACTGGGGCACCTCGCATTTGCGGGTCTGGGCCATGCAAGGGCAGCGCGCCGTGGCTGAGGCGCGCTCGGACAAGGGCATGGGCCGGCTGGCACGGTCCGGGTTTCAGGGCGCGCTGCTGGAACTGGTCGATGACTGGCTGGCTGAGGCACCTATCGACGTGATCGCCTGCGGCATGGTCGGCGCGCGCCAAGGCTGGGTCGAAGCGCCCTATGCAGCGGTCCCGGTTGCGCCGCTCTCGGGCGCGCCGATCCGGGTGCCGGATACCGATCCGCGTCTCCGGGCCTATGTGGTGCCGGGTCTGAAACAGGTCAAACCTGCCGATGTGATGCGCGGCGAGGAAACCCAGATCGCCGGGTTCCTGGCGCTGAACACCGATTGGGACGGGGTGATCTGCCTGCCCGGCACCCATTCGAAATGGGTGCATATCAGCGCGGGCGAAGTGGTGAGTTTCCAGACTTTCATGACCGGCGAGATGTTTGACCAGTTCTCGACGGTTTCGGTCCTGCGCCATTCTGTGGGCGAGGGCTGGGACGAGGACGCCTTTCGCGAGGCGGTTGAGATGACGCTGTCGCGGCCTGAAACCATGGCTGCGCGGCTCTTTGGTATTCGCGCCAGCGATCTGCTTGAGGCGGTCGAAGGATCGGTGGCGCGCGCGCGTCTTTCGGGCCTTTTGATCGGGGCGGAACTGGCGGCTGCGCGGTCCTATTGGCTGGGCCAGCAGATCGCCCTGATCGGTGCTTCGGGCATGTCGGCGATCTATGCCAAGGCGTTGGAATTACAGGGTGTCCCGGCAATCGTCGCGGACGGCCAGAGGATGACACTTGCCGGATTGAATGCGGCCCGGAAACTGCTGGAGCACTAAAATGGAACGAGCCATTATCGCCATCCTGCGCGGCCTTGACCCGCAGGATGCTGTCGCCATGAGTGAAGCGCTGATCGCCGCCGGAATCACCCGGATCGAGGTGCCGCTGAACTCGCCGAGCCCGTTGCAGAGCATCGCCGACATGGCGCGCGCCTGCGGCGACCGGGCGCTGATCGGGGCGGGCACGGTGCTGACGGTGGAGCAGGTCGAACAGGTGGCTGGCGCGGGCGGCAGGCTGATCGTGTCGCCCAATTGCGATACCGAAGTGATTGCGCGCAGCCGGGCGCTGGGGCTGGAAAGCTGGCCGGGTATCTTCACCCCGACCGAAGCCTTTGCCGCGCTCTGGGCCGGGGCCAGCGGGTTGAAGCTGTTTCCTGGCAATATGGCGGGACCTGGCGGGCTGAAGGCGATGCGCGCCATCCTGCCTGCAGGTACGCAAGTCTATGCCGTGGGCGGCGCGGGGCCGGAGAATTTCGGCGAGTGGTTCGCGGCGAGTGCTGACGGGTTCGGCATCGGTTCGGCCCTCTTCAAGCCGGGCATGTCGGTGGCAGATGTCAGCGCGCGCGCGGTGGGTATCGTGGCGGCGTATGACGAGGCCATCTGATGAGCAAGATCTTCGACGACCGCCCCTGTGAGCTGGGCGAGGGGCCGCTCTGGCATCCACAGCGCCAGCAGCTATTCTGGTTCGACATTCTCGGCAAGCGCCTGATGACGCGCGACGCGGATGGCGCGCGGGATTGGCAGTTTGACGAACATGTCTCGGCCGCAGGCTGGGTGGATCGCGAGACGCTGCTGATTGCGTCCGAGACCGGCCTCTGGCACTTCGATCTGCAAAATGGCAAGCGCGATCTGGTGGTGGCACTAGAGGCAGAGAACGCGGTCACACGCTCAAATGACGGGCGGGCGGATCCCTGGGGCGGGTTCTGGATCGGAACGATGGGCAAACAGGCCGAGCGGGGTGCCGGTGCGATCTATCGCCTTTATCGGGGCGAGTTGCGACAACTGGTGCCGGATGTCACCATCTCGAACGCGATCTGTTTCGCGCCGGACCGTCGCTGCGCGTATTACACGGATTCCAAAACCGGACAGGTGAAGCGCCAGCCACTGGAGGCGCAAACCGGCTGGCCCGAGGGCGACCCACATGTGTTTCTCGACCTGCGGGTTGATGGGCTGAACCCCGATGGAGCTGTGGTGGATCAGGGTGGCAATGTCTGGATCGCGCAATGGGGTGCGAACCGTGTGGCGGCCTATTCGCCTTTGGGCACCTTCCTGAAAGCGGTGCGCTTTGGTGGGCGGCACACCTCCTGCCCGGCTTTTGGCGGAGCGGATTTTCGCGATCTCTACTGCACCACTGCGCGGCAGGGGATCGGCGCAGACAGGCTGCGGGCCGAGCCGGAAAATGGGATGACCTTTGTGGCGCGTGGCGCTGGCAAAGGCCGCGCTGAGCATCAGGTGATCCTATGAGACCGGAACTGGGCGTCTGTTATTACCCCGAACACTGGCCCGAGGCGGGGTGGGCGGATGACGCCGCCCGCATGGCCCGGATAGGCCTGACCTGGGTGCGCATCGGCGAGTTCGCTTGGGGTCGGATAGAACCGGTTCCGGGGCAAGTGCAGCTTGGCTGGCTGGACCGCGCCATTGAGGTGTTGGGGGCGGCAGGACTCAAGGTGGTGTTGGGCACGCCCACGGCGACACCGCCGCGCTGGATGATCGACCGGCATCCGGACATGTTGGCCGTGGATGCCGAGGGCAAGCCGCGCAAGTTCGGCTCGCGGCGGCACTATTGCTTCAGCCATCCCGGGTATCTTGATGAATGTGTGCGGATCACCGACATCCTCGCGCAGCGTTATGCGCACAACCCCCATGTGGCGGCATGGCAGATCGACAACGAATATGGCTGTCATGACTCTGTGCTGAGCTATAGCGAGGCTGCGCGGCAAGGGTTCCGGGATTGGCTGGCCGCGCGGTACGGCGATATTGCGACGTTGAACCGTGCCTGGGGCAATGTGTTCTGGTCGATGGAATACGGCTCCTTTGATCAGGTCGACCTGCCCAACCTCACCGTGACCGACCCGAACCCGTCGCATGTGCTGGCCTTCCGCCGCTATAGCTCGGATCAGGTGGTGCGGTTCAACCGGGCGCAGGCCAAGGTGCTGAAGGCCCATACAGACGCGCCGCTGATCCACAACTATATGGGCCGGGTACTGGAGTACGATCATTTCGAAGTTGGCGACGATCTGGATATCGCCAGTTGGGACAGCTATCCGATCGGGTTCCTTTCCGATCGGCTGGACGAAACGGCAGCGCATAAACTGGCCTTCCTGCAACAGGGCGATCCCGACATGCAGGCGATGCACCACGACCTCTACCGCGCGGTCGGGCGTGGGCGCTGGTGGGTGATGGAACAGCAACCCGGACCGGTGAATTGGGCGCCCTACAACCCTGCGCCGCTACCGGGGATGGTCCGGCTCTGGTCGCTGGAGGCGGTGGCACACGGAGCCGAGGTGGTCAGCTATTTCCGCTGGCGACAGGCACCCTTCGGGCAGGAGCAATACCACGCGGGACTGTTGCAGCCGGATGGGCGAGACGCGGTCGGGGCGGATGAGGCGGTGCAGGTGGTCGATGATCTGGCAAAGCTGGGAGACTTGACGCAAGCGCAGGCACGGGTGGCAATCTTGTTCGACTACCCGTCGGATTGGGCCTGGGCGACGCAACCGCAGGGGGCGGGGTTCAGCTATTTCAACCTGATCCTTTCGGCTTACAAGGCACTGCGGCGGGCCGGGCTGTCGGTTGATTTCCTACCTTCGCGGCAGCGTGCGTTCAGCGGCTATGACCTGATCCTCGCCCCCGGTCTGGCGGTTCTGCCACCCGACCTGAGCGCGGCGCTCAACGCTTCGGGCGCGCAGGTGGTCTTGGGGCCGCGCAGCGGAGCGATCAACGATGACTACCAAATACCGGATGCGGGCCGTCCCGGTGTGCCGGGTCTGGACGTGCATGTCGATCTGGTCGAGTCGCTGCCGCCCGATCATACCCGCGCGGTTTCTGGCGGCGGGCAGGTGATCCACTGGCAGGAGCAGTTGAGCGGTGAGGCCGAGGTGCTGCTGCAGACCGAAGCGGGCGCGCCGGTGCAGATGGGCGGTGATGGGCTCAGCTATATCGGGGCTTACCCCGATGAGATGCTCTGGGACCGGATTGTGGCGGCGGCGGCTGAGCGCGCGGGGCTTGCTGTTACGCGATTGCCCGAGGGTCTGCGGCTGCGTGATATGGGCGCGCATCGTTTTGTGGTGAACTACAGCGCCCATGCGGTGGACTGGAACGGTGCGCGGCTTGAGCCCTGCGGAGTGGCGGTCTGGAAGGATGGCGCGCGGGTCTTTTGAGCTGATCGACAGGCGATATTGACCGGTGGGCGCTGATCGCTCATCCTCACGGGCATTATTCCCCTCGCGCGTCCCATGGGCCGTGACCGTTCCCGAAGGCTGGCCCCATGACAGATGCGTCAACCAAGCGTTATCGCCTCGATACCCATCGGCTGCGCGACCCGTCGCAGACGCTGGCGCTGGTGCAGCCGCATCTCAAACGCATGGGCATCACGCGGGTGGCCAACCTGACCGGGCTGGACCGGATCGGGTTGCCCACGGTGATGGTGTGCCGCCCCAATTCCCGCTCGGTCGCGGTGTCGTTGGGCAAGGGGTTGTCACTGGAGGCGGCACAAGCCTCGGGCGTTATGGAGGCGATCGAAAGCTGGCATGCCGAACGGATCACGCGACCCCTGCGCCGGGCGTCTTATGCAGATCTGCGGGCAGAGGCGAACGTGGCCGATATCGACCGGTTGCCAAAGGTCACCGGCGGGCGTTTCGATCCGCATCGCCGCCTGCTCTGGATCGAAGGCCATGATCTTGGCGCGGATAGCCCCTGCTGGGTGCCCCATGAGATGGTCGATACCGATTACACAGAACCGCCCAATGGTGGCCATTGCGCCTTTCCCCGCTCGACCAACGGGTTGGCTTCAGGCAACGATCTGAGCGAGGCGACCTGCCACGCGATCTGCGAGGTGATCGAACGGGACGCCACCACGCTCTGGCATCAGGGGCCGCGCGATCAGCGCATCGACCCGGCAACAATTAACGATCCGCGCTGTCGCGAGGCGTTGGAGCGGTTCACCGCCGCCGGGATAGATGTGGGGGTGTGGAACACGACCTCGGATGTGGGCGTGGACTGTTTCCACTGCGCGATCTGCGAGGCGGGGACGCAGCCGGGCCATATCGGGCTGGGTGATGGCTGTCACCCAGACCGGGCCATCGCGCTGTTGCGTGCCCTGACCGAAGCGGCGCAAACGCGGCTGACCTATATCTCGGGCACGCGCGACGATCTTGAACCTAAGGATTTCACCGACACTGCCTTGCAGGCGCGGGGCCGCTACGTGCGCGAGTTGATCGACGGGGCGGTGCCGACGGGAGATTTCAGTGCCTGTCCCAGCAACGCGACCGAGTCCTTTGCGGGCGATCTGGACTGGCTGGTGTCGCGACTGGCTTCGGTTGGGATCAAGCAGGTGATCTCCGTCGATCTGTCGCAAGAGGGGCTCGACATCGCCGTTGTGCGCGCGGTCATACCGGGGTTGGAAGCGCCGCATGACGATCCTGATTTCGTGCCGGGGCCACGCGCGCGAGGGGTACGTGCATGAGCGTGGTGGTTTTTGTCGGCCCGACGCTGGCTGCGCCATCGGTGGGAGAGATTCTGGAGGCCGATATTCTGCCGCCGGTGCGACAGGGCGATGTCTATCGCGTGGCCCGCGAGACCCCCCGCGCCATCGGCATTATCGACGGGTATTTCGAGGGCGTGCCCTCGGTCTGGCACAAGGAAATCCTCTGGGCGATGGAACAGGGGATTCCGGTCTTCGGCAGCGCCAGCATGGGCGCGCTGCGTGCTGCTGAACTGGCTGATTTCGGGATGATCGGTGTGGGCCGGATCTTCGAAGATTACCACACGGGTGTACTACAGGATGATGATGAGGTTGCGGTGCTGCACAGCCCAGCGGAGCTGGGGTTTCAGCCGCTTAGCGAGCCGATGGTGTCGATCCGCGCCACCGTGGTCCGGGCCTTGGAGGCCGGAGTTCTGTCGTCTGGCCCGGCTGAGGCGATCCTTAAGGCGGGCAAGATCCTGCACTATCGCGACCGGGACTGGCCGCGCCTGCAGTCCATGCTGACACAGCATCACGATCTGAGGGCGTTCAGCGACTGGCTGCCCGAGGGCAAGGTTGATGCCAAGCGCGACGATGCCTGCGAGATGCTGCGAAGGATGGCGGCCTATCTGGAGAGCGGGGCACAGGTCCCAGAGGCGCCCGCGCGGGTCGAACGGACACTGGCCTGGCAAGGGTTGACCCGGCGTATCGATGGCGAAACCGTGCGGGATCGATCAGGCGCGCAGGACCTGCTGGACGAGTTACGGCTTGATCCCGCGCGCTTTGCAGAACTGCGCGAGCGGGCGATGCTGGGCGTTCTGACGCAGGAAGACGCCGCTCGGCGCGGATTGCAGGCGGATCGCGACGCGTTGCTGGCGCAGATGGATCGTCACCGTTCGCAGACCGGGCTGAGCCAACGGCGCGATGTGTTGCGCTGGCTGGAGGACAATGATCTGGACGAGGCCGGGTACGAGGATTTCCTGGGCGGTGCCGCGCTCACCGACGAGATACGTGCGCTACGGGCCGACCGGCTGGAGCCGCATATGCTCTCCGCGCTGCGGTGGGCGGGGAATTACACCGATCTCAAAGCTCGGGCCGAGGCCAAGAAAGCGGCCCTGCAGGGCGCTGAAAACGGTGCCTTTTCCGCGCAGGACCGGCTGCGGTTGCTGATCTGGTACTTTGAGGAGCACTTGGGTCAACCGGTCCCGGAGGACCTGGATGCGCATGCCCACAGCCTCGGGCTCGCAGATCGCGAAGAATTCTGTACACTGGTCACGCGCGAGTTCCTGTATTCTCAGGCTGGTGGCGATGCTGCCGTGGCGCCAGACGTATAGTTGAACGATTGGAGGGACGCATGTACCAACCCGACCTGCCAGAGGACGAAGCGCCGGGCACGCGGTTTCTGCTCTTTCCGCAATCGCCGTTTTTCGAAAGCAACCCGGTTCCGGAACTGGTCGAGGTCTCGGCGCCGCCCGGCAGCCTGGGTCCCGGTCCTTCGGGGCCGCGCATGTACACGATCAACGCGGTGGGCAAGACCACGCCTTTTGGCGCGATCATTGACGGACCGAATGGGCCGGGCATGTATCTGCCGCCCTGGGACGGCCCGGTTCATCCGCCTGCCGAACCCGATGAAGGCGGCAATTTCGCCTATCTCGATCCGTCAGACCCGGCTTTTGAGGCCGCGCATCTCTTTGGATCGGCACATTTCACCATGGATGTCTGGGAAGGCTATTTCGGCCGCCCGATCCCGTGGCATTTCGAACGCGATTTCGAGCGGCTGGAACTGTCGCTTCTGCCCAGCCTCGACAATGCCCATATCGGCTGGGGATTTCTGGAAACCGGTGGCACCTGGGAACATGGCGATGAATACCGCGCCTATAGTCTGAACTTCGACGTGGTCGCCCATGAGATCGGCCATGCCATCATCTACAGCGTCATCGGCATGCCCGCGCCCGAGGATACGCCGGGCGAATATTACGGCTTTCACGAATCCGCCGCGGATATGGTGGCGCTGGTGGCGGCGCTGCATTTCGGCTCGGTGGTCGAGGAGCTGCTGGAGAACACGCGCGGCAATCTCTATTCCTTCAACCGACTCAGCCGCTTTGCCGAATTGTCGGAAAACGCCCAGATCCGCATGGCTGCCAATGACAAGACCCTGTCGCAATTCGAATGCGGCTGGAGCAGCGAGCACGCGCTTTCCGAACCGCTGACCGGTGCGATGTTCGACATCTTCGTCGATATCTATCACGAGCGGCTGCTGGTGCATGACCTGATCTCGCCAGAGATGGAAGACCTGTCAGACCAGCTCGAGGATTCGCCCGAATATGGCGAGGTCATGCAGGAGATGTTCGACGCGCGCTACGCTGAAAACCCCGACGGATTCCGCATCGCGCTGCTCGAGGCACGCGATTTCCTGGGCTCTTATCTGGCAGATGCCTGGAGCCTGCTGGATGCCGAGATGCTGAGCTATCTGGGTGTCGAGCGGGCACTGGTGCAGGTGGACCAGGACATCACCGATGGCGCGTTCCGGCAGATCATCGAGGGCAATTTCCGCATGCGCGAGGTTGGCATTGTCGACGTTGGTCCAAGACTGACCGAGCCGGATGAACACAGCCATGCGGTTTCGACCCGGACCCGGGTGCCGGACTGACCCCTGCGTAAACTTCTTTGTAAATGATGAATTTTATGGCACGGTGGCTGAAGGAGTTATTCTTATCTTTATTTAGGCCCCGGCTTGGCGGGGCCGCCACAACGGGATTTGGGGCGGATCGCCCTGTTGCAATCCCCCAGACACAAGGAGTGGGTGAAGTGGGTGAATCTTTACTCAGTTTTTCGGAAGTGCTGCTATTTGGACGACTGGTCGACGATCTGACCTACAAGAACACAAAAAATAACCCCAAAAGCAGGAACAGGTTCCTCGAAGAACAGATCGAGGAATGTGATGACGATAACTCGGGAAAGGCGAATTTCGCACGTATCTACGGGTTTTCTTATGATGGTGTCTATTTCGAGTTGCCGGCACCTGCACTGTTTTTGGTACGCGGGCCGGGAAAACCGGTAAACGAAATCAAAGACAAAGACGGCAACGTGATCGAAAATGCCCCTGGCGATCTGGCGTCACGCGCGCCCAACGATCCCGGAAGAACGGGCGTCGCGGCGGCTGACTTCCAGTTCTCGAATGACGTCAAGGTCTGGGACTATGACAAATCCGACTACACGATCCGCATGGATGTGATGAACGGACAATTCGAAGAAGTGCTGCTGGATGTTTATTTTGGCGTTGAACTGCCTTCCATGGGAGGGGCCAAGGTCAGCGGTGCAAAGGTCAGCGGGGCCAAGGTTTCCGGCGCGAAAGTCAGTGGCGCCAAGGTAAGCGGCGCGAAAGTCAGCGGTGCAAAGGCGCGTGGCGGCGACTGATCGTACTGACAGTTTTGGCATCGGGGCGCGTTTCATACGCGCCCTTTTTGCGTTTCAGGCAGGTTGTCAGGCCGCTTTCAGAAACCTGCCTTCTTCAGCCCTTCGACGAAATGCTGGGTGTCATCCTCCAGCTTGTCCGGCTGGACCTTGGCCCAATGGTCGAGCGAGAAGTTTGGATGCGCCTCGCGATGCTTGTCCGCGATCGTGCGGGCGGTGTCCACTTTGCCCAACTGCGCATAGCTGGCGGCCAAAATGCGTTGCCCTTCGGTCGGGTTGTTCATCTTGTTCACGGTTTCGATGACGTCGTCATATTGCTTGAGGTTGTAATAGGCGCCGCCCAGATGCCACAGGTATTGATCCGGAAAATACGGGTTCAGCCGCATCGCCTGTTTCAGATGGTGAATGGCGGTCTCATTGTCGCCGGAATGAACCATCGCATCAGCAAAATCGGAATGCAGATCGGCGTCGTTGGGGTTCAGCGCCAGCGCGCGCCGGTACGACCCGAGCGACGCGTCGTGATCCTTGCGGTAGAGATGCACGAAGCCCAGCTCTCCGAACCCGCGCGCGTCGGTGGGATCCAGGTTGACGGCCCGCTGGGCAAACCCCAATGCGGTATCCAGAGCCTGATCGGAATCATTGGTCCAGGAATAACGCCAGTCGATATTCAGCGTCCGCGATAGCGCGGCCGATGCCCGGGCATAGCCTTCGTCGCGTTCCAACGCCTGTTCGTAAAGCGTATGGGCCTCGTGATTGTCCTGCCGCGTGTATTTGTGCAGATATTGCTGGCCGCGCAGCACATAGCCGTAGGCAGCCAGATCGTTGGGCACCATCTGCGCCAGCCGCTGGCGCTCCTGCGCCTCGATCAGCACGGCGGTCGAGGCGACGATGGATTCGGTCACCTCATCCTGAATGGCAAAGATGTCGTCGATCACCCGGTCATAGCGCTCGCCCCAGATGGTGCGTTCGGAATCGGCGTCGATCAGTTCGACGCTGATCCGGATCCGGTTGCCCGCCCGCCGCACGCTGCCGCGCGCGATATAGCGCACCCCCAGCTTGCGGGCCGCGTCCCGCGGGGACATGGATTGCGCCTTGAAGAAAAACGCCGAATTGCGGGCGATGACGAAAAGGTTTTTGAATTTTGACAGGTTCAGGATGATGTCGTCGGTCAGCCCATCCGCTACCCAGCCATCCGAGGGATCTCCCCCCATGCTAACAAAGGGCAGCACCGCCACAGAAGGTGTATCTGGTCTTGGCTGTTCCGGCTGCACCGGAGAGGGCCGCAGGGTGGCGGCCATGGTCACGCCCTCGACCTCGCTGCGCACGCAATAGGTGGGAATCGGATTGGCAATGTTCTTGAGTGTCTGCGGCCCGAGGAATTCATAGCCATATCGCAGCCGGTTGCGAATTTGTTCATAGACCGTAGCGCTTACGCAGATACGACCGGGATCGGCGATCTCTTGCAGGCGGGCAGCGATATTGACGATGTCGCCGTGAACGCCACGCTCATCGGTCATGATTTCGCCCAGATGCACACCGGCGCGGAAATGGATGCGCTGGTCCTCCGGGCGGGTTTCGTTGTTTTCATCGGCGATCCGGTGCAGTTCCACCGCAAAGCGCACCGCGCTTGAGGCGGTGTCAAACAACGCCAGAACCCCGTCGCCGCGAATCTCGGCCACATGCCCGTCGAACTTGCGGCAAGCATCTTCCAGCCGGACCAACAGGGATTTCAACGCGCTATAGGTATCGACCTCGTTCTGGCCCATCAGCCGGGAATACCCGACCACATCGGCAAACAGCACCGCCCCAAGCCGGTGCTTGATCTCAGAACTTGGGCTGTCTGCGCTCACGTTCCGTGCTCCACCTCTGTTCTACACCCGGGGCTGGCCATGGGCCATGACCCCATTCCCTCCGTCAAAGTCGACAAATACAATTGAATTTAATTTACATCCGGGTCAATGAGCGGCCAATTCCACCCCGAGGATCCTGCCTCGCCCATCCCCACGCTGGTCTCGCCATCAAGCTCGCTGGACAGCGACGTGCGGCGCGCCTCCCATTCGTCGTTTAAAAGACCAACGACCATCATGTCAAAGAATTTTCCCTGCGCAAACCATGCTTTGCGCATGCGTCCTTCTATCTGAAACCCAAGTTGCCCAAGTACCTGATGACTGGTGTGGTTGTCTTCGCGATAATAGGACGTGATCCGGTTCAGGCCAAGCTGCCGAAAGGCCAGATCCAGCACTAACGCTGCGGCGCGGGTGCCCACACCCTGCCCACGCAAGGATGGATCGAGGAATGTGGCAATGATGCCGTCCCGATTCGTGGGTGATATTCCTTCTAGCCCGACGATGCCTACGCCCACCTCGGCGTCCGATTCGATCACGAACCAGCAACGCTCACACTCTGCCGGCTGTTCGACCGCGCGTTCCCAGGCGCGTTCGGTGCCCGTCAGGTTCAGCGGCATCCGGCACGTCCGGTCGAACGCGGCCAGATCATCAACGTTACGAAACCAGCGGGAAATCAGGGTCAGATCTGCTTTCTCCAATGGTCTGAGCGCATAATGGCCCTGAGGTCGATCTGACATGGTTGGCATCCTTTTAAGCAATAACTCATACAAATACAGATCAGTCAATCTTAGCACGAGTTTGCAAATACCGAGAGTATCATATTGAGGCCATCCAAAAAGGTGCCGATTTTGCATGCATTTGGCGATGCCAGGGCTTGGCATATCGGGGTTTGCCGGGCAAAGCTGCGACCAATGCGGCGCAAACCCGGAGGTCAGGATGGCAGGCGCGAAAAACGTCCTTATCATCATCATCGATCAACTGCGGGCCGATTGCCTGAACGGTGCGCTGGCCGCGCATGTCGATCTGCCGAACCTACGTGCCTTCATGGATGAGGCGGTGTCGTTTGAGCGGCACTTTTCGGTCACCAATCCGTGCGGCCCGTCGCGCGCCTCGATCCTGACCGGGCAATATGCGATGAATCATCGCTCGATCCGCAACGGCACGCCGCTGCGCCATGACACGCCCAATATCGCCACCGAGATGCGCAAGCTGGGCTACCTGCCGATGCTGTTTGGATATACCGACACATCGCAGGATCCGCGCGCCTATGATCCGGGCGATCCGGCGCTAAAAACCTATGAATTCCCCATGAACGGATTTCACGAGATCACCGAAATGCGGATGGAGATGTCCTTTCCCTGGCGGTCGCATCTGATGGCGCAGGGGTACGAGTTTGACCGGTATTTTGATGTCTACAAACCGGTTTCGCCCAGTGGGCGTGCGCCGCGGCTGACCGATCCGGCGCTTTATCGGGCCGAAGACAGCGACACGGCTTTTCTGACTGACAGCTTTCTGGGCAAGATGCGCGCCTATGCCAGCGAAAGCTGGTTTGCGCATCTGACCTATATTCGCCCGCATCCCCCGCTTGTGGCCCCCGCGCCCTACAATGACATGTACGACCCCGCACGCTTGCCGCTGCCGGTGCGCAAGGACAGTCGCGCCTCCGAAGAGGCCATTCATCCGTTCATCGGCCCCGCGCTGGACAATAATACCGCTGCCAGCATGGTCGAGGGGTTCGACGGTCTTGACGCCAGCGACGAGACCGTCCAGAGCCTGCGCGCGATCTATCTGGGGCTTGCCAGCGAGGTGGACAGCCATATCGGTCGGGTCGTCGACTTCCTCAAAAGCTCGGGCCAGTATGACGATACGCTGGTGGTGATCACCGCCGATCACGGCGAGATGCTGGGCGATCACCATGGTTGGGGCAAGTCGACGATCTTTGACGCCGCCTATCACACGCCGCTGATCGTGCGCTGTCCGGGGAATACAGAGAATGCCGGGCGCCGGGTGACCCTGCCGTCGGAATCGATCGACGTGACGCCGACCATTCTGGACTGGATGGGGGCAAATGTGCCCAATTCCATGGATGGACGGTCGCTGTTGCCGCTGATCCATGGCGAAGCCCCACAAGGTTGGCGGGAACACACCTATTCCGAACTCGATTTCTCAGATCCGCTGACGCCGACGGAAGCAGAACGGTGTCTGGGCACCGGACCGGGTGATTCAAGCCTGTGCATTCTTCGCGAGAACCGCTTTACCCTGGTCGAGTTCGCCGCCGATCTGCCGCCCGTCCTGTTTGATCATGACGGGGCCGGAGAGATGGAGAACGTGGCAGACAGGCCCGAATACCAGAGCGATCTGGCACGCCTGACCCGCACCCTGCTGCGCCACCGGATGCGCAATGCGGATCACACGCTATCGCTCTATTCGATCACCGAAGACGGCCCGAAGCAGAGCATGCGCTAGGGCCTGCGCATTGCAAACACACTGCCGCTGGGTGCTATTGGGCGGTGGTCACGTCGATATCCCAGTTGCGCAGCGCGGCCGAAAGGCGGCCACGTGGTGCCTGGTCCGAGACGATCTGATCCACTGCCTCGGGTTCGGGGCCGCAATGGGGTGCGGTCGCGCTGAACTTGTGGCGGTCGATGCCCATCAGGACCCGCGCGGCGCTGACCGCAATCTCGGTGGCCAGATGCGCCTCGGCGGCGCTCAGGTACAGGAACCCGCGCTCGGCTGACAGCGCGTCGGAACTGAGCACCGCCATATCATAGGCAAAGCGGCGCGCCTGACGCTCGGCAACATGGCCGAAAGTGCCGCGTTCGTTGCTTTGCAGCTCTCCCCCCAGCATATGAACCCGATTGCCATTGGTGTTGACCAATGTCTGCGCCACCCCGATCGAGTTTGTCACCACGGTCAGCCCGGCATGCTGGTGGCGCAATTCCTCGGCGACAAAAGCGGTGGTGGAGCCAACATCAAGGAAAATCGTCATGCCATCCGTCACGATCCTGGCAATGGTTGCGGCGATCAGGCGCTTTTCCTCGGCATGTTTGTTGATGCGCCGAAAGAAACTGGGGTCATTGCGCGTGCCGATCAGATAGGCCCCGCCATGTACCCGCACCAGCGCGCCCGAAGTGGCAAGCGATTTGATCGTACGGCGCACAGTCTCTTCCGAAACGTTCATCGCCTTGGCCAGTTCGGTGCCCCGCGCTGACCCACCCGCGCGCCGCAAGGCGGACAGAAGCTCCATCTCGCGATGTGAAAAACTGCTCATGTCGCTGGCCATGGCACGCTCCATCTCGGGGCCGGGTGATCCGGCGTGTCGCGTGTAGTGATACACATTTCGATTCCGATTTTAACCCGTGCCGTTTCGGCTTGATCCAGCCGAGAGCGCCCACTGACTTCCCGGGCGCGGAATTAACAATTGCCACGGCGCCGATTGCCCGCTTTGCTGTGCCCAAAGGCACGGGTCGGGCCGAGGTAGCAGTGAAGCGGATTCTGGGATTTTTGGCACTTTGTATGCTCTGCGCCTGCGGACAGCCGAAGCCGGTCGAACGGGCAGAGCCGCTTAGGCTGGCCACTCGGACAGGAGGGCCGATGCGCTTCGCCGATCACGATCCACATGACTGGTCGGGTCGCGCGCCCTGGCGCTATGGAGTGCATGGGATCGATGTGTCGCGCTGGCAAGACGGGATTGACTGGAAGTCGGCGAAGGCCTCGGGCATTTCCTTTGTTTTCATCAAGGCCACCGAGGGCGGAGATCTGGTCGATCCGTCCTTTGAGGATCACCGGCGCGGCGCCCGCAAGGCAGGGGTGCCCTATGGCGCCTATCACTATTTCTATTTCTGCCGTCCTGCTGCCGAGCAGGCCCGCTGGTTCATCAAGAACGTGCCACGCGACGGGCGCGCCTTGCCGCATGTGCTGGATATGGAATGGAACCCGCATTCGCCCACCTGCCGCAAACGTCCCGAGGGGCGGGTGGTGCGGGCCGAGGCCAAGCGCTTTCTCGACATTCTCGAACGTCATTACGGCCGTCGACCCATCGTTTACACCACGGTTGATTTCTATCGCGACACCGGGATCGGAGAATTGCGGGGCACCGAATTCTGGCTGCGCTCGGTCGCGGGCCACCCGAGCGAAATCTATCCCGGCGCGGACTGGACGATCTGGCAATATACCGGCACCGGCAAGGTGCCGGGCGTGTCCGGCCCGGTCGATATCAACGCCTTTCGCGGTTCGCCCGAAGATTGGGCTCGCTGGGCCAATTAGGACAGCGCGGTTCAGACCTGCATCGTCGCCGCGACCGCGCGTTTCCAGCGGGCGTAGCGTGTGTCGCGTGCGCCTTCGTTCATGGACGGGCTGAACCGGCGCTCAATGGACCAGTTGCTGGCAAACTCTGCTTGTCCCGGCAGCACACCCGCATGGCTGCCCGCCAGCCAGGCAGCACCTAATGCTGTGGTCTCCAGTACCTGCGGACGGTCTACTTCGGCATTGATGATATCGGACAGAAACTGCATGGCGGGGTCCGAGGCGGACATGCCGCCATCCACCCGCAGCACGTTCTGGCCCGCCGGGCCGGTCCAATCGGCCATCATCGCCTCAAGCAGATCGCGGGTCTGGAAACCGACGCTTTCCAGGGCGGCGCGCGACAGTTCGGCGGGGCCGCTATTGCGGGTCAACCCATAGACCGCGCCCCGGCATTCGGCGTTCCAATAAGGCGCGCCCAACCCGGTGAAGGCGGGAACGATGATCACGTCCTGATGCGGGTCGGCCTTGGCGGCCAGCGCCCGCGTCTCGGCGGCCGAGGTTATCACACCCAGCCCGTCGCGCAGCCATTGCACCACTGCGCCCGCGATAAAGATCGACCCCTCCAGCGCGTAGGTCGGTGTGTCGTCAAGTTGGTAGGCGATAGTGGTCAGCAGCCGGTTGGTTGAAAAAACCGGCGCGGTACCGGTATTGAGCAGGGCAAAACACCCGGTCCCGTAGGTGGATTTCAGCATGCCCGGCGCGAAACAGGCTTGCCCGATCGTGGCCGCCTGCTGATCGCCGGCAACGCCCAGGATCGGGATCGCGCGCGCGCCCAGAAGACCCGGCTCGGTCTCGCCGAATACTGCGGCGCAATCCAGCACCTCGGGCAGCATGCCGCGCGGGATATCCAGCAGCGTCAGCATATCGTCGTCCCAGTCGCCTTTGGTGATGTTGTAGAGCATTGTGCGTGCGGCATTGGTGGCGTCGGTTACATGCCGCTTGCCGCCGGTCATGCGCCAGATCAGGTAGGTGTCGATGGTGCCGAACAGCAGATTTCCCGCCTCGGCCTGCGCCCGCGCGCCTTCGACATTTTCCAGAATCCAGCGCAGCTTGGTGGCTGAAAAATAAGGGTCGAGCAGTAACCCGGTCCGGGCGGTCACATCCGTTTCATACCCCGCCGCACGCAGGCTTTCGCAATAGGCTGCGGTCCGGCGGTCCTGCCAGACGATGGCGTTATAGACGGCGCGACCAGTGGTCTTGTCCCAGACCACGGTGGTTTCGCGCTGGTTTGTGATGCCGATGGCTGCGATCTGTGCGGCGGACGCGCCCGCGCTGTCCACCGCTTGCCGACACATGGCGACGGTGGTGGACCAAATCTCTTCGGGGTCGTGTTCGACCCAGCCCGATTCCGGGAAGTGCTGGTGGAACTCCTGCTGGGCCGTCTTGCGGATGCTGAGCGCCTGATCGAACAGGATCACCCGTGTCGATGTTGTGCCTTGGTCAATTGCCAGAACCAGAGCCGTATCCGCCATTTGTTCTTACCTTCCGAGATGCGACGCTCGCGGTATTCAGCGGCAGCGGGCCGCCACCTGTGCTGAGTGTCTATGTCCTGTGGTATCTATCAAGTTTTGTGCTTCAAGCGAAGGCAAAACGAGCAAAAACGAAGGCAAACGATGACTGCGGAGACTTTGAGGGGGCATGACAGGAAGCAACATTTTTAAGTGGCGGTGAAATGAAAGCCAAAGCAATTCGAGGTCTACCGGGATTGTGCGTTTATTGAATTCGCGACATTGTTTCATGCGTTAAGGAAAAGATTAATTTCACTCGGCTAAATAAAGGCGAGGAGTTTGAACTTATAATCTCCAAATTCATTTCAAACTTTTGAGCCGCTTAGTTCAAAAGGCCGGATCCGGGGTGGCAAGGGGGGATGCCTTCAATTCCCTACTCCAGTCGAATCGTTCTGTTGGAGAAGCCGAGGCACGGGACGATCCCGAAGGCAAAAAACCTGAAAATCCGAGCGGATTGTTCTCAACAAGCATCTAATCTTTGCAAAAGCAATAGAACTGTGTCCTGATCGCATCACTTTCCGGAAAACAAGGCCCAGACTGCGGGTGAAGCGATAGGCAGGGTTTTGCCGAGCGGCGGCGCACCAAAGTATTGAATTGACACAAGTTTGCCTATCGACCGACCTCACAAAAGAATTATTGGACATAATTCCCACAAAACGAATCGGTGATTCGTAAAAAACTAATTACTGACATCGATGATTTAATGCCCTAGTTTATACATACCGGTTATGGCGCGTGTGAGTGGCGAGCTTATGATACACCGGTATCGCAGGGGGGGGTCCCCAAGTTATTTTTTCCGGGCGGATACAATATGCCGTCCCATAATGGTTTTTTGTATCGGACCTCCCCTTTGCATCTCACGTACAATTTTGCACCTGACGTAAAACGTGCGCGAAAGCGAAATGTTGCAAATGCTGTATCTTGCCTGGCAAGCCCGGAATTGGCGTTGAGCTATCGGTGACCGGATCGAATACATTGTGGCGTGGGCCTGTACCGGCAGATTGAATTCACTCTGTTTCCCGGACCCCGTTCACCCATGAGACAATCGTTGCGCGGGCGTCTTCATCCATTTGAACCGCATTCGGGGGAGGCATAGCGTGGCTTATCCCGGCTTGAAGGTAGATTTGGCTGGCCTGCCGCGCCACATCTCCGGGGGTTTCCAGATAAACCCCTTTGGGGGCCCATTTCATGGAGCCCCAGACAGGTTCTCTGGCATGGCACATCGAGCAGTTGCCAAGGATGGTATCATATGCCTCTTCGAAACCGGCGGCCGAGGCGAATTTCTGCTCGTAGGGGGTCAGTGGTTCGGCTTCGGCCTCTTCCAGGGATTGGGTCGGGCGCACCGAAGACAACCAGGCGATCAGGATCATCAAAAGGACCGTCACCGCCCAAGTCCAATGCGGGCCGGTACCCGTGGCGTGCATGGTGTTAAAATAGTGCCGGATGGTGACGCCGGTCAGGAAAATCAGGCTTGCGATGATCCAGGCATATTCCGTGCCGAAGGCCAGCGGATAATGATTGGACAGCATCAGGAACACGACCGGCAGCGTCAGGTAGTTGTTGTGGGTCGAACGCAGCTTGGCGATTTTTCCGTATTTCGCATCGGGTGTGCGTCCCGCCTTCAGGTCCGCCACAACGATGCGCTGGTTGGGCATGATCTGAAAAAAGACGTTGGCGGTCATGATGGTGGCCGTGAAGGCACCCAGATGCAGCAGCGCGGCGCGGCCTGTAAAGATCTGATTATACCCCCAGGACATCGCTACAAGAATGACGAACAGCAACAGCATCAGCATAGTAGGCCGCTCGCCCAGTTTGGATTTGCACAGATAATCATAGGCCAGCCAGCCAATGGTCAGGGAACCTCCCGAGATCAGGATACCCTGCCACAGCGACAGATTGGCCTTGGTCGGATCGAGCAGGAACAATTCGCCGCCAACCCAGTAGATGATCATCAGCAAGGCCGCGCCGGACACCCAGGTGATGTAACTCTGCCATTTATGCCAGACCAGATGCTCGGGCATGTTTTCGGGCGCGACGAGGTACTTCTGGATGTGATAAAATCCACCCCCATGGACCTGCCACTCTTCACCGAAGGCGCCAACCGGCATGTTGGGTGCTTTGCGCAGGCCCAGATCCAGCGCAATGAAATAGAATGACGCGCCGATCCACGCCATAGCGGTGATGACATGCAGCCAGCGCACCGAAAACGCGATCCAGTCCCACGCCACAGCCAGATCATACATAGCAGATTCCTTCTATTCTCTCACCGGAGCACACTATGCGATCGCGTATTGTTCTGGTATCGTCGATGAATATCAAATAGCATCAAAAAAAACAAAACAATGTCCTATCTCGACAACATCCGAACCTTCGTCCGTGTCTATGAGCTGGGCAGCATGTCGGCAGCGGGGCGCGATCTGCGCATCTCTCCGGCCGTGACGTCGTCACGCATTTCGCAGCTTGAGGAACATCTGAGCGTCAGATTGTTCCAACGCACCACGCGCAGCCTGACGCCGACCGAGCAGGGGCAGGCCTTTTACAGCGGTGCCTGTGAAATTCTGGAATCCGTTGAAAGCGCCGAGGCACAGGTCGTCAATATCACGGAATACCCAAAGGGATCACTCTATGTGGCGGCCCCACTGGGGGTCGGGCGCAGGCTGATCGCGCCACAGGTCCCGAACTTTCTGCAGGAATACCCAGAGGTCAAAATTCGGCTGCGCCTGACCGACCGCAATGTCGATCTGACAACCGAGGGGCTTGATCTGGCGTTTTTTCTGGGCCAGCCGGAAGACAGCAACTTGCGCATTCGCAAGATTGCCGATGTGGACCGGGTTCTTTGTGCCGCCCCGTCTTACATCGCCGCGCGTGGCAATCCGGCGAATGGCGACACACTGGTGTCAGAGCGGCATGAATGCCTGAACCTGCGGTTTCCCGGTGCCACCGAGTTTCAATGGCCGCTGATGACGCCGGACGGCCCCAAGAAATTCCCGGTTTCGGGACGCTACGAGTCCGACGACGGCGATGTCCTGACGGATTGGGCCCTGGCGGGGAATGGCATCGCGATGAAACCGGTGTTCGAGGTTTCCGAACACATCAAGTCGGGTGCCCTTGTGCCCGTCGCCGTTGAAACACCACCGGACTCTATCCAGATGGCTTGCCTGTTCACACATCGGAAATGGCAGGACCCGAAAACGCGCCTGTTCATGGAATTTGTGATCGAGCGGATCAGCAAGGTTGTCCGCGACAGTACGCTGAGGGCTCAGCTGCCCCGATAGGTGGAATACCCGAACGGGGACAGCAGCAGCGGCACGTGGTAGTGCGACGCCTCTGACATGCCGAATCTGAGCGGGATGACATCGAGGAAACGCGGCATTTCAGGATCCACGCCGCAGGCGTCAAGATAACTGCCAGCATGGAACACCAACTCGTACACGCCGGTTTCAAACGCATCTGCCGGCAGGATCTGCTCATCCGTGCGCCCGTCGTCATTGGTCACAAGCGTCTTGAGATGCGTGCGCTTTTCGCCGTCGAGACGGAAAAGTTCGATCCTGAGGCCTTGCGCCGGACAGCCACGCGCGGTGTCGAGCACATGTGTTGTCAAATATCCGGTCATTCGCGCTTCTCCTTTAGGGGTGTTGGTTTATAGGCCCAAGGTTTGGCAAACTGCAAAACACTCCGAACAAGATACTCTTTCTCGGGTTTTTTGAAAAAATCTCGTATTGTTTTGGATTACAGAGGAATTAAGCTAAGAAGGAAAGCCTCAAGTGACCCACTACCCCCGTGACATGACAGGATATGGTGCCAATCCACCTGCCGCCAACTGGCCCAACGATGCGAAGATCGCCGTGCAGATCGTGTTGAACTACGAAGAAGGCGGCGAAAACTGTGTTCTGCACGGGGATGCCGCCTCGGAGGCGTTTTTGTCCGAGATCACCGGCGCACAACCCTGGCCGGGTCAGCGCCATCTGAACATGGAATCGATCTATGAATACGGCGCGCGCGCCGGGTTTTGGCGGGTTCACCGGCTGCTGAGCGATCTGCCAGTAACGGTCTACGGGGTTGCGACCGCCCTGGCGCGCGCGCCGGAGCAGGTTTCCGCGATGAAGGCCTCGGGCTGGGAGATTGCCAGCCACGGCCTGAAATGGGTCGAACACAAGGATATGCCCGAGGAGGAAGAGCGCGCGCAGATTGCTGAAGCGATCCGCTTGCATCGTGAGGTAACCGGCGAGGCGCCGCGCGGATGGTACACTGGCCGGTGTTCCAACAATACGGTGCGGCTGGCCTCCGAGACCGGCCAGTTCGACTATGTCGCCGACAGCTACGCCGACGATTTGCCGTATTGGACGCGCGTCGGCACGCGGGATCAGTTGATCGTTCCCTATACGCTGGATTGCAATGACATGCGCTTTGCCATTCAGGCGGGGTTCACCACGGGCGATCAGTTCGAAACCTACCTCAAGGATAGCTTCGATACGCTTTACGAAGAAGGTGCCGACGGTGCCCCCAAGATGCTGTCGATCGGTCTGCATTGCCGCCTGATCGGTCGTCCAGGTCGCGCCGCCGCCCTGCGCCGGGTGATCGAGTATTTCAAATCCCATGACGGTGTCTGGTTCGCGACACGGCTGCAGATCGCGCAACACTGGGCAAAGGAGAACCCCCCGATGCAACATACCCGTCCGTCCGAGATGGACCGCGACACCTTCGTGGCCGAGTTTGGAGGCATATTTGAGCACAGCCCTTGGATCGCCGAAGGTGCACATGATCTGGAACTGGGCCCCACGCATGACACGGCGCGCGGCGTTCACCAGATGCTGGCCCGCGTATTCCGATCCGCACCCGAGGACAAACGCCTTGGCGTTCTGACCGCGCACCCGGATCTGGCAGGAAAGCTTGCCGAGGCCAAACGGCTGACCGAGGAGTCCACTGCGGAGCAGGCCTCTGTCGGTCTGGACGCGCTCACCGATGAGGAACGCGCCACCTTCACGCGGTTGAACGAGGCCTATACCTCGAAATTCGGGTTTCCCTTCATCATCGCGGTGCGCGACAACACCAAAGCGTCGATCATGGAGGCGTTCGAGCACCGCATCGGCCATGACCGCGCAACCGAATTCGACGCAGCCTGCAGGCAGGTCGAACGCATCGCCGAATTGCGGCTGCTGGAAAAGCTGGACGCATGAGCAGGCGCCTCAAGGCCCAGCCGCTGACCGCAAGCGCCTTTGCACCTTATGGTGATGTCATGGCGGCCAGCGGCGACCCCGACAAGCTGATCAATCAGGGCCGGTGCGCCCGCTTCCATGACCGCGCGCGCCTGGATTTTTCTGACGGGGCGGCGGGCATCAGCATCTTCAAGGGCGAGAGGGAAACCCTGCCACTGGCGCTGAAGATGGTCGAACGGCACCCGGCGGGCAGCCAGGCCTTTGTGCCGATGTCTGCTGATCCGTTTCTGGTTGTCGTGGCCAGCGACACCAATGGCGTGCCGGAAAACCCGGTCGCTTTTCTGACCCAACCCGGCCAGGCGATCAATTTTCACCGCGGCACATGGCACGGTGTTCTGACACCCTTGTCTGAACCGGGACTGTTTGCAGTCATCGACCGCATCGGAGGCGGCGCGAATCTTGAAGAACACTGGTTCGAGACGGAATACGTAATCGAAAGATGAAAAGCGAAGTTGGCGAAGGAGCCAGCACAAAGCATCTTCACGGGAGGACAACCACCATGGCAGACACATCTATCGGGACACCGGAACAGCTCCGCGACCCGAATTACACGCCGGCGCTTCACCGCGCCATACCTTTGGGCATTCAGCATGTTCTGGCCATGTTCGTGTCAAATGTGACGCCCGCGATCATCATCGCGGGCGCTGCCGGTTTTGGGTTCGGGTCCGATGCGGGTGCGCAGGGCTTTCCGGACATGACCTATCTGATCCAGATGTCGATGCTGTTTGCAGGGGTTGCAACGCTCTTGCAGACCATCGGCTTTGGCCCGGTCGGTGCGCGGCTGCCGATTGTGCAGGGCACCAGCTTTGCCTTCATCCCGATCATGATCCCGCTGGTTGCGGGCAAGGGGGTCGAGGCACTGCCGGTTCTTTTCGGCGGTGTTCTGGTTGGCGGGCTGTTCCATGCCTTCATCGCTACGTTCATTGGCAAAATCCGCTTTGCGCTGCCGCCGCTGGTCACCGGCCTCGTGGTCACGATGATTGGTCTGGCGCTGGTGAAAGTCGGCATTCAATACGCCGCAGGTGGCGTGCCTGCGATCGACAAGCCGGAATATGGCAGCCTGCTGAACTGGTCGGCCGCTCTGGTTGTGGTCTTTGTCACGCTGGCGCTGAAATTCTACGCCAAGGGCATGCTGGCTGTGTCTGCGGTCGTGATCGGTATCGTTGTAGGATATTTCTATGCCATGGCGATGGGCATGGTCACCGTTGAGGGCATCGCAACCAGCTGGGGCCGCGCGGCACCCATCGCCTTCCCGGTTCCCTTTAAATACGGGTTCGAGTTCGGTTTTGCCGCGATCATCGGCTTCTGCCTGATGGCTTTTGTCTCGGCGGTGGAAACCGTGGGCGATGTCTCGGGCATCACCAAGGGCGGCGCGGGGCGAGAAGCGACCGAAGAGGAAATCACCGGCGCGACCTATGCCGATGGTATCGGGTCTGCGGTTGCCGGAGTCTTTGGCGGGTTCCCGAACACATCCTTCAGCCAGAACGTGGGCTTGATCGCCATGACCGGTGTGATGAGCCGACATGTGGTGACCATCGGCGCGCTGTTCCTGATCCTGTGCGGGCTGGTGCCGAAAGTGGGCGCCGTGATCCGCACCATCCCAATCGAGGTTCTGGGCGGTGGTGTGATTGTCATGTTCGGCATGGTTGTCGCGGCGGGCATCTCGATGCTCTCGGACGTGAACTGGAACCGCCGCAACATGGTGATCTTTGCGATCTCGCTGTCTATCGGGCTTGGCCTGCAGCTTGACCCGAAAGCCGTGCAATACCTGCCGGACACGCTGCGCATCCTGATGACCAGCGGGTTGCTGCCTGCGGCCCTGATCGCCATCGTGCTGAACCTGATCCTGCCCGAGGAGTTGTCGGACGAAGCGACCGAGGAGGTCTCGGGCGGCATGGCAGGACATGGCGAGGGATCGCTGCCGCACTAAGCAGGTTGGGTGCGATGCTCTGGCGTTGCTCTCATGTGGACAAACAGAAAAGCGGCGCCCAAAAGGGTGCCGCTTTTTTGCGTTGGGGCCTCGCCCTATAGCTTTCCAGAATAGCTTTCCAGATCAGAAATCGACCTCGATGGCGATGCCCTTGGCAACTGCCAGCTCGACCACGGATGCCGCCACCGCGAGGTCCTGCAGACCCACACCGGTGCCGTCAAACAGCGTGATCTGCTCATCAGAGCTCCGCCCGGCATGGGTGCCATTGATCACCGCGCCGAGCTGGGCAACATCCGCCTCGGTGATCAGCCCTTCTGCGATTGCATGCTGGGCTTCTCCGATGGAAATGGACTGCGCCACCTCATCGGTGAACACATCCGCCTTGGCCAACAAAGCGGTTTCGACCTCCTGCTTGCCTTTGGTGTCGGTGCCCATACAGGCGACGTGGGTGCCCGGTGACACGTGATCTGCCATCAACGAAGGAGAGAAGGCCGAGGTGATCGAGATGATGACCTCCGCCTCGACCATACCGTCAAGCTGCACCGCCTCGAAGGGCAGGCCCGCCTCAGCGGCCACTTTTTCGATGTTCGGCAACATTTCGGGGTGGAAGTTCCAGCCAATGACCTTCTCGAAATCGCGTTGTTCCAGGGCAGAACGCAGCTGGAACGCCGCCTGATGACCGGCCCCGATCATCCCGATGACCGAGGCGTCCTGACGGGCTAGATGTTTGATTGACACCGAAGAGGCCGCCGCCGTGCGCAGCGCGGTCAACAGGTTGCCGCCGACCATGGCCTTGGCCTTGCCGGTGTCGGGATCGAACAGGAATACGGTCGATTGGTGGTTGATGATCTGACGCTTCTCAAGATTGTTGGGCCAGTATCCGCCCGCTTTCAACCCAAGGGTCAGACCGGCCCGATCGAACCCGCCTTTGAACCCATAAAGCGCGTCTTCATGGCCGATGGCTTCGCGGACCACGGGAAAGTTATAGGCGTCTCCGGCGGCCATGGCCGCGAAAACGTTTTCGACCGCCTCAAAGGCGGCCTCGCGCGTCATGAGATCAGCGATCTCGCGCTCGGGGACGATCAGCATATGTGTGTTCCTTGTCGCAAAAACTCGTGCGCCCGCGTGCATACCCTGGGTGGCCACTGCACGCGGGCGTCTTGATCCAGCAACCTGCCGGATCCCCTAAGCTGTTCAGTACGCCTTGCCGCGCGCCGAGACTGGCCAGAGTGTTTCAACCTTCCCGTTCCGGACCCCGACATACCAGTCGTGAACGTTGCAAGTCGGGTCGCAATGGCCTGGCACCAGCTTGAGCTTGTCATTGACCTTGAGCACGCCGTCCGGGTCGGCAACCACGCCATGCTCGTCCGAACATTTGACGTATTCGACATCGTCCCGGCCATAGATGGTCGGCAGGCCGCTATCCAGCGATTGGGCCTTCAGACCTGCATCGACAATGGCCTTGTCCGCTTTGGCGTGGCTCATCACGGTGGTCAGGATGAACAGCGCGTTCTCCCATTCGCCCTGATCGATGCGCTTGCCGTCCTTGTCCAGAATGCGCCCGTAATCGGCGTCCATGAACGCGTAGGAGCCGCATTGAAGCTCGTTATAGACGCCCGAAGCGCTTTCAAAATAATAGGACCCGGTGCCACCGCCGCCAACGATATCACACTCCAGACCCTGCGCCTTGAGGGCAGTGACCGCATCCGCGACCTGCGCCACCGCCACGTCGAGCTTGGCTTTGCGATCCTCGTAGCTGTCCATGTGCTGCATCGCGCCCTGATAGGCCTGAATGCCCGCAAATTTCAGCCCCTCGGCGGCGTCGAGCAATTTGGCAATATCGACGACCTGCTGTGTGGTCGTCACACCGCAGCGGCCTGCGCCACAGTCGATCTCGACCAATGCTTCGATCTGTGTGCCATGCTTGACCGCAGCGGCGGACAGTGCCGCGACGTTCTCCGGATCGTCCACGCAACACAGAACCCGCGCGCCCAGCTTTGGCATCCGCGCCAGCCGGTCGATCTTGATCGGGTCGGTTACCTGGTTGGAGACCAGAACATCCTTGATGCCGCCTCGGGCAAAGACCTCGGCCTCGGACACTTTCTGACAGCACACGCCGACGGAGCCGCCGAGTTTTTCCTGCAGTTTGGCGACATCAACGGATTTGTGCATCTTGCCATGCACCCGGTGGCGCATGCCGTGGGCTTTTGCATAGTCGCCCATTTTTGTGATGTTGCGTTCCAGCGCGTCCAGATCCAGCACCAGGCAGGGAGTCTGGATGTCGGTCTCGTCCATGCCGGGCAGGGCGGGGACGTCAAAGCCCACTTCGAGGCCTTCGAAATCTGACTGTACGTTCATTGGGTTGGCTCCCTTCAATTGATCCAGGGCAGGCTGTCCAGATCGACATTCCCGCCAGTAACGATGACACCGACGCGCTTGCCCGCGAACCAGTCCTTGTTCTTGAGAATGGTGGCCAGCGGCACCGCCGAGCTTGCCTCCATCACGATTTTCATGCGCTTCCATGTGATCTTCATGGCCTCGACGATCTCGTCCTCGCTTGCTGTCAGAATGTCGCTCACGTGGTTCGAGACAAAGTGCCAGGTCAGATCCTTGAGCGGCACTTTCAGACCGTCGGCAATCGTGTCGGGCGCGTCATCCGCGATGATGTGACCCGCCTTGAAGCTGCGGTAGGCGTCATCGGCCTGCTCAGGCTCGGCAGCGATGATCTGCGTTTCCGGCGCCATGTTCGACAGGGTCAGACAGGTGCCCGAGATCATGCCGCCGCCGCCGATCGGGGCAACCACGATGTCAACGCCACCGGTCTGCTCCATCAACTCGCGGCTGCAGGTGCCCTGACCGGCAATCACGCGCGGGTCGTTATAGGGGTGCACGAAATTGCCCCCGGTCGCGGCCTGAACCTCGGCAAACACCGCTTCACGCGAGGTGGTCGAGGGCTCGCACTCGGTGATCGTACCGCCATAGCCGATGACCGCGTCTTTTTTGGCCTGAGGCGCGGTGCACGGCATCACCACATTGCAGGGGATGCCACGGCGACCCGCCGCGTAGCTAAGCGAAAGCGCGTGGTTGCCGGAAGAATGTGTGCAGACACCATTGCGGGCCTCGTCCTCACTCAGCCCGAACACCGCATTAGACGCACCGCGCACCTTGAACGCCGCCGCTTTCTGGAAGTTCTCGCATTTGAAGAACAGCTGCGCCCCGGTCAACTCGTTCAGGTATGACGAGGTCAGGACCGGCGTGCGGTGGATGTAGGGACTGATTCGCGTATGGGCGGCCAGCATGTCGTCATAGGTTGGAATATACATCGCGCTATCCTTCATCACGCAGCATCCTTTCGCGCGAGCGACGGGTGGCCCCGGTAATACTCCTGTGCCGCGGCAACGCCCGAGCCGAGCGTGATGTCGAGGCCAAGATCAGCCATGCACATTTCAGCTGTTGCGATACCGCTCAGGGTCATCACATCCGTCAAACTGCCCAGATGGCCGATGCGAAACACTTTGCCGGCGACCTCGCCCAGACCGACACCAAAGGCGACGCCATAAGTCTCGGCGGCATGGGTCACGATGTCAGTTGCGTTGAAGCCCTCAGGCGTACGAATGGCACTGACCGTGTCCGAATAGACCTCGGGGCTGGTGGCGCAGAGCTCCATCCCCCAGGCCGAAACCGCCTTGCGCACGCCGCTGGCGATGCGGTGGTGGCGGGCAAAAACGTTGTCCAGCCCTTCGCTCAATAGCATCGTGCAAGCCTCGTTGAGGCCGTTCAGCAAGCCGACGGCGGGCGTGTAGGGATAGGCGTTGTTGGCATAGCCCCTGGCCATGTCATGCACGTCAAAGAAGGTTCGGGGCAGGGTGCCGGTCTTGGTGGCTGCCATGGCTTTTTCGCTGAACCCGACAATGGCAAGCCCGGCGGGCAGCATGAAGCCTTTTTGCGACCCGGTGACGGCAACATCAACGCCCCATTCGTCGAACCGGAAATCCATTGACCCGATCGAGGACACACCATCAACAAACAGCAAAGCCGGGTGACCAGCTGCATCCAGCGCGCGTCGGACGGCAGCGATATCGGACTTCACACCGGTTGCGGTTTCATTATGGGTCGCAAGCACGACCTTGATCTGGTGCTGCGTGTCGGCGGTCAGAATCCCTTCGTAGCGGTCGGCGGGCAGGCCATCGCCCCAGGGCGTCTCCACAATCCGCACGTCCAGACCATGGCGCTGGCACATGTCGATCCAGCGATGCGAGAACATGCCATTGCGCGCGGCCAGAACCGTGTCACCAGCGCTCAGACAATTGGTCAGCGCCGTTTCCCAGCCACCGGTGCCGGTGGACGGAAAGATGAAGATCTCGGCTGATCCGCTTTTGAGCACCCGGCGCACCCCGTCCCGGGCCGGGTGCAGAATCTGCCCAAACAGCGGCGAGCGGTGGTCAATGGTCGGCATGTCGCAGGCTTTGCGCAGAGCTTCCGGGATGTTGGTTGGCCCCGGAATGAAAACAGGGTTTTGAAAGCTCATATCCATCTCCTTAGATCGTTACCCTGTTTCTAGCGTGGTCCCGAACCCTGAGATATTTTTTTGAAATCGTTTTTCATTTTTTGTTTTTACGGAATAGTTTTTTATTGTCAGTATGTTACGTTTTTCATATTGTGAAAATGCTCTTCGCGAAAATCTGAGGCTTTATATGAAATCCCAAAACAATGACGATTCCAGCCCCCGCAGAGCGCGCGGCAGGCCTCGCGACTGGGAAGACAAGACCGCGCAGAACACGATCAAATCCCTTGATCGCGCGATGGAGGTTTTCGAGTTCCTGAGCGAGGCGCAGGGCAAGGCGCTGACGGTGATCTCTGCCGAGATGGGGCAATCTCCGGCGACGGTGTATCGGGTGCTCGTCACGCTCGAGGGGAGGGGCCTCGTTGAATTCGACCCAGTCGAACAGGTCTGGCATATCGGCCCACAGGCATTTGTGATCGGGGCGCGGTTTCTCAGACGCACAAGCCTTGTCGATTGCGCGCGACCGCTGTTGCGAAAGCTGATGGAAGAGACCGGGGAAACGGCCAATCTGGGGATCGAAAAAGAAGGCTCTGTGCTGTTTCTGAGCCAGGTTGAGACCTATGCGAACATCCGCGCCTTCTTTCCGCCCGGTACCCTGTCACCGATGCATGCCTCGGGCATTGGCAAAGCCCTGCTGGCCGAGATGGACGATGCGCGGTTGACCCGAACCTTGCAGGGCAAGCCGTTTGAGGCCTTCACCGAATTCACCATCACCGACCTCGCCGCCTTGCGTGACAATCTCGCAGAGGTACGTCGTGCCGGGTTTGCCATTGACGGCGAAGAGAAGAACCTTGGGATGCGCTGCATCGCGGCACCGGTTTTTGACGTGAACGGAGAGGCGGTTGCCGGGATTTCGGTGTCCGGCCCGACCAGTCGTGTCGGCACCAACGATATCGAGCGCCTGAGCGGCTCCGTGATGGAGGCCGCACAGGCGCTCTCGCTCGCCATCGGGGGGCAGGTTACTCGGCCGCGGACCTGAGGGGCGCAGTTGCTTTCGCATTGCCCGCCAGCGGGCGCAGCGTCATGTGGCGGTTGACGTCCTTGTAAAGCAGATAGCGGAATTTACCCGGTCCACCCGCATAACAGGCTTGCGGGCAGAAAGCGCGCAGCCACATGTAATCGCCTGCCTCCACCTCGACCCAGTCATTGTTCAGACGGTAGACGGCTTTGCCCTCAAGCACATAAAGACCATGCTCCATCACATGGGTTTCCAGGAAGGGAATGACCGCTCCGGGCTCGAAAGTGACGATGGTGACATGCATGTCGTGACGCAGATCAGTTGGATCGATAAAGCGCGTCGTTGCCCATTTGCCATCCGTGTCGGGCATGATTGTTGGCGCGATGTCCTTCTCGTTGGCGATAATCACATCCGGCTTCGCCAAACCCGGCACCATCTCATAGGCTTTGCGGATCCAGTGGAAGCGAAGCATCCCGTCCGATTTGTTGTGCAGGGTCCAATCCGTCGAAGGCGGCAGATAGGCATAGCCGCCCTCGGTCAGGGTATGCTCGGCCCCGTCCACGTTCAGGGATGCGCTGCCCTCGACGACAAACAAGACCCCTTCGGCGCCCGGGTCGGCTTCGGGATGGTCCGAGCCACCGTCGGGCGCAACCTCCATGATGTATTGCGAGAAGGTTTCGGCAAAGCCGCTCATTGGGCGGGCGATCACCCAAAGCCGGGTCTGGTCCCAGAACGGCAGATAGCTGGTCACGATGTCGCGCATCGTACCTTTTGGAATGACCGCATAGGCATCGGTAAATACGGCCCGATCCGTCAGGAGCTGGTCTTGACCGGGATGCCCACCTTTTGGGGAGTAGTAATTCGTTGACATCAATGCTCCTGTCTTTTGTACAGTTTGGGTCAAATATGTTGGGCCAGGCACCGGCTGGCCACCCGTGTCAGGGTTACAGCACCTTTCGCATTCGCTTGATAATCCCGGCGTGCTGCTTGAATTGCCGTTAAATGCTGGTCCCGCCCGAGACCCCCCGACTGACGGGCGCGGTGCGGGTCAGGAAAACTCCGGAACCCGTACTTTGCGCGCGCGCGTGGCCGGGGCTGTCTTGCTCGCTGTACCGTTGACATATACTTCTTCGATGGCCCGGTCGTCGCCCATCATTTGCAAGACGAACAACTCTTCCGACAAGGTGCTGGCCCGGTCCATGCGCAGGGCCATCGCCTCGGTGCTGCGCGCGTTGAGGACGACGATATCGGCCTCGGTGCCGGGATCGAGCGTTCCGATCCTGTCCTCCATCCCAAGGACGCAGGCGTTCCCGCGCGTGGCCCAGTGGAAGGCTTGCAGCGGATGCAGGGACTGGCGCTGCATTTGCAGAACCTTGTAGCCTTCATTGAGGGTTTGCAGCATGGAATAGCTTGTGCCCGCGCCGACATCGGTTGCGATCCCATTGGTGATGCCGCGCCCGCGCAGACCGGCATTGTCGAACAGCCCGCTGCCCAGAAACAGGTTTGAGGTTGGGCAAAAGACCGGGTGTGCGCCGGTCTCGACCAGGGCGTCGACCTCGCGCGATTCAAGATGGATGGAGTGTCCGAGCAAGGTTTTGGGGCCGAGCAAGCCGTAGGATTGATAGACATCCAGATAGTCGCGGGCCTGCGGATAAAGCTCTAACGTATAGGCGATTTCGTCGCGGTTCTCGGACAGGTGGGTCTGCACATGGCAGTCGCTGTGTTCCTGTACCAGAGCCTGCGCCATCTCCATCTGTTCAGGCGTTGAGGTGATGGCAAAACGCGGTGTGATGACATAGCTAGACCGTCCGGTGCCATGCCATGTGGCGATCAGCTCTTTGCTGTCGTCATAGCCTGTTTGCGGCGTGTCCAGCAGCCCGGCGGGCGCGTTGCGATCCATCATCACCTTGCCGCCCAGCATCCGCAGCTTGCGCTTTGTGGCTTCCTGAAAAAACGCGGAGACCGAGGCTTTGTGGACAGAACAGAAGGCCACAGCCGTGGTGGTGCCATGGGCGATCAGCTGGTCGAAGAACTTCTCGGCCATAATCGCGCTGTGATCGGCGTCGGCAAAGCGGGTTTCTTCGGGGAAGGTATAAGTGTTGAGCCAATCCAGCAGCTGCGATCCCCAGGAGGCAATCACCTGAACCTGCGGAAAATGCAGATGGGTGTCGATGAAACCGGCCATCAGCAGGTGTGGCCGGTGGTCGATGACCGGGGCATCTGGTGCCATGGCCGCCACGTCGCAAAAGCTGCCGGTTTTTTGGATCAGCCCATCACGGATCAGCACGGCGCCATCTTCGATGTAGCTGTAGGCGTTGTTGTCTTGGCCATCGTTGGGCTCGGCGTGAAATGTCAGCACGCGTCCGCGCAGCACAGTCTGGGTCATGATCGCTCTCGTCGCATCACTGGGAAGGGGTCGGGGCGGTCGTTGTGCCGCCCCGGCCTGTGTTCAGGCCTGTTGCGCAGGCGTATCGTCGTCGATCAAGTCGGGTTCGTCAGGGACGATGACACGATGCTCCAGATCTTCCTTCGGCGCGAACATGGGGTACACATAAAGGAACGCCCCGATGATCAGATAGCCGATGGTGATCCCGTCCAGTTGCGGAGCCTGCAGCGTGAAGGAATGGATCACCCCGATCGAGGACATCACCGCCGCCGCGATGGCAAAACCACCCGCCATGCGGAAGCGCCCGTCGATCACATCCGCCACGATTGCGCCCCAGATCAAACCGGTCAGGATGGCACCCTGACTGAGCGCCAGATGGCCTTCGTAATGGGCGCCCTCCATGAGCAGCGCTGCCGTCAGACCCTCATCACCAAGGGCGGGCAGACCTTCCACGCCAGAGCTGCGCAATGCATTCATCAGTGAGCCCCATTTGACCATCAGGAACGCAGAGATATGCGGCAGGATGGCGAAGGAAACGGCAGCCATGTGCAGTGGTTTGACCGCCCAGGCGGTGTTGGTGATCAGGCTGACCGACACGAAGACCAGAACCGGGGCAGCGGCGGCGATAGGAATGAGGCCCGCCAGAAAAGACAGGAACCCAAGGAAGGCCGCAGCAGCGATCACAAGGGCGACCCCCACGATATAGCCAGCATGCGCGTCCAGACGCTTATAGGCCGGATGCCCTATATAGACCGTCGTCGGGAAGGGTGAGCCGAACAGGGCGCCGATCATGGTGCCCGCACCATCCGTGACCTGGCACAGGCCAACCGGATAGTGATCGCCTGCGGCTTCGGCGGATTCCACGTTGTTCATTGTCTCGATGAAGTTGTAGATCTGTACCGGGATCAGCACGAGGAACAGCTCGGGATTGGCAAACAGATACTGCACACCGACGATCAGATCGCCAAAATAGGGAATGGGCGGGTAGAACCCGATGCCGCTGACGTCAATCTTGGACTCTCCCAAAGCGATCGCGATGATTGTACCTGCGCCAATGGCAACAAGGCCCGCAGGAATGTTGCCCGGCAGGCGAAACCGTCCGATCAGCCCCCACAGGATGAAGAGCAGCGACGTGAAGCCGATGATCGGATGCTCGAAGATCTCTGCGAGCGGAACCGATCCGATGAAGACCAGCGCGATGCCGCAGAGCGTGCCCAGCATCCCCGCGCGCGGTGTGATGCGTTTGAGAAACGGGCCGACAATGGCGCCAAGCGCCGCAACGATGCCACCCATGAAACCCGCGCCGATGCCGACCTGCCAGGCCAGAAGCGGGTCCTGCGTTGCCCAATAGATCGGTCCGATCACGCCAAAAAGATAGACGAACATCACCGGTGTCGAGATGCCATAGGGCAGGGCGGTCACATCCTTGCCCTGCGTCTTTGCCGCCCATTTGGCCATGTAGGTATAGACGGCGACACCGGCCAGAATGGCGATGGCAGCGCCCGGAACGATGCGGCCGAAAACAATCTCGGCAGGCATCTGAAACACGAATTGGCAGACCCCGGACAGGATCAGCAGATTGACAAGGTTGTCGGTGAACAGCGCCCAGAAGGCGCTGAAATCGCTGCGCGTGAACAGCTTGTAGTCGTAGGTCCTCCCGTCCATGACGGTCTCCTCCTCTGATGGAGCCAGCCCTCGCTCTGACGATGTCAGCCCGAAATCCCTTGCTGGCCTTGGTGTTGTCCCGATGCGGGTGCGTCGAGTGGCCCGTAAGGGGCGGTTGCGGCAGTTTCAGAGGTCAATTCAGCCATCACTTCGGCCACCACGAAGGAGGCAATGACGCTGGGCCGCTTGTCGCGGCTGCCGCTTGCCCCGATAGGGCAATTCAGATGTTCGATTGTCTGGCCGTCGCAGTGCTTGCGCGCCCAGTTGCGGAACTTGGTCCGCTTGGTGCCTGATCCGATCATCCCCACGTAACACGCGTCACCGCGTTCCAGCGCAGCCGATGTCAGCAGGAAATCGAGGCCGTGATCATGTGTCAGGACAATAAACGCGCTGCCTTGTGGGGCGGTCATGATGTCGACCTCGGGGATGGCGCTGACGCGGCATTCCACATCGGCCCCGCAAAGCGCGATCTCCTGCGCCCGCGTGTCGATCACGATGCAGCGCACCGGCAGGTGCTGGAACAGTTCCGCCAGCGCGCGCCCGACATGTCCGCCGCCCATGACATAGACATGTGGCAGGGCTGCTTCGGCGTCGCCCGCGCGCAACAGGGCGGCGCGCTTGTCCGACGCCCGCATGCGCGACAGCGACAGTTCCACCCGCCCGCCGCAGCATTGCCCGATCTCGGGGCCCAGGGGCACATCCATATCCTTGTCGAGGTTACCGGCGCGCAACATGTCGCGCGCCTGCTCGATGGCGAGATGTTCCAACTGCCCGCCGCCGATGGTGCCCCAGAGCCCCTGCGCCGAGACAAACATCTCGGTCCCTTCGTTGCGTGGGGACGACCCGCGCACCCGCGTGAGCGCCACGCGGATCACCGGGCCTTGGACCTGCAGGAATGTCGAAAGGGATTTGGAGGCGCTGGCCATATCCTACCCCCCGTCTCTGAGCCGGGTCACCGCCATCAACACACGTTCCGGCGTGGCGGGTGCATCCAGTCGCGGGCAGGTCGTGTAACCGGCCACCGAGGCAACCGCCATCGACAGCGCCTCGAACACCGAAATCCCCAGCATGAAGGGCGGCTCGCCCACCGCTTTGGAGCGTTTGATCGTCAACTCGCGGTTCTCCGACCAGTCGGCGAGGTTCACGTTGAAGATGCGCGGCCGGTCCGATGCCAGCGGGATCTTGTAGGTCGAGGGCGCATGGGTTCGCAGGCGGCCCGTATCGTCCCACCAAAGTTCCTCGGTGGTGAGCCAGCCCATCCCCTGGACAAACGCGCCTTCGACCTGACCTTTGTCCAGCGCCGGGTTCAGTGAGCGACCGACATCATGCAAGAGGTCGGTGCGCTCGACCCGGTATTCGCCGGTAAGCGTATCGATCATCACCTCGGAACAGGCTGCGCCATAGGAGAAATAGTAGAACGGGCGTCCCTGACCCTTATCCCGGTCCCAGTGGATTTTCGGCGTCTTGTAGAAGCCCGCAGCAGAAAGTTGAATCCGCGCCAGATAGGCCTGCTTGATGAAGGCGTCGAAGGGGAAGACCTGCGCGCCCGCGTGTACCTCATTGGCGCGGAAAACGACTTCATCGGGAGCGACACCCCATGTCTCGACAGCGAAATCAACAAGACGCGCCTGAATCTGTCTGACCGCATCCAGCGCCGCCATCCCGTTCAGGTCGGTTCCGCTTGAGGCGGCGGTAGCAGAGGTGTTCGGCACCTTTTCGGTGGTGGTCTTGGTGATCTTGATCCGATCAATATCGACCTGAAACGCTTCGGCGACAATCTGTGCGACTTTGGTATTCAGCCCTTGCCCCATCTCGGTGCCGCCATGATTGAGGTGGATCGAGCCATCATTATAGATGTGCACCAGAGCCCCGGCCTGATTGTACCAGGTGGCGGTGAAGGAGATGCCGAATTTCACCGGTGTCAGCGCGATGCCCTTTTTCAAGACCGGCGAGTCGGCATTGAATGCGATGATCTCCTGCCGACGCTGGCGATATTCCGCGCTGTCTTCCAACTCGCTCACCAAACGGTCGAGGATATTGTCCTCGACCGTCTGGTGATACGGCGTCAGATCGCGGCCCTCGCCGCCATAGAAATTGGCCTTGCGTACATCCAACGGGTCCTGGCCTGTGGCATAGGCGATTTCCTCGATGATGCGCTCCGCTGCGATCACGCCTTGCGGGCCACCAAAGCCACGGAAAGCCGTGTTCGACACGGTGTTGGTTTTCATCGGATGGCTGGTCAGGCGCACATTGGGGTAAAAATAGGCATTATCTGCGTGAAACAGCGCGCGGTCGGTCACTGGCCCCGACAGATCGGCCGAAAACCCGCAACGGGCGGCAAAGCTGCCGTCCAGCGCCTGAATACGCCCGACCTCGTCAAAGGCGACGTCGTAATCAATCACGAAGTCATGCCGCTTGCCGGTGGCGGTCATATCCTGATCGCGGTCGGGGCGGATCTTGACGGCACGGTTCCACTTTTTTGCGGCAATCGCGGCAACAGCGCAGAACAGGTTCATCTGGCTTTCCTTGCCGCCGAAACCGCCGCCCATGCGCCGCACATTCACCACCACTGCGTTCGAGGGCACGCCCAGAACATGCGCCACCATATGCTGCGCCTCGGAGGGGTGCTGGGTCGAGCAGTGCACAACGACATCGTCATCTTCGCCGGGGATGGCAAAGGCGATATGCCCTTCGAGATACATATGGTCCTGACCGCCCACGCTCATCCGCCCCTTGATGCGGTTCGGTGCAGTTTTGAAGGCGGGCGCAATGTCGCCGCGTTCCAGCTTGAGCGGTTTGGTCACGTACGGGTAACCGGCCTCCTGCGCGGCGATCGGATCAAGCGCATGGGGCAGCACGTCACAGTCAATCTGCGCCCGTTCCGCCGCGCGTCGCGCCGCGTCGCGGGTTTCGGCGATGACGGCAAACAGAGGCTGGCCGTGAAACTGGATCTTGTCGGTGGGAAAGACGGGCTCATCATTCAGCCCGGTGGGGCTGATGTCGTTCACGCCGGGCACATCTTCGGCCGTCAGCACCCCGACCACACCGGGCGCAGCCCGCACTGCGGAAAGATCGATGCTTTTCAGCGTGGCATGGGCCACATCCGAAACCCCCAAATAGGCATGCAGCGCACCTGTGGGCAGCGCGATATCGTCAGTGTAGTCCGCGCGTCCCGTGACATGCTTGATGGCGCTGTCATGAATGCGGTCACTATGCGCGGTGCCCTGAACGGAAACGTTGTCTTTCATCGGATAGTCTCCTTTTGTCAGGCTGAGGCCAGTTGAATGGGGGCCGCTGTTGCGGCGTCATGTTCGAGGAAGAACCGGCGCAGCAGGTTCTGGGCGGAGAGCATCCGATAGTCGGACGAGGCCCGCCAATCACTGAGCGGCGAGAAATCCTGCGGAAGCGCGGCGGCGGCCTGATCGAATGCGGCTTCGGACCAAATCTGGCCGACAAGCGCCTGTTCGGCTGCGGCGGCGCGCTTTGGGGTAGCGGCCATGCCGCCAAAGGCGAGGCGGCAGGTGGTGATGACGCCATCGGTAACGCTCACGTTGATCCCTACCGCGACAGACGAGATATCCTCGTCCCGCCGCTTCGATATCTTGTAGGCTGCGTGGTGTTGGTTGGGTTCGGGAAGCGGAATGCGGATGGTTTCGACGAATTCGCCCGACTGCCGGTCCTGCTTGCCGTAATCGACAAAGAACGCTTCAAGCGGCAGGGTCCGGCGGTCAGCGCCACGACGCAGAGTGATCTCTGCCCCCAGCGCGATCAGGACCGGGGGGGTGTCACCGATTGGCGAGCCGTTTGCGATGTTTCCACCAACAGTGCCCATGTTGCGCACCTGCCATCCGGCGATGCGATCCCAATAGGCCGAAAGATGGGGCAGATGGCGGGACAGCGCGTCCTGACAGTCGGTATAGCTCGCCCCGGCACCGATCAGCAGATCGTTGCCTTGGGTTTCGACTTGCTTGAGGTCGTTCAGATGTCCGATGAAGATGGCAGGACCGATACTGCGCAGGAATTTGGTGACCCAGAGGCCGACATCCGTTGCGCCCGCGACAATTGTTGCGTCGGGATGGCTGAGAAGGCATTCGGCGAAATCGTCCACGTCCGCGGGCAGAATGCTGAGGTTGTTCTGTGGCCCGGACACAACCCGCTTGCCGTCCTGCAGTGCTTGTAGGTGGGTCGTGACGGTCGCGCGCTCTGTGTTGAGATGATCCGAGGCTGGCGATCCATATCGGCTGACAGCAACGGCGGCGCGGATGATCGGCTCGTACCCGGTGCAACGGCACAGATTGCCTTGCAGCGCGGTTTCAACCTGTGCCTCGGAAGGTTCGGGAGTCTCCATCCAGAGCGCATAGAGCGACATGACAAAGCCCGGCGTGCAGAACCCGCACTGACTGCCGTGGTGATCGATCATGGCCTGTTGAACCGGATGCAGCCGCCCGTCAGGTCCTGACAGATATTCGACCGTCACCACATGACAGCCATCCACAGAGGCAAGAAACCGGATACAGGCATTGACGGGGGCATAGGTCAGGCCAGTGTAGGTTAGCCTTCCAACGAGGACGGTGCAGGCGCCACAATCGCCTTCAGCGCAGCCTTCCTTGGTGCCGGTCAGGCGGCGCTCCAGCCGGAGGTAATCGAGCAGCGTCTGGCTTGCGCCGACATCGTTGATTGAAACGTCCCGACCGTTCAGTACAAATCGTATTTCGCTGCGATGTGCCATGTGCGTCGTTTCCCGGTGTCGTGGTTGCAAAACGTCAAGTCCGGGACACTCTAAAGCGGCCCATTACGATAAAAAACAGCCGCAAACGGCAAATACTTTCAACGTTTTGTTGAAAATAGGATAGCGCGAGCGCAAACTGCCCGCACAGAGTTTGCGAAGGGCGTGAAAAAATGTCGTATGTAGAAAGCCTTCGTGTCTTTGTCAGGGTGGTTGAGCTTGGCAGCATCACCTCTGGCGGGCGCGACCTCAGGTTGACACCTGCCGTCGCCAGCAAGCGCATAAAGGAACTTGAAAAACGCCTTGGCGTGCGGCTGTTCAACAGAACCACCCGGTCGATAACGCCAACCGAGGTTGGAACGGTGTTCTATGACGAAGCCAAAAGCGTTCTGTCCGTCCTGGAAACGGCAGAGGCGAAAGTTGCCAATTTTTCGGACACGCCAAAGGGCGCCATCCGGGTCACCGCCCCGCTGGGTGTCGGCCGCAGAATAGTTGCGCCACTTGTTCCGGATTTTGTCGATAGCTACCCGGAAACCGAAGTCAGAATGCGGTTGTCAGACCGCAAGGTCGATATGCTGGCCGATGGTCTGGATGTTGCATTCTTTGTCGGTCAACCGCAGGACTCGAACATGAAACTACGCAAAATCGCTGATTGCGAGCGAGTCCTTTGCGCGTCCCCAAACTATCTTTCGGATTTCGGCACGCCTGAGACGCCAGAGGATCTGCTGGATCTGAATCATAACTGCCTGCTGTTGCGGTACCCGCGATCGCCAGAGTATTTCTGGACGCTTAACCCGGAAACGGGGCCAATCAAGCTCGACGTGCAAGGCAAGTTCGATGCCGATGATGGGGACGTCCTGACAGACTGGGCTCTTGCGGGTCGAGGCATCGTCAACAAGCCACGGTTTGATGTATCGGAGCATCTGTCAAATGGGCGTCTGGTCGAAATTCTTCCCTCTGCCCCGCCGCTGCCTACAATCTTTGGGTGCATTTACCCGCACAAAAAGTTGCAAGATCCAAAGGTTCGCCTGTTTGTAGACCACATTGTTGCAAGAAGTCAGGTGCTGTTGCGTTAGGTGGCCGTAGAGGTGCGCGCGTTCGGGGGCTCCGTTTCACATAAACAGATTGGAATAGCCTCGCGCATTCGGTTCGTGCGAACTGCATGGCTTCAATTCATTCGATGCGCCGCCCGGTAAGTTGCGGCTCCAGCAACTGTGCGGTGCTTTGTCTGGTGACGATATCATGAACAAGGAATGCCGGTCCGGTTGGGGCCGGGCTGTTCTCCAACATGGCCAACAAGGTTTCCATTGCCCGTTTCCCGATCAGGTTCCGCGCCTGGTGCACGGTTGTAAGCTCAGGTTGAAAAATGGCGGCGAACGGGACGTCGTCGAACCCCATCACCGAGAATTCCCCCGGGACGTTGACACCCGCCTCCTGCAAGCCCCGAATGACCCCCATGGCGGATTCGTCATTTGCACAGAATGCTGCGGTGGAGCTTTGGTGCTCTGCCAGCAGAATCTCTGCCACCCGCTTGCCGTCCTGAAAGGTAAAGCCGCCAGCAATTGTTGCCGCTTCGTCTTCAAGCCCAGCATCTATCATCGCGGCGAAATAGCCACCACATCGGTCTTTGGTCAGAGAGTTCCCTTGCGGACCGGTGACGTGAACGATCGACCTGTGCCCCATCGACAATAGATGGGTGGTGGCATCATAGGCTGCTTTTACATTATCGGTACCGACATGCGGAATGGTGTTGCTGTCGATCCGTTCGGAGATCGACAGGATTGGCACCCCGTCAGGCACCAGGTCCGCCGGGGGCGCACGACCGTTCAGAAGAAGAGCACCATCCGCGCGACCGTTGCGTAAATTTTCCAGGATATTGGCAAATCTTTCATCCTCGCCATTGGTGTTGCCAATCAGGATCGTCAGGTTCGCCTGGGTGGCCACCTCTTCGATTCCAGACAGGATCTTGGAAAAGAACGGATTTGCGATGTCGGGCAGGATGACAAGAACGGTTCCGGCCCGATTGCGCCGCAACATCTGCGCGGCGGTATTGACGCTGTAGCCGGTTTCGGCAACCGCATCGAACACGGCGTTGCGGGTCTTTTCCGATACGATATTCGGGGATTGCAAGGCGCGGCTGACGGTTGCGGTCGATACACCGGCCACCCTGGCCACGTCCCTAACCGTGGGTCTTTTCTGCGATTGCGTGGTCTTCATGAGGCAACTGTAACAGGGCGGAATGAGAAATGTAATGGTTTACATTGCAAATGAAAACGATTACATAGGAATCGACTGCGGAACCATCCTGGGGAGGAAAAATGAAGCTGGGTGTAAACCTGCTTTGTGTGGGCGGACTGATCGAAGCGGCGCATCTGGAACATTGCCGCCTGGCCGCACAAGAGGGCTATGACGGCGTTGAAATTCCCGTTCTGGATGGCTCTCCCGAACACTACGGATGGCTGGGCGCGCAATTGGATGCGATGGGGTTGGAGCGGACCTGCACCGCCATTGTCCCGGACCCGGGCGCAGACCCGACCAGTGCGAACCCGACCATCCGGGCGCGCGGTATCGCGCATCTGGACTGGATTCTGGACTGTGCAACCGCCTTGGGTGCTCAAACCATCGGCGGGCCGTTTCACGCGCCCATCGGACATTTTACCGGCAGCGGTCCGACCATGGATGAATGGCAGCGGGGGGCCGAAGCGCACCACCTGATGGCTGAAAAGGCGGCGGAACGGGGCATTCTGCTTGCGCTTGAGCCGCTCAACCGGTTCGAGACGCATTTTCTGAACACGGCGGAACAGGCCGCGCACTATTGCGAAATGGTCGATCATCCCGCGTTCGGTATCATGTACGACACGTTTCATTCCCATATCGAGGAAAAGGACCAGGCCAGCGCAATCCGGGTGCTGGCAGGACGGATCAACGTTCTTCACGTGTCCGAGAATGACCGGGGCGTACCCGGCACTGGTCAGATTGATTTTCCTTCGGTCTTTTCGGCGGTCAAGGCAACGGGCTTCGACGGTTGGGTGGTGATGGAGGCTTTTGGCGCTGGCGTGCCCGAGATTGCGGCGGCCACACGGATCTGGCGACCGATGTTCGAGGACCATCCAACGCTGTTTCGTGACAGTGCACGGTTCATCCGTGAGGCGTGGGAGCGGGCATGAGCGGCGAAATCGTTTTTGAAATGAAGGCCATCACCAAGGTGTTCCCGGGCATCAAGGCGCTGGACCGCGTCAGTTTCACGGCGCGCGCGGGCGAGGTTCACGCGCTGGCCGGTGAGAATGGGGCTGGGAAATCCACGCTGATGAAGGTCCTGTCGGGCGTCTATCAGGCAGAAGAAGGCGCTATCTTTCTGCGCGGGAAACAGGTTGCATTCTACCATCCGCTCGAGTCGCTCGCGCAGGGTGTCAGTGTGATCTATCAGGAGTTCTCGCTGCTGCCGGATCGTACCGTGGCCCAGAACATCTTTTTGGGGCGTGAACCCGTGCGCCGCTGGGGCTTTCTGGATGCCGAACGGATGCGGCGCGAGACGCAGAAGGTCCTGGCCCTGTTCGGAGACCGCCACCGGTTTGGTCCCGATACGCTGGTGGGTGACCTGGATGTCGCGCAACAGCAGATGGTCGAGATCGCCAAGGCGCTGTCGCTGAACGCAAAGGTCATTGTGATGGATGAGCCAACGGCAGCGTTGAACGATACCGAATGCGAATTGCTGTTCCAGTTGGTTGATGATCTGCGCGGGCAGGGGCGGTCAATCGTCTATATCACGCACCGGATGCGCGAAATCCGCAGATTGGCGGATCGGGTGACGGTGATCAAGGATGGCAAAGTGACGGCAAGCTTCGATGAGGTGCCCGAAACCAGCCGGATCATCGAAGCCATGGTTGGCCGCGACATCGGGCATTTCTACCCGGAACCGGCCGCCAAGGACGACATTGGCGCGGCGGTTCTGACCGTGAGGGGCGGTGGCAATTCCCGGCTGTTCGACATTGATCTGGACCTGCATGCAGGTCAAATCACAGGCTTTGCGGGTGTTCAGGGGGCCGGGCGCACCGCTTTGGCATTGGCTTTGTTCGGGGCAGAGCCATTTGAGACGGGTGAGGTATCGGTTGAGGGACGGCGGGTCACGCTGACCAATCCACGCCAGGCCGCACAGGCCGGAATTGCAATGCTGCCCGGAGACCGCAAGGCCGAAGGCCTGGTTCTGATGCAGTCGGTGCGCGACAACGGGATGTTGTCGGTGCGGGCGTTTTCCCGAGCCTTGGGGCACCCGGACAAATCGCCGATTGCAACGCTGGATCAGATGGATAAGGCATTCGACGCCTTTGATCTGCGCGCCGCCAGCTATGAAGTCGAGATACAATCCTTGTCCGGCGGCAATCAGCAAAAGGCCATTGTGGCGCGCTGGTTGTCTCTGGACCCCAAACTGCTGATCTTTGTCGAACCCACGCGCGGCATCGACGTCAACACCAAGGCGGGCATCTATGCCCAGATGCGCAAACTGGCGCAAAACGGGGCCGCCGTCATGGCAATCTCGTCGGACCTGCCTGAAGTTCTCGGCATTTCGGACCGGGTGCTGGTGATGAGCGATGGCAAGATCGTGGCAGAGTTCGGCCATGGCGCCAGCGAAGCCGAGGTCATGCATGCCGCGACCGAGGCGCATCTGGGGCTGGAAGCCTCATGAAGTTCCAAAGGCCAAGGAACCTAACAGGTCTTGCGCCGTTTCTGCTGCTGCTGGTTGCGGTTGCGATCTATGTCGGCGTGGCGGTGGCCACGGGCCAAACCCAGTATCTGACTGCGGAAAACTTGCTGGGATTGCTGGGGCGCTCGATTGCGCTGGGGATCACGGCGGTCGGTCAGACATTTGCGATCCTGATCGCGTCGATCGACCTGAGCGTGGCGAATCTGATTTCAGTGGCGGCTGTGCTGGGGTCCTCGATCATGTCGGGTGACCCGTCGATGATGCTGCCCGCGATTGTGGCGGTGCTGGCCGTGGGCGTTGTGGTGGGGCTGATCAACGGGCTGATCATCACCCAGTTCGAGGTGAACCCGCTGATTGCCACATTGGGAATGGCGCTGGTGCTGCAAGGGCTGCTCAGCGCGGCGTTCAACAACTTTGCCGGAGAAGTCCCGGAAGAGTTCCAGGTCTTTGCCTACGGGCAGGTTGGAGGTGTGTCGATCAGCCTGATCTTTCTGATCGGCCTGACGGTTGCTGCCTGGGTGTTTCTGCGCTTCACCCGGGCCGGGTCCAAAATCTATTCCGTTGGCGGCAACCCGGATGCGGCCAAGCTGGCGGGGATGCGCACGACCCGGGTGGTCATCCTGGCGCATGTGATCTGTTCGGTCTGCGCAACGATTGCTGGGTTGTATCTGGCCAGCCGGTTGCGCTCGGGCGCGCCATGGATCGGGCGCGATGGGGTATATGACCTGGAATCAATCGCGGTGGTGGTGATCGGCGGAACTGCCCTGTCCGGAGGGCGCGGCGGCGTCTGGGGTACCTTGATGGGGGTGATGATCTTTTCGTTGATCGACTCGATTTTCAATCTTGCCGGTGTCGACGCGTTTGCAAAGCAGATCCTGCGCGGGGTGATCATCGTGGCCGCCGTCGCAATCTATGCGATGCGCAGCCGGAGGATCGAGGCATGATGGACCGGCTGAAACAAATGAACCCTGTCTTTCTGGTGCTGCTGTTGCTGTTTGTGGCAATTGCGATTCTGTCGCCGTATTTCCTGCAGCCCACGGGCTACATGAACTTTCTCAAACGCGCCGCGCCGATTGCGATCCTGGCGGTGGGGCAGCTCTATGTCATAAACTCTGGCGGATTCGACCTGTCGGCCGGGGCGCTGGTGACGCTGACGGTGATCGGCAGCTCGATCCTGCTTGATGGCGAGGCCAGCGCGACTTGGTGGGTGATCCTTGCCATGCTGGGCGTCGGTGTGACTGTCGGCACGGTGAATGCGCTGGTGGTGTCGTGGCTCAGGGTGCCGTCGATCATCGCGACGCTGGGGATGATGATCACGCTCAGCGGTATTGCGCTGACATGGTCAGGCGGTGCGCCGCGCGGCTATCTGCCCGAAAACTTCCGGTTCTTCGGCCGCTTTCTGATCAAGGACCTGCCGCTGATCAAGATCCTGCCCGTGGCGGTGATCGTGATGATCGTCGTCTGTGCGCTGCTGTGGTGGCTGATGCATCGTACCAACTATGGCAAACGGCTGATCGCGATGGGCGACAATCCCAAGGCAGCGCTGCTTGCCGGGGTGCCACTGACCCAAACCCGGATCGTGGCTTTTGCCATGTCGTCGATCTCGGCGGTCATCGCCGGAATTCTGCTGGGCGGCTTTGCCGGCGTGTCCACCGATGTCGGCGTCGGGCTGGAATTGCAGGCGATTACCGCAGCGGTCATCGGTGGCGCGCAATTGCTCGGCGGTCGCGGGACGGTCGGCGCAACGATTGCGGGCGCTCTGGTCTTGCAGGCGATGTTCACTCTGCTCAACATTCTGGGTTTTCCAAAGCCGGTCCGCGACGTGGTGCAGGGGCTGATTTTGATCTCGGCGGTGGTGATCGCCGGATACCGACGACGCCGATCCGGTGGATAGGCACCCAACAACTTAACTGAGGAGGAAACAAGATGATCAACAAATTCACGGCGACAGCCCTGACGGCGCTGGTGGTGGCTTTGCCCGCGCAGGCGCAGAACTTTGATGACCCGGCCGAATTCGCCAAGCAAAAGGATATGCTGGGCGCAACAGCAAACGGTCCGGCTGAAACCCCGTGGCTACAGCATTACGGCGACGTGATGGCGGATACTTCGAGCTTCAAAAAGGACGGCCCGCACACAATCTGCTTCTCGAATGCCGGAGTGAACAACCCGTGGCGCGTTGTCGGTTGGAACACAATGCAGGCCGAGGTCGAGCAGCATGACGCCATCGCCGATTTCGTGGTGACGGATGCAGAAGGCTCGGACGACAAGCAGATCGCCGATATCGAGGATCTGCTGGCCGGTGGCACCTGTGACGCGCTGATCGTTTCACCGAACACCACCGCCGCGCTGACACCGGCGGTCGAGAAAGCCTGCGAGCAGCTGCCCGTCATCGTGTTCGACCGCGGGGTAAATACCGACTGCCCTGTGACATTCATCAAGCCTGTCGGTGGTTACGGGTTCGGCATCCAGTCCGGCGAGTTCATCGCGGCCAACGCACCCGAAGGTTCTGACATTCTGATGCTGCGCATTCTGCCCGGCGTGGATGTTCTGGAAACCCGCTATTCCGCCGCCAAACGCATTCTCGAAGATGCTGGCTTGAACATCGTGGGCGCGGAATTCACCGATGGAGACCGGGCCAAGACCAAAGCGATTGTCGAGGATTATATCCAGCGCGGCAACCAGCTTGGCGCAGTCTGGATGGATGCGGGCGCGACCTCGGTTGCGGCCATCGAAGCCTTTGAGGACATGGGGTTGGATGTGCCGATCGTCACTGGTGAGGACCAGCAGGATTTCCTGCAGAAATGGCAGGAGATCGGCATGAACACCATCGCACCCACCTATCCGACCTATCAATGGCGCACGCCTATTCTGGCAGCGCTGAAGGTTCTGGATGGCGAAGCGATCCCGGGGCCGGAATGGAACCTGCCACAGCCCGCGATTACCAACGACAATCTGGCTGACTTCGTGAACTCTGCGATGCCGCCGCTGCACTACGCGGCTTGCGGTTGCGAAGGGATGCCGGGCTATCCCGAACGTTGGGGCGGCAAGTAATCGTCTGAACCTGCCGGGCCCCCAGGGCGGGGCCCGGCAAACCCGAATAAAAAAACGGAGGCTCACATGCCGGGCGCGATCAAAGGACCTGCGATTTTTCTGGCGCAGTTTGCGGGGGACCTGGCCCCGTTCAACTCGCTGGATGCGATCACGAAATGGGCGGGTGAGCTAGGCTATGAGGGCGTGCAGATCCCGGCCTGGGACACGCGGTTGTTCGATCTGGATCGCGCTGCCGAAAGCAAGGGTTATTGTGACGAAGTTGCGGGTATCTGTGCCGGGAACGGCGTGCAGATAACCGAATTGGCAACCCATCTTCTGGGGCAACTGATCGCGGTGCATCCTGCCTATGACGCACAATTCGACGCGTTCGCGCCGCAGGAGGTCGCCGGCAATCCTGCCGCGCGGCAGGCCTGGGCGGTGCAGCAGATGCTCAAGGCGGCAAAAGCCTCGCGCAATCTGGGATTGGACGTTTCAGCCTCGTTCACCGGGTCCCTGGCCTTTCCGTTTCTCTACCCGTGGCCGCAGCGCCCGGCGGGGCTGATTGACGAAGCCTTTGGCGAACTTGCCCGCCGCTGGACGCCGATCCTGAACGCCTACGAAGATCAGGGGGTTGATGTTGCCTATGAGCTGCATCCCGGAGAAGACGTTTTTGACGGCGCCACGTTCGAGATGTTTCTGGACGCGCTGGATGGCCACAAACGCTGTACCATCAATTACGATCCGTCGCATTTCCTGCTGCAACAGTTGGACTACCTTGGGTTCATCGATCTCTACCACGACCGCATCAGCGCCTTTCACGTCAAGGATGCCGAATTCAACCCGGACGCACGTCAGGGGGTATATTCGGGCTATCAGCCCTGGCTGAACCGCGCCGGGCGGTTCCGGTCGCTGGGGGATGGGCAGGTGGACTTCATCGGCATTTTTTCGCGGCTTGCCACTCATGGATATGACGGCTGGGCGGTTCTGGAATGGGAGTGCTGCCTGAAACACCCCGAAACCGGTGCCGCCGAAGGCGCGCCCTTTATCCGCGATCACATCATTCACGTCACCGACAAGGCGTTTGACGATTTCGCCGGGGGTGACAGCAATCCGGCCCTGCTGAAATCCATGCTGGGGATCACGGGATGAACGGGACCTGCAAATCGCCCATCCGCTGGGGCATGGTCGGCGGCGGTGAGGGCGCGTTCATCGGGGGCGTTCACCGAATTGCCGCCCGGCTGGACGGCCAGTACGATCTGATCGCTGGCGCGTTTTCGTCGGACGCGGAACGAGCCCGGAGGTCCGGCGCGGCGCTGGGGCTGCCACCCGAACGCAGTTATGGCAGTTTCGAAGAGATGGCCAGCACCGAAGCCGCCCGCCCCGACGGGATCGAAGCCGTCTCGATCGTGACGCCCAATCATATGCACCTGCCGGTGGCGCGAGCCTTCATGAAGGCAGGGATACATGTCATTTGCGACAAGCCCCTGACCACTTCAGCGCAGGCCGCGCGGGATTTTCTGGCGGAACAGACAAATTCCGATGCCCTGTTCGTTCTGACCCACAACTATCCCGGCACGCCGATGGTCCGTCAGGCGCGCGAAATGGTCGCTCTGGGTGCAATCGGAACCTTGCGCCACGTGCAGGTGGAATATGTGCAGGATTGGTTGACCGAACCGGCGGATGCGGCCAACAAACAGGCCGCCTGGCGCACCGACCCATCGAAATCGGGCGCGGCCGGGGCATTGGGGGATATCGGCACCCATGCCTACCAACTGGCCTGTTTTGTCACCGGGCAGCGTGCGGGACGGGTGGCCGCCGATTTGACCGCCTTTGTTCCAGGTCGTCAGGTGGATGACAACGCGGCCATTCTGATGCGATACCCAAGTGGCGCCAAGGGCATGTTATGGGCCAGTCAGGTGTCACCGGGCAATGAAAACGGATTGTCGATACGGGTCTATGGCGACACGGGCGGTCTGGAGTGGCAACAGGAAAACCCCAATCGGCTGTGGTTCACTCGCTTTGGAGAACCCAAACAGCTGTTGACCCGCGGCGGCGCTGGGGCCAATGCCGCTGCCAACGCGGTCACGCGGGTGCCGGGCGGTCATCCAGAAGGGTATCTGGAAGCCTTCGCAACTATCTATACCTCGGCGGCGCAAGCAATCCGGGCGCATCGGGGTGGTCTCGATCCGGCGCAGGAATTCCTGCTCACCACCCTGGAGGAAGGCGTCCACGGCATGGCTTTCGTCGATGCCTGCCTGCGGTCGTCTGCGCGCGATGCCAGTTGGGAACCCATTCAAACGCAGCTTTGACGGCGCAAATAGCCACGCGGCGGCATTTGGATCAAACAGCTAGACTGCTTGTTGCAGCGGCGCTGCATGTGCGGTTGCAGCCGGCAGCCAGACTTCGAACCGGGCACCGCCGGCCGGTTGGTTATGCGCCGTGATCAGGCCTCCGGCCCGCTGTATCAGTGTTTGCGATATCGACAGGCCCAGGCCTGTCCCCTCGGCCTGCTTGGTGGTGTAGAAAGGGGCAAAGACATCATCGACATCTTCGGGTGCGATGCCCGGCCCGGTGTCAGATACGATGATGCGGACGCCTTCGACGCCCTCCTGATCGGCATCTGTGGTCGCGAGGGTCAGCATGCCGCGCTCGCCCATGGCCTGAACCGCGTTCAGGATCAGATTGATCAGGACCTGCTGCAATTCGCCGGGGTCGATGCGGACCGACGCGTCGGTTCTTAACTGCGTTTCGACCTGGATATCGCCGTGCGAGATGGCATGATTGACCAGCACCAGGCAATCGGTGATGACCGGGTTTACCGGCACCGTCTGTTCAAGATCGGCAAACTCGCCAGGGCGGGCAAATTGCAACAGCTTGCCCACAATAGTTCGGATGCGGGCGATCTGCCGATCGACCAGACCAAGTTCGGTCCGAATTATCTCGGCGCCATCCCCCAAACTGTCGCGGATCACGTCCATATTGCCCTGAATGACGGCGACGGGGTTGTTGATTTCATGCGCAACGCCAGCAGTGATTTCACCGATCGAGGCCAGCTTTTCGCTCATTACCAACTGGCGGAACGTCTCTTCGAGCTTTTCATTGGCGCGCTGCAATTCAGCTGTGCGCTGATCAACGCGTATGTTCAACGCCTCGTTCCACGACCTCAATGTCCGGTCCCGCTCCTGTATTTGATCCAGTAGATTATCCAGATGGCCTGCCACCTCTCCGATCTCTCCGCTACCGCCAATCTGTCCATTACGCGCCGACAAGTCGCCACGCTGCACCTGGTCCATGGTACGGGTCATGCGCTCAAGCGGTGCAAAGATGCCCTTGGCAAGCCGCAGGAAAACCGGCGCGGACAAGAGCAACACGGCCATGAACGCGACCAGGATCGCAAGGAAGGCGTTGCGTTTGGCGATGGTGAACGGCTCTTCCAGAACGCCGACATAGAGCATGCCGACATAGTCCCCGAAACTGTCTTTCAGGGGCAGGTAGCCCGAGATATACCAGTCATTCACCACAAATGCGCGGTCGAGCCATGTTTGCCCCTCACCCAGCACTTTCCCCCGGACCGCTGCGGACACGCGGGTGCCAAGGGCGCGCACGTCCTCGAAGAGGCGCACATTGGTCGACACGCGCACATCTTCCAGAAACAGGGTGGCCGTGCCCTGACGCGAGCCGCCCGCCACCGCGTCCTGGTAGACCAGTGTGTTGATCGTATCGATGAAACCCAGGTTGCGGTTCAGCAGGATGCCCCCCACCAGCACCCCGTCGCGACCGGGCAGGCGGACCGGGGTGGCGGAATGGATGATCATGCCGCGATCCTCAACCTCGCGGTCGGTGGGTACGGCGGCCTCCGTCTCGATCAGGGGCAGGCGGGCGCGGCTGGCAAGGTCGGGTGAAATCGCGCCGAGGGCCGCGCCGGTGAAGACATCGATCTCGGTCTGACCCTGTCCCTGCGTCGCGCTTTCGATCACCGGCCAGGCACCGGTGACCTCGGTGCGCGGCTGGTAGTAGAGAAAGTCCAGCTCAAGTTCCGCACGCTTTTCTTCAAAGAACGCCTCAAAGCCGGTCAGAGGGGTTCGCGCAAATTCCACCGAACCGGCAACGGCCTGCAGTTCGTCGCCAGTCTCGACCATCAGACGCGACAGGTATTGCTCGGCAATCCTCAGATCGCTTTCGACATTTGCGATTAGCACCTCGTCATAATCCGCCGTCCACCGCGTCATGCCCAGAAACAGCAGGAGCGGCATCAGCAGCACCATCGGCGCAAGGGCCAGGATCAGCAGACGGAAGCGGACAGAGGTCATGCGCTCACGCTAGCAAAGCGGCGTGCCGAGCGCAAAAGTTCAGAAACAGCCCCCGCCATCTGGGCATTCCCTGCGGCTCGACACCAGAGCCAGCCTCGGACAATTTGACCTTGAAAACAGCGCTTTGATCCGGTTTGAGAGACAGGTTGACATCACCGATGCAGCGCACGGCAACAGGGCTGGTATCCCCCGGAAAAACCGGCCAACCTGCACATGACTAACACGCGGAGGATTGACCATCGTCGATCTTTGGGAGGGGCTGCGCCACGCCTTTTGGCTGGTCGTCACGCTGAATCCAGAACTGACAGAGATCGCGCTGCTCTCGCTGCGCGTCACCTTGACCGCGTTGGTGATCGCCTGCGTGATCGCCCTGCCTCTGGCTGCGCTGCTGGCGGTACGCCGCTTTCGCATGCGTCGTGCCACCATCGCGATGCTGAACGCGCTCATGGGTCTGCCGCCTGTGGTGGTCGGCCTGATCGTCTATATCTTTCTGTCCCGCTCGGGTCCGTTTGGTGCCTTGGGGCTGCTGTTCACACCCACCGCCATGATCGTGGCGCAGGTGATCATCATCGTGCCGCTGATCGCCTCTGTCGCGCACCAATCGCTACGCGAGCTCTGGGCTGAATATCACGACCTGCTGATCTCGATGAACGTGACGCAGGTGCAGAAGATGAGGACGCTGATCTGGGACGCTAGGCGGGCCCTGCTGACGGCGGCGCTGGCCGGGTTCGGACGCGGGATCGGAGAGGTCGGTGCCATCATGATCGTCGGCGGCAATATCGACCATGCAACGCGCGTGCTGACCACTGCCATTGCGCTTGAGACCGGCAAAGGGCAGTTTGCGCTGGCCCTTGCGCTTGGCATCATCCTGATTGCATTGGCGCTTGGTGTGAACCTGATGATCCACTGGATCGGCCAGACCGAGAGGGACAGCCGATGGTGACCGAGCTGTTCCCGCTGGTCCTTGAGGGGGCCGAGACCTCGCGCCGGGGCAAACGGCTGGTGGGGCCTGCAGACCTGACGCTGGACGGGCGAGGCCTGTGTGTGGTGATGGGCCCCAACGGTGCAGGCAAGACGACGCTGTTGCGGTTGATGCACGGCACCGCGCGCCTGACGGGTGGCACGGTACGATGGGCCTGCGACACGGGTGTTGCGCGCCATCACCAGGCCTTTGTCTTCCAACGTCCCATAGTCCTGCGCCGCACAGTGGAAGACAACCTGATCTACCCGTTGCGCCTGCGCGGCGTGGCGCGTGGCGTGGCCCGAGAGGCAGCGCGGAAATGGGCCAAACGCGTCGGACTTGAGCTGCATCTGCCGCGCCGCGCCATGGTCCTGTCGGGTGGCGAACAACAAAAGCTTGCCCTCGCACGCGCTTTGATCACCGACCCTGCGCTGGTTTTTCTCGATGAACCCACGGCCTCGCTCGACGGGCGCGCCACCCGCGAGATCGAGGCGATCCTGCTGCAGGCCAAGGGTGAGGGAACGCGTCTGATCCTGTCCACCCATGACATGGGACAAGCGCGCCGGATCGCGGATCAGGTTGTGTTCATCCTGGGCGGCAAAGTGCATGAAACAGGACCGGCCGACGCCTTTTTCGACGGACCACAAACGCCCGAAGCGCGGGCCTTTTTGAAAGGGGATATTGTGGAATGACAAAGGGGTTCATTGCCGGGATTCTGACGGTTTTCATCGCAAATACGGTCCTTGCGGCGGATCAGATGCGTATGGCGGTCACGACTTCGTTTCACAATTCGGGGCTGGCCGAGGTGCTGCTGCCAGAGATTGCCAGCGATCTGAATCTGGAGGTGCAGCTGCTGGTCGTTGGCACAGGTCAGGCACTCAGGTTGGGCCGGGCCGGGGACGTGGATGCGATCCTGGTGCATTCCCGGACCGCCGAAGAGGCGTTTGTGGGTGAAGGCTATGGCACGCATCGGCGCGAGATCATGTATAACGACTTTGTCTTTGTCGGGCCGTCCGGCGACCCTGCGGGTATCGCGGATTCAGAGACCGCTGCTGACGCCCTGCGTGATATTGCGGCGTCCGAGGCCGCCTTTGTCAGTCGCGGCGACGATAGCGGAACACATAAGAAAGAGCTTGCCCTGTGGCAGGATGCGGGGTTGGAGGCCGAGGGTTTCGGCACATGGTATCGTGCCGTGGGCGCGGGCATGGGGGCGGCGCTGAACACGGCCTCTGGCCTTGACGCCTATATCCTGTCCGACCGGGCAAGCTGGTTGAATTTTGGCAACAAGGGCGATCTGGCGCTGCTCTTCGCCGGAGATCCGGTGCTGTTCAATCAATATGCCTATCTGCCCATAAACCCGGTGCGGCACCCGCATGTCAAATCCGATCTGGTAGCCAAGCTGGAAGACTGGCTGACCTCCGGGCGCGCGCAGGTCCTGATCGATGGCTACATGATCGACGGCGAAACACTGTTTGTGTTCAACGCACAATAGGGATTGGCACCGCCTATTCGTCGATATCGCCATGGATTGCGAACTGGTCCAGCCCGGCATCCTGCGGCTGGATCGTGCGATAGGCTTCGCGCACACCTGCCTCGGCCAGTTCGCGCGCCACGGTCAGCAGCGTGTTGGGGTCATGATCCTCGCACAGCTCGACCATCTGCGCCAGTTCCTCGGCGGCGACGGGGCGGGCATCCTTGACCGACGGCGCGCCGTAATAGGACACGAAATGATGCGACAGAAGGTCGGTGAGCTTGTCCAACTCGGCCGGTTCCAGCGCGGTCACGGCAACAAAGGTCACCCGACCGCCGGTTTCCAGCCCGAGCCAACCATTGGCAAACGCTTGCCGCGCCTTGCCTGTCAGGTCCGCGTCGGACCAGTTCGAAAACTCGAACCCGCCAGAGATGCACCACTCTCCCGTGCGGGCAGGGGAGGCGAACACGTTCATGTCGCTTTCGTCGAAATGGATCGCGCGGGCGAGTTTCATGCCGGGCCCTCCAACACAGTGGTGAGCGGGATCAGGTGGGTTGTGTCGTCGTCTCGCAACAGCATGCCGAATGCCTCATCCACACCCCGAAACGTCCCGGTCAGGGACCGGTTCCGCACGTCTTCCCCGATCCCAAGCGCCAACCCGCGCCATTCGGCATGAACCGGCGCGACGCCTTCGTCTTCCCATCGGCTGAGCCAGTTCAGCGTGTGTCGCGCCCAAGCCTCGAGCAGGGCCGGGGGCGCGACATCGGCGCAGACTTCGGCAAAGAGTGTTGTTTCATCCGGCGTCTGGCCTGTCTCTCGGGTCGCGGGGATCAGGGGCAAGTTGAAGCCAATTACCAGCCAGTCCGGAATGGATTCGGGATCGGTGTCCGAGGCGCGAGCGCGAAACCTGCCGCAGCGCGCGCCGTTCAAGCGGATTCCGCCCCACCAATCCAGATGTACGGCCACCTCGGGTGGGGCAAGCGCACCCAGCGCGTTCTGCAAGCCCACGCCACAAAGGGGCAGCATGGTCATCGCCTGGCCCAGCGGCACCTCGGGGGCAAAGACCAGCGCCGCCTCCATTTCCGCTGCACCCAGCTTATACGCGATCAGCCCTGCGTCACAGCCAAGCGTCGCGCGCATGATCGCGTGGTCGAAGGCGCTGCCCGGCGCTTCTTCGCCCCACATCAGCGGAGGAAAGGTGACGTCGGCCACGTCGCTCATTGGGTTGTATCCTCGCTATCGTTGACGAATTGCGCCCAGGGGTCCTAGGTTGACCCAATGCGCTTTCTGGTTCTGATCTTGGTCCTGTTGCCGAGTTTGGCAATGGCCGATGACAAGCGGGTGGCCTTTTACGCCCCGTCCGCGCTGGTCGAAAGCGGGTTGATCCGATACATCGCACCGCGCTTTTCGTTGAAGACCCAGGTCAAGGTCGACCTCGTGGGCGATCCGGCACAGGCCGAGTTGCTGTTGGGCCCGGAGGGGCATGCCCTGTTTTCGGGCCTTGGGCAAACCTGGCATATGCAGTTGCGCGGTGAGGCCAAGGGCGCACAACGTTTTGCCGACTGGCTGACCTCGCAGGTGGGCAGCCGCACCATTCAGGGCTTTGCGCCCGAGGGCGCGCCGATCTTCACCGAGCCAAGGGTGCAAAAGGCAGCGGCAGCACGGGTCGACATGGCGGGCGATGCCGTAGTGGGGCAGGGACTGGCCTGGACCAAATGCGGACGCTGCCACGTGACCGAGCGGGGCAGGGACAGTTTCGGCATCGGCTCTACCCCCAGTTTCTTCGTCATGCGCGGGTTTGACGACTGGCGGGTGCGGTTCGCCGGGTTCTATGTGCTCAAACCCCACGCAGCCTTCACCCAGATTGCAGAGGTGACCGACCCGTTTCCGGTCGATCGCCCGTCGCCGATTGCGCCTGTCGTGCTGACGCTGGACGAGTTGGAGGCGATCCTGGCCTATATCTCCATTCTGGACCCTGCCGATCTGGGCCAACCCCTGCAACATCAGTGATCGCGCCGTTTTGACAGGTAGTCGTCGGTGGTGCGCACGCGGGGCCGTTCGCCGCCCGCAAAGGGGTTGTCGGTCGCGTGGAACTGCGCATTCACCCGGCAATTGTCGCACATCTGGATCATGCGCAGTTTGTCGCCCGAGAACATGGCGTGATCCTTCAGCTTGTCACTGATCCGGTCGATGGCGGATTTGGACCCGAAGAGCGCGCCGCATTCGATGCAGGCAAAGGGTTCCTCCTCGTTCAGAACCCTTTGGCTCAGCGCTGCGTTGGTCAGGTCGAGGCGGGGTTCATAGGTGATCGCATCTTCGGGGCAGATGCTGGCGCACAGACCACATTGCAGGCAGGCGTCCTCCTGAAAGCGCAATTGCGGCTTGTCGGAGTTGTCGCCAAGCGCGCCCGAGGGGCAGAGCGACACGCAGGACAGGCACAAAGTACACGCATCTGTGTCGACCAGCACTGCGCCATAGGGCGCATCCGGGGGCAGCGGAACCTCGTCGGTGCCGGGATGCAGTGCGCGTGCCGCCTGCCGCGTGATCTGCCGCCGTGTGCCGATGGGGCGAACGGGGCTGTCGACCGGGGCAGGGACCGTTTCGTCGTAAAGCGCGTCACTCATAGTGTCCGGGTCGGACGTATCGAGCAGGAAAGCCCTGCCCGCACCGGCAATGGCGGTGGTCAGTGCGATTTGTGCCTCCAGCGCCGGGAGATCGGCGGTGGGGCCGGGCAACATTGTGACTGACGCAAAGCCGGCGGCGAGGGCAGCGACGGCTTCGGCATGGCCAAAAGCACCGATCGCGGACATTTCTAGCGGGACAACATCGGCAGGTAGCCCGCGCCCGTGGCGTGCCGACAGCCGCACCATCTCTGCGCCATGGGCGTCATGGACCAGCAGGCGCGGTGCGGTGCCACCCGCGTCCAGATAGGCATTGGCCATGATCTGCACCCGCCGCATCGTCACATCCACCGGCGGTGCGTCATAGGAGATCGCGCCGGATGGGCAGGCGGCGGAGCAAGCCCCGCAGCCCGCGCAGATCATCGGGTCAATCGCCACATGCTCTCCGGTCGAGGTGATGGCCCCGGTCGGGCACAGGTCGAGGCAATTGGTGCACCCGGTCTGTTCGGCGCGGGAATGAGCACAGAGCAAGGGCGTGGTCTTGACGTAGAGCGTCTTTTCGAAAGTGCCGGTCAGATGCGAGGCGGCCATGATCGCGGCAGCCACGCTAGCTGCATGGCCCGGGTCGGCGCGCAGGTAGCCGTCGCGTTTGTCCGGTGCGGCGAACAGGGACGTGCCGCCGCGCAGATCCAGGATGATATCGCAGTGCGACACGGCCCCGTCGTGCGGTTCGCTAAACGTGAACGCCCCGCGACCGCCGGGGTTCACCTGTTGCAGCGCGTCTATCACCACCTCGAATCCGCCAAACGCTCCCGAGACGCGGCGCAACCTGCCCAGAACCACGTCAAACTCCCGCGTATCGGGCAGATCGCTGCTTTCGATCAACACGGTGACGCCCAGATACTCTTTCAACTGCGCGGCGGCTTCCAGCGCCACGTCGGCGGGACCGAGGATCAGGCACATGCCCTCGCTGATCACATCCAAGGTCTTTTCCGGCTCTGCGGGCATCATTGCACCGGCGATGAGCGCGGACATTTTGGGCAGTTTCGGGGCGTTGTCGTCGCTCCAACCAGCGCGGTCTCGCAGGTCCAGGGTCGGCGGTGCGGGGCGGTTCAGACCCTCTGCCAACTCTTCGAAAACCAAGGCTTCCTGGCTGCAACAAAAAACAGCATCCCCGTCTTCGAGCGCAGTCTGCGCGCGGTCCAGTTGGGTTGTGCACAGGGCCGAGCAGGGCCGAACGACGTTCAGTCCGGTCGCTCGAGACAAGCCCTCGGCATCGATGGTCTGGCTTCCCAAACAATCGCACGTTATCAATGATTTGATCACGTTTTTCTCCCCTGCCGCAGGTGGCTTTTGGCCCCCTGTTCGAGCATTCTTTGACCTCAGCCTAGTCAGGATCGGGGCGCATCACAAACCATTTTCAGTGCGGGCAAGGGGCCTCAACAGGCCATTTTTCCGGCGGATGATTCGCGACCCGGCTCGGATCTGAAATCCTGAGTCAAACGCTCACATTGGACATTTCGTCCCATATCTCGCGCGGCCTTCGGGCAGGCTGGCCAATTTGCCAGAAGCGCCTCGTGAAGTGTCTTTTACAGAAGTATGCCCTTCTCGGCTACTGGCTTTGGCGGTTTGATAGATCTCGAAGTATGCCCTTCTCGGCTACTGGCTTTGGCGGTTTGATAGATCTCAAGGAGGAGATTGGGTGATCCGAAACCCCGACCAGCACCGATACATGCCGTTGGGTGTCGTCTTGCGACGGCTGCCGGGCGTGACCCGCTGGGCCTCTTACAGCTGGAAAGCCGTCGCTGTCTTGCCCGGAGCCGGACCCGCCGATTGGCAGGAGCTGCGCCGCGACAGCGAGGCGGTCGAATACCACGCCGCGACCCTGACTCTGAATCTGCACGGGGCCGAGACCGAGGCGTATTTGCATGGATTGTCGGCTCAGGTGCCTGCGATCTATGTCGTGATGCGCGAGGAAGGTGGCGAACAGCCGCTCGACATGGTGTTGGTCACCGCGTCGCCTTACGAGGCGCAGGATTACACCGATAGCGGCGAGGAGATCGTCGAGAAAGTGCCGATGCCCGATGGTCTGATGGCCTGGGTGCAGGCCTTTGTCACCGACTTCCATCACGATGAGGTTTTCATCAAACGAAAGCGAGACAAGAAACGCACCGACCTGACCCAGGACGGCATCGGTGATCCACGGATCGCAGGAGCGGGGGACATCTATGCCTCGCCTGCGCGGCAGCGGAGGCGGGTGCATTGAGTGACGGGCGCGATTTCTGGTCCCGGCGCCGCGCCGGGGTTGAGGCCGAAGCGCAGGCGGTCGAGGTCCGCATGGTCGAAACTGAGGCTGCCAGGCTTGAGGCCCGCCCGGATGACGAGATTTTGACGGAACTCGACCTGCCCGAACCCGAGGCGTTGGACAGTCCCGACGCGGTTCGGGATTTCCTGCGGGCCGAACTGCCTCAGCGTCTCAAGACCCGCGCGCTGCGGCGGCTCTGGCGGTTGAACCCGACGCTCGCCAATCTCGACGGGCTGGTCGATTACGGCGAGGATTACACCGACGCCGCGACCGTCGTCGAAAACCTGCAGACCGCCTATCAGGTGGGCAAAGGCATGCTGACAGCCTTTGTCGAGGAGACCGAAGAGCAGGCGACGCGGGACCCTGTCACCGAAGAGATTGAGCCAGAAGCCGACACCGCGCCGCTTGTCGCGCAGGCCGACCCGCAGCCTCTACCAGAGCCTGATCCCGCGCCCGTTGCGATGCCGCAGCGGCGGATGCGGTTCAGTTTTGACACGGCCTAAGAATGGAAGACACGAAGATGAACGCCGCCCAGGACATTCAGATTGCAGACATGGATCGCGCCCGCGCCGATCTTTACAACTTTCTCGGCGCGCTGCTGGCCAGCCCGCCCGACGAGATGCTGTTGGCGCAGACTGGCAGCCTGAACGGTGACGCAACAGAGTTGGGGCAGGCCATCGGCATGCTGGCCAAGCTGGCCCGCGTGACAAAGCCCAAGGCGGCGGAAACAGAGTTCAACAAGCTTTTCATCGGTCTGGGGCGGGGCGAGTTGTTGCCCTTCGCCAGTTACTACCTGACCGGGTTCCTGAACGAAAAACCGCTGGCGCTGCTGCGCCAGAACATGGCGGCAAAGGGAATGCAGCGGTCAGAGACCGTGTTCGAACCCGAAGACAGCATTGCCAGCCTGATGGAGATGATGGCGGCCATGATCGTTGGCCGTTTCGGTCCGCCAGCGGAGCTTGCCGCGCAAAAACAGTTCTTCAACACGCATATCGGCCCTTGGGCCGGGCATTTCTTTGCCGACCTCGAAGAGGCCAAGACCTCGGTCTTTTACACGCCGGTGGGCACGGTGGGGCGGATTTTCATGACGGTGGAGGCGGAAGCCTTCCGGATGAGCGGCACCGAGTGATCGGCGTCATCAAGGGCAGGGCAACCTGCCGGCAACATCAAAAGGAGACATGTCGATGAACGGGAAAGAAGACGGTGCAACGCGCCGCGACTTTCTGAAACTGGCCACAACGGCGGCACCCGTTGCGGCGGTTGCAGTGGCGACCGGTACACAGGCCGAGGCGGTTGAACCGGACCTGAGCAAGGAAACGATGCAGGATACGGCGCATACCCGCGCGTATTTTGACAGCGCGCGGTTTTAGGCGCGCCAACACGGGAGGAGGGCCGCGCCCGGGAATCAGCCCGGACGAGGCAGGCCAACAGCGACTGGTTGCGTGACGCCCGACTGCTGCAGGCCAAAGACGAAACCAAGCGAGCAACCCGGGTCAACGGGACGCAAGCAAGGGAGGAAACCATGCTGAGGAAAAAGACCAACGGGGTTGCGCGACGCCCCCAGCGGACAAGTATCCTGTCTGAAGCAGCCAATGCCTCGGTAGACCGGCGCGCTTTTTTGCGCGGTTCGGGGCTGGTGATTGGGGGCCTGTCGGCGATCGCCGCCACGGGCGGGACGGTCACCCAAGCCGACGCTGCCACGGCGGCAGCGGGCAAAGTTGATTTGAAGAAAACGGTATGCACGCATTGCTCGGTCGGCTGTACGGTCATGGCCGAGGTGCAGGACGGTGTCTGGACGGGTCAGGAACCCGGCTGGGACAGCCCCTTCAACCTGGGGGCGCACTGCGCCAAGGGGGCTTCGGTCCGTGAGCACGCCCATGGCGAGCGCCGTCTCAAATACCCGATGAAGAAAGAGGGTGGCGAGTGGAAGCGCATCAGCTGGGAACAGGCGATCGACGAGATCGGCGGCGGCATGATGAAGATTCGGGACGAAAGCGGCCCGGACAGCGTCTATTGGCTGGGCTCGGCCAAGCACAACAACGAACAGGCCTATCTGTTCCGCAAATTCGCAGCCTACTGGGGCACGAACAACGTCGACCATCAGGCGCGTATCTGCCACTCGACCACCGTTGCGGGTGTTGCGAACACATGGGGCTACGGCGCCATGACCAACAGCTACAACGACATCCATAACTCCAAGGCGATCTTCATCATCGGCGGCAACCCGGCCGAGGCGCATCCCGTCTCGCTCTTGCACCTGCTGCGCGCCAAGGAGCAGAACAACGCGCCGGTCATCGTCTGCGATCCGCGCTTTACCCGCACCGCGGCCCATGCGGACGAGTATGTGCGCTTCCGCCCCGGCACTGATGTGGCGCTGATCTGGGGGATCCTGTGGCACATCTTTGACAACGGGTGGGAGGACAAAGAGTTCATCCGCACCCGCGTCTGGGGCATGGATCAGATCAAGGACGAAGTTGCCCGCTGGACCCCCGAAGAGGTCGAGCGTGTGACCGGTGCCCCCGGCTCGCAGCTCAAGCGCGTTGCCCGGACCATGGCCAACAACCGCCCCGGCACCGTGATCTGGTGCATGGGTGGCACGCAGCACACCAATGGCAACAACAACACCCGCGCCTATTGTGTGCTGCAGCTTGCGCTGGGGAACATGGGGACCGCAGGTGGCGGTACCAACATCTTCCGCGGTCATGACAATGTGCAGGGCGCGACCGATCTTGGCGTTCTCAGCCACACGCTGCCGGGCTATTATGGCCTGTCAGCAGGGGCCTGGGGCCACTGGGCCCGCGTTTGGGGCGAAGACCCAGAATGGCTGGCCAGTCAGTTTGACAAGACCACAGGTGCGGACGGCAAGGAGAAGTCGCTGCAGAACCTCACCGGTATCCCGGTGTCGCGCTGGATCGACGGTGTTCTGGAAGACCCGGAAAACACCGATCAGCCCAGCAAGGTCCGCGCCATGGTACTGTGGGGCCACGCGCCCAACTCGCAGACCCGAATGACGGAAATGAAGACGGCGATGGAGCAGCTCGACATGCTGGTCGTCATCGACCCTTTCCCAACCGTCTCGGCGGTGCTGCATGACCGCACCGACGGGGTTTACCTGCTGCCGGCGACGACCCAGTTCGAAACCCGTGGTTCGGTCACTGCTTCGAACCGGTCCTTTCAGTGGCGCGAGCAGGTCATCGACCCGCTCTTCGAATCAAAGCCGGATCACGAGATTATCGCTCTGTTTTCGAAGAAGTTCGGTTTCCATGACCGCATCTTCCGCAATATCAAGCTGGAAGAAGACGGCCTGACACCCGAGCCCGAGGATACACTGCGCGAGATCAATCGCGGCATGTGGACAATCGGCTATACCGGCCAAAGCCCCGAGCGGATCAAGAAGCATATGGCGAACCAGCACACCTTCGACCGGACGACGCTGCAAGCCGTGGGTGGTCCGGCAGATGGCGACTATTATGGTCTGCCATGGCCCAGCTGGGGTCCGCCCGAGATGAACCATCCGGGTACGCCGAACCTCTATGACATGTCCAAGCCTGTGGCCGAGGGTGGCCTGACCTTCCGCGCGCGCTTTGGTGTTGAGCGGGACGGTGAGAACCTGCTGGCCGAAGGGGTCGCAAGCGCGGGGTCGGAAATTCAGGATGGCTATCCGGAATTCACCATGCAGATGCTGATGGATTTGGGCTGGGATGGTGATCTGACCAGCGAGGAACGCGCCGCGATTGATGCCGTGGCGGGCCCCGAGACAAACTGGAAAACCGACCTGTCAGGCGGCATCCAGCGGGTGGCGATCAAGCACGGCTGTGCGCCCTTCGGGAACGCCAAGGCCCGCACGGTCGTGTGGACTTTCCCCGATCCGGTGCCGGTGCACCGCGAGCCGCTTTACACCAACCGCAGGGACCTGGTGGCGGACTATCCGACCTATGAGGACCGTAAGTTCTATCGCCTGCCGACGATGTACGCATCGATCCAGAAGCAGGACTTTTCAAAGGACTATCCGATCATCCTCACCTCCGGTCGTCTGGTTGAATATGAGGGCGGCGGCGACGAAACCCGTTCGAACCCGTGGCTTGCCGAGCTGCAACAGGACATGTTTGTCGAGATCAACCCGCGTGACGCCAACAATCTGGGCTTGCGGGACGGCAGCCAAGTCTGGGTCGAAGGACCCGAAGGCGGCAAGGTCAAGGTGATGGCAATGATCACCAACAGGGTCGGCGAGGGCGTGGCCTTCATGCCGTTCCACTTTGGTGGCCATTTCCAGGGCGAGGATCTGCGGTCCAAATACCCCGAAGGGGCGGACCCCTATGTGTTGGGCGAAAGCTGCAACACGGCCCAGACCTATGGCTATGATTCAGTCACCCAGATGCAGGAGAGCAAAGTGACTCTCTGCAAGATCTGGACAGCGTAAGGAGACCCGAGAGATGGCAAGAGCAAAGTTTCTCTGCGATGCCGAGCGCTGCATTGAGTGCAACGCCTGCGTCACGGCCTGCAAAAACGAGCATGAGGTGCCCTGGGGCATCAACCGCCGCCGCGTGGTAACCATCAACGATGGGGACCCCGGTGAGAGGTCGATTTCCGTGGCCTGCATGCATTGTTCCGATGCGCCCTGTATGGCGGTCTGCCCGGTGGACTGCTTCTATCAGAACGAAGAAGGGGTGGTTCTGCACTCCAAGGACCTCTGCATCGGCTGCGGCTATTGCTTCTACGCGTGCCCCTTCGGCGCGCCGCAATTCCCGCAGGCAGGCAATTTCGGGTCGCGCGGCAAGATGGACAAATGCACCTTCTGCGCTGGCGGCCCCGAAGAAACCCACTCCACCGCCGAGTTTGCAAAATACGGGCGCAACCGGATTGCCGAGGGCAAGCTGCCCATCTGCGCCGAGATGTGTTCGACCAAGGCGCTGCTGGCCGGGGATGGCGATGTCGTGTCGGCCATCTACCGCGAGCGTGTGGTTGCCCGTGGTTTCGGTTCGGGCGCGTGGGGCTGGGGTTCAGCCTATGGCCGTCAGGACGGGTAATCCCGGGAGCTATTCACGGCGCGGGTTCAAGCGCGCGCCGCTTTGATCAGGCCGGAACCGTGGCAAGACTGTCCCTGAAGGTGTTGTTGGATATCGCAACGTTGGGTGCATTTCTGATTAAGGGTGGTGGGGTGATCCGCTGCCCGGCTACTTGAGGATGTTTCTTCGTGCCCTGCCGCTTCACCACGTGAGGACCTCTTCAATGTCCTATCGCTTCGCTACTTGAGGACTCCTATGCGCTTTCTTCTTTGTATACTCGCCCTTTGTCTGGCGCTTCCGGTCGCGGCGCAGGAAGCTACGCCGACACCGGACCGTTCTGCCACCGGCGGGGCGCAAACGCTTGAGGATATCATGGCGCGCCAGCGCGGCGAGCAGGTCGCGCCCAAGACAGGTGACGCCGCCGGTGCGGCCCGTGATCTGTCGGGCCAGCTGGGTACGCTCGGCGGAGCGTCAGACCCCGAGCTGTGGCGCGCGCTGCGCTACGGGTCGGCGGACATAACCGTGTCCTCAGGGGGCGAGGTCGCCTCGGTGCTGATGCAGGATGGCGGCATGGCCTGGCTGGAATTCCGCAAGGGGCCGCTGGCGACCTATGGCGGGTATCTGCTGCTGGGCACCCTTGCACTGTTGCTGGTGTTCTTTGTCCTGCGGGGCCGGATCAGGCTGGACTATGAGAAGACGGGGCGCACCGTGACACGGTTCAAGAGCTTTGAACGCGCGGCCCATTGGTTGCTGGCGGGGTCATTCATCCTGCTGGGGATCACCGGCCTGTTGACCCTGTTCGGGCGTATGTTCGTTGCGCCCTACATTTCAAAGGAATTCAACGCGACCCTGCTGATGGGGGCGAAACTTATTCACAACAACGTGGCCTGGGCCTTTGAAGTCGCGCTGATCGCCGTGTTCTGCCTTTGGGTCTGGCACAACATCCCGAACCGCACTGATTTTACCTGGTTCGCGCAGGCCGGGGGCATTGTCGGTTCCAAACACCCGCCCGCCAAGAAGTTCAATGGCGGTCAGAAAATCATCTTCTGGAGCGTGATCCTGCTGGGGGCATCAATTTCTCTGACCGGGGTGTCGCTGCTGTTCCCGTTTGAATTCCCGATGTTCCTGAAAACCTTCGACATCCTGCGCAGCGTGGGGATTACCGAACTGCCTTTCTACGGCCCGCTGCCCACGGACCTCGCCCCGCATGAAGAGATGCAATATGCGCAAGCCTGGCACGCCATCGTCGCCTTTGTCCTGATGGCGATCATCATCGCCCATATCTATATCGGCTCTGTCGGGATGGAAGGCGCCTATGATGCCATGGGCTCGGGCGAGGTGGACGAGGCCTGGGCCCGACAGCATCATTCGCTCTGGCTGGAAGAGCTGGAAGAAGAAGGCAAGGCGGCACCCAAAGATGCAACGCCTGCTCAATAGCCTGTGCCTGTGCCTGTGCCTGTGTCTGGCGCTGCCTGCTGCGGCACAGGACTTTATCACCTACAAGGGTCATGGCGGGCCGATCATGGCGCTTGACGTGTCGCCCGAGGGTCGGCTCGCGTCAGCGAGTTTTGACAACTCGGTGGGGCTCTGGCCGGGGCCGGAATGGTTGGAGGGCCACGATGCCGCGGTGACTGCTCTGAATTACGAGGCTGCGCCTGCGTTGCTGTCGGGGGGCGACGACTTTCGTGTTCTTCTCTGGCACTCGCAGCGAAACGACCCTGTCGAGTTAACAAAACTCAAAGGCAAGATCAGCGCCATCGCCATTGGCGCCGATCCCGTTCGTATCGCTGTCGCGAGCTGGGATGGAACCATCCGCCTGCTGCACATTGTTGATCTGTCAGGCACCGATGTGCCAGACTCTTTGGCCCTTGAGATCTTTGACTTGCTGGACCACCGGTCAAACGTGACGGATGTCGCGTTCTCACCAGATGGCACTCTTTATTCGTCTTCATCAGATGGAACCCTGCGGGTTTGGGAGGGAACGGACAGCCAGTTGACCGCGCGCGTGATTGCCAATCACGGCTTCGGGATCAACCGCATTGTCGTGCATGATGACTGGATTGCCTATGGCGCCGTTGACGGCGCGACGCGCGTGATCGACCCGGAGACGGGTGCGCAACTGGCTGATTTCACGCTCGACCGCCGCCCGATCCTGTCGATGGAGCACCACCCGCAGACCGGCCAGCTTGCTATCGGGGACGGCGAGGGGCATATCATGATCGTGGACACCAACACCTGGCTGATCACCCGTGATTTCCGCGCCATGCGTGAGGGGCCGGTCTGGGCGCTGGCCTTTTCCACCGATGGCACCGTGATTCACGCGGGCGGGATCGAGGACGTGATCTTTGCCTGGCCCGTCGCGTTGCTGGACACTTACGACCCCGCCGGGGGTGGCAGGCGCAGTTTCCTGCGCGATGTAGCCACCATGGATAACGGCGAGCGGCAATTTATGCGCAAATGCTCGATCTGCCACAGTCTCAAGGCCGGTCCATCGCGCAAGGCGGGGCCGACGCTGCACCGTCTGTTTGGGCGCAGGGCCGGGGTCGTGCCGGGCTATCGCTACTCGCCAACGCTCGACGGGTCTGCAATTATCTGGACCGACACTACTATCGACACGCTGTTCGACAAGGGGCCGGACCATTATATCCCCGGCTCGAAAATGCCGATGCAGGTGATTGCCGGTGAGCGCGACCGGGCCGATCTGATCGCATTCCTGCGCCGAGCAACAAGGGAGGACTGACCATGAAGGCCATGATGATGGGCTTTGCCGCGATGATCGTCATTTCGGTGGGTGCGTATTTCGGGCTGCACGAACTGGGCTATTCGACCGATGCGCGCAGTCCGGGCGACACTGTGAGGCTTGATTGACATCATGAATGCGCCACCAAGCCACTCTTTGGACATGTACGGCCCCTCGTTGTCGGGGGCGTCGATCCTGGTGATCGATGACGAGCCGGGAATGCGCCACTTTCTGACAAAAACGCTGGAGACACGGGTGAAGCGCGCGGATGCCGTTGGCTCACCCGCGCAGGCGACCAGAGCGCTGGATGAGGCGCAGTATGACCTGGTGATCCTCGACAACTTGATGCCGGGTGGCACAGGTCTGGATTGGCTGACCGAGCAGAAGCGCAAGGGGTTCTTTGCCGACGCGATTCTGATCACCGCCTATGCCGATCTGGAAACGGCCATCGCGGCGCTCAGGGCCGGGGTCAGTGACTTTGTCCTCAAACCATTTCGCGCGAACCAGATCCTGAGCGCCGTCGCCCGGACTCTTGACCGCAAGTATCTGGAACGCGACAACACGCTGCTGCGGCGCGAACTGTCCTCGGGCAGCGGGCATGGCAAATTGCTGGGCAATTCCGAGCCGATGGAAGAGGTGCGTGCCATGCTGGCGCGTCTTGCACCGCTGCCAACGTCGGTTCTGTTCACCGGCGGCAGTGGTACCGGCAAGGAACTGGCCGCACGGCATCTGCATGACGCGTCAGACCGGGCGGTGGCCCCCTTTGTCCCGGTCAACTGCGCCACGATCCAGCCGGACCGCTTTGCCGAGGAGTTGTTCGGCATCGTCGGGGCCGAGGATCGGCTGAAGCCAGGCCTGTTGCTGCTGGCCGATCGCGGTACGCTGCTGCTGGACGAGATTGCACAGATGCCCGAAACGGTGCAGGCCGCGTTATTGCGCGTGCTTGAGGATAAGAAAGTGCGCCCGGTGGGAGCCGAGCGTGAGATACCGCTGAATGTCCGGTTCCTGTTCGCCACCAATGATGACATCGAGGCGGCTGTCTCGGCGGGGCGCTTCCGCGCCGATCTCTATCACCGCATCCATGTGGTGAAGATCGACATGCCGCCGCTCAGGGACCGGATGGATGACATCGTCGAACTTGCCGCCTATTTCATGGCCCAGTTTTCAGCGGCACTTGCCATGCCCTCGTTGCAGCTGGACGAGGAAACCTTGCTGAAGCTGCGCCGCTATGACTGGCCAGGCAATGTCCGAGAGCTGCGCAACCTGATCGAAAGATCGGTGATCCTGGGCGGTTTCCCCGAGGAATTTTCCGGTGGTGGCAGTGTCATCGGGACACAGGCGATCGAAAATCTGGATCTCGTTGTGCAGCGGCATATCCTGCGCATGGTTGACCTGTGTGGCGGCAACCGCGCCGAAGCGGCCCGTCGTCTGGGGGTATCCCGCAAGACCATCGACCGCAAGATGCAGGCCTGGTCGGAGTGACGGCCATGTTGCAACGGTTGCAACACAACGAGGTACTAAGTTTCACCCTGTTCCTGATTTTGCATTGATGAACTGTCAATTTTTATATTAATTTCAACTTATTGCATCTCGAAATTCAAGTCGATCCGATCGTGTTTCCATCATGGAAATCATGGGTCATTAACGCTCATCTGTCTTCATCCTTCGTTCCAGCCAACGGACACCGGCGGATACGATCAGGATCAGAACCAAGTACTCCAGTACCAGAATCGTGTAGATCTCCAGGGGTCGGTATTCGGACACGACCAGCTCGTTTGCCTTGCGGGTCAGTTCCTGCATCCCGATCACGGAAACCAGAGAGGACATCTTGAGCATATAGACCAGCTGGTTGCCCAAAGCAGGCAGGATGCGCTTGATCGCCTGCGGCAGGATCACGAACCGCATCATGTCGGTATAGCTCAACGAGATGCTGTGCGAGGCCTCGTACTGCCCCTTGTCGATGGATTGGATGCCGGCCCGGAAAATCTCGGCCTGAAAGGCGCTGTCGGACAGCGCGAGCGCAATCACCCCGGCCCAGAACACACCGATGGACAAGCCGGTTACCTGCGGCAAGCCATAATAGACCCACAAGATCAGAACCAGAATGGGGATCGCGCGGACCAGTTCGACATAGACCCTGTTGATCCGCCGCAAGTAGGGTTTTTGTGACAACCCCGGCAAGGCAACCAGCAAGCCCACAAAAACGGAAATCAAAATCGCAATCAGCGAGAGGGAAACCGTATAATACAGCCCGCTGAGCAGAAATCTGAGGTTGGTCATGCCGGTTTTGGTTGTCGGATTGACCACGTACCAACCCCAGTCCGCAGCACAACCTGACAGCAGTAGTGGAAGCAGCAAGACCAGGATTTTGTTTAACGGGCGCGTCACCAGCATCCCTACCTCCAATGCTTCAGTGTTGCAGGATCTTTTCCAGAAAGTCCTGGCAGCGTTGACTTTCCGGGGCGGCGAAGAACTTCTTCGGCGTTGCTTCCTCGACAATTTCGCCATGATCCATGAAGATCATCTTGTCCGCGACCTTTTTGGCAAAGCCCATTTCATGGGTCACGCAGATCATCGTCATCCCGCTGTCTGCAAGTTCAACCATCACATCCAGAACCTCGTTTATCATCTCGGGATCAAGCGCGGATGTCGGTTCGTCGAACAGCAGTATCTCCGGCTCCATGCACAAGGAGCGCGCGATCGCGACGCGTTGCTGCTGACCGCCGGACAATTGCCGCGGATACTTGTCCGCCTGTTCGGGAATCCGCACGCGTCCCAGATATGTCAGGGCCGTTTCGCGGGCCTTGTCAGCAGACAGCTTTCGCGCCCGCACCGGTCCCAGCATCAGGTTTTCCAGAACGGTCAGGTGTGGAAACAGATTGAATTGCTGAAAGACCATCCCAACCTTGGACCTGATCTTTCGCATGTTTTGCGGATTCTCATCCAGCTTGATGCCATCAATGACAATTGTGCCGCTTTCATGTGCCTCCAGACGGTTCACACACCGGATCAGTGTGGATTTCCCGGACCCGGATGGCCCGCAGATCACAACCTTTTCACCACGCTTCACCTCAAGCGACACTTGTTTCAATGCCTGGAACTCTCCAAAGTGCTTAGAAACGGCGTCCAGCTTGATAAGTGGGCTAGCGGTTGGCATGCCTGCGACCTCCTCCTGCTAAAGATAGGGGTAGTAATTAGTTGACCTAAATGCAATAAATTAATCTTGAAGCAATGCTTTCTCTGTCAGGTGTACCGGAGGACCCAACAATGAAATGTCTCAAGCCGCTCCTTGGATTTGTTCTGCTGATGCTGTTTGCCGTGCCGGCAGCAGCGCAATCCGCTTTGCAGGACGTCCTGAGTACGGGGGTCCTGAAGGTCGGCACAACGGGTGACTGGAACCCGATGACGATGAAAGACCCGGCGACCAACAGCTACACGGGCTATGATATCGACGTCATGACGGCGCTTGCCACCGATCTGGGGGTCGAGGTGGAGTTCGTGCCAACGGATTGGAAGACGCTCGTCAACGGCGTCAGCTCGGGCAAATACCACATTACCGGGTCGGCCTCGGTTTCGGCCGCGCGTGCCAAGGCGGCAGGGTATTCCGACAGCTATTTCTCGCTCGCCACGGTTCCATTGATCCTGTCCGAGAATGCCGAGCGCTTTTCGGATTGGAACGATTTGAACACGCCGGAAACAACCGTGGCCGCCACGCTTGGCACAACCCAGGAAAAACAGGTCAAACAGTATTTCCCGGATGCCAAGCATCAGATCGTGGAAGCCCCGGCGCGCGATTTTCAGGAGGTGCTGTCCGGTCGCGCAGACGCCCATATTACCTCCAATGTCGAGGCCATCAAGCTGGTGGAAAAATACCCGCAGATGATGATCGTGCCGGTATCGGAGCCGCGGTCGCCAACGCCCATTGCCATGTTGCTGCCGCAGTCGGATCAGGTGTGGATCAACTATGTGAACACCTGGATCGCGCTGAAATCAGAGCGCAATTTCTTTGATGACCTTGCCCTGAAGTGGAAGCTTACCCAGTAGCAGACCAATGATTGGGTCTATGTCTGACTGTCCGCCACGGCGAGCGGTCAGACGGTTTGACGGTTGGATGAATGCTGACGATCTACGCGATACCTCACAGCCTGTACTGCGCGAAACTGCGTATAGCCCTGCGGCACAAGCAACTGGTCTGGCAAGAGGAACTGCCACCGGATGGCGTCGGTTCTGACAAATACAGGTCAATCATCCCCTCGGGCAACCTGCCGACGCTGAAAGATGGCGAATTCATCCTGGGGGATTCAGAGGCAATCATCGAGTATCTGGAAGAGGCTTACCCGACCAATCCGCTGATGCCGGAAAACCCGCGACAACGGGCCAAATACCGCGAGATGAGCAGGTTTCACGATACCCGACTGGAGCCAGCGCTCAGGCTGTTCTTTCCCCTGGTCGATCCGGCCACCAGAGATCAAGACATTATTGGTGCCGCGATCATTGCGATGAATGCCAGACTCCAACAACTCGACACGATGCTTTCGGGGTTTGACCATGAGCGATTGCGACTGTTCGACTGCGGTTACCCGATCACCTTCGTTTGGTTGCGTGTCATCACGGATCGGCTTGGAACGGCGGTTCAATGGCCCGAGAACGTTGTTGCTTATGACACCTGGCTCAAAAGCACCCCCGCTATTGCAGAAGAAATCGCGAGTTACATGCCACATGTCGAAGATTGGTTGGCGATCAAGCTCGGGGCGTCGCAATAGAACTGCCAGAGCGGCAAGATCGATCGAGACATCACGTGCTGCTTTTCGGACTGCGCGCTAGCGTCCTCTCCGGGGTGCCTTCGCCCGTTCGACGCGCATGGCCTCATTGGCAGGTATCGCCAACGAGGTTCCGGATAGACACAGAATCCACAGCGCAATCAGCAAGGGGATCGCCGCGATGCTTGCGAACGAGGCCTGGTAGGACATCGTGCTGACCAGCGCACCTGCCACGATTGGGCCGGCGATCTTGCCCGCGTTCCGGATGGCGCCGATGCTGCCAAAGGCAAGGCCGAGATGCTGCGCCGATGTTGCGCCCGCGACAAGCGACAATGTCGCCGGGCCGAACGCGCCCTGACCCGCGCCAATGAACAGTGCCGCCGTCAGCATGGCGACCCACGTTGGACCCATAGCCGATAAAACCAGCAGCCCCGTGGCAAGCGCTCCCAGGCCAAGCAGTAGCGGAACCACGGGGCGGGTCCGGTCGGCGAGCCGTCCCATGGGCGGACGCAACACGGCATTTGCAACCTCCTGGATCGCAAGGAATGTGCCAATCTCGATAGGCTGGTGACCGGCAACAAGGGCCATGACCGGCATAAAGGCCTTGACCGCGTAGATCGCCACATAGGTTGTGCCCTCGACAACGGCAAGAATGAACAGCGGGCGATTGGATGCGATGGCTCGCACCGCGCCAGTCAGCGACCATTTTTGCGGAACCGCGACGTGATCGGCGTTTTTCAGGTACAATGTCGGAATGAAGGCCAGCGCGGAAAGGAAGCAGGTCGCGGCATAGATCATCTCAGGCGCGGCGAACGTCAAGGCGACACCTCCGATAAGCGGGCCAAGGATGTAGGACGTGGTGCGTGCCAGCCCGAACCAGCCAAAGGCTTCGGCCGCTTTTTCACTGCGCCAGGCGGCGATATAGGCCAGGGTCACCGGCCCATAAATTGCAGTCGAAAGCCCGTGGATTAGGCGTAGCACGAACAGGTCGGAGGGTCGTTCGACAAAGAGATAGAGGCACGGGATGACAGTGAACAGCGTGGTTCCTGTCAGCAGCCAGATCCACCGACCGCGATAATCCGACAGCAGGCCAAACAGTGGCTTGAGAAACAGTCCGGTCGCGGTCGATACCGATATGATTGCGCCGAGCAACAGGGGCGAGGCACCAAGACCGTGCGCAAAGACCGGCAACACTGGCGCCTTGCCGATCTGATAGCTTGTCCGCACGATCAGGTCGGCGAGGAACAGCGCGACAAGCGCCGATCCCCCGGCCAGGGCGTTCTCACGCGGCAACAAACCTAACCTCGGTCCATGTCATTACGCCTTTGCTGCCGGGTCGGACCGCAGCGGCCACTCATATGCCTGCCTGCCCCTAGGGCAATCAAGCCCAGAACCAACACGGTGATTGCCAGAATAAACACACTCATGATCAACATGGCGGCCACCGCCCCGGCCAAAAAGGCCGAGAGGAGAACCGCGAGCTCGGGTGACAGTGCAAGCAGCGCTTTTCTGCCGAAACGCTGCCGCACCACTGGCATGTCGCCTTCGTAACGGGTGATCGTGCGGCGATGGGTCAACAGGATTTCCCCGCCTTGATCATGTCACTCAGCTCTTGCCCGGCCCAGCATTTCAGGGCCGAATGCAAAGTGCGTTTCAGGTGGCCGGTCACGAAGATCGACACCTTTCTATTGTCCGGGTCGTCGGTCCTGACCACCAGCTTGCAACAGGCCGAATTGTTGCAGGTCGGCGTGTATTTCACGATCAGGTCCAGACAGGAGCCGGGCTTGACCGTCGCCGGGAACGGATTGCTGACGATCTTGAAATTCAGGCATTTCTGATCGCAGTGCGGCTTTTTCCTCCCGTGTTTGCCATAGCCGTCGTCCTTGCATCCGCAATCGCATCCACAGTCACAATCGCATCCGCAGTTGTCGCAATGAGAGAGCTCTTCGCAGCGGCTGGGTGGTTTGAAGCCCACCTTGGTCACATGAAGATCGCAATCGCCGGTATTGCAAATCGCAAAGGTGGTCAGGGCGTGGGTCCCAAGTTCGACCCCGCCGAAGCACCCTGTGCCGGTGATCGTCAGTTTGCCGCTTGGGGCAAACCCGGTGAGATCGATGGTTGCCGGGCTCGCCGGGTCATCGCTGACGACCGTGTTGGTGCCTGCTTTTGGGCCGAAGGAGGTCGGCTGGAACCGAATGGTCACCGGCACTGCAGCCCCCGAAGCGATGACAATCGGGAAGGTCAGGACCTGCGGCACGATGAACTCTGCCGAATTCGACGAGATTGCCGTGATCGTCAACGGGCATTTGCCACTGTTGGACAACACCAGCGTCTTGTCGCTGAAATGATCGACACAGACCTTTCCGAAATCGCCGTCATCGGCGAATGACAGCACCAGACGCGGAGGTGGCGCGGTTCCACGCACCTCAAGCTGCGCAGGGCTGTCCGGGTCATTGCTGCTGACGGTGATCACCGACAGGTCATTGCCGAACGCCGTAGGCTGATAGCGCAGCGGCAGCGTCATGCTTGCACCGGGTGCGATCTTCAGCGGGAAGGACACCGTATTGGGCACGAAGAATTCCGGCGCGGAAGACGCGATACCGCTGACCAGCAGCGGGCAGTGGCCGGAATTGTTGATCACGAGCCCCTGATCGCGGAATTTGCCGACGCAGACCTCACCAAAATCGCCACTATCGGCAATCGACAACTCGGCTGCCGCAGTGCCGCCCTCGCCGCTTGCCAGCAGATCGACGGTTGGCGATTCCGGGTCGTTGCTTGCGATCCGGATGGTTGCCAGGTCCGTCGCGCCCGGAGCCGAAGGCGTATAGGTCAGCGTGAAGTCGACCTCTCCTCCGGGGGCAATCGACAGGGGTGTGGAAGGGAAGGCTTCGACGTTGAACGCGGTCGAGCCGAGGATACGCTGCACGCTTTTGATGATCAGATCTTCAGTGCCGACATTGAAGATCTGCAAGGTCAACGACACCGGGCCTTCGCAGACTCTGCCGAATTCGAACCTGTCCTCAAGGTTGACGGCAATAACCGGGCCTTCTGGCGCGGCAAATTCGAACACGCCACGCCCATAGGTCGCCGCACGCAACACGTTTGAACCGCGCCCGACAACGATATCGGTCACCGGCGCGTTGGGAAAATGCAGGTCGTCCAGCACGTACCATGTATTGCCCCGATCAACCGAGCGCAGCACGCCCAAATCGCAGCCTGCATAAATGGTCGAGGGAGTCTCGTCACCGTCCAGAGCAATGGCGCCGAACGGCACGTTCACATCGGGCGATATATCGGCCCATTGGGTGCCGCCAATCGTGGTACGGAAAACGTGCCCCGGCGCGAAAGCCGTGGCGAAACCTCCAAGCACGCTGAAGATCGCCGTTTCATCGTTGGGATCGAAGGCCGACCGGGTGACATTTCGGCCCGGCAAGTTCCGTGTGATGTTGGTGAAAGTGACGCCATTGGGAAGCCCGACCGTTGCCGCCATCGCGTTGGTCGACACGAAAACCTGACTGCCGGCGGAAACGACCACGTTATTGCCGTTGGTGGGCGAGACAGAGATCCTTGGTGTGACAAAGCCCGAGGCAATCGGAAAGATCGCACGCCAGGTGACACCACCATCGAGGCTCTGCCAGATATTCGCGTTGCTCGCGACGTAGAAGACTCCGTCATTTCCGGGATCAGCGGCAAGGCTAGCCAGATAGAAGGCATCTTCGGCGCTGCCTCCAGCCCATGGTGTTACGTCATTGTTGCTGCCGCCATCATCGGTCGACCGGCGCACCCGGGTTGCGGGGTTGCCGCCGTTGCGCGTGAACAGCATGCGATCGGCGGTCACGCCGTCATAGACAATGTCCCAGCCATCCGCGCCGCCGATTGATGTCCATCCCAGCGCGCCATTAGTGCGCTTGTGCCCGTTGTCCTGAAAGCCCGCGACGGTCACGTCACCGGAAGCTCCGGGTTTGATGTCCATGTTGTAGATCAGCGTGGTCTGGAAGCCGCCAGAATTCAGCGCAGTCCATGTCGCGCCATCATCCGTCGACCGGAAGATGCCGCCGTCATTTCCGCAATAGACCGTGGTAGACGCGGGCGCTGGCGGCTGGAAAAAGCCCCAGGCATGGGTATCGGCATGCAGACCGTTCGAGACATTGGCGAAGTTTGCGCCTGAATCGGAAGACCGCACCTGGTTCTGGGTGCCCCAATACAGGATATCGTTGGCCCCATCCCCGGGCGAGGCCGGATCAACCGCCAGCGTCATGCAGTAGCCCGCAAAGGTGGTCGCGGCGGCAGCACCTGCTGCGGCCTGTTGGGTCCAAGTCGCGCCCTGATCCGTGCTCATGAACAGACCGATCGGATCGGGGTTGGAGCCCCGAACGTTATGGGCGATGACCGCATAGATAACCTGAATACCGCCCACAGCAGGGGGCGAGGTCGGGGGTGCAAGCCGCGCCAGGACCTGGCCCATCACCACACCGCCGCCCAGAACGGCCGCAACCGCCGGGGTGGCTGTCGTCATGATCGGTGCCCAGTTGGCACCGCCATCGGTGGACTGGAACACGCCCTGACGGCTCATACCCGTATAAAGGATGCGCGCACCTGCCGGTGAGGTGGTGTCAAGCTCCAGCGATCTTGCGTCGAAAGTCGCCGTCCCGGCACCCTGAACCCAGTTCTGGCCACCATCGTTCGAGACCCAGACGCCACTGCTCGTCGCGGCATAAACGATCTGCGAGTTTGCCGGATCGACAACGATCGAATTAACATTGCGGTTCGCGAAATCATCCGCATTGCCGTCATTGCCCTCGGGATAGCCCGAACCGAGCAGAATCCAACTGGACCCGCCGTCGAAGGATTTGAAGATGCCGACCCTCTGCTGCACCGAGACTGCACCCCGCGTGCTTGTGCCGACATAGATCACATCGGTGTCGCCGGGGTCGATGGCCACGCAATTGGGTTCACCGATCGCCAGGCACAGTTCTTCGTCAAAAAGGGCCAGCCAATTTGCTCCTCCGTCTCCGGTTTTCCAGATGCCGCCATCGGCAGTGCCGACATAAACGATATCCGGATCGCTGGGATGCGTCGCGATGGATGTGATCAGACCGTTATCTTCGCGCCCGCCCGTGATCGGGCTGGGGCCAATGGGTTTCCAAACTGTTCCCGGTATCATTTCTTGCCCTCCGCTCCGCCACTGCTATCGCCGTCGTCTCCGTCATCGTCGTCCGGAGGGGTGGGTGGGATGAAGGCAGGCTTGCCGCGGATGGCGCCGGGAAGTTTCTTGAATTGTTCGACAGCGCGGGCATAGGCTTGCGAAGAGGGTTCTTCACCCCCTTCGAGCCGGTGTTTCAGAAAGGCCTCGTGAACATCGAGGTTTTCAGGCACTTCGCCGGTAGGCTCGTCATCGCCTCCGCCGTCGCCGTATCCCCGGCCGTTCCCACCGCCGGAGCCGCCAGAGCCCTTTTTCCTGGGTTTTCGTGTCTTTGGTTTCGTCGACTTAGAATTCGCCATGATCAGACGCTCCTCTGAAATTGAGGTTCTGAATAACGAGCGACAAGGGTTTGGTTATCGAACGACCGATGCGAAAATTTCTAGATCACAAGACGCGTTAGACGTGTGGGGTCGCTTGGATCGGATGGGGCTGGCCTTCGAAAGTTGTAGTCACTCATTACCTTGGTTTTGCGCAAATGGGTGCGCACAAAAAATTGCAGTAACTTAAAAATATATGGCGAAATGGTACCATCCGACCCCGGTTCCGTCAAACGCCCCTCCTGATCTGCGCAAGGTTTCGCCCATAAGGGTGGCCCGGCAGGACTGCAACCTATGCTGGTCAATGGCATTTGCGTGGGGATTTGGCGAAACCATCAGGCCTGCGCCGGATGCTCTGTGAAATTGCCAGTGGGGGCCGTGTCAAACTGTCGTGACTGTCACGTTTGCGGGTAGGGTGGCCTGCGCTATGGTGTGGGCGTTTGCAATGTCGTTCCGGGTTGCGCGGGCGGTGGCGTCCTCTTGGGACAACCCGTGATCCAGCCACCTGTCAATCAGCCGTTTCTCGAGGGTTGGCAATGGCACGTCCAGGCGAATAGAGAGATCCCAGTGCTTGTGCAGGTCACGCCACTGGGGGGTATCGAGAAGCAGGTAATTCCCCTCAATGATGACCGTGTCGCAATGCGGGCCGATCAGACCGCCTCCGGCAATCGCGATGTCGCGGGCGCGGTCGAAGGTCGGGTAAAAGACCTCGTCTTCGGCATGCAGGCGGGATATCAGGTGGGCAAAACCCAGGACATCGAAAGTCGCGGGCGCGCCCTTGCGGTCAAGCAATCCGCGCTCGATCAGGATAGGGTTGTGCAGGTGGAACCCGTCCATGGGCACCACCTGGGTGTTACATCCGCAGGCGTTGAGCCCCTGCGCCAGCGCTTCGGCCAATGTGGATTTGCCACTGGCAGGCGCTCCGGCCAGCGCCACAAGCCGCCGTCGGCCCGCACGGGGGGCGGCGCGGATGGTGTCGATCAGCGTCGCGACCGGTGGGTCCAGCGCCATCATGCGGCAACGGGCGCCTCTTTTGCGCCGGTCATGAAGGCCACGGCGTCGGACATGGTGTAATCCTTTGGATCGATCACACAGAGCCGCTTGCCCAGCCGATGCACATGAATGCGGTCGGCGACCTCGAAGACATGAGGCATGTTATGGCTGATCAGAATGATCGGGATGCCGCGCGATTTCACGTCCTGTATCAGTTCCAGCACCTTGCGGCTTTCCTTCACCCCCAGCGCGGCGGTGGGTTCGTCAAGAATGATGACCTTTGACCCGAAGGCGGCGGCGCGGGCCACCGCAACGCCTTGCCGTTGCCCGCCCGACAGCGTTTCCACTGCCTGATTGATGTTCTGGATCGTCATCAGCCCAAGCTCGGTCAGCTTGTCGCGTGCGAACTTCTCCATCGCCGTGCGGTCCAACTGGCGCAGATACTTGCCGCGCCAGCCGGGTTTGCGAATCTCGCGGCCCATGAACATGTTGTCCGCAATCGACAGGGCAGGGGACATGGCGAGGGTCTGGTACACGGTCTCGATCCCCGCCTCGCGGGCTTCGATCGGTGAGGAGAACTGTACATCCTGACCTTCCAGCGTCACGGTGCCTTCATCCGGGATCACGGCGCCCGAAACCGCTTTGATCAAAGAGCTTTTGCCCGCACCGTTGTCGCCGATTACGGCCAGGATCTCTCCGGGCATCAGGTCGAAATCGCATTTGTCCAGCGCGGTCACCTTGCCATAGCGTTTGACCAGTCCACGGCCTTTCAGGATCGGTTCCATTATGCTGCCACCTTTCTGATCCACTGGTCCACGGCGACGGCCGCGATGATGAGCGCGCCGATCAGCAGGAAGGTCCATTGCGCATCCGCACCCAGCAGGCGCAGGCCCAGCGTGAAGACACCGACGATCAGTGCCCCGAAAAACGTGCCCAGGATCGAACCGCGTCCGCCAAAAAGCGAGATGCCCCCGATCACCACGGCCGTGATGCTTTCGATGTTCAAAAGCTGTCCTGAAGTGGGCGAAACCGATCCAATGCGGCCAATCAGAGCCCAGCCCGCGAAAGCACAGATCAGACCGGCAAGCGCATAGACCGAGATCAGTGTCCGGCGAACGTCGACCCCCGACAATTCGGCCGCTTCGGGGTCGTCGCCCACCGCATAGACATGCCGCCCCCAGGCGGTATGTCGCAGCACATAGGCCAGCACCAGAACAAGACAAATCAGGAAGATCACACCCACGGTAAAGACCGCACCACCGACATTGACCTTGGCGCCCAGCACCTGCAGCAGGGGCGCGTTGTCTTCGATATCCTGGCTGCGGATGGTTTCGTTGGCGGAGTAGAGGAAATTGGCGGCCAACACGATCTGCCACATACCAAGCGTCACGATGAAGGGTGGCAGTTTCATCACCGCGATCAGCCAGCCGTTGGCGTATCCGATTGCGGTGCCGCAGAGCAGGCCACAGATCACCGAAATCTCGACCGGCAAACCGTAGCGGAAGGTGAACTGGCCCATCACCACCGATGAGATCACTGCAATGGCCCCGACGCTCAGGTCGATGCCTGCCGTCAGGATGACAAGGCTTTGTGCGGCGGCCACGATGCCTACGATCTGCACCTGCTGCAGGATCAGGGTCAGGGCAAAAGGCGAGAAGAACTTGCTGCCCAGCAGGAGGCCGAAAATCGTGATCGCTGCCAGCAGAACGATCAGCGGAACAAGTGCCGGCGTGGTATGAAGCGCGTGATGAAACCGTCCGACCAACCCTTTCCCGGTGTCATCAAATGAGGCGATCTCGGGTTCTGCGCTTGTGGCGACAGACTCGTAATTGTCTGATGGGGGCATCGGTTTTCTCTCGGCAGAAGCGTAGAAAAGGGTGGCCGGAAAGAGCGGGGCGGTTCCCGCTCTTTCCTTGTATGTTCAGGTGGCGCGAAGGCAGGTCAGCCCCAGCACAACTCGGTTCCCTTGGCCGTGTCAATGCTGTCCACGCCATCGACGGGTTGGTCGGTGACCAGCGACACGCCGGTATCAAAGAAATCCTTGCCATCGGTGGCTTGCGGTTTGGTGCCGTCATTGGCCCAGGCCGCGATAGCCTCGATCCCCTTGGCCGCCATCAGCAGCGGGTATTGCTGCGAGGTGGCACCAATCACACCATCCTTGACGTTGTCCACGCCAGGGCAGCCGCCATCGACCGAGACGATCAGAACGTCGTTCTCGCGCCCGATATCCTTGAGCGCTTCATAGGCCCCGGCGGCGGCGGGTTCGTTGATGGTGTAGACCACATTGATTTCCGGATCTTTGGCCAGAAGGTTTTCCATCGCCTTGCGACCGCCTTCCTCGTTACCGGCGGTGATGTCATTGCCGACGATACGGGGGTCGGTCTCATCGCCCCATTTGTTGGGATCGCCCAGATCAATGCCGAACCCCTGCAGGAAACCCTGGTCGCGCAGCACGCCCACTGTCGGCTGGCTGACGGCCAGGTCAAGCATTGCGATCTTGGCATTGGCTGCTTCGTCTCCAAGAGCCGCCGCTGCCCATTGACCGATCAGTTCACCGGCCAGGAAATTGTCGGTGGCAAAGGTCATGTCCGCGGCATCGATCGGCTCAAGCGGCGTGTCCAGTGCGATGACCAGCAGTCCTGCGTCGCGGGCCTGCTCAACGGCCGGTACGATCGAACTGGTGTCGGACGCCGTCAGCAGGATGCCCTTGGCACCGCTTGCAATGCAGGTTTCGATGGCGGCGACCTGGGTTTCGTGGTCCCCATCAACCTTGCCGGCATAACTGTTCAGGCTCACGCCAAGTTCGGCAGCCTTGGCTTCGGCACCTTCGCGCATCTTGACGAAGAAGGGGTTGGTGTCCGTTTTGGTGATGAGACAGGCGGCAACCTCATCCGCCGACGCGGTTCCGGCCAGCGCGGTCAAAGCCAATGCCGACGAAGTCAAAAGTCTTTTCATGATGTCCTCCCAAGGAATTATCCTGACGCCGGGGCAAACTCACCCGGCCTGCACCTGAACGCTCTCCCGGCTTCAGGTTGGCTTCTAGCAAGCCTGATTCCCTGCGACCTGTCAATAAATAAATAAACTTGATTTATTAAACGGTGATTGGCATCTTTCCTCTGAACAGGAGATGAGTATGGTCGGCGTCATGGATGGCCAGGATGTCAGAGGACGTGCCGGAGGCGTGAACCAAAGTGGGGTTCGCGACTATAACGAACGTCTGCTTCTGTCCATGTTGCAACGCAACGGCGCCTTGCCGGGGATCGACATGGCGCGCCGCGCCGGGCTGTCGCCGCAGACGGTCTCGGTGATCTTGCGCAAGCTAGAGAAAGACGGGTTCGTCACGCGCGGTCAGCCGATCCGGGGCAAGGTCGGGAAACCGTCGATTCCGATGGAGTTGAACCCCGACGGCGTGTTGTCGTTGGGATTGAAGATCGGGCGCCGCAGCGCGGATCTGTTGTTGCTCGATTTCGCGGGCAGGGTGCGCAACCAGCTGCATACGTCGTTTCCCTATCCGATGCCCGAAACGCTTCTGGAATTTCTTGAACAGGGCATCGAATCCCTGTGCCAGGAGATGGACGAGAGCACGCGCGCCCGTCTTTGCGGCATTGGAGTAGCGGTGCCGTTCCAATTGTGGAAATGGCACGATCTGGTGGGCGCACCTGCTGGAAAGCTCGAAGTCTGGAAAGACCTGAGCTTTGCGGCGCGGGTCGCGGATTTCAGCGACTTGCCGGTTTTTGTAGTCAATGACGCGACCGCGGCCTGCCGCGCCGAGCATCTTTACGGCAGTGCCAAGAAATACCACGACTACGCCTATTTCTTCATTGGATCGTTCATTGGCGGTGGGGTTGTGCTGAATGACACGGTTTTTGAGGGCAACCAGGGGAATGCCGGGGCACTTGGATCAATGCGCAGCACCGGACCCCTGGGGGAAAGCCGACAACTGATCGACGTGGCCTCAATCCACCTGCTCGAGGCGCGTCTGATCGAGGCGGGCCTGGACCCGCAACTGCTCTGGCAACAACCACAGGACTGGAGCGCCCTGTCACGTTATGTCGACCCCTGGATCGGCGAGACGGCGCAGGAGCTTGCCAAGGCGTCCCTGTCTATCTGCTCGGTAATCGATTTCGAGGGGATCCTGATCGACGGTGCCTTTCCCGAACCCGTTCGCAATGAGCTGGTGGAGCGGGTGCGACGCTACCTGGTCAACCAGGACACGCGCGGATTGGTGGTCCCCAATATTGATCCGGGCGGTATTGGCGGTAACGCCCGTGGGATCGGCGCGGCAAGCACTCCGTTTTTCTCGCAATATCTGCTGAACACAAACGCCGGGCTGTCCGCGATCTAACCTCCCGGCTTGTTGGCGTGGAATGACTCCGATGGCGTGATCGCATTGGAGTCGGCTCAGATGCCGGTCCGTTCGTCCATGCCTCTCAAGAAAGGGTTGGTCGCCGGTTATTGGGCGTCCCCAATCAGGCCACCCGAGCCGGGGCTTCGGCATGCAACAACCGCGTGATCTGGGCGCATTTGTCTCGAAATGTCAAAAATGCTGTTGGGTTGGTCAATACCGATCGCGCCGGAAGGTCTATTTTTGCGTGACAGACAACATGAGATATCGTCGCAGGCCCTTCGCCAGAAAAGCACCCAGAATATGACCCTGTCTCAAGCCCGCAATCCAATGGCGACACGCCGGTTGCTTCGCTGCGCCCGTTCCCGGACGACGCGCGGGAAAGCGGCGCGGGCATGGTCGACACTCCCAAGGTCTCTGTGCCGGGTGGCATTGACAGTTGCATTGTGCGGCAGCGCTGCGATTGCGCAAACCGCAAGCCTGAAATCTTCTGATCCCGCAGTGAATACACATCACCGGGCCAAGGTGGAGGCGTCGATCAAATGCCCCAAGATCGAGGGTTGGAGCGCGCAAATGAAGGCGTTCGAGGCGGCTGCAACGCATAAGTGGGACCGCGCCACGATGGGGTGCGCGATTTTGTACGGAACTGAGGCGGTGGAGCAGCTTTCCGCGCCCAGTTCGGCACTTTGGGCGATATTGACTTTTCGCGCCGACAAGGTCGAAACCACGTTGGGTGTCCTAGCAGCGCATGTCGAATATTTTGATGTTCTGGACAAGCGCTATTCCGACCCCGACCTGAGCGTCGCCCTATCAAGCGAACTGGCAGTTCGCTGGGAGCAGACCCGTGCCTCGGGCGCCGAGATTATCGCCCGCATCAAGCCTTTGCTGTCCTCAATTCCCGAAGCCCGCATTCTGCGGGCTGCTTTCGCGACCGCCTCGACCCGGCGAGACACGACCTCCGCACAGCGCATCGCTGCCCTTCGCTCGGCGACAGTGGACTTGGAACGCGCGATCGCCGACAACCCCGAGGCGCTTGAGGGCACAGGCCAGAGGCTGCTGGGCCAGATTCTGCTCTTACCCGCAAAGTCGGGCGGCGATACTCAACGCGGTATTGCGTTGCTCGAGGCCGCACATCAACTGAACCCCAACGACCTGTCGATCCACCGAATGTTGGTAAGGGCTTATCTGGCCAACGGTGAAAACAGCAAAGCGACTGCAATGCTTCTGGCGGCGCTGGAGGCTGATCAGGCGATGGAAAACCCGCAAGATTATGTCGACGACACAAAAGACCTGGGCGAATTGGCGCTGCAAGCCGGCCAGCCTGACATTTCAGAGCGCCTGATGGAGCGGCGCGCGCACATGCTGGCGGACCGACCGGAATTGCTCGCGCGTGGTGGGCTTACCAGTTTTGGTGACGAACTCGCGCGGGCCAAACCCGATGCCCTGATCTCCAGATCCATTCAGAACACGTGGCATCAGCGCCCCAGGTGATGCACCTTCTGCAGGCCATAGACCGGGGTGTCGATCCCCTCCTGCTGTGCTTTCAGTTGTCCGAAATCGTCCAGAAAAGCCTGAGTCCGGTCGGCAAGTGTTGTATCGAGCATTCTGTCCTCCCTGAGTGTTTCTTCGTTCAGTTATTGGCAGGTCCGGGCCACCAATAGCCATTGGCCCGGAGGGCTGTGCGATGTGACCATCCCGCGCAAGCCGATTGTTCGCTTTCGGCTTGGTCATCTTTCTGGTGTTCATCGGAACCCTAGCATCAAATCCGGTTCAAAGTGGATTGCCACTTTGGTCGTCAAATTTCCCCTGTCCCGTGCCCGGCACCCGAAATAGCGGGCTTAATCCCGCAGGCTTGACTTTCGTTAAGGCCCCGGTCGCCCGCACCCGACATGGTTGCCCTCATCACCAACGCGGCGCAAAGGAGAGCGCAATGCGCGAAGTCATGACCAAAAGCATGGCCCGCAATATTTTCTATGGCGGGTCATTGTTCTTCATCCTCATTTTTGTGGGGCTGACAATTCACTCACACCGCTACATCGTAAACACCTCGACCGCGTCCCAGCCGCTGACCGAAAGCGTCGCCGCCGGCAAACGCGTGTGGGAGGACCACGCTTGCATCAACTGCCACACCCTGTTGGGCGAGGGCGCCTATTTTGCCCCCGAGCTGGCCAATGTGATGACCCGCTGGGGCGTGCTGGACGACCCGGAATCAGCCTACGACTCGCTCAAGGGCTGGATGGAAAGCCAGCCGACCGGGATCGAAGGGCGGCGGCAGATGCCGAATTTTGACCTGAGCGATGAAGACATACAGAACCTCACCGATTTCCTCATCTGGACAGACCATATCGACGCCCAGCAATGGCCGCCGAATGACGCAGGTTAAGGAGGGCTTAACCCTATGAAATATCAATCCCAGAAAATCGCGCTGGCCTACTTCGCCGTGGCCATGGCGCTGTTTGCGATCCAGGTGCTTGGCGGCTTGCTGGCCGGCTGGATCTATGTCTCTCCGAACACGCTGTCGGAAGCGCTGCCGTTCAATATCGTGCGGATGCTGCACACCAACTCGCTGATCGTCTGGCTGATCACCGGCTTCTTTGGCGCGGCCTATTTCCTGATCCCCGAAGAGACCGAGCGCGAGATCCATTCGACCAAGCTGGCCTATATCCAGCTGGCCATCCTGGTAATCGGCACGCTTGGCGTCGTGGTCACCTATGTCTTCAACCTGTTCGAGGGGAACTTCTTTCTCGGCAAGGAGGGGCGTGAATTCCTTGAGCAGCCCAAATGGGTCAAGGCCGGGATCGTCGTTGCCGCCCTGATCTTCCTCTACAACGTCACCATGACGGTGCTGAAGGGCCGCAAGACCGCGATCAGCAACATTCTGCTTCTGGGCCTCTGGGGTCTGGCGCTGCTGTTCCTGTTCGCCTTCTACAACCCGGAAAACCTGGGGCTGGACAAGCTTTACTGGTGGTATGTCGTCCATCTGTGGGTCGAAGGCGTGTGGGAGCTGATCATGGCCTCGATCCTCGCCTACCTGATGCTGAAACTGACCGGCGTTGACCGCGAAGTGGTGGAAAAATGGCTCTATGTCATTGTGGCTGCCGCGTTGTTCTCGGGCATTCTGGGCACCGGGCACCACTATTACTGGATCGGCACACCGGGGTATTGGCAGTGGATCGGCTCGATCTTCAGCTCGCTTGAGGTGGTCCCGTTCTTCGCGATGATGGCCTTTGCCTTTGTGATGGTCTGGAAGGGCCGCCGGGATCATCCCAACAAGGCCGCGCTGCTGTGGTCGCTGGGTTGTGCCACGCTGGCCTTCTTCGGGGCGGGTGTCTGGGGCTTCCTGCATACGCTGCACGGGGTGAACTACTATACCCACGGCACGCAGATCACCGCTGCCCATGGTCACTTGGCGTTTTTCGGGGCCTATGTCTCGCTGAATCTGGCGATCTTCACCTATGCGATGCCGATCCTGAAAGGGCGTGACCCCTACAATCAGGTGCTGAACATGGTGTCGTTCTGGATGATGTCGGGTGGCATGGTCTTCATGACCTTCGTGCTGACCTTCGCGGGCACCATCCAGACCCATATGCAGCGGGTGCTGGGTGACTATTACATGGACGTGCAGGATCAGGTCGAAATCTTCTACTGGATGCGCTTCGGCTCGGGCCTTGTGGTGGTGATCGGCGCGCTGCTGTTCATCTACGCCATCTGGGTGCCTCGCAAAGAGGTCATCGAGCCCGGCGCGGCTGAAACGCCTGCGGAGTAATGGATATGGATGGATCCCTGCATCTTGAGACGGGGGCGGCAGACGCCCCCTTCTACCTCGCCCAGGGCGATGAATGTGATGTCTTCACCGCAGCCTATACCAACAACCTGCCGGTCCTGCTGAAAGGGCCGACCGGTTGCGGCAAAACCCGGTTTGTGGCGCATATGGCGGCGCAGCTGGGTCGGCCGCTTTATACCGTTGCCTGCCACGATGATCTGGCCGCCGCCGATCTGATCGGGCGTTACCTGCTGAAAGGGGGCGAGACCGTCTGGGTCGATGGCCCGCTGACCCGCGCGGTGCGCGAAGGTGCGATCTGCTACCTTGATGAGGTGGTCGAGGCGCGCAAGGATGTGACGGTGGTGCTGCACCCGCTGACCGATGACCGACGCATCCTGCCGATCGACCGCACCGGCGAAGAGCTGGAGGCCGCGCCCGGCTTCATGCTGGTGGCCTCCTACAACCCCGGATACCAGAACATCCTCAAGACGCTGAAACCATCGACCCGGCAGCGTTTCCTCTCGATGGAGTTCGATTTTCCTGCCGCACCTGTCGAGGCGCGGATCGTAGCGCAGGAAAGCGGGCTCGACCCGGATCGCTGCGCCGCATTGGTGCGGTTGGCGGGCAAGCTGCGTGGTTTGAAAGGCCAGGATCTGGAAGAGGGCGTCTCGACCCGGCTGGTGGTCTATGCCGCAACGCTGATCGCGCAGGGCATGTCGGTCGACCGCGCGATTCTTGCGGCGATGGTCGAGCCGTTGACCGATGACGAGGATATCAAACGCGGCCTCCTCGATCTTGTCACTGCCGTCTTTGGGTGAGGCCGGCAGATGGCCAGGATCGAGTTCGAGCCATGGGAACCCGAAGAAACCATCGGGAAACTGTGGCACAGCCTTGCCAGCCGTCTGGATGCGCCACTGGCGCATGACGAGGCCGCGGTCGACCTCTCTGAGGTTGCCGGGCGGCTGGCCGTTCTTTTTCGCGGGCTTGGCGGTGGGGCGAGTGTAGAACTGCGCCCGGTCTCGCCCGAAGTCTCGCGTCACCGGCTGGGCTGGCGGCGACAGCTTGGCACCGAAGCCGAAGCGCTGCCGCGCACCAGTTTCGACGGTGAGGTCCTGCGCCTGCCGGACCGGCTGGCGGTCTATCCGGTGCGCGCAGCCAATGCCGCGCTTTATGTCTGGCTGGCCGCCGTCTCGGCCCATGCCGGAACGCAGATCACAGAGCACGACCCGCTGCGCGCCGATCTGAGCGCCTTGGATGCGGCCCGCGAAATGGTTGCCCGAACGCTGGAAAACGCGCCCGGTCTGCGTCCGCTTTATGAAGAGTTGTGCAAAGGGTTGCTGCATCTGCGCAGGGTGCCGAACCTGCCCCCCGTCGAAGCGGCGGTGGAGGAGCTGATCTGCCAAATGCTGGGTGATCCCAACCCGCTTTCTGAGCAGGCACGGCAGCTTGATCCCGACACGCGCGCCCCGCGCAGCTATCAGCCGTTTCGCCCGGTGCCCCTCTGGCCCGAGTTGCGGGCGGTGACATTTTCCGACGCGCATGAGGTGGAAAGCCGCGAAACCGAGGGACCGCCGGAAGAGTCCGGAGAGAAGACCCATCGTGCACGGCGTCGCAAATCGGATCAGGCTGCCCGTAGCGACAGCTTCATCCTGCACAAGTTCGAAGCGATCCTCAGTTGGACCGAATTCCTCAATCTCAATCGGCGCGTGGATGATGACGATCCCGACAACGCCAAGAAGGCCGCAGACGATCAGGATGAGATCGGGCTCGGCCAGATTTCCAAGGCGCCGCCGACGCGCCTGAAGCTGCATCTCGACCTTGCCCCAGAGGATGTGGATCGCGAGCGGTTGTCGGGCCGGGTGCTGTATCCCGAATGGGATGTGCGCTCGGGTCAGTATCTGCCCGATCACGTGAACGTTCTGACCTCAGTCGCCGATATCAGGGACGAGGCCGACGCCTTTGTTCAGGACCCCGCCACCGCCCGCCGTATCCGCATGGTCAAGCGCCAGTTCGAGGCGCTGCGTCCCGGGCGGGTGATGACGCGGGGCCATCTGGATGGCGATCAGATGGATCTGGATGCAGCGGTGCGGGCCGAATCCGACCGCGTTGTCAGCGGTCAGGGCAATGACCGTATCTGGATGCAGTCACGGCCCGAGGCGCGCGATCTGGCGGTGTCTATCCTGCTGGATGTCAGCCGCTCGACCGAAAGCGCTGTGTCCGGGCAGGCGGTCATCGATGTTGAACGAGAGGCGCTGGCGGCGCTGGCCTGGGGTCTGAATGCCTGCGGGGATGATTTTGCGATCCACGCGTTCTCATCGCTCAAGCGCGACCGGGTCTATGTGCAACGCTGCAAGGGGTTCGACGAAGCGATGGGACCACGGGTCGAACAGCGCATCGCCTCGCTGCGCCCCGGCTTTTACACGCGGCTCGGCGCGGCGATCCGCCATGCCTCGGCCGATCTGGCGGAGCAGAGCCGCAAACGCCGCCTGCTGCTGGTGATCACTGACGGAAAACCCAACGATCTGGACCATTACGAGGGCCGCCATGGGATTGAGGACACCGCCATGGCGGTGCGAGAGGCGCGCCGCGCGGGGCAATCGGTCTTTGGCGTGACCGTGGACAAAACCGGCAAAAGCTGGTTCCCGCGCATGTTCGGGCAGGGCGGGTTCGCGGTGATCCCCGATCCGGCGCGTCTGACGATGGCATTGCCGCAGATCTATCGGCAGTTGGTGGGCGCCTGACCTAGCCCTTGTGCCAGCTATCCGCGCGATCGGTTTCGGCATAGTCGCGCAGGGCCTCGATGTCGGCGATCTCGGCATGGTTGCGGCTGACACTCACACCGGCCGCTTTCAAGCGGGAAAAGGCGCGCGACAGGCTTTCGGGTTTCATGCCCAGACGCCCAGCGATCAGCATTTTGTCATAGGGCAGCGTGACCTCGCAGCCACCGGCGCTGTTCTGGCACAGATTCAGCAGGAACTCGGCCACCCGCTGTGCACCGGTCTGTGCCTTGAGCTGCTCAAGCTGTGCCACCAGCCCGTGCAGATGGCTGAACGTCGCGGCGAGGATCGAAATCCCGATTTCGGGGTCCTTGCGCATCAGCGAGATCAGGACATTGGCGGGAATGTGCATCACCTCGCAAGGGGTCACCGCCTCGGCTGAGACCGGGTAGGGGCGGTTGTGCAGGGCCACCGCCTCGCCAAAGCTTTCGCCGCGGGTAAAGACGCTGACCACAGCCTCGGCACCGGTCGGCGAAACTCGGTAGAGCTTGACCCATCCGTCCAGAACCACATGGATCGCCTGCGCGCTCTCTTCTTGCAGGAACAGCGTTTCACCCCGGCCATAGCTGCGCCACAAGGCATGACTCAGCACATTCTCGACATGCTTTTCAGGAAGCGACCGGACCAGCAGCGATTTGCGGGCCACGAGTTTATGGGCGTCATGCGTCACGTCTGGCACCTTTGCTAGAGCAGAAGCCGATAGACCCGGAGCAATCACGCCCGCTGCCAGCTTTGTCAACCGGCTCCGTACCGTAAAACCGCTGCGACATGATCTATGTCAAGAGGTGCGGGAACGGTTTGGCGTAGAAGTCGCGCGTCGCATTGCTGAACTGGACTCATGAACCACCTCACAAAAATACTCAGGGCCGTTCCCAAAAGCGCTTCTGCGGTTTTTGGAGTTGTGCTGATTCTGTTGCAGGTGATGGCACCGTCGCTGGCCCGCGCGGGTAACGGCGACTGGATCGAGATTTGCTCCGATGGTGCGGCGGTCTGGATCCAGATTGACAGCGAAGGTGAAGAACGAGACAGCGAACCCTGCCCGAAGTGCCAGAACTGCACGCTCTGCGCGATCAGTTCCTGCGCGCCGTTGATCTCGGAACCGGTCCTGAATATGGCATCCGAGCCAATGAACGTGGAATCGCGCCATCTGGCCCAAAGCGATGTCCGAAATCCGGCGCAGTTCTGGCCGGACAACCGGGGGCCTCCGCGCGCGGCCCTGAATATTGCTGAACGCGCCCTGCGCGCGTCCATGGCGTCCGACCCCAGAACCGGAGGTGCGCCATGGTCGTAAGTCGCGCAACCCAACTGTTTTTGGTCCTTGTCCTGTCCTGCCTTCTGGCGCTTGGCGCGCGGGCCGACAGTCTGGCCAGCTTCCTGCCCGACATTTCCCCTGCCGAGCTTGCGCCGGATGCCGATGGCTTTGGCCCGGTGCGCGAGGATGTGCCCGTCGCGCCCGTACTGCGGGGTGGCGAGACTGTGGCCTGGGCCTTTCTGACCTCAGATTTTGTGGGCACGACGGGCTATTCCGGTAAACCCATCCACGTGGTTGCCGCCATTGATGCGGATGCGGTGCTGACCGGTGTGAAACTGGTCAAACACTCCGAGCCCATCGTGCTGATCGGTATTCCGAACTCGCGCATGGTGGCGCTGACCGAAGGCTATACCGGGCTGGATCTGAAACGCGAGGCCGAGACCGGTGGCGAGGGCCACGATCTGGACATCATCTCGGGCGCGACGGTGACGATCATGGTGATCGATGACAGCCTTGTGCGTGGTGGGATCAAGGTCGCCCGTGCACTGGGTCTGGGGGACCTGTCTCCGTTACAGGCAGATGGACCGAAGCGCGAAGTCGACATGGCGCAGGACACCGTATACGACTGGGCAACGCTTTCGGGCGACGGTTCGATCCGACGGCTGACACTGGATGTAGGCCAGGTCAACGCGGCCTTTGAGGCCACCGGTGATCAGCGTGCGATCAAACGCCCCGAACCAGGCAAGCCGGATGACACCTTCATCGACATGCATATGGCGCTGGTCTCAGTTCCGTCGATCGGCAAGTCGCTGCTGGGTGAGGCCGAATACGCGAACCTGACCGAATGGCTGGACGAAGGCGAACAGGCCATTCTGGTGCTGGGACGCGGGGCCTACAGTTTCAAGGGCTCCGGCTATGTCCGCGGCGGGATTTTTGATCGGATTCAGCTTATTCAGGGCGACAATTCGGTCCGCTTCTTTGACAAGCAGCAAGAGCGCCTTGGCAGGGTTGCAGCCCCGGATGCGCCCAGTTTCACCGAGCTGGACATCTTCAAAATCCCCGCCGAGGCCGAGTTTAAACCGTCCGAGCCTTTCCGCCTGCAACTGCTGGTGCAACGGGCCGTGGGTGCGGTTGAGAAAACCTTCCTGACCTTCGATCTGGGCTACAAGCTGCCCGAGCAGTACCTGTTGCCAGTCGCAGCCCCCACTGTAGTGGATGACGCCACCGGAGAAGCCGCCGCCAAAGCCGCCCTGTGGAAACGTATCTGGAAGGATCGCACGGTCGAGATTGCCGGTCTGGGCGTCATGCTGCTGATACTGACCGCGACCTTCTTCTTCCAGTTCCACGCCACGATGAACGCCCGGGTCTTTTACTGGTTCCGCATCGGTTATCTGACCATGACCCTGTTCTTTATCGGCTGGTATGCCAATGCACAGCTGAGTGTGGTGAACCTGATGGCGCTGGCGGGCAGCCTGCGCACGGGCTTCTCATGGGATGCTTTCCTTCTGGACCCGCTGGTCTTCATCCAATGGTTCGCTGTCGCCGCCGCCCTGCTGTTCTGGGGTCGTGGGGCCTATTGCGGCTGGCTCTGCCCATTCGGCGCGCTGCAGGAGCTGACCAACAAGATCGCGCGGGCATTGCACGTGCCGCAATGGACCCTGCCGTGGGGCCTGAACGAACGGCTTTGGCCCGCAAAATATATGATCTTCCTCGGTCTCTTCGGCCTCAGCTTTGTCTCGATCCCGCTGGCCGAGAAATATGCCGAGATTGAGCCGTTCAAGACCGCGATCATCCTGAAATTCATGCGCGACTGGCCGTTCGTGGTCTTTGCGCTGCTCCTGCTGGGGATTGGGCTGTTCATTGAACGCTTCTATTGCCGCTATCTCTGCCCGTTGGGCGCGGCGCTGGCCATTCCGGCGCGGGTGCGCATGTTCGACTGGCTCAAGCGCTACAAGGAATGCGGCACGCCCTGTCAGACCTGCGCCAATGAATGCCCGGTTCAGGCGATCCACCCCACCGGCGAGATCAATCCGAACGAATGCGTCACCTGCCTGCATTGTCAGGTGCTCTACCAGTCCGAGACAAAATGCCCGGTGGTGATCCGCCAGCTCAAGCGGCGCGCCAAGGTCGGCAGTGTCGCGTTGAAGGCGCCGCTTGGCCAACCACCGGCGAACCATCCGAACGCAAAACCAGAAACTGCTTCCTGAAAGGGGAACATCCATGTCGGAACAAGACAAGAAACTGAACGTCACGCGCCGAGGCCTGATGGGGGCCACCGCAACCGGGGCCGCCCTGGCGGCGACCGGGCTTGGCACCACGCTGATGACCGCGCGCGAAGCAAGCGCTGCCGCCAAGGTCAATCTGGAGCCCGGAGAGTTGGACGAATATTACGGCTTCTGGTCCTCGGGCCAGACCGGCGAGTTGCGCATTCTGGGCTTCCCGTCCATGCGCGAGCTGATGCGGGTGCCGGTGTTCAACCGCTGCTCGGCCACCGGTTGGGGTCAGACCAACGAGTCGCTGAAGATCATGTCCGACGGGTTGTTGCCGGAAACCAAGGACTTCCTCGCCAAGCGCGGCATGAAGACCTATGACAATGGCGACCTGCACCACCCGCATATGTCGTTCACCGACGGCACCTATGATGGGCGCTACCTGTTCATGAACGACAAGGCCAACACCCGCGTCGCCCGCGTGCGCTGCGATGTGATGAAATGCGACAAGATCACCGAGATTCCGAACGCCAAGGCAATCCACGGTCTGCGCCCGCAGAAATTCCCGCGGACCGGATACGTCTTTGCCAATGGCGAGGATGAAACCCCGCTGGTCAATGACGGCACCGTGCTGGACGATCCATCGCAATACGTGAACATCTTCACCGCGCTGGACGGCGACACCATGGAAGTGGCGTGGCAGGTGATCGTGTCGGGGAACCTCGACAATACCGACTGCGACTATCAGGGCAAATACGCCTATTCGACCTCGTACAACTCGGAAATGGGCATGAATCTCGCCGAGATGACCGAGAACGAGCTGGACCATGTCGTCGTCTTCAACCTTGCAGAAATCGAAGCGGGGATCGAAGCCGGAGATTATCAGGAACTGAAGGGTGTCAAGGTTCTGGATGGGCGTAAGGGCCAGAACAAGAACTACACCCGTTACATCCCGATCCCGAACTCGCCGCACGGCATCAACACCGCGCCTGACGGCAAGCACGTCTGTATCAACGGCAAGCTGTCGCCAACCGTATCGATCATGGACGTGACCAAGCTGGACGCTCTGTTCGACAGCGATGCCGATCCGCGGTCCTGCATCGTGGGTGAACCTCAGCTAGGTCTTGGCCCGCTTCACACCGCCTATGATGGTCAGGGCAATGCGTTCACCACGCTGTTCCTCGACAGCCAGATCGTGAAGTGGAACATCGGCAAAGCGATCGAAGCTTACGCGGGTTCTGATGTTGACCCGATCATCTCGAAGGTAGATGTGCACTATCAGCCGGGCCACAACTCCACCACCATGGGGGAAACCAAGGAAGCCGACGGCAAATGGCTGATTTCGATGAACAAGTTCTCGAAAGACCGGTTCCTGAACGTGGGCCCGCTCAAGCCCGAGAACGAACAGCTCATCGACATTTCGACCAACGAGATGAAAGTGGTCCACGATGGCCCGACCTTTGCCGAGCCGCATGACTCGATCATGGTCCGCCGCGACATCGTCAATCCGGTCAATATCTGGGACCGCAACGACGTCACCTGGGAAGATGCGCGCAAACAGGCCGAGGCCGATGGCATCGATCTGGAGGACGGTGCCGAGGAGCCAATCCGCGACGGCAACAAGGTGCGGGTCTACATGACATCGCAGGCCCCGACCTTCAGCCTCGAAAAGTTCACTGTCAAACAAGGCGACGAGGTGACTGTCTATATCACCAATCTCGATGACGTGGATGACGTGACCCACGGATTCTGCCTGGGCAATTACGGCATTGCGATGGAAGTGGCCCCGATGGCAACCGCCTCGGTCACCTTCACCGCTGACCGTCCGGGCGTACACTGGTTCTATTGCCAGTGGTTCTGCCACGCGCTGCACATGGAAATGCGCGGTCGGATGCTGGTCGAGCCGCAGGGGGCATAAGCCATGCGCTGGCTCCGACTTATACCACTCCTGCTCGCCACACCCCTCTGGGCGGGCGAATGGGACGTGCCCAACCGGGCCGGGGCCATCGCCGAGACATTGGCGCAGGCGGAGGAGGGCGACACCCTCCGCCTGTCGCCGGGCACCTATGCCGAGACATTGGTTCTGGACCGTCCCGTCACCATTGACGGGATGGGTCACGCCACCATCGACGGTAAGGGCGCGGGCAGTGTCATCACTGTCACCGGGCCGGGCGTGACCCTGCGCGGGTTGACCGTGGTGGGGTCCGGCTCGGATCACGAAGGGATCGACAGCGGCATCAAGTTGACCAAGACCGCAACCGCGCCGCACATTCTGAATAATGTGCTGATCGGCAATCTCTACGGGGTCGATATCCACGGGGCGAAAGACAGCCTTGTCAAAGGCAACCGGATCGAGGGCCGACAGGACCGTCGCATGAATGCGCGTGGCAACGGTGTTTATGTCTGGAACGCGCCGGGTGCCGTGGTCGAAGACAATGACATCCAATACGGGCGCGACGGGATTTTCGTGAACTCCTCGAAGAAAAACGCCTTCCGAAACAACCTGTTCCGCGATCTGCGCTTTGCCGTGCATTATATGTATGCCGACAATTCCGAGGTCTCGGGCAATGTCTCGATCGGCAATGATCTGGGCTATGCGGTGATGTTCACCAAACGGGTGCGGGTCACGGATAATGTCTCGATCAATGACCGTGAGCACGGCGTCATGCTGAACTATGCCAACCAGAGCGTGATCTCGGGCAATGTGGTGGTGGGCGCGCAGGAAAAATGCACCTTCCTCTACAATGCCAACAAGAACGAATTCACCGATAACTGGTTCGAAGGCTGCGGCATCGGCATTCACTTCACCGCCGGGTCCGACCGCAACCGGATCGTCGGCAACGCGTTTGTCGGCAACCGTACGCAGGTGAAATATGTCTCGACCAAATGGGTCGAATGGTCGGAGGAGGGGCGCGGCAATTACTGGTCTGACTTTGCCGCCTATGACGTGGATGGCAATGGCATCGCCGACGCGCCCTACCGGCCCAATGACAGTATGGACCATGTTCTCTGGACCCAGCCCGCGGCCAAGCTGCTGCTGGGCTCACCCGCCGTGCAACTGGTGCGCTGGTCGCAATCGGCGTTCCCGGCGCTGCTGCCCGGCGGCGTGGTGGACAGCCATCCGCTGATGTCCGCCCCGAAACCCCCGGCAATCAAAAAGGTGCCGCATGAGTGACATGACCCTCACCCTCAAAAGCGTCTGCAAATCTCGTGGTAAACTATGCGTTCTGGATGATGTTGACCTGAGCCTTGCCCCCGGCGAGCGCGTGGCGCTGCTGGGTCACAATGGTGCGGGTAAATCTACCCTCATCAAATGTGTTCTCGGGCTGACCTCGTTTGCGGGTGGGGCAATCCATATTGATGGCGCACGACCTGGCAGCGCAGATGCGCGCCGGAACACGGCCTATCTGCCCGAGGCAGTGTCGTTCCACCCGGCCCTGACGGGTCGTGAGCAACTGTCGCTGTTTGCGCAGCTTTCCGGCGCGGGTGGGGATGTGCCGGGCTTGCTTGATCGCGTCGGACTGGACGATGCCATGGACCGCCGGATCGGGGCCTATTCCAAAGGGATGCGGCAGCGGCTGGGGCTGGCGCAAGTGCTGCTGGGGCGGCCGAAACTGGCGCTGCTGGATGAGCCGACCAGCGGGTTGGATCCGATCTCGCGCCAGGATCTCTATGCCATCATTGATGAACTGGCAGGGCAGGGTACGGCGGTGCTGATCGCCAGCCACGCCCTGACCGAGGTCGAGGCCCGCACCGACCGCATCGCGATCCTGCGCAAGGGCGTGATGGTGGCCGACGATACATTGGCGAACCTGTCGGACCTGGCGGGATTGCCGATCCGTCTGCGCGTCCGTGCGCGCGAAAACCCCGAGGCGCTGGCGGCGCATCTGGGGGGTAACCGGGTCAATGGGGCCGCAGTCGAGATGCTGTGTTCCCCCGCCGACAAGATGCAGGCCCTGCGCCGGATCGCGGCCATGGGCGAGGCCGTTGTTGACCTTGAAATGACGCCGCCCCGGCTGGAGGACCTCTACCGGCACTACGCGAAGGAAGCTTTGCAATGACCCGTTTCCTGGCTGTTACCCGGGCCGAGCTGTTGATCCTGCGCCGCAATCGCTGGCTGCTGGTGGCAACACTGATCATGGTGCTGTTCGCGCTGGCCCTGACATTTGCGGGCAGCGCGCCCACCGGCACGCTGGGGGTCGACATGCTGACCGTCTCGGTCGCGTCGATGACCACACTGTCGGTCTATCTTGCGCCGCTTCTGGCGCTGATGATCGCCTTTGATGCCATCGCAGGCGACGTGGACCGGGGCAGTCTCGCGCTGCTGCTGTCCTATCCGGCGGGCCGTGGTGAGATCCTGCTGGGCAAATTCACGGCTCATCTGGCAGCGCTTGCCTTTGCCATGACCGTGGGTTTTGGTACCGCCGGGGCACTGGCCGCATGGTTCGGCGGGGCCGGTTCCGAGAGCCTCGTGGCGCTGTGCCGCCTCATCCTCACTTCAATCCTGCTGGGCGCCGTGTTTCTGGCGCTGGGATACCTGCTGTCGGCGTGTGCCGGGGGTAGCACCGCGGCAGCGGGTATGTCGGCCGGGCTGTGGCTGATCTTTGTTGTCCTCTACGACCTCGGCCTTTTGGGCGCAGTGGTCATGGACCAAAGCGGGACCTTCACCCGGTCCGTTTTTCCCTGGGTGATGGTGGCCAACCCGGCCGACGCCTTCCGTCTGTGGAACATCGCCGCGACCGAGGGCGTGGCGATGGCCAGCGGCATGACAGGGGCTGCGCAGGCATTGCCGGTCTGGGCCGCACCGGCGTCCTTGCTGATCTGGCCGGTGCTGGCATTGCTGCTGGCGCGTGCCGCATTCCGGAGGGTCGAGCCATGAGATATCTGGTCCTGATCGGGCTTGTGGCACTGACGGGCTGCAAAGAGGAGCAGGCTGCCACCCCGCCACCGCCCGCTGACTTGACGGAAACCGCGCTCAGTTATTTCTGCCAGATGCATATCTCCGAACATGGCGGACCCAAGGGGCAGGTTCACCTCAAGGGACACGAACAACCGCTGTTCTTTGCGCAGGTGCGCGACATGGTGGCCTATCTGAAAAGCCCCGAGCGCGAGGCCGACATCACCGGCGCCTATGTCAGCGACATGGCAATGGCGCTGAGCTGGGAGGTGCCCGGCACAGGTAATTGGATTCCAGCCGATACGGCACTTTATGTGGTCGGTGCGGGCGTTGCCGGTGGCATGGGCGCGCCCGAGATCGTGCCCTTTGGCGATGCAGAGGGCGCGCAGGGCTTCATCTCGACCTATGGCGGCGAGGCCGTACCGCTGCGCGATATCCCCGATGAGGCGGCCCTCGGCCCCGTTGATCTGGATCAGACACTGGAGACCCCGGTATGACTATTCTGACCCGCCGCCGCTTCCTGACCATCGCTGCCAGCGCGGCAGCTCTGCCCGGTTTTGCCGGGCCTTCGGTCTCGGCCCATTGGCGGGGTGTGGCGCTTGGCGCGCCTGCCAGTATGCGGCTGGAGGGTCTCTCGCAGGCCGAGGCCGATCCGATCTTTGCAGCGGTTGAGCGCGAGGTGCTGCGGCTGGAAGACATCTTCAGCCTCTATCGCCCGGGATCGGAGATCAGCCGCCTGAACGATGCCGGGAGGATTGATGCGCCATCGGTGGAATTGCTTGAGGTTCTCAGCCTGTCGGCGTCGATACATCACGCCAGCGATGGGGTTTTTGACCCGACCGTTCAGCCTCTCTGGGTCGCGCTTGCTCTGGGGCGGCCGCCTGCGGAAATCGCTGCTGCGCGGGCCAGGGTCGGGTGGCGGAATGTGATCTTCGACACCGGGCAGGTGGTGCTGCGGACGCCCGGCATGGCGCTGACACTGAACGGCATCGCGCAGGGTATGGTGAGCGATCGTGTCCACGCAGTCCTTGCTGGGCGTGGGTTGAAGAACCTGCTGATCGACATGGGTGAAATAGTTGCGCACGGATCGCGGGGGGATAGCCAGCCGTGGAGTGTGGGTGTCGCCGACCCCACGGGCGAGCTGCGGCACAAGGTGCGCCTGAGCGACCGGGCGCTGGCCACATCGGCCACGGCGGGCACACTGCTGAACGGCGCAACAGGGCATATCCTGCATCCCGATGGCCGGGCAACAACGCCAAGGCTGGTCGCGGTGTCGGCCCCGCGTGCGGTGATTGCTGATGGGTTGTCCACGGCGCTGTGCCTGAGTGCGCCGGCTCAGGCATCGCGCATCATAGACCAGTTCGCGGGTGCGCGGCTTGAGGTCGCGACCTGACGCCGCGCGGCGATTGCCAGCTACTCCGCCTCATCCATCAACCCGCGCACCCAGCGCCCGGCAAGCCACGCAGCAGGCACGCCCAGCGGGATCGCCCAGAGCACCGAGCGCACCGGGTCAATCGCCTGCCATCCCAGCGCGACGCCGATCAGACCGAGCATGAACAGGTTGATGGCAACCGCTGCCATTGCAAACGGATAAAACAGCAGCGCCAATTTCCAGATCGGCCAGCGGCCGTCCTCAGTGGCTGGTGCCTTCCGAGAATGTGATCTTGTTCCAGACATTGTATTTCCCCGAAGGTTTGCGCATCGGCAGGCGGCGGAGTTCCTCCAGCGTCTGCGCATCATAGACGATAACGGCGCCCTCATCCTCCCAGACCGAAACGAGGGCATGTTTGCCGTCGCGCGTGAACTCTACATGGGCCACGGTGGCGCCGGGCACAGGACGCAGGGTGCGCACGATCTCAAGGCTCTGCTTGTCGATCACATGCATGGCGTCCTTGTTTGGACCAAAGAACACATCAGCCCAGAAATAGGGTGTGTTTTCATGACTGCGCAGAAAAAAACCCGGCCCCTCGGTCGGGATCGTGGTGATCCGTTGCCAGCTTTCGGTGTCGATGATCGACAGCTTGCCTTCCTTCAGATGTGGCGTCGCCATGACCCGTTTGCCGTCACGCAGCCAGCTGATGCCCGACCCCAGATGCGGCATCCCCTGCAGCGGCAGCTCTGCGATCTCGCGGCCAACATTCAGGTTGACCACCACGCCCCGGACCCCGTCCCGCGCCGCACCGACCAGGTTGCGGTAATCATCGTCGAAAAAGAAATCGTCCAGCGGTTCGCTCACTTCTATCCGGCGGCGGGCAAATAGACCTTCGCTAGATGGTATCCCCTCGATCATGCCCTTTTCGCGCGAATGCACGAAGCCTTCATAGACCGGATCGGCATTCGGATCGGTCGCCACTTCCCAGATCTCTGGGGCGTCTTTCAGGGCGAGGATGAAACTCTGTCGTTGCGGGGCCTGATAGACCGCCGAGACGCGGGACGGCGTGCCATCCCTGGCCACCACCTCCATCACGCGGGCCACCGAGAGGTCCTCGGTCGACAGCAGGGTCAGGCTCATCGGCAGGTAGTTGGCAACGGCCAGCCATTTGCCGTCATGGCTGATGGCAATGTTGCGGCTGTTGAGGCCCGCGCGCACGCGACCGACCTCTGCCAGTGACCACAGATCGTATTTCTGCACCCAGCCATCGCGCGACATGATGAACACATAGCGCCCGTCGGGGCTGAATTTCGGGCCGCCATGCACGGCGAAAGGCGTGGCGAAGCGGTCAAGCACCTCGAACGTGTCGCCATCCAGAACCGAGACATGGTGATCGCCGGTCTCTACCACCAGCGTGATGTTCATCGGGTCGCTGTCCCAGACCGGCGCGGAGGATGGGGCATAGTCGGGCACCATGTCGCGGCTCGCCATGATCTCAGCCACGCCCCAGGGCGGTATGCCGACCAGCGGTTCCTTGAGGTAGGCGGTCAGCGTTTCGATTGACGCGGCCTCCAACACATCATCAAAAGCAGGCATCTGCGTCGCCGCGCGCCCGTCGCGGATCACCGCGGCCACTTTCGGTCCGCGCATCCGGCGCAGCGTTTCGGGGATCAGGGCAGGCCCCAGCCCGCCCAACCGGTCCGCGCCATGGCATGACGCGCAGTGTTCAGCATAATCCGCAGCGGGGTCCACCTGTGCCGCGACGGGGGACGTGGCCAGCATGAGGCCCGTCAGAACCAGCACAGGTTTTGCCAGTCGCCTTAGGCGGTCAAAAGAACTGATGCGCCGGATCATGGCGTTTTCCCCGGAATGGTTTGACTTCGAGCCGCTCGGAGCCGGTGACGCCGATTTCGGCGTCGCTGAGGTAACAGGCCGGGTCCTCGGCCCAGGGATCGCCGGTCAGTTGCAGTGCGCGAATGCGGGTGTTGCCGCCACAGACATCCTGCAGCCTGCAGGCCCCGCAGCGCCCTTTTAGCGGACGCGGGCGGGTGCGCAGCATCGCAAGCATCGGGTCGTCGCCGGTCCAGAGTTGCGAGAACGGCGTGGTTTTGACGTTGCCGACGGTGTAGTCCGACCAATAGGTGTCGGGATGAACGCGGCCCAGATTGTCGATATTCGCGACCCCCAGCCCCGAAGAATTGCCACCCCAGGCCGCCAGATGATCGCGCAGATGCGCCACGCGATCGGCATCGAAATTGCGGGCGACCCAACCAAGGAAATACCCGGCATCAGCGTCATTGTTGCCGGTTACGATATCCAGCGGTGCGTCCTTGGTCACAGCCGCCCAGGCGCTCTCCAGCAGCAGGTCCAGCGCGTGGCGGGTGCGTTTATGGGCGGCGTCCTCAGCCCGGTTCTTGTCGCCGCGCCCGGCATAGACCAGATGGCTGAGATAGAACTTGTCGACGCCCTCGTCGTCGCAGAGCGTCAGCAGGTCAGGCAGGTGGTGTTGCGTGCCTTCGGTCAGGCAGAAACGCAGGCCGACCTTGATGCCGCGTTTCTTACATTCGCGCACACCGCGCAAAGCGTCGGCAAAGGCACCGTCGACGCCCCTGAACCAGTCATTGGTGGCGCCGATCCCGTCCAGCGAGATGCCGACATAGTCAAACCCGATCTCGGCGATCCGGTCGGCGGTCGCGCCATGGATCTTGGTGCCATTGGTCGACAGCGCCAGCATCCGCACCAGTTGCCGCGCACGCGTTGCGATCTGGAACAGGTCCTTGCGATCCAGCGGTTCGCCACCCGACAGGATCAGGGCGGGGACCCTGAAGCGGCCAAGATCCTCCAACGTCTCCATCGCCTGTTCGTGGCTTAACTCGCCGGGGAAATCCACATCCGCCGATACGGTATAGCAATGGCGGCATTTCAGGTTGCAGCGGCGGGTGAGGTTCCAGATCACCACCGGTTTGACAGGCCCCGTTCCGCACCGTTTGCGCACCGGGGTCGGATCGACAAGCTGGTGCATGTATTCTGTCAGTCGGAACATGTCAGGTCCTTTCCTTCAGACGCAGACCGGTCTTTTTCAGGATGCGGGTGGAATAAAGAATGTCGCTGGAGCGGCAGGTATCACCAAGGATTGCTGCGATCTGCGCGCGTTTCTCGAAGACCTCGTCGCGCGTTGCCCCATGTACCATGGCAAACAGATTGTAGGGCCAGTCCGGCAACGCGCGCGGGCGCTCATAGCAATGGGTGACGAAGGGCAGCGCGCCGATCCGGGCACCAAATGCGGAGATACGTGCGTCGTCCACGTCCCAGACAGTCATGCCATTGGCCACCATCCCCAGCTTGTAGTGGTTCGGCGCGGCTGCGATACGGCGGATCACGCCACTGGCCTTCAGCGCGGCGATCCGGTCGATCAGCGTGGCCTCGTTCATGCCGAGACCTTTGGCGACCTGCGCGAAGGGTGCGGGCACCAATGGCAGCCCGCCCTGCAACGCTTCGATGATCTGTCGGTCCGTGTCCGTGATGCTCATGCCGCCACCCGAAAGCCGATGAAGAATTCCTGCAGTTTCGGAAACCGGAGCACTGTCAGCCCGGTTTCACGTTCGATCGCATCAGCTGTGGCCCCGATCCCCTCGGGTGTTTCGGTCGCCAGCACGAACCACATGTTCAGATGATGCGTGCGTTCATAATTATGCGCGACCTCGGGGTGCGCATTGACTTTGATCAGGACGGAGTCGAAGTCATGCTCGGGCACCGCCATGGCGCAAAGGCAAAACGCACCGCCCATGGCGGCGGCATCGAAGAACGGACCGAACCGGGTGATGACACGGTCGTCTTTCATGCGGCTCAGGCGGGACAGCAGGTCTGCTTCGGTCAGGTCGAGTTCGTCGGCAACCAGCACATAGGGGTTCGCGACCAGCGGCAGGTCCTCCTGCATGTGATTCAGGATGCGGCGGTCGGTGTCGTCCAGCGGGGTCATGCGGCGGCCTCCTTCGGTTTTATCAGCGCGCCGGTCTGTTTGAAACAGCGGGTTGAAAACAGCACCTTGTGGGCGACGCCCCGCAACACTGGCAAGTCAGCGGCACGGGCCAGAACTTCGCGCGCCTCGGAGCGCGATCTGGCATGGATCATGGAATAAAGGCTGTAGGGCCAGACACCCTCCACCGGGCGGCGCTCATAACACAGCGTCACGCCCGGCACGCTGGCCAGCGCCGGTCCGGCCTGATCCACCTGGGCCTTGGGCACCTGCCAGACGACCATCGCGTTCGATGTCCATCCCAGCGCCCGGTGGCGTACGATCACACCCAGCCGAGAGATAATGCCTGCATTGAGCAGAATGCTAATCCGCCCCATGACAGCATCTGCATCCCGGCCAAGCTGCAGGGCAAGATCGTGGTAAGGGCGCGGGGTCAGGGGCAGGCCGCTGCTGAGCTTTTGCAGCAAGTCGCGGTCGCCCTTTTGCAGGGCGCTCAGATCGGTCGGGCGGCGTTCAGGCACCGCGCCGTGACCGACGCCCATGCGAAACCCCAGATCGACATTGAAGGGCCGCAGCAGCGGCAGGTTCAGCACCTGCAGCCCGGTGTCGCGGGAAATGCGGCCCAGCGTGCCCTGCACATGGGTGCGGTCGGGGCCGGTGGCGACAAACCAGAGGTTCCAGTGATCCTCGCGCAGGTAATTGTGGTTGACGCCCGGTTCGGCGTCAATGCGGGCGGCGACCTCGTCGATCCGGTCTTCGGGGGCCGCGATGGCGGCCAATGTGCTGGCCGAGATGGTGCCCGGTGCGATAGTGCCGCCGACACGGGTGATCCGACCGCTGGCCCGCATCTGGCGCAGCCGGGCGATCACCTCACCCTCGGACAGGGTGAGCGCGCGGGCCAGTTCGCCAAAGGGCTGCCCGGTGATCGGAAACCCGCGCTGCCAATTGTCCAGAAGTTGGCGGTCGATGGGGTCGGTGACGTGATGCATCGCTTATAGCCCCGTCTTGTGCGCACGCGCCGTAAAGAAGATGCCCGAGGGGCTCTCGGCGTCGATCTCGCGCAGTTTCTCGAAGCTTTGCGTGTCGTAGACCATCACCTTGTTGGCATCGCGCACGCTGATCCAGACCTCATGCCCGCGCGGCGTGAATTCCATATGTAGAACGGCAGGGCCGGGTTTGAATTCGTGGATCACCTGCTTGCTGAGCGTGTCGATCACCTGGATCGTGTCGTTCAGCGGGTGGGCGAAATTGACCCAGACATGCCGCCCGTCAGGCCGCGCCATGGCAAAAACCGGCTGGCCATGGGTTTGCGTGCGCGCGGTTTCTTTCAGTGTTCTGGCGTCGATCCACAGCACCTCGTGGTGACCGACGGCGGGCAGCACAAATTCGCTGCCCGCATCGGCCCAGCCCTCCAGATGGGGCATTTTGTAGACCGGCATTTCCTGTTGACCGCGTCCGTAGCCGGGCAACACGCGGATGGGTTGCGGGTCATCGGACCAGAGATCGAGCGCCGTCAGCCCGTCCTCGCCAAACAGCCCGGTGATATAGGTGCGGCCATTGGCAGTGATCAGCGCGTCATAGGGGTTGCGGCCCATATCCGGGATTTTGGTTATCTCGGGCGCGGTGCCTGAGAAATCGGCAATCCAGGTCTCGCCGCTGTCCCAGATGGTGAAGACGAAGCGGCGGCCCGGCGCGTCGACCAGCCCGATGGTTTTACCACCGGTTGGAATGTCGGCGACCATTTCCAGCGTCTCGGCATCGAAGACGCGTACGCCGCCGGGGTCGTAATTCGACACGGCGACCAGTTGCCCGTCATCCGAGATCGCACCGCCAATGGCATTGCCCGATTGCACCACGCGTCCCGCGATCTGGCGGGTAACGATATCAAGCTTGGTCAACCCGCCATCGCGGCCAAAGACATAGGCAAAGCGCTGATCGGGCGAGTAAACCAGCGAGGCGTGGCTGAGATCGCCCAGCCCGTCGATCCGGGCCAGCGCGGCTCGGTCGGATTGGTCGATCAGCAATACCGAACCGGTCGCGCGCTCGATTACCAGCCCCAGATCACCGGTGGCGGTGGGCTGCGCTTGCGCCGGTAAGGTCAACATTGCGGCAATCAAGGCAAGGTATCTCATTGCTCGGGCTCCAACAGATAACGGGCGACCCATTCGGCCTCTTCCTCACTCATCAGGGGACGCCAGCCGGGCATGGCGGTGTCTGGGATGCCGTCCAGAATGACGCCACTGAGGGTTTCCGCATCATGGTGCCGCAGGTTCTGCGCGCGCAGATCGGGACCCAACCCACCCTTGAGCGTCAGCCCGTGGCACGACCCGCAATCCTGATGCACCAGACGTTTCAATGCGCCGGGATCAATGGTCTCGGCGGCAAAAGTCGAGCTTGCCACAAGCGCGACCATCGCGGTGGCAAGGCGGGCGCGTGGCGCAATCCATTGCAGGCAGACGCGTTCAGCCATGGGCCTTCACCTGGTCGACGAGATCGGCGACAGGTTGGCCTTCGCAAAGCGACACCACCTTGCCGATAATGAAAAGTGTGGGGGCTTTGAACGCCTTATCGCGCACATCCGCCGCAATCCGGTCGAGGCGCGAGACCAGCCTGCGCTCGTCCGGGGTGGTGGCACGGCTGATCGCAAGGACGGGGGTGCCGCCCGGCAGATTCTCGGTCATCAGGCCCATGGCGATCTGGCCGATATTGGCCACGCCCATATAGACCACCAGTGTGGTGTCGGGATCGGCCAACCGCTTCCAGTCGAGATCCAGCACCTTGCCCGCCTGACGGTGCCCGGTGACATATTGCACCGAGGTGGCCAGCCCCCGATGGGTTAGCGGCACGCCAGTAACACAACTTGCGCCTTGCGCGGCGGTGATGCCAGGTGCGTAGGCCACCGAAATCCCGCGTTCCGCCAGATACGCGGCCTCTTCCGAGCCGCGCCCGAAGATCATCGGATCACCGCCCTTGAGCCGCGCGACGGTGTGGCCTGCGCGCGCCTCGGACGCCAGAATGTCATTGATCCGCTCCTGCGGCACCGGATGGCATTTGGGGGATTTGCCGACCGCGATCATACGGCAGCCCGGTGTGACCAGGGCAAGGATCTCGGGGCTGACCAGCTTGTCATACACGACCACATCCGCGGCTTTGAGCATCTTGAGCGCCCTGAGCGTGATCAGGTCGGGATCGCCCGGACCGGCACCGATCAGAAAGACTTTTCCGGGCTGGGTCATGGCGGGCTCCATTTGGTCGGACAGGTGCTGGCGAGGATGAATTGGCGGGCGGGCCCAAAGGAACGCGAAATGGCCCGCCCGATAGGCTGCGTCAGTAGACGTCAGCCCGTGTGTTGTAGACGTTGAACTTGCCGGTCGGTGTCACAAGGCGCTCGTCCTTGATCACATGCTTCAGCTCAAGCGTCTTGTCGTCGATCACCACGATGGCACTGGTCAGGTCCTTGGCATTCCAGACCGAGAACCAGATTTCGTTGCCTTCCTGGTTGAACTCACCCTGCACCACGCGGGGCTGCCCCTCGGTGATCCCGGCCCATTCCACGATCGGCAGAACGGTGTATTCCGGCTCTTCCTGGGTCAGTTCGTCGATCTTGAAGACCGCGATCGTTCCGGTGATATCGGCATCGGGGTTCAGCGGCGCATCCACATAGAGGTGGTTCGAGGTCGGGTGCGATTTCACGAACAGTGACCCGCCGCCCATGCTGTAGAGCGTCTGAACCACGGTCCAGGCCTGATCGGGGTGGCCTTCGGGATCGGTGCCAATCAGCGCCACCGTTTCGTCGCCCAGATGCGAGGTCACCCAGACCGGTCCATGGGTCGGGTGCATGATGTTTGCACCACGGCCCGGATGCGGTGTTTCGCCGCCGGTTTCGATCAACGCGGTCAGCTTGGAGTCCTTGGTATCGACTACGGCGACTTTACCACGGGCATTTGCCGCAACCAGGAAGTAGCGCTTGGTGCTGTCCAGGCCACCATCATGCAGGAAACGTTCGGCTTCGATCTCGGTCACTTTCAGGTTCTTGATGTCCGAGTAGTCGACCATCAGGATCTTGCCGGTTTCCTTCACGTTAACGATGAATTCCGGCTTGTAATGCGAACCGAGGATCGAGGCCACACGCGGTTCAGGGTGATATTCCTGATCGTCATAGATCATGCCGCGGGTCGACTTGATCTTGAGCGGCTCAAGTGTGTTGCCGTCCATGATCACGTATTGCGGCGGCCAGTAGGACCCGGCAATCGCATATTTGTCCTCGAACCCTTCGAATTTCGAGGTCTCGACCGAACGCGCCTCGGAACCGACCTTGATCTCGGCCACTGTGGCGGGCTCTTCCATCCACAGGTCGATCATGTTGACCCGAGCATCGCGCCCGATCACGAACAGATAGCGGCCCGATGCGGAAATCCGGCTAATATGCACCGCATAACCGGTGTCGATCACCGCCTTGATCTCATAAGACGCGCCGTCGATCAGGGCGATCTGGCCCGCGTCGCGCAAGGTGACAGAGAAGAGGTTGTCGATATCGATATCGTTCATCTTCTCGGTCGGACGGTCCTCGGGCGGGATGACCAGTTGCCAGCTGTCACGCATCTCGGCCATGCCAAACTCAGGCGGCGAGGCGGGTTCCAGCAGGATGTAACGCGCCATCAGGTCGATTTGTTCTTCGCTCAAATCACCTGAGGTGCCCCAGTTGGGCATCCCGGCGGGCGAGCCGTAGGTGATGAAGTCGCGCAGATATTCGAACCCGTTCTCGCGGGTCAGGTCGGTGGTCAGCGGTTTGCCCGTCGCCCCTTTGCGCAGCACGCCATGGCAGCCTGCGCAGCGTTCGAAATAGATCTTGTTTCCTATGTCATACTCTTCCTGCGTCATCACCGGATCGCCTTCCTTGCGGCCGGGGATCTCGAGGTTCAACTCTCCGAGTGTGGTCATGCTAGGTTGGTAGGAAGCTGTCGCGTCATCGCCATGATCTTGCTCTTGTGCGGAAACCATGGGTGCGGCCAGACCCAGCGCCAAAGAAGCGCTGGTCAGAAGCAAAGTTCTGCGAATGGCTGTGGTCGTTCTCATAACGGTATCTCCGTCGGTGGCTGGTGAGGCCCCCTGAGTCTGTCAGCCGCGCGCGTGCCCCGCCTTGACTTAAGTTAAGGTCGCCCGGTCATCGCGCCGCTAACTCTGACTGGACAACGAGCGAGCAGATCCGCGCAGCTTTGGGCCAGCGCGGGCAGGAGATAAGACATGGGTGTCGTGAACCGCCTGTTTTCCGAGGGATTCCGGGTGTTCTTTCTGGCGGCCGGGCTATACGCCCTGTTCACCGGGCTGGTCTGGGAGCTGTTTCTGAGCGGTCTGGACGCAGCCCCCGTTCTGGGGCCGCCACCGGTGATGTGGCACGCGCATGAGATGATCTTCGGCTATGCCAGCGCCGCAATAGGCGGATTCTTTCTGACCGCGGTGCCAAGCTGGACCAATACCCAAGGCGCCCGGCAGGGGTTCATCGCGCTTGCCGCAGCGCTATGGCTGGCGGGGCGCCTGGCCATCTGGTACGCCGCCGCGCTGCCGCCGCTGCTGGTCGCGGTGGTTGATCTGGCCTTTCTGCCGATTCTCGCGCTTAAAATTCTCACCCAGTTGCTGAAACGTCCGAAACCGCAGAACGTGATGTTTCTGCTGTTTCTTGTCTATCTCTGGGTTTCGAACCTGCTGGTGCATCTGGAATGGCTGGGCGTCACTGATGACACGGCCGCTGCAGGTCTGCGCGGCGGGTTGATCACCCTGTGTGCGCTGATCGCAGTGCTGGGCGGGCGTGTGACACCCGCCTTTACCCGCAATGCGATGAAACGGGCGGGGGTGCCCGAGGTTAACTGGCCCAGCAGCCACAAAGTGATAGAGCGCCTGTCGCTTGTCTGTGCACTTGCGTTGCCGCCTTTGACCATGTTGTCGGCGCCGGATTGGCTGATTGGTTCGGTTGCCCTTCTGTTCGGAGGCGTACAGGGGGTTCGCATCATGCGATGGGGCGGGGCATGGTGCTGGAACCAACCGATCCTGCTGGCGCTGCATCTTGGCATGGCAATGCTGGCGCTTGGCATGATCCTGACAGGTCTGGCCCGGTTTGGGATCGGCAATGAACTGGCCGGGCTGCATGTTCTGGGGATTGGCTGCGTTGGGGGTATGACGCTGGCGGTGATGAGCCGTGCGGCGCTTGGTCATTCGGGGCGTGCCCTGATCGCCCCGCGCCCGATGGCAGTGGGATACGCGCTGATCACATTGGCGGCGTTCACCAGATGGGCGGGGGTTGAGTTGGATATCTTCTATCTGCCAGCGCTTCTGGCGACGGGGGGGCTGTGGATCGCGGCCTTTGGCCTCTTCCTCTTTGCGCTTTGGCCAGCCCTGATCGGGCCGCGTGTGCCGGTTCCTGCCCGGTAACGCATTGGTACGACGGGGACGGCCGGATAACGCAAGTTGCCAAGTTCTAAATCTTAAAGTTTGTCAGTTAATGATTGACGCAAAGCCCTGACAAAGCTAAAGCTGACAATAATTCAGGTTGAGGAGCGGATGCATCTCATGGAGACAACAGGCACAACCGGATCATTGCCTTACGGCGTCCTCGGCGACCCAACGTGGGGGGAGACCGTATTGATGCGATGCAAGCGCGTCGGTCCCATCGGGTTCGCGGTTGTTGTGCTTTATCTTTGTTTGGCCTATGCGGCGTTTTCCATCGACCGCTGTTTTCCACTCGGCGATCCGAACCTGTGCAGCCCAAAGCAAATGCCGGAAAATGTGCTGACTCGATAGTCGCTTTACGGATGTCTCAGGTGTCATGCCCCAAAGGCAGGATCGAGACATCCCAGGCCGCCAGCAGCATTTCGATAGCGTCATCGAGAATCCTGCGGCCTTCTTCTTCGTCATGCTGCAGCGCCGTCGCCACTGCCGCGCCGCCAAGCGAGATGATCAGCAGCAGTGCTCGGTTCGCCCGGTCATAGGCTTCTTCGCGAAACAGATGCTTTGAGGCAGCAAAAACGGCGTCCCGGTTGCGCAACGTGTCATTGGCATCAATGGTCTGCAATTCCTTGTCGGTCGCGTAGCCCAGCCAGATGTCACTTGCGACCGGGTCCTTGCGGCCAAGATCGTAATACTGGTTCACCAGCTTGACGGTGGTGCGGGACAACTCGGCCAGAGAATTTGGCCGATCGCTCAGGATCTCCTGGTTCTTTCTGGTGTTGTCATCAAGATAGGCGGTCGCAAGTTCAGCAACGATGGCGCGCTTGTTGGGGAAATACTGATAGATTGATCCCATGGTCACACCGGCCGTCTTGGCGATGTCCCCCATTTTTATGCCAGCAGTGCCCTTTTCCTGAGCCAGTTTCTTGGCGGCGTTGAGTATCAGTTCAACCCGCTTCTGACTTCTTTTCTGAATGGGGGCCCGCACCGGTTCCCGTCGGGGTAGAGTTCGTGCCATGGCAAATACCTGATTTACTTTCAGGTTACCGGGAGGCAAGCGGGTCGTCAAGCGCATGCTGCCGGGGCGTGCCTGTCACACCTGCTTTAGACTATTGCGCGGCTCTGGCAATCCCGGTTGTCGCTTGCGTTGCACTTGAAGGCGCAGCAACAGAAGCACGCCGATGATTGTCAGGTAGATCAGCGGCTCGATCTGGAACCCTTTGGCAAGCATCAGATAATGCAGCCCGCCCAGCACGACGCCCACATAGACCAGCCGATGCACCGATCGCCATCTGGGTCCCAAACGGCGGACCGAGAAGTTGTTCGAGGTCAGCGCCGGTGGCAGCAGCAGCAGAAATCCCGCCATGCCAACCGTGATATAGGGGCGTTTCACGATATCGGCCCAGATCTGTTGCGGAATCTGGACGTCGAGAAGCAGCCAGACCAACAGGTGCATGGACAGGTAGAAAAAGGCCAGGACGCCGATGGCGCGGCGGAATTTCATCAGGTTCAGTCCCAGATGGCGCCGCAGCGGCGTGACCGCGAGACCCAGGATCAGCAATTGCAGCGCCGCCTCACCCAGTTTGTGCTCCAGCGCGCTGATCGGTTCGACCCCCAACCGGCCCGTCGCACCCATCCAGAGCCAGACCATCGGCGGCAGAGCGCCCGCCAGATACACCGCCCAGACGGGCAGCTTTCTGAGATATGGATTCAAGCGGTCCAGCACGTCAGTAATTCTGGGCCAGATCCATGCCCTCGTAAAGGCTGGCCACTTCATTCTCATAGCCGTTGAACATCAGCGTAGGCTGGCGTTTGGAGAACAGACCGCCCCCGATCCGGCGCTCGCTGGCCTGCGACCAGCGGGGATGGTCCACTTTCGGGTTCACGTTGCTGTAGAACCCGTACTCGCCGGGGATCAGCGTGCTCCAGCTTGTGGGCGGCTCTTTGTCAGTAAGAGTGATGCGCACGATGGATTTGATCGATTTGAACCCGTATTTCCAGGGCACCACCAGCCGCAATGGCGCACCGTTCTGGTTTGGGATCGGCTTGCCATAGATCCCGGTCGCCATGATCGTCAGCGGATGCAGCGCCTCGTCCAGACGCAGGCCTTCGCGATAGGGCCAGTCGATGGTCCGATAGGCGGTGCCCGGCATCTCGGAGGGGCGCAGCAGGGTCTCGAAGGCGGCATATTTTGCGCCCTCCTGAACCCCAGCCATGGCCAGCAGATCACCCAGTTCGAACCCGTTCCACGGCACGATCATCGACCATGCCTCAACGCAGCGGAACCGGTAGATGCGCTCTTCGACCGTCATCTCGGACAGGATGTCCTGAAAGCTGTATTCGCCAGGATTGTCGACCAGACCGTCGATCTTGACGCTCCAGGGGTCGGTTTTCATCTGATGAGCGTACTTGGCCGGATCTTCCTTACCGGTGCCGAATTCGTAGAAATTGTTGTAGGTGGTGATCTCTTCCCAGCTATTGGGTTCCAGGGTTTCGGCCGAAAGGGAACCAGCTGCCACCGCAAGGCCTGTTCCTGCAAGACCTGCGATCACCTGACGCCGGTTCAGATAGACATGTTCCGGCGTCACATCCCCGTAGCTCAGGTCATTTTTCCAGCGATGCGCCATCAGTGTCTCCGTACCGGTTTGTTTCCTGTGACATAGCCATAGGCCGCTAGAGGTAAAAGAAAACTGTTCTCACGTTTGAGCGACGGAATTGTAACGTCGCGGGCGGCAATCGGCGAGGGCCGGGCAGGTGCTGCAAATTCAGGTGGCTTTGCAATGCCGTCGCGTTAGGCTTGGGGGTGAGTCTCATGCCGCCTCGCAACCTCTGGTGGCTTCGGGTCACGGTGATCGCCACCTCACATGCGCAGGAGAAACCCACAATGCACAGATATTCGTTGATCGCAGCTTTGGTGCCCGGGTTAGTGCTGGCCAGCGCAGCCCAGGCGCAGGACCCCGCGCCCGAGGTCGGCTATGGGTGGGAAGAAAAGCACTCGGTAACCGGGCAGGAGTTCATGGTGTCCGCGGCAAACCCGCTGGCGGTGAAGGCAGGTTATGACGTGCTGGCCGAAGGCGGCACGGCGGTGGATGCGATGATCGCCGTGCAACTCATGCTGAACCTGGTCGAGCCGCAATCATCGGGCATCGGGGGCGGGGCCTTCATGCTGTATTGGGACGCCTCGACCAAGCAGCTGATGACCTTTGATGCGCGCGAAACCGCCCCCGCCACTGCCACGCCAGAGCGGTTTCTGGATGAGAACGGCGAGAAGATGCCGTTCAAACAGGCAATCTCGGGCGGGCAGGCGGTTGGCGTACCGGGTATCCTGCGGCTGATGGAGGTGACCCATAACCTCTATGGGAAGCTGCCATGGGCCGATCTGTTCCAATCCACGATTCAGACCGCCGAGGCCGGATTCGCAGTGTCGCCGCGCATGGCAAGCTCGCTGCAGAGCACGATCGATTTCGAAATGCCGCTGGATGTATATCCAGGCGCGGATGTCTATTTCTTTGACGAAGCGGGCGCGCCCCTGACCGAGGGCACGTTGCTGAAAAACCCCGAATTTGCCGACACCTTGCGCATTCTGGCCGCTGAGGGTGCCGATGCATTCTATGCCGGTCCCATCGCCGAGGATATTGTGGCCGCCGTTGCCGGGACCTCGACGGTGGAAAACAACATCACGTTGCAGGATTTGGCCGACTACCGGGTCAAGATTCGCCCGGCAGTCTGTGCGCCCTACCGCGCCTATGACATCTGCGGAATGGGGCCGCCCACCTCGGGCGGGCTGACGGTTGGGCAGATTTTGGGAATCCTCGACAAGTTCGACATCAAGGATATGGGTTGGTCGCCGGAATTTGTGCATCTCTATGCCGAGGCCGCCAAACTGGCCTACGCAGATCGGGGACTTTACATGGCCGACAGCGATTTTATCGACGTTCCGGTCAAGGGTCTGGTGGACCCGGCTTACCTCGCCGAGCGCGCCAAGCTGATTGATCAGAACAGCGCGGCTGACAAACGCGAGGCGGGCAACCCGCCCTATCAGGACAGCGCGCTGAACCTTGCGCCCTCCAAGAACCCGGGTCGCCCCGGCACCAGCCATATCGTGATCCGAGATGCCTATGGCAACGCGCTGTCGATGACGACGACCATCGAGACATTCTTTGGCAGCCGGGTTTTTGCGCGCGGCTTTCTGCTGAACAACCAGCTAACCGATTTTGACCGCGCACCAAGAGATGGCGACCGGCTGGTGGCGAACCGGGTCGAAGGCGGCAAGCGCCCGCGCAGCTCAATGGCCCCGACAATTGTGATGAAGGACGACGCCCCGTATCTGCTGGTCGGCTCCCCCGGCGGTAGCCGGATCATCAACTATGTGGCCAAGACCATCATCGCCGTTCTGGATTGGGACATGGATCCGCAGGACGCCATCGAAACCGGCCATTTCGTGCATCGCAACACCGGCGCGGTTGATCTGGAGGAAGGCACAAGCGCGGCGGGCTTTGCCGAGGCGCTTGGCGGCAAGGGTCATGAGGTGAACCCGCGCGACCTCAATAGCGGGCTGCACGCGATCCTGATCAAGGATGGCAAACTGATCGGTGCGGCAGACCCGCGTCGCGAAGGGATCGCGATGGGGCGCTAAGCATCACGCGCCCAGCTTGGCGTGGACCTCGTCCAGATCAATCTCTCCGGTCGGCATCTTGTTGGCCGGGTTTTCGAAATCGTATTTGAACAAGTCGAAATCGCGCTTGTAGATCTCATAAACCATATGCATCGACAGATCGTCGAAATAGTCCTCGACCGGATGCTGCCGCTTTGGTCCGTGCCCTTCGGATTCGTTGAACCGCGGCACTGTCTCCAGATCGACCTGATGCGGGGTGTCAATGGCATCGACGACCTTCTGCATGCCGTCATTGAAGGTCTCGGTCCAGAAGATGTTGTCGTACTGCCCGCCATTGCTGATGAAGGTCGAGACATGGCCTGACATGGCCGACCAATGGATGTCCGGGTCCATCGGGCGACGCCAGCGGATGGTGTCACGGGCAAAGAGCAGGAAGCGTCGAAAGCTTGCGATCTGGTCGAACTCCTGCTTGCCGTCGTCGCCGCCGACCTCGACCCCGTATTTATAAACCAGCATCGGCACCATGTTGCCGCGATACCGGCTGCCATTGCGCTGGATGCCGCAGATCTTGTCGAAGAACGAACTCAGGATCCGGGTATAGGGGTTGCGGACGCAGGTGAATGCGTAGGATTTATGGGTCTGCACATTGTGGGCAATTGGCTGCTGGCTGCCCTCCAGCGCCCATTTGTGCAGGCCGGATTGCGCATCATGGATATCGCCGTCGAAAAACTGGCCGTGGTCCGAGTAATACATGATCTGACCGATGGTCGAGCAGGCGCATTTTGGCACCACGCGATAGACCACGCTTTCGCTTTCAGTCATCCAGGTTCCTGGAAAGCCCATCTGCCTTGCCTCCTGTCCCCGCTTCGTCATAATTGACCGCAGGCGTCTTGACCTTAAACCAAGCAAAAATATTCCGTTTGTTCAATCGGTGTTAGCGGCGAATGGGCAAATGGCGGGCAGAAACAGGGACTGATCGTTAAAAATGGCAAAAATCGCCTATATCCTTCTCTGTCATAAGGATCCTGACGCGATCATCCTGCAGGCCGAACGTCTGACGGCGGCGGGCGATTACATGTCGATCCATTTCGACGCCCGCGCCAATTCCCGGCATTTCCAGAAAATCCAACAGGTTCTGCACGACAACCCGAATGTCACCTTCGCCCGCAAGCGCATCAAATGCGGTTGGGGGGAATGGTCGCTGGTGCAGGCCTCGCTCAACGCCATCGAAGCCGCAGTCGAGGCGTTCCCGGATGCCACGCATTTCTACATGCTCTCGGGTGACTGCATGGCGATCAAGACGGCGGAATATGCCCATGAGTTTCTGGATGAAAATGACAAGGACTTCGTTGAAAGCGTCGATTTCTTCGACAGCTACTGGATCAAGACCGGCATGCGCGAAGAGCGGCTGATCTATCGCCACTATTTCAACGAGCGCAAGCACAAAAAACTGTTCTATGCGTCGTTCAACCTGCAAAGGAAACTGGGCCTGACACGAGAGATTCCTGCCGACCTCCAGATGATGATCGGCAGCCAATGGTGGTGCTTACGGCGACAGACCATTGAGGCGATTCTGGAGTTTAGCCGCACCCGCCGCGATGTGATGCGGTTTTTCCGGACCACCTGGATCCCGGATGAGACCTTTTTTCAGACGCTGGTCCGCCATCTGATCCCCGAGGAAGAGATCGACAGCCGGACGCTGACTTTTCTGATGTTTTCGGACTACGGCATGCCGGTCAGCTTCTATAACGATCACTATGATCTGCTGCTGAGCCAGGATTTCCTGTTCGCCCGCAAGATCAGCCCAGAGGCAAAAGAGTTGAAGATCCGTCTCGGCCGGCTCTATGCAACGCGCGGCGTTGATTTCCAGATTTCGAACGAGGGGCGCAGTCTCTATAAATTCCTGACCGGGCGCGGCCGGATCGGGCGTCGTTTCGCGATGCGGTTTTGGGAGACTGAGAGTTCGCTGGGCCGCGAGCGCGAGTTGATGATTGTGGTCTGCAAGAAATGGCATGTGGCCAAGCGCCTGCTGGAACAGATCAGGCAGGTCACCAACCTGCCCGCCATCGACTATCTGTTTGACGAAGAGGCCACCGCGCTGCCCGATCTGGGCGGCATTCAGGCAACGCTTGGCAAACGCACCCGCCACCGCCGTGCATTGATGCGGATGCTGTTTGAGTATTTCGACACCGACCGGCTTGTCGTCTGCATGGACCCGTCGAATATCGAGTTGCTGAACGATTTCTATTCCGACCGTTCAAAAACGCGCATATTGGAGATCGAATGTCAGTTCACCGACGACTACCTGATCGGTCATGCCCGCCGGGTCGGTCTGGCGGGCGAGCGCACGTCGCAGGCAACGCTGGAACGGCTGCTGCCCACCATCCGCAACGACCTGACCTATGAGGCTGACCGGATTCGCGACGCGGGCTTTGAGAAATATGGCCGCATCCATCAGGCCGCCGATGCGGAAACCAATGGCGAAAAGCTGGCCGCGTTCCTGTCCATCTCGTCAGAGAAAGGTCTGCAGATCGCCGCCACCGACCATCTTTATGCCGACTGAGCGACCTACTTGGCCTTTGAACCACCTAACCAGCGCTTGAGCCGTCCCTGTTTCTCGGCGATGGCGTCGCCTGCCGCGTAGAAGCTGTCTTCGACATCTTCCAGCATCGGGTCGATCCGGCGCTGGCGGAAACGGCGCCAACGCACATAGAGCGCCCAAAGCAGGGCGAAAAAGACCGTCAGGAAGACGATGTTGAACCAGTTGACGACCTTGTAGTCTGGTCCCTCTACCGGCTTGAGCGATACCGCGTTGGGAAAGATCGACAGAAATTCATTGCGCCAGCCATAATGGCGCATCAGCACCCATTTGGGGTTCTCTGCGGTCGATTTCATGTCCACCGCCTCGGCTTGCAGGTTCGAGGAATGCACCTTGAAATAGGGCGGCCAGCCCCAGCCGGTATCCTCGTTGCGATAGACCATGACCTTGCCATCCGCTTTGCGGGTCTGGATGAAGAACACGTCCCGGTTCGGCGTCGTGGTATCGCTGCCCACATCGGCGCGCGACCAGAACAGGCTGTTGTCACCCGGGTCGATACGCTTTTCATAGGTATCGGTGATCCGCACCACGTCATATTGCGGCAACGTGTAGTGCAGCGCCGCCGCAACCGTGCCCCAGAAGAGAAGGATGAATGCCCATTTGACATAGACCATGGCGGGTCCTCACATGAAATTCGTTACATAGATCAGCAGCCCGATCAGCCCGAGCGGCACCACATAGACCCCAAGGATCAGCTTGCGGCGGAATGAGGCATCATATCTCTTCAGACCCCGTCTCACAAAGGCATCCCGGTCGCCCGTCATGCCTTTTTCCCGCCACCGCGCCTCGAGCTTGCCGCGTCGCACATTGCGGGAATAGAGCGACAGGCAGACATAGACAACCGTCAGAATAACAAGCAGCGGAATCAGAAATCTCAACGCCGCGATCATTTCGGTGCCCTTTGGCCGGTTCGGGGTTCACTGGTATATGTGGCAAATGGGTCCGGCGGTGTCGAGCAAACTGTTCCGGCCAAGTGTCGCGACCCCGCCAATCTGGATCGTTCGGCAGGTAAAACTGGCCCTTTCACAGGCGCGCGGGCTCAACTAGCGTTGCGACAACGATCCGCGATGCCGGAATCCAACACCCTTCGGAGAATCACTATGCTCGACACCGCCACCGATCTGAAATCAATGCTGAAAGACCCCTCACTGCTGGTCACGCAAGCCTATATCAACGGGCAGTGGGTGGATGGCGCCAAAGGCACATTCGCGGTTTCCAACCCGGCACGCGGGGATGTGATCGCAGAGGTCGCCGATCTGAGCCGTGCACAGGTTGCACAAGCCATCGCCGCCGCGGAAGCCGCGCAGAAGGACTGGGTCAGGCTGACAGGCAAAGAGCGCGCGGTGATCCTGCGCCGCTGGTTCGAGCTGATGATCGAAAACGCCGATGACCTTGGCAAAATCCTGAGCGCCGAACAGGGCAAACCGCTGGCCGAGGCGGTGGGTGAGATCGGCTATGGCGCCTCCTTCATCGAATTCTTCGGTGAAGAGGCGAAACGCATCTATGGCGAGACGATCCCCGGACACCAGCGCGACAAGCGGATCATGGTGCTGAAACAGCCCATCGGCGTGGCAGCCTCGATCACGCCGTGGAACTTTCCCAACGCGATGATCACCCGCAAGGCGGGTCCGGCGCTGGCGGCGGGTTGCGCCTTTGTTGCGCGCCCGGCCTCGGAAACCCCGCTCTCGGCGCTGGTGCTGGGCGTGCTGGCAGAACGTGCGGGCCTTCCTGCCGGGGTGCTGAACATCGTTCCCTCATCCTCGGCCAGCGAGATCGGCAAGGAGTTCTGCGAAAACCCGGTGGTGCGCAAGCTAACCTTCACCGGCTCGACCGAGGTGGGCCGCATTCTGCTGCGCCAATCCGCCGAGCAGGTCATGAAATGCTCGATGGAATTGGGCGGCAACGCACCGTTCATCGTGTTCGACGACGCCGACCTTGATGCGGCCGTGGAAGGCGCGATGCTGTGCAAGTTCCGCAACAATGGCCAGACCTGCGTCTGCGCCAACCGCATCTATGTGCAGGCCGGCGTCTATGACGCTTTTGCCGCCAAGCTGAAAGTGGCAGTCGAGAAGCTGAACGTCGGCGACGGGCTGACCGAAGGCGTCACCACCGGCCCGTTGATCAGCGCCGAGGCTGTGGCCAAGGTCGAAGAGCATCTGCAGGACGTGACCGCCCATGGTGGGCAGGTTCTGACCGGTGGCAAACGGCACGCTTTGGGCGGGACGTTTTATGAACCCACCGTCGTCACTGGGGTGACCCAGGACATGAAGGTCGCTCAGGAAGAAACCTTTGGTCCCCTCGCGCCACTCTTCAAATTCGAGGATGAGGACCAGGTCATCGCCATGGCCAATGACACGATCTTCGGCCTTGCCTCTTATTTCTATGCCAAGGATCTGAGCCGGGTCTACAAGGTCGCCGAGGCGCTCGAATATGGCATTGTTGGCGTCAATACCGGTATCATCTCGACCGAGGTCGGCCCCTTTGGTGGCGTCAAGCAATCGGGTCTTGGCCGCGAAGGCAGCCATCACGGGATCGAGGATTACCTGGAGATGAAATACATCTGCCTTTCGGTGTAACGGGTCAGGCGGCGCGCTCAGGTTTTTGGGCGCGCGGCCCAGCCCATAGCCTCCTCAAGCCGGTCGTCGCCCCAGAACAGCTCTCCGTCATCGGTGGTGAAGCTCGGTGCGCCGAACAGGCCCAGAGATTGCGCCGTTTCCGTAGACTTGCGCAGCCCGTCCTTGACAGCAGGGTCGGTTTGCGCGCTGTGGACAATTTCCGGCCCATCCTGATCAAGGCTGTCGAGCAGGCAAGTCAGGAATTCAGCGTCGCTGATACACGCCCCTGTCGCGAACTGCGCGCTATAGACAGCGCGCGTGAAAGCGGGGGCCCAGGTGGCCTCGGCACCGATGGTGGCGATCCGCGCGGCAAGCAGGCCATTTTGCGGAAACGGATCAGGGCGATGCACCGGTGGCAACCCGTGTGCCGCCGCGCGACGCTCCAGATCACACCACATGTATCGACCCTTGGCTTCGTAAATGTTGAAAGGCGAGGTTTCCCACCCCTGCGCGTGGAAGATCGGGCCAAGCAGGAACGGGTGCCAGATCACGTCAATCCCCCTGGCGCGGCAGCACCCCTCGATCCGCATGGCGCTGAGATAGGAATATGTCGAGGCGAATTCGTACCAGAAATGTAATCGGGGCATGGGCCGGGTCCTGTCTGGGCAGAGGCTTTCTTGGTGGCAGTGTTGCCGTTCCGTGCCCTGATGCCAACTGGTGCCGATGCGAGGCTTGTTCTATGCGATCACACATGCGATGCCACTGGCATAGAATTTCACTTTTTGGTTGAGTGTCATGTTCAGGACATTTCCCGCCGCGCTGCTGCCTTTCTTGCTGCTTCTTTTCGTGGGAACTGTCTGCAGCGCAATGATCGTGCCGTATATGGGGTTCTTTATCGTCAACGGGCTTGGGCACGAGCCCTGGACGATCAGCATCTATGCCGGGCTGGTGTCCTGCCTGGCGATTCTGGTGAACCGCAATTTCGCCGTGCGGCTGGATGGTGGGGCCAATGCCTTTCCGCTGATCGGTATCGCCGCGACCGCTTTTCTGATCGCCAATCTTGTGCTGTCGATCGCGCCTGTCTTCTGGGTGGTGCTGAGCGTTGGTGTGCTGGGCTTCGGGATCAGCACCAGTACAGTTTCGACCTTGTTCAGCCTTGGTGGAAGCATGGCCGAACGGCATGGGATCGCCCGCAGCCGGTTCAACGCCTACATGCGGGCGACCACCTCGACCGCGTGGATGATCGGCCCGGCGGTATCCTTTCTGGTTGCCGATCAACTGGGCGCGACGGCGGTGTTCAAGCTAAGCGCGATCCTGTCGCTGCTCTGGCTGGCGCTGTGGTGGCGGGCCGTGCCGCATGACATGCGCCTTGAGACCAAAGACGATCAATCATCCAAGCAAGGGCAGGGCGGTCTTAACACCGGGCTGTGGCTGGCGGCGGCGTTTGTGTTTTGCCTGTCGACGGCACATTCACTGACCTTCTCGGCACTGCCGCTCTATTACGTGCAAGAAGTAGGCCTGCCCGGCTATGCGCCGGGCACCGCCTTCAGCGTGAAGACCTTTGTCGAGGTGTTCGCGATCTTTTCGACGCCCTACCTGATCGCGCGATTCGGATTGCGGAGATCACTGTTGGCAGTGACGCTGCTGGCGATCGTTACCATTCAGGTACTGGCCTCGGTGGAAAGCTATCCGCAGATGCTGGCCGGTGCGGCGATGGAGGGGTTCTATTATGGGCTGTATGCCAGCCTTGGGATCAGCTTTGTCCAGTCCTTTGCTCCGAACCGGCCCGCGCGGGCAACCGCACTCTATTGGAACACGCTGATGGTGACCGGGATCCTGGCGGGTCCGGCCGCAGGTCTGATCGCCCAGGCCTATGATTTCCGAACCGTGATTCTGGTGGCCTCGGGCGTGGCTTGTGTGGCGGCGATCGTGTTGGTGCTGGGCAGCCTGTCGCAGAACCGGCGCCCGTCACACTCGTGATCGCGTCAGTCAGAGTATCGCAAAGCCGGGTGCAGAAAAATGGAAACCGAAACGGGGACAACCCGTTTCGGTACACCACGCCTTTGGGAGAGCGTCAAAATCAAACACCGCATCGCGGCCTATAATCGTTTCTGTCGCGCATGTTCATCACCGGGTCACTCACTGATCGAAAATCGATCTCCGGAGGCGCGGCCTGTCGGAAATACCAGGCCAACGCAGAAAATTATCGTGCGCTTCGGTTGAATAGTTTCGGTCAATTGCCCCCAAACTACAGCGGCGAATATCTTACCGCATGACCTCATTGAGCCACAATTTTGTGAGCAGTTCTGTAATCCAGGCCACATAAGGCAAAAAAATTTTACCGAACCCACGCGCAACTGCACCGAAATGAAAAAGACCCCACATGAATGGGGTCTTTTAAGGTTTCTGCCGGGTTCAACCCGCCGCGTCCACCGCGCGTCTCGTCATGACACCGACCAGATGCGCCCGGTATTCCTGCGACCCATGCAGGTCGCTGATCATGTTCAGATGGTTGATCCGCAGATCCATCAGCGCATCGGCGCGGAATTCCTTGCTCAGCGCCTCTTCGGCCTCGGTCCAGCGGAACACGCCGTTATTGGACGCTCCGGTGACCGCCACACGGACACCGCCGGGGAATTTCGCCACAAACACGCCGGTCAGGGCAAAGCGCGAGGCAGGCTGCAGGAACTTCTGATAGCTTGCGGCTTCGGGCACCGGGAAACTGACCGAGGTGACGATCTCATCCTCGTCCAGCGCGGTTTCGAACATGCCCTGGAAATAGTCGTCCGCCGCGATATTGCGCTTGTTGGTCGAGATAGACGCGCCCGATCCCAGCGCCGCCGACGGGTAGCAGGCCGCCGGGTCATTGTTGGCCAGCGACCCGCCAATCGTGCCGCGATTGCGCACCGCCGGATCGCCGATCTGGCCCGCGAGCGCCGCCAGCGCCGGATAGGCCGAGGCCGCCTCGGACGCCACCTGCGCATGGGTGGTGGCCCCACCCACGGTGACGGTACCGTCCCCAGCGGAAATGCCCACCATACCTTCAACACCGGTCAGGCTGACCAGCGTTTCCGGCGAGGCCAGCCGCTGTTTCATCGTCGGCAGCAGGGTCTGCCCGCCACCAAGCGCCTGCGCGCCCTCACCCTGCAAGGCGGCCGCGGCTTCTTCGACCGTCGAGGGTTTTACAAACTCAAAGTTGTACATCTTGTCTTACCTTCCCAAAGAGCGTCGATCCGCCCTTCATCTGGCTATAAATATCCCGAGGGGTGTGGGGGGCTGGCCCCCACGTTCCTCCCGGTCTCACCCATGCATCGCTTTCCAGACGCGCGCCGGAGACACGGGCATGTCGATATGCTCCACCTTGTGTCCGGCCCGGTGCAGCGCATCGATCACCGCATTCACCACCGCAGGCGGCGATCCGATGGCCCCGGCCTCGCCGCAGCCCTTCACGCCCAGCGGGTTGTGGGTACACGGCGTCTGGCAGGAATGGTCGACGTTCATCATCGGCATGTCGTCAGCGCGTGGCATCGTGTAGTCCATGAAAGACCCGCTCAGCAGCTGGCCGTTCTCGTCATAAATGCATGCCTCCATCAGCGCCTGACCGATGCCCTGGGCCAGGCCGCCATGGACCTGACCTTCGACGATCATCGGGTTGATGACATTGCCGAAATCATCAGCCGCAGTGAAGTTCAGCATGTCGATCACCCCGGTTTCGGGGTCCACTTCCAACTCGCAGATATAGGCGCCCGACGGGTAGGTGAAGTTGGCTGGATCGTAGAAGGCGCTTTCCTCCAACCCCGGTTCGATATCCTCCAGCGGGTAGTTATGCGGCACATAGGCCGCCAAAGTGACATCGCCCCAGGCCACCGACTTGTCGGTGCCCGCGACGCTGAAGGCACCGTCCTTCAGCTCGATATCCGCCTCCGAGGCTTCCATCAGGTGGGCCGCGATCTTTTTGGCCTTGTTGATGATCTTCTCGGTCGCGCGCACCATGGCCGAGCCCCCCACCGCGATAGAGCGGGACCCGTAAGTGCCCATGCCCATCGGCACTTTGGAGGTGTCGCCATGCACGATATCGATCTGGCTGGCATCCACACCAATCATCTCGGACACGACCTGTGCAAAGGTGGTCTCGTGGCCCTGGCCGTGGCTATGCGATCCGGTGAAGACACTGATCGAGCCGGTGGCGTTCACCCGCACGGTCGCGGATTCATAAAGCCCGGCGCGGGCGCCCAATTGGCCCACAAGGTTCGACGGCGCGATGCCGCAGGCCTCGATATAATGGGCCACGCCGATACCGCGCAGCTTGCCGCGCGCTTCGCTTTCGGCGCGGCGTGCTTCGAACCCGGCATAGTCGGCAACCTCAAGCGCCTTGTCCATCGTCGCGTCATAGTTTCCGGTGTCATAGGTGACGGCCACAGGCGTGTCGTAGGGGAACTGATCGGGCTGAATAAAGTTCTTGCGCCGCAACTCGACCGGGTCCATGCCCAGCTCGCGCGCGGCCTTGTCGATCACGCGTTCCAATTGGAAGGTCGCCTCGGGGCGGCCCGCGCCGCGATAGGCGTCCACCGGCACTGTGTTGGTGAAGACCGCCTTCACATTCACATAAATCAGCGGCGTGATGTAGTTGCCCGCCATAAGCGTGCCGTGCAGCCAGGTGGGTACGGATGGTGCAAAGGTGCTCAGGTAAGCGCCCATGTTGGCATAGGTATCGGTGCGAACTGCGGTGAACTTGTGGTTTTCGTCCATCGCCAGTTCAATCTTGGTCACGTGATCGCGGCCATGGGCGTCCGAGATGAAGGCCTCGGACCGGCTCGACGTCCATTTGACCGGACGGTTCAGCACCTTGGCGGCATAGGTCACAAACGCTTCTTCGGCGTAGTGATAGATCTTGGCACCGAAACCGCCGCCCACATCGGGGGCTACCACCCGCAGCTTGTGCTCGGGGATGGACAGCACAAACGCGCCCATCAGCAGGCGGATCACATGCGGGTTCTGGCTGGTGGTGTAGAGTGTATGCTCATCGCCTGCGCGATTATAGTCGCCAACGGCCACGCGGGGTTCCATCGGGTTGGCAACGACGCGGTTGTTGACCAATTCCAGCGTGGTGACATGGGCTGCGGATTTGATCGCCTCATCCACCGCTTCGCGGTTCTCTTCGACAAAACCCCAGTCATAGCAAAGGTTCGAGGTCAGATCGTCATGGACCTTGGTTGCGCCCTCGGCCACGGCGGCTTTCATGTCGATGACCGCCTCAAGCTCGTCGATATCGATCTCGACCGCCTCGGCGGCGTCGCGGGCCTGTTCCAGCGTCTCGGCCACAACCACGGCAATCGGGTCGCCAACATGGCGCACCTTGCCCTCGGCGAGGATCGGGTGTTTGGGTTCCTGCATGGGCTGGCCATGCCGGTCGGTCACCTCCCAGCCGCAGGGAATTCCCCCGGCTTCCGCGAAATCGGCAGAGGTGAACACCTTGAGTACACCCTCCATCGCTTCGGCGGCGGAAGCGTCGATGCTGTTGATCGTGCCATGGGCCACATCCGAGCGGATGAACCAGGCATAGGTCTGGCCGTTGATGTTGATGTCGTCGGTATAGTTACCGGTTCCGGTCAGAAACCGGATGTCTTCGCGCCGCTTTGGGCTGGCGCCGATGCCACTGTCTTTAGGCATGTAAATTCTCCTCCCTGGTTCGGGTTATTCGGCGGCCACGGCGGGCACGTCCTGACCGCTGGCGGCCAGAATGGCGCGGACGATGTTGTGATAGCCGGTGCAGCGGCAGATATTACCCTCCAGATAATGACGGATTTCCGCCTCGCTGGGTTTGGGGTTGTCCTTGAGCAGCGCCGCCGCGCTCATCACCATGCCCGGCGTACAGAAGCCGCATTGCAGACCGTGATAATCCTGAAAGGCCTGCTGGAGCGAGTTGAGCGTGCCATCCGCGTCAGCCTGTCCTTCGATCGTGTCGACCTGCGCGCCGTCAGCCTCGAGCGCGAACATGGTGCAGCTTTTGACGGCTTTGCCGTCCACATGCACCACGCAGGCGCCGCATTGGCTGGTGTCGCAGCCCACATGGGTTCCGGTCAGCCCCAGCTCTTCGCGCAGGAACGACGCCAGCAATGTGCGCCCCTCCGCTTCGCCGGACCTGGGTTTCCCGTTGATCGTCATGGTCACCTTGGTCATATGACCTTTCCTCCCTATTTGTCTTTCTTGCTGCCCAGAACACGCCCGAGCCAGCCCTTTTTCTTTGCTTCCCCATCGCCATCTTGGGATGATTCATCGCGTTCGGCTACAGTTTCTTCGACCGGCCCTTCGACAGACTGCTGAAACCTTTCGAAAAACTGGTCGGCCATCTTCTTTGCAAAGCCGTCGATGATGCGGCTGCCAAGCTGCGCCAGCTTGCCGCCGACCTTGGCTTCGACATCATATTCCAGACGCGTCGCGCCATTGTCACCATCGCTGAGTTTCACCTTGGCACCACCCTTGGCAAAGCCTGCAGCACCGCCCTTGCCCTCGCCGGTCAGTGTCAGGCTTTCGCCATCGACCACATCCGAGATGGTCACCGCGCCCTTGAACGTCGCCTTCACCGGGCCGACCTTCTGCACGACGACGGCCTCGAACCCCTCGGCGGCGGACCCGGTCATTTCCTGGCATCCCGGTACACAACCCTTGAGGGTTTCGGCAGAAAGCAGGTTGGCCCAGACCTCGGGGCGGGGAGCGGCGATTTCGCGGCTGTCGCTCAGTTGCATGCTGTAATCTCCAAATTGTGGTTCGAACCTATGCGCAAGGGACAGGCTGGCATATTCGACCAAAGGCGCAGTTGCGCATTCCGGCCGCGCCCGTCAAAGGGCACACCGCCCCGGTTTCCTCACATCTCTGCATTGAAGCCACGACCTTTCGGCACGTAGGATGCGATATGGCATCTTGCGGGCATAAGACACGCCCGCGCAACCGAAAGAAATCCATGAGCAGTTTGACGGCACCTCCGGCCCCCGAATTCAACTCTGCCCTGATCGTGGATGACCACCCGCTCTTCTGCGATGCCCTGTCGATGACGCTCAAGGCGTCGATCGGGATCAGCGAGGTGTGGACGGCAGCCGATCTGGACAGTGCCGTGCAGATTGTGACACAGAACGGCACGCCCGATGTGATCGTGCTGGACCTGAACCTGCCGGATGTGAACGGGCTCGAGGGGTTGGTGCGGCTGAAGAACATGGTCAAGGTGCCGGTGATCGTGGTGTCCTCAATGGATGATGACCGGGTCATCAGCGCGGCCATTCATGCGGGCGCGTCAGGGTTTGTACCCAAGCACAGCCAGCGCGAAGTGTTCCAGGCCGCCTTCCGGGTGTTGCATGACGGGCAGCGCTTTCTACCGCCGGGCCATGTGCTGCTGGACCGAGAAGAGGCTGGGCCGGATGATGCGATCTCGCGCCTGGCCTCGCTGACCAAGCAGCAGGCGCGCATCCTGCAACTGATCTGCGAGGGCAAGCTGAACAAGCAGATCGCCTATGACCTGTCGATCGCGGAAACCACGGTCAAGGCGCATGTCACTGCGATCATGCGCAAGCTGGGGGTCCAGAGCCGGACCCAGGCAGTGCTGATCGCCAAGAGCACCAGTTTCGCCAACACCTTGCAAGACAGCGTCTAGGCCGCGTACGATCCGCCCACAAAATGGGGAGGAGACCCGATGAGCCAGGCCCTCGGTCTTGCGCGGGCGCTGGCGAGCGCCCCGGAAATCGTGCGCTCAGCCTTTGCAGATGCCAGTGATCCCGATGCGGTTGAGCACCTCGCGCGCGATCTTCTGCCTGCGGATCTGGAGCTTGTGATCCTGTTCGCCTCACCCACCGCCGATCTACCGCTGGTGACGGCGCAGGCGCAGCACTTGCTGGCCCCGGCCCACGTAGTTGGATGCACTACCGCTGGTGAGCTGTCCGGACAGGGGTATTCCGATGGCGGGATCGTCGCCATTGGCCTGCCGCGCGGCAATTTCTGCACCCGGGTTCTGCAGATTGACGATCTGGACAGTTATGACAGTCAGGGTCTGATCGATCAGATCATCCGTCACCGAAACGAGATGGCGCGCGAAACGCCCGACTGGCCTTTCGAATTCACCTTCATGATGATCGACGGGCTGTCAATCAAGGAAGACGCGCTGACCGCCGATCTGGCCCCCGGGCTTGGACCGGTTCCACTCTTTGGCGGCTCGTCCGGGGACGGCACCGATTTCGGGCAGGCTTATGTCCTGTATGACGGGGTTGTGCGGTCGAATGCGGCGGTGCTGGTTCAGGTGCGCACGAATTGCCCGATCCGGGTGTTCAATACCGACCACCTGCTGCCGACCGAGCAGCGCATGGTGGTGACAGGCGCCGATCCGGCGCGACGGATCGTGCATGAGATCAACGCCGAACCCGCCGCGCGCGAATATGCCCGCCTGCTGGGCAAGGACCCGGAACAACTCGACACGTTCACCTTTGCGGCGCATCCGGTCGTGGTCCGGTTGGGTGGACAGCATCACGTACGTTCGATCCAGCAGGTTGCCGAAAACGGCGATCTGGTTTTCTTTTCAGCCATCGACGAAGGGGTTGTATTGACCTTGGCCGATCCGCGCGACATGGGCGAGCATCTGCAATCCGAGCTGGACGCGCTGACCGCAGAGGGTCCGCCCGACATCATTCTGGCCTGCGACTGCCTGTTGCGAAAGCTTGAGGCGCAACAGAAGCAGAAAACTGGCCAGCTGTCGCGGATATTGGCAGAAAACCGGGTCGTGGGGTTCAGTACCTATGGTGAACAGATCAACTCGATGCATGTGAACCAGACCTTGACCGGCGTTGCGATCTATCCGCCCAAGGGGGCGTAACCCATGCCGCATGCCTTGATCGACCCACGAGATTCGCTGGCCCGGCAGAACGAGAAACTGCTCAGGATCACCGAAACCCTGATGCGCCGGGTTGAACAGGACACCGACGCTTCGGGTTTGGCCTATACCCAGTTCCAGCGCGCCGTGATGCTGGAGGAAGAGGTCCGCTCGCGCACGCAGGACCTGGAACGTGCGCTGGATCTGCTCAACGAATCGAATGCCAGGCTGGCCATCGCCAACCGCGAGACCGAAGCCGCCCGATCCAACCTCGCTAACGCGATCGAGACGGTGCAGGAGGGGTTCGCGCTGTTCAATGCTGCGGACGAACTGGTCATGTGCAACAGCCGGTTCGGCATGCATATGCCCGACATCCGCGATCAGTTGAAACCCGGGCTGGGTTTTGCGGATTATGTGCAGGTGGTCAGCCAGAGTGTGTTTCTGTCGCTTCCGGATGGCGAGACGCCGCAAGCCTGGGCACAGCGGCGGATGCGGCATCATCAGGACAACTCGGTCATCTTCAACGCGCGAATGACCGGCAAGCGCTGGGTTCAGGTCAGCGAACACCGCACGACCGATGGCGGTACCGTGATCCTGCAGACCGATGTGACCGACATCATGCGGTTGGAACGCCGCGAACGTGAGCGCATGCTCGATGATCAGGCGCGGCTGATCCGGGCGACGTTGGAACATCTCGAACAGGGGGTCTGCATCTTCGATACGCAGGGCAGGTTGGTTGGCTGGAACCGCCGGGCGGGCGCATTGCTGTCGATCCCGGTGGGCCAGTTTCAAATCGGTAACCGATTCTCGACGATCTTCAAGCGGTTGCGCGGCGATTACAGCTTTTCCGACCATGCCTCGCCCCGGCTGGTGCTGGACTGGGCCGGTCACAAGGGCAGGCGGGAGCCGCTTTCGTTCGAAATCCAGGGCCGTGGCAGTCGGGTGCTGACCGTTTTCATGCAGCAGATGCCCGATGGCGGTTTCGTGATCAGCTTTACCGATGTCACCTCGGAACGGCAGGCGATCCGGGCGGTGATCGAGGCCAAGGAAACGCTGGAGCAACGTGTTCTGGACCGCACATTGGACCTTGAGGATGCACTGAGCGAAGCAGAACGGGCCAACGCCTCGAAATCGCGCTTTGTCGCGGCGGCCTCGCATGATCTGCTGCAGCCTTTGTCGGCGGCCAAGCTCTATCTGGCGTCACTTGAACAGGAGCTTGCCGGGGGCCCGCCCGGCGAGATGGCCTCCAAGGCGACCAAAGCGCTGCAAAGCGTCGAGACCATTCTGGGCGCGCTGCTTGATATCTCGAAACTGGATTCGGGGCAGGCCAGCGTGCATGTGCTTCCGGTCTCGCTGGGTCTGATGCTGAACCAGCTGCGCGACGAGTGGCGACCGATGGCCGATGCCAAAGGGTTGGATTTCAGGGTCCTGGCCACCGGAGTTCAGGTTGCAAGCGACACCACCTATCTGCAGCGAATCCTGCAGAACCTCATATCGAACGCGATCCGCTACACTGATAATGGCCGCGTGCTGGTCGGTGTGCGGCATCTGGGAAAGGCAGTACGGGTTGAGGTCTGGGACACCGGACCTGGTATTGAAGAAGAGGAACAGGACCGGATCTTTGGCGAGTTTCAGCGCCTCAACGCCAGCGCAAGCGCCGCCGACGGTATGGGTCTGGGGCTGGCCATCGTTGAACGGGCCTGTGCCTTGCTGGGGCATCCGCTAGGATTGTCGTCACAGCCCGGTGGGGGCACCGTGTTCTGGGTCGAATTGCCCAGGGCGGGGCGGGTTGCCGCGCCCGAACCCGGAGTGGCCGCGCCAGCGCAGGACGGGCAGATCGGCCATCTGATCGTGCTGCTGATCGAAAATGACGCGGAACTGCGCAATGCGCTGACCGTGACGATGGAACAATGGGGCCTCGATGTGCTGGCCTGTTGCAGCGAAGACGAGGCTTTCGCCCTGCTGGGCGAGATCGGCGTCGCACCCGATGTGGTGGTTGCGGACATGCAACTGGATGACAGGCGGTCGGGTTCTGACGCAATCACGGCGCTCCGCAACCGCTTTGGCCCGCTGCCGGCCTGTCTGGTCTCTGCTGATCGCGACATCGCGCTGCGGGACACGGCAGAGCGCCTGGGTGCGTTGCTGTTGCACAAGCCATTTGATCCGGGCGCGCTAAAGGCGTATCTGGCAGGTCTTCCCGGGTAAGTACTGACGCGATCCGGGCCGCGAGCGGAGGCAGCGATGAAGATCATCATAGACACCGATCCGGGCGTGGATGACGCCATGGCGATCTTTTACGCCCATGCCGCGCCAGATATCGAACTGGTGGGGCTGACCTCGGTATTCGGTAATGTCTGGGTCGAACAGGCCACCCGCAACGCCAATTACCTGGTCGACTTTCTGGGCGCGGACTGTCCGGTGGCGCAGGGCGCCGCCGCTCCCTACGAGATGACCGGGTTCAAGCCTTCGGCGCATGTGCACGGACCCGAAGGGTTCGGGGACCATATCGACATCGCCACAACGCGCGCTCCAATCGACGAAAGCGCTGCGGAATTTCTGGTGCGCATGGCGCGGGAAAATCCCGGCGAACTGACCGTCTGCGCGGTGTCTCCGCTGACCAACATCGCTGATGCAGTGCGGCTTGATCCCAAATTTGCCGCAAATGTCGGGCGCATTGTCATCATGGGCGGGGCGGTGGACGTGCCCGGCAATATCCGCGGCCATGCCGAGGCCAACATCTTTCACGACCCCCATGCCGCTGCCGAGGTATTTGCCTCCGGCGCCAAGATCACGCTGGTTGGTCTGGATGTGACCATGCAGACGCTCTGTCTGCGCGAGGATTTCGTGACGCTTGCCCAAGCCGCGCCCAAGGCCGGAGGGTTCCTGCTGAAGATCAGTGAATTCTACCGTAATTTCTACGAAACCGTCGTTGGTGAGACCGGCTGCGCCATGCATGATGCCACGGCGGTGATCGCGGCCACGCATATGGGGCTGTTCACGACCGAACGCAGCGGTCTGACCGTCGACCTGACCGAAGCGGCCTCGGGCCAGACAATCCGCGACCCGTCAAACCCGCCGGTCGACATCTGCCTCGGCATCGATGCCGAGGCAGTCAAGGCGCGGTTCTTCGATGTTGTCGCCACGCTGGAATAGGGGTGACCGGTGACCATCTACAATCTCGGCTCAATTAATATCGACCACCTCTATCTGGTCGATCACCTGCCCACCCCGGGAGAGACCCTGTCGGCGCGCGACTATATCGTGAACATGGGCGGCAAGGGGCTGAACATGACCGTCGCCGCGCTGCGCGCGGGTGGTGACATCCGACATGTCGGCGCGGTCGGGCAGGGCGACGCGCAGGTGCGCGCGATGCTGGATGATCTGGGCGTCAAAGGCGAACTGATTGCCGAGGTTGAGGCCAGCACTGGTCATGCGATCGTCTATGTGGATGCGGCATCCGAAAACAGCATCGTGATTCATGGCGGTGCCAATCACAGCTTTACCGAAGAGATGGTGCGTGCCGCCCTTGCCGGGGTGCTGCCGGGCGACTGGCTGCTGTTGCAGAACGAAACCAATGCCAATGATCTGGGGCTGAAGATTGCCCGCGAAAAGGGCATGAAGGTTGCGCTGGTGGCCGCGCCTTTTGATGGCGATACCCTGCCGGACCTGATCCGGCAGGTGGATCTGGTGTCGATGAACGAGACCGAAACCGCCCAGTTCGAGGCCGCCATAGGCGGGTCATACCGCGATCTAACCGCGCCCGATTTCCTGATCACCTATGGCAGCAAAGGGGCCGTTCACTGGTCGCAGGGCCAAGAGATCTCGGTCCCGGCCTTCCGGATTGATCCAGTGGATACCACCGGGGCAGGGGACACGTTTTTTGGCATGTTTCTGGCGCGCTACGCTGCCGGAGAACCGGTCGCGCAGGCCATGCGCTTCGCCAGCGCGGGCGCGGCGCTCAAGGTGCAGAAAACCGGTGCCGCAGCGTCCATTCCTTTCCATGGTGAGGTCACGGCATTTCTGAGATCAATGGCCGATTAAGACGCTCCAGATTTCCGCCCGACGAACGGATCACACCATCAAATTGCCTGATCCGATACCTAGCGACCAGGGTTCATGTTTCTTTTGATCACGCCTGAACGCATGAACGCGCCGTCAATCGGCATCACAACGCCGTTCACGTAAGCCGCCGCTTCGCTGAGCAGGAAGGCTGCAACTTCAGCAACTTCCTCCGGCGTGCCATAGCGGTTGGCCGCGATCCCGGCGCAGTGCGCCATGCCGTTTATTCGCCCGGTGAGCGCTGATGCAAAGGTGAACATCCAGCTGACATCTTCAGGGTCGGATATGTCGGCTCTTATTGCGACTGCCTTGCTGCCGGAAGCTGTAATAGCGGCAGCCGCGTCGCGCGCGCCTGCTTCGTTCTGGTCCGCAACGGCAACAACCGCACCGGCTGAGGCACACTTGCGCGCAATGGCATGGCCAATCCCGCTGACGCCGCCGGTGACCAGAATGCATCTACCGTCAAAACCCAAAACGAACCCTCCATCGCAATTGTCTCAGCCTGTCGGCGTGGGGGTGCGACCGCTGCGCGGATACCGTCACCCGCCGATCCGTTTGCGCCAAATCGGATGGCCGCGACTGTTCAGACCTGACTGGGCAGCCACAGCACGATTGCCGGGAAAGACACCAGCAGCGCGATGGTGATTGCGTCGGCGATGAAGAAGGGTGTCACGCCCTTGAACACGTCCTGCACGCTCAGGTCGTCGCGCACGCCCGCCACCACAAAGCAGTTGAGCCCGATGGGCGGGGTGATCAGGCAGAACTCGGCCATTTTCACCACCAGTATCCCGAACCAGATCGCGCACATCGGCCCGCTCATGCCAAAGGTGCTGTCCGCCGCTGACACAGCCTCGCCGCCGTTCAGCGCCATCACCGCCGGATAGACCACGGGCAGGGTCAAGAGCAGCATGCCGATGGCGTCCATGAACATGCCCAGCACCGCATAGGCCAGCAGGATGCAGACCAGGATCAGCATTGGAGACATGGTCAGCGAGGTGATCCAGTCGGAGAACGCACCCGGCAGATCGGCAAAACCCAGGAAGCGCACATAAATCAGCACGCCCCAGATGATTGTGAAGATCATCACGCTGAGCTTGGCGGTTTCCAGCAGCGCGTCCTTCAACTCGGCCCACCGCATACCGCGATAGAGCGCCATCAGGAACACCACGAAAGCCCCGATAGCACCGCCCTCGGTGGGGGTTCCCCAGGCATCGCCGCCAAAGGGGTTGTAGACAAAGAAGATGATGGTCACGACAACAAAGAGGATGGGCAGCGCCGGGGGCAGCGACACAAACCGCTCGCGCCAGGTAAAGCCCGAGACCGGCGGGCCAAAGCCCTTGATCATCAGCGCCATGGTGATGATCAGCAGCCCGTAGATCAGCGCTGAAAACGCGCCGGGGATGAAGCCCGCCAGCAGCAGTTTGCCCACATCCTGCTCGACAATGATTGCGTAGATCACCAAGATGGCCGAGGGCGGGATCAGCGAGGCGAGCGTGCCGCCTGCGGCCACCACACCGGCTGCAAAGCGTTTGTCATAGCCGATCTTCAGCATCTCTGGGATGGCAATGCGGGCAAAGACCGCCGAGGTCGCGACCGAGGCACCGGACACGGCGGCAAAGCCCGCGGTGGCAAAGACCGTGGAGACGGCCAGCCCGCCCGGCACCCAGGCCAGCCAGCGCTTGGCGGCCTCAAACAGCGCCTTGGTCAGGCCGGCGTAATAGGCGAGATATCCGATCAGGATGAAGGTGGGGATCAGCGACAGCGCCTGGGACGAGATCTTGGAATGCGGGACCTGACCTGCGGTCTTGACCGCAACGGTGACCGCTTTGCCAAAGCGCTCGGGATCATAGCCGAACTTGGCCCAGAAGATCCAGATCAGGCCAATGAGCCCGGCAAGCCCGGCGGCAAAGGCCACCCGCATTCCCAGCACGACCAGCACCAGCATACCGCCTGAAACGATCAGACCAATTTCAATCGGTTCCATGGCCTGCTACCCCTATTCTTCGTGGGCCGAGACATGCTCGGCCTCCATCGCGGCCTGCGTCGCGGCATCGGCGATCAGTGGCACCGCCACTGGTCTCGCATCATTGTCTCGGAACGCCTTGCCATAAGCGATAAGTTGCAACACCAGCCGCAGGCAGAGCACGCCGAACGCAACCGGCGCCAGCAGCTTGGCGGGCCAGATCGGCAGAGCGATATCCATCGAGCTGTCGCGGCTCCACAGCGGCGCACCGAAATCGAAGCTGCGGTCGAAATGCGCCCAGCTGCCCCAGACCAGCAGCGCCATCAGGATCAGGATCGCAAACGTGGTGATGAACTCGACCAGATACAGCGTGCGTCCGCGCAGCTTGCCGACGATCATGTCCATGCGAATATGGCCGCCATCGCGCTGGGTGTAAGAGATTCCCATGAACGCGATCAGCGGCATCGCCTGTTCGATCCAGTCCACATAGCCCGGCAGCGGCTGGTTGAACAGGTTGCGTCCACCGACCGAGACGACGGCAAGCAGCATCAGCGAAAACACCGCCAGACCGCTGAGCAGGGCCAGCACCCCCTCAAGGCGGTACAGGCGTTGGTCCAACCGGCTGAGCAGACTGTCATCGGAAAGCACCAGAGATGAACCGGCCATGACGGACGCTCCTTCCATGTGAAGTGTTGGCTGGGCACAGCCCCGCGCCCCGCTGAGGGGCGCGGGGTGTCGGGCTTAGCTGTTGCCCTCGGCAATCATGCCGGTCACGAGGTCATAAAGCTCCTGCGCGGGCAGGCCGCGAGCCTTGTTTTCCTCGATCCAGGCCGCGGCGGCAGGTGCAGCGGCGGCCGCTTTGAAAGCTTCGATATCCCCGTCCGAGAAGGTCACCTGCGTTATCCCGCGTTCGTCCAGCGCCGGACCCCAGGCGTTCATGGTGTTGTTGTTGTAGTTGTCCACGTAATGGGCCAGCGATTCCTCGACCGAGCCCAGCAGTGCGGCGCGATGTTCCTCCGACAGGTCGTTCAGCGCATCGGTATTGACCACCACCGGGCAGTTTACCGTGCCGGGGTTCAGGTTCGAGGTCCACCAGGCGCCATTTTCGATGGTGCCAAAGGACATATGCGCATGGGGGGCAAAGGCCACCGCCTTGACCACACCGCTATCCATCGCCTGACGCACTTCGGTGGCGGACATTGATGTCGGCACCGCGCCCACGGTTTCCATCGCCTTGCCGATACCGCCGGTAGCCCGCACGTTGAGACCCTCGAAATCCGCCAGCGAGGCAGGGGCGTCGCCAACACCGACCAGATTGTATTGCGGCAGCGGCGAAGGCATCAGCAGCGTTGCGTTCCAGCGCGCCAGATCCTCGACCGTGGCGGGATGCTGATAGACCGCCATCGACAGCTCGATCTCCTGCTCCAACGAATTCACACCCAGAAAGGGCAGTTCCAGCACGGTGATCGAGGGGTTCTTGTCGCGGTGATATCCGGCACAGAACTGCGCCATCTCGAAGGCGCCGATCTCGATCCCGTCGAGGTTTTCCTTGTTCTTGGACAGCCCGCCATAGCTGATGTTCAGCGTGAACGCGCCACCGGTCTTTTCATTGACCAGTTCGGCCAGTTTTTCCACATGTTCAGTAAAGGCGCGCCGCTTGCCCCAGAGCGAGACATTCCACTCAGTGGCCAGCGCTTCGCCTGCAAAGGCAAGGGTTAGGGCGGCAACAGCCGTCCCGGTGAGATAATTGCGCATGATGGTTCCTCCCAGAAGCGCTCGAATGCGATGACGGGAAGCATCGCCTGTGTGTTCCGGCTTGGCAATGAAGGAATCCGCGCGTGCCCCGCGCCGATCCCTGCGGATATCCGCAGGAGCATTGACGGGGTGTTCTCCGCCGGTATTTTTGACGCTCAAAGCAAGGAAACCCCGATGTCCCGCACCTGTTTGATCGCTTTCCTGGTCGTGATACATGTGCTGTCGTTTTCAGGGGCGGCCTCGCGTCCAGAAGCCCAGACCGCGTCTCAGCGCTCGACGCCCGAAAATGGCGTCATGGTTCCTCAGATCATACTCACCGATGACGTGCTGGCGCGGCTGAAGGCGCTGCGTCAGACCGATCCCGCGATTGCGCAGGATCACGAGGTTCTGATTGCAGCAGCGCGGGCCTATCTGAAAGAGCCGACGATCGCCGAAGCGTTCCGCACCGACTACAAGGGCGATCCAAGCGCACTGCACGGGCTGAGCGAGAAGGCGGTCGAACGTCTGACGACGATCGCCATGGCCTGGCGTGTGACTGGCGAGGCGCGCTATGCCGCACGCGGCAGGCAGGAATTGCTGGGGCTTGCACAGATAGACAGCTGGTACCCCGCGCATTTTCTGGGCCTGACTCGGATCACGCTGGCGGTGGCGCTGGGATATAGCTGGCTGAGCGACGCGCTTGAGGTGCAGGATCATGAGATCATCCGCACAGCACTCGTCGACAAGGCGCTGAAGCCGGGTATCGCCATCTATGACAAGGATCGGCAGTATTTCGATACCGGCTGGATTCGGCCGCATGACTGGCTGCCGCCGGTCAAGGTGCCGGACACGTTGCCCGACGGGACCGCAACGGCGGATATCACCTGGCCGGTCGCCTCGTTCAACTGGAACATCGTGTGCAACACCGGGTTGATCGTCGCGGCATTGGCGGTCTCGGGGGCCGAGCCGGACCTGGCTGCGCAGGTGATCGAAAGCGCGCAGCTGTCGCTGCGAAACGGGCTGGCGCTGTTTGCGCCTGACGGTGCATGGCCCGAAGGCCCCATGTATGGGGCCCTGTCGGCGCGCGACACCGCAATTCTCGTCACCGCGCTGGACAGCGTTTATGGCCATGATTTCGACCTGTCCGAGGCTGCTGGCCTGCCGGGTTTCGGCGACTACCTGATGCATATGACCGGCCCCACCGGCCTGCTGTTCAACTATGGCGACAGTGACACCGCCACCGATCCGGTGGTGTTGCCATGGCTGTCGCACCGGTTCGGACGGCCCGATTATGACTGGAGCAAGACTGGCGCGCCGGGCTCATCCCATCCCGCGCTCAACCTGCTCTGGCGGTATGGCGCGGGTGTCAGCCCGCAAGTTCGCGAACCAAAAGCGTTGTGGTTCGGGGGCCGCGGTCTGGTCGCCATGCGCTCGGCTTGGAATGATGCTGACGCCACCTATGTGGGGTTCAAGGCCGGGCCGTTGCAAAGCCATCACAACAACCTCGATGCGGGCACCTTTGTGATTGATGCCAAAGGCGTCCGGTGGGCTGTTGATCTGGGGTTGGGGAATTACGATCTGCCGGGCTACTTCACATCAAAGCGGTTCGACTATTACCGGACCGCGACCATTGGCCAGAACACGTTGGCCTTTGACGGGGCCAATCAGCAGGTAACGGGTCGCGCCTTTGTCGAGGATTTTGCGCAGGTCCCGGGCTTCACCTTCGCCATTGCTGATCTGTCCGACCCTTATGGGGCGCAATCAGGCTCGGTCCGGCGCGGCGTGGCGTTGATAAACGATGCGGCGGTGCTGATACAGGATGAGATCACCGGCGAGGTTGCCGGTGCCGTGACATGGACCATGCATACCGAAGCTGAGCTCGGCCTGGACGGCGCGCAGGCGGTGCTGAAGCAGGGGGGGCAAGAGATGACGGCGCTCATCCTGTCGCCCGCCGGGGCGCGCTTTGAGCAGCGCTCGGCCAATCCCTGCGACACGGCATATGACGCCGATTGCGATGCGCAGAATCCCAATGTCGGACTTCAGCGGCTGATGATCGCGGTGGATGCCCAGCCCCAGGCCTCGCGCCGCATCGCTGTACTGCTTATGAGCGATCCGGTGCGCGCCGAACTCGATGAGCCACAGCTGAGGCCGCTTGATGAGTGGCGGCTGTTGGCGACTCTCGCCAACCCCACACTGCAGGGCGATGAGTGAGAAGGCCGGATGCCTGATCCTGCCCGCTAGGCCAATCGCATGGCGTTGGTGTGATCAAGATGCCTACCGAAATCCTCATTGCTCATTCCTTCGGACAGGGCGCGCGCGAAAAAGGCCGCCTGGGTTTCGGGGGCAAGCCCGTTTGTCGGCGGATCCCGGTCAAGATTTGTCGGGAAGGAATAGCCCTCCGCCGTTGCGGCAATCGCGGCAGACAAGTCCGCCGGATGCAATCGGCCCTCTGCCCGGGCCTTGGCGGCGTGCGGATAGAGCAGCTTGCACATCTTGTCCCGGTCGATCGTTTCCATCGCGCGACCGAATGCAGACGAAACCTGTAAAAGGTTGGCAAAGCGGTGAATGTCCTGGCTGGTATTCGCCCCAGCAGCATGAAACAGGGCGGGGTTGAAGAATGCGGTGTCTCCCTTGGCCAGGGGCAACTGCACATGGCGCTCTTCAAACAAGGCCCTGAAATCATCCCTGCGCCATGCTGCGTAACCCGGACGATAGGCTTGCGAGAAGGGCAGCAGTTTCGTCGGGCCACTTTCCAGCGGCATGTCGCAATGCGCAACGGCCCCCTGCAACGTCAAAATCGGCGAAACATCGTGGACATGCGCCGGATAGGACGCGCTGACATCGGCAGTTTGGAACCCCAGATGATAGTCACGATGGGCCTGCTGGGCCGCACCGCCGGGATGGACGAGGTTCACTTGTGCCGTCATCTGATAATTCGGCCCCAGCCATGCCTCGCAGACGGCAGCGATGGAAGAGTTGGCAAAGTAGTTCAAGAAGACCTCGGGCGAGGCTTCGCACAGCTTCTGCAGGGAGTTCCAGATTCGGTCGTTGGCGCCTGACGCCGCGAAATGATCGCCACCGCCGCCGCTGCGCTGCTTTTCATCGGCGATGATCTGTTCATAGATGCTTGTTGCGTCATCCAGCACCGCCGTGTCGGCATAAGTCCCTTTGAGCGCAACCACCCCGGCCCCTTTGCGCAGGACATGCGCCCACTCTGCCATGATCATCCGGCGGGCGGCCTCATCTTCGAGAGACGGGCGCAGCGCTTTCATGTCATAGACGGGTATGTTCTTTTCGACGGCTGCGGCATGCGGCACCTGATCTGGGCGGGTGGTCCGGTCAATAAGAGCGGTAAATTCCCGCAGGTCACAGGCATCGGGATCGTAGTAGGCAGCGGTGGTCGCGGCGAGGTCTGTCATGGAAGCTTCTCCTCTTTCGGGACCATTATCGTGGCAACGGGGATTGTGTTGGGTTTCAAAACACATCAAAAACACATCAAATGACTCATCGCTTTCCAATAAAGGAAATTGCCCGGCAAGCCGCGTTGGGGACAGCCACGGTTGACCGGGTCCTCAACAACAGGGCAAATGTCAGCCCTCAAACCCGGTTGCGTGTGGCCTCCGCGATTGAAGAACTGGCGGCGCAAGAGGTCCAGCTGGCCACCCGGGGCAGGCGTCTGTTCTTCGACTTCGTCGTCGAGGCGCCTGCGCGTTTCAGCCGCGAAGTGAAGGCGGCTGCCGAAGCGATCCTGCCGCAGATCGGTAGGGCGGTCTGCCGCCCGCGATTTCTGTTTCAGGAGATCATGGATGAAGACGTGGTTGTCGCGACGCTAATGCGCATCTTGAAACGCGGCAGCCACGGCGTGTGCCTCAAGGCGCGGGACACCCCAAGAATCAGGGAAGCCGTGAACTCGTTGGCCGTCGCCAAGATCCCGGTTGTGACGCTCGTGACCGACATTGGTGACACTGATCGCCTGACCTATGTGGGGCTGGACAACAAAGGGGCCGGGCGCACCGCCGCCTATCTTGTGGCCAGGTCGATCGGTGATGTCGCCGGGACGGTTCTGGCCACCCGCAGCCATGAGCGTTTTCTGGGAGAGGAAGAGCGCGAGACCGCCTTCGTTGAAGCACTGACGCGTCGTTGTCCGAAGCTGCGGGTCATGGGGGTCCACGGCGGCAGTGGTGTCAGTTTTGAAACGTCCAGAATCCTGACGGGCGCAATTGGTGGCATCCTCGATTTACGCGCCGTCTATTCGATGGGGGGTGGCAATCGATCGATCCTGGAAACACTTCGGCACAATGGGATCAGGCCCGATGTTTTTGTGGCCCATGATCTTGACCAGGAAAATCGGGACCTGATCGCGGATCAGCGGCTGGATTTCATTCTGCACCACGACTTGCCCTTGGATCTGAAAAACGCCTTCGACGCCTTTCTGGCATTTCACAAACTTGCCTCGGAACCGGTGCAAAGACGTATCACCGCCATTCAGGTGGTAACCCCGGAAAATATCCCAGCACCAATTCGGGCAATTTAGAACCGCGCATTCACCCAAAGGAGCGGTGTTTGCGATCAGACCAGCCTAAGTCTGACATGTCCGCCGCACCTATGTGGGTTCGCACCGGCAACCAGAATGGAAGGAGGTCGTATAGATCAATACGGGCCACCCATATCCGAGGGTGGCCGAGCCATAGTCCTGTGCCCAGGTGTCGGGTCAAGACATGTCAGCCTGCGCCCAGCCAATCTACAGCAGTGCCTCTTTGTCGAGCCCCAGCTTCACGATCTTTTCGTTCAGCGTGCGCCGCCCGATGCCGAGCGCCTCGGCGGCGGCGTCCATGCGGCCCTGATGGGTCCGGATCGCCTTGCCGATCAACTCGCGTTCAAAGGCGGCGACCGCTTCGCGCAGGGTGTCGGGCACCTCTTCGGCCTGCACCGCGCTTTGCAGCGCCTGCGCGACCGAGCCGCCCCCACGCCGCGCCGCCAGCACCCGGCGTTCCGCAACATTGCGCAATTCACGCACATTACCGGGCCAGTCATGGGCCATCAGTGCCGCGAGATCGTCGGCGCTCAGTTCAGGTGCGGCGATCTCGTAGGTTTGGGCGTAGTGATCCAGAAAATGCGTCATCAGCATGGTCAGGTCCCCGCGACGGTTGCGCAGCGGCGGCAGCGACAGCACCACAGTGTTCAGCCGGAACAGCAGGTCCTGGCGCAGCCGGCTTTCTGAGACAGCCAGGCTTACATCCTCGTTGGTGGCCGAGATCACGCGGAACCTGACAGGCACCGGGGCAGTGGCGCCCACCGGCAGCACCTGCTTGTCTTCGATCACCCGCAGCAGTTTGGCCTGCACCGGTGACGGGCAGGAACAGACCTCGTCCAGAAACAGGGTGCCTTCCGCCGCCGCACGCAGCCTGCCGCCGGATTCGCCCGCAACGCCAAACATCTCGACCTCGAACCGGTCAGGGGTGAGCGCCGCGCAGTTCAGCGCCACGAAAGGGCTGTCGGGTGAGGTACCCAGATCATGCAGCGCGCGGGCGGCAAGTTCCTTGCCGGTGCCGGTTTCACCCTCGATCAGGACCGCCGCATCGGTGTCAGCCAGATCGAGAATGTCGCGGCGCAATGCCATCACGTCATCGCTCTGACCCAGCAGGATTCGGTCCAGACCCGACAATCTGTAAAGCCGGTCGGCCAGCCGTCGATTGCGCTGCTTCATACGGTTCCGTTCAGCGGCGTTGCGCAGGATGGTCAGCAGACGGCGTGGCTCATACGGCTTTTCGACAAAACTGTAGGCGCCGTTGTGAATCGCCCCGACCGCCATCGGAATGTCACCATGCGCCGAGATCAGCACAACGGGCGGACCATTGCCGGTATCAAGGCTGGCCAGCAGATCCAGCCCGGACATGCCCGGCATCCGCACATCCGACAGGATCACGTCGGGCCGCGCATTCACCAGATGCGCAGCCACCCGTTCGGCGCGTGACACCGCTTCGGCCTGCCAGCCCGCGGCCTTGATCAGTTCGACCAGCGACTGGCGCATGGACCGGTCGTCATCGACAATCAGAATGTTGAACGCAGGTTTGTCCGTCATGCCGCCCCGCTTTGCTCTGCTTCGACCTTGGGAAAACTCACCCGGAACACTGCGCCCACCGTGCGGGCGTTCCGGGCGGTCATCACGCCGCCATGATCCTTGACGATACTGGCCGAGATCGCCAGCCCCAGCCCCATGCCGCGCCCGCTTTCCCGTGTGGTCACGAAAGGTTCCTGCAGTTCGGCCAGCGTGGCAGCACCCAGACCGTGGCCATTGTCGCGGATCTCGAACCAGTTTTCGCTGTCCGAGGCACCCAGACGGACCGAGACCGTCGGCGTCTCGACCTCTTCTACAGCATCGAGCGCATTGCGCAGCAGGTTGGTCATAACCTGCTCGACCCGCAGCTTGCTGCCGCGCAGTGTGACCGGAGCCTCAGACAAGCTGATTTGCAGGGTTGCGCCGATCTCTGCCACGTTGGGCGCAACCAGCGCCAAAGCCGCCTCCATTGCCTCGCGCAGGTCGAAATTCGCGAACTCCTCGACATCCGAGCGCGCAAAAAACTTGAGCTGCCGCGTGATGCCTTCCATCCGTTCGACCAGCGCACCGATCTTGGAGGTGAGGCCGGTGCCCTCGCGCGCGGCAATCTCGGCGGCAGCCAGGTGGTTGCGCATGGCGGCAATGGGCTGGCCGAGCTCATGGGTGACCGACGCCGCCAACTGACCCAGCGCCGCCAGACGGCTGGCGCGTTCCAACTCGTTCTGGGTACGCTGCAGCTGGTGCTCGGCGGTGCGGCGCTCGGTTATCTCGACAGCCAGCCGTTCATTGGCCTGACGCAGCTGCGCCTCTTCCTCTTCCGAGCGTTTCAGCGCCGCACCCATGCGGCGGGCACGCTGGACCTGCAACAGGATGAACCCCAGCCCGGCCAGCAGCACGACCGAGACGGAAACAAGCCATGCGCGGTCCACCGCCCGATCATCGCTGGTAAAGTAATGCAGCTCCCAACCATGCGGCAGGTCGGCCGAGGTCAGATGCAACCGCTCGACCCCGGTCAGACGGGCGCGCTGATCGGGCAGGCCGGACCAGTCGAGAACCGCCAGCTTCTGGCCGGGGAACTGCCGCGCCGCCTCGATGCGGGCGCGCTGGTCGGCGCTCAGCGCTTGCAGCACGTGGTAGCGCCAACCCGGGTCCGAGGCCAGCAGGATGACACCATCTTCATTGGCCAGAAACACCTGCTCGCCCGCGTTGCGCCAACTGTCTTCGAGTTGAGAGAAATCGATCTTGATTGCGATCACGCCATCCACCTGACCGGCTGCGTTGCGTACAGCGTCGGCGATGAAATAGCCCGGCAGGCCGGTGGTGGTGCCGATCGCATAAAACCGCCCCTGCCGCCCTTCCAGCGCCTGCCGAAAATAGGGGCGGAACGCATAGCTCTGTCCGACAAAGCTTGTGGGCGCGCGAAAGTTCGAGGCTGCGATGGTCAGTCCTTCGGCGCCCATCAGATAGATTGCATCCAGTCCCGCCTGATCGGCAAACCCTTCCAGCCGCTGGTTCAGAGCCCCGGTTGATGCTCCGGCGGCAGTGTCGACCACATAGGTATCGCGGGCCAGCACGTGGGTCAGATGCGAGAACCGCTCAAGCTCGGCGGTGACCGAACTGCGGTAGAGCGACAGTCGCCCCTTGGCGCGCGACAGCTCTTCTGCGTGGAAATAGCGGTAGGACAGGTGAAACACACCAACAGCGGCAAGCAGGGTGGCAAGGATGAAGAGGAAGGCGGATAGGCGGCGCATATGCGGGTGCTTGGCGAGATTCCGGCAGGAACGCAAGAAGCGGCTGGCCTGTCGGTGACGAGCGGAATGGCCAAGCGGCGGAGCATCGCCGACCTAAGGTTTGCGCCGGTTCGGGCATGCCCGGGCGGTCGCGTTCACCAAAGCGCGCGTTGTGTCAGACCGCTCATAATGGTTGTCTGGTTGCTGCAACCGGCTCATAGTGCGTGCAATGCCAATAGCCTTGATCCGGGGTGTGATGTGCCAATTCCAAGACTTGTAACCCCTTGTCTTTTTACGCTTTGCCTGGGCGGCACCGCTGCTGCGCAAACCCAGGATGATGCGGCGCCGGGCGTGGTTGTGGCCACCGTCACCAGCGCGGTTGTGCAGACCGCCGACGCCTATGTGGGACGGGTGATCGCGCAGCAGCGCGTTGATCTGCAGGCGCGGGTCGAGGGGATATTGCAGGAGGTAAATTTCATCCCCGGCAGCCAGGTGTCCAAGGGTGACGTGCTGTTTCGGATTGAGCAGGATGTCTATGAAGCCGATGTTGCCAGCGCCAGGGCTTCCGTCACCGGGGCCGAAGCGACTGCCAAAGGCTCGGATGTGGTGCTCAAACGAAACCAGAACCTGCTGGAAAAAGGCGATGTGCCGCAATCGGTAGTGGACGGAGCGCTGGCCGACTACGGTCAGGACCTGGCGGCGGTGGATCAGGCCAAAGCCGCGCTGAAGCTGGCACAGATCAACCTGGGCTATACCGAGATCACCAGCCCGCTGGATGGCCGCATCGACTGGTCGTCGGTGGATGCCGGCAATGTCATCAATTCGGATAGTGGCGTGCTTGCCACCGTCACCAGCGTTGATCCGATCTATGTCAGCTTTTTCGTCAGCGAAGGAACCCTGATCGACGTGCGCAAAAAAGGGCTGATCGCCGACCATGCGATCAAGCTGAAGGCGCGTATTCATCTGTCGGATGGCAGTGAGTACGGCACCAGCGGACAGGTGATCTATGTCGGCACGCAAGTCCGGCAGGATACCGACACGATCGAATTGCGGGCCAGTTTCGCAAACCCCGATGGTGCCCTGCTGCCCGGCCAGTTCGTCTCGGCCTTTCTCGAGGATGCCGGTGCCACGCCAAGCCTGACGGTGCCGCAATCGGCGCTGCAACTGGACAAGGACGGGCATTTCGTCTTTGTGCTCGACGACAAGAACATGGTTCACCGCCAGCCTGTCGACACCGGCCAGCAGATTGCCGGGGCATGGCAGATCACCTCAGGCCTGAAAGAAGGGCAAAAAGTGGTGGTGCAGGGGCTGCAGAAAATCCATGACGGCGCCACGGTCACCCCGGTGGATGCCAGCGGTCACCCAACGCAATGATCTCGCGCTATTTCATCGAGCGGCCGAATTTCGCCATCGTCATCGCCATCCTGATGGTTCTGGCCGGGCTGCTGGGCGTCCGCCTGATCCCAATCGCGCAATACCCCGAGATCACGCCGCCGCAGGTCTATGTCACCACCCGCTATCCCGGTGCCGATGCGGCGCTGATCCAGGAGGCAGTCGCAACACCCATCGAGGAACAGGTCAATGGCGTGGACGGCATGCTCTATATGTCGTCGGGCAGTTCCAACAGCGGGACTTATGAGTTGACCGTGACTTTCGAGATCGGCACCGATCCCGATATTGCGGCAATCGATGTGCAGAACCGTGTTGCGCTGGCCGAACCGATGCTGCCGCCCTCGGTGATCCAGCAGGGGATCAATGTCTCGAAACGCTCGGGCGGGATGATGATGGTCATCAACCTGACTTCGCCCGATGGCTCGCGGGATGAGCTGTATCTCAGCAATTACGCCGCCGATTTCGTGCAGGATCCGCTGGCCCGGATCGCGGGCGTCAGCGCGGTGACGCAGTTCGGCCCGCTGGAATACAGCATGCGGGTCTGGACCCGGCCCGACAAGATGGCGGCGCTGAACATAACCGCCTCCGACATTGCCACAGCCATCCAGAACCAGAATGTGGAGGCTGCCGCAGGCGAGCTGGGCGCGCCACCATTCGGAGCGAAGACGCCTGATTTCCAGTTCAAGCTGCAGGCGCGCGGACTGTTGCGCGAAGCTGAGGAATTCGAGCGCATCATCGTCGCCTCAAACACCGACGGGTCGTTGGTGCGGTTGGGCGACGTGGCGCGGGTCGAGCTCGGGGCGGAAAGCTATTCGGGTGCGTCGCGCTTCAACGGCAAGGGCTCGGCCGCCATCGCCATTCATCAAAACGCCACTGCCAATGCGCTCGATATCGCCACCGCTGTCCAAGCGGAACTAGACCATCTGGCGCAGAAATTCCCCGATGGTGTGAGCTATGAGGTTCCTTATGACATCACCACTGCGGTGCGGCTGTCGATCCGCGACATCCTGTTCACGCTGGGCCTGACCGCCGGTCTGGTGGTCCTTGTGACGTTCCTGTTCCTGGCCAGCTGGCGCGCCACCATCGTGCCCGCCATCGCGATCCCGGTCTCGTTGCTGGGGGCGGTGGCACTGATCTTTCTGATCGGGTTCAGCGCCAACATGATCACCCTGCTGGCGCTGGTGCTGGCGATCACGCTGGTGGTCGATGACGCCATCGTCATCATCGAAAACGCCGAACGGATCATGGAGGATGAGGGGCTTGAAGCGCGCGCTGCCACCGAAAAGGCCATGGATCAGGTCACCCGCCCGATCATCGCCACCACCTTTGTGTTGGCGGCGGTCTTTGTGCCGGTCTGTTTCTTTCCGGGCATCACCGGCAAGATCTATCTGCAATTTGCGCTGACCATCATCTTTGCCTTCATGCTGTCGGCGGTGAATGCGCTGACCCTGGGCCCGGCGCTGTGCGCGTTGCTGCTGCGGCAGGGGGGCCGCCCGCGCGGGCCGCTGCGGCTGGTGCCGGCACTGATCGCCTGGGTGCGGGGGCTCTATATGCGGCTGGTCGGGCTGATGCTGCGTTATCTGGCGCTCAGCCTGCTGGTCTTTGCCGGGTTCGTGGGCGGCACGGTCTATCTGTTCAAGACCGTGCCCTCCGGGTTCATTCCGCCCGAAGATAGCGGCATCCTGCTTGCTGGTATTGACCTGCCCGACGGCGCCTCGCTGGCGCGGACCGAGGCGGTGATGACCCAGGTCGATACCATGATCCGGGCGATGCCGGGGGTGCATAGCGTCACCACCGTGTCGGGCTTCAGCATGATGAGCGGCACTAGGCCCAGCACCGGCATGGTGGTGATCGCGCTTGCCCCCTGGGATCAGCGTAAAACGCCCGAACTGCAGTGGTATGCGATCATGGCAGCGGCAAATGACAAGCTGGCGACCCTTCCCGAGGCGACCTCTTTCGTGTTCCCGCTGCCCTCGATCCATGGGCTGGGTGTTGGCGGCGGCGTGTCGGCGGAACTGGTCGATCTTGCCGATGGCGATGTCGACAAGCTGGATGCGGCCAAGACCGCGTTCCTGACCGCGCTGAACGCCGCGCCCGAATTCAGCCATGTGCATAGCAGTTTCTCGGCCAGCGTGCCGCAATACCTGCTATCAGTTGACCGCGACCGGGCCGAAACGCTGGGTGTGGAGGTGATCGACATCTTCTCGGCGCTGCAGGCCAGTTTGAGTTCCTACTATGTCGGCAATTTCATCAAGCGCAACAAGGTCCACTGGATCGTCATATCGGCGGATGCGGATTTCCGGCAATCGCTGGACGATATCGGCAATATCTATGTCAAGAATGCCGATGGCGAGTCCTTCCCCCTGCGCGTGCTGGTCCGGTACGCGCCGGTACTGGGTCCGGACAGCATTCCGCGCCACAACCTCTACACCGCTGCCTCGATCAATGCGCAGCTTGCCGACGGAATGAGCTCGGGCCAGGCCATCGCCGCGATGCAGGCCATTGCCAATACCACCCTGCCGGACGATTTCGACATCGAATGGTCCGGCGTCACCCAGCAAGAGGTCGCGGCGGGCGGGCTGGTGACCTATATCCTGATGGGTGCGGTGGTGTTGTCCTATCTCTTTCTGGTGGCGCTTTACGAAAGCTGGACGCTGCCTCTGGCGGTGATGAGTTCGACAATATTCGCGGTCTTTGGCGCTTTGGTGCCGCTGGCGCTGATCCCGCATCTGAGCAACAACATCTTCGCGCAGGTGGGGATGGTGCTATTGATCGGTCTGGCGGCCAAGAAGGCGATCATGGTGGTGGAATTTGCCAATGACGAACGCGCGCGCGGCACACCGATCCGCGAAGCAGCACTGAAAGCGGCCGAGCTTCGGTTCCGCCCGGTCACGATGACGGGGCTGTGTTTCATTGTTGGCGTACTGCCACTGGTGCTGGCCACCGGAGCCGGAGCGGCGGGGCGGGTCTCGATCGGCTACCCGGTGCTGGTCGGCATGATCTTTGACAGCACGGTCGGCCTTTTGATGATCCCGGTGCTTTACCTGACCTTCCAATCGCTGCGCGAGAGGACCCTGTCCTGGATGCGCGGCAGGCAGAGCGTTGACGGAACCTGAATGAGATTCAGACGTTCAGCGGCAGGCGCTCAATGATCTTCCAGCTTTCCACCGGTCGGGTTTCAGACGAGGCAACCAGAGCCAGAAAGGCAATCGGTGCAGGTTGGTTGCAAAACGTGGCCGTGATTCGGTCGAGATGTGGAAACGGGACTTCTCCGGCGAGACTGCCATAGGCCAAGCTGGCATGGGGCGGGTAGGCCGGATCGAGGTCAAGTTCCTCCAGCAATTGGTGCCGCGCATGGGCGACTTGGACGGGTAGGGCGACCTCCAGAAAGAGCGACTGAAAGTATGTGTTGCCATGGGATAGTTGCCCGAACCGTCCCTGCAGGCGCGGCGCGATCGGTCCGATCCGTTCAGAAGTGAAAATCTCACGCGCCCGGTCCTGAGGCAGGTCGCCCACAAGCGTGACATGCGGCTGGAAGACCGGCCCAGTGGTCAGCCGGGCGAGCGTCGCCACATGTTCGCCAAGTTGTTCTTCAAGCGGCTGCGGAAAGGTGAGCCAGAGGGAATAAAGGTCAGACACGGGGGCAGGTCCTTGGGGTTCGCAATGGCAACTCAGCCGAGCTTAGCAGGGTTTCGACAACACTTGCGTAACATATCCACCGAGCTTCTGCATCGCAGGTAAGGGACGGGCATCGCGGGCATGGCGGTTTTCGAAAGTTTTTTCATCCCATTGAAAATATGTATGTTTCTGCCCGTAGGATTCTAGATGGGCAAAAAAGCCATCCGGTATCAGAACCAACGAACTAATTCGTAGATCACGTATTTTGTTTCACAGAATCGTCAAACAAACCCTATAACTGGTCGCGGGTGCACGTTGATGGGGTCACTCGACGCCAGCTGTAGCAATGCAATTTTCCGCTTGCGGGAGGGGGCTAATTGCGTGCCAATGGAACCTGGTAGCGCTAAACAAGCGCTGCGAAAATTTTAATGGCCGCGACCAGCGGCTCAACAATCGGAGTATGGAAATGAAACTCCTAAAAATCGCCGCAACAGGGTTGGTTTTTGCCGCCACATCTGCCTCTGCGCAGACGGAAATCACATGGTGGCATGCCATGGGCGGTCAACTGGGCGAAACCGTCAACCAGATCGCCGAAGACTTCAATGCCAGCCAGAGCGAGTACAAGATCACCCCAGTATTCAAGGGCTCCTACGAGGAAACCCTGACCGCTGGTATCGCCGCCTTCCGCGCTGGTGAATAGCCCAACATCATGCAGGTGTTCGACGCTGGCGCTGCCACTGTGATCGGGGCCGAGGGCGCGATCATCCCCGTCGAGGATTTGCTTGCCGCCAACGATATTCCGTTTGATATCAACGACTACATTGCCGGCGTGCGCTATTTCTACGCCGATGCAGATGGCAAGATGATCGGCATGCCGTTCAACTCCTCCACGCCGGTTCTCTACTACAACGAGGATGCGCTGGCCAAGGCGGGCGTAACCGCGCCAAAAACCTGGGAAGAGTTTGCTGAAACCACCGCACCGGCGCTTAAAGAGGCCGGGTACATCCCGCTCAGCCAGTCGCATCTGCCCTGGATCTTTACCGAGAACTTCCATTCGCGCCACGATCTGCCATTTGCGACCAACGACAATGGCTATGATGGCGGTGACACCCAGATTCTGGTCAACAATGACGCCATCAAATCCCATTTCACCGCCCTGAAAGACTGGAAAGATCAGGGCCTGTTTGAATGGTACGGCACCGGCTGGGGTGACAATGTCAAGCCGTTCGAAGAAGGTAAGGTTGCCATGTGGCTGGGTTCCTCCGGTTCGTTCGGCGGCCTGCTTCAGACGGCCGACTTTCCGTTTTCGGCCACCATGCTGCCCTATTGGGAAGGTGTGAATCCTGACCCCAAACAGACCTTTATCGGCGGGGCCGCACTGTTCGCGATGTCGGGCAAGTCGGATGAGGAAAACAAGGCCACCGCCGAGTTCTTCCGCTACCTGACCACCCCCGAGGTTCAGTATGGCTGGCACAAGGACACCGGTTATGTGCCGATCACCGAGGCTGCCTATGGCGTGGCCAAGGAAGACGGTCATTACGACAAGTTCCCGGCGGCCGAGGTCGGCATCCAGCAGCTCTCGCTGCCTGCGGGGGACCACACCAAGGGCTATCGCATGGGCTTCTACGTGCAGATCCGAGACGTGATGAACCGTGAATACGGCCGCATCCTGACCGGTGAAACCGATGTCGACACCGCGTTCGCCAATATCGAGGCCGAGTCCAATAAGTTGCTGGAACGCTTCGCCAAGACGCAGAACTGACGCGCGTTTGACCGCAATACGACCGGCGGCTGCCTCTAAGCGGCCGCCGGGTTCATTCAAAGGAATACGCCCGTGAAGCGAGCCGGTTTCACCAACCCGTGGCTGCCCATCCTGCTGCTTGTGCCACAACTGTCCATTATCGCTGTGTTTTTCTACTGGCCTGCGGCCTGGGCGATCCAATCGTCCTTCTACCTGCAGGATCCGTTTGGATTTGGCTCGACCTATGTGGGCGCCGAAAACTACACCGACATCGCGGAATCGACCGAATATCGCAAGGTGGCCTGGTTCACCGTGTATTTCACCGCCATCGTGACCTTTCTGTCGCTGTCGATCGCGCTTTTGCTGGCGGTCAAGGCCGACAATGTGCTGCGCGGGGCCAAAACCTATCGTACGCTTTTGATGTGGGTCTATGCCATTGCCCCGCCGGTGGCCGGGTTCCTTGGCATCATGTTCTTTGATCAGAGCCACGGGCCGCTGACGCGCTTTTTTGGCTTCTTTGGCTGGGACTTCAAACTGGGGGTCGATTATTTCGACACTGCCACCGCGATGATCATCGTGGCGGTGTGGAAGCAGATCCCGGTCAATTTCATCTTCTTTCTGTCCGGTCTGCAGTCGATCCCGCGCGCCGTGCGCGAAGCGGCGCTGATCGACAATGGCTCGGGCTTTCGCCGGTTCTGGGATGTCACCTTTCCACTGCTGGCACCCACCGCGTTCTTTCTGCTGATCATCAACATCACCTATGCGATGTTCGACACCTTCGGCATCATCGACACGATGATGAAGGGCGAGCCCGGCGCCAACCCGATGACGCTGGTCTACAAGGTCTATATCGATGGGTTCCGGGGCAACGACCTAGGTGGCTCATCGGCGCAATCGGTGATCCTGATGGTGCTGGTCCTTGTTCTGACAATCTTCCAGTTCCGCCTGATCGAGCGGCGCATCCATTATACGTGAGGCGGGACATGGCTGAACTGACACAGACCCGAGTTGCCCAACCGACGCCCTCGCGGCTGCGCTTCAAATGGAGCACGCTTTTCGATCACATGGTGCTGATCGCCGGATCGCTGCTGATGCTGATGCCGCTGGTTTATGCCTTCGTCACCGCCAGCTATGACCCGGTGACCATTCACCGGGAGGGGCTGGCGCTGACCTTCGGGGACCAACTGGGCACCAATTTTGACAAGGCCATGTTCGAAAAGGGCGGGTTCACCAAGACCGTGGACGGGATGGTGATGCTGAAGAACTCGTTCATCCTTGGCATCGGCTTTGCGGTCGGCAAGATCGTCATCTCGATGATGGCGGCTTATGCGATCGTCTATTTCCGGCTGCGCTTTGCGACCTTTGCCTTCTGGATCATCTTCACCACGCTGCTTCTGCCTTTGGAAGTGCGTATCCTGCCGTCCTACGAGGCAATCCAGCGGCTGGGTCTGGCGAATACTTATACCGGTCTGATCGTGCCGCTGATCGCCTCGGCCACGGGCACGTTCTTCTTCCGGCAGTTCTTTCGCGCGGTGCCCGAGGAACTGGTCGAGGCCGCCCGCATCGACGGGGCGGGGCCGGTGAAGTTCTTCATCGACATTCTGGTGCCGCTGTCGCGCACCATGATTGCGGCGATCTTCATCATCATGTTCGTCTTTGGCTGGAACCAGTATCTGTGGCCCACACTGATCACCACCGATGAATCGCTGTTCACATTGGTACGCGGGATCAAACAGATCGTGCTCACCTATTCCGACGCCGCAATCCCCGAACACGGGCAGGCGCTGGCACTGGCGATCGTCGCCATGGTGCCGCCGGTGCTGATCGTGATCTTCTTCCAGAGCTGGTTCGTCAAGGGCCTCACGGAATCTGACAAATAAGGAATACGCATATGGCCCAGGTCTTGCTTGAGGGCATTCACAAAGTCTATCCGAACGGGTTCGAGGCCGTTCAAACCTGCAGCTTCACCATTCAGGATGGCGAGTTTGTGGTGCTGGTCGGCCCGTCGGGTTGCGGCAAATCCACCCTTTTGCGGATGATTGCGGGGCTCGAAGAGATCACAGAAGGTACGCTCAGCATCGGGGACCGGGTGGTCAATGATGTCGACCCGGCGGATCGCAATATCGCGATGGTGTTCCAGAACTATGCGCTTTATCCGCATATGACGGTTGCCAAGAACATGGGCTACGGACTCAAGAACCGGGGGATTTCCAAGGCCGCGATCGAGGCCAAGGTGCGCGAAGCGGCGGATATGCTGAACCTCAGCGACTATCTCGACCGCCGACCCAGTCAGCTTTCGGGCGGCCAGCGTCAGAGGGTGGCGATGGGCCGCGCCATCGTGCGCCAGCCCGACCTGTTCCTGTTTGACGAACCGCTGTCCAATCTGGATGCCAAGCTGCGTAATCAGATGCGCATCGAGGTGCGCGCCCTGCAGCGCCGCCTTGGCACCACGGCGGTCTATGTGACCCATGATCAGGTCGAGGCGATGACCATGGCCGACCGGATCATCGTCCTGAACGGCGGCCGGATCGAACAGATCGGCACCCCCAAGGAAATCTACAACACGCCCGCCTCGACCTTTGTGGCCAGCTTCATGGGCGCACCGCCGATGAATGTGCTGAACGCCACCGTCAGCGACCAGCAGGTGACGCTGGACGCGGGGCTGGAACTGCCGGTCAGCGCGCCCGCCGCCTCCTCGGGTCCGATCCTGGTGGGCATCCGCCCCGAGGACCTGACGCTGGGCGAGGGCACGACCCCCTTCGACGTGCAGATCGTCGAGGAACTGGGTGCGCAGCGGCTGCTGCATGGCACGCTGGGCGGGCAGGCGTTTTCGGTTAACGTCAACAAGGATCACGAGGCCGGAACCGGCACGATTCCGGTGGGCATCAACCCCGGCGCGGTGCATTTCTTCTCGCGCGAGGACGGGTTCCGTATCTGAACGGAACCCACTGAACCTCGGGCAATGACGCCTCAGGCCGAGGCGGGCTGTGCCTGCACCTCGGGCTTGGCGACGATATAGCTGACCAGCGCCGAGAGGATACTGAACCCGACGATCATCACCAACGCCCAGACCGTCTCGTGCATATGTGCGATCGCCGCCAGCGACGCCGAAACGACGATCGCGGTCAACCGGCTCAGGCTGCGCGACACCGCGACGCCGCGGACCCGCTCCTCTTTCGGGGCGAGGTCCATGTAATAAAGCCCCCGCACCGTGACCAGCCCGTTCACCGCCACGGTGATGACGAACATCGCCACCGCATGCAGGTGTACATTGTTGTCCAGATGCAGGAAATGCGCCCCGACCAGAACCATCCCGGTCGCGGCCACCATCAGGCAGCTAGTCACCATGACCGTGCGGTGCGAACGGTTGTTCAGCACCCGCCAGAGCGGCCCTGACACCACAGCACCTGCCGCGGTGGAGATGATCAGCGCGGTCAGCCCCTTGTCGGAATGCTTGTGGGTCTCTGCCGAGATCAGCGCGAAGAAGGGCACCGACAGGAGGGTCACCACATAAAGCAGCCGGACGCTCATGTATTTGCGGAACCAGGGATGTGTCAGCATGTCATACGCGTTGAGGATATAGTCTCTCAGCGCCGTAATGGGCGAGCGGATCGGCGCGGTCTCGCGTTTGAGACTCGTTCCGGTATCGCGCACGGCAAGCGTGACAAAACCAGCCACCATGAAACACAGGATCGCGATGGTGATGACGATCGAATGCCGCTGCAGGGGCGGCATCTGTTTGGACATTTCATGCGCCGCCAAAGTCAACGCGATGGCAATGCCCCCACCCAGGGCCAGTTGGGCGTATTTCATCCGCATCCGCGACTTCGACTGCAGGTTGTCGCTGATAAAATCGGTCAACAGCAGGGTCTGGCTTTCGTCAATCAGGCCCAGAACGAAGATCACCACCGCAAAGACCACCATGATTACCGGCGTCGTCCCAAGCAGCGTCGCCGCGATGGCCAGCACGAAACAGACCCCCAGCGCGATATCGGTCAGCGACAAGGCCAGCTTGCGGTTCCTGATGCGCGAGATCGGATCAAACAGAAAGATATCCGCCAGCGTGCCCGCCAACTGCCGGATGGTCACCAACGCGCCGACAAATAACACCGGAAGATTCAGCGCGACCGCAAGAAAGGTCAGCACGATCGACGGGCTGGCCATGGTCCAGGCCACCTGCGCAACCGTGCTCTGCCCCGTGATGATCGGGAAATTGCGCCTTTCAACCTTAGCCAGATCGTCCGTCATTCCTAACCGCCTGCGGATGCTATTGTCTGCCGGGACTGATCTACCAGCCTTGGTGCTCCAAAAGAAGGCCCGCCCTTTGAATTCCAGCTGTTCTGTGTCTGAATTTGCGTTCAGGACGCGTAGACCGGGGGTTGCTGCCAAAGAAAATGAAGAAATATGCCAATCGTGAATTAAAATTCATTGCGCCGAATCGTCGTGCACCATAGAAATGCCAGTCATAATGGAGTCCACGGGCCAGGAGTGAGGACATTATGACAGTGATCGCAACGCGGCAGAGCCGTATCTGACATGGCAGCCAGCAACACCCAGCCCCCCGCCATTGAGCTACGTGGCATATCCAAGGCGTTTGGCCCTGTTCAGGCCAACAAGGATATCTCGATCTCGGTCCGACCCGGTTCGATCCACGGGATCATCGGTGAAAACGGCGCCGGGAAATCCACGCTGATGAGCATCCTTTACGGCTTTTACAAGGCCGACAAAGGCGAAGTCTGGATCAACGGCACCAAGACCGACATCCCCGACAGCCAGGCCGCCATCGCCTCGGGCATCGGCATGGTGTTCCAGCATTTCAAGCTGGTCGAAAACTTCACCGTGCTGGAAAACATCGTTCTGGGGGCCGAAGACGGGGGCCTGCTGCGCCCGTCGCTGGCCAAGGCGCGCGGCGAGCTGGAACATCTGGCCAAGGAATATGAGCTGAATGTCGACCCCGATGCGGTCACCGAAAATCTCAGCGTTGGCCACCAGCAGCGTGTTGAAATCCTCAAGGCGCTCTACCGGCAGGCGCAGATCCTGATCCTGGATGAGCCCACCGGTGTGCTGACACCCTCCGAGGCCGATCAGCTATTCCGAATTCTTGACCGACTGCGCTCCGAAGGCAAAACCATCGTCCTGATCACCCATAAGCTGCGCGAGATCATGGAATACACTGACACGGTCAGCGTGATGCGGCGCGGCGAGATGACCGCAACCGTCAAGACAGCCGAGACCAACCCAGAGCATCTGGCCGAGTTGATGGTGGGGCGAAAGGTCCTGCTGCGGGTCGACAAGACCCCGGCCCAACCGGGCAAACCCATACTCGAGGTCGAGAAGCTGCGCGTGGTGGATGGCAACGGCGTCGAGCGGGTCAAGGGCATCGACCTTACCGTCCGCGCCGGAGAGATCGTGGGCATCGCCGGGGTGGCAGGCAATGGCCAGTCCGAACTGCTTGAGGTTCTGGGCGGCATGCGCCCGGGCGAAGGCACCGTGCGGTTGAACGGTAAGGAACTGCCACTGACGGGCTCGGGCTCTGACGGGCGCGCGCGGCGGGCGGTACATATCGCCCATGTGCCCGAAGATCGCCACCGCGAGGCACTGATCATGAATTTCAGCGCCTGGGAAAACGCGGTCTTCGGCTATCACCATGACGCGCGCTGGACATCCGGACCGTTCATCAAAAACGCCGCCATTCTGGAAGAGGCGCATCAGATGATGGGGCGCTTCGATGTGCGCCCGCCCAATCCCCGCCTCGCCGCCAAAAGCTTTTCGGGCGGCAACCAGCAGAAAATCGTACTGGCCCGCGAGATCGAGCGTAACCCGGATCTGCTGATGATCGGCCAGCCGACGCGGGGCGTCGATATCGGTGCCATCGAGTTTATCCACCAGCAGATCGTGGCGCTGCGCGATCAGGGCAAGGCGATCCTGCTGGTCAGCGTCGAACTTGAGGAGATCCTGTCGCTCGCCGACCGGGTTGCGGTGATGTTTGACGGCCATATCATGGGCGAGCGCGACGCCGCCGCCACCGATGAACGCGAATTGGGCCTGCTGATGGCGGGCGTCACAGGGGAGGACGCCGCATGAGGACCTTGCCACATTGGGCGGATGTCGTCCTGATCCCATTGATCAGCCTGCTGCTGGCGGGCTTGCTGTCGGCGCTGGTGGTGCTGGCCATCGGCGAAAACCCCTGGGCCGCTTTCAAGCTGATGGTCGAGGGCTCGCTGATGCGCTCGGCGGGCTGGGGCTATACGCTCTATTACGCGACCAACTTCATCTTCACCGGGCTTGCGGTGGCGATCGCCTTTCACGCGCGGCTGTTCAATATCGGCGGTGAAGGGCAGGCGATTGTTGCGGGTCTCGGCGTGGCGCTGGTCTGCCTCTATATCCCCTGGCCGCATTGGTCGATCGCCCTTGTCGGGGCGACGGTCGCAGCGGGGCTGTTCGGGGCACTCTGGGCCTTTATCCCGGCCTATCTGCAGGCTGAACGCGGCAGCCATATCGTGATCACCACGATCATGTTCAACTTCATCGCGGCAGCACTTCTGAACTACGTGCTGGTCAATCTGCTGCGCCCGACTGGCGCGATGGACCCGGCCTCGGGTCCGTTCCCCGACGCGACCAATCTGCCGACCTTCCAGGCCATGTTCTCGACCGCAGAAACACCGTTGTTCCGCGGCGCGCCCGCGAATGTCACCTTCTTTCTGGCGTTGCTTGCCTGCGTGCTGGTCTGGCTGCTGATCTGGCGCACCAAGCTGGGCTATGAGATCCGCAGCTTCGGCCAGTCGGAAACAGCGGCGAATTATGCGGGCATCCACCCCAAGCGCACCATCGTGATCGCCATGCTGATCTCGGGCGCGCTGGCGGGGCTGATGTCGATCAACACCACCATGGGCGAGGCCGAACGACTGGTCCTGAACTCGGTCGAAGGCGCGGGCTTTATCGGCATCGCCGTGGCGCTGATGGGCCGCAATCACCCGTTTGGGGTGCTGCTGGCCGCGCTTCTTTTCGGCTTCCTCTATCAGGGCGGGGCCGAGCTGGCGCTGTGGACCGATATCCCGCGCGAGCTGATCGTGGTTATTCAGGCGCTGGTCATCATGTTCACCGGCGCCTTGGACAACATGGTCCGAATGCCGCTTGAATCGCTCTTTGCCATGATGCGCAGGGGGAATACGTGATGGATTTCCTGACCATTCTGCAAGTGCTCGATTCCTCTGTGCGCCTGGCCACACCGCTGCTGCTGGCCTGTCTGGCCGGGCTGTTTTCGGAACGCGCGGGCGTTATCGACATTGGCCTTGAGGGCAAGATGCTGGTGGCGGCGTTTTTCTCGGCCGCCATCGCATATATGTCCGGTTCGGTCTGGGTTGGGCTGCTGGCAGGCATTGCGTCATCGGTGGCGCTGGCGCTGATCCACGGGCTGGCTTCGATCACCTTCCGGGGCAACCAGTTGATCTCGGGCGTGGCAATCAACTTCCTTGCTGCTGGCGTGACTGTGCTGGTCGCCCAGCATTGGTTCGAACAGGGCGGGCGCACGCCTTCCCTGACGGGAGATGGTCGGTTCGAGTCGGTGACGTTGCCACTGGCCGAAACGCTGAGAAACGTGCCGGTGCTTGGACCGATCTACTACGAGCTGATCTCGGGCCAGTTCCTGCTGGTCTATATCGCAGTTCTGGTCGTGCCGCTGACCTGGTGGGTGCTCTATCGTACCCGCTTTGGCCTGCGTCTGCGCGCGGTGGGTGAAAACCCGGCCGCCGTGGACACCGCCGGTATCTCGGTCACGCGGCTGCGCTATATGGCGGTAATTATCTGCGGCGTTCTCTGCGGGCTGGCAGGGGCCTATCTGGCCACCGCGCTGCAGGCGGGCTTCGTCAAGGACATGACTGCTGGGCGCGGCTTCATCGCGCTGGCCGCGCTGATCTTTGCCAAGTGGAAGCCGTGGCCTGCCATGTGGACCTGTCTGCTGTTTGGTGTGCTGCAGGCTGTGGCGCTGCGCTACCAGAATATCGAGATCGGCAACTTCGTGATCCCGGTCCAGTTCATGGACGCGCTGCCCTATATCCTGACCGTGGTGATCCTGGCCGGTCTGGTTGGCCGTGCCATCCCGCCACTGGCCGGTGGCGAACCCTACACCAAAGAGCGTTGACCCAAACGGGTCAGCCGCACACCGCAGAGTCGTGAGATGAAAAAGAGCACTGACACTCTCAGATACCTGTCGACCAAGACGGCCTGGATGTCCTTTGTGGCAGGCCAGACCCAGTCGCAGATCGCCCGCGAACTTGAGATGTCCCAGTCCAAGGTGCACCGGCTGATCAACCACGCGCTGGAACAGGGCTATGTCACCATCCGGATCGAGGGCGGCTCGGAAGAGCTGCTGGATCTGGAAAACCGCCTGAAGCAGAGCTTTGGCCTGACCCGCTGCACCGTGGCCTCGGCGGGCATGTCCGGGCGCGACGACCATGAGGCGCTGCTGCAGAGCGTGGGCGAGGCCGCCGGGCACTACCTGTCGCACCTGCTGGAGAAAAAGGCGATCACCCAGATCGGCGTCGGCATGGGCGAAACCATGAGTGCTGCCGTGGCCGCGATGCACGCGGCTCAGCGGTCTGATCTGAAAATCGTCTCGATCACCGGCAGCCTGTTGCGCAAGCTCTCCGCCAACCCGCTGGACGTGGTAATGCAGATGCAGCGCAAAACCGGGGGAGAGGCCTATTTCCTGCCGGTGCCGTATCTTGCCTCTTCGGTCGAGGAACGCGAAAGCTTCCAGTCCTATCAGAGCGTGCAGGAATTGATGGAGCTGGCCCGAAAATCCGACATCTTTGTGGTCGGCATCGGTTCGATCGACGCAGAAAGCAATCTGGCCCGCACGCAGGAGATCAGCGCGCAGGAATTGAACGACCTGCGCGCAGCAGGTGTGGTGGGCGATATTGCGGGCAGTTTCTATGATATTCATGGTCGCATCGTGGAAACCGAACTGGGCCGCAAGACAGTGGGCATGCGGGGGCAGGAACTGGCGGGCCGCCGCGTGCTGGGCATGGCTGCTGGATTGCGCAAGACGCAAGCGGTGCTGGGCGTGCTGCGCTCGGGCCTGATCGACGAGATCGTGCTGGACGAGCATCTGGCCCGCGCCGTCCTGTCCGAGGCCCCCGTCAGTTTCGGTGGCACCTCATGACCCGCGCCTTGCTTATCGTGATGGATTCCGTCGCCATCGGTGGCGCGCCGGATGCGGCTGCGTTCGGGGACGAAGGGTCGAGCACTGTTGGCCATATCCTCGATGCGCGGGGCGAGGCCGGGCTGGTCCTGCCGAACCTCGCCGATATGGGGCTTTATCAGGCTCTGGCCCATTCCAGCGACACCGCCTGGAGCGATCCGCAACCACGCCCAAACGCAATTTGGGCGGTGGGGCGCGAGGTGGGACGGGGAAAGGACACACCTTCGGGCCATTGGGAGATCACCGGCCTGCCGGTGATGGAGCCACCGCATGTCTTCGAAGCGTTGGAATGCTCGTTTCCGCAAGCGCTGCTTGATGCGCTGATCGCGCAAGCCGACCTGCCGGGTATCCTTGGTAACAAACACGCCTCGGGCATGCCGGTCCTGCGCGAACTGGGCAAAGAACACATCCGCACGGGCAAACCCATCGTCTATACCTCGGCCGATTCCGTGCTGCAGATTGCCGCCCATGAGGAACATTTCGGCCTTGATCGCCTCTATGACCTCTGCCGCATCGCCCGGGTGATCTGCGACGACTATCGCGTCGGTCGCATCATCGCCCGGCCTTTTGTGGGCACCACGCCCGAGGATTTCAAACGCACCGGCAACCGCCGCGATTTCACCATGCCTCCCGATGAGGATACGCTGCTTGACAATTTGACCGCTGCCGGGCGGCAGGTTCTGGCCATGGGCAAGATCAGTGACATCTATGCCGGACGCGGCATCACCGATTCCCGCAAGACCCATGGCAACATGGCCCTGTTTGACCTGACACTTGCCGCCATGGACGACCTGCAGGAGGGTGGCCTCATGTTTGCCAATTTCGTCGATTTCGACACCGAGTTCGGCCATGCCCGCGACCCGCTGGGCTATGCGGGCGCGCTGGAAGACTTTGACGCGCGCCTGCCCGAGCTATTTGCAAAAATGGCCCCCGACGACCTGCTCATCATCACCGCCGATCACGGCAACGATCCCACCTGGGCTGGCACCGATCACACAAGAGAACAGGTGCCGGTTCTCATCAAATCCAAATCCCTGGCCCCCGGTTCGCTGGGTGTGCGCGGTTTCGCCGATATCGGTGCCAGCATCGCCGCCCATCTGGGCGTACCCGCCACGCCACATGGCGCCAGCTTCCTGCCCCTGCGAGGAGAGAAACAGTGACTGTTTCCAGCAAAGACATCACCCAAACGGCGGACCAACTGCCCGTCGCGCCGCACCCTGCGCGGTTCCCGCGCAATCCCGGCATACCACTAGACCTTGATTGGGTGTCCTCGGTTCAGGCCAACACCTCTGCCGTGGAACGCCGCGCTGGTAGCCTCGGTGCGCGGCGCAGCGTCAAGAAGGACTATCAGGCCGCCTGGCTGCTGCGCGCGATCACGCTGATGGACCTGACGACGCTCAACGGTGACGACACGCGCGGCAAAGTCCGCCGCCTTTGCGCCAAGGCCAAACGCCCATTGCGCCAGGACCTTGTTGAGGCGCTGGGGGTCCAAGACCTCAACATCACCACCGGCGCTGTCTGCGTCTATCACGACATGATCGGCACGGCGGTCGAGGCGCTCGAGGGCAGCGGCATCCCGGTTGCCGCCGTCTCGACCGGCTTTCCCGACGCGCTCAGCCCGTTCCACCTGCGGGTGCAGGAGATCGAGGAATCGGTCAAGGCCGGTGCAGCTGAAATCGACATCGTCATTTCGCGCCGCCACGTGCTGAGTGGCGACTGGCAGGCGCTTTATGACGAGATGCGCGCCTATCGCGAGGCCTGCGGCGAGGCGCATGTGAAGGCGATCATCTCGACCGGCAATCTGGGCAGCCTGCGCAATGTGGCGCGCGCCTCTCATGTCTGCATGATGGCGGGGGCCGATTTCATCAAGACCTCGACCGGTAAGGAAAGCGTCAACGCAACGCTCCCCGTCAGCCTCACCATGGTGCGCACCACACGCGAATACGAGGCGCGCACCGGCTACAAGATCGGCTTTAAACCGGCGGGTGGGATATCAAAGGCCAAGGATGCGCTGGTCTACATGTCGCTGATGAAGGAAGAGCGCGGCAATGATTGGCTGGAGCCGGACCTGTTCCGCTTTGGCGCCTCCAGCCTTCTGGGCGACATCGAACGCCAACTCGAACATTTCGTAACGGGCCGCTACTCGGCCGCGTTTCGCCACGGCATCAGCTAGGATACAGGGCATGACAGTTTCAGAGATCTTCAAGACCATGGATTACGGCACCGCCCCCGAAAGCGCGTCCGAGGTGAACGCCTGGCTCGACCGCCATGATCGCACGTTCGGCCTGTTCATCGGCGGAGCTTTCACCAAGCCCGGCAAGGCGTGTTTCGACAGCGTGAACCCTGCAAATGGCGAGGTGCTGGCGTCGCTGACCGAGGCTACGGCCAAGGATGTGGACGCCGCCGTCAAAGCCGCCTCGAAAGCGCAGAAAGGCTGGGCTGCGCTTGGCGGGGCCGGGCGGGCGCGGCATCTATATGCGCTGGCACGGCTGATCCAGAAACACGCCCGTCTGTTTGCCGTGCTGGAAAGCCTCGACAATGGCAAACCGATCCGCGAAAGCCGCGATGCGGACATTCCGCTGGCCGCACGCCATTTTTACCATCACGCCGGTTGGGCACAGCTGGTGGAAAGCGAGATGCAGGGCTATGAGCCGATCGGTGTCGCCGGACAGGTGATCCCGTGGAACTTCCCCTTCCTGATGCTGGCATGGAAGATCGCTCCGGCGCTGGCGATGGGCAATGCGGTGGTGCTGAAACCGGCTGAATACACCTCGCTCACCGCGCTTCTGTTTGCCGAGATCTGTGTCGAGGCGGGGCTGACCGAGGGTGTGGTGAACATCGTAACCGGCCACGGTCCCGTCGGCGCGATGATTGCCGAACACAAGGACGTGGCCAAGGTGGCTTTTACCGGTTCAACCCGGGTGGGTCGCATCCTGCGCGAACAGACCGCCGGGACCGGCAAGAAGCTGACGCTGGAACTGGGCGGAAAATCCCCCTTCATCGTCTTCGACGACGCCGATATGGACAGCGCGATCGAAGGGATCGTGGATGCGATCTGGTTCAATCAGGGGCAGGTCTGCTGCGCCGGGTCGCGCCTGCTGGTACAGGAGAACATCGCCGAGACCTTTCATGACCGATTGCGGCTGCGGATGCAGAGCCTGCGGGTAGGAGACCCGCTGGACAAGTCCATCGATATTGGTTGCGTCGTCGATCCGGTCCAACACAAGCAGATCACCGCGATGGTGGATCAGGGCGTGGCCGAGGGTGCCACAGCGTTTCGCGGCGAAGCCTCCTTGCCGGAGAATGGCTGTTATTATCCGCCGACCCTGCTGACCGGGATCGAGGCAGGTGACACTCTGGCGCAGGAAGAGATCTTCGGCCCGGTTCTGGTCTCGATGAATTTCCGCACCCCCGCCGAGGCGGTGCAGCTAGCCAATAACAGCCGCTACGGGCTGGCGGCCAGCGTCTGGACCGAAAATATCAACCTCGCCCTTGGTGTCGCGCCGCAGATCAAGGCGGGGGTGATCTGGGTCAACTGCACCAACCAATTTGACGCCGCCGCAGGCTTCGGCGGTTACCGTGAAAGCGGGTTCGGGCGCGAAGGCGGGCGCGAGGGGCTCTATGAATATGTCAAACCGAGCTACCTTAAGTCGCTGAAGGATGCCGCTCCGGCCAAACCTCATGCGCTCAGCGAAGGGGGCGGTGAGGGCATCGACCGCACCGCCAAGATGTATGTCGGCGGCAAGCAGGCGCGGCCCGATAGCGGCTATAGCGCACCGGTGACCAACCCCAAAGGCAAGCTGATCAGCCATGTGGGACTGGGCAACCGCAAGGACATTCGCAACGCGGTCGAGGCGGCGACTGCGGCATCGGGCGGCTGGGTCAAAGCCTCGGGGCATAACAAAGCGCAGATCCTTTATTTCATCGGTGAAAACCTCGCTGCACGCGCTGAAGAGTTCGGGGCCCGTCTGAGCGCAATGACCGGAGCATCGGTCAAATCCGCCGCGCAAGAGGTCGACGCCGCCGTCAACCGGCTGTTCACTTATGCCGCCTGGGCCGACAAATATGACGGGCAGGTGCATTCGGTGCCGGTGCGCGGCGTGACCGTGGCGATGAAGGAACCGGTCGGCGTGATGGGCATCGCCTGCCCGGATGAGGCACCGTTGCTGGGCTTTGTCTCTCTCGTGGCACCGGCAATTGCCATGGGCAACACTGTAGTGGCAGTGCCCTCGCCGGTACATCCGCTGGTGGCCACCGACCTCTATCAGGTCCTCGACACTTCCGACTTGCCGGGCGGGGTGGTCAATATCGTGACCGGAGATCGGGACGAGCTGAGCAAGACGCTGGCCGATCACTATGGCGTCGACGGGGTCTGGTATCACGGCTCGGCCGAGGGGTCGAAGATGGTGGAACACGCCGCCGCTGCCAACCTGAAACGGACCTGGGTGAATTATGGCAAGGCCATCGACTGGCTGAACCCCGAACAGGCCGAAGGTCAGGAATATCTGCGGCAGGCAACCGAGGTCAAAAACGTCTGGATCCCCTACGGCGAATGAGTCCTGCGCGGGTCACACGCTTCGGAGCGCTGCCCGATGGTCGGCAGGTTCAGCGCATTGCCATTGCCCGAGACGGGTTATGCGCGCAGGTGCTGACCTATGGGGCGATACTGCAGGACCTGCGGCTGGACGGGGTCGCCTATCCGCTGGTGCTGGGTTGGCCCAGGCTAGCGGATTACCTGCAAAGCGGCGCCTACTTCGGGGCCATTGTCGGGCGCTTTGCCAATCGGATCGCGCAGGGGCGGTTTCGCGCAGGCGGGCGCTGGCACCAAACTGACCGGAATTTCCGTGGCCGCCATACATTGCATGGAGGCCGTCAGGGCAGTGACAAGTTGCTCTGGTCATTGGCCGCACAGACCGAGGATGCGGTGACGCTGACGTTGGAAATGCCAGATGGTCAAATGGGCTTTCCCGGCAATCTGGGCGTGGAGGTCACTTATGCGATCCGGCCTAGTGCGGTGCTGGAAATCGTGATCGAGGCGCACTCCGATCAGGAAACACCCTGCAGTTTCGCACCTCATAACTACTTCATTCTGGATGGCAGCGGCAGTATCCGGGACCATCAGCTTGAGATTGCCGCGGATCACTACCTGCCGGTTGATGGCGATCTGATCCCTACCGGCGTACAGCATCCCGTCGCGGGCACCGGGTTCGACTTTCGCCAGCTCCGCGCGGTTGGTGATCACCCTTTCGACCACAATCTCTGCCTGTCATCCGAACGGTCAGAACTGCGCCAAGTGGGGCGATTGATGTCGTCTGATGGATTGCTGGGCATGAGCCTCCACACCACCGAGCCAGGCTTGCAGATTTACACCAACAGCCAATTCGATGAGCCGGATCGCCTCGGCCTGCAAGGCGGGCCGTATCAACGGTATGGCGGTCTTGCGCTTGAGCCGCAGGTCTGGCCGGATGCGATGAACCAGACGCGTTTTCCCGACGCGATTCTGACCCCGGACAGGGCATACCGCAGTCACAGCCAGTTCAGATTTCAACACCTTATCTGATCACGGTATTGCACACGGAACCAGTTCGTTGACTTTTTCCTACATTTTCATTAACATGATAACTAATAGAGTCGGAGAACCTGTGATGCCGCACCTGTCGATCGAATATTCGGCAAATCTGGATGACTGCGTCGATATCTCGGCACTATGCGCGCATCTGCGACAGGCTGCTGCCGGGATCGAGGCGTTTCCTCTGGCCGGGCTGCAGGTGCGGGCCTTGCGCGCCGATCACTATGCCATTGCCGATGGCGATCCCAAGCATGGCTTTGTCGATATCTCGGTCCGGTTGCGGGCCGGTCGCCCGATGGAAACCCGCAAGGCAGCGGCGGATGTACTGTTCCGCGCGGCGGAAGAATTTCTTGCGCCTTACATGGCGCAGAACTCGCTGGCCCTGTCGCTGGAGATGCGCGACATTGACCCCGAGCTGTCGCCCAAAACCGGCACGATCCGTGAACACCTTGGAGGCCCCCGATGACAGCGCTGTCCCAGAACATCGAACGACTCGACGGGTTCCTGACCCGGTTTCGCGCCAAGGGTATCCGGCATCGCATCGCAGGGCAGGATCGGGGCGGATCGGGTGGCACGTTTCCGACGATCTCACCGGTGGACAAGAGCGTGATCTGCGACGTGGCGCGTGGCGACGCTGCCGATATCGACGCGGCGGCACAGGCGGCGGCGGCAGCCTTTGCCGGTTGGCGCGACACGTCAGCGGGTGAACGGCGCGAAATCCTGTTCAACGTAGCAGCGGGCATCGAGGCGCGCGCCGAGGAAATCGCGCTATGTGAGTGCTGGGACACCGGACAGGCATTGCGTTTCATGTCCAAGGCGGCACTGCGCGGGGCCGAGAATTTCCGCTATTTCGCCGATCAGGTGGTACAGGCCCGCGATGGTCAACATCTGAAATCGCCGACGCTGATGAATGTCACCACCCGAGTACCGATTGGCCCGGTGGGGGTCATCACGCCGTGGAACACGCCCTTCATGCTGAGCACCTGGAAGATTGCTCCGGCGCTGGCGGCGGGCTGCACGGTGGTGCACAAACCAGCCGAGGCCAGCCCGCTGACCGCACGCCTGCTGGTCGAGATCGCCGAAGAGGCGGGTCTGCCGCCCGGTGCGCTGAACATGGTGAACGGATTTGGCGAGGATGCGGGCCGCGCACTGTGCGAACACCCCCTGATCCGCGCGATTGCCTTTGTCGGCGAAAGCCGGACTGGCAGTCTGATCACCAAACAGGGGGCGGACACGCTCAAGCGCAACCATCTGGAGCTGGGCGGCAAGAACCCGGTGATCGTTTTTGACGACGCTGATCTGGACCGGGCGCTGGATGCGGTGATCTTCATGATCTATTCGATCAATGGCGAGCGCTGCACCTCGTCCTCGCGCTTGCTGGTGCAGGACACGATCCGCGAAGAATTCGAGGCGAAGCTGGTCGAGCGGGTGAACAACATCAATGTCGGCCACCCGCTGGACCCGGCGACCGAGATCGGGCCGCTGATCAGCGAGGAGCATTTCAACAAGGTCACCTCGTATTTTGATATCGCGCGGCGGGATGGTGCCACCGTTGCTGCCGGGGGTGAGACGGTGGGTGACGCAGGTTATTTCGTGCGTCCCACGCTGTTCACCGGGGCCAGCAATGACATGCGTATCGCGCGCGAAGAAATCTTTGGTCCCGTCCTGACCGCGATCCCATTTAAAACCGAGGAAGAGGCGCTCGCCCTCGCCAATGACACGCCATACGGGCTGACGGGCTATGTCTGGACCAACGATCTGACCCGCGCTTTGCGCTTTACCGACCAGCTGGAAGCGGGGATGATCTGGGTAAATTCCGAGAATGTCCGCCACCTGCCCACGCCCTTCGGCGGCGTCAAATCCAGCGGTATCGGGCGTGATGGCGGCGACTGGTCCTTCGAATTTTACATGGAGCAGAAACATATCGGTTTTGCCACCGGTGCTCACAAGATCCCGCGTCTGGGTGCGTAAAGGAGAGACCTGATGCCCGTTCCCGCCCCCAATCTTTATCCCGCTTTCAACACGATCCGGCTCAGCCATGTGTGCCTCAATGTCAGCGACCTGGCCGCCTCGCGCGCCTTTTATGTCGATATGTTCGGGCTGCAGGTCACCGATGAGGATGACACCTATATCTACCTGCGCGCGCTGGAAGAGCGGGGGCATCATTCGGTGATTCTGCAGCGCTCCGACCAGCCCGGCACGGTTGAGGTAATGGGGTTCAAGACCTTCGATGAGGGCGATCTGGACCGGGCCGATGCCTATTTCCGCGCCAAGGGGCGGCCAACCGAATGGGCGCAGCGCCCGTTTCAGGGCCGCACCTTGCTGACCTCGGACAATATGGGCATTCCGCTGGAGTTCTATCACCAGATGGACCGGCTGGCACCCATCCATCAGGAGTATGGGCGGTATCACGGGGTGCGGCCGCTCCGGATCGACCATTTCAACTGTTTCTCGACCGATGTGGATGACAGCGTTGCCTTCTACAGCGATTTCGGCTTCCGAGTGACGGAATATACCGAGGATGAAGAGAGCAAGCGCCTCTGGGCCGCGTGGCTGCACCGCAAGGGCGGCGTGCATGACATGGCGTTCACCAACGGGCGCGGGCCGCGGATGCATCATGTGGCTTTCTGGGTGGCCAACCCGCTGCATATCATCGACCTGCTGGATGTGATGGCAACCACCGGCTACGTGGGCAATATCGAGCGGGGGCCGGGGCGGCATGGGATTTCCAATGCCTTCTTCCTCTATATCTTGGACCCGGACGGCCACCGGATCGAGATCTACAGCTCGGATTACCAAACCGTCGATTCCGATCACGAGCCGATCAAATGGGACCTGAAAGACCCGCAGCGTCAAACACTCTGGGGTGCCCCCGCACCGCGCAGCTGGTTTGAACATGGCACCGAATTTGTGGGCGTTCCGGTGAACGACCCGGATCTGGATGCCAGCCCGATCATCGCACCTTGAGGTCAACAATGGAGTGGGATGAATTCGCCCATTGGGGCAAGCATATCTCGGATTGGGCGGCGGAGTATCACAAGACCCTGCGGGACCGGCCAGTGCGCGCGCAGACAGCACCCGGTAAGATCGCGGCACAACTTCCCACCGCACCGCCGGAAAGCGCTGAGGCGATGGATGCCATCATGGCCGATTTCGAGCGGATCGTGATGCCGGGTATCACCCATTGGCAACATCCCCGCTTCTTTGCCTATTTCCCGGCCAATGCCGCGCCACCCTCGATGCTGGCCGAGATGCTGGTCACCACGATCGCCGCGCAATGCATGTTGTGGCAGACCTCGCCCGCCGCTACCGAGGTCGAGGGCGTCATGGTCGATTGGCTGCGTCAGGCGCTGGGGCTGGGCGCGGGCTTTAGCGGTGTCATTCAGGACAGCGCGTCTTCGGCGACGCTGTCGGCGGTGCTGACCATGCGCGAGCGCGCCACCGGGTGGCGCGGCAACCGCGAGGGGTTGTCGGGGCAGGGGGCCTTGCGGATCTATTGTTCGGATCAGGTCCATTCCTCGATCGACCGGGCCTGCTGGGTGGCCGGAATCGGGCAGGACAATCTGGTCAAGATCAGCACAACAGGACCACGCCATGGGATTGATATGGAGGTGTTGCGCCGTGCCATCGCCTCAGATCGCGCTGCGGGGCATATCCCAGCGGGGATCATCGCCGTGACCGGCGCGACGGGGATCGGAGCGAGCGACATTCTGGGCCCGGTGCTGCAGGTGGCGCGGGACGAGGACCTCTATACCCATCTGGATGCCGCCTGGGCCGGAGCGGCGATGATCTGTCCGGAATTTCGCAATGACTTCTGGGCGGATGTGGACGGATTCGACAGTATCGTCTTCAATCCACATAAGTGGCTGGGCGCGCAGTTCGATTGCTCGGTCCAATTCCTGCGTGACCCGCAGGCGCAGCTCAACACGCTGAAGATCGAGCCGGAATATCTGAAAACCTCGGGTGCCAAGGTCACCAATTTTTCCGAATGGACGATCCCGCTGGGCCGCCGGTTCCGGGCGCTGAAAATCTGGTTCCTGTTGCGTGCCTACGGCGTCGAGGGGCTACGCGGGCGTATCCGCAACCACGTCACCTGGGCCGGTGAGCTTTGTGAACGTATCCGCGCGCTTGACGGGTTCGAGATTGTGACCGAACCGATCCTGAGCCTGTTTTCCTTTCGCTGTCCCGGTGATGATGCAACCCAGCAAAGGCTGGTTGATGCGCTCAACGATGATGGCCGCATCTACCTGACCCAAGGGATGCACAAGGGCCGCAAGATCATCCGGTTTTCGGTTGGCCAGTTCGACTGCACCCGCGACGATGTGATGATGGCAGCGCAGGTCATCGACGAGGTCTGGAAGGAGATCGCATGAGGTTTGCCACCTATTCCGCCGAAGGCGAGACATTTTATGGCGCCGTAACCGATGCCGGCATGATCGCGCTCAGCCCAGAATTTCCGCAGTGGCCGACGCTGCGCGACGTGATTGCAGCACAGGGCCTGCCGGTGCTGGAGCAGGCAGCGCAGGGCCGGGAGGTCACGCATGCCGATGTCATCTATCAGATCCCGGTGCCGAACCCCGGCAAGATCATCTGCGTGGGCGTCAACTTTCCCGACCGCAACGCAGAATACAAGGATGGCAGCGCGCTGCCGAAATACATGTCGCTGTTTCCGCGCTTTGCCTCATCCTTTACCGGACATGGCCAGCCCCTGATCCGCCCGCCCGAGAACCACACGCTGGATTACGAGGGCGAGGTGGCGGTGGTGATCGGCAAAGGGGGTCGTCGGATCGCCACGCAGGACGCCTATGACCACATCGCGGCGCTGACGCTCTGCAATGAGGGCACCATTCGCGACTGGGTACGGCACGCGAAATTCAACGTCACTCAAGGCAAGAACTGGGACCTTTCGGGCGCAATCGGGCCGTGGCTGGTGCCTTTCACCGATCCCGCGCAGTTGGATGCGGCGCGGATCGTAACGCGAGTGAATGGCGAGGTGCGGCAGGAGGATACGCTGGATCGCATGATGTTCCCGATCCGCGAAGAGATCGCCTATATCTCGACCTTCACCACGCTTGAACCCGGCGACATCCTCATCACCGGCACCCCCACTGGTGCTGGCGCGCGGTTCGACCCGCCGCGCTATCTGGTTCCGGGTGATGTCGTCGAGGTCGAGGTCGAGGGCATCGGCCTCCTGCGCAACGGGGTGGAGGACGAGGCATGACGCCCGAAGAGCATGCGCAGGCGGCCTCGGATCTACTGCGCGCCGAAGAGACCGGCCAACAGATCGGGCTTTTAAGCCTGCGCCATCCCGAGATCGATATGGATGACGCCTATGCGGTGCAGGCCGCATTGATGGCGCATAAACTGGCGCAGGGCCGACGGGTGATCGGGTGGAAGATCGGATTGACCTCGAAAGCGATGCAATCGGCGCTGAAGATCGATATCCCCGATAGCGGCATTCTGTTTGATGACATGGCGTTCGAGACCGGTGCGATGGTGCCGCAGGGCCGCTTTATCCAGCCCCGGATCGAAACCGAGATCGCCTTTGTGATGAAATCCCCCGTGGGCGGAGAGGTGACGGCGGAGGATATCCGCGCGGCAACCGATTATGTCTGCCCTGCCATCGAAATCCTGGATACGCGCATCCTGCGCGCTGACCCAGAAAGTGGCCGCGCCCGCAATGTCTTTGACACGATCAGCGACAATGCCGCCAATGCCGGTGTGGTGCTGGGTGCCGAACGTCATGACGTCGATGATTTTGACCTGCGCTGGGTCGGTGCGCTGACGTTCCGCGACGATGAGGTTGAAGAAACCGGGCTGGGCGCGGGGGTGCTGAACGATCCGGTGGAAAGCGTCGTCTGGCTGGCCCGCCGCATGGCGCACTATGGCCAGCGCATCAAGCCGGGGCAGATCATCCTGTCGGGAAGCTTTATCCGGCCTGTCGAATGCCCGCCCGGCTCGCGCATCCAGGCGGATTTCGGCCCCTTCGGCGCGGTTGCGGTGAATTTCGCCTGACCGCTCAGGGCTGCCACGGGTGCGCGCGGCCTTTGTCGACCAGACGCGCATTCAGAGCCCGCGCTTCGGGCACGCCGATTTCCAGCGCAAAAACAAAGGCATGAGTCAGATAAAAACAGGCGGCGTCCAGATCACCGCCTGCTTCGCTGTGATCCGCCGCCTGCGTATAGAGCCGCACCAGCGCTGTTTTGTCCTCCGCAGCATGGGCCTGCAGCAATTGCTGATCAAGTGCGCGGGCATTCACGGCGTGGCCCGCCGCCCTTCGACCTGACTGGCCACCCAATGGTGGAAATTATGCGTTGGCCCATCCATCACCGGCGAGAACCGTCCGCCATCGAACAACATGCCATGGCGCCCGCGCTGCATGCCCTCGACGACAAAGACATCCTCTTCAAACACACCGAGCCATTGTTGCGCATTTGCCTCGCGCAGCGCGTTCAACTCGGGCGTATCCGTACTGGACTGGGCATAATAGAGTTCCACATGCTCGACCGTGCGCTCACAGCCGACCGGTTCCAGCACGATCGCAAAGCTATGGTCGCGCTGCACGCCCAGCAATACGTTGGGATAGACGGCAATATATTCCGCCCCCTCATCCCATTTGTCGCTGAGCCCGGCAAAATCGGGAAAAACCGCGCCATCCGCACCCTTGAGCTGTCGATAGACCAGCGTACCCTGCCCGGAATAGGCCCCGCGTTTCTCGATATTGTAATGGTCCTCCAGCCGGGAATAGCTGTTGAGGCCGGGATGCACCCAGGGCAGGTGGTAACTTTCGCAGAAATTCTCGACCGCGAGTTTCCAGTTGGTGGCAACCTCCAGCTTGAAGGAAGATGTACCGCCGCCCGCATGCAGGGGCTGTTCGAACTCGGCCCAGCGGTCCAGAAGGTCGGCATGGGCCTCTTCGAATGCGGGCGCTGTGCCGTCGATATTAACGAAGATCACGTCCTTCCAGACATGGGACCGGATGCGCACCAGACCGAGTTCGTCCAGCTTCACATCCTCATGCCGGTTCTGGCCCGGCCCGCCCACATGCGGCGTCGCGCGCAACCGGCCTTTCAGATCATAACACCAGCTGTGGTAGGGGCAGCGGATCGCGCCGGTGATCTTCTTTGGCGCATCGACCAGGATCATGCCGCGATGGCGGCAGGTGTTCTGGAACACGCCAACCTCGCCGTCCTTGTCGCGCACCAGCAGGAGGGGCATGCCGAGGAAGTCGGTGGGCTTTGCATCGCCGGTTTCCGGAATGTCCTTGCCAAATCCCACCCCGGCCCAGTTCCCGAACAGGACGGCTGAACGCTCTTCTGCAAAGGTCTCAGGATCAGTGTAGTGCGCGTTCGGCAGGCCGTTGGCGGTATTCACCGATGCCATGACCGGTGCAAGCTGTGTCGGTTTGTTCATCGGGCTGCCTCCGCTGTGATGTGTCGGAGCGGTATTGAACGCGCTTTGGCGGGTTCTCACAACCTCAGAAAAGTTGCGTTTGAGATGAACTCAGATCATGCGAGCCCGAGCGAATTTCCCGGATGATCCAGTCGCGCAACTGCATCGCGCTGGCCGAAAGATCGGCATCCGGTTTGCCATGGAGGTAAAACCGATGCGGCGCGCGCAGCATATGCGGCGTGATTGCCACCAAGGCGCCGTTGCTCAGAAGTGGCGCAATCAGGCGTTCCCATCCCAGTACCAGCCCGGCCCCGTCCTGTGCAGCCTGTAGCGCGATGGCGTAATTGTTCACGCGTATGCCAGGATTGACCGGGCCGTCATGACCCAACTGACGAAACCAGTCACCCCATTCGGTCCAGTTTGAATTGTCGGAGGTCGTGTGGATCAGCCGCTGACCGGCCAGTGTCGCCAGACCCGACTCGTTCAGTGATGCCGCCAGCTCCGGCTGCGCCACCGGCAACAGCCGGTCGCGATAAAGCACAGTGCGATCCATCTCAGAATGGCGATAGGGTCCATACCAGATGAACAGGTCGAGGTCGTTCGGGTTAGCAAAAGGACGGTCCCGCACGATCTGGTTCACGTTGATATCCGGGTGCTCGCGCCAGAACCGGAGCACCGCTTGCGATAGCCACAGCGTCGCCACGGCAGAGGTCGAGCCGATGGTCACCACCTTGTCCTCGGACCGGTCGCGCAGTGCCTGAAGGCTCTGCGACATCCGGCTGAACCCGGTCGACAACCCCTGAAACAGGTCGCGCCCCGCCTCGGTCAGTTCCACTCCGCGATGTCGGCGCTGGAACAGGGCAAGGCCCAGTTCCCGCTCCAGCGCCTTGATCTGATGGCTGACCGCGCCGGGGGTCACCGACAATTCCTGCGCGGCGTCCTTGAAGCTCTGATGCCGGGCGGCGGCTTCAAAAGCCGAAAGCGTAGCGAAAGGGGGCAGGTTGTAGTGGCGTCGTGACATGATTGGGCGCGCTATGGATGAATTGACATAACCCGACTATGCCGGGCTTTACCGCCTGAGACCAGCCGCAATCAGGGCCCGGTATCGAAGGACAGCGTGACACTCCTGGTCTGGCATTTGCTTGACAATCGGTCAGGATCTGTGCTTGTTACCGCTAACACTCTCGGGGCGATCAGGGTGCTTTGGCCATTATGATGCGCTGCCGGTCCAACATCAGAATTTCTACGTCATTCAAGGTCTGAGGAGAAAACCGTGGCCGTAACAGTAGCAATCAACGGATTTGGCCGTATTGGCCGCAATGTGCTGCGCGGGATCATCGAATCCGGTCGCACCGATATCGAGGTTGTCGCCATCAATGATTTGGGCCCGGTCGAAACCAACGCGCATCTGCTGCGTTACGATTCGGTGCATGGCCGCTTCCCCTCCGAGGTCACCACAACCGAGACCACCATCGACGCAGGCCGTGGCCCGATCGAGGTGACCGCCATCCGCAACCCGGCCGATCTGCCCTGGAACCATGTGGATGTGGTGCTGGAATGCACCGGCATCTTCTCCTCGAAAGAAGCCTGCCAGGCGCATCTGGAAAACGGCGCGAAGCGGGTATTGATCTCAGCCCCTGGCAAGGATGCGGACAAGACCATCGTCTACGGTGTGAATGACGGCACTCTGACTGGCTCTGATCTGGTGGTTTCGAATGCCTCCTGCACCACCAATTGCCTGTCACCTGTGGCCAAGGTTCTGAATGATACGGTCGGCATCAAGCGCGGCTTCATGACCACGATCCATTCTTATACCGGAGATCAGCCGACGCTGGATACCTTGCACAAGGACCTCTACCGGGCCCGCGCGGCGGCGATGAACATGATCCCGACCTCGACCGGGGCGGCCAAGGCGGTGGGGCTGGTATTGCCCGAGCTGAATGGAAAGCTGGACGGGGTCGCGATCCGCGTGCCGACGCCGAATGTCTCGGTGGTCGACCTGACCTTCGAGGCGGACCGCGACACCAGCGCAGAGGAGATCAACGCCGCGATCACCGCTGCTGCGAACGGGCCGTTGAAGGGCATTCTGGGGGTGACCGACGAAAAACTGGTCTCGATGGATTTCAACCATGATCCGCATTCCTCGATCTTTGCCACCGATCAGACCAAGGTGATGGACGGCAATATGTGCCGCGTTCTGAGCTGGTATGACAATGAATGGGGCTTTTCCATGCGGATGGCGGACACCGCCGTCGCCATGGGAAAGCTGATCTGAGGATAGGGTCATGAGCACGATAATCGACATCTTTGGTCGTGAGGTATTGGACAGCCGGGGCAATCCGACGGTTGAGGTTGATGTTGTGCTGGACGATGGCACGATAGGCCGGGCTGCGGTGCCGTCGGGGGCCTCGACCGGGGCCTATGAGGCGGTGGAGAAGCGCGATGGCGACAGCGCGCGCTATCTGGGCAAAGGCGTGCTGGAGGCCGTCGCCGCCGTCAACGGCGAGATCGCCGAGGCGCTGGTCGGCTTTGACGCCACCGAACAAGAGGCCCTCGACGCCACCATGATCGAGCTGGACGGTACGCCCAACAAGGCGCGTCTGGGCGCCAATGCGATCCTTGGCGTCAGCCTGGCAGTGGCCAAGGCGGCGGCCGATTTCACCACCCAGCCGCTCTATCGGTATGTGGGCGGCACCCAGGCGCGGATGCTGCCGGTGCCGATGATGAACATCATCAATGGCGGTGAACATGCCGACAACCCGATCGACATTCAGGAATTCATGATCATGCCGGTCGCGGCGGAAAACATCCGCGACGCGGTGCGCATGGGGTCCGAAGTGTTCCATACGCTGAAAAAGGAACTCTCGGCGGCGGGTCTGGCCACCGGGATCGGTGATGAGGGCGGCTTTGCGCCCAATCTTTCCAGCACCCGCGACGCGCTGGACTTCATTCTGAAGTCGATCGAGACGGCCGGTTACCGGCCCGGAGAAGATATCTACCTCGCTTTGGACTGTGCCGCGACAGAATATTTCCGCGATGGTAAATATATCCTTTCCGGCGAAGGCAAAACCCTGAGCCCGGCAGAGAATGTCGCCTATCTCGAGGCGCTGGTGAATGATTGCCCGATCATCTCGATCGAGGACGGCATGTCCGAGGATGACTGGGACGGCTGGGCGGCGTTAACCGAATCTTTGGGCGATCGGGTGCAGCTTGTGGGAGATGATCTGTTTGTGACCAACCCCGCGCGTCTGGCGATGGGGATCGAACGGGGTTGCGCCAATTCGATGCTGGTGAAGTTGAACCAGATCGGCACGTTGAGCGAGACCTTGCGCGCCGTGGACATGGCGCACCGAGCGGGCATGACCAATGTGATGAGCCACCGCTCGGGCGAGACCGAGGATGCCACCATCGCCGATCTGGCGGTGGCGACCAATTGCGGTCAGATCAAGACCGGCTCGCTGGCGCGGTCCGACCGGCTGGCCAAGTACAACCAGCTGATTCGCATCGAGGAAACGCTGGGCGAAACCGCCCAATACGCCGGAACCTCTATCCTGCGCGGGTAAACGGGAAACAGTGGCAAAAGATGTAGGGTTCCAAGGACAGCGACGGCGCGATTGATGTGGCGCTGGTCGATCCCTCGCACAGGCGTTGTTGCACAGATCGCAGTCTGGCTGATACCAGAGCGTTTGTTCACCAGTTTGGAAGCCCCTGATGCCGCACAAGTACAATGATGCCAGCCGGCACAAGTTTACCAAGAAGCGATATCGTGTGACGAACTGGTCAGAATACAATGAGAGCCTCCGGCAGCGGGGCGATCTGACGATCTGGATTACTGACGACGCGCTGAAACAATGGCGAGCGCCGCGCCGGTCGACGCCGGGAGGTCAGTCGAAATACTCAGACTTAGCCATCGCAACTTGCCTGATTATGCGCACGATTTACAAACTGCCGCTTCGCCAGACGCAAGGGCTGATGCGCAGCATTGCACGACTGATGGGAGTGGAAGTTCCGGTGCCGGATTTCTCGACGCTGTCACGACGTACTCAGGGTCTGAAACTGCCCGAAAAGCCGCGGATTGAAAATACTGAACCGATCCACCTGACCGTGGACAGTACCGGTTTGAAAATCTTCGGCGAAGGTGAGTGGCAACAAAGCAAGCATGAAACCAATCCCAAACGTAAATCGTGGCGCAAGCGCCATCTGGGTCTGGACCTTGCAAGCGGAGAGGTCGTTTGCGCGGAACTGACGCTGGACGACGTTGGTGATCCAACCGCCTTACCAGGGCTTTTGTACCAAATTGACGATCCGGTTTCGCGTTTCCTTGCTGACGGTGCATATGATGGCGCTCCAACAAATGAGCTGCTCGCGGCGCATTTCGGTGACGGCGTCGAAATTGTCATCCCACCTCCAAGAAATGCCGTTCTTACCTCGAAATCGCCTGATGATCCCTCACCCCGAGACAAGCATATCTCCCAGATACAAGCCCACGGCCGATTGGCCTGGCAAGCCAACAGCGGCTACAATCAGCGTAGCCGGGCAGAAGCACAAATCGGGCGCTGGAAAGCTGTGATTGGGCCGAAACTGAGATCTCGGACCTTCGACAACCAGAAAACAGAGGCACGGATCGGGGTGCAAGCTCTTAACAGAATGACCGAACTTGGCCGCGCTAAGTTCGAGCGTGTCGGCTGAGCTAATTCATGGCTAAGGGCAATCTGCGCTTGTTCGCTGGTCCCTGCAACAACGCCTATTTTGGGCCGAACGCTGGGAACCCAGGTTTCGTTCGGAAGGGAGTGCTTAGGGAAAAAATACCCGTCCCGGCCTGGAAATGAAATTTTCCTTGTGCAGTCTGTGGAAATGATTGTTAACATATCTTCCCGTTATAGTGCCGAGGGACAAATTTATTTTCTCAACCAATACATTTTTGGAGCCATAGAGAATGGATTTGATTGCGACCAACGCCGTGAAACCCTTGATGCATATTGGGCTGCTCTAAAGGACCGTGGATTTAGCAGAGACGCGATAGCCAGACTTCTTCAAGAAACAATGAAGTAAATGACAAAAAAGATCGCGCTGCATATGAGTCCAGATTTCTGGTTTGAGGCATGGATGTGGTGGCGCTCCTGAGAACCTCGAGCTTCATGCGTCATTTGGCACTGATCTCCTTCAAAGCTAGGCTCTGGACCCATTG
>NZ_JAMFMB010000029.1 GCF_023502395.1 Ruegeria spongiae | reverse complement strand
GGTACTCCTAATTTGTATTACTGTTCTGCGAGGCGGTTACGCACCGCATACGCGAAGCCTGTGATCGTGTCGGTGTAATCCTTGTCGAGGCCGGGGGCCAAAACGATGCCAACAAGGCCCGCACCATGGAAATCGGGCGCCCCCGCGGTAAACTCGAACGGCTCTACCACGGTCTCACCGGTATTTGTGTTAACGGCCTTGATCGTGCCGGTCACGTTGCTGTCCAATCCCGGAACGGCCGCTTCGACCGCCGAAATCAGATAGAGCTTCGTCAGCGCCACGGTGACATCCACATCGCCCGATGGCGACGCTTCGAGGGCAGTTTGCAGCGCCTTCGTCACATCGCTTTTGACCTGCTGCGGGCTACGCTCGAACTTTTCGACATCGGCAAAATGCTCGACCTTGAGATTGGTCGTGTCGAGCGTGACCTCGCGCACTTCGAAAGGAAGCGGTTTCTGCGAGGCCTTGGAGGCCGGATCGGCACAGGCGGCGAGTGCCGCCAATGCCGAAATCAAGAATGCGCGTCTGATCATCATGCGTATTTCGCCTGAATTTCGTCCGAGATATTCTGCGGAACCGGGTCATAATGGTCGAACTGCATGGTGAACTGGGCACGGCCCGACGACATCGAACGCAGGGTGTTGATGTAGCCGAACATGTTGGCCAGCGGCACAAACGCGTCGATTGCGATTGCGTTGCCGCGGTTTTCCTGACCCGAAACCTGACCCCGACGCGAAGTCAGGTCACCGATGATACCACCGGTGTATTCTTCAGGCGTGATCACCTCGACCTTCATGATCGGTTCCAGCAGCTTGGCACCCGCCTTGCGCATACCTTCACGCATACCCATACGAGCCGCGATTTCAAAGGCCAGAACAGAGGAATCCACATCGTGGAACTTACCCTCGATCAGCGCCACCTTGAAGTCGATCACCGGGAAGCCAGCCAGCGGACCACTGTCCATGACCGATCTGATCCCTTTTTCGACACCCGGAATGTATTCCTTGGGCACCGAACCGCCAACAACGCGAGATTCGAACGAATATCCTTCGCCCGGCTCTGTCGGGGTGATGATCATCTTTACTTCGGCAAACTGACCCGAACCACCCGACTGTTTCTTGTGGGTGTAAACGATCTCGGCTTCGCGGCTGACAGTCTCACGATAGGCCACCTGCGGCGCACCGATGTTGGCTTCAACCTTGAATTCACGCTTGAGACGGTCCACCAGGATGTCCAGGTGAAGTTCGCCCATGCCCTTCATGATGGTCTGACCGCTTTCGAGGTCGGTTTCCACCCGGAACGAGGGATCTTCGGCGGCCAGACGGCCCAGACCCTGGCTCATCTTCTCCTGGTCAGCCTTGGTTTTCGGCTCAACCGCGATCTCGATCACCGGATCGGGGAAGGTCATGGTTTCCAGAACAACCGGATCGTTGACGGCACAGAGCGTGTCACCGGTGGTGGTGTCCTTCAGACCCGCCAGCGCGATGATGTCGCCTGCGAATGCTTCCGTGATCTCTTCACGGTCATTCGAATGCATCATCATCATCCGGCCGATACGCTCTTTCTTGCCCTTGGTCGAGTTCAGGAGCGTATCGCCCTTGCCCAAGGTACCCGAGTAGATGCGGGTAAAGGTCAGCGAGCCAACAAAAGGGTCGTTCATGATTTTGAACGCCAGGCCCGAGAACGCCATGTCATCATCCGCACGGCGGGCGATGTCACGGGTTTCTTCTTCGTCACCGGGTTTGAAGCCCATGTAATCGACAACGTCCAGCGGGCTGGGCAGATAGTCGATCACAGCGTTGAGCAGCGGCTGAACACCTTTGTTCTTGAAGGCAGAGCCACCCAGAACCGGAACAAACGCGATTTCCAGAGTGCCTTTGCGCAGCAGGGCGCGCAGGGTCGGAACGTCGGGCTCATTGCCTTCCAGATATTCCATCATCGCGTCGTCGTCCATTTCGACGGCCGCTTCGATCATCTTGCCGCGCCATTCGTCAGCCATGTCCTTCAGGCTGTCGCGGATCGGAGCCTTGATCCAGGAGGCACCCAGATCTTCGCCCTGCCACAGCCATTCTTCCATGGTGACCAGGTCAACCAGGCCTTCCAGCTCGGTTTCGGCACCGATCGGGATACCAACCGGAACGGCGCGGGCGCCGGTGCGGTCTTCGATCATTGCAACGCAGTTGAAGAAATCCGCGCCGATCTTGTCCATCTTGTTGACGAACACCATCCGCGGAACCTTGTAGCGGTCAGCCTGACGCCACACGGTTTCGGTCTGCGGCTCAACACCGGCGTTGGCGTCGAGAACACAGACAGCACCGTCGAGAACCGCCAGCGAGCGTTCGACTTCGATGGTGAAGTCCACGTGGCCGGGGGTGTCGATGATGTTCAGGCGGTGCTTGGGGCTGTCAGCTGTTTCACCGTCTTCGGTGCGTTCCCAGAAGGTGGTGGTCGCAGCCGAGGTGATGGTGATGCCGCGTTCCTGCTCCTGCTCCATCCAGTCCATGGTGGCTGCACCGTCGTGCACCTCACCGATGTTGTGGGATTTGCCGGTGTAATACAGGATGCGTTCCGAACAGGTGGTTTTGCCTGCATCAATATGCGCCATGATACCGAAGTTGCGGTAATGGTTCAGTGTATATTCGCGTGCCATAGGTCTCAGATCCTCTGGATTACCAGCGATAATGGCTGAAGGCTTTGTTCGCCTCGGCCATCTTGTGGGTGTCTTCGCGCTTTTTCACGGCGGTGCCGCGCGACTGAACTGCATCCATCAGTTCACCGGCAAGGCGCTCTTCCATGGTGTTTTCGTTGCGGTTGCGCGAGGCGGTGATCAACCAGCGGATGGCCAGGGCTTCGCGGCGCTCGGGGCGCACTTCGACCGGAACCTGATAGGTGGCACCACCAACCCGGCGCGAGCGAACCTCGACCGACGGTTTGATGTTGTCGAGCGCTTCGTGGAACACTTCGACGGGGGCGCGTTTGATCTTGGTCTCAACCCGGTCCAGCGCGTTGTAAACGATGCGCTCTGCGACCGACTTCTTGCCGTCGATCATCAGGTTGTTCATGAATTTGCTCAGCACCTTGTCGCCAAATTTGGCGTCGGGCAGGATTTCGCGTTTTTCTGCGGCGTGACGACGTGACATCTCGGCCTCTCCTTCTTACTTGGGACGCTTTGCGCCGTATTTCGAACGACGTTGCTTACGGTCTTTGACGCCCTGGGTATCCAGAACACCGCGCAGGATGTGATACCGCACACCGGGAAGGTCTTTTACACGGCCGCCACGGATCAGAACAACCGAGTGTTCCTGCAGGTTGTGGCTTTCACCGGGGATATACGAGATCACCTCGAAGCCGTTGGTCAGGCGAACCTTGGCAACTTTCCGCATCGCCGAGTTCGGCTTTTTCGGTGTGGTGGTGTAAACACGTGTACAGACGCCGCGTTTCTGCGGGCACTGTTCCAGGTGCATGGACTTCGAGCGTTTAACTTTAGGCTGCCGCGGCTTGCGGATCAGCTGTTGGATCGTTGGCATTCCGGTTATATCCCCGTTTCGCAACACATATGACATGCACGCGCGTCGCGTGCGGTTTCAATTCGCTGCACTTATGCGTCCACAAGCGCAAAATCCGCGAGCGTTCCCATTCCGAGGTGAACGTCGCGGTTGGGTATCAGAGGGCGCGAACTGCAAAATTGTCCGGGCCTTGACCACTTCAACTATGAAGTCGGCGGTGGGGCGACCCCCGATGCCGAGATAGCGGGCGTATAGGAGGAGTCGCCGGTGGTGTCAACAGCGGGTCCGAAACTGGTCCTGCCAGTGCACCTGAGGGACCCGTTTCGCAGTGGATGCAACCGTGATCTTGCGGCCCGCAACGACCGCAGGCATAGCCCGCCAAAACCTTATCGGGACAGGCTGTGCGATCTGACCAGCGCTATGCGGCAGGTTCAGATCGTCTCACACCCGCCGGGCAAGCACCGCGGAGTGATGCAAAACATCCTCAACGCCGCGCGAATGGACCCGTCGCAACCCTGGCTGCAATTTCGCCATGACGACGACGCCGCCGTCTCGGTCGACTTCATCGAACGCCTCAGATCCGCCGTAGAGGAATACGACGGGCTGGTGCGGGGCAATCTGACGGTTGCGTTTGACTACAATCGCGGCTTTGTCGAGGCGCTCGGGTTGTATATTGCGGGGAAATGCAAGGCGACACTCATGAACTTCGCGCATTGGAAGATCGATCGTGTCATGCCGACAGTCAGCAATACGGATCAGCCAATGTGGGTGCGCACGCATCGCGGTTGCAATGAGTCCCGCCAAAAGCCGGTAAAGCCGGTACCGGTCACGCCCCTGAGCCCCGAGCAGGAGGTGGAATTCTCGATGAGATTCGCAATCGACAGCGATCGCGTGCGTCAGGTTTTTGGTTGTGTCTGAGCAAACCGCTCCCGGAACAGCGTGAAAAGCCCCGTAGCCACAACCAGCGCGCCGCCCAGCATGGTGACCGGGTCGGGCCAGTCGCCAAACACCATCCAGCCCAGAGCCAAAGCCCAGATCAGCCCGGAATAGCGGAACGGCGCGATAAAGCCGACATCACCCGCCCGCATCACCAGCACGCTGCAGAGATAGCCCAGCAGGATAAAACCCGAAGCCGTCAGGATCAGCCCCGCCAACGGCAGGGTCACGGGCACCCAGGGCTCGGTCAGCGAGGCAAATCCTGCCGCAATCGTCACTGTAAGTGCCGTGGCGAAGGTCACCATCATCGATGGCACCTGTGCCGACATCTGGCGGGTGACCAGATCGCGGATCGTGATCATTACCACCGCCAGCAGGGCAAAATAGCTGTGCTGGGTAAATCCCTCCGCCCCTGGCCGCACAATCAGAAGCATGCCGCAGAACCCCACCGCAATGGCCAGCATCCGCCGCCAACCCACCTGTTCACGAAAGAACAGCGCAGCCCCCAGCGTCACGGTGAGCGGAAGCGCCTGCAGCACCGCCGTCACATTGGCCAGTGGCATATGGAGCAGCGCATTCAGAAAGAAATAGGTCACCGCCACCTCGCTGAGGCAGCGGATCAGTACCAGCACCCTGTCCTGTGCGGGAAAGCGCAGGTGAAACATGCCCAGCCGCCGCGCAAGAAGATAGATGAAGAAGCAGGTCAGCACCCCGCGCAGCACAACGATCTGAAACAGCGGCAGTTCGGTACCGAGATATTTGATGATCGCGTCGTTGAATGTGAACCCGGCCATGCTGCCGCACATCAGCAACGCCCCGCGCAGGTTGGGGGACAGCGCTGCCGACCCCGACCGGGCCCGCCCGGACGCTGGTCTCGGGTTTGTCATAGCCACCTCTGACGCATGTCACATTCGGTAGGGCGATTGCGCGTTCACGTCAAGAACCGCGCCCGACAGCGCCGCTTTCGACCCGCCGCCCGCAGCATCGGGGCTTTCCGTGTGCCGGAACAAGTGCCAGAGTTGCGGGATGCCGGATCTACCGAAACCCGCCGCATCGCCCGGTTCATACGGCGTCTGGACCTGCACGGCGCTGGTGGTCGGCAATATCGTGGGCTCGGGCTTCTTTCTGGCTCCGGCGGCGCTGGCCCCTTACGGGGCGGTGGCGCTGATCGCCTGGGGCGTGGTTTCGATCGGGGCGCTGTGCCTGGGGTTGGTCTTTGCCCGGCTCAGCCGCATCGCGCCGGAAACCGGCGGACCGTATGCCTATGTGCGGCTGGGCTTTGGCGATTTCGCCGGGTTTCTGGTGGCCTGGCTCTACTGGATCTCGATCTGGATATCGCTGCCCGCCATCGCCCTGGGGGCGACCGACTATCTGCATTTCTTCTTTCCCGCACTGCAAGGCAGGCCCTATGCGAATTCCGCCCTGGCACTGATGATGATTCTGGCCGTCGGGCTGCTGAACCTGAAGGGTACGAAAGAGGTCGGGATGGTCCAGTTGATCATCGTCAGCGTCAAGCTGGTGCCGTTCCTTGCAGTGGCCTTCATCGGCCTGTTCTGGGTGGATTGGAGCCATTTCTCCCCGATCAACCCGACGCCAATGTCCTTTTTCATGGCCTTTGCGGCGACCACTCCCTTCATCATGTACGCCTTCACCGGGCTGGAAACCGCCACCGTCCCGGCGGGCGAGGTGCGGGACCCGCGCCGCACCATCGCCATCGCAACCATCGCCGGGGTCCTGCTGGCGGCGGCGCTGTATACTTTCGGAACCCTGTCGGTGATGGGGGTGATGTCGCGGACCGCGCTGGAACAATCCAACGCCCCCTTCGCGGATGCCGCCGAGGTGATGTGGGGCAACTGGGCGGGTTATATGGTGGCGGCCGCCGCAATCCTGTCCTCGCTCGCCGCACTCAATGGCTGGACGCTGGTGATGGCGCTGGTGCCCCTGGCCGCCGCGCGCCACGGGCTGCTGCCGCGGGCCTTTGCCGAACTCAGCACCAATGGCGTTCCGGCCAAGGGGATCATGATTTCGATGTCGCTGTCGATCCTGGTGCTGTTGCTGCAATCGACCGGGTCCAAGTCCCTGCTGGCGGCGTACGAGTTCATCATCCAGCTTTCCATCGTGACCGAGATGGCGCCCTATGTGTTCTGCTGCGTGGTCGAGGGGCTGATCCTGCTGTCGCTGGGCCGCCGCATCGGCTTTCTGAAACCGCTGACCTATCTGCCGGTTGCCATCATCGGCTTCGGCTTTTCCATGTTCACGATCTTCGGCGCGGGGTCTCAGCCGGTGATGTGGGCGTTTCTGCTGATGCTGGCCGGGCTGCCGGTCTATGTGATGATCCGGCTCCGGCGCAGCGAGCCCGAGCTTTGATCCCAGCGCGGGCGTCAGCGGCAGCTGAACGTGTAAAGCGCCCCGGTGCCGCCCGCATCGCTTGAGATATAGCGCGCGTCGGGGCATAGATCCCGCGCCATTTCCCGCATCGCAACCGGCGGGCGCGACGTCTGACCCGAAGCGACCGGCCCACGGATGACCACGGTGTTGCCGTCATAGGAATGCACTTGCCCGGTTCTGGCATCCGTCAGCTCGGCACAGCCCGCCAGGGCAAGACATCCTAAGGCGATAACAAAACGGTTCATCCCAAATCTCCAATCGGCCTGTTACCAGAACCCTAGCATCGTCGCACAGGGCTGCAAGGGTTTGATCCCAAACGAGACCATTCAACAGGACCCAGTGCCCTACCCACCGCGCAGACGCTGCATGAGGTAAATCTCATCCTCGGCCGAGACCGGCGCGGTCAGGTCGCTGGCCATGATCCGGCCATCGACCGAGACCGAAACCCCCGCCTCGATCGGCGCTTGCAGCGCGGGATGCAGACGGACCAGCTCGCGCAGCATTTCTCCGATGGTCGAGGCCTCGACCTCCACCACCTCTTGACCGCCGGTCAGGGTGCGCAGGCCGGACCAGAGATGGACCTTAACCGTCACGGGCCTTCAGCGCCGCCAGAATGCGCGGCGGTGACATCGGCAGGTCGCGCATTCGCACACCCGCGGCGTTTGAAACCGCATTGGCGATGGCTGCCAGCGGTGGCACGATGCCGGTTTCGCCCACTCCGCGCACACCGAAGGGGTGGCCGGGGTTCGGCACCTCGACGATGACCGTGTCGATCATTGGCAGATCGCTGGCGACGGGGATGCGGTAATCGAGGAAGATCGAGTTCTGCAGCCGCCCGTCCTCGCCATAGATATATTCCTCGTTCAGCGCCCAGCCGATACCCTGCGCGGCACCGCCCTGATACTGGCCCTCCACATAAGCCGGGTGGATCGCCTTGCCGGCGTCCTGGATGACCGTGTAGCGGGTGATCGCGGTCTTGCCGGTCTCCGGGTCAACCTCGGCATCGACGATATGGGTGCCGAAGGACACGCCCGCCCCTTCCGGCGTCGCTTCGAAATGGCCCGAGATCGGCCCGCCGGTCGCGCCCATATTGGCGGTGATGTCAGCCAGCGGCAGCGGGTCGAAATCGCCCGCGTTCGGCCCCGAAGGCACCGCGCAGCCATCTTCCCATTTCACCGCATCCTCCGGGATGCCCCATTTGGCCGCCGCCCGCGCGCAGAGCCGTTCGACCGCATGCCGGGCCGCCTTGATCGTGGCCAGACCGCTGGCATAGGTCACCCGGCTGCCATGGCTCACGTCGTTGTAACCCAGCGTCGCGGTGTCCGCGACAGTCACGCGGATGTTCTCATAGGGAATACCCAGCACCTCGGCCGCCATCAGCGCCATCGAGGCGCGCGAGCCGCCGATATCGGGTGTGCCGACCATCAGTTGTGCCGAGCCATCCTCGGACAGAGCCAGCGAAACGCTGGTCTCGCCGCCATGATTGAACCAGAAGCCACAGGAGATCCCGCGCCCCTGCCCCGGCTTCAGCGGGGCTGCGTAATGCGGATGCGCCTTGGCTTCTTCCAGCGTTTTCACCAGACCGATCTGATCGTAGGTCGGGCCATAGCTGGCCTTGCTGCCGTCATGCGCGGCGTTTTTCAGCCGCACTTCGACCGGATCCAGCCCAAGCTGGTTGCACAGCTCGTCCAGCACCGATTCAACCGCAAACGCCCCCATCGGCGCGCCCGGCGCGCGATAGGCGGCCTGTTTCGGACGATTGGCCATCACATCATAACCCACCTGCCGCACATTGGTCAGGTTGTAGGGCGCAAAGGCGCACATCGCAGTCATGTCACCCGGCGCGCCGGGAAAGGCACCGCCCTGCAGGCGAAAGATGCCCTGCGCGGCGGTAATGGACCCGTCCTTTTTCATGCCGATCTTGACATCCATCGACGCCGAAGAGGTCGGCCCGGTGGCGCGGAACACCTCGGACCGGCTCATCACGATCTTGACGGGGCGGTTGGCCTTGCGGCTGAGCGCCAGCGCCACCGGCTCGATAAATACGGTGGTCTTGCCACCGAACCCGCCGCCGATTTCCGAGGCCGTCACGCGCAGTTGTGCGGTCTCGATCCCCAGAAGCGCGGCGCAGGTTTTCTGCGCGATCCAGTGGCCTTGCGTGGTGCACCACAGCTCGCCCTTGCCGTCGGCGCCAAGCTGGGCGAGGCAGGCATGCGGTTCGATATAGCCCTGATGGGTGGCTTCGGTGGTGAAACTGTCCTCGACCACCAGATCGGCCTCACCAAACCCTGCCTCGACATCGCCATGCCCGCTCTCGTGATAGCGCACGACGTTGGGATGCAGGCCCTCGGGCACCGAGTAATCGGCGGCCCCCTCACGGATCACCGGCGCGTCTGCTGCCATCGCCTTGTCCACATCGGTGACATGGGGCAGCACCTCATAGTCGACCTCGATCAGCTTGAGCGCATCGCGCGCCGCCAGCGCCGAGGTCGCGGCCACAGCCGCCACCGCATGCCCGTCATAAAGCGCCTTGTCGCCAGCCATGACATTTTCCAGCACGTTCCAGAACTCGCCCGCGAGCCCGGGTTTGAACGGCACCTTGTCGGAGAAATCGGCGCGGGTGACCACCGCCTTCACGTCCGGATGCGCCTGAGCCTTCGAGGCGTCGATCTTCACGATCCGCGCATGGGCGTGGGGCGAGCGCAGGATCGCGCCGTGCAGCATCCCCGCCGCCGAGACATCCGCGCCGAATTTCGCCCGCCCCGTGACCTTGTCCAGCCCATCGGGGCGATCAGGGCGTGTGCCCACGAATTTGAAGACGGATTTCTGATCGTCGAGTGCCATTACGAAGCCTCCCGCATGTCCGCCGCCGTGTCCATCACGGCGCGGATGATCTTGTCATATCCCGTACACCGGCAGAGATTGCCCGCCAGCCAGTACCGGGCCTCTTCTTCGGTCGGATCGGGGTTCTTTTCCAGCAGCGCCTTGGCCGCGACCAGAACGCCCGGCGTGCATATCCCACATTGCAGCGCGGCATATTCGATGAACTTCTGCTGCAGCGGATGCAGCTCTTCGCCCTCGGCCATGCCTTCGACGGTGGCGATGTCCTTGCCGTCCGCCTCAACGCCCAGCATCAGGCAGGAGCAGACCAGACGCCCATCGACGGTGACGGAACAGGCTCCGCAATCGCCGGTGCCGCAGCCCTCCTTGGCGCCGGTCAGGTTCAGCTTGTCACGCAGACAATCCAGCAGCGTCTCGCGTGGATCACAGAGAAACTCGACCGAGTCCCCGTTCACGGTGGTGGATACGTGCAGTTTGCTCATGCTTGCTCTCCCTTCGCACGGGCATAGGCGATTTTTGCCGCGCGCTTGGCCAGAACCCCGGCCACTTCGGTGCGGAACGCAATCGTGCCGCGTTTGTCATCAATCGGGTTGCAGGCTGCCGATGCCGCTGCCGCCAGTGCATCCAGCGCCGCGTCATCCAGCGCGGTGCCGATGATCGCCTTGGCGCACTCCTCGACCAGCAGCACCGTGGGCGCCACCGCACCCAGCGACACCCGCGCTTCACTCACCGTATCGCCATCGACCCGCAGGCTGATGCCGCAACCGACCACCGCAATATCCATTTCGGTGCGCGGGATGAAGCGCAGATAGGCGTCGCCGCCGTTCGGCCCGCGCGGCGGAATGTTCACCGCCGAGATCACTTCGCCCTTCGCCAGCGAGGTTCTGCCGGGCCCGGTCGGAATGTCCTTGACCGGCACGGTCCGCTCTCCGTCCGGACCAGTGACAGAGACGGTCACGCCCGCCGCGATCATCGCCGGCACCGAATCCGCCGCCGGCGATCCGTTGCACAGGTTGCCCACAAGCGTCGCGCGCCCCTGCACCTGGGTCGAGCCGATCAGATCCATCGCCTCGACGATGCCGGGCCAGTCACGGCCCAGTTCGCCATGCTCGCTCATCTCGGCACCGGTCACCGCAACCCCGAGGGTCCAGCCGCCATCCGAGGTACGGGTGATGTCGCTGACACCGTCGATCTTCTTGATGTCGATCAGCAGATCGGGCGTCACCATATCCGAGCGCAATTGCACCAGAACATCAGTTCCGCCAGCGAGGAAACGGGTGACGCCCGTTGTCGCGGCGGCCAGTGCCGAGGCTTCGGTGAAACTGGCAGGGCTGTGATAATCCATCTGTCTACCTCGCATGTCCTGAAATGAGAGTCGCTGGGCTCTTGCCGGGACGTTAGTGCAGCAACCGGCCCTCGTCCATCATCGGAACACCGGAAAATCACACCCTCAGGGTGGTTTTTGTCAGACGCTATCAGGTCACGTGCCAAATTCGACCGTGCCGCTGGTTGCCCGCGCGCCTTTGGCTGCCCGAACCGGCCTTTCAGCCTGTAGGGGCCGCCAGAATCCCGACGATCTTGTCGAGGATCGCCTGATTGTCGGCAACAAACTGCTGTCCGGTCTTGCGGATGGTTTCGAGGCCTGTCGGCGACGGGTCGAATTCGTTCACCTCAGCGGGCTCCTCCGGGGCGAGAATGAAGGCCTGCAGGTCAATCGTCGAGTCAAAGCCCGAATGGCGCTTGAGCGCATGCGCGCTGACGCTTGCCTCGCCCCGGAACACCATGCGCATCATCGGTTTGAACCACTGGATCAAACCGCCCTGCTCGGCAATCTCGCCCGAGATCGACTGATTTCTGACGGTGCCGAGCGACACGACCACGAATTCCTCGGCCTCGGGCAGGTGGGTGCGGGCATGCAGATAGGCTATTTCGCCGGGAGCATTCAGGATCATCGCCGGATCGCTTATGAAATGCCCGTCCGCATGGGCACCGGAAAAGACGATAGCGGGAAAATAGATCGGCGCGCTTGTGACCCCGGTCACCAGCGAACGCAGGTACATGTTGCCCTCGACCCCATCCCAGTTGCGAAAGACCGTCAGCCCATTGCTCTGCTGCGAAAAGGCCGGAAACATGGCCGGGCGCAACAGATCGTTGAACTGCCCGTCACCAAGCAACCTGTTCGCCACTTCGATCCGTCCTTTGTTGCGGATCAGCGGGCCGAACAGCCCGCCCCCGGTCAGGAACTTGTGGTAGAGCGGGGTTTCCAGCACATCGGCACCAAAGCGCGTATAGGCGTCGATGGCCTCTGCGGCGGTCATCGGTTCGCCGGTGTCCGGATCGGGATAGAACAACAATGCGCTGATGACGGCCCCTGTCGACGCGCCCGCCACGAAATCGAACATCTCGTAGATCCGCTTGCCGGACTTCTCTTCGAGCGCCTTGAGAACCTCAAGCTCGGCAAGGCCGAACATCGCGCCGCCTTCCAGCGCCAGGATGCGCGCGCGCCTGGGATGATCGGTGTGCCAGGCCGCCGGTGCGCTGAACGCCTCCGCCTCGGGCCAGCCCTCGACCTCGATCTCGTATGCGACCAGATGGCGATTATAGACAAGCGCGCTCAGCCCATAGAGCAGAATTGCCGCAAACAAACAGAGTGTTGCGATCCCGGAGATCTGAATCAGTCGGCGCATGTCCCCTCCTGCGTGAACAACCTCAAATTGTTCAAATCACAGCGCGCCTGCCAAGTCGCATTTTTTGAAACGTCACTTTTTTGCACCAGAAGGGAGCAATGATGCGGTCCGACGGCGGATATCACCCGTCCAGCAGGGCCTGCAGCAGAGGGGCATCGGGGCAGCCCAGCCCTTCGATCACCGAGAAATGGTCCTGACCCTGCTCAAAGACATTCGGGGCCTGCCAGTTTTCCGCGATCAACCGGGTCTGGCGGATCAGTTCGGGCCTCTCGAGCGCGCCGACCCAGAACCGGGCCTGCACGCCTTTGCGAGGGCGATGCAGCGCCGGGCTTTCCGCCTCGGCCTCGGGCGCGTCCAGCCCCAGCACGTCGTTCATGCGTGTGTGCAGCAGCGGGCGCAGATCGTGGATGCCGCTGACCGACAGCACCCGGTCCAGCCGCGCGGTCACCGCGTTGTCGGCGCAGGCCAGGCGCGAGATCAGATGGCCGCCCGCCGAATGCCCGACCAGTCGCACCGGCCCCGCGACCCGTTCAGCGGCGGCGTTCACCGCCGCCGCAATCTCGCGTGCGATCGCCGTCAGGCGTACCTCGGGCGCGAGCGTGTAGCTGGGGATCGCCATCGCCCAGCCGCGCGACAGCGGGCCGTGGGCAAGATGCGACCAATAGTTCTTGTCCAGCATGTGCCAGTAGCCGCCATGGACAAAGACAACCAAGCCCGCACAGGCCCCGTCGGGGCGAAAGAGGTCCATGCGGTTGCGTGGCCCGTCGCCATAGGCAATGTCGATCTCGCCGCGCCGCGCGCGAAACGCTGCCGCTTCGCCTGCCCAGCGCGCGGGCAGCGCCGCAGACCCCGGCACATAGCTGGAATTGTCAAAGGCGTCGTCCCAGTCGATCATGCATTTCTCCCTGTGCCGTGGAACCGTAGAGCGACACCGATGCGGGGCCAAGGGGGAATGGCCTGCGCTCAGAGATCGATCTCGACCACACCGCCGGGCTCGGCCGCACGGGACTGGCACAGGATGATCGCCCCGTCGCGCTGCTTGGCCGACAGAACAAAATCGCGATGCTCGACCGCGCCCGAGATCAGCGCGCATTTGCACACACCGCAGATGCCGTCGGAACATTTCACATCCACATGAATGCCGTTCTCGACCAGAACCTGCGCGGCATCCTTGTCCTGCGGCACAAGGAATTCCCGCCCCGAGCGGGCCAGTTTCACGGTAAAGTCGTGATTTTCGTATTCGGGCTGTTCCGGGACCGAGAAATATTCCAGATGCCGCGCCTCTTCTGGGAAACCCTGTGCCTCGGCGGCCTGCATCACCGCCTCCATGTAGCGGTCTGGGCCGCAGGTATAGACATGCCATCCGGGCTGATAGCCGGACAGGATCGCGCTCAGGTCCGCCCGCGTGTCCTCATCCGAGATATGCAGATGCACGCGGTCCGCCCAGGGGGCTGCCGCCAGATCGTCCAGATAGCCCGCAGATGCCCGCGTGCTGGCGGAGTAATGCAGGTCGAACTCCGCGCCCAGTTCGTGCAGGCGGTGGGCAAAGGCGATCATCGGCGTGATGCCGATGCCACCGCCCATCAGGAAGGTCCGCGTGGCCGTTTCCTGCAGTTCGAAATGGTTGATCGGTTTTGAGATGAAGACCTTGCGTCCCTCGTCGAAAATCCGGTGCAACAGCGCCGATCCGCCCCGGCCATCCTCCTCTCGCAAGACACCGATCTGGTATGTCGACCGGTTCGAGGGATCGCCCGACATCGAATACTGCCGCAGGTATTCGGGCGCGACCAGCACGTCCAGATGCGCCCCGGCGGACCAGTCCGGCAGCGGCGCGCCATCCATGGCCGAGAACTCGTACTTGGTCACGTCATCACTCATCTTGTGCACTTTGGACACCGCGACCTGCATGACCGGAGCATCACCATCAATGGTGTAGCGGTGGACGGGCGTGCTGTCGCCTCTTGCCAGCCGTGCCTTGTAATCATCGGCGCTGAGCAGGGCCTCATAGGCCGCGATCCCGGCCTCGCGATCCATTGGAAAGGGATAGGGCCAGGGATGCGGCGCCAGCGGTGCGGGGTAGACCGCCAGCGTCTGATCCGCGAATTTCAGGTCCAGATCGGTCTGCAATCCGCGTCGGTTCAATGGGTGTTCGGACGGGTGAAACGCCCCATCCGCGCCGCGTTCGATATCCCACCACCATTTCTTGGTGTCGTTCAGCGCGCCGTTGCCCACCGCATCGTCCAGCTTTGCCAGTGCGGGCGCTGCAGCGGGGATGTTCATCGCCGCCCAGCGGAAGGGCCGTTCCGAGAAGATCCCCTCGAGGTTCCAGGGGCAGGTCTTCATGCAGCGCCCGCACATGGCGCCGCCGGGGGTGGTGATCCGGTAGGTGGCGCATTTCTGGCTGTCGGATTTCCAGATCTCATAGCCGTTGAACATCCGCTTGGGCCCGGCGGTGATCGCGCCCGACGGGCATTCGCGGGCGCATTTGTTGCAGCTTTCGCAAAATTTCTGCAGCCCGAAATCAATCGGCTTGTCATGGGACATCGGCATGTCGGTGGTCACCGCGCCCGATTTCAGCCGCGGCCCCAGATAGGGGTTCAGGATCACCTCGCCGATCCGGCTGACCTCGCCCAGCCCGCTGAGCAGCAGCAGCGGCGGCTGCAGCACTTCGCCATCCATCACCGTATGCGCACGGGCCCTGTAGCCCAGATTGCGGATCTGCTGGGCGATCACGCCCCCCAGAAGCGAGAACCGCAAATAGGCGCGCATGGACTGGCTGACCGCGATCCAGTCGTCGCCGCTGGACCCTTCCATGGTTTCATAGCCCTGATCGATGATCATGCTGATCGCCTGATCATGAGGCGGCACGATCTCTTCGCCGGTGGCGTCATGCGAATACCACACCCAGTCCGGGCAGCGCGACAGGCCCACCGCGTCAGCGCCCAGAAAATAGGTGGCAGCCTTGAGATTGGCGGCGTTGCGCGCAGCATCGGTGAGCTTTGCCACGCGCGCGCTTTCGCCGTCCTGCAAAAGTACAAACGCCCCCAGTGCCCGCCGCTGCGCCGCGCTTGGTGCCGATTTCATCACGTATTTTCCGCCCTTGGCCCCGTCCTGCAGCGCCTTGCCCATATCGCCGAACAGCGCGCGCGCGAACATGTCGGTGCGCTTGGGCACCCGCGCCACGTTGGCCTCGTCGATATAGGTGGTGGGCCTGTCGACCCGTTTCAGATCCTCGAACGGATGCGCCCCATCCACATAGCGCCGCTTTGCATAAGGATCGCGGTTCAGCGCCGACTTGGCCGAGCGCGTGCCCAGCCACCAGCCCGGACCGTTCACCTTTAGCCAGGGTTGCTCCTGGGCGAGTGGCAGGTCATGGGCCAGATCCATATCCGTGCTCACCGCCGCCAGACCAAAGCGCGGCCCCAGCCAGGGCGCGCTGAGGTGCCCGTCCCCGACCGTTGCCAGCCCCGCCGCAACGGCCAGCCGGTTAAGGTCGACATCACTTGTGGTCACGCTGTGTGCCCGCGCAGAAAATCCCAGCAGCCGGATATATTGCGCGATCACCACCGCGTTCTCACTGGCCCGCAGACAGGCGCGGTGATCCTGCGCATCAATGATCCAGTCGCAGCCCGGCTCGTCCGGTTTCGGGTCGCGGTGATGTTCATACAGAAAGACGATGGCGCTGGTATGGCCGTCGATTGAGGTCGGCTCTGCCGTCATCGCCTCTTTCAGATCGGCCATGATCATGTCGATGCCCGAGGCCAGCGTCTTGGTCTGACGGGTCTTCAGGGCATCGGCCAGCCGGTCAATCTCGGGGTTGCGGCGCGGGGTGGGCAACACGGCATCGGGCGCCAGAGGTGCAACGCCCATCATCGAGGCATCGTTGAAATAGCCAAAGGCTTTCAGGTGGTTGGACCGTTCAAGCGGGTCTTCGGGGATGTCCGAGCGCACCGGGTTTGCCTGCCCCACCCGGATCGCATCCAACATTGCCTGGAACTCGCCCATGGCGTTGACGATGCTTTCCGGTTGCGCGGGCCTGCTGAAGCTGAGCCCCTCCATTTCGGGGACCTGTTCATAGCGCATTGGTCTGGGCCCGCGCGCCAGCCGCTCCAGCGGGTATGGCCCCATATGCACCGGACGCTTACGATCCGAAAAGACCCGGAAACCCATCTGATCCTCCTCATGATCCGATGGGTTTACCCCGCCATCGACAGCAAATCTATTCATGTATATTAATAACCGGCATGAATGATTTCGATTTCACTGAGCTCGACGGCAAGGTTCTGCGCTGCTTTCTCACCATACTCGAAGAAAGTTCGGTGTCGAAAGCTGCCGACCGGATGGGCGTCACGCAATCAGCGATGAGCCATACGCTGGGCAAACTGCGCAGGGTGCTGGGCGACCCGCTGTTTGTGCGGTCCGGGCAGGGGTTGATCCCGACAGAGCGGGCGCTGACCCTGAAGGACCCGGTGCAAGGGGTACTCGACCGCCTGAAGGCGCTGACTGATGCGCGCCCGTTCGATCCGCAGCGCGAAGGCATGCAGTTCGCCATTGCAACCAATGACATGCCGCGCGATCTGATCTTTCCCGCACTGCTGCGGGACAGCCTTGCACAGGGGATCGGATTGCGGCTGGATTTTGTGCCTTCGGGCGTTCCGGACGCTGATCTATTGCGCAGCAATCGCTGCCAGCTGATGCTGACCCCGCTGCCGCCGGACACGCGCGACCTCTATCAGAAACGCCTGCTGAGCAGTCCGATGATGGTCTATTACGACGCCAGCCAGCGCGATCCGCCCGCAACATGGGAGGCATATTGCAACGCCGATCATGTCGCCGTGCGCTTTGCCGACGGGCGCAGCGCGCAAGTCGCGCTGCGCGGTGTTGACCAGACCCGGATACGCGCACCGGTCGTCACATTACCCCATTTCAACGCGATCCCGCCTTTTCTGCGCGCCAGCACGCTGATCTCGACGGATACCGCGCTTATGCGTCAGGGGCCGCTGGCGGGGCTCGATTGCGCGCCGCTGCCATTCGCGTGCGAGCCGGTCTCGATCTATCTGGTCTGGCACGAACGCTCGCAGGCCGATCCCGCGCATCGCTGGCTGCGCAATCGGATCGAAGCGATCGCGCGCGGCCTTGTGGGCGCCTCCGGCGCTGGCTGATGGCTGATGGATGGCAGTAGTTTTTCTACACCGAGATGCGGGCGGAACTTGTTGGAGAAATCGCTGGTATCGCGTCATTCTGACCGCAGCAATTCAGCGGGAGTATGCGACATGACAGACAAGGTGGCTCTGATCTCGGCGGGGGGCAGCGGCATGGGTGCCGATGCCGCGCGGCGTCTGGCGGCAGATGGGTTCAAGGTGGGCATCCTGTCCTCCTCGGGCAAAGGTGAGGCGCTGGCGCAGGAACTGGGGGGCGTCGGCGTGACCGGCTCGAACCAGTCAAATGACGATCTGCAAAAACTGGTGGATGCAGCGATGGCCCATTGGGGCCGCATCGACGTGATGGTCAATTCCGCAGGCCACGGCCCCCGCAATGACGTGCTGGGCCTGAGCGACGAGGACTGGCATCTGGGGATGGAGGTCTATTTCCTCAACGCCGTGCGCCCGTCCCGTCTGGTGACCCCGATCATGCAGGCGCAGGGCGGCGGATCGATCATCAACATCTCGACCTTCGCCGCGTTCGAACCTGATCCGGTTTTTCCAACCTCCGGCGTGTTCCGCGCCGGGCTGGCGGCATTTTCCAAGCTCTATGCCGACCGCTACGCCGCCGACAATATCCGCATGAACAACGTTCTGCCGGGGTTCATCGACAGCCTGCCGGAGAAAGAAGAGTTCCGCGCCCGCATTCCGATGGGCCGCTATGGCAGCAGCTATGATGAGATCGCTTCGGTTGTGGCATTCCTCGCCTCCGAGGGCGCCGGTTATATCACCGGGCAGAACATCCGGGTCGATGGCGGCATCACCCGGTCGGTTTAGGCAAAAGAGTGTCCCAACGAAAAAGGCGCTTCGAAGCGCCTTTTTCTCAAGCGCCTTGCAAAGCGCTTGCCACGCAGCTTGGAAACTGCGTGGCCAAGGCCGTGCGGTCGGTCTTTTTTGCGTCGCTCAGACGTCGATCGAACGGGCGATCAATTCCTTCATCACCTCGTTGGTGCCGCCATAGATCATCTGAACCCGGCTGTCGGCGTAAAGCCGCGCGATCGGGTATTCCATCATGAACCCGTAGCCGCCAAAGAGCTGCAGGCACTCATGCACCACTTCGTTCTGGGTCTCGCTGCCCCAATATTTCACCATTGAGGCGGTGGCCGCGTCCAATTCGCCCTTTTCGGCTTTGGCGATACAGTCATTGACGAAGCTGCGCAGCAATTCGGCCTTGGTCTTGCACTCGGCCAGTTTGAAACGGGTGTTCTGAAAATCCATCACCCGCTGACCGAAGGCCTTGCGTTCCTGCACATATCTGGTGGTCTCGGCGATGGCGAAATCAATCGCGCCAAGCGCCATGATCCCGATGGTCAGACGCTCCCACGGCAATTGCTTCATCAACTGATAGAAGCCCTGCCCTTCGTCCGATCCCAGCAGGTTGGTCATCGGCACCTTGACGTCCTCGAAGAACAGCTCGGCGGTGTCGTTGCCCTTCATGCCCAGTTTCTTGAGCGGCTGGCCCCGGCGGAACCCTTCGGCGCCCTCGGTCTCCATCGCGATCAGCGAGACACCTTTGGCACCCAGAGTCTTGTCGGTCTTGGCGGTGACGATGATCAGATCAGCGGTCTGGCCATTGGTGATAAAGATCTTGGACCCGTTCAGACTGTAGGAGTTGCCATCCTTGTCGGCGGTGGTGCGCACCGCCTGCACGTCCGAACCGGTACCCGGCTCGGTCATCGCCAGCGCACCGACCATCTCGCCGGAGATCAGCTTGGGCAGCCATTTCTGCTTCTGGTCTTCGCTGCCATAGGCCGTGACGTAGTGGATCACGATCGACTGGATGCCATAACCCCAACCACAATCGCCCCGCGCCGCCTGCTCATACAGAACCACCGCATCGAACCCAAGCCCGCCGCCCGAGCCGCCATAACCCTCGCCAACGGCGCCGCCCATGATCCCGGCCTCACCGGCCTTGTTCCAGAATGCGCGGTCGACGACGCCGTTCCTGGACCATTCGTCCGTGTTCGGCACCAGTTCGTCGTCCATGAACCGCCCCACCATGTCCGAGAACATCTGGTGTTCCTCAAGCGGCCAGCTTGCGGTGCTTGTAATCAGACTCATGGGGCAATCTCCTTCTTCCGGTCCTGGCGAGACCCTAGCGGGCGAATCCGGAAGTTCCAGACGGTTCCGCGCCCTGCTACGTAACGTTCTTTGGCTATTGGAGGTGGCGCTGGCCGGGTGCGGGCGGGATCTCGGGGCCGCCGGCGAAACATTGCGCGATCGCCATCCATTTCGCCGCAACCGGGCCCGAAACCGCAAGGCCGGTATCGGCGACGTTCCGGGTCTGGGCCACGACCTGCGCAAATTCAAACGCCGCACCGGTGATGGTGTTTTCCGGGTCCTCGCCAAAGCGCCACTCGGCCCCTGACGGCGCGGTCAGGCGCAATTGCGGCATCTGCGCGGGCATTTCGCGCCCATGTACACGGAAGGACCAGCCAAAGGTGTTCACCCCCAGCATGACGATATTGCGGATACGGTCCTGCTCCACCCGCTGCTGGCCAAGCGCATCGAACACCTCCTGCCCATGCGCCCAGGTTTCCATCTGCCGTGCCGTCATCGCCGAGCGGACCGACATCTCGGGGCCCACCCACTGGACCCGCGCCTTGGGGTCCAGCGCGGCCCAGCGCGGACCCATGTCGAGATAACGCGCGCGCCAGGCCGCGCGCAGCGCTGGCCCGCGCTCGGAGACGCGGGCGTTTTCGGTTGCGCGAAATCCATCGGTCTGGATCGCGGCCATCACGGTACGGCTGTCGCGGGCAAAGCCGTCGGGATCATGCAGCGCCAAATCGACCATGCCGTTCCAGAAATGCAGATGCACCAGCACATCGTTGAGGGTCCAGCCCTTGAACTGGGTGACGGTTTCCCAGCCCTGACCGTTTACCGCCTCCAGTGCCGCATCGAGCGTCTCGCTCTCTGCCACGAAATCCGCTGCCTGCTGCATCCTGCGCCCCTTTCCTTATGTATCCCGATCCGCGTCGGGCGTGATCTCGGCAATCTCGCTGCCCGCATCAAGCTGCTGTCCGGCCGCGACACGCACCTGCGCGACCTGACCGGCAACCGGCGCAACGATGCGGTGCTGCATCTTCATCGCCTCCATCACGGCCAGAGTGTCACCGGCAGCGACCCTGTCGCCCCCTTTGCACGCAATATTGAGCACTACACCCGGCATCGGGGCGACAACCTGACCGCTTGTTTCGGGTGATTGGGCAGAGGCATGTGCCGTAACCTCGTCAAACACCCGTTGCCCTGCCTTTGAGGCCAGCCAGACCCGCCCGGCCCCGAGATGCGCGTGAATGTTGCGCCGCGCGCCGTCGATTTCGGCCACGATCTGCGCCCTGTTCCGCGTCAGGTGAATGTGAAACACCGCGCCGCCCAGCGCCACCTGCCACGCCTGCCCAAGGGCACGCAGCTTCAACGCGTGTATCTGTCCGGCGCAACGCAGCCGCAGCATCGTCGGGGCAAGCCGAGCCCCCGACCAGCCCAGCAGATCGGCATCGATGCCCCCGGCCCGCGCCGCCATCCGGTCGCGCCGGTCCTGCACCAAAAGTGATGCGGCAATCGCGATCTCCTGCGGTTCGGGCGGTGCGCCGGTGAAACCCTCCGGATAGGCCTGCGCGAGCAGGCCGGTGGTTGCCTGTCCGGTCACGAAAGCGGGCTGTGCCAGAACATCCGCCAGAAACGCCGCGTTGGTGTCACAGCCCAGCAGCACAGTCTCGGCTATGCCGTGCCGAAGCCTGCGCAATGCGCTGTCGCGGTCGGGGCCGTGGGCGATGATCTTGGCCAACATCGGATCGTAATGGGACGAGACCTGCTGCCCCTCGGCAATCCCGGCATCGACGCGCAGACCGTCCCCCTCGGCCGGGAGCCAGCGGTGCACAGGGCCGCTTGCGGGCAGGAAGCCGTTGGCGGGGTCCTCGGCATAAAGCCGCGCCTCGATAGCGTGACCGGCGATCTGCACATCGGCTTGCGCCAGCGGCAGCGGCGCGCCCTGCGCAACCACGATCTGCAGTTCCACCAGGTCCAGCCCGGTTACGCATTCGGTCACCGGATGTTCGACCTGCAGGCGGGTGTTCATTTCCAGGAAATAGAAGGACCCGTCGCCATCCAGCAGAAACTCGACCGTTCCGGCGCCGGTATAGTCCACCGATTGCGCCGCCGCGACCGCTGCCGCCCCCATGCGCGCACGCAGGTCGTTGGTGAGGACCGGGCATGGCGCCTCTTCGATGATCTTCTGATGCCGACGCTGTACCGAGCAATCACGCTCGCCCAGATGCAGGACCGTGCCTTGGGCATCGGCGATGATCTGAATCTCGACATGCCGGGCCCCGGTCAGCGCGCGTTCGAGGATCAGCGTGTCAGAGCCGAACGCCGCCGCCGCCTCGGACCGGGCGCTTGCCAGTGCCGCGCGCATATCCTTTGCGGTTGCTGCCAGCCGCATTCCGCGACCGCCACCACCCGCTGCCGCCTTGACCATGACCGGATAGCCGATCTGCTCGGCGGCCTGCAGCAGTGCGTCATCGCTCTGATCTGCGCCCTCATATCCGGGCAGGCAGGGCACATCACTTGCGATCATCGCGGCGCGGGCGGCGGCCTTGTCGCCCATGACGCGCATGGCCTCGGGCGACGGGCCGATCAGCACCAGACCGGCTTGCGCGACGGCCTCGGCAAAATCCGCGTTTTCGGACAGGAAGCCATAGCCGGGATGGATCGCCTGCGCGCCGCTGTCCCGTGCCGCCGCCAGCAGCCTGTCGGCGTTCAGATAGCTATCGCCCACCGGCCCCGCGCCGATGCGCAGGGCCCTGTCCGCCGCAGCCACATGCGGCGCGGCGGCGTCGGCTTCGGTAAAGACAGCAATCGTGGTCAGCCCCATGGCGCGGGCGGTGCGGATGATGCGCAGGGCGATTTCGCCCCGGTTCGCGATCAGGATGGTGTCAAAGCGCATCGCCTCAGAACCTCGCAACGCCATAAGAGCCGGGCCGGACCGGCCGGGCGCTGGCCTCAAGACACGTGTTCAGGCAAAAGCCCAGCACCCGGCGCGTATCTCGCGGGTCGATCACGCCATGATCCAGACACCGGCCCGAGGTATGGAACGCCCCCGCCTGCCGGTCGAAATGTTGCGCGATCAGCGCGCTTTGCTGCGCCAGCTTGTCCTCGTCAACGGCATCACCGCGCCGGTGCGCCCCGGCGCGGGCCACCATCTCCATCGTGCCCGCCGCCTGCGCGCCGCCCATCACGCCGGTGGTGGCATTGGGCCAGGCGAAGAGGAAATCGGGTTCATAGGCATAACCGCCCATGCCGTAATTTCCGGCCCCGAAACTGGCCCCCACATAAAGCGCGATGCGCGGCACATTGACCGATGTCACCGCCTGGATCATCTTGGCGCCATGCTTGATCATGCCCGCCTGTTCATAGCGGGTGCCGACCATGAACCCGGTGGTATTGTGCAGAAAGATCAGCGGCGTGCCAGCCTGCCCGCACAGCTGAATGAACTGCGCCGCCTTGGTGGCCCCGTCGGGATCAATGGGGCCGTTATTGCCGATCAGCCCCACCGGGATGCCGCAGATCGAGGCTTGCAGGCAGACGGTCGCGACACCGTAACCCGGTTTGAAATCGCGAAACGCGGAGCCGTCGGTGATCCGTAGAGCGATCTCGCGCATGTCATAGGGCGTGCGCGGATCGACCGGCACCGCCCCGGCAAGCGCATCAGGCGGGTGCGCCGGGGGTGCGCCCTTGTGGTTGGTAACGGCCCCTGCCCCGGTCCAGCCCAGCCGGGCCACCACATCGCGGGCGATGGCGATGGCCTCTGCGTCGTCCCCGGCCAGATACTCGACCAGACCCGAGACCGAGGCGTGCATCTCAGCCCCGCCCAGATCGCGCTCATCCGCCGCTTCGCCGGTAGCGGCCTGCACAAGGGCGGCCCCCGCCAGCGCCGCCATGCCGTTGCCGCGCACACCGATCACGTAATCGGCCAAACCCGGCATATAGGCCCCGCCCGCCGTGGACGGCCCATGCAATACCGCCAGATTGGGAACGCCTGCCGCCGACATCCGCGCCAGATTGCGAAACAGCTTGCCGCCGTTGGCCCAGAGGTCGACCCGGTATTCCATCAGGTTGGCCCCGGCGCTTTCCACCAGATGCAGGAAGGGCAGTTTCTGCCGCAGCGCAATCTCCTGTGCGCTGAGGAAGGCGGCGGCGGTCATCTCGGACATGGCGCCTGCCTTGATGCCGCTGTCATCGACCACCACCATGCAGCGGGTGCCCGAAACATAACCGATCCCGATCAGCACCGATGCGCCGGGCACCGATTGCACGGGGTCGTCGCTATCCGTGAGATAGCCCGCCAGTGAGTGCAGTTGCAGGAAGGGCAAACCGGGGTCCAGCAGCGCAGAGAGCCGGTCGCGCGGGGTCATCTGGCCGCGCGCCTCCATTCTCTCGCGGCGGCGTTCGGACAGGTCGGCGGCGCGTTGTTCCAGCCCGCGCAAATCGTCGATCAGCGCGAGCATGGCGCGACGGTTTTCGGCAAAAGCTTGGCTGCCAGCCACGATCTGGGTGGTGAATGTCATTCCGCCCCGCTCTCCGTTCTATGTGTCAGGGATTCGGGCACGGCGATGGGCAGAGACAGCAGCCGCTGCGCAAAACTCTTGCCCTGCGGATCATTGCGCAGCGAGGCGACCCCGCCGCCGCCCAGCACGTACGTCATCACGATGTTCATCGCCTGCGATCCGGGCAGGTAATACCGCAGAACCTCGCCCTTGAGTTCGGGGTCAAACAGCTCTGCGATCACCTCGGGCGTCAGCGCGGCCCAGATATGAGGCAGGCTGTCGGGGTGGCGCGCGATGACACCGATATTGGCGCTGTCGCCCTTGTCCCCCGATCTGGCCCAGGCGAGGGTCTCTAGCCTGACCTGCACGAGATCCCCGCTGCTGTCAGGCCTGGGAGGCTGCGGGGCCGGTCCGGGGGAATCCTGTGCGGTCGCAGACAGGATTGGAGCGAACGCCACCTCATCCCCGTCCAGCGTCACCCGGCAGTTGATGTCCCGCGCATCGATCAGGAAAGAGAACAGCGCCACAACCGGTGACGGTTTCGGACGCCCCGCCCCGGTAAAGAAATGCAGCCCCGGCGGCGTCGCAAGCGCGGTGCCGGTCAGTTCCTTCAGAAACAGGCCGACCGCGCGCGCATCGGGATGGCGAACCGCCGCCTTGCAGGCGACCTCTTGGTAATCGCCCGATCCGGGGCAGCCGCCGAATGCCTCAAGCGCGACCTCGGTGAAATCCGGCGCGCCCATGTCCCGCAGCCGCGCGCGTGCCCGTTCAAGCCCCGCCTGCGCGAAGGCGCGCGCCTTGCGCCGGGCATCTCGCCCGTTCATCTGAAACACCATGCCGCCGCGATAGCCGTCCTGATAGGTTGCGCAAACCTTGAGTTGCCCGGTCGGCTTGCGGCCGCGAGCGCCGGTGACCGAGACGCGGTCGGGTCCGGCCTGATGCAACTCAACTCCTGAAAAATCACCGATCACATCGGGCAGCAGATAGGCGCGCGGATCGCCGATCTCATAGAGCATCTGTTCCGCCACCGAGGCGCGGGTGACCGTTCCGCTGGTGCCTTGCGGTTTGGTTAAAAGGATCGACCCGTCTTCCGCCACCTCGGCAATCGGATAGCCGACATGGGCCAGGTTTCCCGCCGCCTCCCAGTCGGTGAAATTGCCACCTGTTGCCTGCGGCCCGCATTCCAGCAGGTGCCCGGCAAGCGATCCGGCGGCCAGCAGATCATGGCTGTCCGGCGCCCAGTCAAAGCGCCACATGCAGGCCGCCAGCGTCAGCGCACTATCCGCACAGCGCCCGGTGATCACGATATCCGCACCGGCCTTCAGGGCCGCAACAACCGGCAGTGCGCCCAGATACGCGTTCATCGAGGCAAGCCGATCCGGCGCCGGCATTGCCGCCCCCGAGAACATCTCGGTCGCCTGCGCATAATCGCGCGCGCGCGGCATCAGGTCATCCCCTTCGACCACCGCCACACGCAGCGATGCGCCCGCCGCGTCGATGGACGCGCGCAGCGCCGCCGCGCAGGCCATGGGGTTCATGCCGCCTGCATTGGACAGAATCTTGACGCCGCCCCGTGCAATCGCGGTCAGATTCGGAGTGACGGCATCCGTGATGAAGTCGGGCGCATAGCCCCCCTCCGGGTCCCGCGCCTTGGCGCGGGCCAGAAGGGACATGGTGATTTCGGCCAGATAGTCATAAACCAGCACATCGACGCCGCCCGCCAGCAATTGCGCCGTGGCATGCGGGGCCTCGCCCCAGAAACCGCTGGCTCCTCCGATCCGCAGAAGGTTGTTCATCCGCGGCTCCTCCTTCCTGCGGCGACGCGCCTATGAGCGTCTGGATCATTTGTAGGATCGCACGGTCGGCCCGGTCAACAGGAAGGACCGACAGTCAGCGCGACCCCGGCGCGTGGTCAAGCAGAACACGCGCGGCCTGTTTGGCCTCTTGTGCAGGTCCGTCGATGCCCAGCATTGCGGCGGCGACAATCGCGCCTTCCTTGAGCAGCAGCAGTTGCATCGCCAGGCTTTCCGGCGCGGCGAAACCGGCCTGCTGCGCCAGCCCGGTCAGCCAGTTCAGCAACAGGCGCTTGTGTTCCGCCGCCTGAACGTTGATCGGATGGGCCTTGTCCTGAAACTCGGCGCTGGCCTTGATGAACATGCAGCCGCGAAACCCGTCCTGCGCGAACCATGCGGCCAGCGCGTCGAACATCGCCAGCATTTGCGCCTCGGGCGTGTCGGCCCGATTTTCGCATTCCCGGAACAGCCAGTTGCGGAAGTTTTCGTCACGCAGCCGCAAAGCGGCAAGGATCAGATCCTCCTTGGTGCGGAAATGCTTGTACATTGAGGTTTTCGAGACCCCGGTTTCCACCACCAGCCGATCCATGCCGGTGGCATTGAACCCGTCGCGGTAGAATATCTCCAATGCCTTGCGGACCAGTTCATCGCGTTTATTGGGGCGCATGTCGTCACCTTTAGTGTACAGATCAGTACATATTCGATACCCGCTCGCCTTTCAATGCCCCGGGTATCCAGCTGAAATTATGTCACTCTTTACCTGCCCGGTGTGCCTTCAAAAAGAAATTGCAGCGCACCCCTTGAAACAAGGTACCGATCGGTACACCTTAAGAAAAGTTAACAGAACGGTACACCATGAGCATCGCCATGCCCGCCATTGAATTCCGCGTTCCACATCGGACCGTCATCACGCTGTTGTCGCTGGCGCTTCTGGCCACGTCACTGGCCTGAGCCGGAAGGAGACCCCAGATGAGCCGCCCTCCATTGCCGCCCTTTACCTCTGAGACTGCCGCGCAAAAAGTGCGGATGGCGGAAAACGCCTGGAACAGCCGCGACCCCGACATCGTCACAAAGGCCTATACCGACGACAGCCTATGGCGAAACCGCTCGGAATTCCTGCAAGGTCACGACCAGATTCACGCCTTTTTGACCCGGAAATGGCAGCGCGAGCAGGGGTATCGCCTGATCAAGGAAGTGTGGACCTGCGCGGGTGATCGTATCGCGGTGCGCTTCGCTTATGAATGGAGCGATGAGGCCGGGCTGTGGTATCGCTCTTACGGCAACGAGAATTGGGAATTTGCCGCAGATGGCCGCATGGCCCGGCGCATCGCCTCGATCAACGATCTGTCGATTTCCGCTGATGACCGGCTGTTTCACTGGCCGCAAGGCCCCCGCCCCGAGGATCACCCCGGCCTGACCGGTCTGGGACTTTGAAGGAGACCACGAGATGCCCCGCGCCTTTTCGGAACGCACATTCACCCCTGCCGTCCGCGCCCATCAGGAACGGATGGGATCGGCCAGAACCTATGCCAAATTCATCGAAGGGGGCCCGCAGCAGGGCCACCTGATCGGTGACGCGGAAAAGGCCTTTGTCGAGGCGCGCGACGGTTTCTATCAGGCCACCGTATCCGAGACCGGCTGGCCCTATGTGCAGTTTCGCGGCGGGCCCGAGGGCTTTCTGAAGGTGCTGGGACCGACGACCATAGGCTATGCCGACTTCTCGGGCAACCGGCAGTATATCTCGCGCGGCAATCTCGACGGCAACAATCGGATCGCGATGATCCTGATGGACTATGCCATCAAACGCCGCCTGAAAATACTCGGTCGGGTGGAGTTCACCGAAGGCGCGGCCGCCGCCGCCAGCCTGTTTCCCGACGGGGCCGACGCGACCGCAGAACGCGCCGCGATCATCCATATTGAGGCGCTGGACTGGAACTGCCCCAGCCATATCACACCGCGCTTCACCGAGGCACAGTTGCAGCCGCAACTTCAGAGGATCGGCGCCGAGATGGAACAGCTCAGGGCCGAAAATGCCGCACTGAAACAGGCGCTTGCGCAACAGGGGAATACCGACTGACACCTCGGGCGGGCCGGAAACGCTCCACCGGAGCGTTTCCGCGACGGCGTTCAGCCCATCCAGCGGCGAACCGGTGCGTTGCTCTCTTCCAACGGCTGGCAGATGATATCGACCAAAGTCGGCCCGTCATGGGCAATGGCCTGACGCAGCACGCGGTCAAGATCGTCAGGATCTTCGACCCGCCAGGATTTCACCCCATAAGCCGCCGCCACAGCGGCCTGATCGGTTCGGTTGAAATCCACGTTGTAGTAACGCGCGTCCTTGTCGGCATATTGGCTGGCCTTGATCCAGCCGAAATTCGAGTTCGAGAACACCACATAGGTGATCGGCGCGCCGACCCGGCAGACGGTTTCCAGCTCGCCGCAGGTAAAGCTGAACGACCCGTCACCCATCAGCGCGACGGTCTTTGACGCGGGTCGCCCGAACCAGGCGCCCAGCGCCGCCGACAGCGCATAGCCCAGCGCGCCGTGGGCGCGGTTGGTGATGAAGTGCCGCCCCGGTCTGGGCAGTTGGTAATAGGCCGAGAAATAGGGGCAGCTCGTGCCGGGATCAGAGACCACGGTGGCATCCTCGGGCAGGACCTCCATCAGCGTCTTGATCACCCGTTCGGGGCGGATCGGGCCATCGGTTGTGCGCGCAAAGCGCTCAAAGGTCTCGAATTTGCGCGCCTTCTTTTCGGCCACCGCCGTCGCGCCGCCGAAACCCTCGCCACCCTGACCACGATTGTCGAGTACCGCATTTGCCTCCTCCAGCGCCAGTTGCAGGTCGCCGACCACCGCAACCTCGGTGCGGTAGTTTGCGTTCATCACCATCGGATCACTGTCAAAATGGACAACCCGTGTGCCCGGCCCCGGCGCCTCCCAGCGCGCGGTGGTGGTGGACCCGGCGCGGCAACCCATGAAGATCACCAGATCGGCGGCCTCCATCATCTCCCATGTCTCGTCGGTGCCACCGTTCGAGCCGACCACGCCGAGGCAGTTCGGGTGGGTTTCAGCCAGCGCGCCCTGCCCCGAGATCGATGTCGCCACCGGGATGTCCAACCGGGTGGCCAGCCGGTCCAGCGCCTCCCAGGCCTGCGCGATCACCACGCCGCCACCGCAGACGATCAGCGGGGATTTCGCCGACCCGATCGCCTCGACCGCCGCCTCGACCGCGCCGGGGGGCGGGGCCTGACGATAGGCCGGATAGGTGGCGGTTGCCGGGTCGGCCCAGATGTCGCTGGGATCGACCGGGTCATACTGGATGTCATAGGGCAAGCCGATATGCGCAGCCCCGGAACGCCCGGTGGTCATGGCCCGGAACGCCGCCCGCACCATGCGCGGGATGTGGTCGGCCCGGCTGAGCACCGTATTCCATTTGGTCAGCGGTGCCATCAAGGCGTTCTGGTCCACCTCGGTCAGCGGGTATTTTCCATAAGATGAGACCGAAATGTCCGTGGTGATCCCCAGCACGGCATATGAGCTTTCTGACGCCTCGATCAGCCCCGGCAGGATATAGGTCGCGCCGCCGCCCGATGGCCCCTCGGCCACGCCGACCCACCCGGTCACGCGGGAATAGCCATCGGCCATATAGGTGGCGCAGCGTTCATCGCGGGTCAGCACATGGGTGATCGAATGATCCAGCCGCAGCATCGCGTCATAGAAGGGCAACGTGGTATCCCCGCACAGCCCGAAGATATGCTGCACACCCTGCGCCTCCAGCATGCGGACCATTGCCTCGGCCCCGTTCATCCGGTTTTCCATGCGACTCACCCATTTTTGCATTCAAAATTGTATACAGCTTTGAATGAAAGGTTGCGCACATGTCAATCCCGTCCTAATCTTTAACGGAACAAGGAGCAGGCATGGCGAAATCCGAAAGCAATGTTGACCGGATCTATGAAGCGCTGCGGCGCATGGCCGCCGATTTCGCCTTCAAGCCTGACGCCCGCATCAACGAAAGCGCGGTGGCGGCAGAGTTGAACGCCTCGCGCACGCCGATCCGTGAGGCGCTGAACCGATTGGTGGCCGAGGGGTTTCTGACCTTCCGTTCCGGTCGTGGCTTCTTCTGCCGCTCGCTGTCGCCAGAGCTTGTGATGGACCTCTACGAGGCCCGCGTCGCGGTTGAGACCGAAGCGGTGCGACTGGCCTGTCAGCGCGCCACGGATGAGGCCATCGCCGCGCTTGGGCACGCGCTGGATGCGGTTGCATCCGACTACATCCCCGCTGCCGATGCCGACAGCCTGCTGGCGCTGGATGAGGCGTTCCATACCCAGCTCTGCCAGCTTTCCGGGAATGGCGAACTCTGCCGGATGCTGGACAATCTCAATGACCGCATCCGCTATCTGCGCCTGATCGACCTGCGCCGCCTGCGCGAAACCGCGCCTGACAGGCAAAGCATGGTCTCGGCCCATCGCCGGATCATTGACGCCGTAGTCCGGCGTGATGCGGACGCGGCCACGGCGCAGATGCGCGCCCATATCGAACGCCGGCGCGAGGGCGCGACGCAGGCCGTGCGCGACGCCTTCGCGCAGCTTTATGTTCCCGATCTGTGAGGTTCCGGCATGTCCCTGCAAACAGGTGGTAAGACGGTCTTTGGCGCCAGCGTCGGCATCCTGATGCTGGAAACGCAATTCCCGCGCATTCCGGGCGATATGGGCAATGCGATGACCTGGCCCTTCCCTGTGCAATACCGGGTGGTGCGCGGCGCCTCGCCCGAGCGGATCGTGCGGGGCGACCCGTGCTCCCGGCTTGACGATTTCATCGACGCCGGGCGCGAGCTGGTGGCGATGGGCTGCGACGGGATCACCACCAATTGCGGATTTCTGTCGCTGGTTCAGGATGATCTGCGCGCCGCTCTTGGCGTGCCTGTGGCCACCTCGTCGCTGATGCAGGTACCAATGGTGCAGGCCATGCTGCCACCGGGGCAAAAACCGGTGATCCTGACCATCTCGAAAGCGACCCTGACGCCTCAGCATCTATCCGCAGCCCGAGTGCCGCTGGACACGCCGATCTATGGCACCGATGACGGTCAGGTCTTTACCCGCGATATTTTGGGCGATGCTTCCGAAATCGATTTCGAAGCCTGCCGGCAGGACATGCTGCAGGCCGCAGATGCGATTATCGCGGGTGAACCACAGGCCGGGGCGATCGTTCTGGAATGCACCAATATGGTGCCGTTTGCCGCCGATATCAGACGCAGAACCGGGCTGCCGGTGTTTTCGATCTACACCATGATCCAGTGGTTTCAGGCCAGCCTGATGCCCCACCGCTTCCCGTCCGGGATCGACGACCCGCGCCCAGGGCACCAAACGGACTAAAACACCAAAAAAATCGACCGCAGAAACCTTGACCTTCCAGTTACTGGAGGCCTTATCTGACCTATACCCGCGACATCCAAGGTCTCTGCCATGCCCGAATCGCAAACAGCCACTTTACAATTGACCGGCCTCTCCTGCGCCTCCTGCGTGGGGCGGGCGCAAAATGCGCTGATGGACGCGCCCGGTGTGGTCGACGCCAGCGTCAATCTGGCGACCGGCAAAGCCGTCATCCGGTTTGATCACCGCCTCACCGATGCCGACCGGCTGGCGCAGGTTGTCTCTGATGCGGGCTATCCGGCGCAGGCCGAATACGATACGGCCCCCACGCAGGATGCGGATACGGGCCTGCTGCGCGCCACGCTCCTTGCGGCGGCGCTGGCACTGCCGGTGTTCATTCTCGAAATGGGCGGCCATGTGGTTCCCGCGTTCCATCACTGGGTCCAGCACAGCATCGGCACCCAGACCAGCGCCCTGATCCAATTCGTGCTGACCTCGCTGCTGCTGCTGGGGCCGGGGCGTATCTTCTATGCCAAGGGCATCCCGTCGTTGCTGCGCGCGGCACCTGACATGAACGCTCTGGTGGCACTGGGGACGGCGGCGGCCTATGGCTATTCGGTGGTGGCAACCTTCGCGCCAGGCCTGTTGCCCGAGGGTACCGCGCATGTCTATTACGAGGCCGCCTGCGTGATCACCGTGCTGATCCTGTTCGGACGGATGCTGGAGGCGCGCGCCAAGGGCCGTGCCAGTTCGGCCATTAAATCCCTGCTGCGATTGCAACCGAAATCCGCCCGGGTCGAGCGCGACAGCACACCCGCCGACATTCCCCTTAGCGAACTGCGCGAAGGCGATATCCTGTTGATCCGCCCCGGTGAGCGCATCCCGGTGGACGCCTTTGTTCTGGACGGCCACTCGCGGGTCGATGAAAGCATGATCAGCGGCGAACCTGTGCCGGTTGCCAAGGCCGAAGGGGCCGAGATCATCGGCGGCACCGTCAACGGCACCGGAGCCTTGCGCGCGCAGGCAACGCGGGTCGGTGCGGATACGGTGCTGGCCCGGATCATCCAGATGGTCGAAGAGGCGCAGGCCACTAAGCTGCCCATTCAGGGGCTGGTCGACCGGGTCACCATGTGGTTCGTGCCCGCCGTGCTGCTGATTGCGGGGCTGGTGGTTACGGGCTGGCTGCTCTGGGGTCCGGCCCCCGCGCTGCCGCTGGCGCTGGTGGCGGGCGTGTCGGTACTGATCATCGCCTGCCCGTGTGCCATGGGGCTGGCGACACCCACCTCGATCATGGTCGGCACCGGACGCGCGGCCGAGCTTGGCGTGCTTTTCCGCAAGGGCGACGCCCTGCAGCGCCTGCAAGACGCGAAGGTGATCGCCTTCGACAAGACCGGAACCTTGACCGAAGGGCGGCCCGAACTGACCGACCTGAGCGTCGCCGAGGGCATCACCCGCGACCACGCGCTGCAATTGGCAGCCGCGGCCGAGGCGCGCTCGGAACATCCCATCGCCAGCGCCATCACCCGCGCCTGGACAGGCTCCCTGCCCGAGGTGGCACAGTTCGAGACGATCACCGGGTTGGGCCTGAGCGCCCGGATCGACGGGGTGGAGGTGGTGATCGGCGCGGACCGGCTGTTTGACCGCGACACAATCGAACTGGGCGGCTTGCGCGCGACAGGGCAAGCCTGGGCCGCGCAGGGCAAAACACCGGTCTATGTCGCGCTTGACGGTCGCGCAGCGGCGGTTCTGGCGGTGGCCGATCCGGTCAAGCCAGAGGCCGCCGCGACCATTGCCACCTTGCATGAGATGGGGCTGCGAACCGCGCTGATCAGTGGCGACAACCGCGCCACCGCGCAGGCCGTGGCCGACCAGTTGGGGGTCGATCAGGTCAGTGCCGAGGTTCTGCCCGACGGCAAGGTCCACGCGCTGGAGGCGCTGCGGGCGGCGCATGGCGCGGTGGCTTTTGTCGGGGACGGGATCAACGACGCGCCGGTGCTGGCCAGTGCCGATGTGGGCATCGCCATCGGCACCGGAACCGATGTGGCCATCGAGGCCGCTGATGTGGTGCTGATGAATGGAGACCCGAACGGCGCGGTGACCGCGCTGGACCTGTCGCGCCGCACCATGCGCAATATCCGTCAGAATCTGGTCTGGGCCTTTGGCTATAACATCCTGCTGATCCCGGTCGCCGCCGGTCTGCTGCATGCCTTTGGCGGGCCGCTGCTGTCGCCGGGGCTGGCCGCCGGGGCAATGGCGTTTTCCAGCGTCTTTGTGGTCACCAACGCCCTGCGCCTGCGCCGCATCCAGCCTGCAGGGTCCTCGCCGCAGCGATATCCGCCACCGGTAGCCACGCATCAGCCAAAGGCATCGGGCGCATGAATATCGGAGATGTCGCCGACCGCTCGGGCCTGCCCGCAAACACGATCCGATATTACGAAGAGATCGGCCTGATCTCTCCGGCCCGCGACAACAACGGCTATCGGCGCTTTGCCGAGCAGGACCTGCACAAGCTGGCCTTTCTGGCCCGCGCCCGCGCGCTTGGCTTCACGATCGAGGATTGCCGCGCACTGCTGGCGCTCTACGAGGATGACACGCGGGCCAGCGCCGATGTCAAACGCATCGCCCGAGATCACCTGCGCCGGATCGAGGCCAAGATCGCAGACCTGCGCGCGATGCAGGACACGCTGACCGAACTGGTCGATGCCTGCGCCGGAGACGCACGTCCCGATTGCCCGATTCTGCGCGATCTGGGCCGCGAGGGCTGATCTGCCTTGCCCTTTGGGCGCGGCTTTGCTTTGTCTCTGGGCAACAACCGCATGAGATCAACGGAAGGGTAATCACATGGCGAAAGTCGCATTTCTCGGGCTTGGGGTCATGGGCTATCCCATGGCGGGACATCTGCAGGCGGCGGGCCACCAAGTCACCGTCTATAACCGCACCACTGCCAAGGCCGAGGCCTGGGTGGCCCAGCATGGCGGCGCGATGAGAAAGACACCGGCAGAGGCGGCCCAAGGCGCCGATTTCGTGATGGCCTGCGTTGGCAATGACGACGATCTGCGCGGCGTGTGCACCGGTACGGAGGGCGCCTTTGCCGCGATGAAATCCGGCGCGATCTTTGTCGATCACACCACCGTCTCGGCCAAGGTCACACGCGCGCTTTGCGAGGCGGGCAAGGCGCTTGGACTTGCCTTTGTCGACGCGCCGATCTCGGGCGGTCAGGCCGGGGCGGAAAACGGTGCGCTGTCGATCATGTGTGGTGGCGATGAGGGCGCGTATGCGCAGGCAGAACCGGTGATGCAGGTCTATTCCAAAATCTGCCGCCGCATCGGCGACAGCGGTGCGGGCCAGATGACCAAGATGTGCAACCAGATCGCCATTGCCGGGCTTGTGCAGGGTCTCAGCGAAGCGCTGCATTTCGCCGAGAAAGCCGGGCTCGACGGGCGCGCTGTGGTCGAGGTGATCAGCCAGGGGGCCGCCGGAAGCTGGCAGATGTCGAACCGGTATGAAACCATGCTGGATGATCATTTCGAGCACGGGTTTGCGGTCGACTGGATGCGCAAGGATCTGGGCATCTGCCTGGACACCGCCGATGATACCGGGGCCAGCCTGCCGGTCACGGCTCTGGTCGATCAATTCTACAAGGATGTGCAGAAACTGGGCGGCGGGCGCTGGGACACCTCCTCGCTGATCAAACGGTTGCGCGCAATGGGCTGACGGATCGGGGGCGCTGCCGCCGTCGCGTGCGCGCGACTCCACCGGGATATTTTGGCCAGATGAAAAACGGATCACCGCGCTTGGCGAAAGAGGCAAGATGCAGCATTGGATGAACGCGCTGAACCGGCATTGGGGCATTGCCGCCGAGCTTAAACGCCTCGACGGGGAATATGACCTGAACTTTCTGGCCGAGAGCGCCAACGGGTCGCGCTATCTGCTGAAAGTGATGCGTGCAGGCTGCGGTGCGGAACTGGTCGAGATGCAGATTGCAGCGCTCGATCATATTGGCGCAGCGGCACCGGGGCTGCCTGTTGCAAAGGCCGTGGCGGCGCTGGAGGGTTCCAAGCTTGTCGAGGTTGCGGATGCGGATGGGGTGACCCGGCTGGTCTGGCTGCAGGAAGGCCTGACCGGCGACTGTTATGCCCGCGTATGTCCACATTCCGAAGACCTGATCCTGAAGCTCGGCAGGGTTCTGGGGGCCACCGACCGGGCGCTGGACGGGTTCGGGCATCCCGCGTTGTCACGCGACTTCAAATGGGATCTGACGGCGGCTCGCTGGATCGAGGGCGAGCTGGATGTCATTCGGGACGATACCCGGCGGGCGCTGATCAATGGCATCGCAGATGAATTTGCGGCGATTGAGGACCGGCTGAATGCCTTGCCGAAACAGGCGATTCACAATGATGCCAATGACTACAATATTCTGGTCGAGGGCGATCTGGGCCGTCACGGCATCTCGGGGTTGATCGATTTCGGGGATATGTGCGCCGCGCCCAAGGTCTGCGAACTTGCGATTGCCGGGGCGTATGTGGTGCTGGACCACCCCACGCCCGCGCGCGCGCTGGCGGCACTGGTGCGCGGCTATCACGCAGTGAACCGGCTTTCACCCGAAGAGATTGGCCTGATCTGGCCGCTCTTGCGGATGCGGCTGGCGGTGTCGGTGGTCAATTCGGCGCTGATGGCGCTGGATCATCCGGATGATCCTTATGTAACGATCAGCCAGCGCCCCGCGTGGCGGTTTCTGGAGCGTGGCGCACAGGGTGACGGGCTGATGACCGCCCGCCTGCGGGCGGCCTGTGGCCTGCCGGTGACCGAGGGTGCAGAACGCGTCCGCACCTATATCGATGCGCATCGCGGCGCGCTTCCGGCGCTGATCGGTGAGGACCTGAGCGAAGCGCCGATTGGGGATCTGTCGGTCGAGCGGTCCACCTGGCCACGCGATCCGTTTCACATGCCGGTCGAGGATGCGGCGAGAATTGGCGCGGTGGTGCCGGATGCACCGGTCTGGCTTGGCCACTACAGTGAGCCGCGACTGATCTATACCGAACCGGGTTTTTGCGCCGGGCCGTGGCGAGCGTCGGACCGTCGGACCGTGCATCTGGGCGTCGATGTCTTAGCGCCTGCTGGGACGTTGCTGCACGCACCGCTCAGCGGTCGGGTCGAGGCGGTCGAGAACCGCAGCGATCCGCTCGATTACGGCGGGGTGGTGATCCTGCATCATGAAACGCCTCAGGGCGATGCGTTTTATACGCTTTTCGGCCATGTGGACCCCGAGGTCTGCGACCGGCTGAAACCGGGTGATCCGGTGGCGCAGGGCTCGGCTTTTTGCCGGTTGGGCACGCCTGAGCAGAATGGTGGCTGGGCGCCGCACGCGCATTTTCAACTGGCGCTGATGGCCGATGGCATGGCGCCGGACTGGCCCGGTGTGGCGGACCCCGACGATCTTGCGTTCTGGGCGGAGATTTGCCCGAACCCGGCAGCGCTGCTGAACTTGCCGGACGAAAAAATCGCCTATCTGCCGACATCCAGACAAGAGGTTTTGCAGGATCGGCTGGCGCATTTCGGTGGCAATCTGCGGCTGACCTATGACGAACCGGTCATGCTGGTACGCGGCTGGCGGCATCATCTGTTTGACGAATGGGGCCGCCCCTTTCTGGACGCCTATAACAACGTGCCCCATGTGGGTCATGCGCATCCGCGTATCCAGGCTATTGCCACCGATCAGCTGGGCCGGGTGAACACCAACACACGTTACCTGCACCCGGCGCAAACGGCGTTTGCCAACAAGCTGCAATCGAAACTGCCTGATCCTCTGCAGGTCTGCTTTTTCGTCAATTCCGGCAGCGAGGCCAATGAGTTGGCACTCAGACTGGCCCGCGCCCATAGCGGCGCGAAGGGCATTGTGACGCCGGATCACGGCTATCACGGCAACACCACCGGCGCGATCGACATCTCGGCCTACAAGTTCAACGCGCCGGGTGGCACCGGACCAAGCGACTGGGTCGAACTGGTCGAAGTGGCAGATGACTATCGCGGCCGGTTCCGGCGCGATGATCCCGAGCGCGCCCGCAAATTCGCCAATCTGGTTGATCCGACCATTGCCGCGCTGCAGGCCAAAGGGCACGGGCTGGCCGGGTTCATTGCCGAAACCTTCCCCTCGGTCGGCGGGCAGATCATCCCGCCCGCAGGCTATCTGCCCGCGGTTTATGACAAGGTGCGCGCCGCCGGTGGGGTCTGTATCGCCGATGAGGTGCAGACCGGATTGGGCCGGTTGGGCGAACATTATTTCGGGTTCGAACAGCAGGGCGCGGTGCCCGATATTGTGGTGCTGGGCAAACCCATCGGCAACGGCCATCCGATCGGGGTGGTCGTCACCACCCGCGCCATTGCTGACAGTTTCGCACAGGGGCCGGAATTCTTCTCGACCTTTGGTGGCTCGACCCTGTCCTGCCGGGTCGGCAAGGAGGTTCTGGACATCGTCGACGACGAAGGCCTTCAGGACAACGCCCAGCGCATGGGGGCGCGGTTGATCGACGGATTACGCCAGATCGAGCGCGATTTCACCTGCGTTGGTGACGTGCGCGGTCTGGGGCTGTTTCTGGGGGTCGAACTGGTGAACCCGGACCGCTCGGAAGCCACCGAGATCTGCGCCTATGTCAAGAATCGGATGCGCGATCACCGTATCCTGATCGGCAGCGAGGGACCCAAGGACAACATCCTGAAAATCCGCCCGCCCCTGACCATCGAGGCAGAGGATGTGGACATGATCCTGGTCACCCTGCGGGGTATTCTGGGTGAGGTGGGCGACTATGCCCCGCCCGCCACATGTGACCACACCCACCATCACGGCGGGTGCGGATGTTGTTAATGTAACACGCGATCGCGGGGGTTGACCGGGCCGGACAAGGTCTTGAGCGCCAGACCGAACTCTTCGGACAAGGCCGCCAGCGCCGGGGCGAAATCGGGCCGCACGATCAGGGTGGCCAGCATCATCGCATCCTCGCGCCCGCCATCAGCGGCGGCACCGATCATCTGGGCAAAGAAATTCTCATCGGCCCCCAGACAATCGCACCCCAACGAATGACGCATGAGCGGCCTGCGCCCGTGCTGGGCGCAGAGGCTGCAGATCCGCTCGAGTGTCTCCAATGCACGCGAGCCTGCATCGACCTCGCGCATCAGGCTCAGATCGCTGGGTTGCGCGTCGCGGTCACTGCTTCCCCATAGCCGGAGGAACAGCACCGCCCCCGCCTCGACAGGGGCAAGATCGTCGACGCGCCCGACGACCTCTCCGCCACGGTGACGCGCGCTCATTTTGTCAGGATCAATTTGCCGGCGCGGGTGATGCGCAACGTATAGAGCTGATCGCCCAGCTCGATCTGCGCAAGATTGCCGCCCTTGGTCAAATCTTCGGCCTTGTGCGTGGGCAGCATGCGGACAGGGTAAGCCTGTGTGGGGGTCGGGTTCGGGGCGTTCATGGGGGACTCTCCGTGACATTTGCAAGGTGTGGAGGGCGCACCGGCATCGGTCGAAGAGGTCAACTTGGTTTTCATGTCCGACTCCGGCGCTCCAGTAAGGGTCTGAATATGTCTGGCTGGCTCGGACTCGGCGAGGATGGCTGACAGTCTCACCTTTAATCTGAGTAAATCACTAAGGTTTGTCAAGCGCTGGTTCTGCCGCAGTATTTTACGTCACGGAACGGCGCCCGCGCGAATGCAGTTGCAACGCGGCCCGCCCCCTGTCACCCATGCAGTGAAACATGGGAGAGCAGCGATGAAACCGGCGATCGTCTTTGATCTGGATGGCACCCTGATCGACAGCGTGCCCGATCTGGCGGCGGCGGTGAACCTGACGCTGACCGCGCGTGGCCTGCCGGAACTGGACCTGACCACGATCATCGGTTTTGTCGGCAATGGCCTGCCCAAACTGGTCGAGCGGGTGATGACCCATGGCGGAGTCGACATGGGCCTGCATAGCAAACTGACCCGGATCACGCTGGACAATTACATGCGCGCGCCCACCGCGCGAACGGTGCTCTATGCAGGTGTGCGGGACATGTTGGAGGCTTTCACGACCAGCGGCAATGCGCTGGGTATCTGCACCAACAAGCCCGAAGCCGCGGCGCGCCAGGTGCTGGACGCGCTCGATCTGTCGCGGTTCTTTGCGGTTGTGGTCGGCGGCGACACACTGGCGCAACGCAAACCCGACCCTGCCCCCTTGCTGCACGTGTTCGAACAATTGGGCGCAGGCCCGCGTTTCTATGTGGGCGACAGCGAGGTCGACGCGGAAACGGCACAGCGCGCGGGGGTTCCGTTTGCCCTCTTTACCGAAGGCTATCGCAAAAGCCCCGTTGCCTCCCTGCCCCACCAACTGGCCTATGCCGATAGCGGCACCCTGCCAGCTCTGATCGCGGATGCCCTGACCGACCCGGCCACCCGCTGACTGCCCCCTTTCGTTCCGGCAAAATGCCACTAGCATGACGTCGGCAACCACGGAGGCGCGCAATGGCCAAGGCAAAGAACATCCTGTTCATCATGTTCGACCAGCTGCGCTGGGATTACCTGAGCTGCTACGGCCACCCGCACCTGCACACGCCCCATATCGACGGTCTGGCCAAACGCGGGGTCCGTTTCACCCGCGCCTACATCCAGTCGCCCATCTGTGGCTCGTCGCGGATGTCGACCTATACCGGGCGCTATGTGCAGTCCCATGGGGCCTCGAATAATGGCATCCCGCTGAAAGTGGGTGAGTTGACCATCGGCGACCATCTGCGCAAGGCGGGGATGCAAAGCTGGCTGGTGGGCAAGACCCATATGCGCGCCGATGCCGAGGGGATGGCCCGGCTGGGCCTGGCCCACGACAGCCTGATCGGCGCGCGGGTGGCGGAATGCGGCTTTGACATCTTCGAGCGTGACGACGGCATGCGACCCGAGGGGCCGGACGGGCTGTATGATCCGGACGGGGCCAGGGCCTATAACGACTACCTGCGCGGCAAGGGCTATGACAGCGACAATCCGTGGCATGATTTTGCAAACTCGGCGCTGGATGGTGATGGCAATGTCCTGTCCGGCTGGTTCCTCAAACACGCGCCCCACCCGGCAAATATCGACGAAGCTGACAGCGAAACGCCCTATCTGACGACACGCGGCATGGAGTTCATGGAAAGCCATGACGGCCCGTGGTGCTGCCACCTGTCCTATATCAAGCCGCACTGGCCCTATATCGTGCCCGAGCCCTATGCCTCGATGTACGGGCCGGAACACATCCTGCCGGTCAACCGCTGTGATGTCGAACGGCAGCGGGCGCATCCGGTGCTGAAGGCCTTCATGGACACCAAGGTCGGGCAGGCCTTTTCGCAGGACCATGTGCGCGAGGCGGTGATTCCCGCCTATATGGGGCTGATCAAACAGGCCGACGACCAGATCGGCCGCCTGCTCGACTGGATGGAGGATACCGGGCGGATGCAGGACACGATGATCGTAATCACCTCGGATCACGGCGATTTTCTGGGCGATCACTGGCTTGGGGAAAAGACGTTCTTTCAGGATGCCTCGACCAAAGTGCCGCTGATTGTCTACGATCCTGCGCCAGAGGCCGATACCACGCGGGGTACCACCTGCAATGCGCTGGTCGAAAGCATCGACCTCGCTCCGACCTTTGTCGACGCAGCGGGCGGAGAGGTTGCCGATCACATCCTTGAAGGTGAAAGCCTGCTGCCGATCCTGCGCGGTCAGCGTAGCGATACGTTCCGCGCCCATGCGATATGCGAATACGACTACTCCACCTCACCGATTGCCGAACAACTGGGCGTTGAAACCCGCGACGCGGTGATGTTCATGATCGCCAGCAAGAAATGGAAGCTGATCCATTGCGAAGGCGGCTTCCGGCCCCTGCTCTTCGATCTTGAGAACGATCCGCAGGAATTGGATGACCTGGGCGTCAGCGCTGCGCATGAGGCAGTGATCGAGGAGCTCTATGACCACCTTTTTGCCTGGGCGCGCCGCCCCTCGCAACGTACCACACGGTCGCTGCGCCAGTTGGAAGAGATGCGCATGAAGTCGGGCAAGCGTGGCATCGTGCTGGGCGTTTATGACGAGAATGACGCGCCGCCGGAGCTGACGGCGAAATACCGGGGCCGCAAGGCGCGCGACTGGCGGCAACGGTAACATTCCATTGCCGGGGTCCAGCGGCAATTCAAACAAATAAGCCACCCGGCAAGGCGGGTGGCTGCGGTGAATACGCTGCTGGCTTGATTCAGATCTGGCTGGCGGGCGGGGCGTGCTGTCTGGCTACCTTTGACAGGTCGCTGGATGGCGTGCTGCGGGCGAGCGCCTGAGGCTGGCTGGCTCTGTATTCTGTACTTTTACTAGGCGGCCCATGAGCGATTGTAAAGAGGGAAAATCATTATAAATCATATAGTTGACAAGTTTCATCAGGTACTGTTCCCCGGTTATTTCAGCCACATCCGGCCCGCTGAAAAACCGGCGGTTTTGCCGTATTGACCGGATTTGGCGCATTGCTGCCATGTCTTTGCCATCTGTATCCCTTACGTCGGGCGCATGACGGAACTCAGCGAACTCAGGCCCAAAAGAAAATCAGTCAAGCGCCGGATGCGCCGGGAAAAGCGCGCCGCCGCAACACGGGCCAAGGCGCTGTCCCCGACACGCATCGCGACCTTGCTTGCCGCCCTGCCGCTGTTGATGTGCAGCACCGCGATCGGTGTCTATATCCGCACCAGTCCCTATCCGGCCGAACAAGCCCTGCAACATCTGGTCGCGATGGCTGGCTGCGAGGCGGCTGCCAAGGTCGGCGTATTTGAAGTGCGCGAAGGAATGCCCGGCTATCACCTGCGCAATGATCCCGACGGGAACGGCGTCGCCTGCGAGACGCGGACGATTGCCGCCATTCCGGCGCAGTCGGTCGAGACCGTGCAGGCGTCGCGCGACACGGCCCCAAATGCGGGCAATACCGACAGGCGGCAGATCGGCAACTCCAAATTCATCAAGCCCTGAGCGCTACAGTCTCAGAAGCGGTTCGAAATGATACATGTTTTCGAACCGACAAAATTCAACCGGGCCAATCTCGACCCGCCGCAGAGCGTCACCATGATCGGCAAAGAGTTGGTCCGAAAGCGCAACGACGTCTTGCCCGGCCTGCGGATCAAGCCATTGCACCTGATAGGCCAGCGTGATGTGGAACCCATAGCTGTCGTGATTGGCTCGGCGCAGCTGCAACCGCTCTGCCAGTTGATCGCGGCACTCGCGCAACTGCCGCTCATGCTCGGCGTCGGCACCGCTTACCGGGCAGGTATAGCCGCCGACCACTCCGTTGACGTCGATCTCGAAGCGCTGCGGCAGATGGAAGTCCTGCAGCCGCGCGCGCCAGTCCGCCTCGACCTGAGCTATGGGCGCGTCCGATGGCAGGTATTCGGGCCAGTGCACGCCATCGCGGCGATAGTCGATGACCCCATCGAAGAGGGTCATGTGAAAGCTGTCGGGCGGCAGGAAGGCAAAGGCGTGGGCATGCGGCCCCGTCCGCAGCGCCGCGGCGATCCGGCCCAGAGCGGCATGCGCGGCAGAGCCCCGGTCGATATGGCACAGCGTCGTCAGGCCCGGCGTGACGCGCACCCGGCCCGCATCGTCGAACTTGTCGACACTCCACGCCGGGCGCGGGCCGGATACGTCGGTCGGGGAAAGCTTGGCTGGGCTCATCGGGATATCCTGTTCGGGGTGTCATGCCACATTGCGTAACGGATGTTACCTGTCCGTGACACAGCCATCAGCGCATGTCTTGCCTCGGCAATGCTTCAAGACAATAGTGCATCGGAGACGGTAACGCAGGCACCCAGGAGCAAACCATGGCCCAGACATCGGACGTGATCGTGGTAGGCGGCGGGCTTGCAGGCCTCGTCGCCGCGACCGAGGCCGCCGAGGCCGGGCGCCGCGTGCTTGTATTGGATCAAGAGAGCGAGGCCAATCTGGGCGGTCAGGCGTTCTGGAGCCTTGGCGGGCTGTTCATGGTCGACACCCCCGAACAGCGGCGACTAGGCATTCGGGACAGCTTTGATCTGGCCTGGCAGGACTGGCAGGGCACCGCCGGGTTCGACCGGGACGAGGATCATTGGCCACAACAATGGGCGCGCGCGTATGTCGAGTTTGCCGCCAGCGAGAAACGCGACTGGTTGCGCGCCATGGGGCACCGGATTTTTCCGATCGTCGGCTGGGCCGAACGCGGTGGGGTCGATGCCTCGTCGCAGGGCAATTCGGTGCCCCGGTTCCATATCACCTGGGGCACCGGGCCCGGCACGGTCGAGGTGTTCGAGACCCGCGCACGGGCGATGGAAGCTGAGGGCAAAGTCACCTTCAAGTTCCGCCATCAGGTGGATCACCTGATCATCGAGAACGGGGCTTGCGTGGGCGTGACGGGCTCGGTGCTTGCCCCTGATGACAAGCCGCGCGGGCAGGAATCAAACCGCGAAGTGGTTGGTGATTTCGAATTGCGCGCCCCCGCCGTGATCGTCTGTTCCGGCGGCATCGGCGGCAATCTGGATCTGGTACGGCAAAGCTGGCCCGAGCGGCTGGGCACCCCACCCGCGCATATGATCAAGGGCGTGCCAGCCCATGTGGACGGGCGCATGATCAGCATCTCGGAACGGGCGGGGGCCAACACGATCAACAAGGACCGCATGTGGCATTACGTCGAAGGCGTGCGCAACTGGGACCCGATCTGGCCTGATCACGCGATCCGCATCCTGCCGGGACCGTCCTCGATGTGGTTCGACGCAACCGGCAAGCGCATGGTCGCGCCGAACTATCCCGGCTATGACAGCCTCGGCGCGCTCGAGGCGATCACGAAGACCGGGCATGATTATACCTGGTTCATCCTGACCCAAAGCATCATCAAGAAAGAGTTCGCGCTGTCAGGCTCCGAGCAGAACCCCGACCTGACGGGACGCGACTGGAAACAGGTGCTGGGCCGCGCCTTTGGCCCGAAAGCGACCGGCCCGGTCGAGGCGTTCAAGGAACATGGCGCGGATTTCGTGGTGGCCGACACGCTGTCGGAACTGGTCGCAAAGATGAATGGTGTCGCTGGCAATGATCTGCTGAAACTGGACGATATCCAGCGCCAGATCGAAGACCGCGACCGGCAGATGGACAACAAATTTTCCAAGGATCAGCAGATCATGGGGATCCGCACTTTCCGCAACTATATCGGCGACAGGCTGATCCGCTCCGCCAAGCCGCATAAAATCCTCGACCCCTCCAAAGGGCCGCTGATCGGGGTCAAACTGCACTTGCTGACCCGCAAAACGCTGGGCGGGCTGGAAACCGATCTGGGCGGGCGCTGTTTCCGACAGGCAGACGGGCGCGGGGCCGAGATGCTGCCGGGGCTGTACGCGGCGGGTGAAGTCTCGGGCTTTGGCGGCGGCGGTTATCACGGCTATCGCAGCCTCGAGGGGACTTTCCTGGGCGGCTGCATCTTCTCGGGCCGCCAGGCAGGCCGCGCCGCTTCCGCCGATATCGGATAGCAGGAAAATCTCCCTGAACCTCGCCGCTCAGGCAACGCGCGATCTTGCGGCACCCTGGCAAGCCGGGGCCGATTGTTCGCACACACACATCCTCTGTGCCCTGGGTTGGCTGAATTATGGCTGTTCCGCGACAGCCGCGCACTTATGTTGGGAACCGGATCATAACGGAGTGCCCCATGCCCGACCTTTCCTCTTTCCCGATTACCCGCAAATGGCCACCGCAGAACTCCGATATTCTGCAACTCTATTCCTTTCCTACGCCCAACGGCGTCAAGGCCTCGATCATGCTGGAAGAGATCGGGCTGCCCTATGAGGCCCACAAGGTCACGCTGGCCGATGCGGATGTCAAAAGCCCCGAGTTCCTGTCGCTGAACCCGAATAACAAGATCCCCGCAATCATCGACCCACACGGCCCGGATGGTGCGCCGCTGCAACTGTTCGAAAGCGGCGCGATCCTGCTCTATCTGGGCGAGAAGACCGGCAAGCTGATCGGCAAGACCGCAACCGAAAAAGCGCATATCACCCAATGGCTGATGTTCCAGATGGGCGGCATCGGGCCGATGTTCGGGCAGCTTGGCTATTTCCACAAATTCGCAGGCGCCGAGATCGAGGACCCGCGCCCGCGCAACCGCTACATCGCCGAGGCGATGCGCCTGCTGGCGGTGGTGGACGGCCAACTGGCGGATCGCGACTGGATCGCGGGCGAGTATTCCATCGCCGACATCGCCATCGCGCCCTGGCTGCGGGGGCTGGAATTCTACGGCGCGCAGGACGTTGTCGGCTGGCACGCCAACAAGAATGTCGTGGCCTATCTCGACCGCTTCCTTGAACGCCCAGCCGTGCAGAAAGGGCTGGTCACGCCGCCGCGCGACTGATCTCGGCCTTGATCCGGTCGGCGATCTTTTCGGCGATCATGATGGTGGGTGCGTTGGTGTTGCCGCCGATCAGGCGCGGCATCACCGAGGCATCGACCACCCGCAGCCCCTCGCAGCCATGCAGGCGGGCCTGCGGGTCGACCACGGCCATGTCATCCGTGCCCATCTTGCAGGTGCCGACCGGGTGATAGATCGTGTCGGCGCGGGCGCGGATATCGGACTCGATCGCGGCATCCGTTCCGTCATGCGGATACAATCGCTTGTCACGCCACGGATCAAGCGGCGGGGCAGACAGCAGCGCATCCGTCCGTTTCGCCCCCGCAATCAGCAGATCCAGATCGCGTCGGTCACTGAGGAAGCCCGGGTCGATGCGCGGCGCCGCCTTGGGGTCGGTCGAAAGCAGACCGACATGACCCCGGCTTTCGGGACGCAGCACGCAGACATGGCAGGAGAAACCGTGATGCAGGTGAATCTTGCGCATGTGATCATCCACAATCCCCACAACAAAATGCAGTTGCAGATCGGGACGACCGACATCCGGGGTCGATTTGAAAAACGCACCACCCTCGGCAAAAGGCGAGGCGAACATGCCGCCGCCATCCTTGCGCCAGCGCAGCCCAGCACGGGCGAGATCATACAAGCCACGCGGGTTCAGCCCCAGAACGTCATGGCGTTTTGAGCGATAGCCGATGATATAGTCCAGATGATCCTGCAGGTTCCGCCCCACACCGGGGCTTTCCAGAACCGGCGCGATCCCATGCGCGGCCAGTTCGTCACGCGGCCCGACGCCCGAGAGCAGCAGCAATTGCGGCGAGCCAAAGGCCCCGGCAGACAGGATGACCTCGCGCTTGGCCTCGGCCACGGCAACCTGACCGCGCCTCGCATATTCCACGCCGGTTGCACGGGTCCCGTCAAAGCGGATGCGACGGGCCGTGGCCCGGGTGATCACGGTGAGGTTGGGTCGGCTCAACGCCGGGTGCACGTAGGCCGCCGCCGCCGAGCAGCGCTCTCCGCGCTTTTGCCCGTCATGAAATTGTGTGACCTGGTAGAGGCCCGCCCCCTCCTGATCGGGTCCGTTGAAGTCCTCTGTCTCGCGAATCTGAACCTGCGTCGCGGCCTCGACAAAGGCGCGGGTGATCGCGCGCGGCTCCGACTGGTTGGCGACCTGCAGCGGGCCATTATCCCCATGCAGCGCGTCTCCGCCCCGCTGATTGCGCTCGGCTTTCTGGAAATAGGGCAGGACGCTCTGCCAGTCCCAGCCCTCACAGCCAAGATCAGCCCATTCATCGTAGTCACCGGGATGGCCGCGGATATAGAGCATCGCATTGATCGCCGAGGACCCACCCAAAGTGCGCCCGCGCGGCTGGAACCCGCGCCGACCGTTCAGTTCTGGCTGCGGTTCGGTCTGGAAGGCCCAGTTGTTGATCTTGGGTCGCCCCGAGATCATCGCGGCAACCATGGCAGGCGCGCGGATCACGAAATCCTTGCCGTTGCCGCCCGCTTCCAGCAGACACACCGACACTGTCGGGTCCTCGCTGAGCCGGGCCGCCATCACGCAGCCCGCCGAGCCGCCCCCCACAATCACGTAATCATATGCCATGTGCTGCTCCTCCTGAGTGAGAACGCTAACAGCGGGGGCGACCGCTGACACCGGTCCGCGAAAGTGACGTTACGCCACTTAGCCCGGCAGTTTGCCGGTCAGCACATAGCGCAGGATTTCAACCACTTGCACAGGCTCCTCGGCAACAGCCAGCGCGGCGGCGTGAACTTCTTTCAGCGGATGTTGGTGTTCGGGCTGGCTGAGGATGATGAGAGACTTGCCCAGCGCCGCAGCATAGCCCGCATCAAAGGCCGCGTTCCACTGTTTGTATTTCTCGCCAAAGCGCACCACAACCACATCCGCACCGACGATGCCTTTGCGTGTCCGGATGGCATTCACCATCGCGCCCTTGTGATCGTGCCAGTATTTGTTCGGCTCCTCGCCCAGAATCGCCACCCCGCAATCATCCGAGGCGGCATGATCGGTCACCGGGCTTTCGAAATGCACGTCCAGCCCATAGGCCCCTTCGATGATCTGCTCGCGCCAATCAGTGTGAATCTCACCCGAAAGATAGACCGTCAGACTCATGGCTTGCTCCTTTGTCCGTTGCGCCGACACGTGGCGGACTGCTTTTTGTTTGAACACACTAGGCTGTGTTGACAAAAAGGATTCACACTGGCGCTCC
>NZ_JAMFMB010000028.1 GCF_023502395.1 Ruegeria spongiae | reverse complement strand
GGCGTCGCGTACAATGCAATCACCAACGGCGATAACATCACAACAATTGCAACGCGGACTAATTCGTACGCTTTTCCAAATGAATCCATTTGTGCTCTACCCACACCATAACGCACGGCATCCGAAGTTGTGGCTAAAGACGTTAATCGGAATTGGGCGTCTGTTGATTGACCAACTTCGGTGGATGAATACGCACACTGGCACGTTATAGTTCGTCAAGCTCTAACGCTTCCAGTTCTTCTAGCGAAACATCATTATTCTCAAGGAATTCTTGTAGCTTTTCAAGTGACCCTGATTCTACAGGTCGAGGTTCCTGTGGGACGTATCCAGGCACATCAGACCAGTCACTGCCACCGACAAGAACAGCTTTGTACATGACCCACGCCTTGACCTTGGGAACTCCTGATTCAATCATTCCTTCCAAAAACAACCGATGAACATAATCGGACGTCGATATGCGCTCGCAAGCGAGGTAGTCATGGATGACGGTAGCGTTTCGAAATTTGCCCGACCAAGGTCCACCGATGATACTCCAGGCCGCTTGCGGGATAGATCCACCATTGACCACGTATCCGGCAGGGACAGTCCAGACCTTACCATCTTTGCCCTTGTACCAGTAAGGAGCCAGTAACTTAAAATCGGTGTGACCGGGATCTGCGCAACCGTGATTTACATGTGTTGATGCAACATCCTCAAGCAGTAGGCGCTGTGCATATTCTGCTTGAGAAGGGCTAGCAAGTGATAGTAGAAATATAATGTAGGAAAACCGCATTATTTTTGAGTTCCTCATGAAGTTCATTGAATTAGTCCAGCGAACGACGCTTGTAATATCCATCTATGCTACCTTGCTAGCCAACTTCGCACAAGCTGAGCCAACAGGATTTGAAACACTCTCTGTGGACGTTGGAGCTGACGGCACACCTAAAGCCTGCGGCTTCGTAAAAGTAGTTGATCAAGTTTATATTTCCGAAAAAGCCACACCTGAAATTCAAGCTATTGTAGATCGTGTGAAGGGACCCTTCCCGCCAAATTTGGTCGCAACAAGAACAGTTCATGTGTTCCAAGGGGACGTACAGGTCGCCGCAGCGTTTATTCACAACAACGACGCATTCTTGGTATACAATCCGGTGCAGATACAGGACCTGATTAACAAGCGAGGAGAAGCCGCAGTTTGGGCGGTTTTCGCTCATGAATTGTCGCATATATATTTCGATGATTGGGAAAATACTTCCCCCCGAAAGGATCGTGAACGTATTGCAGACCGAAATGCTGGGCGCTTCATCCAATTTCTCGGAGTTGGTCGCACATCCGCAACATCAGCGATAGAAGAGTTTGCAGATGAGAAAGAGACTCCAGAGTATGAAAGTAAAGACAAACGTAAACTGGATGTTCTGCTCGGGTGGGACGAGTATTGCCGAATACGGCAGTGTGACAATCAATCAGAACTGACAGAAGAACAACGACGGCAAGCGCGGAACAATATTGTTATCAACCCGTATGATGTTTACCCCTCCACAAAGAATGGAGAATTTGCGAGACCGATGCAAAAAATGGGGCAAGCCTTGCGATTACTGACCCAACAATATACGTCACAGGCCAATCTGCCCAGTATCGATAATGATTTAAGAAATGTGGGATTTGTCACCGCCCCACTGGGTTCTTCTGTCGACCGTGCCAATCCACAAACCGTATTCGACAAGGGAGCTGAATTGGAAGCCCTTGGGATTGTTTTGGGGTCAGCGCATTTTGAGGATGGCAAAGATACGGTATCTTTGCAGTCATCGTTCTTTGTCCAGGGTAACGCAGATCACCTATCGCACGAACAAGTTGTTTCTTCCGAGTTTCCCAAGAGGGACATCCCACCTTTCGTGATTGCGAACAAGCATCTTGAGCAGAGCTGGCCGAAGCTTGTGGTGATTTCTCGCATCGCTCAGTTGCTGGCAGAAAATGAAACCAATCCGGACGTCATAAAAAAAGATGTTGCGCTACGCCTAGCGACGCAACTTAAGACAAATTTGACCGTTGACGATCCATTCATACCGCTCGTCCAACGCTACATCGAAGAAGCGCGGAGGTGAATGGAATTTAGAATGACGTACAAGGCTCTTCTATCCTCTCTCCTCTTCGCGTTGAGTTCGCCTGTGGCATCGCAGAACCTTACGGAGGTCGCAATGCGTTGCCTGCAAGAATTTGGTGTGGATGCCTGTGTTCAGCCGGTTCGGCCGGATCGCGGGTTTAAGACTTTGGTATTGGAATACATTGATACAGAGGCTACCACTATCGGCCACACTCTTGGCAGATTTACGTATCGTGAAATTCGTGAATTCACGACAGATGTAAAAGACTCGGTAGTAATCATTGCGCACAATCAAACCAACAATGAGGTATCAAAAAGCGGGAATCCAATCCTCACGCCGGATTTTCAACAGTTTTTCGCTGAAGCTTTGACTTCTGAGATGTTGAGGCAGGAGGGCCACCATGCAGCTGCTGAAATAGGCAGAGCCATGACGGCAGAGGTCGTTTCCTGGGGAACAGCGATTGATCTAAATGAAACAGTCTACGTTCAGCCATCTTTGACTCTCGTAGACACAAACAGCGCATGGAAGATAATCAAATATTCCGGCCAATCGGCTCGATTTGAGTATTTCCTACGTCCGATGCGCATCAACTTCGGTGCGACCGAGGTACCCAAGTCCTCACTTTTTGAGCGAGAGTTTCTTATTCGTTGCAACCGGAGCAATCAATGCCCGGATGGGATACCAGCCTACGACAAGCCTTCGCGTAGAGCCGAGCCATCTTTTTTCCTTCAGCGAGGAGATAGTGTTGTAGCAAACGGAGCAGTTAACCAGTTCATTCGCTTCTCTCGTGATGGTCAGGAAGCGTACCTGAACATTTACCATCTAGAGCTAAACCCTCCCACCGTGTTCGTAGATGAAAATCGCTTCGTTTTGCGTGAACGGCCTAGCGACAATGCTCCGACAGTCTACACAGGAGAACTTTCGGGTGAATATTCGGTCATTTCTGTTGCAAAGGATCAGAAGCATATCGATGATGAACATATTCGCCACAATTGGTACCAAATAGATACTTCTTCCACGAGCGGTTGGTTTCAAAGTGGGCGTAATTTCTACGGCGCGGCTCAGCCTAAGAATCTAGTTAATGCAAGCCTGTATCGTCTTTTCTCAAAGGAAGCGCGAATGGCCGAGGATCTATTGGAGCGATATTTGGCTTTAGTGGATGCAACCGCGCCAGCATCGACCTTGTCACAGATCCGTCAACTTTATGCTTTTACTAATCTTGCGGTCGCAAGCAATGAAGGGCGCGAATTTGATAGCGCGGGAGAGAGAGCGCTGGTCAATCTCGAGGCAGCCTCAAAGATGACGCCCTTTAGTCCAGAGCCTTTGATTTTGAAGGCATTGGTTCTGCTTGCCAATGGTAATAACGAAGACGGTTTGCGCGCGCTAGAACAAGCGAAAGACTTGGGTTATGGCACATCTATCCCGATATATGCCGATGGCAGGCAAATCTGCTTTTACGAACCACTCATCTTAGAAAATAGTACTATCACTGGCTGTGTTGGGTTAGGCGAACTGGTCAAAGCTACCAAGCAGTAAGGTCAGCTGGGTATACCCCCCAAAATTTGGCTTGGGTATCAGTGGGCAACCGAAGGGCGACTTTCAATTTTGCGCGTCTCGTATTTCCAAGAAACTTCCTTGGCCAGCTTGACCACACAAATTGACGTCCATCTGAAAAATTTAGTCAGCGCCTTCGCAGGCTTCAGTCGCAACGAAACAAGTTCCCAAATCCGTAAGCAGCCATTGGCGCAGGTGCAGCGAATTGGTGCTTTGTCCGCAAAGCGACACTACCGCTAAAATGAACTCGGATTGTTCCGCGCGTAGGAATGAATGGTGCGGATGCTCCATTCCACCGAATCCTTCATCGCGTTCCCCAGCGCTGTGTCGAAGGCGGTGACCAGGGTCAGCGCGTCGTCATCAGCCGAGATCGCCACCTCTTCAAACGACCGCGAGGCGAGGATCGTGTCTTCGACCGCATCGACCAGCTTGATGTTGAGCCGCACCACCACGCGCAGCCTGTCATCGCCCTGCGCATCCGAGACCTGAAAGGCCTGGAACTCGCGCAGGTCGGTGATGACATTGAAATCCGAGCGCAACCCCACCGCCGAACGGCCCACGGCGGCGACCTTGCCGGTATTTTCGTAGCTTTCGATCATCAGCGCCTGGATGATCAGCGGCGCCCGGTCGACCCAGCGCGATCGGGGCAGGTATTGCACCTCGAACACGTTGGGCTGCACGGCGATGCGGTCGGTATTGACCGCCGCCGTGGCTGTGGGTTCCTCGACCACGATCTGCTGGCTCAGCCGCGGCAGGTTCTTGTTGAAGGTGCTCTTGGGCGTCAGCGCATAGAGGTTGCTGGGCTTGGTGGCCTGGCTCAGACCGCTGAGACCGGCGCAGCCGCTCAGCGCGGTTGCAAGCACAATGATAAGGGCAAATCCGGGCCGTGTCATCGACGATACTCCGAGCCTTGGGTTCCAAAAAAGAAGCGGGCGGGGTCGCTTTCGAGCTTGTCGCTCAGCCGTTCGAGATTAACCACCAGGCGGCGCGCTTCTTCGATGAAACGCTGGAACTGGGGCAGGCCGACCCGCAGAAAGGCCGAGACCTGCACGCGGTTCTCCTGAATGATGCCATCGACGGTGCCGATCAGCTCCGAGGCAGATTTCGACGCGCTCAGCAATTCCTGCGAGATCTGGTCGACATTTTGCGTTACCGTCTGCACGGTGGTGCTGATCTCGCCCACCGCCTTGCGGACATCGCTGACCACCGCATCGACATCCTCGTCGATCACCTTGTTGACCTTGGTAAACGTCTGATCGGCGGTATCGAGCGTGGTTTTGGCCGCATCCATCGCGCCAGAGATGTCAGAGAGCGTCTTGTTGGCGTTTTCGATGGTCACCGTGGCCGCCGATAGCGCGGTACTGCCTTCGCTGGACAATACGTCGATCCGGTCGGCCACGCGCGAGATGTCGAGGCCGACGGTTTCGATCGCGGTATTGGCGTTCTTCACCACACCGCGTACATCCTCGACCAGCGCGGGCAGCTCGTTCTGGACGGTGCTGTTGATGGTGGCGATGGTGTCACGCGCCTCACTCACCAGCGCCTTGCCGTCTTCCTTGATGATGGTGTTGATATTGTTCGACGTATCCGTGATCGAGGTCAGCGTGCCCTGCGCGGTCTTCAGCGTCGTGTCGGCGGTATCGGACAGCTCGCCCAGCTTGCCCGAGAACCTGGAGACCTCGCTCGCCGTCTTGCGGATGTCCCCCGACAGCCCCTCGACATCCGAGAGCACATCGTTGAGCCGCCCCGAGGCGCTTTCCAGATTGGCCAGCGTCTTGGTGACCGCCTCGCGGTTCTTCTGATCGACCATCTTGTCGAGGTCTTCCAGCAGGGTGACGGCCTTGGTCATCAGTTCGGGGGCGCCCTTGAAGATGCTCTGTAGCGCGCTGCGCTTGCTTTTGATCACCCCGTCCTGCTGCATCGGTTTTGCCGTGGTCGAGCCGCCACTCAGGTCGATATAGCTGACGCCGGTGACACCTTGGGATTCCAGAGTGGCGGTGGTGTCGGTCTTGACCGGCGTATCGGCATCGACCTGGATCTTGACCCGCACTTTCGAGGGATCATCCTTGTCCAGGTTGAGCGCGGTGACCTGTCCCACGGGCAGCCCGTTATAACGCACATCGCCAGCGGTGCTCAGCCCCGAGACATCGTCGAAGAGGATGTCATAATAGGCATATTGCTTGTCCACATTCACCTTGGCCAGCCACAGCACGAACAGGAACGCGCCCAGAATGCCGGCCAGCGTGAAGGCCCCGATCAGCAGATAGTTCGCTTTGGTTTCCATCTGACGCCTAACTTTCCAAGCTTGCGGTGTCGGTTTTGGTCTCTGTTTTAGTCTGCGCCGCACGGGCGCGGGGACCGGTGAAATATTCCTGTATCCAAGGGTGATCGACCTCGGGCATCATCTCAATCGGACCTTCGGCATAGACGCGCTTTTCCGCAAGCACCGCCACCCGGTCGCAGATCGCATAGAGGCTGTCGAGATCATGGGTGACCATGAAGACGGTCAGCCCAAGCGCGTGCTGCAGCTCGCCGATCAGCTCGTCATAAGCTGCCGCGCCAATCGGGTCGAGCCCGGCGGTGGGCTCGTCCAGAAACACGATTTCCGGGTCCAGCGCCAGGGCACGGGCCAGGGCGGCGCGTTTGCGCATGCCGCCCGAAAGCTCGGACGGCATCTTGCCACAGGCCAGCGGCTGCAGGCCCACAAGGCTGATCTTGAGCTGCCCCAGCGCGCTCATCAGGTTTTCGCTGAGCTTGAGATGCTCGCGCATCGGCGCTTCGACATTCTGCAGCACCGAGAGCGAGGAAAACAGCGCCCCGTCCTGAAACGCCACGCCCCAGCGCCGCTCGACGCTCTGGCGGTCTTCCTCGCTGCCGTTGACCACATCGACGCCCAGTACCTTGATACTGCCCGCAGCAGGGGAGTTGAGGCCCACAATGGTGCGCAGCAGAACCGATTTGCCGGTGCCCGAGCCGCCGACGATGCCCAGCACCTCGCCGCGCCAGACATCGAGGTTCAGATCGTCATGAACCACCTGGGGGCCGAACTGATTGCGCAGGCCCCGGACCTCAATCACTGCTTCGCGGGGGGGCGTGCTCTGCATCGTCACACCCCCAACTCGGAAAAGAAGATCGAGAACATCGCGTCGATGGCGATCACCATGAAGATCGACTGCACCACCGAGGCGGTTGTGTGTTGCCCCACGCTTTCGGCCGATCCGCGCACCTGCATGGCCTGCCAGCAGGCCACAACGCCGATCATCAGGGCAAAGAAGGGCGCCTTGATCATGCCGATCAGCAGGTTCCAGACATCGGTGGTTTCCTTGAGCCTTGTGATGAACATGCCCGGCGTCACGCCCAGGTCGATCCAGCTCATCAGCGCGCCGCCGAACAGCCCGGCGATATTGGCGATGAAGCCCAGGATCGGCATCATGATGATCAGCGCCAGCACCCGTGGCACCACCAGCGCCTCGATCGGGCTCAACCCGATGGTGCGCATGGCGTCGATTTCCTCCTGCACTTTCATTGAGCCCACCGAGGCGGTGAAGGCCGAGCCGGATCGACCCGCGACGATGATGGCGGTCAGCAGGATGCCCAACTCGCGCAGGACCGAGATGGCGATCAGTTCGACCACAAACACTTCGGCCCCGAACTGTTTCAGCTGTGCGGCCCCCTGAAAGGCCAGCACCACGCCGATCAGGAAGCCCATGAGCGCCACGATCGGCACCGCCTTCAGGCCCGCGCTTTCCATCTGGCTGAACAGCGCCGCCCGGCGCAGGCGCCAGGGCTGCAGCAGCGTCAGAACCAGCGCGGCAAGGGTTTCGCCAAAAAACGCCAGCGCCGACAGAAAGCTCTGCCAGCCCGATACGGTCATCTTTCCCAAGGAGATCAGCACGGCAGACAGGCCACGCGGGCCGTCCTCTTCCTCCAGAGGGTCAGGCAGGTGATGGGTCACTGTCTCCAGCAGGGCGGCATGGGCCGGGGCGGCACTGGTGATGCGCACTGCGGCCCCGCCTGTTTCCAGCCTCCGCTTCATCTCGGCAATCAGCCAGGCACCGCCGGTATCAATACTGTCCAGCCCCGCAAGGTCCAGCTGCACGTCGGATAATCCGGTGGGAACCTTGTCAAACTCCGCCTGCACGCCGCCCACATATCGGGTAAGCAGCTCACCCAATATCCGGATCGTTGCGCTGTTCGACGACTGCTCGATCGTCAATGACGGTTCTGCCATGGCCAAGTCATAGCGGCGGACATCGCCCGCGCAAAGAGGCAGTCGCGCAATGCGGGAAAAATCGTGTTCTTTGCGCCCCTTGGATCGGGCCTCGCGGAGAAGCCGGTTGCACGCGGTTTCGAACTTGTTTAGCAGGGGCGTCTTTTTCGAACGGAGGACCCCATGCAGAGCGATATTCTGGCCATAGATTTCGGCACCTCCAACTCTGCCGCCGCCATCGTGTCAGAGCGGGGCGTTGTGCGGATTCCGGTGGAACAGGGGGGTGAAACCCTGCCCACGGCGGTGTTTTTTCCTGCCGACGAGGGACCGATGCAGATTGGCGCGCGGGCGGGTGAGGCGCTGATCGCGGGCGAGGAGGGGCGTTACATGCGCGCGCTGAAAAGCGTGCTGGGTCTGCCTTTGTTGCAGGAAAGGCGTCTGATCGGCGGGCGGCGGCGCACGCTGTCGGGGATCATCACCGCGTTCCTGTCCGAGATGCGCCAGCGTTCCGAGGCGGCGACGGGATTGACGTTCCGCCGGGCGCTGTCGGGGCGTCCGGTGCAGTTTCATTCCGACGACCCGGCACTGGATGCGCAGGCCGAGGATGACCTGCGCGCCTGTTACCTGGCAGCGGGGTTCGACGCGGTGACATTTCTTGCCGAACCCGAGGCGGCGGCCATCGCAAGCCATGGGATGGGAGATACCGGTGAGATCGGGCTTGTTGTTGATATCGGCGGCGGCACCTCGGATTTCTCGGTCTTTCGCAGCACGGGCGCGAGGCCCGAGATCCTTGCCAGCCATGGCATCAGGCTGGGCGGCACCGATTTCGATCATGCAGTGTCGATGGGTCATGCCATGCCGCAGCTTGGACTGGGTGGACAGTTGCGGCGGCAGATGGGACCGGGTCTGCTGCCGGTGCCGCGTGCGCCTTATGTCGATCTGGCCACCTGGGCGAAAATCCCGTTCCTCTATACCGGCGAAACCCGCCGCGCGGTGGCCGGGATGGCCCGGCTGGCCGTGGATCCGGTTCGGATCGGGCGCTTTGCCACCGTGCTGGAGATGGAGCTTGGCCACGAACTGGCCTTTGCGGTCGAGCAGGGCAAGATCGCGGCCAATTCCGATGCTGGTCGGATCGAGATGGGGTTCATCGAACCGGGGTTGGCGGCAACGCTCACGCGGGACGCGCTGGACGCGGCGCTGGCAGAGAACCGGGCGCTGCTGCGCCAGGCCATGTCCGAGACGCTGGCACGCGCGGAGGTCACCCCCGAGCGGATCGGGCGGGTCATCCTTGTGGGCGGATCGAGTCTGATGCGGTTTGTGGCCGACGAGATCACGGCGCTGTGCCCGGTGGCAGAGCTGCTTTATTCTGACGCGTTCACGGCGGTGGTCGATGGTCTTGCGCTGGCCGCATATCGGGATGCCGGACCGTTTCCATGACGGCGAATGAATTGGTCTGGTGAATACCCGGCAGCCGGTTGATCCGGTCGCCCAGAACATCGCGGAAATGCGCGATGTCGCGGGTGCGCACGGTCAGCAGATAATCAAAGGACCCCGCGACCATCAGGCAGGTCTCGATTTCGGGAATGTCGCGAACCGCGCGGTTGAAATCCTCAAGCGAGGTGTCGGCGGTCGCCGCGAGCGAGACCTGCACCACCGTCAGGTGGCCCAACCCCAGACGTTCCTTGTCCAGCAGGGCCCGGTAGCCGCTGATATAGCCGCTGCGTTCCAGCCGTTTGACACGCTCGGAACAGGGCGTATTGGTCAGGTTGACGCGCGCGGCAAGCTCGACAATCGACAGGCGGCCATTCGCCGCCAGCTCGGCCAGAATGCGTTGATCGATGCGATCCAATTCCCTGCCCATCAGGTTTTTTCCCTTTGAAATGCGCTCTTGAGAAGAATTTTTACCGTAAATTCCCCAAGAATAAACCCATTTCCTAGTGATTATTACTGATACTGCATGCAGGCTGGTCTTAACGTGACACCTTGTCGCAACAGCCTTTTTGGGGCCTGATGGTCCGACCAAAGAAAAGAAAAGACAAAACGGAGGACAGAAATGACCGTCAAGATAGTCATTGGACTGGACGGGACGGAAACCGGAGGGCGCGCAATTGAATTTGCCAAGGATCTGGCCGCGCGGCTGGATGCGTGCGAATTGCTTTGCGCCTATGTGATCGAATGGTCACCCTTCACGTTCCAGACACCCGAGGAAAACGCGACGCGGCACAAGCGGCGTGAAGAAGAAATCGAAACCGCAACCAGCCGCGTGGTGGACCCTGCGGTCAGCGCTCTGAAAGAGGCCGGTTTCACTGCCAGCGGCATCGTGCGCCATGGCGACGTTGCCGAGACGCTCAACACCATCGCGGTGAATAACGGGGGCGCGCAGATCATCGTGGGCCGCGCCTCGGAGCACGGCTTTACCAAGCGCATTTTCGGCAGCTCGACCCAGAATCTGGTCATGCATGCCGACGTGCCGGTCACGGTCATCGGATAAGGAGAGCGCCATGAAATATCTGTCCAAATTCGGGTTGGCCGGCGTGATGCTGCCGCTGCTGACCACTGCCGCCGCCGCGCAAGAGGCGATGGGGCTGGATGAGAAGATCAACCAGAAATTTGCCGAACTGACGGGACCTTTCGTCAGCTTCATCTTTGCGCCGATTCCGGGGACAAGTTTTCCCTGGATCGTGATGTGGCTGGTTGTGGCCGCCTCTGTTTTCACCATCTACTTTGCGCTGGTGCAGGCACGGTTTTTCGGCCACGCCATCAGCTTGGTCAAAGGCGATTATTCCGATCCCAATGACGCGGGCGAGGTCAGCCACTTTCAGGCCCTTGCCACGGCGCTGTCGGGGACCGTGGGTCTTGGCAACATCGCCGGTGTGGCGGTGGCCGTTGGCATCGGCGGTCCGGGGGCGACCTTCTGGATGATCCTTGCCGGCCTGTTGGGCATGGCGTCGAAATTCACCGAATGTACGCTGGGTGTGAAGTATCGGAACGAGTATGAAGACGGCACCGTGTCGGGTGGTCCGATGTACTATATGTCCAAGGGCTTCAAGGAACTGGGCCTGCCGGGTGGCGGGTTTCTGGCGATCCTGTTCTCGATCTTCTGTATCCTTGGAGCGCTGGGCGGGGGCAACATGTTCCAGGCCAATCAGGCGCATCAGCAGATCGCGGGCATTACCGGAGACTATCCCGGCTGGATCACAGGGCTGGTTTTCGCGATCATCGTGTTCCTTGTGATCGTGGGCGGGTTGAAATCCATCGCACGGGTGACCGAAAAAGTCGTGCCGTTCATGGGTGTTCTCTATGTGCTGACCGCTCTGGTCATTCTCATCATGAATGCGGATATGATCGGTTGGGCGTTCGGTCAGATTTTTGCCGGTGCCTTCACCGGTCTGGGTGTTGCAGGTGGCATGGTCGGAGCGTTGATCCAGGGCTTCAAGCGGGCGGCCTTCTCGAATGAGGCGGGCGTTGGCTCGGCGGCGATTGCCCACTCGGCGGTGCGAACCAAGGAACCGATCACCGAAGGGTTCGTCTCGCTGCTGGAGCCGTTCATTGATACGGTCGTGATCTGTACGATGACGGCGCTGGTGATCATCATCACCCAACAGCTGATCATCGATCCGGAAACCGGCAACTACATGCTGAACGAGGCGGGTACTGCGATCGCAACCGTGGATGGCAACTCGGGCGTCAGCCTGACCTCTGCCGCCTTTGGCAGCGCCTTCAGCTTCTTCCCGTATATCCTTGCGGTTGCGGTGATCCTGTTTGCCTTCTCGACCATGATCAGCTGGTCCTATTACGGACTCAAGGCCTGGACCTATCTGTTCGGTGAAGGCCACGCCAAGGAGCTGGCGTTCAAGGTCATCTTCTGCATCTTCGTGGTCATCGGTGCGGCGGCGAATCTGGGTCCGGTCATCGACTTCTCGGATGCGGCAATCTTTGCGATGGCGGTTGTGAACGTCTTTGCGCTCTACTTCCTGATGAAGAAAGTGCGCGAAGAGCTTGCCTCCTACTCGGCCCGCCTCAAGAGCGGCGAGATTCGCAAGTTCGAGCACTAAAGACATCGGACCGGGGCGCTGAATGCGCCCCGGTCCCCCCTGATCTTCCCACATATCTCAGTGAAAATCCCGGCTGGGAAACAGCCGCTTGGCCTGTTCGCGCGGATGCATGGCGCGGGGTGGCTGGCGTTGCGGGCGTGGAGCGTCATCGGCTTGCGGCTGGGTGATGCCGATGGCCTCGTCCATCGGGTGGCCCAGTTCGGTCAGTTTATGGGACAGATCCTCGATCTGTTGCGCGATCAGATGCACCACGATACCCTCGCGTTGCAGATAGCCGGTCACCCGCAGCAACCGCCCGCCCATCACCACGCGCCGGAAGCGTTCATAGACCTTGGGCCAGACCACCACATTGCTGACCCCGGTTTCATCCTCCAGCGTCAGAAAGATCACGCCTGAGGCAGTACCCGGACGCTGTCGGGTGATGACCAGACCACAGACTTGCGTGCGGCTCAGCGGCGCGGCGGGCAGTTGGTCATGCGGGGTCAGACCGGGCAGCGAGGGGCGCAGCAGCTCCATCGGGTGGGCGCGCAGGGTCAGCCGGAGCGAGACGTAATCCTCCACCACCTCCTCGCCCAGATGCATGGGGGGCAGGTCGACCTGCGGCTCGTTTATGCTTTCACCATCAATGGGATCGTTGAACAGCGGCAGCGGTTGCTGGCCACGGATCGCCTTGACCTGCCAGAGCGCGTCGCGGCGGGTCAGGCCCATGTCGCAGAAGGCATCCGCCTCGGCCAGCCGCTCCAGCACCGCCGGTCTGATCCCGGCGCGCAGCCACAGTGCCTCGGGGTCGCGGTAGCCATTGCCGCGCGCGGCCACGATCCAGCCCGCATCCTCTTCCTTGAAGCCCTTGATCTGGCGGAACCCCAGCCGCAGCGCCAAGGCCCCGTCGGCGCGGCGTTCCAACCGGTTGTCCCAGGTCGAGGCGTTGACGCAGACCGGGCGGGTTTCGACGCTGTGTTCGCGGGCATCGCGCACGATCTGGGCGGGGGCGTAAAAGCCCATGGGCTGCGAATTGAGCAGCGCGCAGGCAAACACCGCCGGGTGGTGGCATTTCAGCCAGGCCGAGACATAGACCAGCATGGCAAAGGCGGCGGCATGGCTTTCGGGAAAGCCATATTCGCCGAACCCTTCGATCTGGGAAAAGCAGCGTTCGGCAAAGGGCAGCTCATAACCGCGTTCCAGCATGCCGCCGATGAACCGGTCGCGGAAACTGCCGATCGTGCCCATCTTGCGGAAGGTGGCGAGCGAGCGGCGCAGGCGGTCGGCCTCTTCGGGGGTGAAACCGGCGGCGACCACCGCGATCTGCATCGCCTGTTCTTGAAACAGCGGCACGCCCAGCGTCTTGCCCAGCACCTCCTGCAGTTCGAGCGAGGGGAAGGCGATCGGCTCGCGCCCTTGTCGGCGGTTGATATAGGGGTGCACCATGCCGCCCTGAATGGGGCCGGGGCGCACGATGGCGACCTCGATCACCAGATCATAAAACTTGCGCGGCAACATCCGGGGCAGAAAGTTCATCTGCGCCCGGCTTTCCACCTGAAACACCCCCACCGCATCCGCCTTGCAGAGCATGTCATAGACCGCGCTGTCCTCTTGCGGGACCGTGGCGATGCTGAGGTTTTCACGTTCGTGCAGGTGCAGCAGGTCAAAGGCCTTGCGGATACAGCTGAGCATGCCCAGCCCCAGCACATCGACCTTGAGGATCCCCAGCGCGTCGATATCGTCCTTGTCCCATTCGATGACAGTGCGGTCCTCCATCGCGGCGTTCTCGATGGGGCAAAGCTCATCAAGCCGCCCCTTGGTGATGACAAAGCCACCCACATGCTGGCTGAGGTGGCGGGGGAAGCCGATGATTTCGCCAATCAGGCGGATGGTCTGAGCCAGCCGCCGGTCGTTCAGATCCAGGCCCAACTCCTTGATCCGCTCGGGATCGGCCCCGCCATTGGACATGCCCCAGATCTGGCCCGAGAGGCTGGCGGTGATGTCTTGGGACAGGCCCATCACCTTGCCCACCTCGCGGATCGCGGCGCGCGAGCGGAAATGGATCACCGTGGCGCAGAGCCCGGCGCGGTGGCGGCCATAGGTCTTGTAGATGTGCTGGATCACTTCTTCGCGGCGTTCATGTTCGAAATCCACGTCGATATCGGGCGGCTCGCCCCGGTATTTCGACACGAAGCGTTCGAACACCATGGTGATCTGGTCGGGCCCCACATCGGTGATCCCCAGCGCATAACACAGGATCGAATTGGCCGCCGAGCCGCGCCCCTGACACAGGATACCGATCGAGCGTGCATGGCACACGATGCCATGCACGGTCAGGAAATAGGCAGCAAAGCCCAGATCGCCGACCAGGCGCAGCTCTTTTGCGGCCATCTCCAGATAGCGTTGCGGCACGCCATCGGGGCAGCGGCGGCGCAGCCCCTCGCGGGTCAGCCGTTCCAGCCGGTCCTGCGGGGCTTCGCCACCCGAGATCTCGTCGGGGTATTCATAGCTGAGCTCGCTCAGGTCAAAGCTGCAGCGCGCGGCGATTTCACCGGTGCGGCGCAGGGCGGCGGGGTGGTGGCGGAACAGCCGCGCCATGTCAGCGGCGCCCTTCAGGCGGCGTTCCGCATTGGGCAGGGCGCGGGTGCCGATCCTGTCGATGGTGATATGCGCGCGCATGCAGGTCAGCACATCGGCCAGTTGTCGGCGGCTGGCCCGGTGCATCAGCACATCGCCCACCGCCACCATCGGGGTCGCGCAACGCTGCGCCAGCGCCGCGCAGGCGGTGAAATGCGCCTGATCCGAGCCGTCATAGCGCGGCGCGGCCCCCAGAAAGACATGGCCCGGGAAGCGGCGCTGCACCTGCCGGATCGCTTGGGTGCTGGCGGTGAGCGGACCTTGCGGCAGGGCGATCAGGATCAGGCCGTGCCCGGCCTCCAGCAGGTCGCGCAGGTCGAGATGGCAGTCGCCCTTTTCGGCACGCCGTTTGCCCAGCGTCAGCAGCCGGGCCAGCCGCTGATAGGCGGCGCGGTCGCGGGGCAGGGCGAGCCAATGGGCGGGGCTGTCGCGCAGCACCAGACGGCAGCCCACGATCAGCTTGGGCAGATGCACGGTTTCGGGCCGTGGAATGTCGCTCGGGGTGCCGATTTCCTGCCGCGAGCAGCTATCGGTGCGGTGTTGCGAGGGAATGCGGATCGTCTCTTCAACGCCACGCTTCAGCTCTTTCAGCGCCCGGAAGGCCCGTACCACACCGGCCAGCGAGTTGCGGTCGGTGAGAGCGATGGCGCTCAGCCCCAGCTCGGCGGCGCGGGTGACCAGTTCCTCGGGGTGCGAGGCCCCGGTGAGGAAAGTGAAATTGGTCGTCACGCACAGCTCGGCATAAGGCGGAGTGAGGTCGGTGTCGGGGGGGCTCATGCGAACTCTCCCTGCACGAACCAGCCGGGGGATTGCGGCGTGTGGAACAGCCACAGCCTGCGGCCCTGCCGGGTTTCCACATGCCAGTAGTCGCGCAGGCCCGAGCGCCAGTTCTCATCGCTCAGCCACCATTCCGGGGCGATGCGTTCCGGCCCGGTGGCGCGCCCGGTGGTCAGCGACATGCGCCGCCAGCGGAACTGGCGCGGCGGTTGCGCCCCGGTGCCCGCGATGGGTTCGGGCGCAAACAGGATCAGCGGGCGCGGGCGCGGCGTACCCCAGCCCGGTTCGGGGCGCGAATGGGCGGCGGGGGCGATCAGGAAGCTGCGCTCGGGGATGTGGCTGTCGGCGGGCAGGAAACGCTGCACATTCTCCAACCCGATCCTTGTGCCGATCCGGGTGATGAGGTCATCCAGCTTATCCTGCCGCCCGGTCGCGACATGGCTGAGCTGTTGCACCGGCAGCGGTTCGACCTGCGTGGCCTCAAGCCGCAGCTGGTCGATGCCAAAGCCCGCATCCACCGCGTCCACGCCGCGCTGGAACAGCGGCAGGATGCGGTGTGGATCGCGCAGGGGGCGGGCCAGCCGCAGCTCGACCTGCTGGCTGTCCTGATCGACCCGGCGCAGGGTCAGGGTCAGTACCCGCGCGCCGGTCTCCTGCGCCTTCAGCTTGGCGCAGAGCTGGTCCAGCAGGCGCGACGTGCCTGCCATCACATCCGATGTCAGGCCGATGGGTTCGGGCAGGGTCATGCGGGTGCCGTAATGGGGCGGTTCGGCCAGCGGAGAGAGCTCTTCGGGCTGGGTGCCCAGCGCCTGATCCAGCCGCAGCATCAGGGAAGCCCCGAACCGGCGTGCCAGCGACGCGCGTGGCGCGCGGGACAGGTCAGAGATGGTGCGCAGACCCAGCCGCTGCAGGGCGAGCGAGGTCGCGTCCTCGATTCGCAGCGCGGCCACGGGGAGGTTCCCGATGGCCTCCAGCATCTGGCCCGGCGCGGCCACGCCACCGCCATGACGGGCCAGTGCCCAGGCGGCCCCGCGGGTGTCCCCCATGCCGACCCGAACCGTGATCCCCGCCCGTGCGAAACGCTGGTGGATATCTTTGATCAGGGCCGCCTCGCCGCCCAGCAGATGGGTCGCGCCAGTGACATCCAGCACCAGCCCGTCGCGCCCCTCCAGCCCGACCCAGGGGCAATATCGCGTGGCCCAGCGGCGCAAGGTGACGAGGAACCGTTCATCGGCTTGCGGATGGGCCGGTTGGCTGATCAGGGAGGGCGCAAAGGCGCGGGCATCGGAATAGGACATGCCCCGGTTCAGGCCCTGATCCTCGGCCGCCTGGTTCAGGCAATAAAGCCGGTTGGCGTTGCTTTCAATCAGCGTCAGGGCAAAGGGCCCCTCAGCCGGGCGCGCCCGTAGAACCCGGTCGCTGGCCAACCGGGGGAACCACAGCGATACGACGCGCCGAGTGATCCCATCGAACATCCCAGACCCCCAATGTTCCTGATTTGTTCTTAATAAGCTCCCACCGCTGGTGAGTCGAGTCCTGCGGATCGAATACCGGCGCGCAGGACCAGCGCGTCTCGACCGCGTTGCTGCCCATGCCCTCGGGGATCAGCGCCAGCGCGGTGGCCTTGCCGTCGCGCGCGGCCAGTTGCAGCCGCCGTCCGGCGGTCAGGTCGAGCGGCTTGCTCAACTCGGTCACCACCAGCGACACCGCGCCCGCGCGCAGCGCCTCTTCGGTCACTGCCAGAGCGTCGGTCTGGTCCTTGGCCGAGGCGATCAGAAGATGGGCCGGGTCGAGGATCGGGTGAAACCCGGAGGGCGTAAGCTGCGTTCCCTGCCAGGCCTCGCGCACCCAGATCACCGGCCCGTCCAGCCGCGCGGCCAGCACGAGGGCAAAAAACACCGCCCCCGCGCCGCAGACCTCATGGGTGCGGTGCTTTTTGGGCGGATAATACGGGATCGGAGTGTCAGTCATCAGCGCTGAGTATAGGCGATCAGGGCAGAGATGCGAGAGCGTCTCTGCCACAGGATGCCACGTTCACGTCGGGTCAGTGGGTCACTTTCGGCGCCACTGGCTCAAGCGTCCTTTCGGGATTGGTCGCCTGCGCCCAGTCTTCCGCTTTCCAGCCTTTGTCCCACATGAACATGAAGGGGCGTTCGGACAGGATGCAATAGGGGTTGTCGTCCAGCGTCAATCCTTTCAGGCGGGCATCCTGCCCGGCCTTCACGATATCCAGCAGGTCATGCGTCCGCTTCTGCACGGCGTCCGCAACTTTGTTATTCCACAGCATCCATTGGTCCTTTCACGGGTTGGGTCATCTTCACGGGAGGCTGGGGTCACCGGGTCGCGAACCCTCGCCCAGCCTTGTTCCGTGAAGAACAATCCGCAGGTAAGCAGCAGAAAAGGCCCATCAATAGCGTGGCCGGAATGCGGTATCCATTGGCCGGAATCCGAACAGGGCGACCGCAACAGAACGCATCCCGGCAGAGTTTCAGGACCGATGCAGAGGGCGCCACAGGCCCCCGATCTCGTGCCGGGCCACATGTGTTGTCATGAGCAGGGCAATCATCAATCCGGTGGCAACAGCGGTTGCGGTTCCGAACCAGACCCCGATTTCGTCAAAGCCCCAGACGCCGACAAACAGCCACACAAAAAACGCCACGCCAAATGCCTGCCGATACAGGCTGATCCAGACGGTCCAGATCGGCCTTTTCAACGCCTGCAGCAAAGAGTTGATCGAGAACAGCATCATATAAACCGGCAGGATCACGCTATCGACACGCAGATAGCTGAGGCCGACGCGGATGACCTCTGGGTCGTCGGTGAACAGCCCCAACAGAGACCGGCCGAAGATCCAAAGAGCCGGTCCGGCGATGGCAGTCATGACAAACCCCACTTTCCAGCACTGAAAAACCGCCATGCGAACGCGGTCGAAATTCTGCGCGCCGAAATTCTGAGAGGCGATCGGCAGCAGCGCACCGGTGACGCCCAGAACCGGCAGCAACAGGATCTGTTCCAGCCGGATGGCGACCCCAAAGCCTGCGATGGCGTGCTCACCAAAGGTTTTCAGGGCAAATTGCAGCACAAACCCCGATAGCAGCATCACCATGAACGACACGGCGGTGGGCAGGGCCTGCACCGAAATTTCGGCGAATCTTGGCAGGCGCGGGACAAGATTTGCCAGCCTGAGTCGGCGCATGCGCCGCCGCCTGAGAACCTGCCGGATCATGAACACCATCACCCCGGTCTGGCTCAGCACGGTCGAGACCGCCAGACCGTCAAAGCCGATGCCCGGGATCAGGCCGGGTATGCCGTAGATCAGCAGCGGATTGAGCCCGATATTGGCAAAGAACGCGACCATGAGCGCGCGCTGCATCGACACGGCGTCGCCATGCGCCTGCAATATGCCATTGCACCCGAAGGCCAGCAGAAACCCCGGAAGCGCCAGCAGCAGCCAGTGAAAATACCGCAGCCCCGCCTCGCGATAGTCACCGGGTTCCGAGACCATCCGGATCAAAGCCGGGCCATACCAGAGCCCGGCCAGAGCCAGCAGGGCCGCCGCGACCAGCCCATAGCTCAGCCCCTGTGCCGCCAGCCGACGGGCCGTGCGGTTCTCACCCGCGCCCAGGGCATTGCCGACCAGCGCGCTCATGGCCGCACCAAGGCCGACGCCAACCGAGATGGCCACGAAGAAGGCCTGAAACCCCAGCGCCAGCCCGGCCTGGGCGCTGGTTGACAAAAGCCCGGCAAAGAACATGTCCACGACGTTGTAGAGTGTGTTGAACAGCATCCCGATCGCGGCGGGTATGGCCAAAGCGCGAAAATGCCCCGAGATCGGCCCGCGCGTCAGGTCAAGCTCAATGGGACCGGCCATGTCAGCCACCCGTCACGGGCGTTCGGCCTGAACGGTGAGGAAGACAAACTCGGGCGTCAGCACCTCGACGAAACCGTGGTTCAACTCGGCGTCGACGCTGATGCTGTCCCCGGCCACCAGCGTGAAGCGGGCCTCGCCGTAGCGGTAGATCGCCTCGCCCTCCAGCGCCTGCACGAAGACGACGCCGTGACCGACATAGGTGGGGGGCTGTCCACCTTCGCGCAACAGCGTCACCCGGCGGGCCTGAAACCGCAGGTCGGTGCGGGAATGCAGCGCCAGATTGACATATTTGTGGCTGTGATCGCCAGCGATCCGGGTCGATTTCAACCCTTCACCATGGCGCACCAGCGTGTAATCGGTGTGATCGGTGCGGGCTTCGCGGAACAGCGAGACGATGGGAACCTGAAGCGCCTCGGCCAGCGCGGCCAGCGTGTCGATCGACGGCGAGACCAGCCCGTTTTCGATGCGGCTGACCATGGCCGCCGATATGCCCGACTGTTCGGCCAGGCGGCGGGCCGATTGCTTGCGGCTCTGGCGCAACTCCTTCAGCGAGGCGCCGATGGCGCGGTCGATCTGTCTTCCCGGTGCGTCACCCTGCATGATCCGTCCTGTCACTCGCTGGCGTAATATCCCACGACATCGCCCTCGGTGGTCACGCCCAGCCCGTTCAGCAACCGGTTGGCGTAATTGAAATATCCCACGATCTGATTGATTTCGAGAATCTCTCCATCCTGCCAGCCCGATGCCTTCAGCGCGGCCGCATCCGCCTCGGCCATGGTGCCCGGCGACAGGGTCAGTTTCTCGGCATAGCGCAGCGCGGCAAGCTCTGCCCCGTCAAAGGCATCCTGCGGGCTGCGGGCCTTCAGTGCCGCCTCGATCCGGTCGGCGCGGGTGTCGTCTCCGATCAGGTGGCGGGCGTTTGACCAGTGATTGGCATAGGAATAGGGGCAGGTGTTCAGCGTGGACACGTAGGAACTGATCACCTCCTGAAACCACATCGGTACGGTATTGGCGGGGTCGTGCAGGCAGGCGCGATACAGGATGACATGCCCGTTCATCGTGTTGGGCCGCAGCGAGTGCACCCGCATCACGTTGTCCACCGTCCCGTGCGGCGTGCGCGCCAGATCCAAAGCGGCGCTTAACTGGTCGTCGGCATCTTCGTCGGATATCATCCTGATCCAGGCAGACATTCACGGCTCCTCTCTTGATCGGCGGTTCAACTCTGGGGCAGCCTGAGGCGAGACCCTGAGTTTTTTATTGACGAGTATTGCATATTAAGCAACCATATTGAACAGAGTGCAACAAGTTTGGGGATTCTGAGGCCTTGCCTGATTGCTCCACCCAGTCGCATCGCCAGCCCGGTGCCCGCTGTGCGAACGGTTCCTGTCTGGACGGGGGCCAGTGCGCCGCGCCGTGCAAAACCCGCAGCGGTCCAGACATTGAAGGCATGGCATGACCCAGGCTGATCCGATGATCGAAGTGACCAACCTGGACAAGTTCTATGGTACGTTTCAGGCGCTGAAGAATATCGATCTGACCGTTCATCAGGGCGAGAAGGTTGTGATCTGCGGCCCTTCGGGCTCGGGTAAATCCACGTTGATCCGCTGTTTCAACGGGTTGGAATGGCACAATTCCGGGCGTCTGGTGATCGACGGGATCGAGGTCTATGAGGGCGCCAGTGACATCCGTGAACTGCGTCAGGAAGTGGGCATGGTGTTCCAGCAGTTCAATCTGTTTCCGCATCTGACCGTGCTGGAAAACCTGATGATCGGCCCGATGAAAGTGCGCAAGGTCCCCAAGGCGCAGGCCGAAGAAACCGCGCGCAACTATCTGGACCGGGTGCATATCCCGGAACAGGCCGACAAATACCCCGCCCAGCTGTCCGGCGGACAGCAGCAACGCGTGGCCATCGCGCGGTCGCTGTGCATGGAAACTCGGATCATGCTATTCGACGAGCCGACATCCGCACTTGATCCCGAGATGATCAACGAGGTGCTGGACGTGATGGTCGAACTGGCCGAGACCGGCATGACCATGGTTGTCGTCACTCACGAGATGGGATTTGCCCGCAAGGTCGCCGATACGATGGTCTTCATGGAGGCGGGCCAGATCGTCGAGATCTCGCCGCCCGAGCAGTTCTTCACCAACCCCTCCAGCGAACGCTGCCGACTGTTCCTGGATCAGATTCTGGCCCATTGAGGTGAGTGATCTGGGCATAACACGGCCACGCGGTCAGGCGTTGCCTAAACCTCCGTTTTACAAGCGGTTCTTCGGATCGGTTCCGGTCTCGGTCGTCATCTACGCGATCATCGTGGGGCTCATCGCCTATGGCGCCTATACCGGGGCGCAGGGCATGGGATATAACTGGCAATGGTACCGGGTGCCGCAATTCCTGTACCGTAACACCGAGGTTGGCTTCGAATGGGGAGAAATCCCGATCGGGCTGGTTGCCACGGTCAAATTGTCGGTCACCGCCTTTCTGCTGGCCACGGCGATCGGCCTGTTGGTGGCGTTGCTGCGGCTGTCCGGTCTGGTGATCGGGTCAGCGGTTGCGGTGGGGTTTCTGGAACTGATCCGCAACATCCCGCTGCTGGTTCTGCTGTATCTATTCTATTACGTGCTGGGGCCGATCTTTGGCTTTGATCGCTATACGGCCAGCATCCTGACCCTTGCCGTGTTCCATTCGGCACTGATCTCGGAAATCCTGCGCGCCGGGATCAACGCCATCCCCGCAGGCCAGTGGGAGGCCGCCAAATCGATCGGGATGAGCCCCTATCAGACCTATCGCTATATCATCCTGCCGCAATCGGTCCGGTTCATGCTGCCGCCGATGACCGGCGAGGTCGTGCACCTGATCAAATCCTCGGCGATTGTCAGCGTGATCGCGGTGGCCGAACTGACCACCTTCGGGCGCAACATCATTTCCGATACCTACATGAGTTTCGAAATCTGGTTCACTATCGCGCTGGTCTATCTGGTGGTAACCCTGATCCTGTCGATAGGCGTATCGCATCTGGAGAAGAAATATGCCGTCGACCAATAAATCTGAAAAAATTACCGGACAACAAGGAGAACCAAGATGAAGCTTTCTCGCAGAATGCTCGGGGTTGCACTGGGCGCGGTCGTGGCGACTGGCATGGCGACCTCGGCCTGGGCGCAGAGAGCGACCCAGGAACTATCCAGCGAAAGTGTGATCGAAACCATCAAGCAGGACGGCGTGATCCGGATCGGTCTGACCCTGTTCGTGCCGTGGTCGATGCGCGACAAGAACGGCGATCTGATCGGGTTCGAACTGGATGTCGGGCGCAAACTGGCCGAGGACATGGAGGTCGAGGTCGAATTCGTGCCAACCGCCTGGGACGGCATCATCCCGGCGCTGGTGTCGAGCAATTTCGACGTGATCATCTCGGGCATGTCGGTGACAGCGCAGCGCAACCTGACCATCAATTTCACCGATCCCTACGCCTATTCCGGGCTGGCGATCCTAGTGAATAAAGAACTGACAGACGGGATGTCGCGCGACGACCTGAACTCGCCGGACGTAACCTTCACAGCGCGACGTGGGGCAACCCCGGCAAGTGTGATCGCCAAGGCATTCCCGGATGCCAATCTGTTGCTTTTTGATGAGGACGGCGCGTCAACACAGGAAGTGCTGAACGGCAACGCCCACGCAACCATGGCGTCGCAACCGACCCCGAACCGTGAGGCTGGCCGCAACCCCGAGACACTGATGGTGATGGAAGGTGAACTCTTTGATCCACGCGGCGAGGCTTTCGGGCTGCGCAAGGGGGATGCGGACGCCATGAACTTCTTCAATAACTGGATCGCACAGAATTGGCGGTCTGGCTGGCTGAAAGAGCGCCACAATTATTGGTTCGCCACCGAAGAGTGGGCCGATCAGGTTGCGCAGTAACTGAAACGACCCGGGGGCGGCTGCATTGCCCCCGGAACCCGAAACGGAGCCTGCCCGGTGCAATCCTTCCTGAAAAAACTCAGATGGCCCGACTATGTGATCGTGGCGGTTCTGGTCGTGTTTTTCGGGTATATCTGGCTCTCGATCGAAGGCGCGCTCAACTACAAATGGCGATGGGAGCTGATCCCCGGCTATATCGTCGGCTGGCATTCTGGCCGCGAGGAGTATTTCGCCAACCTGCTGTTGCAGGGATTGGCCGCCACGGTCCGCATCAGTATCTATTCCGGCATTCTGGCCTTGATTCTGGGCACAATTCTGGGGGTCGCGCGCTGCTCGGCCAACCTGACCGTCCGGATGCTGGCGCGCACCTATCTTGAGTTTCTGCGCAACGTGCCGCCGGTTGTTGTTGTCTTCATCTTCTTTTTCTTCCTGTCGCAACAACTGATCGACGCGCTGAATCTGGAGCGCTGGGCACGCGGGATCGCGCGGCAGGAGGACAACCAGATCTGGACCTTCTTCTTTGGCGAGATGCGGCGGTTCCCCTCGCTGGTGTCCGGCGTGATCGTTCTGGCTCTGTTCGAAAGCGCCTTTGTGGGCGAGATTGTCCGGGCCGGTATCCAATCGATCCCCAAAGGCCAGCACGAGGCGGCGCGTTCGATCGGCATGAGCCGCCTGCAGGAGCTACGCTATGTGGTGCTGCCACAGGCGATGAAGAAAGTGGTGCCGCCGCTGGCCAACCAGTTCATCTCGCTGATCAAGGACAGCTCGATCCTGTCGCTGATCTCGGTACAGGAACTGACCTACAAGACGGTCGAGCTTGTGGCCTCCTCCCGGATGATTTTCGAAGCGTGGATCACCACGGCAGCGTTTTATTTCATCGTCTGTTTTGGCCTCAGCCGCATCTTCGCGCGGCTTGAGAAGAAGTCGGAAAAGCGCTAGCCATCATATCCTGACCTGCACCATGCCGTTTTCCACCCGCGTCTCGAAGACCCGCATCACGCGCGTCGCAGGGGCCGAGACCGGCGTGCCGTCGCGCACATCGAACGCCCCCTGATGCAGCGGACATTCGATCACATGCCCGTCGAAATAGCCGTCGCACAGATCCGCGCCGCCATGGTTGCACAGCGCCAGCGAGGCATAGATCCCGCTGGGCGTATCATAAAGCGCTATCAGTCGCGGCCCGATTTCGACCCGCGTGACCCAGTTTTTCTCAAGCCGGGTGGCCTTGATCACGTCCCGCCAGGGTTTTTCCGTCGCCATGGCTCAGACCCCGGCATCTTGTTGACGCCTGTCTTGCAGGATCTGCCGCAGGATATCGCGATGCGCCGCAAAGTAGCCGCCAGGTTCGACAAAGATGTGATCCTTGAGCTTCTCGTGCAGGTGCGGCAGCGCGTGGAAGGGGACCGAGGCGACATAATGGTGCTCGGCGTGATAGTTCATGTTCCAGCACAGAAAGCGCCACGGTGCCGAGACCAGATTGGTGCGGGTGTTTTCCGACATCTGCGCAACGGTCGGCCGACCGACATGTTCCGTCATCCGTACAAACCGCATCACCGGTTCGCCCAGGAACAGCGGGATGATCCAGTACCAGATCAGACCCCACCAACCGGTCAGCGCCATGGCCAGAAAAAGCGCCGCATAGATCGCCAGCATCCGCCGTGCATCGCGATAGACCGCCCTGTGTTCGACCTTGGGGATGAAGCGCAGCTCCGCCGCGCTGAGGCGACCAGCAGCATGGCGAAACAGCTCGGTGAACTTGCCGCGCCAATAAGGCAGCGCCGACAGGTAGAGCAGATATTGACCGATGGTCCGGGGCAGCGGGATCAGTTCGGGGTCATCGCCGGTGAGCTGGGTATAGGTGTGGTGATCGCAATGCTCGTAGCGGAAAAACCGGTGCGGCAGGATGATGATCAACCCGCAGATCTGACCCATCAGGTCGTTGAGCCATCGGGTCCGGAAAACGGTGTAGTGCACGCATTCATGCTGCAGCGAGAAGTGGTGCACCAGAACGACGCCCTGCGCGAACATGGCGGGCCAGATCAGCCAAGAGTTCCAGGCCAGCGTGATCAGTGTGCTGGTGAAGCCGAGCAGCAGCACCCAGAGCGCCAGATGACGCAGCCCCGGACCATTCGAGCGCTGCATGAAGCCCTTGAGCTCTTCGCGTGTCAGTTTTCCCTCGGCCAAGGCCTGAGTCAGCGGCGTGACAATTGCTTTTGACATGTGAGTTCCACAATTTGCCGGTGCGGGGGCAGGGCCCTCAACGCGTGTACCGGCACCGGAGACGGGAGTGCTCCGCACCATAGGGCCACCTCGAACCGGCCCTATTAACAAACGATTATCCCGACGTCAGGCGATTCGATCAAGCCCGGTGCGTTCAGATCGCCGCGCGCAGGCCGATATCGGGATCGGGATTGGCAAAGAGTGCCGCGGCGCAGGAATGCCGGGCCAGAATCGACGGCCCCTCGGGCAGGCGTTCAGCATGGAAGATGCCGTTGTCCCAATAGGTCACGCCGTCGATCACGATGGTGGGGTCGATCACGTTCCAGCTGATCTCACCGGGCGCGTATGCGCCACAGGTATGGAAATGCAGCAGGCGCGGATTGCCGAATGCGGCGCCGCCCCAACGCTCGAAATTCTCGCGCATGTCCCAGGGGTACCCGCATCCCGGATGGATACCGGCGTGCCAGGAATGCACGAAATCGCGGTCGATGCCGAACTGTTGCGCCACCCGGTCATATTGGGCCTCGGCCCGCGCTGCGTTTTTCGGATCGCCCGCAAACCGCGTCAGGCGGCCATGCTCCATTTGGGCAAAGACCGGACGGTCGAACTCGATGGTGTAATTGTCATAATATCTTGAGCCGGTGCCGGTCAGAAACCCGACCGCCACGCGACCCGAAAAGCTGTGCGCCGGCACCGGGGTAAAGACCGACATTGGAAACCGCAGGATCGAGGTGTCGCCAGCGGGGTTCAGGTTCATCACCGGCCGCCCGCGCACATCAGTGCCAAGCGGGCAGGTCATCCGCACCTCGTCCGCAGCGTCCAGCACCGCGTTGATCCCGGATTTGATCTCCATGAAGGCGTCGTGATGCCCGTTGGAGAACCCCGACCCGAACAGCTCGCGTGTCACGGCAAAGCTGACGATGATCTTCTTGCCCTGCGGCATGTCCGAGAACCTAAGCTGGTCGCCAAGCCGGGCCAGGAACAGAATGATGTCAGCCGCCTCGAACCGCGCCAGCAGGTCTTGGGGCAGGTGCGGGTTGTCGGGGTTGAAGCCCACGTCTACGGCATCGACCGACAGGCCCATCGACCGGGCGGTGCGGGTGACGATACCAACGCTGTCGGCATCGAAATAACCGAATTCGGGCGGTTCATAGGCGATCAGCAGCCGGTCACCGGCGCTGGCGCGGGCGCAGTTCAGCAGCAGATTGCGCGCACCCCGTTCGGGCGTCATGTCGGACATCAACCCCTCCGTCCTTGAACCGGCTTTAAAATACCGCCCCACCCGGGGTTCAATCCATTTGAAAGTGATAATGGCAGGCATTAGGGTGACTAATATGATTGTGAACCTGCCCTATTCTGCCCTGCGCGCGTTTGAGGCGGTTGTGCGCCATTCGGGGTTTTCCTCGGCCGCGGTGGAACTGGGGGTCAGCCAAAGTGCCGTCAGTCAGCATGTGCGCTCGCTGGAAGAGTGGCTGGGCCGCGACCTGCTGGTGCGGGGCGCACGGCAGTCGCGCCCGACCCGCGAGGGCGAGCAACTGGCGCTTGCCATATCCGAGGGGCTGGGGCGGATTTCGGATGTCTGCACGCAACTGCGCGACAAGACCCGTAGCGACCGTACGATCGTGATTTCCTGCCTGCCTGGATTTGCCTTTAACTGGTTGTTTCCGAGGCTTATTCACTTCGATCTGGCGCATCCCGACCTGTCGATCTCGATCGCGACCGATACTGGGCAGCATCCGTTTTCCGGCGCTGATGCGGATATCGGCATTCGCTATGGGCTGGGCGAGTTTCCCGGCTATCAGGTCGATCTTCTGATGGCCGAGCGACTGTTTCCCGTCTGTGCTCCGGCCCTGTTGCCAGAGCTGCGCGGGATCGAAGACCTGTCTCGTCACAGCCTGTTGGTGGACGAGAACCTGCATCACGGTGCCGCCAGTCCGACATGGGAATTCTGGGCGAGGCAATGCGGCCTGATCCTGCCAGCCCCCTTGCGTACGCGGCGGTTGGGGCAGTCGAACATGGTCGTGCAGGCCGCGATCGAGGGGCTGGGCGTTGCGCTGGGGCGCGAACCTCTGGTCATCGACGCGCTTTGCGACGGGCGGCTGGTCCGACCCTTTGCGCAATTGACCCGGTCGCCGCTGTCCTACTGGCTGGTACGGCGGCACGAGAGCAAGGACAGCCAGAAGGTGAACGAGTTTCTCAACTGGATCCGCTCCGAGGCAAGCGCGCAGCCCGATATTCCGCCGCCTGCGGAGCTATGAAATTAGTTTTCCTTATATATGCCATTACCATTCCGGCATGGCGCAGGGGGCTGCCACTGCGCCATACTGGCATCAGCCACCTGACGAAACGGAGAGCGATCCCATGTTCCTGAAAAACTGCTGGTATGTCGCCGCCTGGAGCAAGGACATTGACCGTACGTTGACGGCGGCGACCTATCTGGGTGAAAACGTCGTGCTCTATCGCCAGCAAAACGGCACACCGGTCGCGCTTGAGGATGCCTGCCCGCACCGCAAGCTGCCCTTGTCAAAAGGCAACCTGAAAGGCGATCTGGTGGAATGCGGATATCACGGGCTGACCTTCGATTGTTCCGGCACATGTATCGACAGCCCCACTCAGCGCGGCATGACCCCGCGACGGGCGGTGGTCAGGTCGTATCCGGTGGTGGATCGTTATCGCCTGTTGTGGATCTGGATGGGCGACCCGGCGCTGGCCGACCCCGACAAGATATTCCCGGTCGAGAATTTCGATGATCCCAGCTGGGGCCTGACCGATGGCGGGGTGATGGATATCGACTGTCACTACCTGTGGGTCTGCGACAACCTGCTTGATCCCAGCCATGTGGCCTGGGTTCATGTCTCGTCCTTTGCCGGGGCCGGTACTGACGAGGAGGCGCTGAATGTCGAAAAGACCGATCGCGGTGTCATCGTCTCGCGCTGGATCGAGAACAAGCCACCATCGCCCTATTACGCCAATCTTGTGGCGTTCGAAGGCGATTGCGACCGCTTGCAACATTATGAGATGTGCCTTCCTGCAATCGGGCTGAACAAGTCGATCTATACGCCGGTCGGAACGGGGGGCTACGACAAACCGCCGGTTGCGGATACGTTCATCAACATCTCGTACAATTTCATGACCCCGATTGACGAAGATCGGACCCGGTATTTCTGGTTCCAGCATCGCAATTCCGACCCCGACAATGCCGAGGTGTCGACCTTCATGAATGACGGTGCACGGATGGCGTTTCTGGAGGATAAAGACGTGCTGGAAAAGGTGCATCTGGGCATGAAACATGCCAAAACGCCCCATATCGACCTGGGGCTGGATGCCGGGGCCAAGCTGTTCCGCCGGGTGCTGGACCGCGCCATGGAAGCCGAGACCGCCAATCCGGAAGATGCCCTGAAACAGGCCTGATGCAGAGGGCCGGACAGCCCGGCCCGCTGGTGTCAGGCGCTCTGGTAGATCACCGGAAACCGCCCCCCGGCAAATGGTGCACCGGGTTGCAGGCTTGCGTCATGCAGCCATTCGGTGACCGCATCGCGCGGCTCATAGGTGGCGCCCTGCACCGCGAACCGGATCGCATATCCGCGTCTGCGCCGGGTCGATGTCCGGTTTCCCATCGCCGAATGCACCGTCATCCCGTCAAATGCCAACGCGTCGCCGGGCGCCATGTAATCATGGTGGAAGATGTCGTAATCGCTGCGCTGCGCCTCGAAATCGGGCATGTCGACATAATCGGGATTGCCTTCTTCGAGGTAGTGCAGGAACCCGCCCAACTGATCGGTTTTGAAGGGGCGGTACTTTGCGCCCCAGGCATGCGAGCCACGCACGAATTCCAGCGCGCCATTGTCAGGGTCCACCGGGTCCAGCGCGATCCACATGGTCATGATCGGCCCCGAGACCGGCCAGTAGGGCTGATCGGTGTGCCAGCCGGTCTGGGTGGCGGTTCCCGGCTCTTTCGCAAATATCTGGTCGTAGATCAACGAGGTCCAGGGGCTGTCCGCCACTTCGGCCACGCGCTGACCGATATCGGATGTCAGGCAATAATCCTGAAACACGCCCGGTTTTTCGCGCATGTTCTTATAGGCAAAATACCGGTCGCCCTTTGCGACTTCGGCGTCTACCGCGTGGCGCAACCTGTTCAGCCATTCATTCGACAGGATATCCCTCAGCAGCACGACCCCGTCGCGCGCATAGGTGTCCTGAACCTTTTTGAGATCGGGTGTTTTTGTCATGTGTCTTCCCTCCGCTTGATCCGCCATTCCGGCAATGCGGGTTTCGAGACGGGCGCATTATGCCCGGGCAATTACGGCTGTCTGGAGGGCGGTGAACTGCGGCAATTGATGATGAAGCAGGGCCATGCCGATCGCGCCGACCATGTGCCGGCGAGGTTTCGGTAAAACTGTCGGATGCGGGAACCCATGCTGGCGCCTTTCACCCTGATAGCATAGCCGCTTTTGCCCGTTTGGCCCAGAGGGTTCGGGGGCGCCGTAGCCTCCTGGAGCGTTCAAAATCATTGACGTGATGTGAATGATGGTAAATATTATAACCATCATGCAAAAATACTCCGCCTTCTCGCTTGCCCGGAACGCGCTATCGGGACACCGGAACTGGCCCTTGGCCTGGCGCAGCCCGCCCCTTAAGGACCGCTATGACGTGGTGGTGATCGGGGCAGGGGGGCACGGGCTGGCGACGGCCTATTACTTGGCGAAAGAGTTCGGCATCACCGATGTCGCCGTGCTGGAGCGTGGCTGGTTGGGCGGCGGCAATATCGCGCGCAATACGGTGACGATCCGGTCGAATTATATGCGCGACGAATCGATCCCGTTCTATGTCAAATCCGTCGCCATGTACGAAGGGCTAACCCGCGAGCTGAACTTCAACATGATGCACTCCAAGCGCACCATGGTGGATGTGGTCCAGACCTGGCCCAAGCTGCGCGAGCTGCGGCGGCGGCAACTGGTGATGGATATCTACGGCTCGACCTATGAACAGATCACGACCGAAGAGATGCGCCGCCGCATTCCGGCGCTGACCGGGGGCGGACCGGAGGCGCGCCTGCCGATAATCTGCGGCATGGTGCACACCGATGCGGGCGTGAACCGGCATGATGCGGTGGCCTGGGGTTATGCCCGTGCGGCGGATGCGATGGGGGTGGAAATCCACCAGCAGATAGTCGTGCAATCGCTGGTGCGCGGTGCGGATGGTGCGATCGACGGGGTCGAGACCAGTCGCGGAACGGTGCGAGCGGGCAAGGTCGTGGTGGCGGTTTCGGGCCATACCACGACGCTGACCGAGACGGCGGGTTTGCGGCTGCCATTGCGCACGATGAACCTGACGGCGTTTGTGTCCGAGCCGGTGCAGCCGCTGGTCGATGTGATCGTGAACTGCCCCGATAGCGGGTTCTATTTCAGCCAGTCCGACAAAGGCGAAATGGTGATCGGCGGCGCGCCCGACATGGGGCAGAGCTTTCGCCGCGACATCAAGCAGCACGTGTTCGAGGATACGGTCACCGCAATGTTGTCGCTGTTCCCGAGTTTCAAGAAGCTCAAGTTGATGCGGCAATGGGGCGGGCATCTGGACATCGCCCATGACGCCTCGCCGATCATGGATCAGACCGAGGTGCCGGGCCTCTTTGTCACTGCCGGGTGGTGGGGCGGTTATAAGGCGATCCCGGCGGGCGGCCTGACGCTGGCGCATCTGGTGGCCAAGGGTGAACCGCATCCGCTGATGGATTCCTTCACGCTGGACCGGTTCCGGCATCTGGATTTCGTGATGGAAGCCGGTACCACCACGGCGCGATAGGAAAGGACCCGGTCATGTTGCTCATTCCCTGCCCGTTGTGCGGCAAGCGCAGCGAAAGCGAGTTCATTCATGGCGGCCCGGTGGGGGCGGACCGACCCGACCCAAATGCAGTCAGTGATGCGGAATGGGTGGATTACCTGACCGTGGCACCAAACCCGCTGGGACCGGTGCAGGAAAAGTGGTGGCACGCGCGCGGTTGCGGCGAATGGCTGACGATCTGGCGCGACACGCGCACCCATGACATCGTGGAGGCACCCGATGGGATCAAGTAGCCGCCTTGCCTCGGGAGGGCGCATCAACCGCGACCGGCCGCTTCGGTTCCGTTTCAATGGCAAGGACTACCAGGGCTTTGAGGGCGATACGCTGGCCTCGGCGCTGTTGGCGAACGGGGTGCGCGTGACCGCCCGCAGTTTCAAATATCACCGCCCGCGCGGTATCGTCGGGCACGGCCCCGAGGAACCGGCAACGCTGGTGGAACTGGAGGGCGAGGATGCCTCGGGCAACCGCCCGGCGACCACGGTGGTGCTGTGCGAGGGGCTCAGAGCGCATTCGGTCAATTGCTGGCCGTCACCTGATTTCGATCTGGGCGGGATCAGCCAGCTGTTCGCGCGGTTCATCCCAGCGGGGTTCTATTACAAGACATTCAAATGGCCGGGCTGGCATCTGTTCGAGCCTTCGATCCGCAAGGCGGCTGGATTGGCTGCGGCTCCTGCCACCCCTCCGGCATCGGGGCATTTCGAAGCGCGACATGCCCATGCGGATGTTCTGGTGGCCGGAGCCGGACCTGCTGGCCTGAAAGCTGCGCTTGAGGCCGGGCGGGCAGGCAAACGCGTGTTTCTGGCCGATGAGGGAACCGAGGCAGGCGGCAGCCTGTTGAACCGGGCCCTGACCATCAGCGCGCGCCCCGCGATGGACTGGGTGGCCGAGGCGGTTGCCGAACTGCATGGGATGAAGAACGTCACCCATTTGCAGAATGCGACGGTGTGGGCCTATCGCGAGCATAACCTGCTGATCGTGAATGAACGCTCCCCTGAACAGGACAACATTCTGGAACGCAGCTGGCGGGTGCGCGCGGGTGAGGTGGTGATCGCCACCGGGGCCACCGAACGCGCCATGGTATTTAGTGGCAACGACCGGCCCGGTGTGATGCTGGCCGCCTCTGTGCAAGCTTATGTCAACCGCTGGGGGGTCGCGCCCGGAAAACGGGTGGCGCTGTTTACAAACAACAACAGCGCTTATGCGGTTGCTGCTGATCTGGCAGCGGCGGGGGTCATCGTGACCGCCATCCTCGACAGCCGCAAAAATGTACCGCCAGAGGCGCTGGAACTGGTGCCCGATCTGCCGGTGCATACCGCGACCGTGGCGGCGGGTATATTCGGTCACAAACGGGTGCGCGCGGTTCTGGCCGCTCCTGTCTCAGGCGGCACGCCCAAATGGATCAGATGCGACGTGCTGGCCCATTCCGGCGGTTGGAATCCAACTGTGCATCTGTGGTCGCAGTCGCGCAGTTCGCTGCGCTATGACGAGGGGATTGCTGCCTTCTTGCCCGACAGGGCGGCTCAGACCTGCCGCGCCGTGGGGGCTGCGGCGGGCGATCTGACGCTGGACCGGATCGTCGACGGCGGCGCGGACCTGCCCTATGCGATCGAGCCGCTCTGGCGGGTGGATGTGCCGGTGCAGCGTGGCAGGGCGTTTTTGGACATACAGAACGACGTCTCGGTCAGTGACGCGCAACTGGCCCTGCGCGAGGGTTATTCCAATGTTGAACATGTCAAACGCTACACCACTGGCGGCATGGGGATAGATCAGGGAAAGACCGGAAATATCAACATCATCGGCACCGTTGCAATGCAGCAGGGCGTGCCATTGCCGCAGGTCGGCACGACCACGTTCCGCGCGCCCTATACGCCGGTTTCTTTCGGGGCGATCGGCGGGCTGCGCGAGGACAGCGTGCTGTTTCCCTATCGGCACACGCCGGTGACGCAATGGAACAAGGACAACGGCGCGGTGATGTACGAGGCGGGGGCCCGCTGGCGGCGACCCGGCTACTTCCCGAACCCCGGCGAGAACCTGCAAGAGGCGGTGAACCGCGAATGCCGCGCCGTGCGCGAGGGTGTCGGCGTCTATGACGGCTCTCCCCTTGGCACGTTCGAGTTGAAGGGGCGCGATGTCCCAAAGTTCCTCGATTTCATCTATTCCAACGTGATGTCCAGCCTGCAACCCGGTGACGGACGTTATGGGCTGATGCTGTCGGATGACGGGCTGATCCTGGATGACGGGGTGGCGTTCCGGCTGGACGATCACCGCTGGATGATCTCGACCTCGACCGGGCACGCGGATGCGGTCAACCAACATATGGAAAAGCTGCTGCAGACCGAGTTTCCCGGCTGGCAAGTGATGATCACCACCGTCACCAGCCAGTGGAACAACGCAACCATCTGTGGCCCCCGTGCGCGCGAAGTAATGCAGGCGCTGGGCACCGATATCGACCTTTCGCCGCAGGCCTTTCCGTTCATGTCCTTGCGCGACGGCACCGTTGCCGGGTTTCCGGCGCGGGTCGTGCGGGTCAGCTTTACCGGAGAACTGTCCTATGAGGTCAACGTCGCCCCCCGCAACATGGCCGCCCTCTGGGACAAGGTGATGGAGGCCGGCGCGCCGTTCGGCATCCTTCCGGTCGGCTCGGAATCCAGCCATGTTCTGCGGGTCGAAAAGGGGTTCCTGTCGCTGGGCCACGAGGTGGACGGCACCGTGGATGCCTATGATCTGGGCATGGGCTGGGCAATGTCGAAGAAGAAACCCGACTATCTGGGCAAACGCTCGGTGATGCTGCGCCGCGCGGGTGGGGCGACCCGGCGCGAGCTGGTGGGCATCCTGCCCAAAGACCCCGACCAGCAAATCCCCGAAGGCGCGCCGCTCACCCCCGGCGGGCATAAGCAGGCGACCGAAGGGCTGGTCACCGCCTGCGTCTGGAGCGTGGTGAACAGGCGCTGGGTCGGGCTGGCGTTGCTGGAAAACGGACAGGCGCGGCATGGCGAAACCGCCCATGTCCGGTTGCGGGACGCGGTGATCCCGGTGACGGTCACAGAACCGGTCTTTCACGATCCCGATGGCACGCGGTTGAGGTCCTGACATGAGCTATGACGTCACATTTCAGCGCCGCGGCCTCGACGCGCTCTTTGACCTCAAGGGCAGGGCCGGGGCAATTCGGGGCTGGGCTGGGGACACCTTGCCGCAATTGCCCGACCGCCCCAACACCCGCAGCTCGGGCGGTGAGGTGGAGGTATATTATGTCGGGTGCGACCACTGGCTCGCCCGCGCCCCGCTGGATCAGGAAGAGATGCTGGAGGCGCAGTTGCAGCCCGCCACCTGCCCGGTAGAGATCAGCATCGTGCGCGTCTCGGACACGTTGAGCTTCTTTCGTGTCACCGGGCCGGACGCACCCGAGGTGATGGCCATCGCCTGCCCGCTGGACCTGCATGAAGCCGCGTTTGCCGTGGATGCGGTCACCTATACCGAAATGTTTGGCCTCAAGGCTCTGGTTCTGCGCTGCACGGGCGGGTTCGAATTTGCCGTCGAGCAGAGCTTTGGTGATATGGTTGAGGATTACCTGACCCGCGCCACTGTCTGAAAACAGAGAGAGATCATGACCCGCACCCATATCCACAAGTACCAGACCCGCTATCACGCGCAAGCGACCTATTCCAAGGCGATCCGGGCGCGGGGCGATTTCGTGTTCATGCAGGGGCAGGTCGGCACGTTGCTGGACGGGACGGTGGTGGGCGAGGGTGATCCGGGGACACAGGCGGATCAGGCCTGCCGGAACATCAAGCGCTGGATGGAAGAGGCGGGCGGCGGTCTGTCAGATGTGTGCAAACTGACGGTCTATGTCACCGATATCTCTTACCGCCCGGCGGTTTATGAGGCGATCAACCGCTGGTTCGAGGGGGTGCATCACTGTTCGACGGGGGTGGTCGTGCAGGGGCTGGCCGACCCGGCCCTGCTGGTCGAAATAGATGCGATGGGCGTCATCAGCGACGAGGCAGATGCCGGGATCTGAGCGGTCAACAGGTTGCGGTCCGGATACGGGACTACCACCGAGGGGCCGGGGCCGACCACCGAACTCCGCCGCGCCGGTTTGAGCGGGCAAGGACATCTACGTTCTGTTAGGTCTCCAACGCATTCAATGCCGCCACAAATGGCGTGACCGGCATGTCATAGATGCCCGCGCCCAACCGTCCGGCCTGACCCAGCCGGTCGAGGATACCCAGTCCGATCACCGGCCCCGCGCCTTGCGCCACCGCACCGCGCGCGGTGCTGCCCAGCCGAACGTCCAGTGCCCGGAAATAGGGATGCGCCCCGACCGACAGGCCGGACATGCGGGCGGTTGCATCCTCGGGCAGAAAGCCGCCCAGGGTCCGTTTCTGCACCGGGCTCAGATCGATGGCCATGGCACCCAGCCCGAACGCATCGATCACGGCACTGTCGCCAATGGCACCCAGTGCGCGATCCTGCGGCAGGTCGGTATCGAAGGTGCCTGTCGGTGGGCTGGCGGGGACCGTGAACCACTGACCGGGCAGACCCGAGACCTGAATGCCCACCACGCGCCCATTGCCGCCCGCCGCAGTAACAAAGCTGGATCCTTCGATCCCTTCGGCCCGTTTCATCATGCATTTGGTGGCCGCCATCCAGAGGTTGAGAAACAGCGAGGGAGAGTCCGCCATGAACACCAGCGCCGCATCGTCGGCAATGCCGCCGGGCGTCCGATCCTTGAGCTCCGCGACCAGAGCTTCGGTCGCCGCTGGCGTCCGCCCGTGGCAATCATCGCCCGCCATCAGCCCGGTCACCGCCAGCGGCACCAGCGCGATCCCTTCGGCCAGCCCCTTGTCCAGCACATCCAGAAACCGCGTGTTGAGCCAGCGGATATGCTCCAGCACCGCCTCGGAGCGCAGCCCCAGCCGCATGGCCGGGCGGTTGCCTGCATTGATCGGCGCAAAGACCCGCTGCTGCCCGTACCAGGCATCATAGATTGCGTGCAGCGGCATGTCCGCCGACACCACGGCGGCCAGCGGCGTGACCACGTCATGATCCTGCGCCGGTTTCAGCACGATCTCACCGGCGACAATCATCGCCTCGGCCTGATCGAAATCCCGCGCCAGGCCCTGCCAGACGGCGGCGACGCAAGCGGAATTGAGGATCGGCGCGGTGATCTGGTCGGAGCTGTCAAAGCCAGGGCCCGCGTGCAGCAGCACATTTGCGGCCAGACCCAGCGCCTCGGCAGCGGTGTCGAACCGGTTCCAGACCGGTTGCGTCACCATCGCCCGGTCAAAGGCAAGCTGGTCGGCAGGGTGCACCATCACGCGGGCTCCGGCGGGATGATCCAGGTTTCCGAGAAATAGAGGAACGCGGTGGTCGTCTCGTAGCCTGCCTGAACCCGCGTGCCCAGCGTGCCGGGCAGCGCCCGTCCGTTGACGATGATCTGCGCCGAACGCGCGGGCACCAGCAGCGAGAACATGTTCTGCTCGCCCGAGGCGACTTCATGCGGGGACAGCTCCAGCGCGCGGGGTTTCTCGAACCCTTCCCAGACCAGTTCCACGGTCAGACCCGGACCGGCGATGGTCTCGGTATAGCGGTGGCTCATCGGATCGCCGCTGGTTCGCACTGCCTGCGCGCCGATCTCGGGCAGGGTGGCAAAGCCCGGTGCGCCCGCAAAAGCCGCCAGTTTGCTGATGAAGTTGGTCTTCAGGAACGCTGTCAGATCGGGATTGTCGCTGAGGATCACATTGGGTGCTTCAGATGGTCCCGCGACCTGATCCGGGCTGCCGTAAAGCAGCAGCACCTGACCCTGGCCAACCGGCGACCAGGCAACGCGAAAAAACAGCGCCATGGCGCTGAAATTGCCCGCGTCATCCTTCAGCAGGATGCCGGGGTTTTCGCCGGTCCAGTCGACGGTGCCGGGCGTGATCGGTTCGTTCAATGGCATCACACATCCTCCTGCGGGGTCACCCAGGTCTCGGAGAAAGCCAGAAAGGCGGTGGACATGGTGCGGCCAAAGAATTCGCGGCTGGCGACCTGACCGGGCAGGGGCGTGCCATTGATGACCACCTGCGCCGTCCCGGCCTCCAGAAACACCGCATACATCTCATGCGCCTTGGTGGCCGAGTTTTCCTTTGTCACCTCGACCGGCAGGGGCGGGCCCATATCCTGCCAGATCATCTCGACCGAAACGCCCGAGCCGCGCAAGGTTTCGGAATAGCGCGCCTTCAGGTCGCCGGGTCGCTTTTCGACGCTGTCGCAATCCAGCCAGCTCATCGCCTCCAGCCCTTGTTTGCCAATGAAGGTGGGCATCCTGGACACCCAGCCATCGACGATCCAGCGCATCATGCGCTGGTTGTCGGTCATCAGCAGGTTCGGTACCTCCGGCCAGCCCTGCGCCCGCTCCGGCGCGCCCAGGATCAGCGCCGCGTGGCCCCGCCCGTAAGGCGATAGAACCACGCGAAAGAACAGCGCCAGCGTGTCATAATGGTCCTGCGCGGGGTTTTGTTTCAGGTAGATACCGGGGTTTTCCCCCGACCACTCGACCCGGCCCGGATTGTGGGGAATACGTGTGGTCATGACCAGCTAGCCTCGTAAGCCTTCAGCGCATCGGTGATGAATTCCTTGCGGGCAGCGCCCTGCAAATGGTCGCCCGAACGATAGATATCGGCCACCCGATGCGAGATGTCCTTGAGCACCGCGCCGTCGTCGCGCCCCTCCTGCGCAGGGATGCGCAGCATGGTGTCGCCCGCATAGGTCGGGATCACCTTGCCGGGGACATTGTCGGTGGGTTGGGCCGGGCGCGCACCGTTCTGCAAAGCGCGGATGGCATTGCGCAAGAGACGCCGCGCCTTGGCCACGCCCCGGTCGGTAAACCCGAGGTTTTCCCGCGCATGGATGTTTCTGGGTCCCTGGCTGACCCAGGCGTCATAATCGCCGGGATCGCGCTGGCGCATCTCATACGAACGGTCGGGGTCCTGACCGTAGAAATCGGTCATGCCATAGCCCACCTTGGTTCTGTCGGTCAGCCCTTTGGGGTCATCGTTGGCGGCTGCGTCGCGGAAGTGTCGCCAGGCGATGACCATCGTGTTTGTGTCGTCAATCGGCGTGATCCAGCGCGACAACCCGCAGCGCCCGAAATAGCGCGGCCCGTCCGGCACCGGGAAATGACCGCCATTCTGGGTGAACGAGGGCAGCATGTGGTCATGGATGCGGATCCAGACGATATCGTCCACACGCCGTACATTGGTATAGAAATCACCCGTCCGGCTTTCGTGAAACTCGATCATCGGCATCTCGGCAAAGGCGTCGATGAACTGGCTGCGCACCGCCAATGTGTGCAGATAGACCACATGAAACGGGTCCCAGGCGTTTTCCATCACCTGTAGCCAGTTACAGGGCGATTTGATGACATAGGGCACCAGCTCGTCGCCTTCTTCATCAAATGTGTCCATCACCGGGAACGGGGGCTGTTCACCTGCCGGACCCATATAGGCAAAGGCCAGCCCCTTGTACTCGATCACCGGATAGGCTCCCAGACAGGCTCTGGTCCGGACTTGAGAAGCGGGCGGTTCGCAGGGGGTTTCCAGAATGGAACCATCGAGGCCGTATTTCCAGCCGTGATACGAACATCGGATGCCGCCCTCTTCGACGATGCCAAACTCAAGGCTCATGTTGCGGTGGCAGCAATGCAGATGGGTGAGGCCCAGCTTGCCCTCTTTCCTTTCACGGAACAGGATCAGATCCTCGCCCAGGACGCGCAGGCGGTAGGGCAGATCGCCGATCTGGTCCGTCATCGCCACCGGCATCCAGAATCGGCGCAGGTATTCGCCACAGGGCGTGCCGGGGCCGACCTCGGTCAGTTCCGGGTCGGGCTGCTGGTGCCAGACACTCTGCTGGTCGTGGCCCCGGAAATTGCCCTCGGGGGCTGTGAAACGGTCGTTCATGGCATCCTCCGTATGTTTGGGCCGCTGCGGGTCATGGGAATGGGTCCGGTACCGGTGCGGTGCCGGTCCAGACTGATTTGACCTGACAGAATTCCTTGATGGCGTCGGGGCCAAGCTCGCGCCCATAGCCCGAGTGCTTGACGCCGCCGATCGGGCTGGCGGGATCGACGCTGCGGTAGTGGTTGATATAGACCGTGCCGGCGTCGATGGCGCCTGCCACCCGCGCGCCCTTGTCGGGATCGCTGGTCCAGACGCCTGCGGCCAGCCCGTAGTCGCTGTCATTGGCCTGTGCGACGGCCTCATCTTCGGTTCTGAAGGTGGCGACGGCCAGCACCGGGCCGAACACCTCTTCCCGCCACAGCCGCATGTCGGGGGTGACGCGGTCGAAAACCGTCGGGCCGAGGTAGAACCCGCTGTGCCCCGCTGCGGTCTCTCTCCCGTCCAGCAGGCAGATCGCGCCGTCGGCCTTGGCGTGTTCGATCATCGCGGCCACCTTGCGCAGATGTGGCTCGTTGGCCAGCGGGCCCAGCTGGGTGTCCGGCATCATCGGGTCGCCAAAGCGCAAGTTGCGCGCCCGCGCGATCAGGCGAGACACGAAGGTCTCTTTCAGGCTGTCCTCGACGATCAGCCGCGATCCCGCCACGCAGGTCTGGCCGTTGGACAGAAAGATGCCCGACATCACGCCGTTGACGGCGTTCTCGATGTCACAATCGGCAAATACCACCTGCGCAGATTTGCCGCCCAGCTCCAGCACCGCCGGGATCACGCCATTTGACGCGGCTTCCGCCACCTTGCGCCCGCCCGCATCGGACCCGGTAAAGCTGACCTTGCGGGTCAGCGGGTGACGGACCAACGCCTCGCCCACCTCATGACCCAGGCCGGTGACCACGTTCAGGACGCCGGGTGGCAGACCAGTCTGCGAGACCAGCCGCGCGAATTCCAGTGTCGAGGCCGAGGCCAGTTCCGAGGGTTTGACCACCACGGTATTGCCTGCCGCCAATGCCGGGGCCAGTTTCCACGCAAGGATCATCAACGGGGAATTCCACGGCGTGATCGCCACCACCACCCCAAAGGGCATCAGGTGGCTGGTGCTGTGGACGCCGGGGACCGAATTGGCTTGGGGCGCGGGCCCCAGTTTGCGCACCTCAGTTGCAAAATGCCGGAACCAGCCATGCAGCCCGGCGAATTGCGCGCGCGCTTCGGTGATCCGTTTGCCATTGTCGCGGATTTCGGATTCGACCAGTTCGGGCCAGCGGGTTTCCAGAGTTTCGGCGATCCGGTCCAGATAGTCGGCCCTCTCTTCAGGGCTGGCAATGGCCCAGGGGCCGGTGTGAAAGGCGCGGTCGGCGTCCCGGATGGCGCGGTCGGCGGTTGACGCATCACAGCGTGCGATCCGGCTCCACTCCGCCCCGGTCGTGGGGTCGATGCCGGGCAGGGTCTCTCCGGTCCAGGGCATAAACGATCCCGCGATGAAGGGGGCGTAGGTTTGCACTCAGCGCTCCTCGGGCAGCGATTGCGCGACCAGCGCCAGCAGGTCCCCTCGGCGCACCAAGCCGCGATTGCCATGGGCGAGGATATGGCCGGTGGCGGGAAAACCCAGCTCGATCGGTGCCCGCTCGGGTTCTTCGGGGAAATACAGCGTGCCTGCGCAGCGGCCCGCTTCGGCGTGCTGCCCGGCGGAGCAGCGCCGGTCAAAGAGACCATCGGCAGGGGCATAGACCGAATGCAGTGGATCGGCGATTTCAACATGGCGTGCGGGAACCGGGGCCGGAGCGCCGCCGGGCAACACACCCAGATGGCGCAGGCAGCGCATCAATCCGGTTTCGGCCAGATCGGTGATCTCGGGGTCTACGCCGCCGCCGCCACCCAGTTCGGCAGCGATCATCGGCACCTTGACCCGCGCCGCCGCAGCGTTGACCGAGCGGTTGTCGTTATGGCCGCCCAGCACCCAGATCAATGGCAAGCCAAAAGCCCGCGCCAGGTCCATATTGGCGGTGGCCAGATCCGCATCCTCGACCCGCGTGGCCAGGGCGCAGGGGTCGAACACCGACGCCTTGCCGCCCGAATGCAGATCGATGACCGCATCCGCGCGGGGCAAAAGCCGGGTTTCGACAAAATGCGCCAGCATTGCGGTGGGACCGCCATCCGCATCGCCGGGAAAGGCCCGGTTCAGGTTCTGGCCATCCAGTGGCGACACCCGCGCCGACGCGTGCAATGCGGGCGCGTTCAGGGCCGGGACCAGGATCACCTGACCAGCCAGCGCCGAAGGCTCCAACCGTGCCGCCAGTCGCAGGATCGCTGTGGGCCCTTCGAATTCGTCACCATGGGTGCCGCCCAGGATCACAACACAGGGCCCCGGCTGTCCGCGCAGGCTGATCACGGGGATCGGGTGATAGCCCAAGGGAACCGTATTGTCGGACCATCTGAGCATCAGATCGCCCACGTTCCGGCCGGGCGCGTCCAGATCAAGGGTCAACTGTATCCTGCTGGGACGGGTTGGAACTGTATCGGACATGGGGTTTCATAGCATAAGTTTTTTGAAAGTGAATTGAAAAAAACGTAACTTCATGTGATATGAAGGATAACTACGGGAGGCGCCGTTTGTGGTGCCGGAGGATTTGAATGACCATTGCCCGGGCAAAAACCGGCATAGAACGGATCAAGCCGCATATGATGGCCGGGGCCGACATGTCCGCCCCTCCGCCTGCGATCTTGCTCAATTCAAACGAAAGCGCCTTTGGGCCAAGCCCCGCTGCGCGGCAGGCGGCGCGGGCCGCAGTCAGCGCGATCGAACGGTATCTTGAGAGCCCCGACCGCCTTCTTGCCCCGGCGATTGCCGCCCATCACGGTCTGGACGCCGCGCGTATCACCACCGGGCAGGGCTCGGACGATCTGCTGGCGCGGTTGGCGCGGGCCTATCTGGGACCGGACACCGAGTTGATCCGCAGCGCGAATGGGTATCTCAAGGTTCCCAACTATGCCTATGCCAATGATGCCGAGGTGGTGTCGGTGCCCGATGACCGTTTCAAGCCCTCGGTCGACCGGATGATCGCGGCACTCAGCGCGCGCACGCGAATGGTCTATCTCGCCAATCCCGAGAATCCGGCAGGCACCTATCTGAGCGGCGGCGAGATCCGGCGCCTGCACGCGGCCCTGCCTGAAAATGTGCTGCTGGTGGTCGATGCGGCCTATGAGGAATATGTCGATGCCGAAGACTACGAACCAGCGCATATGCTGGTGGAAGAGGCCGACAACGTGGTCATGTGCCGGACATTCTCGAAGGCCTACGGTCTGGCGGGCGCCCGGCTGGGGTGGGTCTATGGGCCAGAGGACGTCGTGGATACCCTGCGCAGGATCGGAGTGACCTTTCCGGTGTCTTCGCCCTCGGTCGCAGCCGCTTTGGCGGCGCTGGAGGATACCGCCCACATGCGCCTTGTTCAGGAGGCAAACCGCAGCGGTCGCAACTGGATCAGCAGTCAGATGCGGGCCCAGGGTCTGGGCGTGGTCCCCAGCCAGGGCAATTTCGTGCTGGTTCATTTCCCCGACCCGGAGAAATCTGCAGAAGCGGCGGACCGCTGGTTGCGGCAGGCCGGGATCGCCGTGCGCCGCTTTGCCTCCGAGGCCTATCGCGACCACATCCGCATCACCATCGGCCATCCGCAGGACCTGAAGGCAGCCCGCGACGGGATTGCCGAATTTCTGAATGGCGGCGTTTGATGGCAGGCATTTCGCACAGCGCCGGTGACGTGGCCAAGGTCAGGCCTCCCTCGGGTGCGGCGATCATCGCGGCGCTCAAGGCGGCAGACCTGCGCGAGGTTGTGGCCGTGCCGGATATCGTCACCAGCGACGGGTTGCTCTGGCCGATCTCTCGCGACCCGGAATTTCGCCTGACCCGGATCTGCAAGGAAGACGAAGGCGTCAGCATCTGCGGGGCGATGTCTTACAACGGCACGCGCGCGATCCTGCTGATGCAGCAGACCGGTCTGATGGATTCGCTGAACGCGATCCGGGCCATCGGCGTGGAATATGAGCTGCCGGTGGTGATGATGGTCGGTCTGCAGGGCAAGGAGCCGCACCTGCACCCGGATCAGTCAGCCTCTTACGGTGTGCGGATCATCCGGCCGGTGCTGGACGCGATGAGCCTGTCGCATTCCCTGATCGAAGCGCCGGGGGATGAAGCCCATATCCCGCAGGCCGTCGCGGCGGCCTATGCCGCATCCAGACCGCATGTCTTTCTGATCGGTCGCCCCCCGGAGGCGCCATGACCCTGTATCGTGATGCGGCGCTCAAGGCCCTGATCCCTCATATACGTGACGACGATATCGTGGTCGCCGTCTATCAGAGCTGTTTCGACTGGCTGGCATTGAATCCGCGTGCATTGAACTATGTCGCGGTGGGGGCGATGGGGCAGGCCTCGTCGCATGGGCTGGGTCTGGCGCTGGCCAATCCGGATCGGCGGGTGATCGTGCTGGATGGCGATGGCAGCCTGCTGATGAACCTTGGCTCGCTGGTCACGATTGCACATGCGGGTGTGGCGAACCTCTATCATTTCCTGTCGGTCAACCGGGTTTACGAAGTGAACGGCGCACATCCACTGCCCGGAGCGGACAAGGTCGATTTCACGGGTTTTGCCCGCGCCAGCGGATATGCCGGGGTGCATGGGTTTGGGGAGCTTGCCCCTTTCGCCTCGGTGTTGCCGCAATTGTTGTCAACAGCAGGACCACAATTCATCGCGATGGAGGTTCGGCCCGGCAAGCCCTATCCCCGCGACTATGCCTATATCCACAGCGCACAGGCACGCGCGCAATTCCGACAAGCGCTTAACCGTCGCTGAGACCGGCCCGGGCGAGGTCGAGAAAGGTCTGCCCCACCGCCGAGACCGGCTTGTTCCTGGACCAGAACAGAACCGCACGGAAATTCAGCGGCGCGGCGAAAGGCAACGCCACGCAACCGGGTATCGTGTCAAGAAAGTCCCGGCCAGAGCCGACGACGGAAACCCCCAATCCGCGCGAGACAAGACGGCAGATCGCATCCGTGGTGCGGGTTTCATACTGCATCTGCCGCGCGATTTCCTTGGCCTCGAAGAATTGATCGATCTCGAAGCGGAACCGTGAGGACGGCATGTAAGAGATGAAACTCTCGCCCGCCAGATCGCGGGCTTGAACCATGGGTTTTTGTGACAGGGCATGGCCCGTTGGCACGACGCAGAAAACGTCGCTGTCCTGAATGACGATGCTGTCGAAGGACGGGTTCGCAGGCTCGGCCGTGGTGATCCCGAAATCGTAGTTCTGCGACACCATCCATTCAACCGCGTCATCGCTCGAGGCGATCTCCATCCGGGTCATGGCGCGGGGGCAGGCGGCGGCGAAGCTGCCGATCAGATCGGGTGCCAGCTGTGACGCGCCGGCCGGGGTGACCACCAGGCTCAACCGGGCATGGCCGAAGGTGCTGATGGCTGCGGCGGTTTCCTTGATATGTTCCATACCGCTGACGGCCTGGCGCACCTCTTCGACCAGCAGGCGGGCCTCCTCCGTCGGCACCAGAACCCGGCCCGCGCGCTGAAACAGCTTAAAGCCGACCTCGGCCTCGAAATCGGAAATCAGGCGGCTGACGGCTGGTTGCGAGATGCCCAGCATCGCGGCGGCCTCGGTCACGGTCCCGGTCGAAACCACGGTGCGGAACGCATCAACCTGTCGGAAGGTGATTTTCATGATTGTCCTGTTGCTCTGCTCGGATCGGGTCCGCCCACACATAGCATCAGATTATGAATAGGCCATAGAATTTGCTATATCTCTATAGTGGGGTGCGGCTATTGCGGGCGTGTCGAGACGGTGATGAATTCGATCCTGTCGGTCAGGATTTCTCGGAACCCATGCTGCAGCTTGGCGTCAAAACTCAGCGTGTCGCCCGCCGACATGGCGAAATCTTCGGTGCCGCAGCGATAGGTCGCGCGCCCCTCGATCATGTAGATAAAGACATGCCCTTCGTGCTGGTAACTGGGCAGGATCCCCGAATCCTCACGGGAAATGCCAACCCGCGCGGACTGGAACGTACCACCGGGGCCGCCATGCCTGCCCAGGAGAAGGTAGTCATGGGCATGCCCCGGCGTGATGCGTCTGGCCCGAAGCCCATCCCCGGCCCGGGTGTGATGCACATCCGCTGCCAGATCCGAATGCGCGAACAACGCCATAAGCGAAACGTCCAGCGCGTCCGCCAGCGATTGCAGCGTGCCAAGCGAGGGGGAAACGTGGCCGTTTTCGATCCGGCTGATCATCGCGGTCGAAATCTGCGCCCGTCCGGCCAGTTCGGTCAGCGTCAGGTCACGCTCGAGCCGCAGTCGTTGCAGCGACTGGCCGACCTCGCTTTCGGTGTCCGTCTTTTTAGCCACTGCCTGTGTTGCCGATCATGAAATCAGGGGCGTTTGTGCTGCGGGATCGACCTGCAGCCATGCAGGTTCAATCAGTGCCAGCTTCAGAAAAATCGTCAAGGGCCATTTGTCATGGGGAAGTTTGGTTGATCCCGGTCGCCGCCAATTTCCCGGATCGCGCGGCCGAAGAGGACATGGATCGGTATTTCGTCCCAGATTGGAATTACGCAGGCGCGTGGTGCAAGCGTTATCCGTGGGCGTTGCCGTTCGAGGCCATGGACAAGCAAATATGCAGGTCCAGCGCCAGTTCGTCGTCGCGCACGAGCCTCTCTACGGTCTCGGACAGCCATTCAGCCACGTCCCGTGGGATATGGGATTCTGACAATAGATGCACGGCGTCGGCACATCGGGCCTGGTCGTCCAGTGCGTTCAGAGATTTGGTTAAGATTTGTGGAAAAGGTGTCTGCATGAATATCCGGGTTCTCTCTCGTGGGTCCTTGTTGGACACATGTTTTTCAGCTTCGTCAATCTCATTTCCGTATTTTGGCCGGTTTCTACCAATTTTCACCACTTCGACGATCAATCGCGCCAGATAGTGCTCATTGTTGCTGCGACTGGTCGGGCTGGGACCTTGGACAGTGACCGAGGCAAGGTCATACTGCGGACATCAGAGCGTTTGCAGCCCCAACGAAGCCCGAGGCGGCTATGCCGCTCGCCAAAAACATGCAGAAAACTTCCAAAGCACTGAGTTTCATGGTGACCTCACTGAGCAGATTAACAATGGTTAACGAGCTAGCAGGGACATCGGGGCGGATGCAGTGAACAATTTCACATAAGCCAAACTTTCGTGGAACGCAGATGCGCCCTTTTTCGCTGATCAGGCTGCGCTTCGATCGTAGGCAGGCCACCGGGTGCAGGCGTAAATTCAGCAATGGCGATGCGCATCCCCGGCCCAGGGGCTCCAAAGCCGCAGACGGTTTTTTCGCCAAACCCAAGGCAAGATTGCGCAATCGGCATGTATGGGTGGCACTCAGGGTAGGGGCCAATTACCAGTTGATGACAAAAACGACGATGATCGCAACTTCAGCCAACACAAACCAATCGACGCTCAGACGGTCTTCACCGTGGATTTACACCGGTTCACCGCGCATGACCTATTGTTGACGGCATTGCAGTCGCGATACATGGTCCAGCCACATTTCGCACACTGCCCTACCAGGCCGCTCACAATAGATTTCCACGCGGCCCGATGTCGTTCCTATCATCCACCGACATAAACGCCGTCTCTGGGCCGATAGAAGATTTTCTGGTTGTGCAATCGTCCCAAGAGATCGTGAACTTGGCGTTCTGTTTCCTCTGCCCCTTCTGACGGCAAAGCCTCGGTAAGGGTCCGCAACGACCTTTCGATCAGGTCCATATCGTCTACCGAAAGTTCGAACATATCGTTGTATCGGGGCATTCTGCACTCCTTGGCTCGCCTGAAGCCATGATATTGGATTTGACGGCTCGCCTCAAAATTTGCTCCTTAGTTGTTCAGTCCCGGCATCTGGTGGATCGGATTTAGGATGAATCGCTCTGGCTCTGAAGTCCAGATCTTGCAGATGTATTCGTCAGGTGTGGGACCGCTCAGGGTCTTCAATCTGCGGGCAAAATTATAGGTATCCAGGAAGTCGGCGAGATGACTGCGCAACTGCGCGTGGCTGTCGTAGTGATACCGCTTCACTGTTGCGTCCTTGATCGTGCGGTTCATCCGTTCGACTTGGCCGTTTGTCCAAGGATGATTTGGTTTGGTCAGCCGGTGTTCGATCCCATTGGCCTCGCAGATCATGTCGAAGCGCATGGGCCGCGAATATACTGTGTTCCGGTTTCGGGGCTGCTCTGCAAACTGGATGCCGTTGTCCACTGCCCGGCAGGGCATTGCGCAGCAATGTCCCGAGAGGGGTCAGGATCGTGTGAATTTGATAGGGCACGCTCTCCAGCAAATGCTCAAGGAACTCCCATGCTGTCTTGCGGTTTGCTTTGTCGACCAGTTGCGCAACAGCGAACTTGCTCGTGCGGTCAATGGCCACAAAGAGATGCAGTTTGCCTTCCTCGGTTCTCACCTCAGCAATGTCGATGTGGAAATAGCCAATCGGGTAGCGCTTGAACTTCTGCCGCTTCGGCTTGTCACCCGCGACATCCGGCAGACGCGACATCCAGTGCCGCTGCAGACATCGATGCAAGGAAGAGCGCGTCAAGTGCGGGATCGTCGGCTGTAACGCATACAAACAATCGTCCAGTGGCAACAGCGTATGCCGCCGGAATGCAACCACCCTTGCCTCTTCATCTTCGCTGAGCACCGTTGAACGTGGTTCCTTCGGGCCCGTCTTCTGATCTTCGACGGTTTGTTGTTTGCGCCACTTTGCGACCGTCTTAGGGTTGATCCCCAACTCCCGGCTCTTTGCTCCACCGTGGGGCATATATGCCCGTCAGGCACATTTCAGCGCAGCCAATAATGGCTTGGCCCAAATCTGGGCTTAGCGGTCAGTGCGGGGATTACCGCTTTGGTGCCCCCAACTCTGGGGATACCTGCGCGGCGGGCTGAGATTTCAGCCGGTCGGCACTGGGCTTTCATCTGGTCGAGGTGTGCGCAATTTTGCACAGGCCCCCATGCCGATATCCCGGCATCGGACTAGCTACTAGGCAAAACTAGTATCGCAGCGGCGCTCCCAACCGGCGGCACCTGACGGAAAGCCAGCGTGCAATGGTGGCTGCGAAGTTGGCGAAAATGCCTGCGCACCGCCCGGAAAAGGGTGCAAATTTGCACCCTTCCGCGTCAGAGGCCGCCGACATGCTGAACGTGTCGTTGCGTGTCGTGAATTGACGACACCGGCCATAGTTCCTATATTTGTCGTGCAAAGTCGCCCCGTCTGTCCGAACTGTCACCGTAGGGTGTGCGTTCCAGCCAGTCGAGTTGGATAGGAAGGCGGGGCGCAACTATCTGAATTCCCATACATCGTGAACCTGACCAGACCGGGCCAGCATGTTGCGCCAGCGTGTTGCGTTCGGTTTGTTGCTGTATGACCGGGCGATTGCCCCTGCACACATGTCGGCAAGCTGCACCAGCGGGTCTTTCAGCGAGTCCTTGAACCCCATTTTGCGGATCGTGCCCGGTGGCAGTTCCCGGCGCAGATAGGATTGCAGTTCTTTCCTGAACCGGCGATCCCCGGAGCCATCAATCACGACGGCAGCCCCTTTCAGCATCCCCCCGTCATGTTGAAACATCATGCGGGTAAAGAAGTTGTAGAACTGGCGGGGCTTGGTCTTGAGATTGCGTGAGTGGATCAGGTGCTTTTGCACGACCACTGCCCTGCATGTGAACTTGCATCCTGAGACGGCCTGAAAGAACGCATCGCGCTTGGCGTCCTTCACTTTGGAGAACTTCCATTCTGGGCTAACACGCTCTGCCGACCGGACCGCCTTTATAGTCCGCTGTGCATGCTGCGCATCCTCTGGTGACTGGAATAGCACCATGGCCAACGCGAAGTTGGGAGACGATCCCCGGTCCAGCTTAAAGCCAGGGTCGCCGGATTCGTCTATGAACACCAGCAAGGCTTAGTTGCCCTCTTCCAGCCATTCGAGAAAGGCCATGCGCTCACCGTTCGGAGTGATTGTTCAAAGCACTCTCAACTTTTCTGACCTCGGATCGATAATCTGCATAGACAGCCCAACACATGAGCGCTGGCGATACATAGATTACAAATGGAGCGGCTCGTTCCGACATGCCCTGCAAATAGGTTGAATCGATAAAGTACAGATAGCAAAAGATTGCATAAGCGCCGCAATACACCGCCGCCGCCTTGATGAGCCTAGTTTTGTTTTTTCGCGCATAGGTCTTGAATGAACTCTTACCTGTTTCCATCGCTCACCGCCCGGTTCTGACCATCAAATAGCACTGACGGCGCATGAATGCGACAGCGTGACCGGCCTCATGAATGGCGGTGCGGTATAGTTCCGGGTCAGTCATTGGACTTATGCGCAAGCGCCACCCCCGGTCCCGCAGCAACCTCGCCGCTGTCTAGGAACTGGATGCCTTGGGCTTCAAGGGCTTTGCGTATGGCCTCTGCGTTGGCATGCTGCATGCCACCTTTCTCAGTTTCGAAACGATTGATCGTGGTGAACGAAACACCTGCCAATTCAGCAAGTTCTCGCGTTCCTATCCTGAGTGCGTTTCGCGCCATTCTTAACTGCTCGGGCGTCATTGTGCAAACCTCGTATGCAAAAATGCTAACAGAGTATTGACATTGCGCCTACCCTGTACATATTCTTAATACACGGTAAGCAAAACAGCAACATGAGGATGCCATGACTGCACAACGCGCCAGCGCGACCAATACCGTCATGCTCGACAGCCAGAAAGGCACTGGCCCGTCCGATAAGACCCAGGCAATCAAAGACGAGAAGCTCAAAATCGAAGTGGACGCTATGACCCTGAACGGTCTCACCAAAGCCCTTGATGCACTGACATGGGATGACAACAGCATGGAGAACCCCGAGGCGGTCAGCGCACTTATTCGCACCATCAACACGCGTTCTGAGGCGTTAATGGAACGCATTGAACAACTGGACGTCTGAAGGAGGAAAACACAATGAACGATGAAACCTTTTGCGCAAGAGAACTGACGAACAACAGGCTCTACGGCGTCGAGGATCTGCTGACCATCGAGCATCGCATTGACGCTTTCTGCGATTGGAACGACTGCGAGCCACCTGAC
>NZ_JAMFMB010000027.1 GCF_023502395.1 Ruegeria spongiae | reverse complement strand
ATGAGATTTCAGTTGAAAAAGCCCAACTAGATCTCCTTAAAGAACATCGGGATTTCCTACGCCAATCAATCGACGACATGGGGCAGCATTTGGGCTTGGATGATCAAGAACGGCTGATACAAGCATCCGGCAATGAATTTAGAGCATTAAAAATTCTGCTTTCAATGTATCGGCGTATAAGAATTGTGGCTCGATTTCAAGATGATAGGAAGGTTCTGCTGCCTAAGCAGAATTCTGAGAATACAAGCGAGACTGATACACTCAACAGGTGAACGTTTGCGCATAAGCCCTTATATGTGTTTGATCGAAACTCTCCACAATGTCCGCTTCGGGCTGCGGACCCCCGTTGGTGAAGATATGATCAGGCCACCTTCCCCCCGCCGAGACGGTCGATGCTAGAATATTGACAGCGCCGACGCGGAGATTGTCTCTCCGCACCTCCTCACCCCGTCGGCACCATCAGCAGGACCCATTCGCCCACCGTTTCGACCTGGGTGGCGCCTTCGGAGAGGACCTCTTCGACCGCAACCGTCTCGACCACCGGGCAGCCGACAAGGACAGAGGCGTCTCCGAGGTATTCGACGGTCAGCGCGTTCTCTCCGATCACCTGACAGGTGCCCCCCTCGTCCGGATAGGGCCGCGCGGTGACCAGGCCCGAGGCTTCGGGCGGGCCGTAGCTGGGAGTGCCAGCGGACGGGGTGGTGTCGCAGCCGGCCAGCGTTGCGATCAGGAGGGCGGCGGTCAGGGGCGCGTATTTCATGGCGGGTCAGTCTCTCTGTTGGGGCGGTTCCCTCCTGTTTAGGCGGAATGGTGCGAAAAATCACCTGTTCTGCGCAACCGGACGGCAGGCCTTTTCGCGCGCGGGCATTCTTGGTACACCGCTCCGGCAACCGGAGAAATTCATGGCCCGCTACGAGTACAAAGTTGTTCCCGCCCCCGCAAAGGGCACCAAGGCAAAAGGCATCAAGACGCCCGAGGGGCGGTTTGCGCTGTCTGTCGAAGAACTGCTGAACCTGCTGGCCGCCGAGGGCTGGGAATATCAGCGCGCCGAGCTGCTGCCCAGCGAGGAAAAGACCGGGCTGACCGGGTCGACCACCAACTGGCGCAATGTGCTGATCTTTCGCCGCCTGCTCGACGCCGAGGATGAGCGCGCGGTGCTGCTGACCCAGCCGCTGGAGGCGCCCAAACATGACCCTGACGGGGTCGCGATCGCGCGCCCGATCCCTGGCCCCGAGGCCACGCCAGAAGCCGCGCGCGCACCCGCCCCGATCGCCGAAGAGGTCAATGACCCGCCGCTGAAACGCAGAGAGGATGCTGGGACATCGCGCACGCCGCCTCTGGTGACCCAGCCTGCGGTGGAAGGCGGCGACAGCGGGTCATCATCGGACAGCTGACCCGGGCGACGTCCCGCTTAGGCGTCGATATCCAGCGCCAGCGCGTGGATACGTCCCACAATGTCGCCCAGCGCCGCGTGCACGGCCCGGTGGCGTGCGATGCGGGACTGACCGGCAAAGGCCTCGGCCCGGATGCGCACGTTGAAATGCGACTGCCCTCCCTCGCGAAACCCGGCATGGCCGCGATGGCTTTCGCTATCGTCGACCACCTCCAGCTCTCGCGGGGAAAACGCCTGTTGCAGGCTGTTGCGGATGTCGTCGGTTATGGTCATCTTTCGCCAGTCGGCAATTTATTTGCCGCTCCCTCTTCTATCTTCCGTCACTTGGATTAAACTGCTGCCTCCGAGTCGTGAAGCCGTGTTCGAAAGGTGCCCCTGATGTCCAAATCCGATCCGTTTGGTTTCGACATGTCCGTATCTTCTGCCAAGAAGAAGAACCCGCGCGGTCGGCGGGGCATGTCCGGCGCGTCCGAGACATCAATGCGCCTGTGCGATCATGAGGGATGTCAGGAGGCCGGAAAGTTCCGCGCGCCCAAGGCGCCGGATGTGCTGGATGACTTTTTCTGGTTCTGCCAGCAGCATGTGCGCGAATATAACCAGAAATGGAACTTCTTTGACGGCACCACCGAGGCCGAGCTGAACGCCCAGATGTCCAAGGACAAGGTCTGGGAACGCAAGACGCGTCCCATCGGCGACCCCGAGGCCAAGGCCTGGGCGCGGCTGGGCATCGAGGACCCGCATCAGGTGCTGGGGGCCAATGCCACACAGAATCCCGGCCGCGGATCGACCGGCACCAAGCGCCTGCCCCCCACCGAGCGCCGTGCGGTGGAGATCCTGGAAGCGCAGGATCACTGGAGCAAGGCTGATGTGCGTAAAGCCTACAAGAAACTCATCAAGGTGCTGCACCCGGACATGAACGGCGGCGATCGTTCTCAGGAAGAACAGTTGCAAGAGGTGGTCTGGGCCTGGGACCAGATCAAGGACAGCCGGAACTTCAAGTAAGCGCCGTTCAGGGGGCGAACAAGCGGGGCGTTGAATGCGCGGCTCCGGCTGTTTTTGCCAGTTTCAGGACATTTTGCGGGCACTTCTTGCCCTCCCGGAGGCCTGGGCGTCAGGTGTAAACCGGGTTCGCATTTAGGTGGAAACTTGCAAAAATGCGCAACTTTTGGTAATTTGCCCTGTATTTACAAGGTCTCTTACCCAGAGGTCTCCTGATGAAAACTGTTTTGTGTCTTGCCATGTTTATTGGCTTTTTGATTTCTACCGGCGCGCTGCTCAATGCCCAATCCTATCCGATCGGGGCCTGTATTCTGCCGAGCGGCCAATGGTGCATTCCCCCGTCAACGGGTTATCCCGGCTCGATCTGTTCGTGTCTGACCGAAGACGGCTGGATGGAGGGGATCCAGAACTGACCGGAGGGTCGCATGAAATTGACGGAAAAACCCGAGGTCCGTGACCTTCTGACAGCGGCGCGCGCGACGCGCACCTACTGCATGCTGACCGGTCGGGGCGGCGACAAGTCCGACACGCTCATCGACGCGCTGGCCCCCTTCGACGGCAGCCCCAGCCAGATCAAGGCGCAGCATCTGGTGGAATTGCGCAAGGCGATGCGCGACACCTGCCGCGACATCGATGACTATACCCTGACCCGCATTCTGGACGGCGACTCGCCGGTACGCATCAGCAACCCCTCGGCGCGGTATCGCAAGCCCAGCACCGAAGAAGAGCAGGAGTTCAATTGGGCCACCTGGTTTCCCCGCATCCTCAACAGGGCCAGGCAGAGCTGGCCTTGGCTCTGGCAGCGCTGGGTGCTGCCGGGCATCGCGATCGTGCTGCTGTTGCTGGCGATGCATTACACCCACTGGTCGTTCAGCGCCAACCTGCTGCTGTCCCGGCTTGACGAGCATATCGCGACCGACATTCACGAAGAGGTGCGCGATCTGATCGTGGTGGCGCGGGCCATCGAATCCAACGGTCAGGACGGGGCCAATCCTGCCTCCAGCGCACCGGCGCAGAAACTGTTCAACGAAACGATGAGCCGGCTCAAGGCCTATCACTATCAGGAGGAAGCCCTGCGCGCCGAAAGCGCCAGCGCCGCGCAGCGGTTCGATGTTCTGATCGCCACACGGGAATCCGCCAATGGCATTTCCGCCAAACTGTTTCCACCCCAGCGCCGCCAACTGCCCCCCGTGCCGGTGGTCAATGCCGAAGCGGCAGCGGCGCAGCAAGGCGCGCTTGGGTTGCTTGGCCCGGTGCTCGGGCGCGAGCAGACCCTGTCCGCGGCCAGCGACGTGATGAACACCGTCACCCAGATCGAGCGTGAAACCACGCGACAGATGGCCCGCGCAGCCAATGCCACCACCGCCGCGCCTTCGGGCGAGGCCGGTGGTCTGCCCACCAATACCACCGAGGTGGCGGAGCAATCCTCGCTGGTGCAGATCGCGCTGGCGGGCCATGACGGGTTTCTTGAGATCGTGCGGGAAATCTCGAAGAAGACCGGGCGCAATTCGCGCTCCAACCCGGCTGATCACATCGTAACCCGCCTACAGCTCCTGCAATCCGCCGAAGAACTGAAAGCCAAGATCTCGCTGGCCAACCGGTTCGCGCTGCCGATGGTCTATGGCTCGCTCGGCGCGGCGCTGTTCTGTCTGGTCCGGGTGCTGACGCCTGCCCTGTCCGATCTGGGCCCGGCGCGCGCCTTTCTGCGAATCCTGTTCGGGGCTTTTGCGGCAATGACCCTGTCGATGCTGTTCATCCCGGCAAACGTGTTCTCGATCAACGAGCAGAGCAATCCGACCCTGATCTTTCTGGCCTGTTTCCTGTTTGGGTATTCCTTCGATGCTGTGCTGGCCGCCCTGCACAGGATGGAGGCCTTCCTGCAAGGCCGCCTGCAACCACAGGAGACACCGCGCGCACCGTGATCCACGCAAAGGCAGGGTTTCCGCCGATCGCACCAGTTGAAAGCGGTGGTGGTGGAAATTGACCGCCGCTGCCCCTTGCCCTTGCCCGCATTATGTTGCACGACAGGCGCGTTCGGACCCCGGAACGGGGCAGAGGATAAGGACCACGGGCATGGCTGACGGCGTAATCGACATCAACGCAAGACCGACCGAAGAAATCTCGGTCCGTGAGGTGTTCGGCATCGACACGCCGATGGTTGTGAAAGGCTTCGCCGAACGCGGCGACCGGGTGCCGGTGATCGACCCCACCTACAAGTTCGACCCCGACACCACGCTGGCGATCCTTGCTGGCTTTGCCCATAACCGCCGGGTGATGATCCAGGGCTATCACGGCACCGGCAAATCGACCCATATCGAACAGGTCGCCGCCCGTTTGAACTGGCCTGCGGTGCGGGTCAACCTCGACAGCCATATCAGCCGGATCGACCTGATCGGCAAAGACGCCATCAAGCTGCGCGACGGCAAACAGGTGACCGAGTTCCACGAGGGCATCCTGCCCTGGGCGCTGCGCAACCCGGTCGCCATCGTCTTCGACGAATACGACGCGGGTCGCGCGGATGTGATGTTCGTGATCCAGCGGGTGCTGGAGCATGACGGCAAGCTGACCCTGCTGGACCAGAACGAGATCATCACCCCACACCCCAATTTCCGCCTGTTTGCCACCGCAAACACCGTGGGTCTGGGCGACACCACCGGGCTCTATCACGGCACCCAGCAGATCAACCAGGCGCAGATGGACCGCTGGTCATTGGTGGCGACGCTGAACTATCTCAGCCATGACGCCGAAACCATGATCGTCCTGTCCAAGGCACCGCATTACAACACCGAGAAGGGCCGCAAGATCGTCAGCCAGATGGTGACCGTCGCCGACCTGACCCGGACCGCCTTCATGAATGGCGATCTGTCCACGGTGATGAGCCCCCGGACGGTGATCAACTGGGCGCAGAACGCCGAGATCTTCCGCGACGTGGGCTATGCGTTCCGGCTGTCCTTCCTGAACAAATGCGACGAGTTGGAGCGCCAGACCGTGGCCGAGTTCTACCAGCGCTGCTTTGACGAGGAACTGCCGGAGAGCGCGGCGAGCGCGAGTTTGGTGTAACAGCCACCCGGTTCATTCCCGCCCAGGCTATCCTGCGGCGAACGTAACCTCGGTTTGTCGCACCCAACCTGCCGGGCAGTGCCGGGGCAGCGCACCGGATTGCGAACTGCGATCCTTGCAAACCGCATCGCCCATCGGTGCGACCACACCGTACCAACCCGATTTCTGGTCGCACAGATACAAGACTTCCCCAAGCTGCAAAATGGCAACCCGGCGCGAAAGCCCCGTGGGCCGGGAACGCAGCGCAACCCCCTGATGCCCCACGATCAGAACACCGGGGCACGGCTCCTCACCGGGCTCAGCCTTGCGTGTCACCTCGCGAGGTACAACATAAGAAAGCGCGGCCAAGGCCAGGGTTAGAACCGCAAATGCGGCCAGCCCTCCGGTGCGGAAATTCACAAATTATTCCTCATAACCGCATACAATCTTTGCTCCGGTCGCAAGAAACCGCTCGAATTGGTCCGGAATGTCTTGCGTTTGACCGTGTGACCGACATTACCGCCCAGGGTCGAGACATGATCGGAGCGTATCGCAATCACGATATCACAATGGCTGGAAAAACGGTCATTGTCCTTTGCATGATCGTATGTCGCGCTGAAGCTGCCTCGGGCCATACAGACCATATCTCCTATTTGTGGTTTATGCTCATTCAAGCGAAAGCCCCAAAAAGACCCATTTTCGTTGTCTTCGCGTCGTCGGATTGCCTGATGCACATAACGCGAATGAGCGGCTGCCTGCTTGAAGTCGCCATATGCCCCCGCCTGTTCTATGCACCACGAAATGTAGGCAGCTGACCAGGGCCACCCCCGGTCCAAACCGTCAAGATCAAGATTGATGTTTTGCCAATACTCGCCGACAAATCGAAAGTATGGCGTCTGGAATTCTTTGCCGGTGCCCCGGTCAAAGCGCAACCATTCTGCCACGGCGGTGCGCGCCAGCCTTTCGCGCGCATCAGACACAGCGTCCCGCAAGACGTTTTTTGAAACGAAGCCATCACGTGCCGCCCCGCCCAGATCGGCCCTACAGGGAATCCAGCGGTCTCCTTGCTGCGGACCAGTCTTCGTTACAGCGGTTGCTTCTGGCAAAAAACCGACAACGTTGTCTCCAAACCCCGCCGAACTTCGAATATTTGCACCATATGCGAGCGACGACACAGCAAAATCAGCCATCTAAACCTCCAATGAATAAATCTATAAAAAAATGAGAGACTGTAATTTATCACAGTTTGAGCCTCACGCCAATTCTGACAACGAAGCGGGCGGCGTTTCAGGCTAATCCTGCTTGCAAATCTGAAGACGAATGTGATTTATCAAGGCATGAGCAAACCCTCAGACAACCCCGCCGATCCGTTCAAGAAGGCGCTGGCCGAGGCCACCAAGGTCATGGCCGATGATCCCGAGCTGAGCGTCAGCTATTCGGTCGATCCCTCGGGCGTCACCGGTGATTCCATGCGCCTGCCGCAGGTCAGCCGCCGGATGACGCGGGACGAGGTTCTGCTGGCGCGCGGCACAGCGGATGCGCTGGCGCTGCAGCGCAAATACCATGACGAGGCGACCCATAACCGCTATGCGCCCCCGGGCGACATGGCGCGCGACCTCTATGAGGCGATGGAAACCGCCCGCTGCGAGGCAATGGGCGCGCGCGACATGCCCGGCACCGCCAGCAATATCGACGTCAAGATCACCCATGAGGCGATCCGGCGCGGCTATGATCAGTGCAAACAGCCCTCCGAAGCACCCCTGCCGGTGGCGGCAGGCTATCTGATCCGGCATCTGGCCACCGGGCGCGACCTGCCGCAAGCCGCCGAGAATGTCATGAACCTGTGGCGCGGATTCATCGAGGAACAGGCTGGCGGGACGCTGGAAAACCTGCAGGAGATGCTGTCCGATCAGACCGAATTCGCACGGTTCGCCCGAAAGGTGATCGAGGATCTGGGTTATGGCGACCAGTTGGGCGACGACCCCGACGAGATGGACGAGGATCAGGAGGATCAGGCCGAAGACGACGCCGAGGAACAGCCCGATCCCGACAGCACCGGTCAGGATGATCAGGACGAACAGGACGCCGACGCCAACCCTGAACAGACCCAGGAAGAACAGCAGGACCAATCCCAGGCGCAGGTCTCGATGGATGAGATGGCCGAGGACGAGATGGGCGACGAGACCGAGATGCCCGATGGCGAGGCCCCGCTGGAGCCACCCGCCCCGCCCCCGGCCTCGGAGGCAGACCCCGATTACAAGGTCTACCTGTCCGACAATGACGAAGAGATCGCCGCCGAGGATCTGGCCGAACCGGTCGAGTTGGAACGGCTGCGCGCTTACCTGGACCAGCAGCTTGAGCCACTTAAGGGTGCGGTCTCGCGGCTTGCCAACAAGCTGCAACGCCGCTTGCAGGCGCAACAGAACCGCAGTTGGGAATTCGACCGTGAAGAGGGCATTCTGGACGCAGGCCGTCTGGCGCGCGTTGTGGCCAACCCGACCACACCGCTGAGCTTCAAGGTCGAGAAAGACACCGAGTTCCGCGATACCGTGGTGACGCTGCTGCTGGACAATTCCGGCTCGATGCGTGGCCGTCCGATTTCCATCGCGGCGATCTGCGCGGATGTTCTGGCCCGCACGCTGGAGCGCTGCAACGTGAAGGTCGAGATTCTGGGCTTCACCACGCGGGCATGGAAAGGCGGACAGGCGCGCGAGGCGTGGCTGAACGATGGCCGCCCCCAGCAGCCCGGACGGCTGAACGACCTGCGCCATATCATCTACAAGTCGGCGGATGCGCCGTGGCGGCGGACCCGGCCCAATCTGGGGCTGATGATGAAAGAGGGGCTGCTGAAGGAAAACATCGACGGCGAGGCGCTGGAATGGGCGCATCGGCGGATGGTGGCCCGCCATGAGGTGCGCAAGATTCTGATGGTGATCTCGGACGGCGCGCCGGTGGATGATTCCACCCTCAGCGTGAACCCGGCGAATTATCTGGAAAAACACCTGCGCGACGTGATCGCGATGGTCGAGAAGCGCAAACAGGTGGAATTGCTGGCCATCGGCATCGGTCATGACGTAACGCGCTACTATGACCGCGCGGTGACGATCACCGATGTCGAACAGCTGGCCGGTGCGATGACCGAGCAACTGGCCGCGCTTTTCGACAGCGACCCCCGCGCCCGCGCGCGGGTGATGGGGATCAAGCGGGCAAGCTGACAAGGCGTATCGAAACACCGTGTGGCGTGGGGCGTGTTACTTGGCACCCTCTATCAGTTGTTCGAATGGCTTGTAGTCGACCCCGTAACATGGAGAGTTCAGGCCGGTGACGTCGCGGGTGCTGACGACCTCTTGCCCGTCTTCGTCCAGCGTGACCTCCCAATAGTCACGCCCGATATAGGTCCCCGACGAGTTATAGGCATCGGTGGTGGCGCACATCTTGTATCCGCCCTTGACCGGGTATAGCGGTGAGATTTCGGCCTCGCCCGGGCGATTGGGGTCCTGCATATCCTTCAGAACAGCCTCGGCCGACAGGACCTGCGCGCGCTGGTCCAGCGGCAGTTCACCGGGTTCTTCCTGTGCAAAAAGCGGTGTCGCCAACAGGGGAACCGCAAGCAAATGACATATCCTCATGGCGCCATGATACCGGACCGGCAGAGCTTGCCAAGACGCCCCGCGCGGGCTGGACATTTTTAGCCGCGACGCTCACCTTCGGGCCACAGTCACAAGAGCGAGGCGCAGATGTTCCAGAATTTCGAAGTCACCGCCCGACCGGAGCAAGGCCCGCCGCGTCTCGCGGACCTGCGCGGCGAATTGGACAGCGCTGATCTGGACGGATTCCTGATCCCGCGCGCAGATGCCCATCAGGGCGAATATGTCGCCCCCCGCGACGAAAGGCTGGCCTGGCTGACCGGCTTCACCGGCTCGGCGGGGTTCTGCGTGGTGCTCAAGGGTCTTGCCGGGGTCTTTGTCGACGGGCGCTATCGCACGCAGGTCAAGGCGCAGGTGGCCGCAGAGTTCACGCCGGTGCCCTGGCCTGAAATTGGACTGACCGATTGGCTGAAAGAACACCTGCCCGAGGGCGGCAGGATCGGGTACGATCCCTGGCTGCATGCGGCGGGGCAAATCGGCAAAGCGCAGAAAGGCCTCAAGGGCTCAGGCATCGAACTGGTGCGCTGCGACAATCTGGTGGACCGGGTCTGGCCCGACCAGCCAGCACCGCCGATGCAGCCGGTCAAGGCGCACCCGCTGGAATTCGCCGGTGAAAGCGCTGACAGCAAATGCGCACGGCTGGCTGAGGGTCTTCGCGACAAGGGGCACAAAGCGGCGGTCATCACCCTGCCCGACTCGATCATGTGGATCGCGAACCTGCGGGGCGCGGACATTGCGCGCAACCCGGTGGCGCATGGCTTTGCGATCCTGCATGACGATGCGCGGGTCGACCTGTTCATGGCCACCGCCAAGCTGGACGAGGTGCGCGAGCATCTGGGCGACGGCGTCACGCAGCATGAACCGGGGACATTTCTGGATGCGGTGGCGGCGCTTGACGGACCCGTCAGCGTTGACCTGAACACCGTGCCCCAGATCGTGGCCGATGCCCTGGGTGACACGCTGCGCGACGGCGGCGACCCCTGTGCCCTGCCCAAGGCGCGCAAGAACGCCGCGGAAATCAAAGGCAGCGCCGCGGCGCATCTGCGGGATGCGGCGGCGGTCGTGGAGTTGTTGGCATGGCTGGACGATCAGACCCCCGGAACCGTGACCGAAACGCAGGTGGTGACACGGCTGGAGTCCGAGCGGCGCAAGGACAACGCGCTGCGCGATATCAGCTTTGATACCATCGCAGGCACCGGGCCCAATGGCGCGATCATGCATTACCGGGTGACCGAAGAAAGCGACAGCCTGCTGCAAGACGGCCATATGCTGGTGCTGGACAGCGGCGGGCAGTATCTGGACGGCACCACCGATATCACCCGCACCATCGCCATTGGCGACGTCGGAGATGAGGAGAAAGCCTGTTTCACCCGCGTGCTGCGCGGCATGATCGCGATGTCGATGCTGCGCTGGCCGGCGGGTCTGGCCGGGCGCGACATCGAATGTGTGGCGCGCCAGCCGCTCTGGGCGGCGGGACAGGATTTCAATCACGGTGTCGGCCATGGCGTCGGCGCCTATCTGAGCGTGCATGAAGGGCCGCAGCGGCTGGCCCGGACCAGCCATGTGCCGTTCGAACCGGGCATGATCCTGTCCAACGAACCGGGCTATTACCGCGAGGGTGCCTTCGGCATCCGTGTCGAGAATCTGGTGGTCGTGGAAGAGGCGCCGTCCCTGCCCGGCGGCGATGCGGAGCGCGCGATGCTAAACTGGCGCACGTTGACATTCGTACCTATCGACCGCCGTCTGATCCTGCCCGAGATGATGGCAGCCGAAGAAATCGCCTGGCTCAACGCCTATCACCGCGACGTCGCGACAAAGATCGGCCCCTGGCTAGGCAGCGCTGCCCGCATGTGGTTGGATGCCGCGACCCGCGCGTTGTGACATCCGCGTTTCACAAACCTGTGTCATCTGCGCACGCAAAGAAGCCGAAGGGAAAGACCATGACTGGACCGATCACAATCCGCAAAGCACCCGGCAGGTGGACAGTGCGCTCGGGCGGGGCAATTTTGGGCGAGTCGGTCAACGCACTGGAACTGAGCGAGGGTGATCTGGCTCCGGTGATCTATTTCCCGCGCGAGGATATCGCGATGGCTTTCCTTGACGCCTCGGACAAGAAGACCCGCTGCGCCAGCAAGGGCGAAGCCAGCTATTTCTCGATCGTCAACCGTTCCTCGGTGACCGAAAACGCGGTCTGGACCTACGAGAACCCGCTCGAAGCGCTCACCCCGATCCGGGGCCATCTTGCCTTTGTGCTGAGCGAGTCTGTCAAGGTCGAACAGATCTGAGGCGGCGCCTCTTCAGGAATGCTCCTCGGCGGCGGTGGCGGCCAAGGCGCGGTTATAGGCCTTGAGCGCATCAATATGGTAGAGCACACCGACCGGGGTTTCGACGCCCTCGTCATCAAGGGTGACGACCGGTAACCAGGCCATATCCTCGCGATCAAAGATCGGCATCGCGGCCTCGAGCGTGGCGCGCGCATTAATGCACAGACCCCTGTCCAATAGTGGCTGGATCTCTTCGGGCGACGCGCCGTTTGGATCGCCCAGCGGGCGCATCACCGCGCCTGCGCGCATCATCGCCAGCAAATAGGCCTGCGGCCCGGCGGCCAGGTGGATGTCGCGCCGTTCCAACTGCGTCAGAAAGAAGGACCGGTCGACCAGCCGCGAGGCCAACGCGGTCGAGATCGAGACCGAGGCCATCACCGCCAAGCCGATCTGCCAATCTCCGGTCAGTTCGAACACGATGAGCGTGGTCGAGATCGGCGCGCCCAGCACCGCCGCAGCCACCGCGCCCATTCCCGCAAAGGCGTAAAGCGTATGGGTACCCGACACGGATGGCAACAGCCCGGTTGCGATCAGGCCAAAGGCCAGCCCGGTCAGCGCCCCGATCATCAGCGAGGGCGAGAATACCCCGCCACCCATGCGCCCGCCCATTGTGATGGCCAACGCCACGGTCTTAACGATGGCAAAGATCACCGCCGTGTGCAGGACCAGATCGCCGCTCAGCGCCCGCAGCGTGGTCTCGTATCCGACGCCGATGATATGTGGAAACCAGATCGCGATGCCGCCCAGCATCGCCCCCGACACCGCCGGGCGCAGCCATGACGGCAGATGCAGACGGGACTGCAGGTGACTGCCCACATCCTCGGCCAGGAAAATCCCGCGCATGACCAGCAGCGACACCAGGCCGCAGACCAGCCCGAGGATCAGGAAGGCGGGCAGTTCGACATAGAATTGCAGCGAGCCGGGGGTCTGCAGCAGGAACTCGGTCACGTCGCCATAGGCCAGCCGGTTGATCACCGTGCCCGCGATCGACGCGATCACGATGGGGGCAAAGGCATGCACCGCGAAATGCCGCAGCACCACTTCCAGCGCGAACAGCGCTCCCGCGATGGGCGCGTTGAAACTGGCCGAGACGGCGGCGGCCACCGCACAGCCCAGCAGGTCACGCCCGGTGATGCCATCGGCATCCAACCGGTTGCTGACCCAGGTCGAGATCACCCCGGCCATATGCACCACCGGTCCCTCACGCCCGCTGGAGCCGCCGGAACTGAGCGTGATGAGCGAGGCGAACATCGACGCGATCCCCGCCCGCGTCTCGACCCGTCCATCCTGCAGTGCCGCGCCCTCGATCACATCGGCGACCGAACGGACGCGGCCATCATCGGTGAACCAGTAAAAGATCAGCCCCACAACCAGCCCGCCGATCGTCGGGATGATCAGCAGCACATACCAAGGCAGCGTGGCGGCGAAACTGTGCAGATGCAGCCGGTCGTCAGCCTCATAGATAACGGCCTGAAGCTCGGTGATCGCCATGCGGAAGGCCAGCGCGGCAAAGCCCGCCGCGATCCCGACTAGCAGCGCGATGAACCAGAACTGAATCTGGCTGGGTCCGCGTTGCCGCAGCACGCCCCAGCCCTCGGCAAGTGCCGTCCGGGCCGATTTGAGCTGCTCGAGGATCAGGGTGCGGGTGGATTGGGCCATCAGGGATCAGAATTGTCAATTGCGCTACCGTAGGCAACGTGGATCAATCAGAAAAGCGTGATTGCGGGTCGGGCTAGTTTTATTGCCCCAGTGTTGCGCGATCAGGCACCCAGCAAAGCGCGCGCGGCGGCGCGGGCCGCTTCGGTGATGGTGTCGCCCGCAACCATGCGCGCGATTTCGTCCACCCGCTCATCGGGCCCAAGCGGGATCACCGTCGACAGCGTCGCGCCGCCCTCAACCTGTTTCTGCACCCGCCAGTGATGGGCGCCTTGTGCGGCCACCTGCGGCGAATGGGTCACCACCAGCACCTGCCCTTCGCCCGCCAATGCGGCCAGCCTGCGCCCGACCGCATCCGCGGTCGCACCACCGACGCCGCGGTCGATCTCGTCAAAGATCATGGTGCGGTCACCGCCGTCACCGCTCAGACAAACCTTGAGCGCCAGCAGGAAGCGGCTGAGTTCCCCACCCGAGGCGATCTTGTTGAGCGGCCCGGCCGGCGCGCCGGGATTGGTGGCGACACTAAAGGCAACCGCGTCGCGCCCCTCGGGGCCGGGGTCGCCCTCGCTGATCTGCGTGGCAAAGACCGCGCGTTCCATCTTGAGCGGGGCAAGTTCCGCCATGACCGCCGCATCCAATCGCGCCGAGGCCGCCTTGCGCGCCTCGCTCAGAGCATTGGCGGCGGCGTCATAGGCGGCTTGGGCTGCCTTCAGCGCCGCTTCGCGGGCGTGCAGGTCAGCATCGCCTGCATCCAGCGCCTTGAGCTTGCTGCGAAGACCCTCGGCGAAGCTGCCCAACTCGTCGCTGGCAACGCCGTGTTTTCGGGCCAGAGCACGGATGGCGAACAGGCGCTCTTCGATATGTTCCAGGTCGGTCGGGTTGAAATCGAGCACGTTCAGGCAGGCATCGACCCCCGACTGGGCCTCGCCCAACTCGATCAGGGCACGACCAAGAGCGGCGATGGGCTGTTCCAGCTGCCCCTCGGCCTTGTCGGACACGCTTTCCAGCCAGCGCAGCGCATCCCCCAGCGCGGTTTCGGCCCCGTTTGCCCCGATCAACGCCTGCGCGCGCGCCACGTCGTCGCGGATCTTCTCGGCCCCCTGCATCATGCGACGGCTTGCATCCAGATCAGCGTCCTCTCCGGGCTGCGGATCAAGCTCGTCGAGTTCTCCAACGGCGTGGCGCAGAAATTCCTCCTCGGTCCGCATCGCATCCAGCGCGGCGCGGGTTTCGGCCAGCGCGCGCTGCGCCTCGGACAAGGTCCGCCAGGCGGTGCGGCAGGATGCCATCGCCGTATCGAGCCCGGCAAAGGTATCGAGCATGGCCCGGTGGCCGCGCGGGTTGAGCAAGCCACGGTCGTCATGCTGGCCGTGCAGTTCGATCAGCGTGTCCGACAGCGCCCGCAGCACCTCACCCGAGCAGCGGCGGTCATTGACCCAAGCGGTCTTGCGGCCCTCGGCGGTGTTGATGCGGCGCAGGATCAGTTCCGCACCGCCGGGCAACCCGGCCTCGGCCAGAACCGCGTGGGCGGCGTGGCCTTCGGGCAGATCGAATTCGGCAACGACCTCGCCCTGCGCGGCGCCCTGCCGGACCAGTTCGGCCCGGCCCCGCCAGCCCAGAACGAATCCCAGACTATCCAGCAGGATCGACTTGCCCGCCCCGGTTTCACCGGTCAGCACGTTAAGGCCCGGCTGGAACTGCAAGTCCAGCCGGTCAATGATCAGCATGTCCCGGATATCAAGCGCGCGCAGCATCGGTCATTCCGTCACGCCTTCATGATCAGAGCCATTGCCCCTTGATCGACTGGCGATAAATCTGGCTGAGCCAGTTGTTGCCGCGGGACTTGGCTTCCAACCCGCGCGAAGTCAGCAGCTTATAGGCATCCTGATACCAGTCGGTCGAGCGGTAGTTATAGCCCAGGATCGCGCCTGCGGTCTGTGCCTCGTTGACCAGCCCCAGTGACAGATAGGCCTCGATCAGACGATAAAGCGCCTCGGCGGTGTGGGTGGTGGTCTGAAAATCCTCGACCACAACGCGGAAGCGATTGATGGCGGCGGCGTAGTGCTGCTTGCGCAGGTAATAGCGACCGATCTCCATTTCCTTGCCCGCCAGATGGTCAAAGGCCAGATCGAATTTCAGGATCGCCGAGGTGGCGTATTGGCTGTCGGGATAGACCTCGATCACGGTACGCAGCGCTTGCAGCGCCTGAAAAGTCAGGCCCTGGTCGCGGCCCACCTCGTCGATCTGGTCATAGTAGCTGAGCGCCAGAAGATATTGCGCATAAGCGGCATCCTCGTCGGTCGGGTAGAAGTCGATATAGCGCTGCGCGGCGGCGCGGCTTTCGACATAATCGCGACCGGAATGAAAGGCGAAGGCCTGCATGATCAGCGCACGCTTGGCCCAGTCGGAATAGGGATAGAGCCGCTCGATCTCGGAGAAATAATACGCCGCGTCTTCGGCGCGTTTCTGCGACAGTTCGAATTCACCGCGCTCGAAAATCTGCTCGGGTGTGAAACCGTCCAGATTCTGCGTGCGGTCCGCACCGCTGCGATTGCCACAGGCCGTCAAACAAACTGCCACAAGAAGTGCGCCAACCAGTTTGGCCCCTGCCCTGCTGCCAACCATTCCCACTATTCCTTGTCGTCCTGTAATGGGGCGCGCGGCCCGTTTGGGCCTTGGTCTAGCACACAAACTTCGGGTGCAAAACGTCTTAAAGCGCACAGGAGGTCACAAGTTTGGCGACGCGGCAAGGGCGTCAGGCCACCAGCGGGATTTCGGTCCAGACCAGACCCTGACCGGGCAGACGGGCGGTGGTTTCCGCGTCACAGAGTACCGGGCGCACCGCGCCGGGTGTTTCGAACAGCGCGCGCAGCAGCGTGTTGGTCATCGAATGACCCGCCTTCTCGCCGACATAACGGCCCAGAATCGGGCCACCGGCCATATAGAGATCGCCAAGCGCGTCCAGCATCTTGTGGCGCACCGCCTCGTCATCGTGGCGCAGGCCACCGGGGGTCATCACCACGTCGCCATCGACCACAACCGCATTGTCGAGCGTGCCGCCAAGCGCCAGCCCGTTCTCGCGCATCATGTCCACATCCGCCTTGCGGCAGAAGGTCCGGCTGTCGCACAGCTCGCGGGCGAAAGTGCCGTTGCACATGTCGAGTGTTTTGGTTTGCTGCCCGATGGCGGCGTCGTCGAAGTCTATGCTGAAGTCGATCTCCAGCCGGTCAGCGGGCAGCAATGTGGCCCTGGCTCCGTCTTTTTCTACTGTGACAGGTTTCACAACCTCGTAAGCCAAAACCGGCGCGGCTTGCTGGCGTACCCCTTTTGCCATGATGCCACGCACGAATGCGACCGACGAGCCGTCCATGATCGGTACTTCGGGCCCGTCAACCTCGATCAGCGCATTGTGGACTCCACAGCCCGCCAATGCCGCCATAATATGTTCGACTGTCGAAACCGACACGCCGCTGTCATTCACAAGTTTGGTGCAGAGCGGCGTCCGCTCGACCCGGTCATAGATCGCCGGGATCATCGCGTCGCCCAATTCGATATCCGTCCGCTTGAACCAGATGCCGTGACCGGCAACCGCCGGGCGCAGGGTCATGATCACGCGTGCGCCGCCATGCAGGCCCACACCCTTGAACGTAACCGGAGTTTTCAGCGTATGTTGCAAGAGAGACCTCTTGGGACGGTTTCCAGCCTCAGTGAGCTGTGTTGCAGATCAACTAATGGAGGGGTCCCAAAGGCTCAACTCAATCTTTGCAACCAAATGAAACATGTTTGTAACAGAGTGGCAGAAGCTCGCCTGCGAGGCGTCAACCATTTGTTTTTAAATAGAAAAAGGCCACCCGAAGATGGCCCGTTTCATCAATTTTGTGACTGCTTTCAGTTTGCCTGACGGCGCAGGAAGGCGGGAATTTCGATCCGTTCCTGTTCCGGGTCCGGATCAACCGGCGCATGTGCCGTAGCGTCAGTCTGGCGCAGAACCGGCTGCTGGCGCACCGGCGGCGCGGCGCGCTCGTCCGGAGTGTCTGCCGCGTGGCCGGTCATGCGGTCGATCAGCCGGTTGAACCCGAAACGTGGCTTGTCGGCCTGAGCTTGCTGCACTGCGGCAGCGAGGCGCTCGGGCTGGCTGGCAGGTTGCCTGAGCTGCGAGGGCACGTGCTGGGCCGCGGCCTGCAAACGCTGCAGCGCTTCGGGCGATGGTGTGCCCGGCTCTGGCGCCTTGGGGGCGACGAAGCTGTCGACCGGGGCGTCATGCGCTTCGGTGCGCGGCTCAAAAGCGGGAACCTTCGGCTGGTAGACCGGCTGCGGCAGACCGTCATCTTTCTGAACCGGGTGGCTGCTTTCAACTTCGACTACCTCATCGGCCACCGCATGCGCGGCGGCGGGCTGGGCAGGAACGCCATCGAACAGGCCCGGCTCCTGGGCGGGAGTTCCTGCCACCCGCTCCGGCTGCGGTGCCGCGGTCTGCGCGGCGACTGGCTGCAGTGCCGGCTCGGGCTGCACGGCTTCTGCGTCAACCTTCTGCTTGAGCGGCGCCGACATCGGACGACGCGCAACCGGCGTTTCGGCGGCGTCTTCGCTTGCGTCAATACCGGTGGCCACGACCGAAACCCGCATCATGCCTTCCATCGCCGTATCCAGCGTCGACCCGACAATGATATTGGCATCCGGATCCACTTCCTCGCGGATGCGGTTGGCGGCTTCGTCCAGTTCGAACAGGGTCAGGTCATGGGCGCCGGTGATGTTGATCAGCACGCCTTTGGCCCCGCGCAGGCTGATCTCGTCCAGCAGCGGGTTGGCGATGGCTTTCTCGGCGGCCTGGATGGCGCGATCTTCGCCATCGGCCTCGCCGGTGCCCATCATCGCCTTGCCCATCTCGTCCATCACGGCGCGGACATCGGCAAAGTCGAGGTTGATGAGACCCGGACGAACCATCAGGTCGGTCACGCCCTTGACGCCCTGATAGAGCACGTCGTCCGCCATCGAGAACGCCTCGGTAAACGTGGTTTTCTCATTGGCCAGACGGAACAGGTTCTGGTTGGGAATGATGATCAGCGTATCGACCATCTTCTGCAGGCTCTCGACCCCGTCTTCAGCCTGACGCATCCGCTTGGCGCCTTCGAACTGGAAGGGCTTGGTGACAACGCCAACGGTCAGCACGCCCAGTTCCCGCGCCGCCTGCGCGATGATCGGGGCCGCGCCGGTGCCGGTGCCGCCGCCCATGCCGGCGGTGATGAAGCACATATGCGCACCGGCCAGATGGTCGACAATCTGCTCGATGCTTTCTTCGGCGGCTGCGGCGCCAACCGTCGGGCGCGCGCCTGCGCCCAAACCTTCGGTCACTTTCACGCCCAGTTGTACGCGCGATTCAGAGCGGCTTTGCTGCAGCGCCTGCGCGTCGGTGTTGGCGACGACAAACTCGACGCCTTCCAACTGCTTTTCAATCATGTTGTTGACGGCATTGCCGCCTGCCCCGCCGACCCCGAATACAGTGATCCGGGGCTTCAAATCGTCCTGACCGGGCATCGAAAGGTTCAGTGTCATACTCTGTCCGCCTGTACTAAATGCCCGCATTCGCGGGCGTTATTTTACCTATCCACACCCAATCCTACCGTGATGCAGACGGATCGTCACCAAAAAAACGCAAAATCACCGCAAAATATGGGCGATTTTTCGCTGCATTCCGCATTATTTCGTCAGCCTAGCAAAATCTTGCGGCGCTAAGCCAGCAAGCCACTAGCACAAGCGATCCCGGCCGCAGCAAAGGCCACGGTTGCGCCGAATGCGCGGGGATGTTCGGTTCTGGGGGCGACTGCTCTGCCTGCCGCCGAAATTTCTGTGGGCCTCTAACGGGCCTTGTGGATATTTTGCGGGATAACTCTGCCGTCCGCAACCGGTTTCTTCAGCTTGTGGGGGCGTTCGGGCAGGCAATACCTTCATTGGTGATGCTGCGGACCTCCTGGATTTCCGCGTTCAGGAAGACGTCCAGCCGCACCATAAACCGGTCACCCCGCGCAAAGGGCCACCAGCAGACCGGAGGGCGCTCGGGCCGGTTGTCATATTCAAAGCAGATCCGCCCCTCGGGCGTGGTGATCTTGCCGTAAACGCAGGGCTGTCCGGGTTCCTTCCAGACCGAGAGCGAGCGGTTGAGGAACTGCTCGACCCCGACAAGCTCACCGGTTTCGATCTCATAGAAGCTGAGCGTCTTGCCGGTCGCGGCATCCAGAAACGCCTCCGGCGTGATCCGGGTCTGGGCCGAAGCCGGGCTCATCATCACGATCGCCCCCAGCGCAGCACAGGCCCGGCGCATCATCCTACCAGTTGTCGCGGAACCACTTGACCGCCCGCTTGAAGGACCGCGCCGGATAGCGGTCGACCGGGATTTCGAAATCCCACCATTCATCCTGTGGATGCGCGGCAAACAGGCTGAGCCCCACCGCGCTGGAAAAACCCGAACCGGTGGCCGATTGCGGCAGGCCATGCACCCGCAGCGGGCGGCCCAGCCGCACGCGCTGGCCCAGAATACGGCTGGCCAGCCCATCCAGCCCCATCACCTGGCTTGCGCCGCCGGTCAGCACGATCTGCTGACTGGGCAGGTGGTCGAACCCGGCCACGTCGAGTCGGGCGCGCACCTCTTCCAGAATCTCTTCGACCCGTGGCCGCATGATGCCGATCAGCTCGGCCCGGCTGACGCTGCGCCGGTCATGTTCCCAGTCACCCGTTTCACCGCCGATATCGATCATGTCGCGATCATCGGCCCCTGTGGCATGCACCCCGCCCGAAAAGGTCTTGATCCGTTCCGCATTGGCCGCAGGAACCCCCAGCGCCATCGAGATATCACCGGTGACGTGATCGCCGCCCATGCGCACGCAATCGGCGTAGATCATGTGTTTCTTCATGAAAATCGACACACTTGTGGTGCCGCCGCCCATGTCGATACAGGCCGCGCCAAGTTCCTGCTCGTCTTCGACCAGAGCCGAGATGCCCGAGACATAGGCCGAGTTGGCGATCCCGGCCAGTTCCAGATCGCAGCGCTTGATGCAGCGCACAAGGTTCTGGATGGCGGTGCCATCGACGGTCAGCATGTGCATGTCCACCGACAGCGACTGGCCCAATTGCCCACGCGGGTCGATCAGGCCCGAGCGGTGATCAAGCGCGAAATTCACCGGCTGGGCGTGCAGCACCTCGCGACCCGCGCCATATTCCGGCACTTCGCAGGCGTTCAACACGCGGCCGATCTCGGATTCGGTCACCTCTTGCGTGTCCAGTTCGACCTCGGCATCCAGCCCGTAAGAGCGCGGGTTGGCCCCCGAGAAACAGGCGATCACATGATCGACGCGGATCTCGGCCATCTTCTGGGCCGCCTGCAGCGCGGTGCGGATGGCACGCTCGGTTTCCTGCATGGCGGTGATCTCGCCGAACTCCACGCCGCGCGACCGCGTGGTCGCAGCCCCGATCACCCGAAACCCGGTCTGGCCCGCCATGGAGCCGATCGAGCCATCATCGGCCAGCTTGCCAGTGCCATCGAACCGCAACACCAGGCAGGCGATCTTGGAACTGCCGACATCCAGAATGGCCACCACACCGCGCTGCATCGCCTGCTGGCGCATCTGACGCATCGCCCGTTGCGACTGATAGAGATCCGTCATCATCTTAGTCTTGCCCGTCCCCGTCTGGATTTCTGATGCGCCACCATTCTTCGGTGGCGGCCTGTGTCATTCTCAATGTCGGTCGCTCGCCGATGCGCATGTCGACCGAGGCCACATCCCGCTCCAGCATGTCCTGCACCTCGTTCACCGCCAGCACCCGCCGCAGCGCCTGCACCGGGCGTGTCGTCGGCAGCATGACGCGCTGGCCGCGATCCAGAACCAGGTCCCAGCGCCGCTGACCGACGCGGACCAGACCGCGCATGCGATCGCCCAGCGGCTTGGCGGCGGCAAAAAGCGCCAGCGCTTCATCCACATGCCCGTCCGCCCCCTTGCCCGCAATCAGCGGCAGGTCGGTGCGCATCTTGCGGCTGGTCAGAATGTCGATATGCGCGCCGGTTTCGTCCAGCATCTCGATACCCTGACGGGTGCGCCAGACCACGACGGGCCGCCGCTCGGCCACATCCACCTGCAGGATACCGCCCGGGCGCACCCGGACCGAAGCCGATTTGACCGGGTCCAGCCCGGTGATCACATCGCGGATCTGCGCCACGTCCAGATCAAAGGAGGAAACCGGGAAATCCAGCGGCACCACCTCGCGGATGTCCTGCGCCAGATTGGTGCCCGCCCCGTCGATGACCATCAGCTTGACCATGAATTCCGGGCGTTCCTGGATCGAGGCGCGGATCTCGGCGATAAAACCGGTCAGCGCATCACGCCGGGCCTCATCCGCCCAGAACGCGGTGCCGGCGGCAAAGGCCAGGCAGAGGGGCACTCCGATGCGCAGGCCAAGCCGGATGCCGGGCGTCAGCATCCAGCGTTGGATGCGGTAGTTCAGACGCGAGGGCGCAGGATCAATGCGCCGTGGCGCATCACGACCCATGCGACCATGCCCGTCCAGCGTAACGGCGGGTTTGGCGACATAGCCCGAAGTTTCCGCTGACGAGAACCGCGCGTCCTTGCGCACCAGCGGTTTCTCTCGGTGGCGCACCGGCAGGAAGACACGCATCAGCGATCGCATGAGGCATCCTCCACCATCCAGGCGCAGAGCTGGCCGAAAGTCATTCCGAACAGCGCCGCCTGTTCCGGCACCAGCGAGGTCGGCGTCATGCCCGGCTGGGTGTTGGTTTCCAGCAGGAACAACCCGTCTGCCCCGCGCGCCTCGTCCCAGCGGTAATCGGTGCGGGTCACGCCCCGGCAACCCAGCGCGTCATGGGCACGCAGCGCGTAGTCCATGCAGCGGTCAAAGATCTCTTTCGGAATGTCGGCGGGCAGTTCGTGGCGTGAGCCTCCGACGGCGTATTTCGCCTCGTAATCGTACCAGCCTTCGGTGATGATATCGGTCACCGTCAGGGCGCGGTCGCCGATTACGGTGGTGGTCAATTCGCGGCCCGCCACATATTCCTCGACCATGACGAAGCTCGACATGCTCTCTTCCAGAACCGGCGGGCGGTTGGCGCCGTCCTGCACGATGTAGATACCGACAGAGGAGCCCTCATTGTTGGGCTTGACGACATAAGGCGGCTTAAGCAGATGCGCCTTCATAACCTCGTCCTTGTGCGAGATCACGCTTTCCACGATGGGCAGGCCAACGGCGGCATAGACCTCTTTCGAGCGTTGCTTGTCCATCGCCAGCGCCGACGCCAGCACGCCCGAATGGGTATAGGGGATGCGCAGCCATTCCAGCAAGCCCTGCACGCAGCCATCCTCGCCCCAGCGGCCATGCAGCGCATTGAAGGCCACATCGGGTTTGATCTCGGCCAGACGGTCGCAGAGGTCCGGGCCAGCGTCCAGCTCGACCACCTCAAATCCTTCGCCCCTTAGTGCGGCTGCGCATTCGCGCCCGCTGCTGAGTGACACCTCGCGTTCCGCCGAGGGGCCGCCCATCAATACCGCCACTTTGGGGGTTGTCCTGCTCGACTGACCCACAATGCGCCTCAATATAACCGGATCTTGTTTTTTGCGATCCGTTTGCTTTTTGTCCTGTTGAACCGCCCCGAAATGCCTGTGAAGGGGTTCGGTCCCAGGGTCTTATTCTGTCAGCGGCTCACCGACCCGCATGATTTCCCATTCTAGCGTGATCCCGCTGGAATCGTAAACCTTTTTTCTCACCTCCTCACCCAATCCCTCCAGATCGGCGGCGGTTGCGGTGCCGGTGTTGATGAGGAAATTCGAATGTTTCGGGCTCATCTGTGCGCCGCCCCGGCGCGCACCGCGCATGCCCGCCTGGTCGATCACCTTCCAGGCCTTCAGGTCATGGACATCATCCTCCCGCCCGGTCGAGGAAAACCCGGCCGGGTTGCGAAAGGTCGATCCGGCACTGCGATCCCGGGTGGGCTGGGTGTCGTCGCGCTTTTTCAGTTGCGCTTCCATGCGGGCGTGAAGCTCTGCCGGGTCGCCCTCAGGGCCTTGCAGAACCGCGTCGATCAACACCGCGCCTTCAGGCAGGTCGGTCTGGCGGTAGCGAAAGTTGAGGTCATCGGCGCTGAGCGTGATCACCTCGCCCTGCCGTGTGACCGCTCGGGCCGAGACAAACACATCCGCCGTATAGCTGCCATAGCAGCCCGCATTCATCCGCAAAGCCCCCCCGATCGCGCCGGGAATGGTGCGCAGAAAGGTCAGGTCGATGCCCGCATCCGCCGCCCTGCGCGCCACATGGGCATCCAGCGCTGCAGCACCAGCGGTGACGCGATGGCCCTCTACCTCGATCCCGTTGAAGCCCCGCCCCAGCCGGATCACCACGGCGCGCAGGCCTCCGTCGCGGATGATAAGGTTGGAGCCCACGCCCATCGGAAAAACAGGAATCTCAGGGGGCAACGCGCGCAGGAAGTCCCGCAGGTCTTCGATATCGGCTGGCTGGAACAGTGCATCCGCCGGGCCGCCCACGCGCAGCCAGGTCAGGTCATTCAACGCGCGATCCGGGGTCAGACGACCCCGCACGCCGGGCAAATTTTTCATGGCTTACTGCCTGCGAATCCAACGGGACAGGTATATCACAGGCCAGCGCAGAACCGACATCCCCGCAATCAGCACGATCAACCCGACCAACGGGCCATTCTGATAGGTGACATAGCCCAGCAGAGGAATGCCCAGAGCGATCAGCAGATAGGCCCGGGACCAGTGATTGTCCCGGCTCGGCACCATCGCCATCAGATTGGCCGAGACAGCCCAGACGCAGACAAGGGTCAGGGACAAGGTCATTCTGCCACCCCCCCTGTCTCAAGCCCGCGCAATTTGCGCCAGACAAGGCGCAGTGGATTGCGGAACATCGACACAAACGCCGCCAGCGCCAGAAGCGCCAGAAGCACCCCGTGTTGATACCCTATCAGCACAATCAGAGCGGGTGCCGCAAGCATCAGCGCCCCGCCCAACGGATACTGCCACCGCATCGGCAGCAGCGCGACGAAGGTTGCCGCGCAAACCCATGCCACCGCAAGTAGTATTGAAAGGCCCATCCCACTCGCCCTGTTTCGGTCGTCTTTTGTGATTCTGACCGTTTGCTCGCCTTATAATTGAACAAACAAGTCAGGTTTTCCATAGTTTTTTTGGTCAGCACGCAATCTTGTGAAGCCGCTCGGGCAGCCCATTGGCCCAGGTCGAGATGGTGCCCGCGCCAAGACAGACCACCATATCGCCGGGCCGCGCCTGTTCGCGCACCAACCGTTCCAGATCGTCCTCGTTCAGGATCGCGCGGGCGTGGCGGTGACCGTGACGGATCAGGCCCGCGACCAGATCGTCGCGGCCTGCGCCCTCGATCGGGTCTTCACCGGCGGCGAAGACCTCGGCGATGGCGACCACGTCCGCCTCGTTGAAGCAGGTGCAGAAATCATCGAAAAGGCTGGACAGGCGCGAGTAGCGGTGCGGCTGATGTACAGCGATCACCCGACCCTCGCTAGCCTGGCGCGCGGCCTTCAGCACGGCGGCGATTTCGACCGGATGATGGCCGTAATCATCGATGATGGTCACGCCGTTCACTTCGCCCACGCGGGTAAAGCGGCGGTTGACGCCACCAAAGCTGGCCAGTGCGTCGCGGATTTCAGCGGTTTTCATGCCCAGATGGCGCGCCACGGTGATCGCGGCCAGCGCGTTCGAGACATTGTGATCGCCCGGCATCGGCAGGGTGCAGCCCTCGATGGTGATGTCTTCTTCCTGCAGGACAACGTCGAAATGGGCCACGCCTTTCACATAGGTCAGGTTGATCGCGCGCACATCGGCCTGCGCATTGAAGCCATAGGTGCGCACCCGGCGGTCATGGATGCGGCCGACCAGCGTCTGGACCTCGGCATGATCGGTGCAGCAAACCGCAAGCCCGTAGAACGGCAGGTTCGACACGAACTCGTAGAACCCGTCGCGCAATTTGTCGAAATCGCCCCAGTGCTCCATATGCTCGGGGTCGATATTGGTGACGATGGCGATGGTCGCGGGCAGGCGGTTGAACGAGCCGTCGCTCTCGTCGGCTTCGACCACCATCCATTCGCCCTGCCCCATCCGCGCGTTCGAACCATAGGCGTGGATGATGCCGCCATTGATGACAGTCGGGTCGAAATCGCCCGCCACCATGAGTTCCGCCATCATGGTGGTGGTGGTGGTCTTGCCGTGGGTGCCGGCAATGGCGATGTTGGATTTCAGTCGCATCAGTTCGGCCAGCATGTCGGCGCGGCGCACCACCGGCAAGCCCAGCGAGCGGGCTCCGTCCAGTTCCGGGTTGCCCGGTTTGATCGCGGTCGAGACCACAACAACCCGCGCGCCGTCCAGGTTCTCGGCCCGTTGCCCGATAAAGATCGTCGCCCCCAGCTCGGCCAGCCGGTCGGTGATCTTGGACGCTTTCAGGTCCGAGCCCTGCACCTGGTAGCCGAGGTTCAGCAGCACTTCGGCGATGCCTGACATGCCGATACCGCCGATGCCCACAAAATGGATCGAGCCCACATCCTGCGGGAGTTTCGTTGCGGGGGTCATGGCGCTTCCTTTCGTGCGAGGTCCTCGACCAACCCCACCAGACGCCCGGTCGCATCCGGCGCACCGACCGTCAGGGCGGCGCTGGCCATCTGCTGGGCGGCGCGGGGATTCGTGAGAACCGAGGTGATTTGCTCTGCCAGTGCTGAAACGTCAAGGGCAGACTCGGGGATCATGATGGCAGCGTTTGCCTGCACCAGGCCTCGCGCATTGGCGGTTTGATGATCGCCTGCCGCTGCGGCATAGGGGATCAGGATCGAGGGCCGACCGATGATCGAGATGTCCGCCACGCTGGAGGCGCCCGAGCGACTGATAACCAACTGCGCCTCGGACATACGGCGCGGGACGTCCTGAAAGAACGGCTTTACCTCGGCGCTGATTCCATGTTCGGCATAAAAGGCCGTAACCCGCGCGCCATCTTCGTCACGGGCCTGATGGGCCACCCGCACGTAGCGTCTAAGCCCTTCGGGCAGCGCAGCAATTGCGCCCGGCACCATATCGCTGAGGATACGCGCGCCCTGGCTGCCACCCATGACCAGGATCGACATCGGGTAGTCACCGGGCATGATATAGGCCGCGCCCGCCCGGTCCAGCACCGCGCCGCGCACCGGGTTGCCCACATGGATGCCACGGGCACCCTCGGGCAGGTCGGCGGGCCAGACGCCGCAGGCCACATTGTCGACCCGTTTGGCAAAGACCTGATTGACCTTTCCCAGCACGCCGTTCTGTTCGTGGATCATCCGCGGCAGCCGCAGTAACGTCGCGGCACCCAACGCCGGGATCGAGGGGTAGCCGCCAAATCCCACCACCACATCCGGCCTGTCGCGCAGCATCTGCAATGCCATGCCCGCCACGCCCGCCAAGATCTTGGGTCCGACCAGCGCCTTGGCCAGCAGCCCGCCGCGCGCGAAGGTGGCCGAGGAGGCCTCGACAATCTCGGTCGAATGGGGAAAGCCGCCGGTATAGCGCGCACCGCGTGCATCCGTTGACAGCCGCACACGCCAGCCACGGGCCAGCATCATCTCGGCCAGCGCCTGCGCCGGGAACATGTGCCCCCCGGTGCCGCCCGCCGCGATCAGCAGATAGTTTTGCCGCATCATCCCCGCCCGCGCAAAATCTCGCCCAGCCCGCCCTGAGGCCGCGTCCGGGTAAAGGCCAGCAACATGCCCACGGCAATCCCGCCCGCAATCAGCGACGAGCCGCCATAGCTCACGAAGGGCAGCGTCATGCCCTTGGCGGGCAAAAGGCGCACCGCCACACCCATATTGATCATCGCCTGAACCCCGAACATACAGGCCAGCCCGGTGCCCGCCAGCCGGATGAAGGGGTCGCGTTCACGCATCAGCCGCAAGAGCGAGCGCACCACGATCATGGCATAAAGCGCGATGATCATCATCACCAGGATCAGCCCGTATTCCTCGGCGGCAACGGCGATGATGAAATCCGTATGGGCATCGGGCAGCGACCATTTCACCTGACCCTCGCCGACGCCAACACCGAACAGACCACCTTCCATGATGGCGTTGGTGGCATAGCCCAGTTGGGTGGTCGGATCGACCTCGGGGCTGAGGAAGCCGTCGATGCGGCGCGCAAAATGCTCGGAACTGGAATAGGCCAGCATACCGCCCAGCACGACCACCCCGGCCATGATGACCAGCAGCAGCATCGGCGCACCGGCCACGAAATACATCACGCCCCAGCCAAACAGCACAAGACAGGCCTGTCCGAAATCGGGTTGCATCACCAACATGCCAACGATCGCCATACAAAGCGCGAATGACCACAGCCGCCCCGGCGGGCCGTTGATCTCCTGACTGGCGGCAAACATCCAGGCGACGACCACCACAAAGCCGGGTTTGAGGAATTCCGAGGGCTGCAGCGAGGCGAAGCCCAGCGAATACCAGCGCACCGCGCCCTTGCCGAAATCAGTCCCCAGAAACGGCAGCAACGCCAGTGCCACGAACGAGACCAGAAACCCCAACACCGCCAGACGGCGCACCAGCGTAGGCGACATCATCGAGGTCAGCAGCATGGCCAATATCGCCACGCCGCCGAAAAACGCCTGCCGTTCGACATAATGGAAGGGGTCGAACCCGTTGCGCGAGGCCAGCGGCGGCGAGGCAGCCAGCCCCAGCAGTAGGCCGATCACAAACAGGATCAGCACGCAGGACATCGACCATTTGTCCAGCGTCCGCCACCACTTGGGTAGAATCGGTTCGCCACCCCGATCAGGGGCCGCGCCATAAACCATCTCAGTCATGAGATACCGCCGTTTTCTGCCTCACATGCGCCCCGTTTTCGGGATCTGTGCTTGAGGCTACAGGAAAATCGCGTCTCAGGCCAGTCTCTTCCTCTTGCCAAAACCCGGATTCCGCGCCAAGGGCGGGGCATGGAATATCAGACGATCATCCTTGGCGCGGGCGCGGCCGGCATGATGTGCGCCGCCCAGTGCGGCGGCAACGCGCTGGTGCTGGATCATGCGCGCGCACCGGGCGAAAAGATCAGAATCTCGGGTGGCGGGCGCTGTAATTTCACCAATCTCTTTGCCGGACCTGAGAATTTTCTGTCGCGAAACCCGCATTTCTGCAAATCCGCACTGGCGCGCTATACCCAATGGGACTTCATTGATCTGGTGAACCGCCACGGCATCGCCTGGCATGAAAAGACGCTGGGGCAGCTCTTTTGTGACGGGTCCTCGAAGCAAATCGTCGCTCTGTTGGTGCAAGAACTGCAGCAGGCCGGGGCAGAGCTGTGGCTGTCCACTTCGGTGCGCGAGGTCGAGAAAACCACCGACGGCTTCCGCCTGCAGGTCGAGCGCGAGGGCACGACGCGCAGGCTCGCCTGCCGCAATCTGGTGCTGGCCAGCGGTGGCAAGTCGATCCCCAAGATGGGGGCCACCGGACTGGCCTATGACATCGCCCGTCAATTCGGGCTGGCAATGACCGAAACCCGCGCCGCGCTGGTCCCCTTCACCTTCCCCGAAGGCCGCTTCAAGCCGCTTGCGGGCGTCTCGCTGCCCGCGCGCCTCAGCACTGCGCGCGCCAGCTTTGACGAGGCGCTTCTGTTCACCCATCGCGGTCTGAGCGGCCCGGCGGTGTTGCAACTCTCCTCCTATTGGCGTGAGGGCGAGGCGGTGTCGGTGAACCTGATCCCCGATCTTGCGCTCTATGACCTGCTGCGTGCCCGACGTCAGGCGGGGGGGCGCAAGGCGCTGACCACCGAGCTTGCCCGCCACCTGCCCGGTCGCTTGGTCGAGGCGTTGACGCCAGAGCTCTCGCTGGACGGCAATCTCGCAGATCAATCGGATGCGCGGCTCGAAACCCTCTGCGCCGCCCTGCAAAACTGGCAACTGACCCCGTCCGGCACCGAAGGCTACCGCACCGCCGAGGTCACGCTGGGCGGGATCGACACCGATGGGCTGTCCTCGAAGACCATGCAGGCCAAGACCGTTCCCGGTCTCTATGCCATTGGCGAGGCGGTTGACGTCACCGGCTGGCTGGGCGGCTATAATTTCCAATGGGCCTGGTCCTCAGGCCACGCCGCTGGCACTGCAATCGCCGCCAGCCAAAACTGAAATCCCGCCCCTTCTTCTGTTCAAAAATACCTCGGGGGAGTCGACCGGAACGGGCGACGGGGGCAGCGCCCCCTAAATTGGAGCAGGCCCGGGGAGCGCAAAACCGGTCCCCACTTTTGCCCGACATGCCCTAGAGCCGGGCCAGAACCTCAGCCGTGAAATCCTCACCGCGCTGTTCGAAATTGTCATATTGATCGAAACTCGCCGCCGCCGGGGCCAGCAACACGGTGTCGCCCTCTTGCGCCTCGACCATGGCCCGTTCGACGGCAGCGGCCATGGTGGTGCAGACCTCGCTGTCCACATCAAGCTGCATGGCGAACCCGGCCGCCTCGCGCCCGATCACATAGGCCTTGCTGACCGCGCCCAAAGCGCCACTCAGCGCATCCAGCCCGCCCTCTTTCTCCAACCCGCCGCAGATCCAGCGAATGTTGCCAAAGGCCAACAGAGCCTTGGCGGCGCTGTCAACATTGGTGGCCTTGGAGTCGTTGACATAGGTGATGCCATCCGCCTCGGCGATGATCTGGCTGCGGTGGGGCAGGCCCGGAAAGCTCTGCATCGCACTCTCGATCTCGCGCGGCGCAAGCCCCAGCGCCCGGCAGGCGGCATAGGCGGAACATGCGTTCTGGTGGTTATGCACCCCCGGCAACCCGCGGATCCGGCGCAGATCGACTGACCCGGCCTGGCGCCCCTTGCGGTATTCCGAAAGGAAGCCTTTCTTTGCAAAGACCTGCCAACCCGGACCCGAAAGTTTGCGCGCCACCGAGACACGGATCACCCGGTCATCGCGCGGCCCCTCCGCCAGTTGCCCGGCCAGATAGGCCCCTTCGGGCTCGTCGATACCGATCACTGCGCGGTCGGGACCGCCCTCGGCAAACAGGCGACGTTTGGCCGCGAAATAGCCGCCCATCCCCCCATGGCGATCCAGATGGTCGGGGCTGAGGTTGGTGAAAACCGCCACATCCGGGGTCAGCGCGCGGGCCAGATCGGTCTGGTAGCTGCTGAGTTCCAGCACCACCACCGACCCGTCGCCGCCTGGCTCGATATCCAGCACGCCGCGCCCGATATTGCCCGCCAGTTGCGAGTCCCGTCCGCCCTCGGTCAGGATATGATGGATCAGCGCGGCGGTGGTCGATTTGCCGTTTGACCCGGTGACGGCGACCACGCGCGGCATGGTGTCGAACCGGTCCCAGTCCTGCGTCGCGAAGGACTGAAAAAACAGGCCGATATCATTGTCGACGGGCACGCCCGCCTCCTGCGCCGCCACGATCACAGGGTTGGGTTTGGGAAAAAGATGCGGAATGCCGGGCGAGACGATCAGCACGGCGACCTCTTCGAATGCGCCCTGCTTCAGTAGATCGCGGCAGGTAAAGCCCTCACTCTCCGCCGCCTCGCGCGCCGCCGGGTTGTCATCCCAGCAAATCGGCGTGGCACCCCCTTCGCGCAGCGCGCGCGCCGCCACCAGACCGGAACGGCCCAGACCCAGAACCGCCACCTGCTTGCCCACGTAGCTTTTGACCGGGATCATGCCGCCGCCCCCTCATTCAATTGCGCTTCGAACCAGTCGGCCCGCTCGGAAACAGGTCCTTTGGGGACCAGCACCGTCTTGAATCCATAATGCGGTAAGCGGTCGCATAACGCATCGAATTCCGCAAGGGCATCGCGCAGCCCGTGCCTGCGATCGCCGTCGTTCTCGTAAATCTCGGGCCAGGGCGGGGTCAGGTAGACATGGCAGTCATATCCGAGGGCCAGCACGCTTTCCCGCATCTTCTGAGTCAGCGGCGTTTGCGTGCGATCAAACCAGATCAGCGCATCCAGCGCGCACCGGTCAAAGAGCACCAGGTCGCCACGCGCCCGTTTCATGTCGTCCATGGCCATTTCCATGGCCCGCCGGCAGAAGGCGACAGGTTCGACCCAAGGCAGAACCTGCCCGCCAGAGAGCCGTTCCTGTGCGATGATGCGGCGGCCCGGCTCGGGCACTGTCACATAACCCCGCCGCGCCATTTCCTGCAACAGCGTGGATTTCCCCGCTCCGGAACAGCCCGACAGGACGATCCGGCGCGGTGTCACCGGACTTTCAGAGTGGCCAGACCGATCATCGCCAGGATCAGCGAGATGATCCAGAAGCGGATCACGATGGTGGATTCCGCCCAGCCCTTTTTCTCGTAATGATGATGGATCGGCGCCATCAGGAACACCCGCTTGCCGGTGCGCTTGTAATAGAGCACCTGAATGATCACGCTCAGCGCTTCGACCACAAAGAGCCCGCCGACAACCGCCAGCACCAGCTCGTGTTTGGTGGCGACCGCAATGGCACCCAGCGCGCCGCCCAAGGCGAGCGAGCCGGTGTCACCCATGAACACCGCCGCAGGCGGCGCGTTATACCACAGGAAGCCAAGCCCCGCGCCAAAGAGCGCCGAGGCAAAGATCAGGATTTCGCCGGTGCCCGGCACGTAATGCACATCGAGATATTCGGTGAAGTCGACCCGGCCCACCGCATAGGCGATGATGCCCAGCGTGGTGCCCGCAATCATCACCGGCATGATGGCCAGTCCGTCGAGCCCGTCTGTCAGGTTCACCGCATTGGCCGAGCCCACGATAACGATGATCGCAAAAGGCACGTAAAAGTAGCCCAGATTGATCAGCGTATCCTTGAAGATCGGCAATGCCAGTTGATGACGCAGCGTATCGGGATGATAGGCCGCCGCCCAAACCGCCGCGATCACTGCGATGATGATGCCCAGCGCCAGCCGCAGCCGCCCCGGCACGCCCTTGGTGTTCTGCTTGGAGACCTTGGCGTAATCATCGGCAAAACCGATCAGCGCATAAGCCAGCGTCACAAACAGCACCAGCCAGACAAACGGATTGTCGAGCCGCGCCCAGAGCAGTGTCGAGCTGAGCAACGCGCCCACGATCAGCAACCCGCCCATGGTCGGCGTGCCCGCCTTCGAGAAATGCCCCTCGGGGCCATCATCCCGGATCGGCTGACCCTTGCCTTGCTTGCGGCGCAGCACGTTGATCAGAGGCTGCCCGAACAGGAACCCAAAGATCAGCGCCGTCAGAAACGCCCCGCCTGCGCGGAAGGTGATATAGCGGAAGAGGTTGAAAAAATCCCCTCCATCCGACAAGGCGGTCAACCAATACAGCATGTCCGAACGGCCTCTCGTTCAATAAATATTCAGTCGTCCCCGTCGCCCATATGGCGGATGCCGTTAACGATCTGCGCCAATCCCATGCTCAGCGAGCCCTTGGCAAGCACAATATCGCCCGGATTGATCAGTTCGGGCAGCGATGGCACCATATCGCCACTGGTCTCGGCCCATTCGCCACGCTTGCCCTCGGGCAGCGCCGCGTGCAGCGCTTTCATCAGCGGGCCGATGCAATGGACCTTGTCGACATTGGCCATCGCGTCCAGATCGGCAAGCTCTGCATGGAAATCTTCGGCCCTTGGCCCCAGTTCTTTCATGTCGCCCAAAAAGGCCACTCGGCGGCGGCCTTCACTCGCGCCCAGCACTTCAAGCGCCGAGGCCATCGAGGCGGGGTTGGCGTTGTAGCTGTCATCGTGCAGCTGGATGGTGCCGCCGGTCGGCAGCTCCATCTTCCGGCGCGCGCCGCGACCGTGATAGGGCATCCAATCCTTGAGCGCAGTGATCGCCTGGATCAGATCGGCCCCGAGGGCAGCGCTGGCCAGGATCGCGCCCAGCCCGTTCATCGCGAAATGCGTCCCCGGCGAGCGGATCTTGTAGCCCAGCACCGAGCCATAGATATTGGCCTTGGCCAGCGTCGAAGTGCCGTCGGTATCCAGCTCGACCAGTTTGAAATCCGTGGCGTTTCTGCCGAACGTCAGCGCCCGCGCACCCACCTGTTCGGCCTTGTCGCGCAGGATGTCGGCCTGTTTGATATCGGCGTTGATGATGGCGATGCCGTTATGGGGCAGCCCCTCAAAGATCGCTGCCTTCTCGCGGGCGATGTCGTCGACGCTCTCGAACGCCTCCAGATGCGCCGGGGCAACTGTGGTGATCAGCGCCACATGCGGGCGGGTCTGGCGGGCCAGCGGAGCGATCTCTCCGGGGTGGTTCATGCCGATCTCGATCACCGCATATTCGGTCTCGCGCGGCATCCGCGCCAACGTCAGCGGTACGCCCCAATGGTTGTTGTAGCTGGCGACGCTGGCATGGGTTTCGCCCTGATCGCCCAACATCTGCGCCAGCATTTCCTTGGTCGAGGTCTTGCCGACGCTGCCCGTCACCGCAACCACATGGGCGCCGGTGCGGGCGCGGGCGGCACGGCCCAGATCCTCCAGCGCGTGTTGCACATCGTCGACGATCAGCAGCGGCGCATCCTCAGCCACGCCCTCGGGCACGCGGCTGACCAGAGCCGCCGCCGCGCCTTTTTCCAACGCCTGTGCCACGAAGTCATGGCCGTCGCGCGCGTCCTTAAGCGCCACGAACAGATCGCCGGGCTCGATCGTGCGGGTGTCGATGGAGACGCCGTTTGCCTCCCAGTCCTGTGTCGCCCGTCCAGCAGTGGCCTGCGCGGCCTCAAGACTTGTCCAGAGTGTCATACGCCTCTCCCGTCCAAGGCGGCCACGGCCACGCTTGCCTGTTCCACATCATCAAAAGGCAGCACGTCGTCGCCGACGATCTGCCCGGTTTCATGCCCCTTGCCCGCGATCAGCAGCGCGTCGCCGGGCTGCAGGCTGTCGATACCACGCAGGATCGCCTCGGCGCGGTCGCCCACCTCTGTCGCACAAGGGGCGCCGCCCAATACGGCAGCGCGGATCAGCGCCGGGTCCTCGCTGCGCGGATTGTCGTCGGTTACAAGCACGATATCGGCATTTTCTGCCGCCGCTTGCCCCATCAGCGGACGTTTGCCCACGTCGCGGTCACCGCCCGCGCCGACAATGGCGATCAGGCGGCCCATCACATGCGGGCGCAAGGCCGTGAGCGCGGTCGAGACCGCATCAGGCGTATGCGCATAATCGACAAACACCGCCGCGCCGTTATCACGGGTGGCAGCAAGCTGCATCCGGCCCCGGACGGTGATCAGATGCGGCAGGGTCTCGAACACCCGTTCGGCATCATCCCCCGCTGCGATCGCCAAGCCACAAGCCATCAGGACATTCTGGGCCTGAAACCCGCCAATCAGATTCAGCCGGGCCTGATAGACCTTGCCGTCATAGGAAAACCGCACATCTTGCCCGGTGGCGTCAAAGCGCTGGTTGAGCAGGCTCAGGTCTCCGACGCCCTGCCCGACCGCGAGGATAGTCTGCCCGCGCGCGGCGGCGACGGCGCGCATCTCGCCCCCCTTGGGGTCGTCGATATTGATCACCGCCGTACCTTCCGGCGGCAGCACCCGGCGGAAGAGGCCTTCCTTGGCGGCAAAATAGGCCTCGAACGTGTCGTGATAATCCAGATGATCCTGGGTGAAATTGGTGAACCCCGCCGCCCTGAGACGCACGCCATCAAGGCGGCGCTGTTCCAGACCATGGCTTGAGGCCTCCATCGCGGCATGGGTGATGCCCGCCTCAGCCGCCTGCGCCAGGCAGCGGTGCAAGGTGATCGGTTCCGGCGTGGTATGGGCCAGCGGGGCGGTCCAGGCGCCCTCGACCCCGGTGGTGCCGAGATTGACGGCTGCGTGGCCCAATTCCGACCAGATCTGGCGCAGGAAGGTCGCGACCGAGGTTTTGCCATTGGTGCCGGTCACCGCCACCATCACCTCGGGCTGGGCACCGAACCAGAGCGCGGCGGTATAGGCCAACGCCTGTCTGGGGTCTTCGGTAACGATCAGGGCGGCATCCGAGGCGGCCAATTCCTCTGCCGCGATCTCGGCGCCCTTTGCGTCTGTCAGGATCGCGGCGGCCCCCATGCGCAAGGCGTATTGGATGAATTCGCCACCATGCACGCGGGTACCCGGCAGCGCGGCAAAAAAGAACCCGTCCTTCACCTCGCGGCTGTCCACGGCCAATCCGGTGATCTGCGGGTTCGCGCCACCACGCGCGGTCAGGGCCAGTTGGCTGAGTGTCTTTGCCGGTCCGCCCATATCCGCGCCTGCCTTTGTTAGCGATCAGTTTGCGGTCAGCCTTATAGCAGCCGGATCGGGTTGCTCAACCTTTGGCCGCAACCCCAGCAACGGGGCCACGCGCCCGATCAGCTCTGCCGCCACCGGCACGGCGGTCCAACCAGCGGTGCGGCGCTTTTCGCCGTAAGCCAGGATCGAGGGTTCGTCCAATGTCACCACCAGCACGTATTTCGGGTCGCTCATGGGAAAGATCGAGGCGAAGGTGGCGATCACCTTCTTGTCGTAATAGCCACCGCGCGGCTTGGGCTTGTCGGCGGTGCCGGTCTTGCCGCCCACCTCATAGCCCGGCACCTCGCCAAAGCTGGCGGTGCCACTGGTCACCACCTTGCGCAGCATGGCGCGGGCCTGTTTGGCGGCGTTGTTCGACATCACGCGCGGGCCATATTGCGCGCCGGTTTTCTTCAGGATTGTCGGGCTGACATAATTGCCGCCATTGGCAATCGCCGCATAACCCGCCGCCAGATGCATCGGGCTGGTCGAGAGCCCATGGCCATAGGAAATGGTGACGGTGCTCAACTCGCCCCATTTCTTGGGCAGGAGCGGCTTGCCGCCCGCCGCCTCGACAATCTCGAAAGGGGTCGGGTCAAACATACCAAGCCCGTCAAGGAATTGCTGCTGCCGCTTGCCGCCGATCTGGATCGCCAGCCGTCCTGTGCCGCGGTTGGAACTTTTGACGATGATATCGGCCACGCTCAGCTTGCCATAATTCTTGCCCTGGAACTCGCCAATCGGGAACCGCCCGATCCGCATCGGGCCAGAGGTGTCGATGATGGTGTTGGAATTCACCAGCCCCAGGTCAACCGCCTGTGCGGCGGTGAAAATCTTGTAGACCGAACCCAGCTCATACACGCCCTGCACATAGCGGTTGAACAGTGGGCTGTCCGAGGGATCAAACCCCGAGGTGGGCGGACGCGGGCGGTCATTCGGATCGAATGAGGGCAATGAGGCGGCTGAAATTACCTCGCCGGTATGCACATCCATCAACACCGCAGACGCGCCCTTGGCGTTCATGATCTTCATACCGCCGAACAGCACCCGCTCGACGGCTGCCTGTACGGTCAGATCCAGCGACAATTGAAGCGGTTTGGCACCATTGGCCGGGTCGCGCAGGTAGGTATCGAACTTCTTCTCAACCCCGGCCACGCCGATCACTTCGGCGGCGCTGACACCTTCCTTGCCGAAACCCGCGCCGCCCAGAACATGCGCGGCCAACTGGCCATTGGGATAGAGGCGCATCTCGCGCGGGCCGAACAGCAGGCCGGGATCGCCCAGATCATGCACCGCCTGTTTCTGCTCGGGCGAAATGCGTTTCTTGATCCACAGGAACTTGCGCTTGCCGGTGAAATCCTTGACCAGCCGGTCCTTGTCAAGATCGGAGAAGATCTGCACCAGCCCGTCCGCAGCGGCCATCGGGTCGACCATCAGCGGCGGCTGGGCATAAAGTGAGTGGGTCTCGAAATTGGTTGCCAGAATGCGCCCCTGCCGGTCGACGATGTCGCCGCGCTGGGTGGCAATCGACGCCCCCGAAGCGCTGGCGATCGGTTCGCGCGGCTCGGCGGTGGCCATCACCCCCATGCGCGTGCCCACCACCGCGAAGGCGCAGAAGAAAAACGCCGCCAGAACCAGCAGGCGGCCCTCGGCACGTGCCCGCGTGCTGTCGCGCATCTCTTCGTGCCGTTTGTGGATGTTCTCGCGTTCTATGGCCGCCGGGTTCTGGCCCTTGGCACGAGCCTCAAGCACGCGGGCCAGCGGTCGCAGGGGCGTGCGGGTCATGGGAACTGCTCCTCAAGGATGGCACGGACATCGATGGCGTTATTGATGGTGACCTCGGGCTCGGGCGGGCGCGGATAGGCGACCTGATCGACCTTGCCGAACTGGTCGGGGCGCAAGGGCAACAGGCCCAACCGGTCGAAATTCAGATCCGCCAGTTCGCGCAGCCGGTCGGGGCGGTTCAGATAGGCCCATTCGGCGCGCAGCACGCTCAGCCGGACCTGCGCGGCGCCGATCTGACGCTGCAATGTTTGCGTCTCTTTCAACACCTGCTGTGTCTTGTAGTTTTCCTGATAGGCCCAGAGCGCAAGACCGAACACGGCCAAGGCGGTGAGCACGTAAATCACGCTTTTCATTTTGCCCCCCTCACTTGCGGCATACCGATGCTTTTGGCATCGATCCCCCCGGCAGGCGCATCCGTGCGCAATGCCACCCGCAGCTTTGCCGACCGCGACCGCGGGTTTTCCTCTAGCTCCTGCGGATCAGGCCCAATAGCCTTGCGGGTCTTGAGGTCGAATTGTGGTTGTTCGGCTGCGTGTTCCGGCGCATAGCGATTGGCCCGCCCGCTGCGCCCGGCACGGGCTTGCAGGAAGCGTTTGACCATCCGGTCCTCGACGGAATGGAAACTCACCACCGCCAAAGTCCCACCCGGTTTCAGCGCCCGCTCAGCCGCCATCAGCCCCTGAAACAACTCGTCATATTCGGCATTCACCGCAATGCGCAGCGCCTGAAAGCTGCGGGTTGCGGGATGCGATTGCCCTGGTTTCGGTCGCGGCAGGCAGCGTTCAATCACGCCGGTCAGTTGCAGCGTGGTCTCAAACGGGGTTTCGGCGCGGGTTCTGACAATCGCCTTGGCAATGCGGCGACTGGCGCGTTCCTCGCCATAATGGAACAGGATATCCGCCAGTTCTGCCTCGGTGGTGGTGTTGACCAGATCAGCGGCACTCTCGCCCTCCTGGCTCATGCGCATGTCGAGCGGGCCATCCTTCATGAAGGAAAACCCACGCTCGGCCAGATCCAACTGCATCGAGGACACGCCCAGATCCAGCACCACGCCATCCAGATCCTGCCCATAGTCATCCATGCGCGAGAAGACGCCCCGCTGCATCACCAGCCGGTCGCCATACTCTGTCGCCCAATCCGCTGCCATCTCGAAGGCCAGCGGGTCACGGTCGACGGCGATCACGCGATCGGCTCCGGCCTCCAGCAACCCGCGTGTGTAGCCCCCCGCGCCAAAGGTGCCGTCCAGCCAGACGCCCGTAACCGGCGAGACCGCCTGCAACAGCGGGCGGAGCAGGACGGGAATGTGGGGATCATCGGAAGATGCGCGCGCGGCCATGCCGTCACGCGCCCCCGGCGCCATCCAGGAACTGCATCGGGTCGAAATCGTCCGGCAGATCATCCATGAAGTCCTCGACCTTGCCCAGTTCCTCGACCTCATAGGTCTCGGGTTTCCAGATCTGGAAAGTGTCACCCGTGGCAAAGAAAAGCGCCTCATCCGCCAGATCGATCTTCTTGCGCAGCTTGGCGGGCAGCACCAGGCGCCCGGTTTCGTCCACATTGGTGGGAAAGGACTGCCCGTGGAACAGGCGCTGCAACAGCTTGCGTTCCATCGAACCGCGCGGCAGCGCATCGATCTTGTCGTCGACCTCGTCGATCGCCTCGATCGTATAACACTCAAGAAAGTTGCGGCGGTGATCGCCATAGACGATGACCAGTTCGGGATTGTTGCCGGATTGCCAGCTGGGATCGCCCGCTTCAAGCACACGGCGAAACGAGGCCGGGATTGACACCCTGCCCTTGCTGTCCACCTTGTGGTGGCTTTCACCTCTGAACCTGCGCGCCAAGCTGACTGTCCCTTTTGCTAGCGCCTCACCGAAACGTCCGCCCCGAAAATTAGAAACGGCGGGTTGATCTGCTGCCACTGATCAACCCGCCGCATTGGCCCGCTTTGCGGGAAGTCCGACTGCGCGCGCACCTGGGGGGGGGATGTCTGCTCGCCCGCGCGCCGGATCTCTTTGGTCTGATGAAAGCGAGATGCCTGTATGAAACCGTTTGTTTTTAAGCGGGGTCGTTTGGTGCCCCTTGTCGCCTCGTCCTCATCGGATGAACTAGGGATGACATGGGAATTCATGGAAATCAACAGGAATTTGTGAAATTTTTGGCGATCGGTTGTAATTTCGTCAGTGATTTTCTCCCTAAAAAACAAAGCCAGGGCGATTTAGTGGCTCCTGTAGTATCGGCCTCAACATAATCCACTATATATAGATATTTCTTTTCTGAGGGTTTTTCTCCCACGAAATCCCAATAAAATTCCACCTTAGCCTTGGAATATTAAAAGTTCACCTTTTGTTTTCACTCACGAGACTGAATCCCGTAATTTGCGGGCCCCAAATCCGCGAACCGGGACTACGATACCAAGGTACAGAGGCCAGTCCCACGAATTCCCAAGATTTCGGCTTGCCCGGCAGATTCGCACATTGGCAGGCGCAATGAACGTAGTTCGGGCCAAGCCCACATGACACTTTCAGACAGCATGCGCTCCAAAACCAGTCAAACAGTCAATTTCGCGATGAATTCTGCCGCGCTCAAAAATCTGCGAAATATCAGGTTTCCACCATCGCCATCGCTCAAATGCTTAAAAAATATAAGGTTTTGGCGAACCATCTGATTCCAAAACACAATCCATGCAATTTCTGCATAGCGGCATTGAGCGCGCAGCCATTGTGCGCCCGCAGCATACGGTTATGTTCTGCCTCAACAGCGCAGGACGATCCTGACGCACCGAAACAAGATCTGGACCAGTAAGATGGCTGCTACAAACGACTTCACCGCCGCAAACGGCCTCGAAATCTCCGGTTTCCATGCCGGTCTGGAAGCCCTGAAAGCGCGCTTTGCGAATTACCGGCTTTACCGCCAGACGGTCAGCGAACTGTCGGCCCTGTCGGACCGGGACCTGGCTGACCTTGGCATTCACCGCAGCATGATCCGCCGCATCGCCATGGAAGCGAGCTACGACAACCGTACCGCCTAAGGCGCAAGACATAGACTTTTCAGCGCCTTCTCCTCCTCCCTGAGGGCCTGAAAACAGCGGCGGCATCTCCTCCTCCCTGATGCCGTCGCGAAAATACCGGCCTTGATGCCGGATCGGAACACACCGGAGCTTCTCCTCCTCCCTAGCTTCGGTGTCGCAAGAGCGGCGGCGCCCCTCCTCCCTGGGCGTCGCCGTTGCACCAATACCGGGGTGACCCGGAACCTGACGCATCTGGCCTTCTCCTCCTCCCTGGGTCAGATGCTGCATGAGAACGGCGGCACCCTCTCCTCCCTGGTGTCGCCGTTTTCCTTTTTCTGGGGGAGTGAGGTGGCCCGGGTGCCTCAGAAGGGCACGTCGTCGCTGGCGTTCAGGAAGCGGGCGACAACTTTCTTCAACCCGGCCTTCTCGAACTCAACCTCGACCTTGTCGCCCTCGATACCGATCACCGCGCCATAGCCGAATTTCTGGTGGAACACGCGCTCGCCCAGGGTGAAGCTGGCCACCGCATCCATGTCGATCACCGTATTGCGGCTCTCTTTCGGTTGCGCCATGCCGTATTGACCCTGCCGTGCCTGCAGGCGTTTCCAACCCGGTGAGTTATAGACATTGGCCTCAGCCGCGCGGGTCTCGATCCCCTGCGCGCTGAACCCGCCGCCCGAGCCGCCATAAAGACCCGGAGGCGTCAGCACCTCGACATGATCCTCGGGCAATTCGTCGATGAACCGCGACGGCATCGAATTCTGCCACTGGCCGAAAACCCGGCGATTGGCGGCAAACGAGATCGTGCAGACCTCTTCGGCGCGGGTGATGCCCACATAGGCCAGCCGCCGTTCCTCCTCCAGCCCCTTGATCCCCGATTCGTCCATGCTGCGCTGGGAGGGGAACAGCCCGTCCTCCCATCCCGGCAGGAACACGGCAGGAAATTCCAAGCCCTTGGCGGCATGCAGCGTCATGATCGAGACCTTGGCCCCGCCATCGTTTTGCTCATTATCCATGATCAGGCTGACATGTTCGAGGAAGCCTTGCAGGTTCTCGAACCCTTCCAGCGCCTTGATCAGTTCCTTGAGGTTTTCCAGCCGACCCGGCGCCTCGGGCGTCTTTTCGTTCTGCCAGTGCGCGGTGTATCCGGATTCGTCCAGCACGATCTCGGCCAGTTCCATATGGGTCAGGTCCTTGTCGCCCGCCATCCGGCCCCAGCGCGCCAGCCCTTCGACCAGTTCGCGCAGCGCGCCGCCGCCCTTGCCCTTGATCGCGCCCTGCTCGACCGCAAGCCGCGCGCCTTCGACCAGCGACACGCCATTTGCACGTGCGGTCATCTGGATGGTCTGCTGCGCCTTGTCGCCAAGGCCGCGTTTGGGGGTGTTCACGATCCGCTCGAAGGCCAGATCATCCTCGGGGCTGACCACCAGCCGGAAATAGGCCATGGCATCGCGGATCTCCATCCGCTCGTAAAACCGTGGCCCGCCGATCACGCGGTAGGGCAAGCCAATGGTCAGGAACCGATCCTCGAAGGCGCGCATCTGGTGGGAGGCACGGACAAGGATGGCCATTTCATCCAGGTTCATCGGCCGCACGCCCCGGGTGCCACCCTGCATCGCGTCGATCTCCTCGCCGATCCAGCGCGCTTCTTCCTCGCCGTCCCAATGGCCGATCAGGCGGAGCTTTTCGCCCTCGGCGGCCTCGGTCCACAGTTCTTTGCCCAGCCGCCCCTGATTGCCGCGAATGACGTTCGAAGCAGCCGCCAGAATATGCGGGGTCGAGCGGTAGTTCTGCTCCAGCCGCACCACATGCGCGCCGGGAAAGTCCTTTTCAAACCGCAGGATGTTGCCAACCTCAGCCCCGCGCCAGCCATAGATCGACTGATCATCATCGCCCACGCAGCAGATGTTCTTATGTGCACCGGCCAGCAGACGCAGCCACATATATTGCGCGACATTGGTGTCCTGATATTCATCCACGAGGATATAGCGGAACCAGCGTTGGTATTGCTGCAGTACATCCTCATGGGTCTGGAAGATGGTGACCATATGCAAGAGCAGATCGCCGAAATCGACCGCATTCAGCTCGCGCAGGCGGGTCTGGTATTGCGCGTATAGCTCCACACCCTTGTGGTTATAGGCCCCGGCATCGGCGGCGGGCACCTTGTCGGGCGTGAGTGCGCGGTTCTTCCAGTCGTCGATGATGCCCGCCAGCATCCGCGCGGGCCAGCGTTTGTCGTCGATATTGGCGGCCCGCACCAACTGCTTGAGCAGGCGCAGCTGGTCATCAGTGTCGAGGATGGTGAAGTTCGATTTCAGGTTCACCAGTTCGCCATGGCGGCGCAGCAGCTTCACGCAGATGGCGTGGAAAGTGCCCAGCCAAGGCATCCCTTCGGCGGGTTGGCCCAGCATGCGCCCCACCCGCTGTTTCATTTCGCGGGCGGCCTTGTTGGTGAAGGTCACCGCCAGAATCTCGTTGGGACGGGCGGCTCCGGTATTCAGCAGATGCACGATCCGGGTGGTCAGCGCCTTGGTCTTGCCGGTGCCCGCGCCCGCCAGCATCAGCACCGGACCGTCCAGCAATTCGACCGCGTCACGCTGCGCCGGGTTCAAATCATCAAGATACGGCGTCGGGCGCGCACCCATGGCACGGGCCGATAGCGAGGCACCCTCGAAGGCGTCCATTTCGTCGAAACTGCTCATGCGCCGACCCTATCGCGATCCGGAAAAAAGTTAAAGAGACGTTCGCGCTATGTTCCCAGAAACCAACCGCTTTGCATAGCAGCTATCTCCTGACAGGATAAGTCTGGACTTTTCGCCGCGACGCAGCGTAAATGCCGCGCATGGATTTGCACAGCACCTATCCCGGCATTGCTGATCTGAAGAAAAAGGCGCAACGGCGCCTGCCGAAATTCGTCTGGGAGTATCTCGACAGCGGCACCGGGACTGAATGCGGCAAGGCCCGAGACCGTCAGGCGCTGGATCAGATCGGCTTTCTGCCGCATATTCTGAAAGGGCCGATGGATTTCGATCTGACCACCCGGTTTCTGGATCGCGACTATCCCCTGCCCTTCGGCATCGCCCCTGTCGGCATGTCCGGCCTGGTCTGGCAGGGGGCAGAACAGATGCTGGCAAAAAGTGCCGCGCAGGCGGGCCTGCCCTATGTGCTGTCCACCGTCGCCAGCCAAAGCCCCGAAGACATGGCCCCCCATATCGGGCCCGCGGCGTGGTTTCAGCTTTACCCTCCAAAAGATCCCGAGATCCGGCTGGATCTGTTGAACCGGGTCAGAGAGGCGGGGTTCCCGGCCCTGGTGCTGACAGTGGATGTGCCGGTGGCCTCGCGCCGCGAGAGGCAGACCCGATCCGGCCTGACCCACCCGCCCCGCCTGACGCCGCGGCTGCTGGCGCAGGTCGCGCAGCGACCAGCCTGGGCCATGGCCATGGCGCGCGGGGGCACGCCGCGTATGCGCACTTTGGACCGGTACATTTCAAGGCAGCAAAACCTGCCCCCGACCGCGCATATCGGATATCTGCTGCGGGCCTCGCCGGATATGGATTATGTACAATGGTTGCGCGACCATTGGGACGGACCATTCATCGTCAAGGGCGTGCTGCGGGCCGAGGACGCGGAACCGCTGGAGCGGGCGGGTGTTGATGCGCTTTGGGTGTCGACCCATGGCGGGCGACAGTTCGACGGCGCGCCGGGTGCGGTGGAGATTTTGCCGACGATCCGCGCCGCGACATCGCTGCCGCTCATCTTCGACAGCGGTGTCGAGGGCGGGCTGGACATCTTGCGCGCCCTTGCAAGCGGCGCGGATTTCGTGATGCTTGCCCGCGCCTTTCACTATGGCATCGCCGCCTTGGGTGCCAATGGCCCCGATCACGTGATCGACATTCTCAGGCGCGATATGGAAGCGAATTTGGGGCAATTGGGGGCCAGATCGCCAAGCGATTTGCCCGCGCCCCTGCCCTTGCGCCCGATCGCACCGCCGTGATTCAGCCTGATGGCGGAATTCAGGCCGCTTGCCGACGACAAAATGCCGTTTCTACCCAGAACTCCCAATATACTTGACGCTACGACACCTCTAAAAGACGGCCAACCGATACTGATGCGGGACCTCCAATGACTGACTTCAAGAAAATCCTCATTGCCAACCGGGGCGAAATTGCCATCCGCGTGATGCGCGCCGCCAACGAAATGGGCAAGAAAACCGTCGCCGTTTATGCCGAGGAGGACAAGCTGGGCCTGCACCGCTTCAAGGCGGATGAAGCCTATCGGATTGGCGAAGGCATGGGGCCGGTCGCGGCGTATCTCTCGATTGACGAGATCATTCGCGTGGCCAAGGAATGTGGCGCGGATGCGATCCATCCCGGTTATGGCCTTCTGTCCGAGAACCCCGATTTCGTGGACGCCTGCACCAAGAACGGCATCACCTTCATCGGGCCCAAGGCGGAAACCATGCGCGCGCTCGGCGACAAGGCCAGCGCCCGGCGCGTCGCCGTCGAGGCGGGTGTACCGGTGATCCCGGCGACCGAGGTGCTGGGCGATGACATGGACGCGATCCGCGCTGAGGCGGGTGAAGTCGGCTATCCCTTGATGCTGAAGGCCTCCTGGGGCGGTGGCGGGCGCGGGATGCGGCCGATTCTGGCCGAGGACGAGTTGGAAGAGAAGGTTCTGGAAGGCCGCCGCGAGGCCGAGGCCGCCTTTGGCAATGGCGAGGGCTATCTGGAAAAGATGATCACCCGCGCCCGCCATGTCGAGGTGCAGATCCTCGGTGACAAGCATGGCGGCATGTATCACCTGTTCGAGCGGGATTGCTCGGTCCAGCGCCGCAACCAGAAAGTGGTCGAACGCGCCCCTGCCCCCTATCTCAGTGAAGAACAGCGCGCCGAGATCTGCGAGTTGGGCTACAAGATCTGCAAGCATGTGAATTATGAATGCGCCGGCACGGTCGAATTCCTGATGGATATGAACGACGGCAAGTTCTACTTCATCGAGGTGAACCCCCGCGTGCAGGTGGAACATACCGTCACCGAAGAGGTGACCGGCATTGACATCGTGCAGTCGCAAATCCTGATCGCCGAGGGCAAGACCATCGCCGAGGCCACCGGCAAAGCCAGCCAGGGCGATGTGCACCTGACCGGCCACGCGCTGCAGACGCGGATCACCACCGAAGACCCGCTGAACAACTTCATCCCCGACTATGGCCGCATCACCGCCTACCGCTCGGCCACCGGTATGGGCATCCGTCTGGATGGCGGCACGGCCTATGCGGGCGGCGTGATCACGCGCTACTACGATTCGCTGCTGACCAAGATCACCGCCTCGGCCCAAACGCCGGAAAAGGCGATCGCGCGGATGGACCGCGCCTTGCGGGAATTCCGGATTCGGGGTGTCAGCACCAATATCGCCTTTGTCGAGAATCTGCTGAAACACCCCACGTTCCTCGGCAATGAATACACCACCAAATTCATCGACGAGACGCCCGAGCTGTTCAGCTTCAAACAACGCCGCGACCGGGGCACCAAGGTGCTGACCTATATCGCCGACATCACGGTGAACGGCCATCCCGAGACCAAGGACCGGCCCGAACCGCGCGCCGATCTGAAGCCCGCCGTGCCGCCCGCAAAAAAGGCCGAGCCGATGATGGGCACCCGCAACCTGCTGGAACAGAAGGGCCCGCAGGCGGTGGCCGACTGGATGAAGGCGCAGCGCCAGCTTTTGATCACCGACACCACCATGCGTGACGGGCATCAGTCGCTGCTGGCGACCCGGATGCGCTCGATCGACATGATCAAGGTGGCCCCGACCTATGCGGCCAACCTGCCGCAGCTCTTCTCGGTTGAATGCTGGGGTGGCGCGACCTTTGATGTGGCCTATCGCTTCTTGCAGGAATGCCCGTGGCAACGGTTGCGCGATCTGCGCGAGGCGATGCCAAACCTGATGACCCAGATGCTGCTGCGCGGAGCGAACGGTGTGGGTTACACCAACTATCCCGACAATGTGGTGCAGGAATTCGTGCGTGAAGCGGCCAAGAATATCGACGTCTTCCGCGTCTTCGACAGCCTAAACTGGGTCGAGAACATGCGCGTCGCCATGGATGCGGTGGTCGAGAATGGCAAGATTTGCGAAGGCACTGTTTGCTACACCGGCGATATCCTCGACCCGGATCGCGCCAAATACGATCTGAAATACTATGTTGCTATGGGTCAGGCGCTGCGCGACGCAGGCGCGCATGTTCTGGGTCTGAAAGACATGGCTGGCCTTCTGAAACCCGCCGCCGCACGGGTGCTGATCAAGGCGCTGAAAGAAGAGGTCGGCCTGCCAATCCACTTCCACACCCATGACACCGCAGGCATCGCCAGCGCGACCATTCTGGCCGCTTCGGAAGCGGGGGTGGACGCGGTGGATTGCGCCATGGATGCGTTTTCCGGCAACACCAGCCAGGCGACGCTGGGCACCGTGGTCGAGGCGCTGCGCCATACCGACCGCGACACCGGGCTGGACGTGAAGGCGATCCGCGAGATCAGCGACTATTTCGAAGCGGTGCGCGGGCAATATGCCGCCTTCGAGAGCGGGCTGCAGGCCCCGGCCTCCGAGGTTTATCTGCACGAGATGCCCGGTGGTCAGTTCACCAACCTCAAGGCGCAGGCGCGCTCGATGGGGCTGGAGGAACGCTGGCATCAGGTGGCGCAGATGTATTCCGACGTGAACCGCATGTTCGGCGATATCGTCAAGGTGACGCCCTCGTCCAAGGTCGTGGGTGACATGGCCCTGATGATGGTCAGCCAGGGGCTGAGCCGAACCGATGTCGAAGATCCCGATACCGAGGTGTCCTTCCCCGATTCGGTGATCGACATGATGCGCGGCAATCTGGGCCAGCCTCCGGGTGGGTTCCCTGACGCGATCCTGTCCAAGGTCCTGAAAGGCGAGCAACCCAATACCGAGCGCCCGGGCAAGGACGTGCCGCCGGTCGATCTGGAAGAAACGCGCACCAAAGTCAGCGCAGAGCTTGAGGGCAAGGCCGTCGATAACGAGGATCTGAACGGATATCTCATGTATCCCAAGGTCTTCATGGATTATATGGGCCGCCACCGCTCGTATGGCCCGGTCCGCTCTCTGCCCACACGCACCTTCTTTTACGGCATGGAACCGGGCGAAGAGATCAGTGCCGAGATCGATCCGGGCAAGACACTGGAAATCCGCTGTCAGGCGGTCAGCGAAACGGATGAGAAAGGCGAGGTCAAGGTGTTCTTCGAACTCAACGGCCAGCCGCGCGTGATCCGGGTGCCGAACCGTCTGGTCAAATCCACAACCGTACAACGGCCCAAGGCCGAACCCGGCAACGCCAACCATGTCGGTGCACCGATGCCCGGTGTGGTGGCCAGCGTTGCGGTGCAATCGGGCCAGAAGGTCAGCGAAGGCGACCTGCTGCTGACCATCGAGGCGATGAAGATGGAGACCGGCATCCACGCCGAGCGCGACGCGGTGGTCACCGCGCTGCATGTCCAGCCCGGCGGTCAGATCGACGCAAAAGACCTGCTGGTCGAACTGGAATAACATGCTATCTGCTTACGGACCCTGCGCCCAGTGGCGCCGGGTCCGATTGGACAAACCGGGGCAGAGCAGATGATTTCCGTCACACCGATTTACGCATCCCTTATCGCGCTTCTCTTTGTGGTGCTCAGCGCCCGGGTGATCATGCGGCGGCGAAGCAAGCTGGTCGCGATGGGTGATGGCGGCGACAAAGACCTGCTCAGGGCGATGCGCGCCCATGCCAATTGCGCCGAATACGCGCCGTTTGCCCTGTTGCTGCTGGTGATGGCCGAATGGCAGGGCGCGGCGCATTGGTACCTGCATCTGCTGGGGCTGACCCTGCTTGTTGGTCGTATTCTGCACGCCTACGGGTTCGGACGGGCCGATCCGATCCTGATCCTGCGCCAGACCGGCATGTTGATGACCTTTGCGGTGATCCTGCTGGCGGCGCTGTCGAACCTCGGGCTGGCCCTGTAAGCAAACGCCCACGCCGCGAAGCGGCAAAAAGTTTCCGCACCGACCATTTTCCCCTTGCAGGGACAGACGGGACTTTATATCTCCCTCCTCACTCAACCGGGCGGGCGTAGCTCAGGGGTAGAGCATAACCTTGCCAAGGTTAGGGTCGGGCGTTCGAATCGCCTCGCCCGCTCCAGTTGAGACCCCAGGCCGATAGGCCAAACGGATGCGGGCGTAGCTCAGGGGTAGAGCATAACCTTGCCAAGGTTAGGGTCGGGCGTTCGAATCGCCTCGCCCGCTCCAACTCAAACGCACATCGGAATTGCTTCGCCCTGATGGCGTCGCCAGTGTTTCAGAACGCGTTGAAGGTAATGGTGGTCAGAGACCGCTCGATCCCGTCGATATCAAGCAGGTGTTCGTTGATGAACTTGCCGACATCCTGGCCTTGGGGAATATAGAGTTTCATCATCAGGTCATATTCGCCGCTGGTCGAGAACAGTTCGGAATGGATTTCGCGCAGTGCGATCTCTTCGGCCACACTGTAGGTGGTGCCGGGTTTGCAGCGTATCTGGATGAACACACAAGTTGACATGCCGGAGCCTTCCGATTGATCCGGGTGCAGGCTGTCACGGGTGATGCCGCCGTGCAATCCCCTGTTTCGGCCCCTGTTTCGGCGCAACACTTCGCCGCGCAGGTGATGGCCGGGCTGGTAATCCCCGCGCGAGCGGTCCTATAAGCACCCCCGAAACAAAAGGGATTTCGCCATGCGCCGCGCCACGATCAGCCGCAAGACCGCGGAAACCGAGATTTCCGTCGAAATCGACCTCGACGGGACCGGTCGGTACGACATCGAGACCGGCGTGGGGTTCTTTGATCACATGCTGGATCAATTGTCGCGCCATTCACTGATCGACATGACGATCCGGGCCAAGGGCGACACCCATATCGATGACCACCACACGGTCGAGGATACTGGTATCGCGCTGGGTCAGGCGCTGGCCGCGGCCCTGGGCGACAAGACCGGCATCCGCCGCTATGGCGAATGCCACCTGCCGATGGATGATGCACAGGTGCGCTGCGCACTCGATCTGTCGGCCCGGCCTTTCCTTGTCTGGAATGTCGACCTGCCGACGGCAAAGATCGGCACGTTCGACAGTGAACTGGTGCGTGAGTTTTTTCAGGCCTTCAGCACCCAAGGCGGCATCACGCTGCATGTGGATCAGTTGCACGGGCTGAACAGCCACCACATCGCCGAGGCCGCGTTCAAGGCGGTGGCGCGCGCTCTGCGCTTGGCGGTCGAGACCGACCCGCGCAAGGCCGATGCGGTGCCGTCGACCAAAGGCACGCTGTAATTTCGAAACCGTGCTACCTTCGCGTCATCTGAATGTGATGACGCGAGGATCTCATGACCCATCAATCCGGCGGATGCCTGTGCGGCGATCTGCGCTTCTCGGTTTCCGCGCGGCCACTTTGGGTCACTGCCTGTTTCTGCCGGTTCTGCCAGCGCGCGACCGGGACACAAGGGATCGTTGAGCCGATTTTTGACCTCAAATCCTTTGCCATGTTCCAGGGAGAGCCTGCCCGCTACGATCATGTCTCGGAAGGCAGCGGCAAGGTAGTACATGTACATTTCTGCCAGACCTGTGCCACCAAAACCCATTTAACGTTCGAGCGCTGGCCAGATCGGCTGGGTGTCTATGCCGGGGCATTCGATGACCCGGGCTGGTTCGATTTCACCCCGGAAAACAGCAAGTTCATCTTTCTGGACTGCGCCACACGCGGCACGCTTGTACCTGCTGGCTTCAAAACCTATGCCGAACATGCCGCGACAGCCGATGGCACGCCGCTGGAGCCTCATGTCTTCGACGACGTGTTACATGTCAGGTGAACGGCTTGGCAGCGTGCGGGGCTTGCGATACTCAGCACCGAAAGCAAACTGACGATACGGAGCCAAGCCTTGCTGACAGCCATAATCGACTACGAGTCGGGCAATCTGCATTCCGCCGAAAAGGCGTTTCAACGCATGGCGCGCGAGCTGGATGCGGGCGAGGTCGTGGTGACCTCGGATGCGGATATTGTTGCGCGGGCAGACCGTCTGGTGCTGCCCGGAGACGGCGCCTTTCCGGCCTGTGCGGCTGAGCTGCGCGGGCACAAGGGTATCCACGACGCGATGGTCGAGGCGGTCGAACAGCGCGGACGGCCCTTTCTGGGCATCTGCGTCGGCATGCAGCTGATGGCCGCCACCGGCCACGAATATCAAGAAACCGCAGGCCTTGGCTGGGTGTCAGGGGATGTGGTGAAAATCGAGCCCGAAGATCGCGCGCTGAAAGTGCCGCATATGGGCTGGAACGATCTGGTGATCGACAATGATCACCCGGTCTTTGCCGGCATCGACACCGGCGATCACACCTATTTCGTGCATTCCTACCAGGTCCGCGTCAAAAATTCGGCAGAGCGGCTGGCCCATGTCGACTATGGTGGCGAGGTGACCGCCGTGATCGGGCGCGACACGATGATCGGCATGCAGTTCCATCCGGAAAAGAGCCAGTCCACCGGTCTGCGACTGATCGGGAACTTCCTGAACTGGCGCCCCTGACGGGGCGCCGAAAAGATCACTGAACGCGGGTCCAGTCCTGACCTTTGCAGACCAGCCCGCCTGCAACACAGCCCTTGACGGTCAGCGTGTTGCCCTTGAGGCTCATCTTGGACTTGTAGGTCTTGTCTGCCTCCGGGTCCCAGATCTTGCCGCCGCTATAGTTGCCGCTGCCTTCGGGCACCATGTCCCAGATCATCTGCTTGCCGTCATGCGCATAGTTCGGCTCTTCATTTCCAGAAGCTTGGAACGCATTGTCGATGGTGCCGCAGATGGCACTGCCGCAGGGTGCGATGGACACATGCAGGTAACCGCCGTCATCACCGGTTCCGGTCTTCCAGATGCCATCCACCGGGTCGGCATGGGCCGTTGCCGCGAAACCCACCAGCGCCAGGGCGGTCAGAATTTTCGTTTTCATGTTGTTCTCCTCCTGTTGGATGCGGCCACTGTGAGCAATTGGGCGATTCAGGCAAGCAGGACGTAGGGTCGCGTTGCATCCCCCGCGCCTCCTGTGCCATATCCCCGGCGAAATCAGCAGAAGGCCGCTCATCCCATGATCCTCTATCCCGCCATCGACCTCAAGGACGGCCAGGCCGTGCGGCTTTTGCGCGGCGAGATGGAGGCCGCGACCGTGTTCAACGACGACCCCGCGGCCCAGGCGCGCGCCTTTGTCGAGGCTGGATGCCAGTGGCTGCATCTGGTCGACCTGAACGGGGCCTTTGCCGGTGAACCGGTCAACGCCGCACCGGTCGAGGCGATCCTGAAGGACTGCGACGTGCCCGCGCAATTGGGTGGCGGCATCCGCGACATGGCCACGATCGAGCGCTGGCTGGACAAGGGGTTGGCCCGCGTCATCCTGGGCACGGTTGCGGTGGAAGATCCCGATCTGGTGCGCGAGGCCGCGCGTGCCTTTCCCGGCAAGGTGGCCGTGGGCATCGACGCCCGCAACGGCATGGTGGCCACCAAGGGCTGGGCCGAGGAAACCGATGTCGATGTCACCGATCTGGCGCGGCAATTCGAGGACGCGGGCGTAGCCGCGATCATCTACACCGACATAAACCGCGATGGTGCCATGCAAGGCCCCAATGTCGAGGCCACCGCCGCGCTGGCCCGGGCGATATCGATCCCGGTGATCGCCTCGGGCGGGGTGTCGTCCATCGCCGACCTCATCGCCTTGCGCGATTGTGGCGCAGATCTGAATGGTGCCATCTCGGGCCGCGCGCTGTACGATGGTGCGATTGACCTGCAAGAGGCTTTGATCGCCCTGAAAGACTGAGCCGAATCCCGGCCTATTTTAGTTTCCAGATGTGTTTTTGTTTTTGCCCATTCTTGTATGGTTGCAGCTCTTTTTCGCTGATCCGGACAAACTGAAAACAACCGCTACCACTACCCCAGTCTTCGCACCATTGATTCCCGTCTACAAACCACTTGGCTTCGTAAGCATCACCGCCAAAATTGCCCGCGATCTTGCCTTTTTTCCGACCTTTTCCATAGGCCTGAGCCCATTGGGTCTTGCCATCCGAATTGGCAATGCCATAGGCCGTCGAACCCGGAATGGTCGCAAGAATTTCTTTCTGCGTCATGAACGCCTGCGCTTGCGCGGCACTTGCTGCGGCCACAATCATAGCGCTGGCAAGCAGCACTGGTTTAAATGCAAACATCGTATAACTTTCCCTCAAAAAGTACATTAAGCTTCGGAATATAGCGCAAAATCGGATTTTGGACAAAGGGCGGTGCCAGACGCGCTGACCTCGGCGAAATATCAACTCGCGAGGAATTGCGGCATTCGTGCTTGTGCAGCGCACCTAACCATTGGCAGGCTGGGTGTCCGAGTGCCGCTGTATGGTCCAGACATTCTGCAGCTTCCGATCACCGTGATAGGGTTGGATCGTGTTCTCATCGACCCGTTCCAGACGCCAGCAGCCTGACCCGCTTCCCCAATCCTCGCACCACAAATCGCGGCGAACCGCCCAGCTCGAACTGTAGTCCCGCGCGCCAAACACGCCTTTGGCCTGGCCGTCCCGACCATAGGTCTGGACCCAAGGTGTTGCGCCGTCCTCGTTGGATATCCCGGTAAGTACCGCGCCGGGGATGGTGGCCAGCAAGTCCTCGGCACTCATGATCTCATCTGCGCCCGCTGGTGCGGCCAGACAAAGCGCAAAAGCTGCAGGCAAGGCATATTGGCGGCTAAACATGAAGCGAGCCTCCGTGTGACGGCCCATCATAGCGCAGAAGGGCGGGACGACCAAACGCCCCGCCCCTGCCCGCTTGCGCCAGATGTCCGACGGTTACTGCGCCGCGGCTTCGGTCAGCTTCTTGAGCGCGCCCTGCATCTTGCCGATCACCGGCGACTTTTCGACTTCGTCAAGTTCGTCCATGGTCTCTTTCGGGTCTTCATAGGTCAGCCAGACCTGCCCTTCCGCGTCCTCATAGGCCTGCACCTTGAGCGGCAGGAACAGACCGGCCAGCGGGTCGATCTGCATCGCGGGCGTGCCCAGCTTCGGATTACCGAAGATCAGCACCTGATTGGCCGGGATCGGCGTGCCGACTTTTTCAGCCCCTGCGGCATGGTCGATGCGGGCAAACACCGTCGCGCCCGCATTGCCCACCGCCGCCTCGAGCGCATCCAGCGCCTCTGCCACCGACTTGTCGGTCTTCACCTTGATAATGTCGTCAGCCATTGCCGTTACCGTGCTTCCCATAGTGAATAATGCTGCCAAAAACAGACCACGCATGATGTCTTTCCCTCCATGACTTCCCGTTCAATTTCCACTGCTTAGACCGGTGTTACAATCACAAGTCTGGCATCGGCGGAGCTTTGCCGCTAGGAGTGCCGCAGCAAAAGGTGTCTCATGCTGAAAACACGTATCATTCCCTGTCTGGACGTCGCCGATGGCCGTGTGGTCAAGGGCGTCAACTTCGTCGGGCTGCGCGATGCGGGCGATCCGGTGGAATCGGCCAAGGCCTATGACGCGGCGGGCGCGGACGAGATCTGTTTCCTCGACATCCACGCCACGCACGAAAACCGGGGCACCATGTTCGATGTGGTCCGGCGCACCGCAGAACAGTGCTTTGTGCCGCTGACCGTGGGCGGCGGTGTGCGCACCCGCGAGGACGTGCGCGCGCTGCTGCTGGCCGGGGCCGACAAGGTCAGTTTCAACTCGGCTGCCGTGGCCAATCCGGACGTGATCGCCGAGGCCGCCGACCAGTTCGGCAGCCAATGCATCGTCTGCGCCATCGACGCCAAGACCGTCTCGCCCGGCAAATGGGAGATCTTTACCCATGGCGGGCGCAAGCCCACCGGCATCGACGCGGTGGACTTTGCCCGTGCTGTTGTCGGGAAAGGCGCGGGCGAAATCCTGCTGACCTCGATGGATCGCGACGGCACCAAATCGGGCTTCAACCTGCCGCTGACCCGCGCGATAAGCGATGCGGTCGACGTGCCGGTGATCGCCTCGGGCGGTGTGGGCAATCTGGACCATCTGGTCGAAGGTGTGACCGAGGGCCGGGCCAGCGCTGTTCTGGCGGCGTCGATCTTCCATTTCGGCGAATACACCATCCGCGAGGCCAAGGACCATATGGCTGCTGCGGGCATCCCGATGAGGCTGACATGAGTATCCTGCACGATCTGGCCGCCACAATCGAGGCCCGCAAAACCGCCGATCCCGACGGTAGCTGGACCGCCAAGCTGCTGGCCAAAGGGCCCGAGAAATGCGCCGAGAAATTTGGCGAAGAGGCGGTTGAGGCCATCATCGAAGCGGTCAAGGGCGACCGCGACGGGTTGACCTCGGAAGCGGCGGATGTGCTTTATCACCTGCTGGTCATGCTGGCTGCGCGGGATGTACCGCTGCAGGCCGTGCTGGAGGAGTTGGCGCGTCGTCAGCATATGAGCGGTCTTGCCGAAAAAGCCGCCCGACCCGGTGATTGAATTGCGCTCGGGGGCGGAACGCGGCAGGAAGCGGACAAAAGCTGATTCTCTTGGGATGCCTTCATGACTCGACTGCTCAAATCCGTTCTGGCCCTGTTTGCCCTCGCCCTGATCAGCGCTTGTGCGCATCAGCCGATTGTCGTCGATCGCGGTGATGTCGCCAAGCTGGCGCAGGAAATCCAGTCGCTGGGACCCGAGGTCGATCCCGAAGAGGCGCAGCGCGCCGCCAGCATCGCCTATGACTATTCCGCGAAGCTGGCGCAGGAATATGACATCACCGACCCGCCGCTGGTCCACAATGCCAAGGTCAATTCCGGCATCAAGGAACGCGGCCTGTGCTATCAATGGGCCGAGGATATCGAGGCGCGGCTCAAGCAGGAGAACTTCCGGACGCTGACCATGCACCGCGCGATCGCCGAGCCGCGCAATGCTTTCGTGGTCGATCACAGCACCGCCATCATCAGCAAGAGCGGCGATGCCCTGCAGGACGGCATCGTCCTCGATCCCTGGCGCGAGGCTGGCGACCTGCACTGGGCGCTGACCCGCGAGGATACCCGCTATGACTGGCAGCCACGCCTGCAAGTGCTGGAAGAACGCCGCCGCCGTCGCGACGCCAAACGCGCGCCCGGCAGTTAAGGTTTCCGATTTCTGGGCTGAATGAAGGGCCGGACTGGCGATCATGCACCGGTGTCCTCGCCATGTGGTTTGACCCGGCAGCGCGGGTCAGACCATGTGTTTTTTGGTCCTCACGGTTTGGCGTGACCGATCAGATCGGCTGCAACCGTGCTGGCGGTCTCGCGATCAGGCCGCCTGTTCCTTGCGCAGACAGGACCGGGTCCAAAGAGCTGCGCAGATATCGATCGCTGCAAAAAGCAGAATACCCGCACCCAGCATGCCAGCAACGAACAGCACGATCATGAAGGCACCGGCATAAAGGCGCATCCAGACGCTCCAGCCATATAGCTGCTTCGCGTCCGCCCGTGCTGCCAGCAGATAGTAACCGCCGATGATCGAGGCCAGCATGCCTACCATGCGGATCCACACGCCATCGCCCGCCGATAGACCAAAGAGCCCAAGCAGAAAGAAAGGCATAAGCATCAGGCCAAGACCTGCAACAACAACCATATAGATGCCGAAAACTTGCATGGTGAATTTTGAGTTCATGGATCACTCCTAAGATTACCAGGGCACAGAGCGCCTTGTGTTCCGTGTGCCAGTCGCGTCATGTTCGGCATGACCAGAACGGGCCGAGGCCGATTTTGTCAACGCAGACTTACGTTCCCACCGTTGATACGCGGCGTCAAAATTGTTGGAATTGCGCCCATAACCCGAACCAGAGGGAACCGGACTGCAGCCATCCACGCATGGCATCAATGCCGATCATTCGAAAACAGCCTGCAGAGCGCGTCACCAGATCAGAGCCTCGACGAGATGATCCCGGTGGCAAATCCACCCATGCGAAGCTCGCCGAACAGGCGCTGATATTCGATCTTGGGGCAGCGGTTCTGGATCACGTCGATGCCCCGCGCCTGGGCGCGGGCGGCGGTGTCGGCATTCTGGACACCGATCTGCATCCAGATGGTGCGCAAATTGGGAAAAACCTCGATCGCCTCGTCAACGATCGGCGGCACTGTTTCGGACCGGCGGAAGATGTCGACCATGTCGACCGGCTCGGAAATCTCGGACAGCCCGGCGCGGACGGTCTCACCAAACAGCTCCTTGCCCGCATGTCCGGGGTTGACGGGGATCACGCGATACCCTTTCAGCCCCAGATACCGCGCCACATAATAGCTGGGCCGCACAGGGTTCATCGACACGCCCACCACTGCGATCACCTGTGTGCGCTGCAGGATGGCCCTGAGATATGAGTCGTCATAGCTGGTCATTTGCGCACTCTAACCGCTTGTTCCAAAGAAAAAAGCGCCCAGGAGATCCTGGGCGCAAGGTATGGAACGAGGGACAGTGAAATGACACGCGGAAGTTCCTGTCCGCGGTCACTGAAAGAAGTATGCGCTGCGCGCCCAAATAAAAGAGGTCGATGCCATTTTCGTGAAGCTGCGCGACAGTTCCAGCGGAATTCCGCCGATCAGCCGTAAAGAACCTCGGGCCAGTTTGCTTCGGCCCGTTCGATATAGGCCTGCGGGTCGCGCATCCAGGCCTGATCCACGCTCTGCGAATGGATCAGGTAGAGCTTGTCCTTGACGATATGCCAGACGTTCGGATCGGTCGTGCTCAGCCCCCCCTGCGCGACGGCATAGGCGCAATAGCCACCGAATTGCGGCGCGTAGGCGCGGGGATTGGCCTCAAACGCCTCGCGATTGGCATCGCTGGCAAAACGCCAGACCGCACCTTTCCACATCAGCGCGTTATCGGCGCGCCCCGCAAGCGGGCCGCCATCGGCGAAATAGGACACCGTGTCGAAGCCCGAGATCGCCGCGCCCCCTTGCGAGAAGATCATCGGTGATGCGGCGCGTGCGGCAGGAGCAAGTGCAATGGCCCCCAATCCGGCAAGGATGTTTCGTCTGGTCGGCATTCTGGCGTGTTTCATGGTTGCGATAGGCCCAAAATGCCCGCTGCGCCGCAATTTTGAAAGCCCGGTGACGGGGTTGTGATGGGGATGTGTTCAGCCCTGCGTT
>NZ_JAMFMB010000026.1 GCF_023502395.1 Ruegeria spongiae | reverse complement strand
CATAGACATCGGCGGTGACAATGATCAGCCTGCGGCCGGGTTTCACCACTCGGCCCACCGCACGCAAGCGCTGACCACGCGCCGGGGCGAGAAGGTTGATCTTCATCTCGGCTGTCATCACCTCTTGCGGCTCCGGCAGCATAGTCAGTGCAGAATAGCCAGCGGCAGAATCCCCAAGCGCAAAAGTCAGCGCCGCATGGGCCGCGCCTTGTTGTTGCAGGGCTGTCTCAAGAATGGGCGCGCTTAGGGTGACCCGGCCCTCGGCGATCTCGTCTATTCGGACGCCGAAGGTTGTCATCATCGACTGCCGTGCAAAACTGTTCCCGATCCGCTGCTCCATTGCCTGTCCTCCCTGCTGGTAGCGACCGGTTCAGCGGTCGCGTGGCATCGGGACGGGTCGCGGTGGCGTCCCCGTCAGGATCGCAACCGCATCAGGGCGCATCAGGTCGCGCAAGACCGGCTCGTCGCAATGAAGCCCGCCGGTATAGGTGCCATAGGCGGGCAGCAGCAGCCGGTCCCGGTCCATCAGGAATGCCGTGCGGGTGATGCTGCGGCCATGGGTCCGTACCCGTGCCTTTGGGTGGTAATGCCCCGAGATCTCGCCGGTTGCGACCGGATCGGCGATGTGGCGGAATGTGACGGTGTCGATCCGCAGATCGTGCCGGTGCTGGCCGCCGATCTCGACCGGGCCGGGGTCGTGGTTGCCTTCGATCCAGGTCCAGTCGCGCCCGGCCTGCAGCGAGGCGATCCATCGCCGGTCTCCCTCGCCAAGCGCCCGCGCCGCTTCCAGATCATCGAAACTGTCGCCCAGGCAGACCACGATCCGCGCACCTGTCTGGTCCAGATCATCGGCGAGGCGGCTCAGCGTATCGCGGGTTTCATAAGGGGGCAGGGCAGGGGCACCACGTCGGGCAATCCGCTCGGATTTACCCAGATGCAGATCCGAGACGCAGAGCAACCGCCAGTCCGGCCACCAGAGCGCGCCGGAGCTCAGCGCCACCAATTGCTGGCCTGCGAATTCGAGTTCAAAACCGGTCATGCCCTGTTCTTCCCTTGGGTTCGACATGTGCGCAAGCCTTTCATAACATCAGCCCGGCCTCGGCCAGCAGGCGCGTGCTTTCTTCGGTCAGCAGCCGCTCTTCGGCCGATCCCTTGACCGGCACCTTGCCGACCTCCAGCAGCAAAGGCGCTGCCAACGGCGTGATCCGGTCCAGACGCACAAGGTCGATCCGGTCATCGACCCGCGCGATCATCTCTTCGATGCGGCCGAAATCCACCAGCCCGCGCATTGCCTCGTCCCGGGTGATCTGCATCAGCACATGGTTCGGGTCATATTTCAGCAATGTGTCATAGAGGATATCCGAGGAAAACGTCGCCTGCCGCCCGCTTTTGCGCTGCCCGGCCATGTTGCGCTCGATCAGCCCGGCGATGGTGGCCGAGGCCCGGAAGGTGCGCTTCATCACCGCATTGCCTGCCAGCCAGCTATCGAGCCCCTCGCGCAGGGCGTCGATGGCAAAAAGCGGCGCTGCATCGGCGAGCGCGTCCAACCCCCAGATCAGCGTGGCGTAATCGGTCGAGACAAAGCCCAAAGGGTGCAACCCGGTCTCTTCCATGCGCTTGGTCAGCAAAAGGCCCAGCGTCTGCATCGCGTTGCGCCCGGCAAAACCGTAGACACAGACATGCTCTTGCCCGTCATGCGGGAAGCTTTCAACCAGCAAGCGGCCCCGCTGGGGCAGGTGCGACACCTCACGCTGCAGGGCGAGCCATTCGGCGGTGTGGCGGGGCAGTTGCGGCCAACTGTCCTGCGCGAACATGTCGAGGATACGGGCGCTGAGCTGGGTTGAGGTGGCGAATTTCGTGCCCATGAAGGTGGCGATCTTGGGTTTCTTGTCGGCGCGGCGGGTGACCTCGACGGTCATCTCGCGCAGCCCTTCATAGCGTACGATCTGCCCGCCGATCAGGAAGGTGTCGCCCGGTGTCAGCGAGGCGGCAAAGCCTTCTTCGATCTCGCCCAGAGGCTTGCCGCCCCGGTTGCGTTTCAGCCGCACCTTGAGCGTGTCACTGTCCTGAATGGTGCCGATATTCATCCTGATCCGCGCCGCCGCGCGCGGGTCGCGTAGCTGCCACTGCCCGTCTGGGCGCTGTTGCAGGCGCTGCCAGCGGTCATAGGCGCGCAGGGCGTAGCCTCCGGTCGCGCAGAAGCTGAGGCAATCGTTGAATTCCGCCCGTGTCAGATCGGCGAACGGACCGGCTGTGGTCATCTGCGCATAGAGGTCATCGGCATCAAACGGACCTGCGGCAGCGGCGATCAGGATATGCTGGCAAAGCACATCGCGAGGCCCGCGCCCGCGCGGATCACCGTCCAGATCATGCGCCTTGACCGCCTCCAGAGCGGCGACGCATTCCACCACCTCGAACCGGTTGGCGGGCACCAGCAGCGCCTTGGACGGCGCGTTGTATCGGTGATTGGCCCGCCCGATCCGCTGCACCAGCCGTTTGACATTCTTGGGCGCGCCGATCTGGATCACCAGATCCACATCGCCCCAGTCGATCCCCAGATCGAGCGAGCCGGTGCAGACGATGGCACGCAGATCGCCCCGCACCATCGCCGCCTCGACCCGTTCGCGCTGTTGCCGGTCGAGCGAGCCGTGATGGATGCCGATCGGCAGCCCCTCGTCATTGGCAAGCCACAGATTGTGAAAGAAAATTTCCGCCTGCGCGCGGGTGTTGTGAAAAATCAGCGTGGTGTTGTGCCGGCGTATCTGTTCCAGCACCGCCGGGATCGCATAGGCCGCGCCGCCGCCCGACCAGGGCGGCATGTCCTCGGTCTCCAGCATGGTGATGTCGGGGTCGGGGCCGGGATCGGCCAGCAGGATGTCACAGGGGTCGGGGTGGCGCGCCAGAAGCCGGGCAATGGCGTCGGGGTCCTCGACCGTGGCCGAAAGACCCACCCGCCGCAGGTTGGGGCAGAGCGCCTGAAGCCGCGCCAGCGCCAGCATCAGTTGATCACCACGCTTGCTTTCGGCCAGGGCGTGGATCTCATCGACCACCACCCGTTGCAGCCCCGCAAACATGCGCGGCGCATCTTCGTAGGATGTCAGCAGAGTCAGGCTTTCCGGCGTGGTCAGCAGGATATGCGGCGGGTCGGCGCGCTGGCGTTTCTTCTGCGTGGCCGAGGTGTCGCCGGTGCGGTCCTCGATCCGGATCGGCAGCCCGATCTCGTCCACGGGCGTGCGCAGATTGCGCTTGATATCGGCCGCCAGCGCCTTGAGCGGTGAAACATAAAGCGTGTGCAACCCGTGGTGATCCCCGGCCTCCAGTTCCGCCAGCGTGGGCAGGAACCCGGCCATGGTCTTGCCGCCGCCGGTGGGTGCGATCAGCAGTGTCGCCGGGTCCTGTGCCCGGTCGAACATGTCCTGCTGATGCGGATGGATCGACCAGCCCCTGGTCGAGAACCAGGTCTGAATGGCGGGGGGAATCTGCGACATTGCAGACAGCTTAGCGCAGCGGTTTCACCTTTGGAACGGGCGCGCGCGCTGTGCGATTGGGTCTAGTGAATGATCTCTTCTTCCTTCACGAACATGTTCGCCCAGGCGCGGTCGATCAGTTCGGGACTCATCTGGTAGGGGATGCCCTCGAATTCGCAGATGGCGATCATCTGGTCGATCAGGAAGACCGGCTGATAGTTGGCGTAGATGTTGTCGATGGTCGGGTATTTGACCTTGAGCAGATGCACCAGCGCGCCTTCATCCAGCGGCATGCCTTTCTTGCGGGCGACCAGCGCAAAGATCTTCAGGAAGTTTTCCTGATCCGGCCCGTCGATCTTGATCTTGAAGAAGATCCGCCGCAGCGCCGCCTTGTCGAAGATCTCGTTGGGGTGGAAGTTGGTCGAGAAGATGACCAGCGTGTCAAACGGCACCTCGAATTTTTCACCCGATTGCAGCGCGAGGATGTCCTTGCTTTCTTCGAGCGGGACGATCCAGCGGTTGATCAGGGCCTGCGGCGGTTCGGCCTGACGGCCAAGGTCGTCAACGATGAAGATGCCGCCGGTGGATTTCAGCTGCAACGGGGCCTGATAGGTGCGCGCCGTCGGATTGTAGACCAGATCGAGCATCGACAGCGACAGCTCGCCCCCGGTGACAACGGTGGGGCGTTCGCACATCACATAGCGGCTGTCGAAACGCTTGCGGCGGCGCAGTTGGGTCGGATCGTCGACCTCTTGCTCGATGGCGTTATGCACGATCGGGTCATAGACGGTGATGACCTGACCGGAATATTCGATGGCGCGCGGCACATAGACCTTGTCCCCCAGCGCGTCGCGAATCCCGTTCGAGATCGAGGATTTCCCATTGCCCGGCGGGCCGTACATCAGGATCGAGCGCCCGGCACTGACGGCAGGGCCGAGGTGATCCAGCAGGCTGTCGGGCAGAACCAGATGGCCCATGGCGTTGGTCAATTGCTCGCGCGAGACCTGAATGTTGCGGATCGACTGGCGTTTGACCTGCTCGCTATAGACCTCCAGCGGCACCGGCATCGCGCCGAAATACTCCGACTGGCTCAGCGCGTCCAGCGCGCGGGCGCGGCCAGCGTCGGTCAGCTGATAGCCCATTTCATTGCCATTGTTGGCGTTGAGCGTGCCGGTTGCCTCCAGCAGTTTCTGATCGCGGGCCATATCGACAATTTCCTGAGTCACCGATCCGGGCAGGCAGATCGCCTCAGAGATCTCGCTGACCATCTCGAGGTTCTTGCGGAAAATTGTCTTGAGCAAAATGTCCCGCATCATCACGATCGGAAGGCGCATCTCGCCCAGCCCGTTGGGGGCAGGGGGCGCCACGACATTTGGGGTCTGCATATTCATCGGTAAAATCCGTCTTGGACTGGCTCATCAAAACGCGGCGGTCCACCCGCATGGCGCGAAACTGCCCGCCTATTGTGGCAGCAGAAGGGCAAAGCCGGGGCACAGGCGGGGATTGTTCAACTTCCGTAAACAGAACCCAGGATGAGATAGAGCGCCAGCGTGAAGCCCAGGCTCAGCCCCATGGGGAACTTCCGGCCCATATCCCAGCTTTTCCAATCCGGCACCATCCGGCGCAGGGCGGTGTGTTTGGCCAGCCGATGCGTGGCGACAGCGGCCAGAAGGCTGGCGCAGAGGATCATGAACAGAAGGGTCAGATCACCAAGCGCGACATAAGGCGCGGCGGCGGCCATGAATTTGGCGTCACCCGCTCCCATCGCACCGGCGGCATTCAGAACGACGCCGGCGATCAGCACGATAACAAGCTGCGCCAGTTGCCAGCCATAGGCGGGGAAGCTCATCAGGAAGGGCCCCATCACCACGAATATCAGCGCCAGCGCCACAACGGCCTGATTGGTGATCCGCATCTCGCGTAGATCGGTGAAGGCCACATAGAAACACAGCGGCAACACCAGCGGCAGGAACCACAGAGCGACCAGGGATGGAATCGCCATGACTCAGGCGCTTTCCAACGCGCGCAGCGAATTGATCGCCTCTTCGAAATGCTGGGGATGGGTTTTGACGGCGTCGCGCAGCAGGGTCTTGCCCTTGGTGACATCGCCCTGTTTGATCGCGGTCAGGGCCATGGTATGCAGCAATTGTGCCCGCTCGACCTGGTTCATCGGCACCACCGGCAGCGTGTAGTTGCCCTGCGCCCCGCGCGCCAGAACCAGATTGTTCTTTGCGGTGAACAGGGTGCGGTCCTGCCGGATCGCCTCGCCGAACAGCTTTTCGGCCTCGGCATACTGGCCGCGGGTCAGCTTGGAATAGCCCCAGTTGTTGGTCACTGCGGCGGGTTTCGTCGTCAGGCCAACGGCAGTTTCATAGAAACTGTCGGCGCGTTTCCATTCCTTGTTGGAATCGGCAATCATCGCCTCAAGCCGATAGCGCTTGAAGGTCTCATGGGTCGGCGGCACCTTGTCGAGCGTTTCCTCGGCCTTTTTCCAGTCGCCATTGCGGATATAGGCATCGGCCAGTTCGACCGAATCCGCCTCATTGGCGCCTTCCATACCGACCACCTTGGTCCAGGCCGACACGCCTTCGGTGTTGCGTTTGGCCCGGACCAGAGACATGGCCAGCCCGCGTTGCAGGTCGATCCGGTCCGGAGCGGTTTTGGTGGCGCGCTGGAAATAGGTGACGGCCTCGTTCGGGTCACCGACCGTCAGCATCACGTCGTTGATGCCGGTCTCGTCGATGACGTTCACATCCTGCAGCGCCCGTTCGACGGCCTGATCTTTCTTGCTCACACATGCGGAAAGCCCGAGCCCGCCTGCAACAAGTGCCGGGATCAAAATAAGGTGGCGCATTTTTGCGTCCTTTTACTGCTCTGTCTTTTATGGTGTCTTGCGGATCAGGAACTGCCCCTCACTCCGCTGCACCAGCTTATAATCTTGGTTTGCCTCAGGCGTATTAATAGCAGGATTTTCAGATTTTGCGAGTGCTATCCGCAGATTGTCCCGGATTGAGTCACTTTCGCCATTGTCCAGCGCATAGGCTTTCTTGAACACCTGAGTGGCCTCAGAGATCTCGCCTTTCTCCATCAGCAGCACGCCAAGATTGTTCCAGGCCTCGGGCCAGTCCGGAGTGTCTGCCACGGCGCGGCGCAGCATGGTCTCAGCCTGCCCCAACCGGCCCAATTCAAGATTTGCTGTGCCCAGCCCGGTCAGGATCTCTGGCGTCATCCCCTGTTCAAGGGCAGCGCGAGTGAAGGCATCCATCGCGAGTTCATATTCCCCCGCCGCCATCAGGCGATGGCCCACCTCGACACCGTCCACCGCTTGTCCCTTGTGATCGATACCGGGGGGGAAGGGATCGTCCGGCAGCACAACCTCATCGGAGGTCGAACACGAAACCACCGCCGCGAGGGCGGCGGTGGCGATCAGGCGTTTCAGATTTGGTGCGGGTGCGTTCACACCTTCCACTTTCGTTTTTATCCAGCGCTCATATTGCCCAGATCCATGATGCCCTTTACCGAAGGCCCGACAAGAATGACCAGAAGCGGCGGAACCGTCAGCCCCATTGTGGCAAGGGTCATTTTTGTTGGCAACTTATTTGCGGCCTCTTCTGCACGCATCACGCGTTTGTCACGCATCTCGCCGGCATAGACCCGGAGCGCCTCGGCAATCGAGGTGCCGAAACTGGCGGACTGGATCATCACGGTCACAAAAGACGAGACATCGGTAACGTCGCAGCGCGTTGCAAAATCGCGCAAAACCTTGTCTTTCTCTTTACCGGCCTTCATCTCATAGGCGACGATTTCGAACTCCTCCGCCAGGTGCGGGTAGGAGGCGCGCAATTCGCTCGAGATCCGGACGATGGCCTGATCCAGCGACTGACCTGCTTCGACACAGACCAGCATCATGTCGAGCGAATCCGGGAAGCCAGAGACGATGGCCTGTTTGCGCTCTTCGACGCGCCGGGTGATCCAGTATTTCGGCAGGTAATACCCAGCAAGCCCCGGCCCGAACACATACATTAGTTGCGTGGTGCCATCGAGGTCCTGATCCCCGAGGATGATCGTCACATAGACCACGCCAATCAATAGACCGGCAAGACCCAACGTGAACTGGGCAAAGTGGAAGACGCGGATCGCATCCTTGGACCGGTATCCAGCCTGACGCATTTTGAGCTGCATCGCCGTATATTCTTCGGCGTCCTGCGGCTCCAGGAAATTTGCAAAGCGATCAAGCTGCTCGTTCCGGTTGCCCTGACGCAACCGCTCTTTCTTGGGTTTTTCCTTGGTTTTGGGGTTAACATCCCGCTTGAGTTTCTTGAGCGGATCCTCGGGTTGATTGAGGATGAAGGGAAGCGTCACCAGGATCATGAAAAGGCCAACGACGCCCACCACGATGAGCGGGCCGAACTCACCAAGATGTTCGGTCAGGAGATCATTGATATTCTGTAGGAATTCCATCGGTCCTCCGGTTCAGACTTTGATATTCGTCAGGATGCGCATGACGATGAGGTTGGCAGTCAGTAAGATTCCGACAAAGAAACAGGCCGGAATGAACCAAGGGTGATCCAAGACCCCATCATAGTAGCCGGGATCATTGACCAGGATCACCATTAGGCAGACCACCGGAAAGGCGGACAGAAATTTGCCCGACCATTGAGCCTCGGCGGTGATCGCCTTGACCCGGCGAAACAGTCGGAACCGCGCGCGGATCACCTTGGCCAGCCCGTCGAGAACCTCAGCGAGATTACCACCTGATTGCTGCTGGATCGAAACCGCGACCGACAGGAACCGCAAATCCTGAAGATCCAGACGTTCCGCCATTTCCTTGAGCGCGTCGCTGACGTCGCGACCATAAGAGGCTTCGTCCGAGATGACGCCGAACTCGGTTGCGATCGGGTCGCTGGCCTCTTTCGCCACAATCTGGATCGAGGCGACGAAGGGGTGGCCGACACGCAGCGACCGGACCATCAGTTCTACAGCATCGGGCAGTTGTTCCTCGATCAGGGCCATGCGTTTCTTTGCCTTGTGGTTCACCCAGATATAGACCGCGCTGACGCCGATCAGGGCCGAGGCGGCGATGCGCAGCGGCGGCTCAGTCTCGGTGCCGATGCTCAGGCCGACAAAGGCTACGACACCCACACCGATCATGATCATGATCAACTGGCGCGGAGTGAAGGCGATCGCCGCCTTTTGCGCCTTGTCCGCCAGCAGAGAATAGAGCGGGATCGACTGGCTGCGCATATGCTGCTGCATTTCCTTGCGCAGCTGTTCGAGCACCTCTTCGCGCCCGACACCCTTGTCCAGCATGTCCAGACGGCGGTTCACCCGGTTGTTCAGGCTGATCGACTTGCCAAAAAACAGCAGGTAGACGCCCTCGACCAGGAACAGGACACCGATGAAAATTCCGATGTAGATGATTGGCTCTGCGCTGATGTTCATGGCCCGTCCTCCTACATGTTGGTCGGTTCATAGATCGATGCGGGCAGGTCATACCCCCACATGCGGAACCGTTCCGAAAAGTGGCTGCGTACGCCGGTGGCGGTGAAATGGCCGATGATCTTGTTGTCGGGCGTCAAGCCGACACGCTGGTAGCGAAAGATCTCCTGCATGGAGATCACATCGCCCTCCATGCCGGTGATCTCGGTGATCGAGGTCATCCGGCGCGAGCCATCCTGCAGGCGGCTGGCCTGCACGATCAGGTTCACAGCCGAGGAAATCTGGCTGCGCACCGCCTTGATCGGCATCTCGATCCCCGCCATTGCGATCATGTTCTCAAGACGGCTGATACCGTCGCGTGCCGAGTTGGCGTGGATCGTGGTCATTGATCCGTCATGGCCGGTGTTCATGGCCTGCAGCATGTCAATCACTTCCTCGCCCCGCGTCTCGCCCACGATGATGCGGTCAGGGCGCATCCGCAGGGCGTTTTTGAGACAGTCGCGCGGGCTGACCTCGCCTTTGCCCTCGACATTGGGCGGGCGGCTTTCCATCCGGCCCACATGGGTCTGCTGGAGCTGCAGTTCCGCAGTGTCTTCGATGGTCAGGATACGTTCGGCATTGTCGATGAAGCTGGACAGCGCATTCAGCGTCGTTGTTTTCCCCGATCCGGTACCACCTGACACAATAATGTTCAGACGCGTGGCGACGGCGGCTTGCAAATATGCAGCCATTTCTTCGGTGAAAGCCCCGAAACTTACCAGATCGTCGATGCCCAGCTTGTCTTTTTTGAACTTCCGGATGGAAACCAGCGAGCCATCCACCGCAATCGGCGGCACCATCGCGTTGAAACGCGAGCCATCGGCCAGGCGGGCGTCAACATAGGGGTTCGATTCATCGACGCGCCGGCCCACCGCCGACACGATCTTGTCGATGATCCGCAGCAGGTGGCGTTCATCCTTGAACCGGACATCGCTGATTTCCAGCTTGCCGTCCCGTTCCACGAAGATCTGGTGCGGGCCGTTGACCAGAATATCGTTGACAGTGTCGTCCTGCAGCAGTGTCTCAAGCGGACCTAGCCCGGTCACCTCGTCATAAAGATCCTTGTTGAGCGTCTGGCGATCATCCCGGTTCAGAACGATGCTTTTCTGTTCCAGAATCTCCGACGAGATCGAGCTGATCTCATTGCGGAGCTCGGCTTCCGACGCGTGCTCAAGCGCTGCTAGATTGAGGTTTTCGAGCAGTTCGCGGTGCAGCTCGATCTTGATCTCGCCCAGACGGTCCTTGCGCTTGCGCTCACGGTCCTGCGGTGCCGCCTCGGCCTTCGTGCCCGGCATCGGCTTGCGCAGCAATTCTTTCTTGGTGGGGGCAGGGGCGATTTCGGGAGAGGGTTTGGCTGTCTTGGATGGCTGCACCGCCTTGACGGGTGCGGCGTCGGTTTGCTTTTTGTATCTCGAAAACATCTTGGACCCCCCTTGTAGATCGCGTTAGGCCGCTTCCGCTTCGCCGGTGCCCAGTTCGTAGATGGATTGCGCGAGTTTGGCGATTTCCCGGCGCAGCGGGTTCTTGGCTGCAGACGTTGCCAGAGGCTGGCCGTGATCGCCGCCCTGGGTCACCGGTTTGCCGCCATCGGGCAATTGCAACTCGATCGAAATGCCCAGCGATTCCGCCATTCTCTTGACGCGGCTCTTTCCACTCAGATCGGTGAATTTCGGCGCCTTGTTCAGGGCAAAGCGCAGCTTGTTGAACGGCAGATCCTCGGATTGCAGCGCCCGTTTCATGCGCAACGCGTTCTGGGCGGACCGCATATCCAACTCGATCATCGCGAAATAGACATGCGCGGCCTGCAGAACCGTCTCTGACCATTGCACCAGGGTTTTTGGCATGTCGATGATAACGAAATCGAAATGGGCGCGCGCCAGCTCGATCACCCGCTCAATGTCCTGTGGCGTCACGAGGTCGAGTGGCACCATATCGGAGGGGGCGGTCAAAACCTGAAGCTTGTCTTCATAGCTGACCAGCGCCTGACCGAATATCTCATCATCCATATTCTCGGTGTCGGTCAGCATCTCGAACACCGCTTCTCGTCGCGGCAGATCGAGATAGGTCGAAACCGAACCATGCTGCAGGTCAAGATCCAGCAGGCAGACTGATGGAGAATCGTTGCCCGACACATTGGCCAGTTCCCATGCCAGGTTCACCGCCATGGTGGTTGAGCCAACGCCGCCCGCAAGGCCATGAACAACGATCACAGCGCCCTCTTTGGAGGTGCCGGCATTCAGCGGCGCGCTGCTGGCCTGAGCCTGCGTTGCCTGCGCGTCTTCTTTGCTGCGTAGCCGGTCGATGGCCAGTTGCAGTTCCTGCTCGGGAAGCGGGTAGGGGACAAATTCATCCGCGCCCTTGCGCAGAAGCTGGTGCAGAGAGGCTGGCGTTACGTCCTCGGCAATCAGGATGACGCCAATGTCGCGTGTTTTGGCCTGGCTGATGATCTCGCCCATCAGAACCAGATTATCCTCGTCGTCGCCATCCAGCGCCAGCGCAATGAATTCCAGTGTTTCCGCTTCAGGCTGTCCGAAAAATGCCAGCGCCTCGGCAAAGCCCAGATCGCCCCAGCTTTCGCCCATCGCCGCTTCCATGTCTTCGATCAGCAGGTCGAAATTCTGGACGTCCCGGCTGACCGTGCAGGCCAGGATCGGAGCGGTCTCAGATTGCGGCATTCCACTGCTCATTACCTTCATCCTCATTCAAATACGGCAGGAAAGTCGAACAGCGTTGCGCTGCATCCGGCTTGCGTTTCCCACCCGCGACCCTGAAAAAGGCCGCAAATCACCTATTGGAAGCAGTGTCGTCGCGAAGTTGGGCGAGATTTGGGCCGAAAAGAACCAATTGTAGGGAATTGGGCGACGATCCCGCCCAATTCGTCGCTATTGTGCTCAGTTTTCAAAGGCTGATGAGTCGTCTGCGCTAAGCGTCGTAGGCGGTTCGGCGCTCTTGATATATTCGCGATAGATCACCTGGGCGTACTTACCATCCAGGGTCTGGTTGCGTTTGATAAAGCCGGTCACCTCAGTGACGGTGCGCCGGTTGCGACGGTCCCGGTCTGGGGTGTTGATCAGCGGCTCGCGTTCGCCAAGCGACGACACAGCTTCTAGGCGGTTGCGACTGATGCCTTGTCTGGTCAGGTAGGTCACAACGGCCTGTGCGCGGCGCAATCCGAGGCGCTGGTTATAGGCTGGCGACCCAACCTTGTCGGTATGACCGAACACCTTGAAACGTACCTCGGGAAATTGTTTGATCCAGTCCGCCTGCTGCCGCAGGATCTGCTGCGCAGTCGGGTCGAGCTGCGAACTATTGAACGCAAAGTTCACTTGATCAGGGACTTCGCGGGCAAAGCGCTCCCCCAATACCTGGACATAGCTTTTGGCACCGGTCTGGATCTGGGCATTGTTGAGTGTGGCGTTTCCGAATGTGCCTGAATCCACCTCGTAGCCCGCATCATAGGCACATCCGGCGACCGCGACGGAGAGGCCAAGGATCGAGATCATCTTATGCATCGGTTTCATCCTCCCGATCATTCAAGCACATAGCCGTAAGAACCACTGAAATCCTGTTTTGCGACCTCGGATGCAGCACCGCCGCCGGCGCGCACGGTAGATGCGGTCTTGCCGAACAGAAACAGCTCGGATTCGCTGGGCGGTTTCACCCGGTCGGTCGGCAGGGCCAGCGCCTCGCCTCGTGTTGGCGAGACCAGATGCGCGGTCACGATGATCACAAGCTCGGTCTGGCTGCGCTGGTAGTTCGCGCTGCGGAACAGTGTTCCCAGCACCGGCAGGTCGCCCAACCAGGGAAGCTGCGAGTTGTTATCCAGGAAATCGTCTTGAATCAGCCCGGCGATTGCAAAGCTTTCACCGTCAAAAAGCTCAACGGTTGTGGAGGTTTCCCGGCGCGAGAACCCGTTAACGGTCGCCCCGTTGATCACCACTGAATTGGTCGGATCGAGCGCGGAAACCGCGGCCACCATCTCAAGATTGATCAGGTCGCCATCCACAACGCGGGGAATAAAGCTCAACTGGACGCCAAAGGGCTTGAACTCCACCGAAAACAGACCGTCGCGCTGGGCGACGGGGATCGGGTATTCGCCGCCCGCCAAGAAGGTCGCCTCTTGCCCCGAGAGGGCAGAGAGATTCGGTTCCGCCAGGGTGCGCACCACGCCTTTTTGTTCCAGCGCTTCCAGTAGCAGGCGAATCTGTGTGGCCCCGGCGCTGAAACCGAACAGCAACGCGCCGGTGTTTTCGTTGGCGGCCGGGATAGTACCATTCAATGCCCGGGTAAGGTCGAGCGAATTATTGAGCGTGTTGATGCCGCCGGTAGCATTGCCGCCCGAAAAGCCCAGCGAGGCGCTGAGCGACTTGGTTACCGAACGCTGCATCTCCGCAAACCGCACTTTGAGCATGACCTGCTGCACACCCGCCACGCTCATCAGGTTCGAAACGCGTTCGGGCGCATAACGTTCGGCCAGTTCCAGAGCCCGTTGCAGGCGCGCGCTGCTGGACACATTGCCCGAAAGCACGATGCCGTCATTGGCCGTGCGCACCTCGATGGCTTCGCCGGGCAGAATCTGGCGCAGGCGCTCCTTGAACTCGGTCACGTCGGGTGCGACGCGCACGTTCACATTGGTGATCAGCCGACCTGTTGCATCCAGCAGCGTCATCGTGGTGACGCCGGGAGACCGACCAAGAACATAGATGCTTCGGTCGGACAGCGACGAGATATCGGCAATACCTGCATTGGCGATGCTGAGTTCAGCGAAGGGTTCGTCGCTTTCGACCACAACCGCCCTGTTCATCGGCACGTCAAGCGTCGTGGCCATGTCCCTTTTCACGACCCGTAGCGGATCGGACTGTGCCTGGACCACAGCGGGATTGCACATGACAGTCAGCCCCAGCAGGGCTGCCCTCATCCATCTGTCGATTTTCATGTGACCTGCCTTTCCGATCACGCCTCGTTTTCGGGTCTTTTCGCCCATTATCGCGCCCACTCTGCGTCAGAAGCGGTTTTTATGCAAGAATCAATGGTTTGAGCGCGGGCTTTTATGTGGATAACGGGCAACAATGCAAAAAGGCGATCCAAGCTCCTTGCTCGAATCGCCAAATTAACAGGTTGAAAAGACGTCAGTTTGTGCAGGGGATCGGGATTTCGATCACTTCGGCACCGCGTCGGTTGCGGATCGTGCAGACCTTTTTCTGCTGCACTTCAGGGGCCGTTTCGCGATCCCCCAATCCCAGCAGGGCACGTTTGTTGACCTCAACGGTAGAGGCCACGGTGTCATCAGTCGCGCCGACCAGGGCAAGCGTGAGTTTGCCGGTGTTCTGCCCCTGTGCTAGGATGGCGATCTGCTCGGGTCTGGCTGCGACGGTCACCGTACGTGCGATCGCTGCGCCATTGCGTTCTTTCCCGGCGCTTTGGTCGATGGCGATCAATTGAATATTGGTCTGGATCAGGCGGGTCACCTCACCGCTCTCGCCTTCTATGGCGCCACCTGTACCGCCAGTCCAGTAGACATCGACCCGGTCACCTGGGCGCAGAAAGCCCGAAACGCCGCTGGCCACGTCCACCTTGACCGCATAGGCCCTCATTCCGCGCTCAAGGCGCGAGGTCAAGCCGGCATCTTCTCCGATCTCGGTGACCTTGACGGCCATAATCGCCTCGTCCTTTTCCATCGTGCGGATAACAAAGCGGTTGTCTTTCATCTCTGTGGCGAACAGATCTTCAGCATTTGTGAAAGTGCCTTCCGGAATCGCATCCACCGGCCATCTGACAATCCGAACATGTTCGGGTTTGAGTTGGAAGCCGTATCGCAGTTGCGTGCCCGCAACCAAGACCTCCTGCGTGGGTACAATCTGCGCACGCGCTTGTCTTTCCTGCTCAAGCTGCAGGCGGTGTTCTTCGATATAGCCGCGCGCCATCATAACAGCGCCACCTGCCAGTGCCATCCCAACGACCAGAACCAGACCAAACACAGCTCGCATTCCCGCACCTCATATCTGCTGCGGTTCAGAGCATACCAATGGTCTGGCACGCACTGAACCATCTTTGCTCATACCCATGAAATGTGTCGAAATAAGGGACAAAGCACGGGGTATGAGGAGATTTTGATCCAGGCTTTCGCAATCCACGTGTTAAAGATCACACTGTTAGTCCAGTGGTAATACAAAGTGAACCTCGGCCTCCCCGATCTGTCTGCCTATATTGTCAGCGAAACCGTCACCCTCTGTTCCCCCGAGCGCGAGCACTGTAGCCCCGCCCATTCCAACGACAACGGCAGTAAGTACAACCCAATCGACCGTTACAGCACCGAGTTCCGATCTCAGGAAGTGTCTGATAGATTTTGGCATCTTTCGACAGCGCCTCCCTAAAAAAAAGGGCCACGCCTTTCGCAAGACATGGCCCCTAAATTCGGATTACGTCGGATTAACTGCCGGTGCCGAGGCCACCTTGGGTGCCCAGCGTAACGGTTTTGTTCGACATTGCAGTGTCGACCTGCCCTGCCAAGCCCGACGCGCCATCGGCGATGCCCTGATAGGCAACACCGCCCAGTGCAACAACGGCTGCGGTCAGAACGACCCAGTCAACAGTTACGGCGCCGTCTTCGTCTTTGCGGAAGTTTTTGAAGAATTTGATCATGGTATGTCCCTCCTAAGGATCACGGTGTGTTTCGTTAACCTCGCCGTCCGTCTGAACCGTCTCTCTCTCGTGGCCCGTGTCCGTCGTGGTATGCATAGAGTTTTGCCTGTTCTGCGTGGCAGGAATTGGGCCAAAACGCGGATTTTCCGGCCCAAGTTTAACTTTTTACTCACTATTCAGGTAACCACATGAATTTAAAGGAAAACAAACTTCTCTCACGTGCCGTGTGGCTCGGCTGGCGATGCAAAATGGCGGCAAATTGGGCGAAAATGCCTCAATTCACACGGTTTTTCTGGTCTCAAGGCCCTGTTTCGGGGGAGAAAGACTCAAAATAATGATGAGAAGAGCAGATGTTTCTCAATAATTCCTTGACGCAGGCGGGTCTGGCCGTTGCGGCAGGTCTGGTATGGGGGCTGAGCGGGTCGGGCACCGTGTTGGCCGAGACGCCTTTCAAACGTATCACACCGCCATCCCCCGGGACCGGTTCGCGCATAAATGTGCAGATATCGCCCGAAGAACATGCCACCGCGCCCTATGCGCCATCGACCGGGTATCGGGAGCCGATTGTGGATGTTGTTGCGCCGCCCGAACCAGCGACAACACCCGAGGCCGCGCCGGATCGCCCCAAAAGCAGCTATGCGTGGTTCTGGGACAAGATCTCGCCCGCGCTGGAGGATGCGCGGCCCGGCCGTCTGACCGCAGCGATGCAGGCGGTCAGCAACGGCGGCGTCGCCGCACCGCGCCTGCAATCGATGCAGGATATCGCGAAAGAGCGCGGCATACCGATCCTGCAATCCACCGTCGGCACCAATGTCTCGCCCGCGCTGGTCCTGGCGGTGATCGCGGTGGAATCCTCTGGCAAAGTCGATGCGGTCAGCGGGGCAGGGGCGCAGGGGCTGATGCAGCTGATGCCCGCCACGGCAGAGCGTTTCGGGGTCGAGGACAGCCTGTCACCGCAGGAAAACATCGCCGGGGGCGTCAAATATCTGGACTGGCTGATGAACGAGTTCGACAACGATCCGATTCTGGTGCTGGCGGGGTATAATGCCGGTGAAGGATCGGTGCGGACTCACAAGGGGGTGCCGCCCTTTGCCGAAACCCGCGATTATGTGCCAAAGGTGCTGGCCGCGTTTCAGACCGCGCGGGGCCTCTGCGCCACGCCGCCCGAGCTGATAACGGATGGCTGCGTCTTCACGGTCATGAATTGAGCGACCCGTAACAAAATGGCCCCCGCCGGTTGGCAGGGGCCGGGAACAGATCGGAAAGTCGGTCAGTCGACCAGCGTTGCCTGCGTCGCGGCGCGCATCTCGTCATCGCTGACGCCATCGGCAAGCTCCACGATCTTCAATCCGCCTTCGACCACATCCAGCACGCCCAGATTGGTGATGATGCGATCCACGACGCCCTTACCGGTCAGGGGCAAGGTGCATTCCCTGAGCACCTTGCTGTCGCCGTGCTTGTTGGTGTGGTCCATCACAACCACCACACGGCCGACACCCGCCACCAGATCCATGGCGCCGCCCATGCCCTTGACCAGCTTGCCGGGGATCATCCAGTTGGCCAGATCGCCCTTTTCGTCCACTTCCATCGCGCCAAGGATCGCCATGGCGATCTTGCCGCCGCGGATCATCGCAAAACTCTGCGCACTGTCGAAATAGGAGGTCTGCGGCAATTCAGTGATCGTCTGCTTGCCGGCATTGATCAGGTCGGGGTCTTCCTCGCCCTCGTAAGGAAAAGGGCCCATGCCCAGCATGCCGTTTTCCGATTGCAGCGTCACATGCACATCGTCCGGGATGTAGTTCGACACCAGAGTCGGGATGCCGATCCCGAGGTTCACATACCAACCATCCTGCAATTCCTGCGCCGCGCGGGCGGCCATTTGGTTCCGGTCCCAGGGCATCAGGTGGTCTCCTTCTTGCGGGTGGTGCGCTGTTCGATGCGCTTTTCGTGGCTGCCGGTGATCAGGCGATGCACATAGATGCCGGGCAGGTGGATCGAATCCGGGTCCAGTGAGCCAGTCGGCACGATCTCTTCGACTTCGGCCACGCAGATCCGGCCACAGGTGGCGGCGGGCTGGTTGAAGTTGCGCGCGGTCTTGCGAAAGACCAGATTGCCGGTCTCATCCGCCTTCCAGGCCTTCACGATGGAGAGATCGGCAAAGATGCCTTCCTCCATGATGTAGATCTCGGGCTGGCCATCGGGACCAGTCGGGAAATCCTTGTGTTCCTTGCCATCGGCGATCACCGTGCCGACGCCGGTCTTGGTGTAGAAACCGGGGATACCGGCACCACCGGCGCGCATCCGTTCTGCCAGGGTTCCTTGCGGGTTGAACTCCAGTTCCAGCTCGCCACTCAGATATTGGCGCATGAATTCAGCGTTTTCGCCCACATAAGAGCTGATCATCTTCTTGACCTGCCGGGTCTGCAACAGGATGCCGATACCGAAATCATCGACGCCAGCGTTGTTGCTGGCAAAAGTCAGGTCCTTGACGCCCGAGCGTTTGATCGCCTCAAGCAGTAGCTCGGGAATGCCGCACAGGCCAAAGCCGCCCGCCGCGATCAGCATGCCGTCCTCCAGCACGCCGTCCAACGCGGCATCGGCGTCGGGATAGAGTTTTTTCATGGAAATCTCCGCAAAATCCTGATGACGCGACAGGTATTGCCGCCGCGTCACATCGAAGTCAACGAAACTTGACGGGGCGGGTATTTCTACGGTTGGGGACCGGAACCGGCATAAGGGTCGCCGCGCCCGCCCGAGAAGGAGACCCTCTCAGACGGGCGGCATGGGATCATGCGCTTTTGGCGGCGGGTTTCTTGGCAGTTGATTTCTTTTTTGGCGCAGCTTTCTTGCGTCCGCCTTTCTTGGCGGCTTTCTCGGCGATCAACTCGACCGCCATCTCCATGGTTACGTCTGCAGGCTCGGTGCCCTTGGGCAGGGTTGCATTCACCTTTTCCCATTTGACGTAAGGCCCGTACCGGCCTTCCATGACATTCACTGCGCCGCCGCTTTCAGGATGCTCGCCCAACTCTTTCAGAGGCTTGACCGCCGCGCCACGTCCCCCGCGCGAGGCGGCTTTTTGCGCCAGCACCTCGACCGCGCGGTTCATGCCAATGGTAAAGACCTCATCAGCTTCCTTTAGGTTGGCATAAAGGCGACCATGCTTGACGAAGGGACCATAGCGCCCAATCCCGGCCTCGATCATCTCGCCATCCTCGGGGTGCGCGCCGACCTCGCGGGGCAAGGAGAGCAGCATCAGCGCTTTTTCAAGGTCCAGATCATCCGGAGACCAGCCCTTGGGCAGGCTGGCGCGCGGTGGTTTCTTGTTCTCTTCGGTGGGCTCGCCACGTTGCACATAGGGTCCGAACCGGCCCTTTTTCAGACTGATCTCGTCGCCCGCATCCTCGCCCAGAACCCGGTCACCGGTGTCATCGGCATCGCCGCTGATTGGGCGGGTATAGCGACACTCGGGGTAGTTGCCGCAGCCCACGAACCCGCCGGTGCGCGAGGTTTTCAGGTGCAACTGACCCGCACCGCATTTGGGGCAGACCCTCGGGTCCGAGCCATCCTCGCGCGGCGGATAAAGCTGCGGGGCCAGCGCTGCGTCCAGCTTGTCGAGCACTTCGGTGATGCGCAGATCCGAGGTTTCCGAGATCGCCGCAGAGAAATCGCGCCAGAACCGGCCCAACAGTTCCTTGTAGTCCCCTTCGCCAGCGCTGACGTTATCAAGCTGCTCTTCCAGATTGGCGGTGAACTCGTATCCGACGTATTGGCGGAAGAAATTCAGCAGGAAGATGGTGACGATCCGGCCTTTTTCCTCGGGGATCAGCCGGTTCTTGTCCTTGCGCACATATTCGCGGTCCTGAATCGTGGTCACGATCGAGGCATAGGTCGAGGGCCGCCCGATCCCCAGTTCCTCCATCCGCTTGACCAGCGTCGCCTCGGTATAGCGCGGCGGGGGCTGGGTGTGGTGTTGCAACGCCAGCACCGCCTCGTTTTCGGCCAGCACCGCCTCTTTCGCCACTTTCGCGCCTTCGGTCACCGGCGTATCACCGGTGGCCTTGGTGAATTGATCGACCAGTGAGGTCTTGGCAAAGAGGGCAGGCTCGCCTTGCATGATCTGCGGCAGGCGCTTGTCGTCATCGCCGTCGGCATCGTCGCGGCCTTCTTCATAGACGCGCATGAACCCGTCAAACAGCACCACCTGACCGGTGGCGCGCAGGCCGACCTGAGCATCCTCGCTGGTGATGTCGACCGTGGTGCGTTCCAGCCGGGCCGCTGCCATCTGGCAGGCCAGTGTGCGTTTCCAGATCAGGTCATAGAGCTTGCGCTGATCCGGTTCCTTCAGCTTCAACGCCTCGGCATCACGCGTCATGTCCGTGGGGCGGATACATTCATGCGCTTCCTGTGCGTTCTTGGCCTTGTTTTTGTACATGCGCGGGCTGTCGGGCACGTATTCAGCACCGAACCGGTCCTTGATCGCGTCGCGCGCCGCCGTCACGGCCTCGGGGGCCATGTCGATCCCGTCGGTCCGCATATAGGTAATGTGACCGGCCTCATAGAGCCGCTGTGCGGTGCTCATGGTCTGGCGGGCGCCCATGCCGAATTTCCGGCTGGCTTCCTGCTGCAGGGTCGAGGTCATGAAGGGGGCGGAAGGGTTGCGTGCGGCGGGCTTTGCCTCTACGGACGTCACGCTCAGCGCGCGGCTGGTGATCGCCTGCACAGCCAGTTCCGCCTGGGTGGCGTTGCCGAGATCGTGCTTGTCGAGCTTCTTGCCCGCCAGCGTCGTCAGCCGCGCCTCATAGGTCTGGCCGCGCGGGGTCTCGAAGATCGCCTTGACCGACCAGTACTCCACTGGCTTGAAGGCTTCGATTTCCATTTCGCGTTCGACGATCAGACGCAGGCAGACCGATTGCACGCGGCCTGCCGATTTTGCGCCTGGCAGCTTGCGCCACAGAACCGGGCTGAGGTTGAAGCCCACCAGATAGTCCAGCGCGCGGCGGGCCAGATAGGCCTCGACCAGCGGCATGTCGACCTGGCGCGGGTTCTGCATCGCCTCGGTGACAGCGGATTTGGTGATCGCGTTGAACACCACCCGGCTGACCGGCGTGTCCTTCTTGATCGAGCGGCGTTTGGTCAGCGCCTCCTGCAGGTGCCAGCTGATCGCCTCGCCCTCGCGGTCGGGGTCGGTGGCGAGGATCAACTCGTTGTCGTCCTTCAGGGCGTCGGCGATGGCTTTGACATGTTTGCGGCTGTCGGTTCCGACCTCCCATTTCATGTCGAAATCATGCTCGGTATCGACCGATCCATCCTTGGGCGGCAGGTCACGCACATGGCCGTAAGAGGCCAAAACCGTGTAGTCAGAGCCAAGATACTTATTGATCGTTTTTGCTTTGGCCGGGGATTCTACAACAACTACAGGCATTTATATGGAAACCTCATGCAACGAACACGGCGCGTTCTATGGCCGGGCAAGATGTGGGGTGCAAGAGGGAATTGTCAATCCATCTGAAACCGCCCCGACGAAAGGTCGCGATTTTCTGCGACGGGCCGAGGCGGAAGGCTGTCGAAATGGGGGCGTCAGAAACTGGGAATTCCGGTCTGCGATGCTGTTGCGGGTGCGAACCGGCGATCAATTTGCCAGTGCCAGCAGCCCACCTGCCTGCCGTTGAATCTTGCCGTCCAGTTCCAGATCGACAATGGCAGGACCGACATCCCCGGGCGCGGCGCCGATATCGCGGATCAGCTGGTCTTCGGCAATCGGCGAGGGGCCAAGGCGGTTCAGGATCTGGCCATGCAGTTGCGCAGTGTCGCCCAGGCTGCGTGTTTGTGGCGTTTGCGGCAGGTCCTGCATCAGATCGTTCAGGTCGGGCTGCGGCGCGGCAGGCTCTTCGGTGGGCAGTGCCGCGATCACGTCCTCGGCGTTGCGCACCAGTTGCGCGCCATCGCGGATCAGATGGTTGCAGCCCGCCGCGCGCGCGTCGAACGGATGGCCGGGCACCGCCAGCACCTCGCGGCCCTGATCCAACGCATCGCGCGCGGTGATCAGGCTGCCGGACTTGGCGGCGGCCTCGACCACGACAACGGCCTGCGCCAGGCCCGAGATGATCCGGTTGCGACGCGGGAAATGCCGCGCTTGTGGCGACAGGCGGGCAGGTTGCTCGGAAATCCGCAGGCCTTGCGCGGCGATATTCTCTGCAAGATGGGTGTTTTCGGCCGGGTAGATCACATCGACCCCGCCTGCCATGACGGCAATGGTTCCGGTCTCGAGCGCGGCGGTATGGGCGGCGGCGTCGATGCCGCGGGCCAGTCCCGAGACAACCACAAAGCCTTTCGCGCCCAGATCATGGGCCAGCGCCCGCGCCATCCGCGTCCCAAGAGAAGAACTGTTGCGCGCGCCCACCAGCGCGATGATCGGACGGTGCAGCAGCGACACGTCGCCCAACGCCCAGAGAATCGGGGGGGCATCATTGAGGTCGATCAACTGACGCGGGTAGTCCGGATCGCCCAGGCACAAAAGCCGCGCGCGGGCGGCTTTTGCGGCCTTGAACTCTGCCTCGACCACGCCGGGCGGGCATGTTTCGTAATCCTCGACCCCGGCTTTGCGCGCCACTTCAGGCAGCGCCGTCAGCGCATTCTGCGCCGTGCCGTGTTCCGACATGAGCCGACGAAAGGTCGCCGGACCAACCCGTCTCGAGCGCAGAAGACGGAGCCACGCAAAACGATCCTCTTCCGTGGTGGGTGGGAGTGGGGGGTGATAGGAAGAAATGTGATCTTCGGTCATCCGTGGCTCCGCTTCTGTGCAGAACCGGTGTACGACTCACGAGGTTAACATCCTATGAATCGGTGCAAATTTGCCGAAGATTGTCGAATTTCCCGCTCAGGCCGCCGATCCGCCAACGGTCAGACCGTCCATCAGCACGGTCGGCTGGCCCACGCCCACGGGCACCCATTGACCATCCTTGCCACAGGTGCCCATGCCGGGATCAAGCGCCATGTCATTGCCCAACCCGCGCACCTGCCGCAGCGCCGAGGGGCCATCGCCAATCAACGTCGCGCCCTTGACCGGCGCGCCGATCTTGCCGTTCTCGACCCGGTAGGCCTCGGTGCAGGAGAACACGAACTTGCCGTTGGTGATGTCCACCTGACCGCCGCCAAAACCCACCGCCCAGATGCCATCCTTGATCTCGGCCACCAGATCCTCGGGCTTTGCATCGCCGCCCAACATCACCGTGTTGGTCATACGCGGCATCGGTTTGTGGGCAAAACTCTGACGCCGCCCGTTGCCGGTTGGGTCCACGCCCATCAGTCGCGCGTTCTGCCGGTCCTGCATATATCCCACCAAAATCCCGTCCTCGATCAGCGTGGTCCGGCCCGAAGGCGTGCCCTCGTCGTCCACCGAGATCGAGCCGCGCCGGTCCGGGATCGTGCCATCATCCAGAACGGTCACACCTTTGGCGGCCACCTGCTGGCCCATCAGCCCGGCAAAGGCGGAACTTCCCTTGCGGTTGAAATCGCCCTCCAGCCCGTGGCCGATCGCCTCGTGCAGCAGGATGCCGGGCCATCCCGGTCCCAGCGCCACCTCCATCACGCCGGCAGGGGCAGGCACCGCCTCAAGGTTCACCTTGGCGATTCTCAAGGCCTCGCGCGCCTTGGCCTGCCAGTCCACCGGGTCGATCAGCCCATCGAGCCCCACACGACCACCGCCACCGGCAGAGCCGCTTTCGCGGCGTCCGTCCTGTTCGACAATGACCGAGATGTTCAGCCGGGTCATCGGGCGCGTGTCGCGCACCACCGCGCCGTCGGGGCGCAGGATTTCGACCTCTTGCAGCGAGGCGGCGATTGAGGCGGTCACCTGTACCACCCTTGCGTCAAGGTCGCGAGTAAAGGCGTCGATTTCGCGAAGTGTGTCGATCTTGACCGGAAACTCGGCCGAGGTGATCGGGTCGTGATCGGTGTAAAGCCTTGTGTTGGTAGGGGCGGGGCCATCGGCCAACGTGCCGCCGCCATCTCCCACGGCCAGACGCGCGGTCTCCGCCGCCCGCCGCAGCGCCGGGATCGAGACATCGGTGGAATGGGCATACCCGGCCACCTCGCCTCGAACCGCGCGCAGTCCGAACCCCTCGGCCGCGTCATAGGACGCGCTGCGCAGCCGCCCGTCGTCAAACGTCAGCGACTCGGACCGGCGGCGTTCGACAAACAGCTCGCCATCATCGGCACCCCCGGTCGCGTGCCGCAGTACATCCAGCGCCTCATCCTGCGGAAGTGCGGTCTCGAAGGGGCGGAACGGGGTCTCTGACATGCGTTTGGCCTCTTTATTTGATCCAGATCAAAAATAGCGTCTGTTTGACGCAAGCATTTTGCTTTATCTGCCTCCCGGAATATGGTTTTTACCGCAGCCAATGACAACGGTCGGAATCTGAATTGATTCATCTCGGCCGGACAGGGACGCAAAGATCAACCGATCAGGACAGAAAATGAAGAACGTTTTGACGCTTTCGGGGCTTCTCGCCACCCTTACGAGCCTACCCGCCATGGCGCAGGAGCTTGAGATAATCGGCAAGCCCGTTGACGGTGCAGTTGGCTTTCAGCCCGCCGCGACCGAACTGGCCCGCGACTTGCAATGGCTGGATGGCCTGATCCTGGTGATCATCACGGTCATCTGCGTGTTTGTCGCCGGTTTGCTGCTGTATGCGATTTTTCGCTATAACAGCCGCGTGAACCCGACCCCGGCGAAGTTTTCGCATTATACCCCGGTCGAGATCGCCTGGACTATCGGGCCGATCCTGATCCTGGTGTTGATCGGGGCCTATTCGCTGCCGGTTCTGTTCAAGCAGCAGGAAATCCCCGAGGCGGACCTGACCATCAAGGTCACCGGCTACCAGTGGTACTGGGGCTACGAATATGTCGATCACGAGTTCGAGTTCGAAAGTTTCATGCTGGACCGCGAGGGGCTGGAAGAGGCCGGTTACAGCCAGGATGAATACCTGCTGGCCACCGACACGGCCGTGGTCGTTCCGGTAGGCAAGATCGTGGTGATGCAGGTCACCGGGGCGGACGTGATCCACTCCTGGACCATTCCCGCCTTCGGCGTGAAGCAGGACGCGGTGCCGGGCCGTCTGGCGGAACTGTGGTTCAAGGCCGACAAGGAAGGCATCTATTTCGGCCAGTGTTCCGAACTGTGCGGCAAGGACCACGCCTATATGCCGATCACCGTCAAGGTCGTCAGCCAGGAGGTCTATGACGCATGGCTCAAGGGTGCGATCGACGAATATGCCGGTCTGCCGCAAAGCTATCAGGTGGCCGCGCAGTAACAGCGGCCCACCGCACTGAAACGATGCAGGGTGCGTGATTTCACGCACCTTTTGACCCAAAAGGACCAAGATGAGCGACGCGAGCATCAACGCCAGCACAGCCCAGAGCGCGGGCCGCGAGGACGAGGCCAGCTTCGGCGATTACTTCGCCCTGCTGAAGCCCCGCGTGATGTCGCTTGTGGTGTTCACGGCGCTGGTTGGCCTGCTGGCCGCGCCGGTCCCTGTGCATCCGTTCATCGGCTTTTGCGCAATCCTGTTCATTGCCATCGGTGGCGGGGCCTCCGGCGCGCTGAACATGTGGTGGGACGCCGATATCGACCGGGTGATGAAGCGGACCAAGGGCCGCCCGATCCCCGCTGGCAAGATCGAACCGGGCGAGGCCATGGCGCTGGGTCTGGCGCTGTCGGGGCTCAGCGTGATCATGCTGGGTCTAGCGACCAATGTCTTTGCTGGCGCGTTTCTGGCTTTCACCATCTTCTTCTACGCCGTGGTCTACACCATGTGGCTCAAGCGTTCGACGCCGCAGAACATTGTGATCGGTGGCGCGGCAGGGGCCTTCCCGCCGGTGATCGGCTGGATCGCTGCAACCGGGTCGATGTCGGTGGAACCGTGGCTGATGTTCGCGCTGACCTTCATGTGGACACCACCGCATTTCTGGGCGCTGGCGCTGTTCATGCGCAGCGATTACGACGATGCGGGCGTGCCGATGCTGACCGTGACCCATGGCCGCCGCGCCACACGGGTGCATATTCTGGTCTATACGATCCTGCTGGCGCTGCTGGCGGTGGGCACGTCCTTTTCGGGCATCGGCGGCCCGATCTATCTGGCGGTGGCGCTGGTGCTGAACGCTCTGTTCCTGCGCGGCGCCTGGCGCATCTGGCGCCGGGATGAAGTCATGTCCGAGGCGGATAATTTCAAGGTCGAGCGCGGATTCTTCAAACTGTCGCTGCTCTACCTCTTCCTGCATTTCGGCGCGATCCTTGCTGAGGCGCTGCTCAAACCTTACGGTCTGGGAGGCTGGTCATGAGCCTGCGCCAGCCCCATGAACTGCACAAGCGTCGCCATGGCCGCAACCTGGGCGTGGCCCTGACGCTGGCGGCCTTTATCGTGATCGTGTTCGGTCTGACCGTGGTCAAGGTGACCCGCGGCGATTTTGAGCCACCGCGCGACGAGGTATCCAACTGATGGCGCTGAGCGGTCCCCAGAAGACAGTGATGCAGACCGTGGGCGTTGTGGTGCTGATGGGCAGCCTCGCCTGGGCCTCGGTGCCGTTCTACGACTGGTTCTGCCGGGTCACCGGCTTTGGCGGGGTCACCGGGGTTTCCGCCGCAGGGGCGGATACCGTTCTCGACCAGACCATCAAGGTGCGCTTCGACGCCTCGAAAGAACGCGACATGCCGTGGGAGTTCACCCCGGTCGAGCGCGAGATGGAACTGCGCATCGGCGAAACCGGGCTGGCCTTTTACGAGGCCTACAATCCAACGGATCGACCCATTGCTGGGCAGGCGTCCTATAATGTGACGCCCTACACGGCGGGCGGTTTCTTCGACAAGATCGACTGTTTCTGCTTTGAAGAGCAGGTGCTGCAGCCCGGCGAACGGGTGCAGATGCCGGTCACCTTCTTTGTCGATCCCGAGATCGTCGCGGACCGGGACGGCAAATATGTACATACGATCACGCTGTCGTATACGTTCTACGAAATAGATCTGCCCGAGGGCTACGCCGCCCTTGATACGCAGGCGCAAACCACTCCGAATTAAGGCCGCAAGGTGAGGGACACTCATGGCACATGCTAAGAACCACGACTATCACATTCTGACCCCCTCGATCTGGCCGCTGATCGGTGCGCTCAGCGGCTTTGTCATGCTGTTTGGCGCGGTTCTGTGGATGCACGGGATCACCGCTTGGATGTTCTGGGGGGGCCTGGTCGGCGTTCTCTACACCATGTTTGCCTGGTGGTCCGAAGTGGTGGTCGAAAGCCACGTTGGCGATCACACGCCCGTCGTGCGGATCGGTCTGCGCTATGGCTTCATCCTGTTCATCATGTCCGAGGTGATGTTCTTCTTCGCCTGGTTCTGGTCCTTCTTCAAACACCGTATCTACCCGATGCAGGACTATATCGGGTCTGAATATACCGCCCCTGCGATCCACGCAGTGGACCCGTTCCACCTGCCGCTGATCAACACACTGGTTCTGCTGCTGTCGGGCTGTGCCGTGACCTGGGCGCACCACGCGCTGGTGCATGAGGGCGACCGCAAGGCGCTGGTGCAGGGGCTGGCCATCGGCATCGTTCTGGGCATCGCCTTTACCGCGCTGCAGGCGTTTGAATATGCCGAGCTGCTGCTGCACGAAGACTGGACCTTTGGTGGCGATCAGTTCTATTCGAACTTCTTCATGGCGACCGGGTTCCACGGGTTCCACGTGGTCATCGGCACGATCTTCCTGACGGTCTGTCTGATCCGCGCCCTGCGGGGTGATTTCACCCCCGAAAAGCATGTGGGCTTCGAGGCGGCGGCCTGGTACTGGCACTTCGTGGACGTTGTCTGGCTGTTCCTGTTCGTTGCCGTCTATATCTGGGGACAGGCACCGCTCTACTAACGTGCAAGAGATAACGGGCAAGGCGTTCAAGCGCCTTGTCCCGACGGGCACCAAATTGCCTGCAAGCCGCTTTCGAGCGGCTTTTTTGCGGCCCGACGCCCGGTCCTGCCACCCACATGCGAATTGCGTATTGCAAATTGCCTCAAGGCGCAGGAAACAAGGCCAATTGGCGCATTACCGCGCCTTAGGACCTCGGACCGAATGATGCACCGCATTCTTTTTCTGTTGCTATTTGGACTGGCCGGGTTCGGTACGCTGGTTGCGCTTGGCACCTGGCAGACGCAGCGGCTGAGTTGGAAAGAGCGTATTCTGGCCGATATCGACGCGCGCATCAGCGCCGCGCCCGTCGCCCTGCCGCTTCGCCCCGATCCCGAGGATGACCGCTACCTGCCGGTCGCTCTGAGCGGTGAGATGCTGGCGGGCGAGGTGCCGGTGCTGGTCTCGGTCAAGCAGGTCGGTCCGGGCTATCGCATCATCGCCCCGTTTGAGACCGAGGGGCGCCGGATTCTGGTGGACCGGGGCTTTGTTGGCATCGAAGACCACACAACATCGCGCGCGCTTGGTCCAATGGAGCTCTCCGGCAATCTGCATTGGCCGCAGGAGATCGACAGCTACACGCCCGAGCCGGACTTGAAGGAAAACATCTGGTTCGCCCGCGATGTGCCCGCATTGGCCGAGGCGCTCGGCACCGAGCCGGTGCTGTTGATCGCGCGCAACGTGACCGATCCGGGCATCACGCCACTGCCTGTGGCCAGCGCCGGTATCCCGAACGACCATCTGCAATACGCCGTCACCTGGTTTGGCCTTGCCGCCGTCTGGGCCGGGATGACGGGGTTCTTCCTGTGGCGCACCCGCGCCCGACCTGAAAGCGAGACCGCATGAAATACATCTCGACCCGCGGGCAGGCGCCCGAACTGAGTTTTGAGGAGGCGATGCTGACCGGGCTTGCGCGTGATGGTGGCCTCTATTTGCCAGCCGAGATCCCGCAGTTGAGCCACGACGAGATCGCCGCGCTGGCGGGGCAGTCTTACGAGGAAATCGCCTTTCGCGTGATGTGGCCCTATGTGAGCGGGTCGTTCTCCGAGCAGGAGTTTCGCGACATCATCTCCCGCGCTTATGCGGGGTTCGACCATGACGCCCGCGCGCCGCTGAAACAGCTTAACGAGAACCACTTCCTGCTGGAGCTGTTCCACGGCCCGACGCTGGCCTTCAAGGACTTCGCCATGCAGCTGATCGGCCAGCTGTTCCAGGTGGCGCTGAAGAAGCGCGGCGAGCGGGTGACCATCGTGGGGGCGACGTCTGGTGATACCGGCTCTGCCGCGATCGAGGCGTTCCGGGGGCTGGACGCGGTGGATGTGTTCATCCTCTACCCCCATGGCCGCGTGTCCGAGGTGCAGCGCCGCCAGATGACCACGCCCGCCGACAGCAATGTGCATGCGCTGGCCGTGGATGGTGATTTCGATGATTGCCAGGCCGCGCTCAAGGACATGTTCAACGATTTCGACTTCCGCGATGGCGTCAGGCTGGCTGGTGTGAACTCGATCAACTTCGCCCGGGTGCTGGCGCAGATCGTCTATTACTTCTCTGCCGCCGTCAGCCTCGGCGCACCGCATCGCAAGGTCAGCTTTACCGTGCCGACCGGCAATTTCGGCGATATCTTCGCGGGCTATCTGGCCAAGCGCATGGGGCTGCCCATCGACCGGCTGGTGGTGGCGACCAATCAGAACGACATCCTGCACCGCTGCCTGTCGGGGCAGGGGTATCACAAGGGCGACACCATCCCCTCGATCAGCCCGTCGATGGACATTCAGGTCAGTTCGAACTTCGAACGCGCGCTCTACTACGCTTATGATCAGGACAGCCGCGCCATCGCTGCCTTGATGGACGAGCTTAAAGCGGGCGGCTTCGACGTGAGCCAGGGCGCGCTGCAAGCGCTGCATGAGAGCTTTGATTCGGGCCGGGTTTCGGAAGACGAGACGATGGCGGCAATAAAATCGACATTGGCGTCGAGCGGTGAGCTGCTTTGCCCGCATTCCGCCATCGGCGCTAAGGTCGCGGAAGATCAGCGCAAAAGTGACGTGCCGATGATCACGCTGGCCACCGCCCACCCCGCGAAATTCCCCGCAGCGGTCGAGAAGGCCAGCGGCGTGTTTCCGCCTCTTCCCCCGCGCATGTCGGACCTGTATGAGAGGTCGGAACGGGTGACCCGCATCGCCAATGATCTGGGCACCATCCAAGAGCATATCAAAGGGCATATACCTGCGTGACGGTACAACAGGATCAACTGGCCAACGGATTTCGCATTGTCAGTGAACACATGCCGGGGCTGCAATCGGCGGCCATTGGCATCTGGGTGACCGCCGGTGGGCGGCATGAGCGGATCGAACAGAACGGCATTGCGCATTTCCTTGAACATATGGCGTTCAAGGGCACCGCGCGCCGCAGCGCCTTGCAGATCGCCGAGGCGATCGAGGATGTGGGCGGCTATATCAATGCCTATACCTCGCGCGAGGTGACCGCCTATTACGCCCGCGTCCTGAAAGAGGACGTGGCGCTGGCGATGGATGTGATCGGCGACATCGTGATGAACCCGATCTTTGACCCTCGCGAGATTGAGGTCGAGCGTGGCGTGATCCTACAAGAGATTGGTCAGGCCCATGACACGCCTGACGACGTGATCTTTGACTGGCTGCAGGAAGAAAGCTATCGCGACCAGCCTCTGGGTCGGACCATCCTTGGCCCCACCGAACGGGTCAGCAGCTTTTCCCGCGATGATCTGTCGGCTTTTGTCGCCGAGCATTACGGCCCGGAAGAGATGATCCTGTCTGCCGCCGGGGCCGTCGATCACGACGCGCTGGTCAAGGCGGCCGAGCAGATGTTCGGGCACCTGCAGCCCCGCAAGGGCCTGATCGCCGAACCTGCCCGTTTCATTGGCGGCGAGGCGCGGCGCGACAAGGAGTTGGAACAGGCTCATTTCGCGCTGGCGCTCGAAGGGCCGGGATATCGCGATGACGAGATCTATACCGCGCAGATCTATTCCAGCGCGCTGGGTGGCGGTATGTCCTCGCGGCTGTTTCAGGAGGTCCGCGAGGTGCGCGGCCTCTGTTACACGATCTTCGCTCAGGCTGGCGCCTACGCAGATACCGGCACCACCACGATCTATGCCGGCACCTCGGCCGGGCAGGTCGCTGAACTGGCGGCGATCACCATTGATGAAATGAAACGCGCCGCCGACGACATGAGTCAGGCAGAGGTCGCGCGGGCGCGGGCGCAGATGAAGGCCGGGATGCTGATGGGGCTGGAAAGTCCCTCGAACCGGGCCGAGCGTCTGGCGCGGCTGGTGCAGATCTGGGACGAGGTGCCCTCGCTGGACGAGGCCATCGCCAAGATCGACGCGGTGACCACGGTGGATGTCAAGGCGTTTGCCGCGCGGATGGCGGTTGATGCGCCTGCGGCGCTGGCGCTTTACGGACCTGTTGCCGACGCGCCAAGCCTTGCCGAATTGCAGGAGCGGCGGGCGGCGTGATGCTGCTGGGCAAACGCAGGCTGAAACTCGAGACCGAGCGCCTGAGCTTGCGCCCGCCGGTTCATTCCGATTTCCGCGAATGGGCGGCGCTGCGCCAGTCCAGCCGCGATTTCCTGATCCCGTGGGAGCCCAGCTGGGCCCCCGATCACCTGAGCCGCAAGGCTTTCACCAACCGGGTTTACTGGGCGCAGCGCTCGGTTGCCTCGGGCACGGCGGTGCCACTGTTTCTGTTCCGCCGCTCGGATGACTGTCTGATCGGGGCGATCACGCTGGACAATATCCGCCGTGGCCCGGCCCAGGCTGGCACATTGGGCTACTGGACCGGGGCGGCTCATGCGCGGCAGGGCTATATGCGCGAAGCAATTGGCGCGGTGGTGCATTATGCCTTTGCGCGGCTTGATCTGAGCCGGATCGAGGCCGCCTGCCTGCCGGAAAACGCGGCCTCTCGCGGGTTGCTGGAACGGTCGGGGTTCAAATATGAAGGCGTCGCGCAATCTTATCTGCAGATCGACGGGCGCTGGCGGACCCATGTGCTTTATGCCTGTCTGCGCTCGGACCGGCGCGGCAAGACGCTAACCGGGTAGGGGCGCTGCCCCCGCCGCCCGTACCGGGCGACTCCCCCGAGGTATTTTTGAACAGAAGAAAAAATGTGCCTGTGCTACAGTTGGGCATGTGGCGTGTATTCATTTTTCTATTGATGCTGGCCGGGGCGGCGGCGGCGCAAGAGCGGCGGCCGAGCCATTGCATCGCCATTGCGGATGCGGCACCGGGGATTTCGTATCTGCATAAGGCAAACTGGCAGGCGCCGGTGCCGGAATATTCGGTGCGGATCAGTTACATTGCGCATGCCAGTTTTCTGATTCAGACACGTGGCGGGCTGAATGCGGTGACCGATTTCACCGGCTTTGTCGGGTCCGCCCCGCTGATCCCCGATATCGTCACCATGAACCACGCCCATGATACCCATTGGACCGCCTTTCCCGACCCGGCGATCCCGCATGTGCTGGAAGGCTGGGGGCCATTTGGCGAAGGGATCGAGCATCACCTGGATCTGGGCGAAGTGCTGATCCGCAATGTCTCGACCGATATCCGTTCGCAATATGGCGGGCGCGAGGACAAGGGCAATTCCATTTTCGTGTTCGAGGTCGAGGGGCTGTGCATCGGGCATCTGGGTCATCTGCATCACGTGCCGAGTGACGAACAATTTGCGGCACTTGGGCGGCTGGATGTGGTGATGGCGGCGGTGGATGGTGGTACCACCATGCCGCTGCCCGAGATGATCCAGACGCTGCGGCGGCTAAAAAGCTCGGTGATCATTCCGATGCATTGGTTTTCGCGCTATTCGCTGGGCGCCTTTCTGGTCGGAATATCGGATGTCTTTGCCGTGCAGCAGCCGGGCGAAAGTTCGATCGAGGTGTCGCTGGCCACCCTGCCGGACCGACCGACGGTTATCGTGCTGGAGCCGCAATTTCTGATCGAACAGGAATAGCGGTTGCGGCTGCGGCACGGTTCGGGTGAGGGTGGCGCATGGATCTGAACCCCGCAGATGCGCGCTTTGCCGCACGGCTTGCCGAACTCTTTCCCGAGGATGTCCTGCGCCCGGTGGCACCCCGCTATCTGGAAGAGCCGCGCGGACGATGGCACGGGCAGGCCGGTGTGTTGGCCCTGCCGCATGATACCACGCAGGTCGCGCAACTGGTGCGGGCTGCTGGTGACGCGCGGGTTGGCATCGTGCCCTATGGCGGTGGCACCGGCCTGGTGGGCGGCCAGGTCAAACCGGACGGTCCCGCGCCGCTGCTGATCTCGTTGGAACGGATGACCCGGGTGCGCGGCATTTACCCGACCGAAAACGTCATGGTGGCCGAGGCGGGCGCGATCCTGGCCGATCTGCAGGCCGCGGCGGCAGAGGCGGGGCGGCTGTTTCCGCTGTCGCTGGCGGCTGAGGGTTCGGCCCGGATTGGCGGCAACCTGTCGACCAATGCGGGCGGGTTGAATGTGCTGCGCTACGGCAATGCGCGCGATCTGTGCCTGGGGCTTGAGGCGGTGCTGCCCAATGGCGAGATCTGGAACGGGCTGAGCCGGTTGCGCAAGGACAATACCGGCTATGACCTGCGCGATCTGCTGATCGGGGCCGAGGGGACATTGGGGATCATCACGGCTGCCTCGCTGAAACTGGCCCCGATCCCGGCGGCGCTTGGAACGGCGATCATGGTCGTGCCCTCTCCGGCTGCGGCGCTGGAGTTGCTGTCGCTGGCGCGCGAACAGGTGGCCGAAGGGATCAGCGCCTTTGAGTTGATCAACGGCGAGGGGCTGCGCTTTCTGACTGAGGTTCTGCCGGATGTGCGCCAGCCTTTCGACGGCACGCCCGAATGGTCGGTTTTGATCGAATTCGGCCTGTCCTCGGGCCTGAACCCGCAGGAACAATTGGAGCACCTCTTCGCCCGCGCGCTGGAACGCGGCGTTGTCCGCGACGGGCTGATCGCACAATCTCAGGCGCAGCGTCATGAGCTGTGGATGCTGCGCGAACAGATACCCGCGGCAAACCGGCTGATCGGGTCGGTGTCGAGCCATGATATCTCGATCCCGATTTCGTCGATCCCCGAGTTTATTATGCGTGGGCGCGAGGTGGTGGCGGGTCTCGGGCCGTTCCGGATCAACGCGTTTGGGCACTTAGGGGATGGCAACCTGCATTATAATGTCTTTCCGCCAAAGGGCCGGGACCGCGCCGATTTTGCCACCATGACACCGGTGGTGAAACGCGCGGTGCATGATCTGGTGGACGAAATGGACGGCTCGATCAGCGCTGAGCACGGGATCGGGCGGCTGAAGGCCGACGATCTGCAACGTTATGCTGACCCCGCCAAGCTGAGCGCCATGCGGGCGATCAAGTCGGCGCTGGACCCGTTGGGGATCATGAACCCGGGCGCTGTATTGGTTTAGAACAGGTAGGGGCGCTGCTCCACCGCCCGTTCCGGGCGACGGCCTCGGGATATCGCTGGTCAGATGAAGCCCTGTTCTTTCGCTATTCGCCGTCGAATTCGCACAAGGTATGGACATCCATGCCGAGATTTTCCAGCACTTTCCGGCCACCCAGATCAGGCAGGTCGATGATGAAGGCGCACGAGATGATCTCGCCCCCCAGACGCTCGATCAGCTTGATACCCGCTGCTGCGGTGCCGCCGGTGGCCAGCAGGTCGTCGACCACCAGAATCTTTTCGCCCGCCTGAATCGCGTCGTCGTGGATTTCGACGATGGCCTCGCCATATTCCAGCTTGTAGTCCTGACTGATGGTGGTACCGGGCAGCTTGCCTTTCTTGCGGATCGGCACAAAGCCGACGCTGAGCTGATGCGCGATGGTGCCACCCAGAATGAAACCGCGCGCCTCAAGCCCAACCACCTTGTCGATCCGCTCGCCCGCATAAGGGTGCAGCATCTGGTCGATCGCCATGCGAAACCCGCGCGGATCGGCAAAAAGCGTGGTCACGTCGCGGAACATGATCCCTTCATGCGGGAAATTGACGATGGTGCGGATGTAATCCTTGACGGTGGCGTGTTTGGGCATTGGGTGCTCTAAGTGGTTGCGACGCCTGAGGGTTTGGCGCAGTCAGGGTATTGGTGCAAGGGAAAGTGTCCGCTAACGGGTCAGGCAGGTCGTCGCAGCAGCGCTGTGGCGACACCCATTCCCATCAGCGTCACACCGCCCGCGCGGGTCAGTCCGGTCACCACTGCAGGCCGCCCCACCCAGCGCCGCAACCGGTCGGCCAGCAGCGCATAAGCCAGCGCGTTGATCGCGCCGAGGGCGACGAAGGTTGCGACAAGGATGGCGAATTGCGGCAGCAGCATCTGATCCGGGCGCAGGAATTGCGGCACGAAGGCGATGAAGAAAGCGATGGATTTGGGGTTCAGAGCCGTCACGGCAGCGGTGTGCCAGAACACGCCACGCGCGGTAACATCGCCGGTGGCCCTGACAGTCGAGAGCCCCTCGGACGGGGCGCTGCGCAGCAGCTTGTACCCCAACCACAGCAGATACGCCGCACCCACCCATTTGAGCACCGAAAACAGCGTGGCCGAGGCCATCACCAGCGCGCCCAGCCCGGCCAGCGAGGCACTCATCGCGATCAGGTCGCCAAGGGCCACCCCCGAGGCCGAGGCAACCGCGACGCTGCGGCCCTTGGAGAGCGCATAGCTCAGCACCAGCAACACGGTCGGGCCGGGGATCAGCAAAAGGGCGGTAGAGGCGGCGACAAAGGCAAGCCAAAGCTCAGGAGACATATATGGGGTCCTTATGGTTTGGCGCAGCCTGTGCAATGCGCGCGGGCTTTGCAAGTCCGGTTGGGGCGGGGCAGGTGCCAGAATGAAGAAGACTTCATTCAAGCGACAGCATTTGCGGCTTGAATGCGATGGTGCGGACAAACATTTGGAATGCAGGTGAGATGCAGGAGGAGCGGATGTCCGACACGATGAATATCAAACCCGATGCGCGCCCGACGCAGAATTCGGCCGGGCGATCCGCTGCGCGACGCATTCTGATCGGTGTTCTTGTGGCTGCAGTCGCAGCCTATCTGTCAGCAATGGCCTATATGTACCTGTTTCAACGCTCTTTTGTGTTCAAACCGGGGGGTGAGGTCGCGGCCCCTGTGGTGGCGGGGGTGCCCGAGGTATCTGTGGACACAATCCGCATGGCTGACGGGACCGAGGTGATCATCTGGACCGCCCCGCCGACCATGGAGGACGCCCCGACCGTGCTGTTCTTTCACGGAAATTCCGGCAATCTGAGCGACCGCGCAGACCGGTTCCGTCATATCCTGGACAGCGGCTATGGCCTCTATGCGCCGGGCTACCGGGGGTATCCGGGCAGCGGTGGCGCGCCCTCGGAAGTCGCGTTTGTCGCTGACGGGTTGGAACATTTCGACCGTTTGTCCGGCGGTGACGCAGCGGTGATCGTACACGGGCAGAGCCTTGGCACCGGTGTCGCAACCGCCGTCGCGGCGCAGCGCGCGGGCATCGACCTTCTGGTGCTGGAGGCGCCTTATACAGCGACGGTGGACATGGCGGCCGAGCAATATCCCTGGCTGCCGGTTTCGTTCCTGATGAAGGACCCGTTCGTATCGCGCGACCGGATCGGACAGGTCGATGCGCCGGTTTTCATCGCCCATGGCACGGCAGATGAGGTGATCCCGGTGGCCCATGGCGAGGCCTTGTTCGGTTTCGCCAACGACCCCCGCTCCCTGATGATCGTCGAAGGGGCGGATCACGGCAATCTGTGGTCGCATGGGCTCTGGGATGAGGTTCAGCGCCAGATCGACGGGAGGGGTCAGTAATGCCTGCCCGCGAGACACACGGGTTTTCAGCCAGCGCGACGTGGTTCAGTGACCCAGCGCATCAGGCCTTCCAGTGGGCCACGTGGGAAGACCTTTTGCCACATTATGGCGTAAACCGAGCACAGGGCGCAGAACCCCAGCGCGATCGCGACGATCTGCGGAGCAGTGAGCGCGCCGTCGAGCAGGCCAAGCGCGTCGAGCGTGCCCATGCCGATCAGGATATGCGCAACATAGAGCGTCAGGGCCTGTCGCCCGGGCGCGGTCAGGACGCGCCCGAGCCGCAGGCGCTCGATCAGCGGCCAGAGCTTGAGGGTGAGGCCGATGGTGACGCAGGCGGTGCCGCTTCCGGCAAGGATATAGAACGGGCCGGGCGGGATGGATTCAGTGCCCAGATAGGCCGCAAGCTCAGGCTCTTGGGTCAGATATTGTGGCACCAGCGCGACAAGCGCGGCGGCAAGACCCCATAAGATCAGGCGGTGCTGGGTGCAGACCTGGCGCAGGTCAGATCGACCGATTGCCATGCCGATCAGCAAAAACGCGGCCCAAGGCAGAACCGGGTGCCAGCCATTGAACAATGCGTTGCGCAGAAAGCCGGGCAGTGTCCACAGATCGGAATAGGTCAGCGCCTCCCAATCCCAGCCTGCGTCGTAGTTGAAGAGCAGAACCGCGATGAAAGCGGAAAGGACAATACCCAGCGCCCCTGCCCAAAGTGTCCGGGGTGGGGCGGTGAGAAACGCTGCGCCAACCACGAAGTAAAGCGCATAGAAATGCAGGATGTCAGCCTCGAAGATGGTCATGTTGACCATCCCAAGTGCCAACAGGAACGCGGCCCGGCGCAGCAACAGACCCGCGCCGATCCGCGACAGCGACACACCAATCCCCGCCAGCATCACAAACAACGCTGCCGCACGCCCTTCGAGCGCGCTGATCAGCGTCGAGGCCCAGTCGGCCCCCGGTGCGACCTCGGCCACGATCCGGAAATTGACCAGAACCATGCCGCAAAAGGCCAGATACCGAGCGGCGTCCAGCCCGTCGAGCCGTGTCACAGAATACGGCCCGCCACCGCGTCCAGCTTGGCCAGAAGCGCCGGGTCGCGCTTTTCGGGCGCGGTCAGGATCGCGTATTCCAGCGCCCGGTCGCAGCCATGAGGGCAGGGTGCGCGGGTCGCACCCAGCAGCGCAGGCAGGCCCTTGACCAGAGCGCGGCCTTTCTCGGCATTGCCGGTCAGGGTGGCGATGATGGCGGTCACATCGACTTCGCCGTGATCGGGATGCCAACTGTCGTAGTCGGTGACCATGGCGATTGAGGCATAGCAGAGCTCGGCCTCGCGGGCGAGTTTGGCCTCGGGCATGTTGGTCATGCCGATGACGTCGCAGCCCCAGTGTTCGCGATACATCTTCGATTCCGCCAGGGATGAGAATTGCGGGCCTTCCATGGCCAGATAGGTGCCGCTGCGATGGATAGTGATACCGGCCGCGCGGCCTGCGGTCTCGCAGGCGTCGCTCAAGCGCGGGCAGGTGGGGTGGGCGACGCTGACATGGGCGACGCAGCCGGTTCCGAAGAAGCTTTTCTCGCGGGCAAATGTCCGGTCGATGAACTGATCCACGATGACGAAATCGCCCGGTGCCATCTCCTCGCGGAACGAGCCGCAGGCCGAGACCGAAATCACATCCGTGACCCCCAGTCGTTTCAGCGCGTCGATATTGGCGCGATAGGGCACCTCGGTCGGCGAATGCACATGGCCGCGCCCGTGACGCGGCAGGAAAGCCATGTCGATCCCCCCCAGCGAGCCAGTCAGGATCTGGTCCGAGGGCGCGCCCCAGGGGCTTTCGACACTGACCCATTCGGGAGCTTCCAGCCCGTCGATGTCATAAATGCCCGATCCGCCGATCACGGCGATTTTTGTGCTGCTCATGGCTTGGTCCCCGATGGATGTTTTTTCGGATCGTGGCGGGGGCAGAAGCGGAATTCAACCGGGAAAACTCACTCCTGCCGGATTGCGCCGGCCAGCATGGACGCGACCAGAGCGGTGATAAGCCAGCCCGCGCCGGTGCAAAACCAGCGTGCCCACCAGAGAACTTTCCCCATTGGACCGCGGGTGGTTGAAGGTGCCCAGGCACCGGTCTGTGAGAAATTGACGATCGGGATCACCAGATCGGCGGCATAGGCCAGCGGCTGGAACGTCTCCCAATCCTGCCCCGGCGCGCTTTGTGCGGACCAGAGCGCCGCCGGGTTGCAGGCCTCGGTGCCATAACCCGGGTCCCCGCGAACGCAACGGATTCTGGCTGCCTCCTGCCAGCCCTCTGAGATCAGAACCGGACCCGAATTTGGCGCGAAAGAGCCTTCGCTCCAGGTCAGTTGCGCCATGATCGCCGCCGCAATGATCAGCCCCAACAACCAGAAGAAGCATCGAAAGGGATAATGCCCATAGCCCAGTACCACGCGCAGCATCTGGTCCCAGAGCCAGCGAAAAGCATTCACGGAGTCCCACCACAGGCTGCTAAAGCCAGTCGAAACATCCCCGTTGGGAGTGACCCGCGAGAGCAGGCGAATATGCCGCCGGATCAATTGCTCGCGCCGGAACAACACCATATTGGCGTCGCTGTCATGCCCCATGGCGCGCAGCGTATTGGCGAGATGCGTGAAGGGCTGAGGAAAGAACTCGCCCCGCCAAAAGGCACCCTTCTCCAACCACTCAATCCGGCGTTCGGCATCTGTGAAAGAGGCACTTATTCGATCATAGGTGAAGCCCGCGAGTATGAGGCGCCTGCCACCAGGCCAACTTTCGGGGTCGTCAGCCAGATCGCTGATATGAGCCGAGGCAAAACTGAGCCGTCCACTCTTGATTTTAACCTCGCGCCAGAAGAGGCCGCCCAAGACACTAAGGCGTTGCGCGTTGAGGGCTTCATCCCCTTGGGTTTCAATCTGTGCGCCGTTGCAGAGAAGCTGACCGCTGACTGTCGCACCGATCAGGGTGATTTCGCCTCTGCTGACAATCTGTCGGAGGCTTAGGTTGCCACCAACCTGAATACCTGATGCATGGAGCGCCCTGCCGTCATTAGGCTGGAACCGAGCACCTCGGCAAGCCAACTGACCGGCTATTTTAGCATCGGTCAGAGAAACCTCTCCTGTAGCGACAATATGACGGAGAATGACGTCGCTGCCTGCGCGTAATCCGTGTGCATTTAGCGCCACGGCATTGTTCGGATGAAAGCGCGCGCCCGCGCAGTCAAATTGGCCGTTCACATTTGCTTCCGAAAGAAAGACCTCTCCTATGATCTCAGTATCCCTGAGAAACAGGTGCCCCTCTATTTTGGCTCCGTGTGCGTTCAATCCTCGCAAGACGCTGCCAGCAAGGTGAAGCGCTTCGATCCGACTTTGTATGGCGCTGATCGAGGACTGAAAACGGCACGAAACCAGACTGACCAAGCCTTTGGTGAGGGCAAAACTAAAATCAAGCTCTCCCGTTGCATGCGCGCCTTTGACCATGACGCCCCAGCCGCGCACCGGATTGGCGTCGCAGCCGCCCAGGATCAGGTAACGCAAGACTTCGGCGCGGAGTTCGCGCTCGGGGCTCGGGTCACCCTCCGGGGGCAGGGTGCCATCGCCCAGGATGCACTCTTCACCCGCTGCGCAGGCGGCGATCAATTGGCGTTCGGCCGGGGTCAGCCAGTCGTCTCCGCCGAGCGCTTCGATATCCTGACAGCTGTGGATCTTGGGCATGGGCTCTCCTTCTCCGTGTGTGCACCCTAGCGAAATGCTTTGGCATGAGAAGGGCGTGCGCGGCACTTATGCGAATAACGCATGGCAGCCATGCGGCAGACGGCGTGGCTTGTGGCGGCTTAACCCTGTATGACGCCCCATCGCCGCGAACAGACCCGATATCAGGACATAAGCCCATGTTGAGCGCCCTCAAGGCAGCTTTTGAACGCCGATTCGCCTATCCCGACCTCAGATGGATGCCGGATGAGAAACTGACGCCCTCGCGTCTGCGGATAGAGCTGCTCTCGGGTCTGACGGTCGCGCTGGCGCTGGTGCCCGAAGCGGTGGCTTTTGCCTTTGTGGCGGGAGTGCATCCTCTGGTCGGGCTTTATGCGGCCTTCATGGTGGGGCTGATCACGGCGCTGATTGGCGGGCGGCCGGGCATGATCTCGGGCGCGACGGGTGCGCTGGCGGTGGTGATGGTTGCGCTGGTGGCGCAGCACGGGGTGGAATACCTGTTCGCAACTGTGGTTCTGATGGGCATCCTGCAGATCATCGCGGGCGTGATGCAATGGGGCAAGTTCATCCGACTGGTGCCGCATCCGGTGATGCTGGGCTTTGTGAACGGTCTGGCGATCGTGATCTTTCTGGCCCAGATGGGTCAGTTCAAGGTGCCCGGTTCGATGGAAAACACCGGGCACGGCATGAGCGGCGGTGAGTGGCTCTCGGGTATGCCGCTTTATCTGATGCTGGGCTTGGTGGGGCTGACCATGGCGATCATCTGGGTGATGCCACGCATCACCCGCATCGTGCCGGCACCGCTGGCCGGGATCGGCATCGTTGCCATTCTGGTGATTGCGATGGGTCTGGATGTGCCGCGCGTGGGCGATCTTGCCTCGATCCAGGGCAGCCTGCCGCCGTTTCATATTCCGATGGTGCCGCTGAACTGGGAAACCTTCGAGATCATCCTGCCCTATGCGGTCATTCTGGCCGCGATCGGGTTAATTGAATCGCTGCTGACGCTGAACCTTGTGGGTGACATGACCGGCAAACGTGGCGGGGCATCGCAGGAATGTATCGCGCAGGGCGTGTCCAATACGGTGACCGGGTTCTTTGGCGGCATGGGCGGCTGCGCGATGATCGGTCAGTCGATGATCAACGTGAAATCCGGCGGCCGGACCCGTGTGGCGGGCATTGCAGCAGCCATGTTCCTGCTGATCTTCATCCTGTTTGCCGCGCCTCTGATCGAGCAGATTCCGTTGGCGGCTCTGGTTGGCGTGATGTTCATGGTGGTGATCGGCACCTTCGCCTGGAACTCGTTCAAGATCATGCGCAGGGTGCCCTTGATGGACGCTTTCGTGATCGTGCTGGTGACCGTGGTGACGGTGATGGAAGACCTTGCCGTTGCGGTTGTTGTCGGTGTCATCGTCTCGGCGTTGGCCTATGCGTGGAACAACGCCAAGCGCATTCATGCGGTGACCCGCGAGTCGGTCACCGAGAAGGGCGCGAAGGTTTATGAGATTCAGGGACCGCTGTTCTTCGGGTCCGCAGATGGGTTTGCGGAACTATTCGACATTTCCAGCGATCCGGACACCGTGATCGTCGATTTCGCCGAAAGCCGGGTGGTGGATCAATCCGCCCTGCAGGCGATCGAGGCTGTGGCCGCCAAATACGCGGCGGCGGGCAAGACGCTGATGCTGCGCCATCTGAGCCGCGATTGCCATCAGTTGCTGACCAAGGCGGGCCAGTTGATGATCGACAGCGATGACGATCCCGAATACGGGCTGGTTGTGGATTACTCGGTGCGCACCGGCATGCTGGGCGGTCACTGAGCCGCAATCCAGCGGGGCGCGCTTATATGCGCTGACGCGCGGTTGCGAGGCTCCGCCGTCGCCATTGGCGCTTGGTTCAATGGCACTTCAGGGGCGGCCTCCGGGATACGTGTGGCCAGATGAACAAGGGGGGTGCTTCAGCGTTCTGGTGCCATCGCCTTGAGCCGGTCGAGGTCGCCTTTGAGCGGAGCAGGTTCGGCGACTGCGATCTGCTCGGCAGGCCAGTGCCACCATTCCAGTTCCATCAGCGCCGCAATCCGGGATGGTTCAAAACGGGATTTGACGATGTTCGCCGGGTTGCCCGTCACGAGTGAGTAGGGTGGTACTTCTCCGCGCACGACACTGCCTGCGCCAATGATGGTTCCGCTGCCGATCCGGCTACCGGGCAGGATCAGGGCGCCATAGCCGATCCAGACGTCATGGCCGATCACTGTGTCGCGTGTGTCGGGCTGATACCCGGCGCGGTTTTCCAGATCGAAGGCGGGGAAGGGGAAGGTGGTCAGCCCATCCATCGCGTGATTGGCCGAAGCGGTGATGAAGCGTACCCCATGGGCGATCTGGCAGATCCTGCCGATCCGCAGGGTTTCCTTGGAGAAATCGAACAGGTAGGGCGCGAGCCGCGCGCACCAATCCTCGGGCGGATCGAAATCGGACGCATAGCTGAAATCGCCCGCCTGGAACCGGGGATGGTCGATCACGCGGTTGAGAAAGACCGAGCCCTTGTGGTCGGTGCCATCAGGCAGAGTGATCGGATAGCGGCGAGCCGGATCGGGAAAAGGCATCAGTCGTCGGGCCTTGTCAGGCTGAAAAGCTCGGTGACCACCGAATAGTCGCGATAGCCCAGCCGGGCGAGCGGTTGGTAGCTGGTGACATCGAAAACGCCGTCGCGCAGGCAGTCGTCGCGCAGGTGGATGCCGGTCACTTCGCCAAAGACCACGTGGTTTGATACGCCCGGCAGAGCCACAATCCGGGTCAGTTTGCATTCCAGAGCGGCGGGCGCATCTGCGATGCGAGAACAGTCGATGGTTTCGCACTCCTGCGCGGTCAGGCCGGCATGGTCGAACTCGTCCACATGATGGGGCAGCGCCTCGGAACTGGCATTCATGGCGTCGCGGGCTGCGTATTCGACAATGTTGACACAGAATACGCTGGTCTTGCGGATGTTGGACAGGCTGTCCTTGCCCTGTTCCTGATCTTCCTTGTCACCGGTCGAGGCGAACATCACCTGTGGCGGCTGATACGCGACGCCGTTGAAGAAGGAATAGGGCGCGAGGTTGTTCACGCCGTTCGCATCCCGGCTGGAGATCCAGCCGATGGGGCGCGGTGTGATAATGGCGTTGAACGGGTTGTGCGGCAGCCCGTGGCCGTCCTCGGGGCGATAGAACATTGCGTGCGTCTCCAAGCATTTGCCCAAGGGGTAGCGAAGTGATAGGGCGATGGCCACCGTTGAATGGGAAGGCGCGCGGGCAGGTGATCGAAGTCAGGCCGGAACAACCCGATGACTGGTGGGAGGTCGAGGCCTTGCTCGACCTCTGTTTCGCGCCGGGTCGCGAGGCGCTGTCGTCCTACCGGCTGCGCGACGGGGTCGACCCGGTGCGCGGCTTGTCGCATGTGGCGCGCGATGGTGATGGCACGCTGGCAGGCGCGATCCGGTTCTGGCCGGTGCATGTGGGCGCGGCAGATGCCTTGCTGCTGGGCCCCATCGCCGTACACCCGACCCATCAGGGCGAAGGCCTGGGCGGTTTTCTGATCCAGGAGGGGTTGGAGGCCGGGCGCAACATGGGCTGGCAGCGCGTGATGCTGGTCGGTGACGCGCCCTATTATGGCCGCTTCGGCTTTGCCCGTCTTGCGGCGGTAGAGATGCCGGCTCCGACCAATCCGGAACGTGTTCTGGGCCATGATCTGGTATTGGATGCCTGGAGGGGAATTTCAGGACCGGTTTCCCGCTGGGGTGCGTAAAGCATTGAATTCCGCGGGCGCGGCCCCGATCTTTAACGGCAGGAGGGTTTCGCATGCATGATGTCATTACCCCTGCACCGGTCGATCTGGATGCCGAACTGGACCGGATTGCCGCGCGGTACAAATCCGCCGGTGGGGCCGGGGTGCAGATGCTCAATCTGTTGGGCGGCAAGGCCGAAGGACTGTTGGATCGGTTGCCCGAACCGGTGCGCGCCGGGCTTTATGAGGGCACCGAACAGGCGCTCAAGGTGGCGATGCAGGCCGCGCAAGGCTCGCGCAGGGCGGTGCCGGATCAGAAGCCTTGGGTGAACACCGCCGTGACCACCGCCATGGGCGCGGCAGGGGGCTTGGGCGGGATGCCGTCTGCTCTGGTGGAACTGCCGTTGACCACCACGATGCTGCTGCGCGCCATACAGGGCGTTGCGGCGTCCGAAGGTTTTGATCCTGCCGCCGAGAACGTGCGTTTTGACTGCGTGCGGGTCTTTTCCGCCGCCGGACCGCTGGAGGTTGATGACGGGGCCGATCTGGGCTTTCTCTCGGTCCGGCTGACGCTGACCGGCACCGCGATGCAGAAGCTGATCGCGATGGTCGCCCCGCGGCTCGCTACGGTTCTGGGGCAGAAGCTGGCGGCGCAGACCATCCCGTTGCTGGGGGCCGTGGCCGGGGCGGGCACGAACTATGTCTACACCCGCTATTACCAGCAGGTGGCGCATGTGCATTTCGGGTTGCGCAGGCTCGCCATCCATGCCGACATGCCGCAACAGGAGCTGGTCGCGCTTCTGGCCGAGCGGTTGAATCTGCCGCCGCCGCAACCATAAAGTTTAACTGCATGGCCCAACGTCAATCTTGAGTTGCCAACCTTAAAGTTTATTTTGATGTTTGACCCTGAGCTTGTATGAGTCGCCCGGAGACTTGGGTTTTGGAAGTCAGATGATTCAATACGCGTTGAAATGCAGTCATGGCCATGGCTTTGATAGCTGGTTTCAGTCCGCAGCCGCTTATGACAAGCTGCGGGCGGCGGGCATGGTGGTTTGCGCGATCTGCGGTGACCAACACGTTGAAAAGGCGGTCATGACGCCGCGTGTCCGTCCGGCACGGAATGCGGTCGACACCCCGAAATCCCCGCCCGAGCCGCAGGGTGAGGCGGTGCCGCTGAACGTACCGCGCAATGCAGCCGAACACGCCCTTGCCGAGCTGCGCAAGCGGGTCGAGGACAATTCCGACTATGTCGGACGCGAATTTGCAAGCGAGGCGCGCAAGATGCATCTGGGTGACGCGCCTGCGCGTGCGATCTATGGCGAAGCCAAGCTCGACGAGGCGCGCGCGCTGGTCGAGGATGGCGTGCCGGTCGCCCCTCTGCCATTTGTGCCGAACCGCAAAGCGAACTGACATGCATGTTGTGATCACTGGCGCCAATCGCGGGATTGGCCGTGCGCTGGCGGATCGTTACCGCGCGGCTGGGCACGATGTCACAGGCACCGCGCGCGATGGCAGCGAGGCCATCTTGCTGGATGTCACCAACCCCGAAAACCATGCAAGGATGGCTGAGGCGCTGGCCGGGCGCGAAATTGATCTGCTGATCTGCAATGCCGGGGTATATCTGGACAAAGGGTGCGGGTTCGACGCGTACCACAGCGATCTCTGGGCGCAGACCTTCGCGGCGAATGTCACCGGCGTGTTCCTGACGGTTCAGACGCTGTTGCCGAATCTCCGGGCAGCAGGCGGTCGGATTGCGGTTCTGTCCTCGATCATGGCCTCCCACACCCGCGCGCCGGGTGGCAGCTATGTCTATCGTGCCTCGAAGGCGGCGGTGCTCAATCTGGGGCGCAACCTGGCGACGGATCTCGGGCCGCAGGGCATTGCGGTGGGCATCTACCATCCCGGCTGGGTGCGCACGGATATGGGCGGAGCCGGCGCGGACCTGCATGTGGACGAGGCCACATCAGGCCTTGTGGACCGGTTCGACACGCTTTCGCTCGCGACCACGGGTTGTTTCGAAAGCTGGGACGGCGCGCCGATCGCTTACTGAGGTTTGACGGCCTCTGCCGGGACCTCGATCACCTCGTTGGGGTCGATGAAGATCATCATGACAGTGCCGCTGACCTCATGATTCATCGGCGAGGTGGAACTGGACGAGGTCGGCTCGCCATTCTCGAAATAGATCCGGCGCACCTCTCCGGTGGGCAGTTGCACCGCGAGTGTGGCCTCGCCATCCGCCTTGTGGCGCAGCTCGGCGGGGCAATCTGCGATGGGCTGATCCGCGAGCGCGGCGCAGGGCACGGTCCCCAGCGCGTTCTGACCGTCAGTGCCGGACACAGTGGCGGATTGTGCTGCAACCTGTGTGGCGGCAAGGGTCAGGGCCAGAGCAAGAACGCGCATGAGAAATCCTTCGGGGTTTTGGTCGCCCGGACGGTGGCAGCCGCCCTTGCCAAAGTAAAGCGGGATGTTGCTTCAATGCCTGCCCGCCGGGTCACATGGCCGGTTCGGACCGGGATGCGCACTTGCCCTTGTGCGCCCCCTCGCTTAAGACCCCCCTGATCGGAAATCCAAGGCGCGGAGACGACAAGCCCTATGCCCACGCTCGTGATGAAATTCGGTGGCACCTCGGTGGCCAATCTCGACCGTATCCGCCGCGCGGCCAAACGCGTTGGCGTCGAAGTGGCCAAGGGCTATGACGTGATCGTCATCGTCTCGGCCATGTCGGGCAAGACCAACGAACTGGTCGGCTGGGTCGATGAGACCTCGCCGCTTTATGATGCCCGCGAGTATGATGCGGTCGTGTCCTCGGGCGAGAATATCACTGCCGGTCTGATGGCGCTGACCCTGCAGGAAATGGACGTGCCCGCGCGCAGCTGGCAGGGCTGGCAGGTGCCGCTGCTGACCACCTCCGCCCATAGCCAGGCGCGGATCGAGGACATTCCGACCGAGAACATCAACACCAAATTCGCTGAAGGCATGAAAGTGGCCGTTGTGGCGGGCTTTCAGGGGCTCAGCCCCGAGGGCCGGATCACCACGCTGGGCCGGGGTGGCTCGGACACCACCGCCGTCGCCTTTGCCGCCGCCTTTGATGCCGAACGCTGCGACATCTACACGGATGTGGATGGCGTCTATACCACCGATCCGCGCATCTGCGAGAAGGCGCGCAAACTGGACAGAATCTCGTTCGAGGAGATGCTGGAGCTGGCCTCGCTCGGCGCCAAGGTGCTGCAGACCCGCTCGGTCGAGCTGGCGATGCGGTTCGGCGTCAAGCTGCGCGTGCTGTCCAGTTTCGAGGAACAATCCGATAATGCGGGCACGCTGGTCTGTGCCGAGGAGGATATTATGGAATCCAATGTCGTGGCCGGTGTGGCCTATTCCCGCGACGAAGCAAAGATGACGCTGGTGTCGGTCGCTGACCGCCCCGGCATCGCCGCCATCATCTTTACCGCGCTCAGCGAGGCGGGGGTGAATGTGGACATGATCGTGCAGAACATCTCGGATGAGGGGCGCACCGACATGACCTTCTCCTGTCCGACCGATCAGGTGGCGCGCTCGGAAAAGGCACTGCTTGAGATCAAGGGCGCGGGTGAGCTGAACTATGCCGAGCTGGTGGCCGACGAGGATGTGGCCAAGGTCTCGGTCGTGGGGATCGGCATGCGCTCGCAATCCGGCGTTGCGGCGAAGATGTTCAAGGTGCTGTCCGACGAGGGAATCAACATCCGCGTCATCACCACCTCCGAGATCAAAATTTCGGTCCTGATCGATCGGAAATACATGGAACTTGCCGTTCAGGCGCTGCATGATGCGTTTGACTTGGACAAGGCAGCCTGAGGCAGACACGCCTGGGGCCGCCGTCAAATCAGATTGAACGGGGCCCATGGCGGATAGTACGGAAAGCGGATCCAGAAAACTCCTCGGGCGTCTGCGCGAGGCGATGGCTGGCGACTCTGCCGGTCAGGAACGTCTGGACAAGATCACCCATCTGATCGCCAACAGCATGGGCACAGAGGTCTGTTCCATCTACCTTTTCCGGGATGAGGACACGCTGGAGCTGTGCGCCACCGAAGGCTTGAAAGCAGAAGCCGTGCACCAGACCCGGATGCGGATGGGCGAGGGGCTTGTGGGCCGGGTCGCCCGGTACGGCAAGGTGGTGAACACGCCCGATGCGCCCGGGGCCAAGGGGTTCCGGTTCATGCCGGAAACCGGCGAAGAGCGGTTTTCCTCCTTCCTCGGCATCCCGATCCAGCGGCTTGGCGAAAAGCTGGGTGTTCTGGTCGTGCAGTCCCGCGACCGGCGTGAATATTCCGCCGACGAAGTCTATGCGCTGGAAGTGGTGGCGATGGTTCTGGCAGAGATGACCGAGCTTGGCGCCTTTGTCGGCGAAGGCGCGGCCCTGTCGCCCCTGCACCAGCAATCGGTTCTGTTGCGCGGTGGCACCGGTCAGGAAGGCACCGCCGAAGGGCATGTCTGGCTGCATGAGCCGCGTGTCGTCATCACCAATCCGATCGCCGACGACCCCCATGTCGAAGAGGCCCGGCTCAAACACGCGGTTGAGGAATTGCGCGTCGGCGTCAACAAGATGCTCGAAATGTCCCAGAGCGGTGACAAGGAACAGTTGCAAGTTCTCGAAGCCTACCGGATGTTTGCCAATTCCAAGGGCTGGATGCGCCGGATGGAGGAGGACATCTCGCGCGGGCTGAGCGCCGAGGCCGCCGTCGAGAAGGAACAATCGCAGGCACGCGCGCGCATGGAGCAGGTGTCGGACGCCTATCTGCGCGAACGGTTGGCCGACCTTGACGATCTCAGCAACCGGTTGCTGCGGATTCTGACCGGGCAGGGCAAAGAGACCGGCGTTGATCTGCCGCCCGATCCGATCCTTGTGGCGCGCAATATCGGGCCGGGTGAGTTGCTGGAATACGGCCGCTCGCTGCGCGGTATCGTGCTGGAAGAAGGCTCGGTCGGCAGCCACGCGACCATTGTTGCGCGCGCGCTGGCCATTCCGCTGGTGGTTCATGCCAAGCGGGTCACGACCGAGGCGCTGAACGGCGATCACATCATGGTCGATGGCGATCAGGGCATCGTGCATCTGCGCCCCGACGACACGGTGGTCACCGCCTTTCGCGACAAGATCGCGATGCAGGCCGAAGCGCAGGAGCGCTATGCCTCGATCCGTGACACGCCCACGATCACCTCAGATGGCAAAGAGATCAGTCTGGTGATGAATGCCGGGTTGATGGCCGACCTGCCGTCGCTGCCCAGTTCCGGCGCCGAAGGGGTTGGTCTGTTCCGTACCGAATTGCAGTTTCTGGTGCGCAACCAGATGCCCAAACGGTCGGAACTGGTGGCGCTTTACAGCCGGGTGCTGGATGCGGCCAGCGGCAAGCGCGTGGTGTTCCGCACGCTCGATATCGGGTCCGACAAGGTGCTGCCCTATATGAAACCCACTGATGAGCCGAACCCGGCGCTGGGCTGGCGCGCGATCCGGGTCGGGCTGGACAAGCCGGGCATCATGCGGATGCAGTTGCAGGCGCTGATTCGGGCCGCCAATGGCCGTCCGCTGACCATCATGTTCCCCTTCGTCGCACAGGCCGAGGAATATCACCAGGCCCGCGCCGAGGTCGACAAGACCATCGCCCGCGAGGAACGGCTGGGCCATGTGCTGCCGGAAACGCTTGAGGTCGGCGCGATGCTGGAAACGCCCTCGCTAGCCTTCGCGCCGCAGAAATTCTTTGATGAGGTCGGGTTCCTGTCCATCGGAGGCAATGACCTGAAGCAGTTCTTCTTTGCCGCCGACCGCGAAAACGAGCGCGTGCGCCGCCGCTATGATACGCTGAACGCAAGTTTTCTCAGCCTGATCGAGCGGATCGTGGAACGTTGCGCCATCTCCGGCACGCCACTGAGTTTCTGTGGCGAGGATGCGGGTCGCCCGGTCGAAGCGGTGTGTCTGGCCGCCATGGGCATGCGCACGCTGTCCATGCGCCCGGCTTCCATCGGTCCGGTCAAAAGCCTGCTTTTGCGGACAAATCTCGACGATCTGCGCAAGGTGATCCTGGATGCCCGCCATCGCGGCGAACAAACCGTGCGCCCGATGGTGATGGAGTGGTTCCGGCAAAACCGGTAATCCCCCGCACGGGCAATTCAGGTGGCAGAGCGACTTCACCCTTGCAATCCGAGGCCGGATGGGCAATTAACGCGGTGAATTGTTATCGCTAACAGTGGCCGTTGCGCGGAGCGGTGCCAAAACCCTCTGCCGGCCAGAACTGGAGCCAACCCATGGTCTCGCGTGTCATCCCCGTAGACCCCTTTGACCTCGTGCTGTTCGGTGCGACCGGCGATCTGGCGAAGCGAAAGATCCTGCCGGGTCTGTTTCATCGCTTCGAGGTCGGCCAGATGCCGCCCGAGGCCCGCATCATCGGTTCGGCCCGGACCGAGATGGATGCAGAGGCGTTTCGTCAATCCACCAAAGACGCCATTGAAGAGTTCACGCCGGACAGCCCAAATCGCGCCAAGACACTGGCGGCGTTTCTTGAGCGTCTGGATTATGTAACGGTCGACGTGTCCTCTGATCAGGGCTGGCAGGATTTGGCGCAGGTGCTCAGACCCGATGTGGTGCGGGCGTTCTACCTGTCGGTCGGCCCCTCGCTGTTTGCCGATATCGCCGGGCGGTTGCATGAGTGTGGTCTGGCCACACCCGACAGCCGGATCGTTGTCGAAAAACCCTTTGGCCGCGATCTGGCCTCGGCGCGGGCGCTGAACGAAGGGCTGCGCGCCTGTTTCGAAGAGCATCAGATTTACCGGATCGACCACTATCTCGGCAAGGAAACCGTGCAGAACCTGATGGCGCTGCGCTTTGCCAATTCGCTGTTCGAACCGCTCTGGAATGCCACCCATGTGGATCATGTGCAGATCACCGTGGCCGAAAGCATCGGGATCGACGGGCGCGGGGCCTATTACGATCAGTCCGGTGCGATGCGTGACATGGTGCAGAACCATCTGGTGCAGCTTCTGTGTCTGACTGCGATGGAGCCACCGTCGAAATTCACGCCGAACGCGGTGCGCGACGAAAAGGTCAAGGTGATCGAGGCGCTTGATCCGGTCGAACCCGCTGATATCGCGCGCGGCCAGTATCGGGCCGATACAGGCGGTGACAGCTACCGCGACCATGTGGGCAACTCCTCCAGCAGCACCGAAAGCTTCATCGCCATGAAGGTCAGCGTCGCCAATTGGCGCTGGTCGGGCACGCCGTTCTACCTGCGTACGGGCAAGCGGCTGCGGGCGCGGGAATCCGAGATCGCGGTGGTGTTCCGCGACCCGCCGCACACGATCTTTCCCAATGTGGGCCGGTTGCGCGGCAATGTGCTGGTGATCCGGCTGCAACCGGATGAGGGGATCACCCTGCGCACCACGATCAAGGACCCCGGACCGGGCGGTCTGCGCCTCTCCGAGGTGTCACTGGACATGAGCTTTGCCGATGCGCTGGGCGCGGATGTGCGCCAGCAGGACGCCTATGAGCGACTGGTGATGGACGTGATCCGGGGCGATCAGACGCTGTTCATGCGCGGCGACGAGGTCGAGGCCGCCTGGGCCTGGGTTGATCCGATCATCCGAAACTGGGAAGAGACCGGCGATCAGCCCGCAGCTTACGATCCGGGCAGTTCCGGCCCCGAAGAAGCACTGATGCTGATGCATCGCGATGGCCGCCGCTGGCGCCATATAGGAGGGTGACATGGACGTGCACCGCACCATTCAGGATGTGACCCTGCGCATCATCGAGCGCAGCGCCGACACACGGGGCCGGTATCTGGACCGGATGGACCAGGCCGCCAGCAAAGGCCCGGCGCGCGCCCATCTCAGTTGCAGCGGACAGGCGCATGCCTATGCCGGGGCGGGATCGGACCAGCAGGCGCTGGCCACAAGTTCGGCGGGCAATCTGGGCATCGTAACGACCTACAATGACATGCTTTCGGCGCATCAGCCCTTTGAACGCTTCCCCGATCTGATCCGGGCGGCTGCCCGCGATGCGGGGGGCACTGCGCAGGTCGCGGGCGGGGTTCCGGCCATGTGCGACGGGGTCACGCAGGGCGAAGCGGGGATGGAACTGTCGCTGTTCTCACGCGACGCGATTGCGATGGCGACCGGCGTGGCGCTCAGCCACAACACCTTTGATGCGGCGGTGTTTCTGGGGGTTTGCGACAAGATCGTGCCGGGTCTGGTGATCGCGGCGCAGAGCTTTGGCCATCTGCCTGCCGTGTTCCTGCCCGCTGGTCCCATGACCAGCGGCTTGCCCAATGACGAAAAGGCCAAGATACGCCAGAAATTCGCCACCGGAGAGGTCGGGCGCGACGCGCTGATGGCGGCGGAAATGGCGGCTTATCATGGGCCGGGCACCTGCACGTTCTACGGCACCGCCAACACCAACCAGATGCTGATGGAGTTCATGGGGCTGCACCTGCCGGGCGCGAGCTTTGTGAACCCCAACACGCCGCTGCGCGACGCGCTGACCTCCGAAGGCGCGAAACGCGCACTGTCGCTGAGCGCGCTGGGCAACAATTACACGCCCGCCTGCAAAGTGCTGGACGAGAAAGCCTATGTGAACGGCATGGTCGGGTTGATGGCCACAGGTGGCTCCACCAACCTGCTCATTCACCTGATCGCGATGGCAAGGGCGGGGGGCATCCGGCTGGACTGGCAGGATTTCTCCGAGATTTCCCAGGTCGTGCCGCTGGTGGCGCGGGTCTATCCCAACGGGCTGGCCGATGTGAACCATTTCCATGCGGCGGGTGGTCTGGGCTACACCATCCACACCTTGATGGACGAAGGCCTCCTGCATGCCGACACCACCACGGTCGCGGGCCAGGGGTTGGCGGAGTACACCCGCGAGCCTAAGCTGATCGACGGAGCGCTGGTCTGGCAGGACGGCGCGGGCACCTCGCTCAACGACAAGATTTTGCGCCCGGCTTCGGACCCGTTTCAGGACACTGGTGGTTTGTCGCGGCTGAGCGGGTCGCTTGGCACCGGGGTCATGAAAGTTTCGGCGGTTGCACCCGAACACCGGATCGTCGAAGCGCCCGTGCGTGTTTTCCATGATCAGGAGGACGTGAAAGCGGCGTTCAAGTCCGGTGAGTTCACCGATGATGTGATCGTTGTGGTGCGGTTCCAGGGCCCCAAGGCCAACGGGATGCCGGAGTTACATTCACTGACGCCGGTGCTGTCGATCTTGCAAGGACGGGGGCACAAGGTGGCGCTGGTTACAGATGGCCGGATGTCGGGGGCTTCGGGCAAGGTGCCCGCCGCGATCCATGTCTGCCCCGAGGCGCTGGATGGTGGCCCGATTGCGCGGCTGCGGGACGGCGATCTGCTCCGGGTGGATGCGGTCTCGGGCGATCTTGAGATCCTGACCGAAGGTGTGTTGGATCGTGATCCGGTACAGGCCGACCTGACCGGCAATGAGTTTGGCACCGGGCGCGAGATGTTCGCCCTGTTCCGCCGCAATGTGAGCCGGGCTGACGCCGGCGCAACCGTGTTTGGAGAGTTCTGATGACATCGAAATCCACCCGCGCCCGCGAGATCTGCGCGCTCGCGCCCATCGTTCCGGTCCTGGTGGTCGATGATGTGACCCACGCCGCCCCGCTGGCGCAGGCCCTGGTGGCGGGCGGTCTGCCCGCGCTTGAGGTCACGTTGCGCACGCCGGTGGCGCTCGACGTGATCCACGCCATGTCGCAGGTTGCGGGGGGTGTGGTTGGCGCTGGTACGCTGGTCACACCCGAAGATGTGCGCGCGGCCAAGGACGCAGGCGCGCAATTCGGGGTCTCTCCCGGTGCAACCGATGCTTTGATCGCGGCCTGCGAGGCCGAAGGCCTGCCGCTACTGCCCGGTGCCGCCACCGCCAGCGAGGCGATGCGCTTGCTTGAAGCGGGCTATGACATGCTCAAATTCTTCCCGGCCGAGGCGTCGGGCGGCGCACCCGCGCTCAAGGCCATCGGCGCGCCGTTGCCGCAAATTTCGTTCTGTCCCACCGGCGGTGTCTCACCGGGTAACGCCAAAAGCTACCTGTCACTGTCCAATGTGGTTTGCGCCGGGGGCAGTTGGGTGGCTCCGAAGGACAAGGTACAGGCTGGCGACTGGGCCGGGATCGAGGCGCTGGCCCGCGACGCCGCCGCGCTGGGCTGAGAGCCTGTCTCAGCCCGCCAGTTTGTTCACCATGCGCCGGAACCAGGTTTCCTTGGGCGCATCGAGATGCGGCGCCTTCGGGGTCAGCGCTGCGACGCCCGCCTGATCCACGACCGTCAACCCATCCTGGAACTGCAGCCGGTAGAGATCGGCATAGATGCCACCACGCGCCAGCAACTCGTCATGGCTGCCGTGATCGACCACGCGACCGCGATCCATCACAACGATCTTGTCGGCGTTGCGAATTGTGGACAGCCGGTGTGCGATCACGATGGTTGTCCGCCCGCCTGACAGGCTATCCAGCGCCGCTTGCACAACTTTCTCCGACTGCGCGTCCAGCGCGCTGGTCGCTTCGTCCAGAAGCAGGATCGGGGTGTCGCGCAGCAGCGCGCGCGCGATCACCACCCGCTGACGCTGACCGCCCGACAGGGCCGAGCCGCGCGGACCAACCTGCGTATCCAGACCGTTGGTCAGTTTGGGAATGAAATCCGCCACATGGGCCGCCTTCAGAACCTCCTGCAGATCGTCGTCGGACACATCGGTCCGGCCCAGCAGGATGTTCTCGCGCACCGACTCGTCGAACAGCAGCGCATCCTGCGTCACCACAGCAAAAAGACCGCGCAGATCGGGGAAGCTCAACTCGTTGACAGGCACGCCGCCGACGGTCACCGAGCCTTGCGAGGGATCAACAAGCCGGGTCAACACATTGAAGACGGTCGATTTCCCGGCACCCGACGCGCCCACCAGCGCGGTGGTCTTGCCGGACTCGGCCACAAACGACAGGTCTCGAAGGACCTGCGCGTCACCATAGCTGAGCGAGACGTTGTTCAGATCCACACCGGGGCGGCCCTTGGGCGCGGGTTTCGGATTGGCGGGTGGTAGCAGCTTGACCGGCGTATCCATCAGTTCCTTGACCCGTTCAAGCGCTGCAGCGGCGGCCTGCCACTTGCCGCTCATCGCCGCGATGCGCCGCGCGGGATCGAAGGCCAGACCGATGGCGGTAAAAAAGCTCATGAACTGGCCGACGGTCTTGTCTCCGCTGATGATCTCGGCGCCGCCATAGAGCAGCACGCCCATGAAGCCGACACCGGCCATGACATCTATCAGCGCGGTGATAGAGGCGGTGCCCATCGTCGACTTGATGCCAGCGCGTACGAATTTCTTGTTGCCGGCGGCGAAGCGGCCCACCTGATACTCTTCCAGGCTGTTCAGTTTTACCGGAGTGATCCCGTGAAAAGTCTCGTCCAGCCTTACGGCAAGCGATGCGCCAAGGTCGCGGACTTTTGAGGCCTGTTTCCGGACATAGCGCTGCGCTGCGCCGATCGGCAGGAATGTCAGCGGAATGCCCACCAGCATGATCAAGGTCCAGACCACATCCACATTCAGTGCAACACCCAGCAACACGACAAGTGAAATCAGGTTCTTGCCCATGCCGGTGATGATCATTTGCCAGACCGAATTGACCGAGCCGACATCGGTTTGGACCCGCTGGATCAGGTATCCGGGGGGATGGACCTGGTGAAAGGATGTGTCCTGTCGGACCATCTGTGCCAGCATGTCGATACGCAGGTTCGCGGCCATGTTCTGGGACACCCGCGCCAGCAGGATCTTCTGGGCGACACCGGCAAGCCCGCGCGTGGTGAAGATGATGAAGAACACCACGCTGACCCAGACCAGCGCATCTTCGTTGCCCTGAACGAAGACGTTGTCGAACATCGGCTGCATCATGTAGCTGAGCGCGCCGACCATACTGCCTTCGAGGAACATGAAGAACGACGCCACCACCAGGACCCAGCGATACCGTCGCAGATAATCCGTCCAGACCCACGCCAGGAGTTCGCGGGCAGTATATATCGGTTTGCTCATGACGTGGCCTTGTGTGGGAGGGGGAAGAGGGATGACGTATGATTGGTCATGACGCGTCCATTTAAGCAGGTGGTGGGCGCGTTGCAAGCTGTTGGGGCTACGGCTCGGACCAAGGGCCGGGCATTGGGTGAACACGTCACCGCAATGTCACATGCGACCGGGCTGGGTGCCGCTTCGGTCCCGCAGGCGCGAAATGGCGTGGTTGAGCAGGGCCGCCAAAGCCAGCACCGGAATCAAGCCGTAAAGCGCCCAGATCACGATGAAAACCCATGTCAGGTTGACCCCGGCCATGATCAGGGCGGCCAGCGTTTAATCCGGTGCGCGCGGTATCCTGTGATCGTCCATGCCGGTCCTGAGCGTCCGTTTCGATAGGTGCGGGATGGCTTACGATATCAGCCCCTGGCGGCCCGGTCCAATGCCCGGGGCAGGGCGGCGGCGAAAGCGTCCAGATCAGCCTCTGTTCCGCAGCTGATGCGGATGCAGCGGTTTTGCGGTGCCGAAAACGGCATGCGGACGAAAATGCCAAGCGTGATCAGGTTGTCCAGCACACGCTTTGCGAAATCGGCGTCTCGCCCGCAATCGATGGCCACGAAATTGGCGGCCGAGGGCAGCGGCGACAGCCCGTTCTGGCGTGCAATCCCCTCGATCCGGGTGCGCGCGGCCGCAATCAGCGCGGTGACATTGGCCAGCCAGTCCTGATCCTCCAGCGCGGCAAGGGCCGCGATCTGGGCCGAGCGGTTCATGCCAAAGTGATTGCGCACCTTGTTGAAAGCCGCGATCAGCTCTGGCGCACCGATCGCATAACCGACGCGCGCGCCTGCCAACCCGTGCGCCTTGGAGAAGGTCCGCATGCGGATCACCCGCGGATCATCCGCCGCAATCGGCATCGCGGTGCCTTCCGGAGCGCATTCGACATAGGCCTCGTCCAGCACCAACAGCGTGCCCTCGGGCAGATGCTCCATCGCCGCAACGATCTGCGCGCCGGAATGCCAGCTGCCCATCGGATTGTCGGGATTGGCCAGATAGACCAGTTTGGCATCGGTCTCGGCAGCCTTGCGAAACAGCGCCTCGGGGTCTTCATGGTCGTCGCGATAGGGCACCTTGTGCAGCACACCCCCAAATCCCGTCACATGGTAGTTGAAGGTGGGATAGGCCCCATCGGATGTCACCACCGCATCACCGGACCCGACCATCAGACGCACCAGATACCCCAGCAGGCTGTCGATGCCTTCGCCGATCGCAATGTTTTCGGGGGCCACTCCGTGATGGGTGGCCAGCGCGTGGCGCAGGTCGTGATTCTCCGGGTCGCCATACATCCACAGGGCGGCGGCGCTGTCCCGAAGTGCTGAAACCGCCTTTGGCGAGGGGCCGAACACGTTCTCATTGGCGCCGATCCGCGCCGCAAATGCTGCGCTGCGCGCGCGTTCCTGCGTTTCGGGGCCCACAAACGGGACGGTGGCGGGCAGCGAACGAGCAAGCGGGGTGTAGCGCGGATAGGTCATGGCGGCAGATAAGCGGATCAACGGGGCCGGAACAAGCCTTGCGTCGGCACGGGGCTTGCCCCAAGACTTGAACAACGGGAACAAAGCCAGAGGTGAAATCGGAATGCGTGTGTTGTTGCTGCTGGTTGCGATTGCCGCCGCTTATCTGCTGTTCTGGCCGATCCCGCTGAACCCGGTGGTCAGTGAACTGCCCGAACCGCCCGAATTCACCGGTGAGTTTGCGCTCAACTCCGCGTTGGACAAGGCCGAAAAGGTCTTGCTGCCGGACGGAGAGCTGGGCCCCGAGGATATCGCGGTCAGCCCTCAGGGCCATGTCTATACCACCAGCCTGTCAGGCGATCTGTTCCGGATCGACGGTGCTGCGCCAGAACGGGTCGACACGCTGGGCGGTCGGCCTCTGGGCCTGAAGGTGGGGCCCGATGGGGCGCTTTATATCGCTGACAGCTTTCGCGGGCTGACCCGCTGGTCCGGTCCCGGCACATTGGAAACGCTGGTCTCCGATATTGACGGCGCGCCGGTGATCTATGCCAACAACCTCGATGTGGCGCGTGACGGGACGGTCTATTTCTCAATCTCAACCGACCGGTTCGATCCCGAGACGATGGGCGGTACCAAACTCGCATCGGTGATGGCGATCTGGGAGCAGTCCGATACCGGCTATGTCGCCCGTCGCGATCCTGATGGAACAGTCGAGAAGATCGCCGAAGGGCTTGTCCATACCAATGGCGTAGCCCTGTCGCCGGACGAGGATTTCCTGCTGATCGCCGAAACCGGGCGCGCACGGGTGCACCGGCTTTGGCTCAAAGGGGACAAAGCCGGGCAGCAAGAGGTGTTTCTGGACAATCTGCCGGGCTATCCCGACAATCTCAAGGCGCAGGGCGATGGCAGCTATTGGCTGGCCTTTGCCAGCCCCCGCGTGCCGTCGGAAAAGCTGATGCCCTACCCATTCTTGCGCAAGGTGATCTGGCGGCTTGGCCCCTGGGTGCGCCCGGCGCCGATCCACCGGGGCATGGTGATCCAGTTCGACGGCGACGGTACGATCCTGCGCAACCTTCAGGATCCCGAAGGGCGGCTGGGGGTCACCACAAGTGCCAGGCAGGTGGGCGATATGTTCTACGTCATGACACTAAGCTCGCCCTGGTTCGCGCGGATGCCTGTCTCGGCCCTGCCGCAGCGTTAGAATGGACCCAATTGCCGCGGCGGCGCATAACTATCCCAAATTGAACCGGAGGAACAAAATGGCACGCGTATCCATCGAATATGAAAACCACGTGGCACATGTAACGCTGACCCGCGGCGACAAGGGCAATGCGCTGGACAGCGAGATGATCAAGGCCATTGTTGCCGCCGGGCAGGAGGTTGCCGCCTCGGACGCGCGCGCCGTGGTGCTCTCGGGCGAGGGCGACAATTTCTGCGCCGGGCTCGATATGTCCATTTTTGCCGCAATGGGCGGAGGCAATGTCGAATCCTGGCTCAACGCCCGCGACTTTGGCGATGCCAACGAGCCGCAGGAGGTGGCGCTGGCCTGGCGGCGTGTGCCGGTGCCGGTGATTGCCGCGCTGAAAGGCGCGGTCTTTGGCGGTGGCCTGCAACTGGCGCTGGGTGCCGACATCCGCATTGCCGCGCCGGGCACCAAGCTGGCGATCATGGAAATGAAATGGGGCCTGGTTCCCGACATGGGCGGCATGGTCCTGTTGCCGCATCTGATGCGGTCGGATGCGCTGCGGCAGATGATCTATACCGCCCGTCCGGTCTCGGCCGAGCGCGGCGCTGAGTGGGGGCTGGTGACCGAAATTCACGACGACCCGCTCGCCGCCGCCCGTGCGCTGGCCGAAGAGATCGCCAGCAAATCGCCCTCGGCCATTCGGGCGGCCAAGCGGCTGATTGATCTGTCGGAACGGGCCGAGCGTGCCGATGCGCTGTTGGCCGAAACCGCCGAGCAGTTGGCGCTGATCGGCAAACCGGACCAGATGGAGGTCGTTGCCGCCAACATGCAAGGCCGCAAGCCCGCGTTCAAATAGGGCTACCATGCAACCGCCACTGTCCCGTCTTGTGCTTTACACAAAGCGCATGGACGAGATGGTGGCGTTTTACGAGACGCATTTTGGCTATCGCGCCCGGCGGCAAAAGGGCGACCGGATCGTCGAGCTGGTTCCACCTGGCCCGGGCGTTCACCTGATGCTGCATCCGGCGGGCAAAGCCACACGCGAGGGGCAGGTTACGGTAAAGCTGGTCTTCGATGCGCCCGATGTGGCTGCGTTCTGCGCCAAAGCCCGCGACAGAGGGCTGGAATTCGGCCCAATCCACGAGGCCGATGGCTATGGGTTCGCCAATGCCAAGGACCCGTCAAATAACGCAATCTCGGTGTCCGGGCGCGCCTTTGCCGGGCGCTAGCGCATGAAACTGCGGCGGGCGTCGCGGGCCATGTTGTAGCGCATCTCAAGATTCGCGATCCGCGCCATCGCCGTTTTGCGCGCCTCGGGATCGGTAAGCCGGGCATAGTCCGCTCGCGCCGCGTCCAGTTCTTTCTTCAGCGTGAATTCTTCCGGCAATACACCCGCCTGCGCCATGATCCTGTGACCCACAGCCAGTGCCGGGTCGCTCAGAGATTCTCCCGAGCGGTCGGGCAGGGGCTGGCCTTCGCCTTGCAGCCCGTCAAGCTGTCCTTCGGCTTTTGCCTTGAGAATCTGGCGTTCCGCGAGGTTTCGGGTGGTCCGTGTCATGACCCTATCCTAAAACAAACCCCCGCCGGGCGCGAGCGCGGCGGGGGGCAGGCATCAGACGGGCAGGTCAGGCGATTTCGGCCAGACGCGCCAGTGCTTCGTTCAACTTTGCCTCTTCCTCTTCGCGGGCCGCCAGATTGGCTTTGGCTTCCGCGACAACCTCTTCGGGGGCCGAGGCCACGAATTTCGGGTTGTTCAGGCGCCCGCGCAGACCGCCCAACTCCTTGGCCAGTTTGCCCTTGGCTTTCTCCAGCCGTTCCTTTTCGGCACCGATATCAATGATATCCGCCAGCGGCAGGCCAAAGCTTGCACCGGGCGCAGCGATCGAGATGGTGCCCTTGGGCAGCTCACCCGCCCTGGTCAGGCTGTCGATCCGCGCCAGACGCTTGATCAGCGCCTCGTTGCGGTCCCAGGCGGCCTGCCCATCTGCGTCGATCCCGGTCACCAGCATCGGCACATAAAGGCCCGCCGGAACCCGCATCTGCTGGCGCGCCGAGCGGGTGTTTTCGATCAGTGAAATCACCCAGTTCATCTCGCGATCCGCCTCAGCATCGACCAGTTCGGTGCCGTAAGTGGGCCAGTCTGCATGAACGATCATCTTCGCGCGGTCGCCTGTCAGGCCCCAAAGTTCCTCGGTAACGAAGGGCATGATCGGGTGCAGCAGGATCATGCACTGATCCAGCACCCAGCGCATGGTGGTGCGGGTCTCAGACCGAGCATCGGCGTCGTCGCCCTGCAAAAGCGGCTTGGAGAGTTCCACATACCAGTCGCAGACCTTGCCCCAGACAAAGGCATAAAGCCCGTTTGCCGCATCGTTGAAACGATAGCTTTCCAGCGCCGCGTCGACCTCAGCCCGCACGCGGGCGGTCTCGCCAATGATCCAGCGGTTCACGGCGGCTTTGGGTTTCAGATCGGCGACGGCGGCTTGCGGCACGGCGTCGGTGAAGACCTCATTCATCTCGGCAAAACGCACGGCATTCCACAGCTTGGTGCCGAAATTGCGATAGCCGGTGATGCGTTCGCGGGACAGCTTCAGCACGCCGCCAATCGCCGCCATCGAGGCATTGGTGAACCGCAGCGCATCGGCACCGAACTCGTCCACGATTTCCAGCGGGTCGATGACATTGCCGGTGGTCTTGGACATCTTCTTGCCCTTCTCGTCGCGGACGAGCTGGTGCAGGTAGACGGTGTGGAACGGGATCTGATCGACCACGGCCAGTTGCATCATCATCATCCGGGCGACCCAGAAGAACAGGATGTCGAAGCCAGTGATCAGCACATCGGTCGGGAAATAGCGCTTTAGCTCCTCGGACTGCTCGGGCCAGCCCAGCGTGCCGATCGGCCAGAGGCCGGACGAGAACCAGGTGTCGAGGACGTCGGGGTCGCGCCAGACCGGGTAGACCAGCTTGGTCGGGTCCTGCTCGACCGCATATTGCGCGAGGCTTTCCGCAAACTGATGGATGGCCTCATGCTTGTCGGCAACTTCTACAACGGTGGCATGGCTCAGCGGGCTGGGAATGTTGGCGTTGTCATCGAAGAATTTCTCGGTGACAGCCTCGAGGCTCGCGGCGCATTCCATGACGTTGCCACGGTGCAGCATCCCGCCTTCGTTCAGCAGGCGACCCAGTTCGACCAGATCAAGCGCGCCTTCATTCTCGTCGCCCTTGAAGTCTTCAGCCGACAGATCAAGGCCATACCAAACCGGAATCTGATGCCCCCACCACAGTTGGCGCGAGATGCACCAGGGCTCGATGTTTTCCAGCCAGTGGTAATAGGTCTTCTCGCCCGACTCGGGGATGATCTTGACCGTGCCGCCCTTGACTGCGTCCAGCGCCGGGGTGACGACCTTTTCGGCGTCGACGAACCACTGGTCGGTGAACATCGGCTCAATGACCACCTTCGAGCGGTCGCCAAAGGGCTGCATGATCGGTTTGCTCTCGACCAGCGGCACCAGAGCCGCCGGATCGTCCTCTTCGCCCAGCTTCGTGCCCAGAACCGGGTTGTCGGCGCGGGTCATGACGGCCAGACCGTCGGCGGTGATTTCTTCAACGACCTTGGCGCGCGCCTCGAACCGGTCGAGCCCGCGCAGGTGGTCGGGCACCAGATTGACCGCGTCGATCTCGTTCTCGGTGAAGTCGCGCCCACGCGCATACTCCTGCGCTTTGCCCGCGGCTTCGGCATAGGGCGCGCCATCCGCCCGCATTGCGCCACGCGTGTCCATCAGGCGGTACATCGGGATGCCACCGCGTTTGGCCACCATGTTGTCGTTGAAGTCATGGGCGCCGGTGATCTTCACCGCGCCCGAGCCGAAATCGGGATCGGGGTAATCGTCGGTGATGATCGGGATCTGGCGGCGATGCTCTTTCGGGCCAACCGGGATTTCGCAGAGTTTTCCAACGATTGGCGCGTAACGCTCATCCGAGGGGTGCACCGCCACCGCGCCGTCACCCAGCATGGTTTCGGGGCGGGTGGTGGCGATCGAGATATAGTCGCGCTCTTCCTCGAGCACGGTGTTCCCATCCTCGTCCATTTCGACATAGGTATAGGTCTCGCCACCGGCCAGCGGGTATTTGAAGTGCCACATATGGCCCGGCGTTTCGATATTCTCGACTTCGAGGTCCGAGATCGCGGTCTCGAAATGCGGGTCCCAGTTGACCAGCCGCTTGCCGCGATAGATCAGGCCTTTGTTGTGCATCTCGACAAAGACCTTGATCACCGCATCATGGAAATTCGCAGAATTTTCGTGCCCCGTGCGCGGATCACCTGCCGCACCGGCCATGGTAAAGGCGTTGCGCGACCAGTCGCAGGACGATCCCAGACGCTTGAGCTGCTCGATGATCGTACCGCCATATTCGCCTTTCCATTCCCAGACTTTCTCCAGGAACTTCTCGCGCCCCAGTTCACGCCGTCCGGGTTGCTGGGTGTTGGCCAGCATCTTTTCGACCTGCATCTGCGTGGCGATGCCCGCGTGGTCCTGACCGGGTTGCCAGAGCGTGTCAAACCCGCGCATGCGGTGCCAGCGGATCAGGATATCCTGCAACGTGTTGTTGAAGGCATGACCCACATGCAGCGCGCCCGTCACGTTGGGCGGCGGGATCATGATGGTAAAGCTTTCGTCGCGCGATCTGTTCGCGCCTGCCTTGAAGGCTCCAGCCTGTTCCCAGGCCTCGTAGATGCGGGCCTCGGCCTCGGCCGCGTTGAATGTCTTGTCCATCGCCATGGGGTGCGTCCTGCGTCAACAAATACGGGTCAGGCCTGCAATAGCGAATGGGGTCGGGAAGGGGAAGGGCACATGCCGCTTTTGCATGTGGCCGCACCGCCGGGGGACCGGCGGTGCGGGAGAGTACGCTCAGACCAGCAGATCGAAGCTGTGGGACAGCGGCAGGCTGCGCGCCCGCTGGCCGGTCAGATCAAACAGCGCGTTGCCAAGCGCGGGCATGGAGGGGGGCGTGCCCGGCTCACCGGCGCCACCCATATGGCGGTTGGTTTCGAGGATACGCACCTCGGTCTCCGGCACATTATGGATACGGATCGCGTCATAGTCGGGAAAGTTATATTGCTCGACCTCGCCGTCGGCGAAGGTGACCTCGCCGAAACAGGCGGCCGACAGGCCATAGATCATGCCGCCGACCATCTGCGCCTCGACCGTACCGGGATCCAGCGCCAGCCCCATATCGCAGGCGATCCAGGCCTTGGAGATGCGGATGGTGCCATCCTCGTCCACCACTTCGATCACCTGAGCCACCGGCGTGCCGAAGCTGTAAGTGAATCCGACACCGCGACCGACACCATCGGGGGTCTTGCCGGTCCAGCCCGACATCTCGCGCACCGCCTCAAGGCACCCTGCGGAAGGCGCGTGTTCGGATTTCATCAGTTCCAGCCGAAACTCCAGCGGGTCACGCCCGGCGGCATGGGCCATTTCGTCCAGGAAGGTGTCATGGAAGAAGCCGTTAAAGCTGTTGCCGACCGAGCGCCAGGAGCCCACCGGCACCGCAAGATCGGCAATATAGCCACGGATGCGGTAGTTGGGGATCGCATAGGGTTGGTTGAACGCGCCCTCAACCAGGATCTTGTCGGGCCCGCCAGCCGGGGCACCCATCCGCGTCATCGCCTGATAGAGAACGGATTGCGCGCTGATCTGGCCGTCCAGCAAGAGCGCCTTGCCGTCTTTGACCGCGCCCCGCATCCGGGCCATGGCACCGGGGCGGTAGAAATCGTGGCGCATGTCCTCTTCACGCGACCATGTGACCTGCACCGGCACATTGGGCAGGGCCATGGCCACTTTGGTTGCGATGACCGCATAATCATATTCCAGCCGCCGACCAAAGCCGCCACCCATATATGGGGTATGGACCGTGACCATCTCGGGGTCGAGATTGGCCACCTTGGCAACCTTGGAGCGGATGACTGTGGGGGCCTGATTGCCGGTCCAGAGTTCCAGCGTTTTGCCGGTGAAAATGGCGGTGGCGTTCATCGGCTCCATGGTCGCGTGGGCCAGATAGGGCAGCCGGTATTCCGCCGTGACCTCGGTGGCACCCTCGGGCATGGTTCCCACATCACCATCGTCGCGCATGGTCGAGTTTGCCTTGCCCTCAAATGCTGCGCCGATCGCGTCGAACAAACCGTCAGTTTCTGGCGGGTAGGGCGCGTCGCCCCAATCTACATTGATGGCCTCGACGGCCTGCATGGCCAGCCAGGTGTTGGAGGCGACCACCGCGACGCCATCGCCAAGATCAACGATCTTCTCGACGCCGGGCATAGATTCGGCGTCACTGGCGTCAAAGCTCTTCATCTCGCCGCCCAGCTTGGGGTTGGTGCGGACGCTGGCGAATTTCGACCCTTCGGGTCGCACATCAATGCCGTACTCGGCGGTGCCGGTGGCTTTGCCCACCATATCGACGCGCGGCAGGCTCTTGCCCAGAAGGCGCCAGTCGCTTGGGTCACGCAGCGCAACCTCGGGCGGGTCGATCTGGCCCGCCGCAACGGCGAGGTCCGTGTAGGGAATGCGGGTGCCATCCGGGGCGATGACCGCGCCGTTTTCAGTTCTCAGCTGATCGCGGGCGATGCTGAGTCGGTTCGCTGCGGCCTGCTTCAGGGTCTCGCGGGCGGTTGCGCCCGCTTCGCGCATCCGCTCGAACCCATCCCGCATCGAGGTCGATCCGCCGGTAATCTGCAGGTTCAGCACCTTCCCGAACACCCCCAGCGCTTCACCCAGATTGTGTTGGAAATCAGAAATGTCATACCCCTTGTTGGGCAGCCCTTCTCCCAACAAAGCGCTGTTGTAATAGGCGGCGGCAGCGGGCCCGTGAAGGACGCGGACCTGCTCCAGTTCCACGTCCAGTTCTTCGGCGATCAGCGCGGCCCAGGTGGTCATGACGCCCTGGCCCATCTCGGCGCGGGGCGCGAACAGCGTGATGCCCTGCTGATCAATCAGCACAAAGGGGTTCAGCGCGGCCTCACCCTCTTGCGGTTGCAGCGGGTTGGGCGCCGGGCGGGACACATAGTAGGCGCCAAACGCTACACCGCCGACAACAGCGGCCGAGCCGATCAGGAAGGTGCGACGCAGGATTTTTCCAACGGATGCCATTGTTTACGCCTCCTTCAGCTTGCCGGCGGCGGAATGGATCGCGGCGCGGATACGGGGGTAGGTGCCGCAGCGGCACAGGTTGCCCTGCATCGCCTCGTCAATCTCGGCATCCGATGGGCTGGGGTTTTCGGCCAGCAGGGCAGCGGCCTGCATGATCTGGCCGGACTGGCAATAGCCGCATTGCGCGACCTGATGGTCAACCCAGGCCTGCTGGATCTTGGCCATAGCCTCGGGCGCGCCGAGCCCCTCAATCGTTGTGACCTCGCCCCAGACATCCGACAGAGCGACCTGACAGGATCGGACCGCCTCGCCATCAATTTGCACGGTGCAGGCCCCGCACGCGGCCACGCCGCAGCCGAACTTTGTGCCGGTCAGGCCGACCTCGTCGCGCAGCACCCAGAGCAGGGGCACCTCGTCAGGCAGGTCGATATTATGGGCAGTTCCGTTAATCGTCAGGGATGTTGGCATGGCGCGTCTCTCCGCAGCGTCTGGATAGTGACAGAAATAGCGAAATTTGTCATGTTGTCAATTGACAATATCGACACAAACAGTCACAGACTGGAGTCATGAAGGATCTCGATCTCGACCCCAAGCAGAAGGCCATTCTGGACGCGGCGTGGACCGCTTTTGCGACCTATGGCTTTCGCAAGACCTCGATGGATGACATCGCGCGCGGGGCGGGCATGTCGCGGGCAGCCTTGTATCTGCATTATCGGAACAAAGACGATATTTTCCAGACGCTTGTGCGGCATTGCTATGACAAGTGCAGCGCCGCGCTGGCCGCCGCGCTGACCCGGGACGGCCCCGTGCCCGAGGTGCTGGAGGCGGCAATTCTCGCGCAGGGCGAGATCGTGGTGCGGCCGATGCTCAGCTCTGCCCACGGGATGGAGTTGATGGAGGCGGGGACATCATCGTCTTCGAAATTGGTACATGACGGTGAGGCGCGGCTGCGCAAAATCTATGCCGACTGGCTGGCACATCATGTGAAGGCCGGCGCCGTGACCTTGCCGGGCAGTACCGAAGAAATGGCGGCCCTTATCACATCGTCGCTGAAAGGGGCCAAAGCGACCGCCGGGTCTTACGATGATTATTGCCGATCGGTAAAAATGCTCGCCGCCGTGTTTGGCGCGGGGATTGCCAGGTCAACCAGGTGACCAACTGCCGGACCTTGTATTCGTCCCGCTCCCTTGCGCGATCAAGGCCCGTATGACGGCATAGCCCTCGGGAAAACCAGACCACACATGGCTGCCGCGCTGCGCCGGGTCGCGCGGGCTGGCAAGCTGTAAGCCGGGGCAGTGCAGCCTTAGCTTGGCGCGGAGCGACACAGATGAAGGCGGGGGCGCCGCGAGCCCGATTTGGATATCAATAGGTGCAGCCCGCCGCGAAACCCGTGCCGCAGCCAACGATGCCGATGATGATTGCTCTCAAGGATTTTGAGATGTTTCAAGTGGTTGCTGCCAATCTCACACTCCCTTCTGGTCAGCGCCTTCATGTCATGGCGACTCCGGTGCAGAAATCAACCGCGGCCAGTATCAATACCGCCACATCATCGGTCAGCTTGTCCTTGATCTGATCTGATCTGATCTGTTCGGGCCCGGCCAGGCGCAGCTTATGCTTCTGTCCATAGGTAT